>CAWCZE010000008.1:0-31018 GCA_963800015.1 uncultured Verrucomicrobiae bacterium | reverse complement strand
GAAAAACAGAGACGGCGCTCAATCGAGCGCCGTTTCTCATGCAAACAAACAAGTAAAGCTCGCTTTAGCTTACTAGCACTTCCCATTCGCCGCCACGGCGCGAACACGCGCCATCAGGCTGCGTCTCGAGCCAAACGCCACTACCAAACCAATGAACCCAAAGACTACGGAGCTTGGAGTAACTTCCGGAACAACGCCGAGAGCGCCCGAGGACGTGGTCAACGTTCTAGCAATGATTTCGCCGTTGATTTGGCCGGGATGGAGATTGACCGACGCATTCAAACCGGTGGCCAGGACGTTGCCGAAAATCTGCTGGGCATTTCCACCGCCGGTCGTAGTCAGACTGCTATTAGCGCCGGTCAGATTGATAAACACGTTACTTGACGTGAGACCACCGGCTAGAAGTATCCCGTTGCCTTGGCTGCCACCGTCCAGCGTGACGTTGCCGGAGATATTAAGCACAAACGTAGAACCAGCCGGAGCACTCAAAGTAAGTGCACTTTGGTTGAGATTGATGCTGGAAATGTTGAAGACGTAAGTGCCAGCCTTAGATTCACTAAGCGTCAAACCCGAGTTAATTGCGCCGAGGGTTTGGGTCGGCGTAAGCGAGGCCAGCATTGCGGACGCATTCACCGCATCTGTCCAAGCGGCGTTTAGCTTGGCAGCGTCAAAAACCGTTGTTTCGACGGACGGCCCGTTGTTATGAAAGCCGGGGCTGAGATAAACGGTCGTCGGCTGTTGAGTGTCGGTTTGTCCGCCACCGCTTTGCGTCCAGTCACCGTTGACGACGCCGATCGGTCCACCCTGAAACGCGGAATCAGATGTGTTGTTGCTGTTATAGGTCAAGACCGACCAACCAGCGGCAGCACCTAAATTAACGACCGATGCCTTGGCGGCAAAGGAGGTTGCCAGGAATGCAGTGAGACAGAGAAGGCTAATTTTGAACAACGTTTTCATAGATAAATTATCAACAGTCTCCATAATTCTCATAATTGCGTCGCACCGTCAATAACAATTTTTATGCCTTCCAAACTGAGCGGGTTCCGGTGTAGCGAATTCCCCCGTAAATAGCAAGAAAAAAAGAGCGGCCCGATTTCACAGGCCGCTCTCTAAACGAAAGCCGAAAGACCAGACTTTAGACCGTCGCCCTTTTCCGGCGCAGGACGGTCATTTGTGACACGCCCAACATGAGCAACGCCGCAATTCCAGCCAGGTAATTGGCCGGTTCCGGAACCTGCGGAATACCGCTACCAACCGCGACCAAAAGATAGGGGTCGCTGTTGTTCTGTTCGCCATTGAGCGCATCGGCGTAAAGGAGGAAACCGGTGATAGGGCCATCCGCCAAATGCATTGAAGTTAAAACCTTGCCGAAATTGAGGTCCCAAACGTCGGTGTTGGTACCAGTCGTGGTGTTGACAGTCATGTTGTTGAAGATCGCCGTTGGCGTCAGGTTGGCGAAAACGCTGCCACCTGGTCCGAACAGCGTGATCGACGGTTCCACTTTTCCGGTTTTGAAAAACGTGTCGTGACCAGCTTGGATATCGAAATCCTCAATCGTGATCGTGACGCTCGATGCTTGCACCAGCTGATTGTAATTGATCATCAGACCCGTCGACTGGGTATTGTGGGCCGAGTCCTGATACAGACCGATTCCGAAATCCTTCAGGTGGCCGGTACCATCATCGTAGGAGACGCCAACCGAATCCTTAAATTCGAAGTCGCCGTTCACCTGAGGCTGGAAACCGCTGGTCCCTGTCGGATGGGATGCGTTGATTGCCTGTGCGGCCGAAATCGTAAAATCCGCGCCCGTTGGCGTGTACGGCTGGCCGCGCAGAAATGTAGCGTGCGCATTTTGGCCGGCGATTGCTAGGGCGAGCGTGAGGACAGCGACAGATACGTTTTGCTTCGTTTTCATGTGGGGTTGGTGTTTTGATTAACTGCTAGTCTCTACAATTTCTAAACCGTTGTCAGACATCACACCACAATCGCTAATTCATTGGCAACCAAAAAATAGAATCGCTGCTACACTCCGCTTGAACGCACAATCTCAAGCGCGTTCGAAGACCGTTTTGTTCCACTGACGATTCTGTCTAGATTCCGCCAATGACTTCGATCTGGGACCGGGCGAATCCGCAATTACGGGACCTTGCTGTCTACGAACCGGGCAAGCCAATCGAAGAGACCGCCCGTGAACTTGGTGTTCGACCCGACGAAATTATCAAACTTGCTTCAAACGAGAACCCGCTTGGTCCCTCGCCTAAAGCGATCGACGCGATGCGCGCCGCAGCCGACTCTGCTCAACTCTATCCTGACGGCGGCGGATTCCTTTTGCGTAACGCACTTGCAGCGAAACTCGGATGTGCCCGCGCAAATATCATCCTCGGCAACGGTTCGAACGAGATCATTGAATTCGTCGGACACGCGTTTCTGAAACCGGGCGACGATGTTATCACCTTCCAGCACGCATTCATCGCCTATAAGCTCATTGCCACTCTGTTCGGCGCGCGAACGATCGAAATTGCGACGCCGAATTTTGAGCTCGATCCAAACGCTCTCCTGGCCGCGATCACACCGAACACAAAAGTCATCTTCATCGCCAATCCCAATAATCCGACGGGGTCATTGATTTCGCCGAACGGAATCGACAACTTTCTCGCGCGAGTGCCGGACAACGTGGTTACCGTACTGGACGAAGCATATTTTGAATTTCTGGACCATCCTCCCGACACCCTTCGTCACATTCGCGACGGCCGAAACGTGTTGGTGCTCCGAACTTTTTCGAAGATCCATGGTCTGGCCAGTTTGCGAGTGGGCTACGGAATAGCACGAGGCGAGATAATCGAGGTTCTGCAAAAGACTCGACAACCATTCAACGTTAACGGAATCGCCCAAGTCGCCGCGCTGGCCGCCTTGCAAGACGCCGATTACCTCGCTGAAACAAAACGAGTGGTCGACGTTGGTCGCGCTTTCCTGGAAAAAGAGTTTAGCGCGATGAAATTACGATTTGTCCCCAGCTCAGCTAATTTTGTCTTCGTCCACGTGGGCAACGGACCGGAAGTGTTCAAGAAAATGCTGGCCCGCAAAATTATCGTTCGTCCTCTGGTTGGCTACGATTTGCCGGAGTGGCTTCGCATTACCGTCGGAACAATGGAACAAAACACGAAATGCATCGCAACGTTAAAGGAAGTGCTCGCGTAAGATCGATATCGGACGCTGTCGACAATCCCGATTTGGTCGTCGCGGACACGATTGCGGCAATCTCTACGCCGTCCGGAGAAGGGGCGATTGCTCTCGTCCGAATGTCCGGCCCAAACGCTGTTGCGATTGCCGGCAAGATTTTTCGCGGCAAAGAAGCGCCGTCACGTTTCGCTTCACATGTTCAACACCTCGGCGAGATCATCACTCCATCCGGAAATTTGATCGACGAAGTCTTGATGTCGATCCATCGGGCACCCGCGAGTTATACCGGAGAGGACCTCGTGGAAATCAGCTGTCATGGAGGAACTCTCGTGAGCGCGAAAGTGCTGGAGGCTTGTTTGCGCGCAGGAACGCGGGGAGCGCGGCCGGGAGAATTTACCGAGCGTGCGTTCCTGAACGGCAAGATGGACCTGACCCAGGCTGAAGCGGTCATCGATTTGATTCGCGCCCGCACTGATTTGGCCCTGCGCTCGGCGACCGAGCAGCTCGAAGGTAAGCTCGGAGAAAAAATCAGATCCATCCGAGAAGCGCTGATCGAGCTTCTCGCTCACGTGGAAGCTTCAATCGATTTCCCGGAGGAAGGCATTCAGCCGGACGAAGGCGAGAAACTGCGCGTCCGCCTCGATTTCATTCGCGAAGAAATTTCAGCGCTGCTCGCGACTGCGGACCAGGGACGAATGTTGCGCGAAGGCGTTCGAATCGTGATCTACGGCGCGACCAATGCCGGCAAATCCAGTCTGTTGAATCGACTGATCGGCTACGACCGCGTGATTGTCAGCGACACTCACGGCACGACGCGAGACACGATCGAAGAAACTGTAAATCTCCACGGAATCCCGGTGCGGCTATTCGATACAGCCGGCTTGAGAACATCCACATCGGACATAGAGCGTGAGGGAATGGCGCGGACCGAAAGTTCGCTGAAGCAAGCGGACTTACGGTTGCACATTATCGACCGAAATGCGGCGCGACCCGCCCATTTCAAGGAGAATGGGTCGAACGGCGACGAAATTATGGTGCTCAACAAGAGCGACCTGCCGGAGCACAGTGACTGGAAAAATTTCGGCGCGATTCGAATTTCTTGCGCCACTCAGGAGGGATTGCGCAAGCTCCAGGAGGAAATTATTGCCCGCATCGGGAAAGGGAACCTTCGTCCTGAAAATCCCGTTTCAATTAATTTGCGCCATCGCGATTGTTTGCGGCGGGCCTTGGAAGCGTGCGATCGCGCCCGCGACGGGATGAATGGCGGCTTGTCTGCAGAATATCTGGCGGTGGACCTAAATGAGGCCCTTCGGGCCGTCGGCGAAGTGATCGGCGCCGTCGACGTCGAAAAAATCCTCGATTCCGTGTTTGGTCAGTTTTGCATCGGCAAATGAAGAACGCTTATGAGCGATTCGTTAGGCCGCTGCTATTTTCGATCGATCCGGAGGCGGCTCATCATCTCACCATCGCTTGTTTGCGGGCCGCGTCGCATATCAACCCAATTTTAAACGCGCTCAGGCGCTTTTCGCCCGAGCCGAAACCGAAAAGCCTCTTCGGCCTCGATTTCCGGAACCCGATCGGCCTCGCCGCCGGCCTTGATAAGAACGGAGTTGCTCTGCCGGCATGGGCTGCGCTCGGCTTCGGTTTTGTCGAGATCGGCACGATCACCGCGAAGGCGCAGCCCGGAAATCCGAAGCCGCGCATTTTTCGTTTTCCAGAGCAACAGGCGTTGATTAATCGCCTCGGTTTCAACAACGATGGCGCTGATGCGATCGCAAGCCGGCTACGCAAACTCAAGCGGAGCGGGCGCTGGCCCGGCAGCTGCCGGGTCGGAATCAATATCGGCAAGTCGATGAGCACGCCGATCGCCGAAGCAAGCGCGGATTATCTGCATTCGTTCCAACTCCTGAAAGAATTCGCCGATTACATTGTGCTCAATGTCAGTTCGCCAAACACGCCGGGCCTGCGCGATCTCCAGGGCGCCGAAGCTCTCGCCGAACTGTTGCGCACAATCGGCGAGAAAAACGTCGCGAATCGCAGGCCGATCGTCGTGAAAATAGCGCCCGATTTGGAGCTGAACCAACTCGAACAAATTATCGCGACATGTGAAGGCAATAACGTCGCCGCGATAATCGCGACTAACACAACGCTCGATCATTCATCCATTCCCGCGGACCAGGATCAGCAAGGCGGATTGAGTGGCGCGCCAGTCCGCCAGAAATCCTCAGCATTGATCCGCGCGATCGCCGCTAGATCGACAATCCCGATCATCGCCTCGGGTGGAATTCTCGATGCCGACTCGGCGCGCGAGAAGTTCGAAGCCGGGGCGCAGCTTGTGCAGATTTACACCGGGCTGATTTATCGCGGACCGGGTCTACTCCGAGAAATTGCCGGGGCCATCGCATGAAACTGTCGCGAAAACTCGGGAAGCTCGTAAGCCGGGAAGCATACCGTCGGGCATGGCGACGCGCTCAACGCTCCATTTTTCGGTTACCCTTCGGACCGGTGCTGGCCGGCGTCGACCGGATTCGGCTTCGAGAAATTCAAAATCGTTATCCCGGCGAGAAGTATGCCAATGTCGATCACTGGCTGCGCGTAAACCGGGAGCGCGTTCAAGATTTGAAGCTGCACCGCATTTCGCCACAACGCGTTCTCGACCTGGGATGTGGCGGAGGTTATTTCCTCTTCATATTAAAGCGGTTCAATCATTCCGTCCTTGGACTCGACGTCGACCAATTGCCGCTTTTCCGTGAGTTACTCGAAGTCTTCGGCGTGCCGCGAATTCTTTTCGAGGTCAAACCGTTCGAGCCGTTGCCAGATCTCCGGCAACAATTTGACTGGATCACTGCGTTCTCGATCGGCTTTGATCGAGATCGACAAACAGGCGCGCGCTGGGGCGTGAAAGAATGGGATTTTTTATTGCGTGATCTGCAACGGCAACTTGCTCCAGGCGGCAAAATTTATCTGGCGGTTAATCCTTTGCCGGATGGCAGTTATCTCGCGCCGGAAGTGCGTGATTTCTTTTTGAGCCGTGGCGCCGACATCGAGCGCGAGCGAATTTTTTTCAAGCACGGCCTGCGGAGCTGACGCGGGCTCGATTTCTTACGGACGCGCGAGCTGCCTCCGAGATGCGAATCGCTTTAGGAGATGATCATAAATGTTGAAGTGGGCCTTTATATTTCTAGTGATCGCGCTAATCGCGGCGCTTCTTGGATTCACCGGAATCGCTTCAGCCGCGGCCGGCATCGCCAAGTTCCTGTTCGTCCTGTTTTTGGTGATATGCCTGATCCTTTTCATCATCGGCATATCGATCGGGAAAAAGGTGCTGTAGGGCGCTTTACCCTGAACAATTGCCAGTCCGGTTCGGACTATTTTCCCTTCCAGGGTGTCCAACCTGCGAGAACGTTCTTTTCGCGCAACTTACACTTGTCGCTCACCTTCGTGAAGGTGAGCATGTCGCCGTTGCGTTGAAACTTGTAGCTCGCCGGACCTCTGCAGGACTTTGGCGTATGCGAGCCATGTGATTCCTGAATATTCAAAGTGTCACCGGTAACCGTGTATTTTCCCCAGACATCGATTCGATGGCTCTTGGTAAGGCTGACTTGAAAAGTGCCATCCGCTTTCAGCGCCCAAACCGTCCCGAGCGAATTCGTCCAAGTCCCGACCAGGGCAGATTGACCGCTTTCCTGAAACATCGCGCATCCCGTAAACAGCGTGGCGACGACAACAACCAAAGCCAAAGAGATTTGTTTGTTCATGGCGTTGATGCTGTTCGGATCATTGTCCGTTTTCAAGAAAGAATCGTGGCCCTTCTTTACTGACCAGCGTGGGCGCTTAGGTTGGAGGAATGTCGATCTCTGAAGAGCAAGTTCGGGATGCGCTGCGAACGGTGCGTTATCCAGGCTTTAGTCGAGACATCGTGTCTTTCGGCTTGGTTAAAGGAATCAATATCGATGACGGCGAAGTAAAAGTGCAGCTCGCTCTGGCGACGAACGATCCCCACATTCCAGCAACTATTAAGAATGATGCCGAAAAAATCTTGCGCACGCTCAACGGCGTCCGGAGCGCGAAGGTTTTGATCGACATCCAGGCCCCGCCCGGCGGCGCCGGCGCGCCCGTTGGGGCCCAGCGAATTCCCGGAATCAAACATGTCATCGCGATCGCGAGCGGAAAAGGTGGGGTGGGCAAGTCTACCGTCGCGGCGAACATTGCCGTCGCTCTCGAACAAGCCAAAGCGCGCGTCGGTTTGTGCGATTGCGACATTTATGGTCCGAGCATTGCGCTAATGTTCGGGACACGGGAGAGACCGACCGCCACCGACGAAAACAAAATCGTCCCCATCAAACAGTACAATCTGAAATTGATGTCGATGGGGTTTCTTCTCGATGACGCGTCGCCCGCCATTTTGCGCGGACCAATGGTGACGCGTTACACCCAACAATTCTTACGGCAGGTCGAGTGGGGGGAACTTGATTTTCTGATTCTCGATTTGCCACCCGGCACGGGCGACATTCAACTCACAATTGTCCAAAGCGTTGCACTTTCCGGCGCGGTGATCGTCACTACGCCACAGGAGGTCGCGCTGATCGATGCGCGAAAAGCGGCCACCATGTTTGAGAAAGTAAATGTTCCCGTGCTCGGCTTGGTGGAGAACATGAGTTACTTCGTTTCGCCGTCCGACCACAAGCGTTATGACATATTCGGAAGCGGCGGCGGCGAACGCGAAGCGAAACGGCTCCGTGTTCCTTTACTTGGCCAGATTCCGATCGATATTGCTACACGAGAAGCCGGTGACCGCGGAGAGCCGATCGTCGCGAAAGATGCGCAATCGCCTGTCGCGCAGGAGTTCATGAAGATAGCGGAGCGCATCTGTGAGGCCCTTGCGTAACTCCACGAACTGGCTTGGGTTAAATAGGTATGGCTGATGCTACGTCCTACTTAGTCGCAGGTGAGTTGTTATTGACCGATTGTGATTTTTATGGAAAAAGCTGCTGAGATGCCCTCGACCGAGGCAGACAAAGCAAAGTCGCACTTCGTTAAGAACTCTGTTCTCTACAAGGAGTTCCTCGCCGAGCGGGAAGAGATTTTGAAACATAAATGGATTGAGAGCGAAAAAGCCGGTAAAGACATCGGCTTTGAAAAAGCGCTGCTCGATTGGATCGTGAAACATCGCTCCAATTGGAGATCGAAACGATTGAAGGAGGCTCGCACAGAAAAGGCAGCCTCCTAAATTTTGTACACCTTTAAAGCGATCCAGTGAGGTCGCCAAGGATGTAGATGAACGAGAACGAACATACTTCCAGTCCGGCTCCGAATGCCAGAGCGGCTAGTACCGCTCCGCTCATGGACGGCGAAGCCATCCAGCGCGCGCTGCGACGGATTGCGCACGAAATTATTGAGCAAAACGCCGATTTGAAATCCGTTGTGCTCGCTGGAATCCCGTTGCGCGGGGTCGAAATCGCGCGGCGACTTGCCGAATTCATCCGCGAAGTCGCCAAGATCGACGTCGAAACCGGCATAATCGACGTCGCGATGCATCGGGATGACGTGGGCACCCGGGCCGAGTTGCCGATGGTCCACGCTTCAAGACTTCCGCTGCCGCTGGAAGGTCGTACCGTCATCATCGTAGACGACGTTCTCTTCACGGGCCGGACCGTCCGAGCCGCGTTGGATGCGATCAGCTCCTTCGGCCGACCTGCGCGAATTCAATTGGCCGCGCTGGTCGATCGCGGCCATCGCGAACTGCCGATTCGCGCCGATTACGTTGGCAAGAATCTGCCGACCGCTACGCGCGAACAAATTCAAGTGCGACTCGAACAAATCGACAAAGAGCCGGACGCAGTCTGGTTGTTCAAGGAATGAACTGGAATCGCAAAGATTTACTCGGACTGCGAGAACTCTCCGTCGACGAAATCAACTTCGTTCTCGAAACAGCGGACGCGTTCAAGCAAGTCGGCACCCGCGAGATAAAAAAGGTTCCTGCGCTACGCGGCAAGACCCTCGTCAATTTCTTCGTCGAACCGAGCACTCGCACTCGCACCTCGTTTGAGCTGGCGGCATTTCGACTGAGCGCCGATGTCATCAACATTGCGGCTTCGACTTCGAGTCTGACCAAAGGCGAAACTCTGAAGGACACCGCGCGCAATCTGGAAGCGTTGCACGCAGACATTCTTGTCCTGCGTCACAGTTCGGCCGGCGCACCGCAGTTTCTAGCGCAACGCTTGAAATCGAGCGTGATCAATGCCGGTGACGGAGCCCACGAACATCCGACCCAAGGATTGCTCGACATTTGCACCATCCGCGAGAAACGCGGCAAAATCGCCGGACTTCACGTCGTGATTGTCGGCGATATTTTGTTCAGCCGCGTCGCGCGCTCGAATATCTTCGGTCTAACGAAACTCGGCGCCCGCGTCACTCTTGTCGGTCCGAGCACGCTCGTCCCTCGCGAATTCGAAAACCTCGGCGTCGCCGTCTCCCATAACATCGAGAAGGTTCTTCCCGAAGCCGACGTCGTGAACTTGCTGCGGATTCAACATGAGCGTCAGCGTAAAGAATATTTTCCGGGCATCGGCGAATACACGACCCTTTTCGGCCTGACCAAAGAACGCGCGAAACTTTTGAAGCCCGATTGCCTTGTGATGCACCCGGGCCCAATTAATCGCGGCGTCGAGATCGACAGCGAAGTCGCAGACGGCTTGCAAAGCGTCATTCTCGATCAGGTCACCAACGGCCTCGCTGTCCGCATGGCTGTTCTTTATCTCTGCGGAGGAATTTCGACGTGAGCGCGACCATCATCCGCAACGGCCGCATCATCGATCCAGCGAACAAACGCGATGAAGTCGGCGACATTTATATCGGTGAAGGAAAAATCGTCGCCTCAAAATCCGAAATCCGAAATCCGAAATCCGAAATCGACGAATTGATGCCAACGGCTTGATCGTTGCGCCTGGATTGATCGATATCCATGTGCATCTGCGCGAGCCGGGATTCGGTCACAAGGAAACAATCGCCTCTGGAGCGCGAGCGGCCGCGGCAGGGGGATTCTCGACGATTGTCTGCATGCCGAATACGTCCCCAGCGGCCGACAATCCGGCGACGATCGCGTGGATCAAAGATCGAGCAACTGAAACGGCGTGCGTGAACGTTCTACCGACCGGCGCCATTTCCAAAAATATTGCGGGCGAAGAACTCGCCTCGATCGGTTCGTTAGGCGGAGCCGGAGTCGTCGCAATCACTGACGATGGACACTGCGTGCAAAATCACGAATTGATGCGACGAGCGGTTGAGTACGCGCGCATGGTTGGTTTGCCGGTGCTCGATCATTGCCAGGATTACAATCTCGTCGGCAACGGCGTAGTGCATGAGGGCTATTGGAGCACACTTCTCGGCTTGCCCGGCTGGCCGGCGGCGGGCGAAGAAGCGATCGTGATGCGCAACATCTTGCTAGCCGAGTTGTGCGATCATCACATCCATTGCCAGCACATCAGCGCGGCGGGAAGCGTGCGACTTATTCGGGAAGCACGGAATCGCGGCGTCAAGATCAGCGGCGAAGTCTGTCCGCATCACATTGCGCTGACTGACGAGGCGATCCAAGGCTTCGATACGAATTACAAAATGAATCCGCCGCTGCGCTCCAAAGAGGATGTCGGCGCAATCTTGGACGGTATCGCCGACGGCACATTGTCGATCCTATGTTCAGACCACGCGCCGCACGCGGGATTCGAAAAGGAAGTAGAGTTCGATCAGGCGCCGTTTGGCATTGTCGGACTGGAGACAGAACTCGGATTGTTCATTGACCTGCTCGTGCACAAACATCGGAAGATCGCCATCAAGCGTTTGATCGAGATGTACACTGTCGAGCCAGCGAAACTCTTAAAGATCGATGCCGGAACGTTGTCGATTGGCGCGCCGGCCGACGTCACATTGATTGATCCGGATTCGGAGTGGACCGTCAGGGTCGATCAATTCCAGTCCGCGTCGCGCAATTCGCCATTCGACGGATGGAAACTGAAAGGCCGAGCGGTGCGAACGATCGTCGGGGGAAAGACCGTCTGGGAATTAGGTAGCGGCGATTGACCTCAATCGCCATTGGCCGTTCTCGGTGAATCGAGCTGGCGGGAGCCGGCGAGATGGACGCAGCCTGAAGGGTGAGCGAGCGGAATCAACAGCCGCTACCTCAGCCCGAGAAACCGCCGCTGATGTAGCTCTCCAGGTGCGCAATGGTCGCGCTTTGGCAGGAGATCACGTGCTTGACCAGATCGCCGATGGAAACAATTCCGATCACTTTACCGCCCTCGACCACCGGCAGATGACGAACGTGTTTCTCGGTCATTAAGCGCAGACATTCATCAACGCTTTCTCCGGACTTGGTTGTCGAAACGCTCGACGACATGATTTCATCAACCCGGGTCTCCTTGGAAGATTTGCCGCGAACGAAAACTTTTCGGGTATAATCGCGCTCGGAGATAATCCCGACCAGCTTTTCGCCTTTCATCACCAGCAGAGCGCCGACGTTCTTGTCTGCCATCATTTCGATCGCCTTGAACACGGTCGCGTCCGGCGCGATCGAGAAAACATTGCCGCTCTTCTGGTTCAGGATTGCGCCGATATGTCCGCTTACATCCATGGCAGTTTGAAAAGGGGAACCCTAAAATACAACACCGCTGGAGTACCGATGCAAAAGAAAATTCGCAGCATCGGAGGGGTTTATGATTGAGCCGAAAGTCGGAACTCACATAGGATCAGCGATCTATGAGTTGGAGCCGAGAAGAAGCGCTAACCGATCCCGCGGTCGTCGAATCGATGAAATTCTTGTCCGAATTCCGCTTTTTTCTGCGGGATATTCCAACCGAAATTACGGTGCGACTGTACCAGCCGGTACATTCGGGCGGTATCGTTTTTCGGCGAAGCCATGACATTGTTGTCAGCGGCATCAATCCACCGGCGCCGATAGAGTGCGAAGATGATTGCGGCGAAGGTGAAATTTTACACGTCGCGATCAACGACCTGATCGCCGTTTACAACGCTGCCCGCGCGAAAGGATTGAAACCGGAAACCTCCTGGTTGAAGCCGAATGCGCAGTTCGGTGGCGCACGCTGATTCGGAACCGACTAAGCAGCAAACTTTTGCTCGATCAATCGATTTAAATGCTCGGCGATAAGCGGTTGGTCGAGGCGCTGAATTACTTCGTTTAAGAACCCGTTGACGATAAGGCGTTGAGCAATTTTAGGCGAAATGCCGCGGGAACGGAGATAAAACATCTCGTCTTCATTGATTTGGCCGGATGTTGCGCCGTGGGTGCAACGGACGTTGTCGGCAAGGATCTCCAATCCAGGCATCGAATTGGCCTCGGAATCATCACTTAAC
This sequence comes from uncultured Verrucomicrobiae bacterium, assembly GCA_963800015.1. Classification (GTDB taxonomy): domain Bacteria; phylum Verrucomicrobiota; class Verrucomicrobiia; order Chthoniobacterales; family UBA10450; genus AV40. Next base: position 18,472 of record CAWCZE010000008.1, on the reverse strand, counting down.
AAAAGATTGCGAACTTTCTGGTAGGCATCTGTGAAATGGGCATGCGGTTCGACGCGGATGAGTCCGCCGAAAGTGCAACGGGCTCTATCGTCGAGCGCGTTTTTGTAAAGCAGATCGCTCGCACCGCGAGGCGAAACGTGGTCCTGCAACGTGCGCGAATCGAACTCCTGCTCGTTGGTCGCAACCGCAACCGCCAGCATGTCGCTGCGCGCGCCTTCGCCAACCAGTCGAGTCAAACCTTCGAATCGCGCATATCGGGCACCGATGTTCAAGTTCAAGCTCATCGCTGACGCGTCGTGATCGACCGTGGTCGAGTTCATTTGCAACGCGATGGTCTTCGGCGACCAATTCTGCGCGCAGACATACGTGACCTTCGCGCCGGGGCCGGCAATAAGATCGTTTACCCCGCATGCGAAACCGGCTGCTCGCTGATCGCACGATTGGAAATGCTCAACCACCGTAACTTTCGCGAGTTCGTCGGTCACCAGAAGCAAGTGGGGAAAGATCGACATATCATCGTGTCGCAACCAGTGAAAAATCTCGATTGGCTGTTCGATCTCGACTCCACGCGGCACAAAGAGAAATGTCCCATTCGAAACCATAGCCTGATGCAACGCGGCGTACTTGGCCGAGCCGAGGGTCGCCTCGGTGGACATGAAATATTTTCGGAAGAGATCGGCGTGCTCGACCATTGCCCGTTCGAGCGGTTCAAAAATCACGCCTCTCTTCTTCAAATTCTCAGACACGACCGTGCGCTCCACCAATTGATCGTTGGCGAAAATCATTCGGCCTGCGATTTGATCGAGACCTTGCGAGTATTTTAGAATGTTCTTGCGGTCCTCTTCCGAGAGCGGGCCGGGAGTTTGGAAAGGCGCCAGATCAAGAAGATCGACATTGGAGAAACGCCATGGTTGGTCTTTCCGGGTCGGGCGTGGAATCGATTCGAACTTTTTCCAGGCCACGTGCTGCTGTTCGCGAAACCAATCAGGCAAATCGCTCGCCTCATCCGGGCCGGATAGAATCCCAGATGTCTTTAGATTTTTCTCGTGTGTGACTGCAGACATTTCGATTTGCAGGAAGATCCGCCGGCGCTAACCGACAGAGCCTTCCATCTCCAGCTCAATCAAGCGCTTGAGCTCGACCGAATATTCCATCGGAAACTGGCGAACGAGATCGTTCACAAATCCATTCACGCTCAAGCTCATCGCCTGGGCTTCGGTCAGACCGCGCTGCTGCATGTAGAAGATTTGCTCCGAGCTCACTTGCGACACACTCGCTTCATGTTGCACGGCATTGCCGGTCCCGCGGACGGTAATCGCCGGGTAGGTGTCAGTTCGGGAAGTCGAGTTGATGAGCAACGCGTCGCATTCCGTATTGTTCTTACAGTTCTTAAGATGTTTCGGGACGTGGACCAGCCCGCGATAAGTCGCCCGGCCGGTGCCGATCGAGATCGATTTCGAAATGATGTTCGAGGTCGTCTCATCCGCAGCATGAATCATTTTTGCGCCGGTGTCCTGATGCTGGCCGTTGTTGGCAAGCGCGATTGATAGAACCTCGCCGCGCGCTTTGCGCCCCTTCAAAACGACGCCCGGATATTTCATGGTCAATCGCGAGCCGATGTTGCAATCGATCCATTTGATCTCAGCGTCTTCGTGCGCGAGTCCGCGTTTTGTTACCAAATTGAAAACGTTGGCGGACCAGTTTTGCACCGTGATGTATTGGATCTTGGCACCCTTGAGCGCAACCAGCTCGACCACTGCGCTGTGTAGCGTCGTGGTCTCGAACTTCGGAGCGGTGCAGCCTTCCATGTAGGTGACTTCGCTGCCTTCGTCCGCAATGATGAGCGTGCGCTCAAATTGGCCGAAATTTTCCGCGTTGATTCGGAAATAAGCCTGGAGCGGATGTTTCACTTTCACTCCGGGCGGGACGTAAATGAACGAGCCACCGCTGAACACAGCCGCGTTGAGCGCGCTGAATTTGTTGTCGGCGATAGGAATGACTTTGCCGAACCATTTGCGGAAAATTTCCGGATGCTTCTTCAAACCTTCGGTCGAGCCCACGAAAATAACGCCTTGCTCGCCGACGGCTTTCTTGATGTTGGAATAAACCGCTTCACTGTCGAACTGCGCTTCGACGCCGGCGAGAAATTTCCGTTCCTGTTCCGGAATGCCCAGGCGCTCGAAGGTGCGCTTGATGTCTTCGGGCACTTCTTCCCAAGTCCGTTTCGCCGCCCCACCTTGCGCCAGGTAGTAACGGATCTTATCGAAATCGATCGTTTCGAGATCTTTGCTCGCCCAGTGCGTGGGCAATGGTTTCTCGAGAAACGTTTTCAATCCCCGCAGCCGAAATTCGCGGACCCAATCCGGATCTTCTTTGACGTCCGAGATGAAATGGATCGTTTTCTCGCTCAAACCGTGGCCCGCGTCTTTCGCGTAGGCCATTTCGTAATGGAAATCCCCGATGTTCCGATCGATATCGACGGCTTTGGTTTCAGGTTTCATTATTGGTCTTATCTGGTGACTGCCATTTCGCCGGCAGATTCGCGCGCCCAATCGTAGCCTCGTTCCTCGAGCTCCAGCGCGAGGTCTTTTCCGCCGCTCCGGACAATGCGACCGGCAACCATAACGTGAACGTGATCGGGGACAATGTAGTTCAAAAGTCTTTGATAGTGCGTGATTAAAAGGACGCCGAGGTTCGGCCCTCGCATCGTATTAACGCCGCGCGCGACAACTTTGAGTGCATCGATGTCGAGACCACTGTCGGTCTCGTCAAGCACGGCGTATTTCGGTTCGAGCATGGCAAGCTGTAAAATCTCGGTGCGCTTCTTTTCGCCGCCTGAAAAACCTTCATTAACCGCACGCGAGGTAAAGGAACGATCCATTCCGAGAAGTTCCATTTTTTCGTAAAGCTTTGCGTAATATTCGGTGGCTTCGAGTTCCTCGCCGTCCGGCAAACGCGACTGCAGCGCCGCGCGTAAAAAATTCGCAATCGTCACGCCGGGAACTTCGCTCGGATATTGAAACGCCAGGAACAAACCTTTCCGCGCCCGCTGGTCCGGTTCCATCGCCAGAACGTCTTCACCGTCCATGGTAATCTTGCCCTTCGTGACGTGATAATCAGGGTGACCGGCCATGACCTTGGCCAGCGTGCTTTTGCCAGAACCGTTGGGCCCCATAATCGCGTGCACCTCGCCTCGTGGCACAGTCAGGCTAAGGCCCCGCACGATCTGCTGATCACCGATAGCGACGTGGAGATTATCGACTCGAAGTTCGTTCATAAGGCGGATCAGAAATATACGGCGGTTCGGGTCGATTGCGAGCGGATTTGACCGATTTCGGATAGAGCGAGGAGCGCCAATCTGGCGCAGGTTGTTCAATAATTCTCATTAAAAGGCATCCGGATTGCTAAACAGAGAGAACGGTGAACCCCGACGACAAATCGCCCGATGCTACTAACGAGGGTGCGCTCTCCAAAGACACGGTGTCCAAGGCAACGAGCGAATTAAACAATCTGTTACAAATCATCTCCGGCACCAGCACCGAGATCGCGAACCTTCGAGAAGAAAACGATGGATCTGAGCAATATCTATCCATGCTCCGGGCAAGCATTCAACGCGCGGAAGCAGTTGCGGGGCAGTTGGCCGAACAAGCCGGCGGCACCAAACAGAAAGCCGCGATGCATCCCGAGCTCGCTGTGTTCGTGAAATCGAAAAAGGTCGCGAGTATGCCGATAGCCAAACCGCAAATTTTGGTTGTCGATGACGAAGAGGTGGCGCTGATGCTCGTAAAACAGCTTCTGACCACAACCGGATATCAAGTAACCACCGCCCAGTCTGGCTTTGAATGTCTCGATCTGTTTCGGCGCCGCCCACTTTCTTATCAACTCGTCCTGCTCGACTTGACCATGCCGTTCATGGATGGCGAAGAAACCTTTCATCGTCTGCGTGAAATTCGTCCCGATGTGCCCGTCATGCTTTGCACCGGCTTCATTCAAAACGACCGGCTCGAACGATTGATGACGGCCGGACTTGCCGGCTTTTTGCGAAAACCCTTCGCGCCCGATGAAATCGCCGCTCAAGTCAAGGCGATCTTGGAAAGCGTGAAGTACTCTCTCGGTTTGACCGGAAACACCTCTTCGTTAACTGGTTGATCGCGGCTCAATGCAGTCGAGTCAGCGCGCCCGGGCCAACTAATCTCGCGTGACCTTAGTCGTCTCGCGGGCGGATGGCGCTCCTGGAAAATCTTTTTGTGCCAAGCCAGGCTCCAGCGTCCCATGACTCATTCCGAGTCTGTTCTTTTTGCGACTCGATGTCGCGGGCAGTCCCGATGGTGAAAATTTCACAGGACTGATGGGAATCATCCAGCGCCGCAGATCCGAGCGAACAAAGATTGAACTCGTCCGCGACTAGCGATGCGACGCTTTCACTAACGATCAGCTCCGTGCCTGTTGTCTTAGTCATCTCCTGAAGCTTCCAACTCACGTTTACCGCATCGCCAATGACGGTGAATTCCATCCGTTGCGGCGATCCGACGTTTCCAACTACGACCTCACCATGATTGATCGCCATTCCGACGCGCAGTTCGGGCCAGCCCCGTTGATTCCAGATTTGGTTGAGGGAACGTATTCTTTTTTGCATCGAGAGCGCCGCTCGAACGGAGGCGATCGCATCCTGCCGGGCACCGCGGCTCTCCAAACTTCCCCACGAAGCCATGAGCGCGTCTCCGATGAACTTGTCGAGCGTTCCGCCATTTTCGAAGACACATTCAACCATCGCACTGAAATATTCATTGAGCTGCGCGACCAACGTTTCAGGCGAGCTGCGCGCTGTCACCGCGGAATAAGCACGGATGTCGGAGAACAGGATGGAGACCGGCTTGGTGACACCGCCCAGTGAGTCGCGGTAGACATCCGGATGATCGACCAGCTCGTGAACGAGGTCGCGAGAAACGTATCGTTCCAATACCCGGCGCACGCGCATCTTCTCGATGCGTTCGCCCGCAAAATCACAAATCAATCCAAATAAGGCGGTAATGCCGAAGACATTGAGCGGCCCAACGATTGGGAAATAGAGCGAGGCGCGATTGAAACAAAGCAACGAGGCCAAAACTGCGGCGACACCAACAACCACGATCAACAGAAGCCGAATCCACGGAGTGCGAAAGAGGATAGTAATCGCGATTGCCAGGGCAGCAGCCAAACCGATGCAAACGAAATTCGCCACAGGCGATAGTTCGCGAATGAATTCACGATGGAAGGCGGCGTTGATTGCATTGAGATGCAATTCCGCCCCCGGCATGTTTCCGAAAGGCGTCGGGTGTTCGTCGTGCTGCCAATTTCCTTCCGCGCCGACGATTACGATTTTATCCCGAAAGAATTCGCCCGATTGATAATTTTGACGCCAAAAAGTCGGCACGAAAATCTCGAACAGTGAATGCGGCGGAAAGCCGTTTCGGGGAGGAGCGGTAAAACGGAAGGCGTGCGCATCAAGATCGTTTGGAACTTTCTCGCCAAAACCAGATTTGAGTAAACGCGCCAGCAGCGACCGATAGGAACACTTCGGAGTCTGACTTGATTTTCAGATTGCGGACCTGCTCGAAGGTCACGCGAAATTGCGCGCGGCGAACCACATCGTCTTCGTCAGCCCAGAAATTGGTGAATCCGATCCGCCTGTCGGTGGGAGTCGACTGCGGAAGCAACGTGTCACACGGACGAACTAAACTTCCGTCGACAAAATTACTGCCGATAATCACATGACTGGCATAACGATCGAGCGCCGTGCGAAACGAAACATCGTTTGCGGTCGGAGTGGGAAAATTTAAATCAAAAATGACGACTCCCGCACCGGCTTGCACCAGTCGTTCGAGAACAAGTCCGTAAACTTCGCGTGACCAGGGAAAACCTTTGCTCATCAATCGCAACGCACGGGCGGTATCGGAAGTATCGCCCGATAATCCGTAAATCTGGTCGATGTCGGTTTGATCCAGACTCACGGACGCTGCGTCGATCGCGAGGAATACCAGGTCCGGGTTGGGGGCCGTGGTTCTACCTGAACGGTTGATCGCGTCCCGATACAAATTGTTTAGCCGGACGTAGGCGAGCGGGCGGGTTAAATCGAGAAAAGCCGCCGCAGCAAACACCAAGAGGGCAAAGCCCGAAGTAATGAAAATTCGTCGCGCCGACACCCGGATAGCTTGAGCGGGAAACGTGCCCTTGTTAGGCAGCGTCGCCAGTTGACGGCATACCCCGTGCTTTAAGGGCGAACGTGGCTTCTCCTGCCTGCCGGATCCTCGTCATAGGGACTGCCCTCCTGTCCCTGGGCTCGCTCTATGCCCAAACCAATCCTGCCGTCGAAAATTCGCGCCTCTTCGAGCGAACCGCACCCCCAACCAGCGGGATGGTTACGCCCGACGGAATGGCCTTGCCAGAGGGAGAAAACGCCACTTCAGAAGACGAAAGCTTCGGCGCGCAGCAAATTCTCAAAGCTCAGCAAAAAATTCCCGATTTCACATTGGGCGGCAGCGTTTCCGGGTTCTACACAAACAACGTCGCCCTGACCCAAAGCCATACGATTTCCGACAGCTTCCTCGTCGGCGCGGCATTTTTTAACTGGACCCCGCGGATCAATCCGGAGCTGCAGTTTCAATTCGGCGCCAGCGCTTCGATTTTCCGTTATTGGGATACAACCCCGCTCGACTTCGAAAATATCGGCACCGGAGCCGGCCTGCTTTGGACGCCACAGAATTTCTGGGGAATCGGAATTCTCGGCCGCTACGATTTCACCGAACTGCTCGACTCCGCCAGCCACGAGATTTTGCAAGACCACGAGTTCTCGGTCGCGCTCCAAAAGCTCCTGGTGCTCGGCCGATCACATGCGCTCACGTTAGGCGTGATCGGCTCGGCCGGAATTTCTGATCCGTTTTCCGAGCAACGGGACCAGGTTGGCTTTGCCGTTGGCTATCATCTTCAGCTCACGCGGCAGTTAGGCAGCGATCTGGGTTATCGACTTTCCGGATACTTCTACAACAAAGGCGGCCGCGACGACTTGAATCAGGTCTTCTCGTTAGGCCTGCACTACTACATCACACCGTGGGCGTCGGTGGACAGTTTTCTGACCGGAGCGGTCAACTCCTCCAACCGCTCCGCGTTTAGGTACGACGTGATTTCAACCGGAGGTGGCGCGGGTTTAACCGTGCGATTCTAAGATGCGCTATAAAAGGCATATCAATGCTCCTTCGCCCCTTTCGCCATGCGTAAATTATTGCCCTCTTCTTAATAACACTCGGGTTCAGCCTTACCTTGCCGGCCCTTGCCTTCGCGGGACCCTTGACCGAAGCGCACGTCACGAAAATCATAAACGAAGTGAAGCTGGTCGACCCGGCGGCGGGCGATCACGACGCCAAATTGGACGATGTGGTCCGGGGCGACCTTGCCCTGACTACCGGCATAAAATCGCGCTCCGAGCTCATCTTTCAGGACAACACCCTGACCCGGCTCGGACCGGAAAGTTATTTCAGTTTCAAAGGCGGCACCCGCGAGATGACGCTCCAAAAGGGAACGATGCTGCTTCAGGTCCCCAAAGGGCTTGGCGGAGCAAAAATTCACACTGCATCGGTTACCGCTGCAATCACCGGCACCACCATCATGATGGAATACGTGCCGCAGAAAGCGATTAAGGTCCTGGTGCTGGAAGGTACACTGCGATTGTCGATGAACGGCAGGTTCGGAGACTCGCTTCTGTTGACTCCGGGAAAAATGGTCATCATGCCGCCGAACGCGCGACGAATTCCCGATCCGGTAACAATTGATCTCAAGAAAGTGGTCCAGACTTCAACTTTGGTGAACATGCACGCGAAGAACAGCAACCCGGCAGCCGCGAATGACACATCGCTTCCAAGCATTTCAAAGATCGAAAAGGAAATAGATCAACAACAAGCCGGTAAAGACACTCATCGATTTGTCGATACAAACCTCGTGATCCTCGGCAAGGGGACCAATGTAGTCATTGGCTCGGACGATCTGATCAGCGACCTTTCGGCGCTAACCGAAATCCAAAAGACGAAACTGTTTCCAGCTCCGCATCCAGTCGCCACTCCGGGGCCTACACCAATTCCTGCACCAACGCCGAATCCTAATCCGCCACCCAGCGGCGCGCCGCCTCCGCCGCCGCCTGGCACCTACACCATTGATAATACGACGGTCATCAATACGCCGCCGAACGTCACCCCCACAATCGTTACCCAGGGCGTCACGACAAGCGGCGTCATCTACAAAGATTTTCCGACCAACGGCTCACCGTCGGGATTTCTTTTCGGTGCTACCTCTGCTTTCGACAACCAACTCAATTTCGACAACTCCTATCTTCAACAATTCGGAACTAACGCGGTTTTTACCTTTGATTCGCTCACACTCGCGGGCGGAATCACCTTCGCCACTGATGGTGGACCGAACGACATAACCCTCGTCGGAAATAACGGCATAACCAACGGCGCCGGGACCGTTAATCTTGGCGGCATTCAAAACGTCCTTTTCGCAACCAAAGCCGGAAGTATCGTCTTGGACTCGGGCCTAACTTTTGCGTCCAGTGTGACGGCTCAAAGCCGAGTTTTGTCCAGTTTTATGCGCGTGGCGGAGATCTGAACATCGGCTCCAATTCACTCTCGCGAATTCGACGTTGCAATTTGATGCCGAAGACAACGCGATTTTCACCGGCGGCGCGATTACGGCCAAGAATCTCGAGGTAACCGGCCTGCTGACGATCCAGTTCGACGCGAATGCAAACGTTTCGTCACTCTTCCAGCTTAACGGCGGCGACGTCGAGATCGGAGCGGCACAGTTAACGGCCAACGACGGCTTCGTCTACGGGAGCTCGGCCATGATCAACGGCACGTTCATCGGCGAAAATCTGACCGCCAATGTAACCGGCGACTTCACGTTGAACGGCTCTATCTCATTGAACGGGAAATCAGCAATTCCAACTCACCGCCGGCGGCACTGCAACGGTCAATGGCACTGTTCGTCGGAAATGTAACGATTAAACGCGCATGACATGGTTTTCGGAACCGATCTGACGATTGGCCCGAACTTCAAAGGCGAACTTACTGCCACAGGTGGCGATATCGACGCAACCGGCCATTCTTTAAGTGGCTTCGACCAAATTTTGTTGAACAGCGGCAACCTGACTGTAGGCAGTCTGACCGCGAAGACACTCTCAGTTGGCGGAACATTAGCAGGCAGCTCGATCACAGCCGACACGATCACGACCAACGCTTTGCGCGCAGACAGCGTTACGGCGAACAAGACGTTAACTGTAAACAGCTCAAGTCTCGCTCCGTACTCGACCGGGACCATTTCAATTAACGCTCCGACCCTGACACTCGCGGCCGGAGCGAACCTGAACGGCGACAATGGCACTCTCCTGATTGCACCAACAAACGCGTTCAATCTGGCAATCACCACGGGCAGCTTAACGCTTGGAACAAATGTGAGCCTGAATGGCGGTGACGGCGATCCAGCTGCGTCGGACGCCGGCGGCAATGGCGGTCAATTCGACCTGACCAGCAGCAATTCTCTCACGATTAATGCGCCGATCTCGGCCACGACCGGTCTTAACAGCAATAATGCAATGACTGGTGGTGCGGGTGGTACGGTAAATCTAACCGCGCAAAACACGATTACGCTGAACAACAAGATCGAAGTTTCTTCCGACCGACGGGAACCGGCGAAAAAGCGCCAGTGGCGGACATATTAATATAAAGAGCAACGCAACCGGCGGAACGGCGATTAACGTCACCAGCAGCGCTCAACTTCTGGCATTGCTCGACGCCGCAGCTCCCGGACCCGGCGGCTCAATCAAATTCACTTCGGCCGGCGGAGCCATCAACATGAGCGGCACTGCCCAGGCTGATCGCGGAACATATTGAAATCACCAACAACGGCGCCGGCGGTGGACAGATCAATCTCACCAATGCCATGTCTCGTGGCCGACACGATCAAAGTAGGGGCGCTCGGCACGAATGGACACGTTGAATATCGGCGGCGGCACCATTTCGGCCGATACGCTGATCAAACTTTACGCCGGTGGCAGCAACGGCACGGTTGACTTCGTCGATAACGTCACACTGAGCGGAACCAGCGCCAAAATAATCGCTGCCAACACGGTAATCATCAACAATGGCAAGATCGTAACCATTCTCGGGCCAACCGCCGCGGACGTCTTCACAAATCACGCGAACTACACCGGCTTTGGTGGCAACAACACAACGACCGGAACGTTCGGTAGGCAAAGGCGCCAACACTCATCCGTTGAGCGGCGCGCCCGGTTACTAAGGGACTAAGGGCATGCTCAATGGCAATTGAAACGTCACCGACACAGAGCGGTCCGGGAACGGTCGGCCCCGCTGTCACCGACTCGGAGGAATCAAGCGGCTGCTTTTGCGGCCAAAATGCGCTCTTCGCCGACCTGAACCCGGCAGATTTTGCGACACGATCTCCGAACGCGTTGAAATCCTGATTTTGGCGCCGGATCAGATCCTGTTCGAAGAAAACGAGCCGGGCGATTGCCTATATTTGATATTGCAAGGCTCGATCAAAATTTCAAAACGCGGCCGCGGCGGCAAACAGGAAACGCTCGCCTATCTACCGGCCAACGATTATTTCGGCGAAATGGCGCTGGTCGACAGCGGCAAGCGCTCCGCTCAGGCGACCGCAGTTGGAACGACAACTCTGGGACGAATCGACCGTCCGACTTGGGACCTGCTGCTTCAGCTCGCGCCGCAAAGAATTCTCACGAATTTCACCCACTCGGTCACCCAGCGGCTCCGGCAAAATAATCAGCACTTCATCGAGCAAATGATGCGCAGCGAGCGGCTCTCTCTCATTGGCACAACGATCAGCTCCATCGTTCACGACATGAACAACCCGATCGGCACGATTCTCTGCGCCTGCGGAATCATCCAGATGAACACGGATGACGAGGGGACGAGGCAGATGGCCTCACATATCCGAGACGCAATCGAACGAATGGCCGCGATGACTCGCGAGCTAGTGGATTATTCGCGCGGCGAAACGCAGCTCAAACTCGAACTGGTGAACGTGGAAAACTTCGTGCGCCAGCTCGAGCCGGATTTCTCCAAGTGCCGGTCCGGTTGCGATGTGGAAATCAAAGTCGATTTTGCAGGGTCCGTGCGAATCGATCGTCATCGCATGCTGCGAGTTTTTGGAAATCTCATCAAGAACGCGCGGGAAGCGATGAAGGCCGGTCAGCAAAACTTCCTTCGTTTCTCGGTCGCAAAGTAGAGTCACAAGCCCAATTCGAAGTGAGCGACACCGGTCACGGGATCCGAAGCGAGCTCTTGCCGAAAATCTTCGAGCCGTTCGTCACCGACGGAAAGACCCACGGCACCGGCTTGGGTCTGGCTATCGCCAAGACGGTGGTCGATGCGCATGGCGGAACCATCACCGTCGAGAGCAGCCCGGCCGGAACAACCTTTCGGATCATGCTGCCGATATCGTCGGAAGGGGAACTATCATGAGCGAAATCGGCAAAATGACGGTCCGGTTTTGCGGCGTGCGCGGTTCGATACCGGCTCCTGCTCCGGAAAACATGCGCTACGGCGGCAACACTTCATGCGTGGAAATTCGTTTTGGCGATCAATTGTTGATTCTCGATGCTGGAAGCGGAATTCGCCTTCTCGGCGACGAATTACTTCTGAGCGCTCAAAGTAGTCCAATTGAAGCAACGTTGCTGCTTTCCCACAGCCATTGGGATCACATCCAAGGGCTGCCTTTTTTCGCTCCCGGGTATTCACCCAAGAATCGGATCACGGTTTTCGGCGCGTGCGGTCGCGGCGAGCAATTGCAGCGCGGGCTGGCAACGCAAATGACGCCGCTCCATTTCCCGGTTGGGTTGGAACAAATGCGCGGCCTCGAAGCAGTCCGTGAGCTTTCGTCGGATGCGACAAAGTTCGGAGATCTGCTTGTCCGGACGACGCCACTGAATCACCCCGGCGGATGCGCGGGCTTCCGAATCGAATGCCCAGCCGGACACGTTGCCTATTTGCCCGACCACGAACCTTATCGAAACAATGCGGACGCAGTCCGGCAACTCAGCCCAGCGCGCTCTGATCGAATTTGTTCGCGGCGTCGATTTGCTGATTCTCGATACCCAATACACTTCGGATGAATACGACCGGCGAATTGGTTGGGGCCACGGTTGTCTGCCGGACAGTGTTCAGCTCGCAATCGATTCGGGCGCACGACGCCTGCTTCTGTTCCATCATGATCCGTCGCATGACGATCGACAGCTCGACCACATGGTTGAAGTTGCACGTGCGACGGCGGCCGGTTTGCCCCTGATAATCGACGCGGCATCCGAACACGAAATAATTTCGTTTACGCCCTCCAACATTGGCGTGATCCCGACGATCGGACTTTTATCTCTTCAACCGATGATTTCTCCGATGGCAGCGTCGAGCACCTCAGAGAAAGTTCATTAAACGAACCGGCCGCGAAGCGTTCGAGCAATTCTTGGCTCGAACCGTTGCGCTTTAACGCAAAACGGACAAGCTAGGTGATCCGTTGCCCTGTGGTGTAATGGTAACACAGCGCCCTTTGGAGGCGTTATTCATGGTTCGAGTCCATGCGGGGCAGCCACCTAAAAGGCCTTTGGTTTCAAGCGGCTACGCCAATTACTTCGTAGGGCTTGGACTCGACAATGGAAACGCGAACGTCGCCGAAACGGATGGCGTCGGCGATGTCGATCCGGCAGGAGATGCGGGCGGCGTTACTGACGGAGCGGGTGACGGAGTAGGAGTTGGGCTCGGCGGTGGTGGAATAATATTTTCCCAGTGATGAACCGGCACTGTTGCGCCACCGATTTCGTCGACCAGCTTCTGGCAACGCGCCTGAAGTTTGTCCAAATCCGGAGGACCGAACGGCGTGTCGGCCGTTCCCGGAAAAATCAAATACGTCACCTTCAATTCGCTCACCGGCCGACTGTATGGCGTGGACTGTGGATTGATTTCCTTGGCGATCCGGAACGAAGCTTCTCCTACTTTGTCGTTTGGCCCAATGTCGCCCACGATTGCCGGATAAATTCCGTCACCGAAAATCACCAGTGAATAGTCGCCGGTCTTGGCGCCGTCGCGGTCGTGCGCAAACGCGCCAGGAATCACGATGTAGGGATCGGTCGTGCCGATCAGGAAGCTGTATTTTTGCAGCGTAGTTACTTCCGCACGCAACTGCGTAATCGCATTTCTTAAATCGCGTTTGCGGTCCGCCGTCGTCGTTTTCGCCGCGAATTCATCTTCCGCGCGTTTTAACTTACTCCTGGGTAGCGGCAAGATACGGATTTGGCTGCGCCGTTTTCTTCGGCCATCGATAACTGGTAAACGGTTTGAAATTCGTCGGCGCGCCGGTTCCGACTGGTCATTCGGTCGCCGTCCGATCCGTCGGCGTCGACATCCATGTCGGCCTGAAGCAGGAGCGCTTTGCGGTGTGTCTGCGGATGCTGCAATTGCAAAATGGTCTGGCAATCGAAAAAGTTGTGCCGCGAGAGCAGCAAGTCGAGCCGGCCCAGATTTTCCCGGAGCATTCTAATCTTTGTGTCGTAAAGCTGCGCAAACAGTGGCGATACGGGCTCGGTTGGAAGCATCGACGAGAGCGCGGGTAATAATTCCGGCAACTTCGGACTGACTTTCGCAAGTTCTTCAATCGTTCGATTCGGCGTTGGGACGCGCGGCTTCAATTTCAATTCTAAAACGTAACTTTCCGGATCGACCCGCTCCGTTGTTGCATCGGCGCCCGGGGTCGGCTCTACCGACTGAATGCAATGTGATGCCGCTGAACAAACGGCCGGTATCGAGTTTGCCGCCAATCGGCGGCGGCCGGGTCGGCGATGGCTCCGGCGTTGGCGTAGCCAGTTCCTCGCGCGGCGCGAAATATTGCAATCGCTCTTGCGAAATCCAGCGATACAAAATCAGCCGCGACCAAAACCGCTGCCGCAAACGCGACCAGCCTTCGCAGTGTGCGTAGTTGAAGTTTTGCCACCGATTACTTCTTCAACCAGGCGACGATTGCCACCACGATGCCGATCACGCTCAAAATGGACATCAGACCGGCCGGCATCACTTTCGCAGTCCGGATAAATTTGGGAACGAATTGCGCCGCGAGCACAAGCGAGACGATAAACGCGATAATCAGTCCGGGATTCCGGTTCGCGGGCAAAATCCAACCGGCAACCAGCAACAACACGCCCGTGATCGCGCCGGCGATGATCGACGGCAAGCTGCCGGCCTTCACGTATCCGATCACGCCGCCAATGATTGTGAGCGCGCCGAAGATCAGGAAGTAAATGCGGGTGGCGTCCATGTTTCGCGGGTTTGGGACGTGTAATCCAATCACCGGACGCTGTCCAGCCGCATGGTTACTCGGTCCCGAGGTCGTAGATCTTCAAAACCGGATGAATTTCCCACTGCGAGTCGCAAACCCCACGTATCAGGCGCGGGGCGGATTCTACTTGGACAATGCCAGAACACAACGCGTCTGCTACATTCTACGGTGCATTCGTTTCAGTATCGCAACGGCAAACTTTACTGCGAAAATGTCGATCTGGCGCAGGCCGCCGATCAATTCGGCACGCCGCTTTATGTTTACAGCGCCGGCACTATTCATCGATCACTTACACCCGGCTCGATGCCGCGCTCGCCCCGCTCGATCACCTGATTTGTTACGCGGTTAAAGCCAACTCGAACCGCGCGATCTTAAAACTTCTGGCCGACGCCGGTGCGGGATTCGACATCGTTTCCGGCGGCGAACTTTTTCGCGCCATCAAAGCCGGCGCCGATCCGCAAAAATGCACATTCGCGGGAGTCGGAAAATCGCGGGACGAAATCGAATACGCGCTCGAACAGGGCGTTCACAGTTTCAACGTCGAGAGCGAAGCCGAGCTGGATCACATCGACAAGATCGCCGGCGCAAAAAAAATGCGCGCGCCGATCGCGTTGCGGGTCAATCCCGACGTCGATCCGCACACTCACAAATACATTTCGACCGGGTCGCACGAGAACAAATTCGGCATCGCGCTCAGACGATGCGCCGGCCGTTTACGAACGTGCCGCCAAAATGGCGCAACATCGACATCGTCGGCGTGCAAATGCACATCGGCTCGCAGATCACCGAAGCGGCGCCGTTCGCGGCCGCGATCGCCAAGGTCGCGCCGCTCGCTCGCGATCTGAAATCAAAATACGGCATCAATTTTTTAGTATCGGTGGCGGCATGGGAATCATTTACCGGCGCGCATTGGAGAGCGGCTCGGGCAAATGGTGGCACGATCAGCGACGGCGAATCGTCCGCGTTCAGTGTGCGCGATTATGCCGACGCGATTCGTTCCGCCGCTGCGCGAGCTCGGCCTCCGCATTCTGGTCGAACCCGGTCGATTCATCGTCGGCAATGCCGGCGTCCTGCTGACTCGAGTCCTTATATTAAAAAGGCTGGCGCAGAAAAAATTCGCGATCGTCGACGCCGGGATGAACGACCTGATCCGGCCCGCGCTATATCAGAGCTATCACGAAATCGTGCCGGTGAAGGAATGCGACCAGACGCAAGCTAGCGTAGCAAAAGATCGATATCGTCGGGCCGGTTTGCGAATCCGGCGATTTCTTCGCACTCGATCGCGAAATGCCCGAAGTCCGCGAAGGCGATCTGCTCGCGATCATGAGCGCCGGCGCTTACGGATTTACGATGGCTTCGAATTACAACTCGCGGCCGTTGCCGGCCGAAGCGCTGGTCCGTGGTGACAAAGTCACCTGATTCGCAAACGCCAAACCTTGAAGGATTTAGTCAGAGACGAGATTCAGGTATGAAACCGCCAAAGTTGCAGATTTTCGTTTCCTGCATAAATAGTGCTTCCCCTCGAAATTGGCATGAAACGTCTGCTCCTGGTTTGCGTATTATCGATCCTGCCCTTGCTGGCGAAAGCGGGCGACAACATCCCGAAAGGCGAATGGGTTCTTCTCGTCGGCGGTCCGTCTCTGAAAGAATGGGAACAATACAAGGCCCAGCCGCACGATCATTGGTGGGCGAATTTCGTGCGGGCTGCCCGGTTGCGGACCGAACAACTCCGGGACGGTCTCGGACCGGACGCGCCGATTACCTGGCTCGTTTACAAACAGGGTTATCTCGACCGCATGGCCCAGGAAAAACAGGACCTCATCGCGCTGATCGGAACGTTCGCGACAAATTCAATCATCAAGCTGGTCTGGTTCAAAAACGGAGACGACGTGATCAACTATCTGAATAATGGCCAGGACCGTAAGCGCCTGAAAGTCGCGGGCTTCGAATATTTCGGACACTCCAACCGCGCCTGTTTCATGTTCGACTACAGCAGCAACGTCGACAGCGCATCGAAATCGTTTCTGCACGAATCGGAGTTGCGGCAAATCCACGGCAACATTTTCGCGAAGAACGCTTACGTGCAAAGCTGGGGCTGCCACACTGGCGAAGAAATGAGCGCGTGGTTTTATCACGCCACCGGCATCAAAATGATCGGCGCGCTTGGCAAAACGCAGTTCATGATGGAAGAACTGCCGATTCTCACTTCACAGGGCGGCAAGTGGGTGACGATGCCGGAGAAGATGCCGGGCAATTAACGTCTCTAGTTTGGGCCGGTAACTGTTACCGCGGCGGGCGATGCGCCTGTCCTACAAAACACGCAGCCGATACCGGAGCGGTTGCCCTGCAATTCAGAAATCCTGTTAAATCCCCTCTATTGTATCCGTTTTCGAATTGACGGCTGAAAGCGACGCTTCTTGGTGTCGCTGGAAGGTAAATCGCGGCTTGAATTTGACGGCCAAATCGTGGATGGAAGTGCGAACCAATTACCGATGAAGACTGACGACCAGAGAGGAATCAGCGTGATCTTGCTCTACAGCGCGCTGCTCTTTTTGCTCATCGGATGGGCCGGACGGATGAAGGCCGATTTCCATTATCGAATGGAAATTGGCAACACGGCTTTTATTGTGGCCGCCGTTCTGGCGGGGTTGGCTGTTTTGCTCTTCCTGTTGTCGCTCGGCAAAAAACGCAGCTGACAATTCTCTACACACAAAGAAAACAACGACGGAGCGTTCGCACCACAAGGATATCCCGTACTGGGGGGTCGATCTGCGCCCCGATAACCGCCCGGGCGTGCCGAGGGACGCCCCCCCGCACCTGCTCGCCAACGCGCGCTGGATCGAGCCGGAGCGGCAGGTCCCCGCGCGGACCGTGCTCCACCGGAGCCATTGGCGGGCTGACCCCGGTGTTCGGCACCGCGCAGCCGCCTCATGGCCTCAGCGGGGCGCTGCGCCGGAGGGCGTACCGGATCCCGGGATCACCGGACCAGCCACTGGATGATCCTGATGCTCGCGGATCGGGTCGACGCCCTGGAGAGCCGGATCGCCGAGCTGTTCTCGCGGCGCCGGCGCTGAGGGCGGCTCAGCGGAAGGACTGCTCGCCGAGCCTCGCCGTCTCCAGCGCCGCCTCGCGCTCGCGCTCCAGGAACTCGCGCACCGCGCGATCGAGCCCGGGGTGCGCCAGGTGGTGGGCGCTGTGGGTGATGGTCGGCTCGAAGCCGCGCACCAGCTTGTGCTCGCCCCCCGCGCCGGGCTCGAAGCGCTCGAGCTCCGCGCGATGCACTCGTCGATGGAGTGGTAGAAGCACACGTTGAAGTGCAGGAAGGGCCGCTCCTCCGTCGGCGCCCCAGTAGCGGCCGAAGAGCGTCTCTCGCCCGGCCAGGTTGAACGCGCCGCCGATGGTCCGCCGCCCTCGCGCGCGAGCACGATCTCGACCTTGCCGGCGAGCTTGACGCACGATCTCCTCGAAGAAGGCGCGGTTCAGGTAGTGGCGCCCCCAGGAGAACTTGTCGACGGTCGACGGTAGAAGCCGTACATCACGTCGATCGATCTCGGGCGGGATGCGCGCCGCGCTCGGTGGTCGATGGCGATGCCCTGCTTGTCCATCTCCTTGCGCTCGCGCCGGATCTGGTTGCGCCGCTTCGAGGAGAAGCGGCCGAGGTAGTCCTCGAAGGTCGCGTAGCCCTCGTTCCGCCAGTGGAACTGGATGCCGTAGCGGTGCGCGAGGCCCGCCTCGGCGAGCGCCTCGGCCTCCTCCTCGGTGGGGAAGAGGACGTGCGCGCTCGAGAGCTTCTCGGCCGCGACGATGCGGCGCAGCGCCTCGGCGAGGACGGGCGAGCAGGCGCGGCGCGATCGGCCGGGTCGGCGACGAGCAGGCGCGGCGCGTTGGCCGGCGTGAAGGGCACGGCGACGATGAGCTTCGGGTAGTAGGGGATGCCGCGCGCGCGCGGCGGCGCCGGCCCAGCCGTGGTCGAAGACGAACTCGCCCTCGCTGTTGCCCTTGAGGTACGCGGGCGCCGCGCCGACGAGGCGCTCGCCCTCCCAGAACGTCAGGTGGTGCGGCAGCCACCCGCGGTAGCGATCCG
>CAWCZE010000007.1:0-52318 GCA_963800015.1 uncultured Verrucomicrobiae bacterium | reverse complement strand
ACCCGCGCGCCGGAGGAATTGTTGGCGATCATTCCGCCAATGGTTGCGCGGTTGCTGGTGGCAACGTCGGGCCCGAAACAAAACCCGTACGGCTTGAGAAACGCGTCGAGCTGATCGAGCACGACTCCGGCGCCAACCCGCACGCTGCGGTTGTCGATGTTGAGATTGTCGATCGCGCGATTGTGGCGCGAGAAATCGACGATCAATCCATCGCCGATGGAATTTCCGACGAGACTCGTTCCTGCGCCGCGCGGTGTGATCGAAATGTTTTCGTCGGCGGCGTTTTTGATAACGGCTCTCACTTCCCACGCGGTGCTTGGAAAAGCCACGCCGCTCGGCTCGATTTGGTAAATCGACGCGTCGGTCGCGTAAAGGTGGCGGGTCAGATTATCGAAGCGGACGTCGCAACCCGAAGCGCGAAGCTTTTTTTGAGCGGCAGGATTGATCACTGTCGCCAATTTATCACAAGAACGCGGGCTCGAGAGCGACTGGCAGGTGAATTGCTCTCTGGTCGTTTGTGAGCGCTACGCTCAAGAGCAAGATCCGGTTAGACGGAAAGGAATATTCCAGTCCCGCCGAATTGCCGCCTGATGTTCGAATGGCTTATGAAGAGGCGCTCCACGATGGCGCGGTGAAGAAACGGTTCACGATCAACCGCCAAAAATTCGCCAGTAACGACGCAATGCCGTCTGACATCCGAAAGCTTTGCGAAGACGTCATGAGTCTGATCGAGAACAACGGCGAAGTGACAATTCCCCAAAAAGGAACCGCTCTTGACCAAGAAAGAAGTCGCAATCGTCGCTGCTTTTGGAGCCGGTATTCTGGCGCTCATTCTGGCACGCGTCGCTTCCGGTTGACTTGCCGCGTCCGAGAACAGAGGCATCTGCAATTCTTCGGGCTCAGTCTCGGCGAAGCGCACGCCCACCCCGATCAAGCGCACTTTTTTCCCGGTGCGCGCAAAAGCTTCGCCCAATAATGAGCGAAACGCGGCGAGAGTTGGTTCCAAACCGGCCCGTTCCGCCGTCGTTCTGGTGAAGTCGGCAAACTTCAACTTCACGAAAATTTTGGTGATACGCCGCTCGGTTTCCTTTTGGGCGAGGTCGGCCATCAGCTCCTCGAACAGTTCGCCGAGTCGCTCTTCGCATTGCTCGAGTGTCTCCAGATCGCTGACGAAAGTCTCCTCGGTGCTGAGCGATTTTCGTGGCCGGTCTGGTTCGACCGGGCGATCGTCGATTCCGCGGCAAAGATCGAATAGCTCGCTGCCGAATTTGCCGAAAAGATCGACAAGCTCGGGGCGGGAGAAGCGTTGCATCTCGCCGCAGGTTGTACGCCGAGTTCCTGCAATCGCTTATCAGTTTTTTCGCCAATCCCCCAGATTTCGCGCACCGGCAGGTTCTGCATGAATTCGGGAACTCCCGCCGCTGTGACTTCGAGCTGCCCGTTTGGTTTGCGCATCGTGCTTGCGATCTTTGCGATCAATTTGTTCGGCCCGATGCCGGCGGATGAAGTCAGCTTCGTCTTTTGAAAAATTAGATCGCGGATCACTTCCGCCAACGCACCGGGCGCGCCGGGATTCGCGGTGACGTCGAGATAAGCTTCATCGAGCGAGAGCGGTTCAACCAACGGCGTGAAGCGATGCAAAATTTCCCGGACCACCGCCGCTTCCCGCCGGTAAACATCGAATCGCGTCGGCACCACGATCAATTCCGGACACCGTTGCAACGCCATGAAGGTGGGCATTGCCGAACGAACGCCAAAAGCGCGCGCTTCGTAGTTACACGTGGTTAGGACCCCGCGGCGATCTCGCGCTCCGCCGACGCCGACCGGTTTTCCGCGCAACGCAGGTTTGTCGCGCACTTCGATCGCCGCGTAAAAGCAATCCATGTCGAGATGGATGATGGCGCGGGGCGAGGGTTTCATCTCTGCAATGTAGCTCGAAACAACGGCTTAGCCCGCGCCGGCGACCTTAGGGTTGACGAACGAAATTGAAATCGCTAAAAGATTAGGTTCGCATCCTGCAGGCAATGTCTCTCATCCCTAGCGAATCCTACAGTTTTCCAGATCACTTCACCAGAACGGTGACTCCGTCGCGCAAGCCAAAGGAAGAAAAGGTCGAGGCGCCGCCAAACAAACCGAAGATTGTCGCCCTTCCCGATCCGGCGCCGATGTTGATAGAGCAAGAATCGCAATTCTTCGCTGAAGAGCAGCCGATGGAGATGATGCCACCGCCAATCAAACCACCGCGGCCTAAACCACCGCTTCCAATTGCGCCCGTGCGCACAAGACCGGCGCCGATGTTGATAAAGCAAGAATCGCAATTCTTCGCCGAAGAGCAGCCAATAGAACCGGTGCAGCCAATGATCGAGTCGTTGCCGCCCAAACCGGCGCGGCGAGTCGAACCGTTTCGGCCTCAGCCGCCGCCGGCGGCTCCAGTTGCGTTACCCGTGCGCCCTAAACAGGTGCAGCCAAATCCTGCGATGCTTCGAGCGACAGCCCCGCCTCCAAAAATTCCGGATGCGCCAGTCCGAAAGATGCCGTTTCCGTCGTCGCTCAAACCGAAAGTGCGTTGGAACCATCGTGCACCGGCAACCGATCCGGCGCCGGTTCGACAAGACAGCGTCGAATCCGCGCCTGGCGTTCCACCACCAAACATAATTCCGATGCAGCCAAAAGCTGCGCCTGCGCCACCAATGCGTCCGGTGCAACCGCCGTCCCGCCCTGCGCCGACGGCGCGTCCCGCACCGCCGCCGCCCGCGATGCGCGAAACGTTTCGACCGGCAGCCCCGCCGCCAAAACCAGCTCCGGCCGTGGCGCAGAAGCGTCCCGTTCAAGCGAAGCCGGTGGTGCAGAAATCGCAGCTACCGGTCGCGCCGAATCCACAAGCGGACTTTTTCGAGGCGTTCGCGGAGAGCCAGGAAGCTGCGATGAGGCGTCGCCAGCAAATGAAATTTCGACGCTTCATTGCTTGTGAAGTTGTAGCGCTAGTCGTTTTGGTACCGCTGGTGATCCTCGGACTCACGCTAAATATAACCGCGCCGGCAGTTCGTTGGCTGATGAACGCTTTCACAATCGCAGCTGCGATTTCGGCAGCGGTGATTCCGATCGTGTTTTACGCGTTCACGCCGACGCTGCCCGAACTCGAGCGCTAGGTCCGAGCCGGACTGGCACCAACCTGGCGGCGGGGAGCAACATCCCAGAGCTCGATTGCCTTTTCGCGCAATTTACGCGATGGACGATCGACCATTATGAAACCGGCAGTCACGCGAGTGTTCATGGTGCGACATGGCGCGACCGTGTTGAGCGCGGAAGACCGGTTTGCTGGCGCAACAGACGTCGAGCTTTCCGATGAAGGGCGCGAGCAAACGCGGCGATTGGCCGAGCGTTTGGGTCACGAAAAAATTATCGCGGTGTACGCGTCGCCGCTCGGCCGAACGGTTGAAACAGCGCAGATTCTGGCCGCGCCGCACAAGCTCGAGCTGCAGAAACGCAATGGTTTACGGGAAATCAACCACGGCCGGTGGGAGGGGATGACGCGCCGGGAAGTGGAAGAAAAATTTCCCGAAGAAGCGGCCGAGTGGGAGAAAGACCCGTACACGTTCGCGCCGCTCGGCGGCGAAAGTGGCCTGGCGGTGACGGCGCGCGCGTTACCGGTGTTGATTGAGTTGGTGCGAAAGCACCCAGGTGAAAATTTCCTTCTGGTATCGCACAAAGCGACCATTCGGCTTTTGTTGAGCTCGCTTCTCGGGTTCGATCCCAGACGTTATCGCGACAATCTCGATCAAAAACCGGCCGCGCTGAACATTGTCGATTTTCGCGACGCAACCCGCGCGCGACTAAGCTTGTTCAACGACACCTCACACTACGACAAGGCAGGCCAGGCGATCCCGGAAATCCCAGAATCGCGGTTGTCGAAGTGGTGGAATATGCGAAGCGACCAATCGCGGTGACTGCGTCGGCTCCTTTAGTAATTGGCGCGACCGGCGGTTCCGGAACGCGCGTGGTAGCGCGAATCGCGCGTCACGCGGGCTACGATCTGGGCCGCAACGTGAATTCCGCCGAGGACGCCCTGGAATTCTATTCGTTTCACGACAAATGGATTAATCGATATGTCGGAGCCGAACGTCACGGCGGCCGTTTACCTGATGCGCAGCTTGAGCGGATGAAATTAGAATTTCAATCCGCCTTGGATCGACATCGGCCATCGAGCTCGCAATCAGCGCAGTGGGGTTGGAAGGCGCCACGGACCATTTACTTGCTCTCATTTCTTTGCGGGCAATTTCCAGACCTGAAGTTCATTCACATAATCCGCGACGGCCGCGACATGGCCCTCTCCGGAAATCAAAACCAATTGAACAAACACGGCGCCGCGGTTTTGAGGTGGCCGGAGAGACTATTTCGTTCCAGAGCGGAACGCTCGATCTTGTTGTGGGAACGGGTGAATCTTCACGCCGCGGAATTTGGAGAATCGAAGTTGAATCAAAATTATCTTCGCGTCCGATTCGAGGATCTTTGCGCAAACCCGGTGGAGATCACCGCCCGGATCGTCAATTTCCTAGGCGCGCGAATCGATCCGGAATCCATTGCCCGCGCCGAGATTTCGCCACCCTCGACGTTGCAACGCTGGCGAACACATCCGCCGATGCTGATCGCCAAACTCGAACGCCTCAGTGCGAATTCGTTGCGAAAGTTTGGTTATTTGGCCTGAAAGTTCCGCGGCCTTACAACCACTGAAAGGTCCATAATCGATCAATTTCGGACTTTGCAATTAGCTTGTCCCTTTAGATATTGAACAGCTAACTTTTCTCCGAAATGGACGCTTCCACTTCTGTCGATACCCATCACGACCCACACGCTGACGGCGAGCACGAGCAACACGAGCTCGGCTGGTGGCGTAAATACATCTTTTCGACCGACCACAAGGTGATCGGCATCCAGTACGGGCTTTGTGGCCTGGTCTTTTTGTTCTTCGGCTTTTGCCTGATGATGTTAATGCGCTGGCAACTGGCCTATCCGGGCAAGATGCCGCCGGTGATCGGCCCCCTGCTTGTTTCGATTCAGCACTTTCTCGAGCACCATCAGCCGGCCGCTGGACACTTCGATGGTTGGTTTTGGCTCCGTGGGCTGATCAGCCCGTTTACCAACGGCGTGATGACGCCCGAAGGTTACAATTCGCTCGGCGCTATGCACGGCACGATCATGATCTTTCTTGGCGTCGTGCCATTGGCATTTGCGGCATTCGGCAACTTCGTCGTGCCGCTCCAAATCGGCGCGCCGGACATGACTTTCCCAAAAGTGAACGCGGCCAGTTTCTGGGCATTTGCGGTTGGCGGTGTCATCATGGTTAGCAGCTTTTTCGTGCCGGGCGGCGCGGCCAAGGGAGGTTGGACTTCATACACACCGCTCTCGGACATCGACGACAAAGGGCCCGGATTTCATATTTTTTTCAATGGGCAATCGTTGTGGCTGCTCGGGTTTATTTTTCTAATTACGTCGTCATTGCTCGGCGCGGTGAATTTCATTACCACGATCATTCAGCTGCGCGCCAAAGGTCTGACCTGGATGCGACTTCCGTTTTTCGTTTGGTCGCAATTTGTAACCGCGTTTCTGCTACTGCTCGCGTTTCCGCCGCTTGAAGCCGCCATCGTTATGCAACTAATGGATCGCACCGCGGCCACCAGCTTCTTCCTGCCTGCGGGAATGATCGTTAATGGCGCGCCGCTACATATCAGCGGCGGAGGCAGTCCGCTTTTGTGGCAACACCTGTTTTGGTTCCTCGGTCACCCGGAGGTTTATGTTTTGATTCTGCCGGCGTTCGGAATCGTGGCTGAGATTTTGGCTAATAATTCGCGCAAGCCGCTGTGGGGTTACAAGTCGCTCGTTTTTTCGGTGCTAGTGATTGGATTTCTCTCGTTCGTCGTTTGGGCGCATCACATGTGGCTCACCGGAATGGGCTCGACCGTGAGTGCTTTTTTCCAGACCACCACGCTGCTGATCTCGATTCCATCAGTCATCATTCTGAGCGCGTTTTTCATTTCGCTATGGGGCGGGTCGATTCGATTCAACGTCCCGATGCTGTGGGTGACGGCCTTTCTGCCAATGTTCGGAATCGGCGGCCTCACCGGCATTCCGCTCGCGTTTAATTCAGCCGATCTCTACTTGCACGATACCTACTACGTCATCGCGCATTTCCACTATATCGTGGCGCCCGGCACCATCTTCGGTTTGTTCGCCGGCGTTTATTATTGGTATCCGAAAGCGACTGGCCGGCAGATGAGCGAGTTCTGGGGCAAAGTACACTTCTGGCCGTCGCTGATCTGCATGAACGTGATTTTTCTGCCGATGTTCTTGCAGGGAATGCTCGGCATGCATCGTCGCTGGTACGACGGCGGCCAGGGCTGGACGCTGGCTGGCGAACACATTTGGGGTCTCACCGGCTTTCAATGGAATACGCCGATCTCCTGGGCCGCGTGGATCATGGGCCTAGCCCAAATTCCGTTCATCATCAATTTCTTTTGGAGCATCAAGCATGGCGAAAAGGTGGACGACAATCCGTGGCAAGCGACCACACTCGAGTGGACGGCGCCGAACCGGCCGCCCCACGGAAATTTCGTCACCACGCCGGTGGCTTATCGCGGGCCATACGAATATAGCCTGCCTGGAAGAGACAAGGACTACACAATGCAGAACGAACCAGTGGAAGAATCCGAGCGCCGTCCGCGCAAGGTGACCGAACCGGCTTTAGTCGGTTAGCTAATGGAAATTCCGTACACAATTTCGACCCGGCCCGACACCGGGTTATGGAACGCGAAGATCGGCATCTGGCTGTTTCTGGCGTCAGAAGTGATGCTCTTCGGCGGACTTTTTTCAGCTTACGTTTTTTTGCGACTCGATGCCCAGCCGGGAGAATGGCCACACGGCCTCCTCAACGTTCCGGTGGGAACGATGAACACTGCGGTCTTGATCATCTCGTCGGTGACAGTAGTGCTGGCCTGGGCTGCGCTGAAAATGCGGCGTTACCGAGCGTATTGGTGGTACATGCTTGCCACGATTTTATGCGGCATAATCTTCCTTGTCGTAAAACTTTACTACGAATGGCCGCAGAAGTTTGAGCACTTCGGCGCGTTTATTAAGCCGGAAGCGCGCGAAAAATATGAGCCGTATCTGGGCAACCATCACCGGGAATCGAAAGGATTAGAGCCACGGATCGAGATCACAGGGCATCTGGAAAATCACGAAGCGCTACACGATCCGAACGCGAAGGAATACGAGATCGCGGTCGACCCGGTTTTTCTCGATCCGAACAATTCGGTGAACGATCGGCCGCATTTTATGTACAGTCCCGCCGACTAACCACGTAGTAAAGATCGAGAAGGAAGATGTAGAGCGCATCGATTCGTTCGGGCCGTGGCACAGCGCCTATTTCGCGAGCTATTTCACGATCACTGGACTGCATGGCGCGCACGTGCTCGCTGGTGTCCTCGTTTTTCTCTATATGTGGCTGCCGGTCAGCAAGAAAGTTTACCAACGAAATCCCGAACACCTCGCCAATCGCGTGGAGGTTTGCGGTCTGTTCTGGCACTTTGTCGATCTGGTCTGGATTTTTGTATTCCCACTTTTTTATTTGCTCTAAGTCGTGAACAACCCACCTGATATTGCGCAAGATCCAGCGGAGCATGAGGAATACGCGCACGGCGTACACCAGCACGTTTCGCGATATCTGCTTGTTGGAGCGATATTGCTCTTCTTCACACTCCTTACTGTCGCGTTATCCTACGTTGATTTCGGCGGGTTCTTTTCATGGCTATTTCATGTTCATATTTCGCCAAAGACAGGCGGAAAGTTGAACGTTGCGGTCGCCCTTCTGGTCGCCGCTTTTAAAGTCAGCTTAGTTGGACTGATCTTTATGCATCTCGCGGCGGAGAAACGTCTCATCTATCGCGTTTTGATTTTCACCGGCCTGTTTGTCCTCGGACTTTTCTGGCTGACGTATCTCGCGTGGTACGATCCTGTCACTCGTTAAATGTCCCTCAAAGCGTTCCATATTATTTTCGTGGTTTTCTCAACGCTGCTGGCGCTGGGTGTTGGCGGATGGTGCGTTTGGGTCAACCTCGTCGAAGGCGCGCCGGTTTATCTGGCTGGCGCGATTGCATCGTTTGCCACTGCGTTGGCCCTTGTTATTTACGGCATCTGGTTCTATCGAAAAATGAAACGGCTGCGCATCATCACATGAAAAAAATAATGCCCGTACGGCTAGGACTGTCGATCTTGGCGATGTCGATGTTGCTTATCGCGCAACAGGCGAGCGCGTGTCCTTTTTGTTACGGGGCCAAAGACGGCAAATCCACCGAACACATGGCGGTGGCAATTTGGTTTTTGTTCGGTGCGGTATTGTCGGTTATGGGCGGAATCGGCGCAGCCAGTTACAGCATTTGGCGGCACGGCCGGATGCCGACTCCGCCGCACGAGAAACTGATCGAGGACTTGGGGAATGATGAATAGCCTCGCATTGATTAACGAGTTTCTCGGGCAGCCGCCGAACGCATCCGAGCACGGTTACCAGATTGATCACATCATCGAGTTCGCCCATTGGTTTATGGGCGCGCTGTTCGTGGGCTGGTCGGCTTTTTTCATTTTCGTTTTGATCCGTTTCCATAAGAGCCGTCATCCGAAAGCCGATCACCATGGGGTTCGCAGCGCGATCTCCACTCACTTGGAATTTTCCTGCGTTTTGATCGAGGCCGTCTTACTCATTGGATTCGCAATTCCGCTTTGGGCGAAGCGCGTAAACGAATTTCCAGCCGGTCAGGACGCGATTCTCGTGCACGTCGTCGGCCAGCAGTTCAACTGGACGTTTCACATGCCGGGACCGGACGGCCAGTTTGGGCGACGCGAGATCGGGTTGGTCACGAACTCAAATCCGCTTGGCATCGATCCGAACGATCCGGCGGGCAAGGACGACATAGTTGTGCTAGGCGAATTGCACGTGCCGGTTAACAAGCCGGTGATCATCGAGTTGTCGTCGAAAGATGTGATCCACAACTTTGACATCCCGCACATGCGCATCGCGGCTGATGCGATTCCTGGTTCGCTCATTCCGATGTGGTTCAAGCCGATCAAGACTGGCAACTACGAAGTCGTGTGCGGTCAACTATGCGGACTTGGCCATTATGGAATGAAGGGAATGGTCGTGGTCGATTCGCCCGCGGATTATCAAGCGTGGTTGAAAGAGCGCGCGGAGCTAGCGGGGACGCAATCCGCGCCGCCGGCGACCCAACAACCTGCCGGTGCACCGGGAGCCGGCCCAACTCCGGGCACAGTGCCACCGCCGGGCGCACCCAAGCAGCAAAATCCCGCCGGGCAACGAGAGAGAAGCCGGCTCAGCCGGCACCCAGTCCGAGCGGCGAATAATCGCTCTTCTGTAGCGGCGTTCTACGAGCGCCGATCTTTCAATCGTGGAATCGACGTTAAGGAACTCGGCGGCCAGAGACCGCCGCTACAGCGCGTGGCTCAATCGGTTCGCCTGGTTCACCGCGTTCGCTACGCTGCTGTTGATTTGCAGCGGGGGAATGGTGACCAGC
Organism: uncultured Verrucomicrobiae bacterium; assembly: GCA_963800015.1. Taxonomy (GTDB): domain Bacteria; phylum Verrucomicrobiota; class Verrucomicrobiia; order Chthoniobacterales; family UBA10450; genus AV40. The sequence continues at coordinate 42,740 of CAWCZE010000007.1, read as the reverse complement.
AAAAACGTCGGCCTCGCGGTGCCCGACTGGCCGACGACGTTCGGCTACAACATGTTCCTGTTTCCAGTTTCGAAATGGATTGGTGGCGTCTTGTTCGAGCATACCCACCGGCTCATCGCCTCAACGGTTGGATTTCTCACCATCATTCTCGCGTTCTGGATTTGGCGAGCCGAAGATCGACAAACCGTCAAGACGCTCGGCCTGCTCGCGGTCGCAGGCGTAATTCTTCAGGGAATCCTCGGCGGTTTGCGCGTCACGATGTTGAAAGATCAGATCGGGATCTTTCACGCCTGTCTCGCTCAGGCATTTCTCGGTTTGATCGTCCTCATCGCGATCGTGACGACAAATTTCTGGCGATCGCGTTCGGCAAACGTCGACGCGTCAAGATTTCGGGCGATTAAAACAATTGCCGTAACAACGACCGTCGCGATTTACGCGCAACTCGCGCTCGGCGCGACGATGCGGCACCAGCATAGGACCTTGCCATTCTCGATTTTCCAACCGCGAACGGCGCGTGGATTCCCGACACCAGCGCGTCAGCGTTGGCAAAAATCAATGCCTGGCGCGATGCGCGCGCTCTGTCGGATGTCGATGCGTTTCAGATCTGGCTGCAAATGGCGCACCGATTTCTCGCCGTCGTGATCGGAATCGCAGTGATCATGTTTTGCGCTCGCGTCTTCAGAGACGCGCGCGAACTCGTGGCGCTTCGACGATTGTCGATCTTTTGGGTGATCTTGTTCTTCATTCAATTCACGCTTGGCGTGTGGACGATCTGGAGTAACAAAGCCGCCGATGTCGCGACAACCCATGTCGCGGTCGGCGCGGTCATGTTATCGTTTGGCGTAAGCGCGTGGGCCATTTGCTCGCGCGTGTCTGCAGACAAAGCATTTATGAAAGCGGCAGCGATCGAATCTGAGCCGTGAAACCGCGAGGAGCGCTGTCCGGATTCATCGCGCGACGTGGATTCGCGAGTTGGTGAAAGCGCGACTGACGCTGCTTGTTTTGCTGACAACAGCGGTTGGTTTTTATCTGGGTGCGGAAGGTCCGATCAATTGGACCGCGCTGTTGCACACAGTTTTGGGAACGGCTGCGGCTGCGGCCGGCGCCGCCGCGCTCAACCAATGGTGGGAATACAAGCTCGACGCGCATGATGCAACGAACACAATTTGCGGCCCGTTCCTGCCGGGCGGATGCGGCCGACTGAAGCGGTCGTCATCGGTGGTGTGCTGTCGATCTTCGGCGTGATTTATCTCGCCCTCGTTTGCAATGCGCTGAGTGCCGTGCTCGCCGCCATCACGATCATTATTTACATTTTCGCCTACACGCCGCTGAAGCTGGTCAGCACCTTTAACACCGCGCTCGGCGCAATTCCGGGCGCATTGCCCCCGATGATCGGCTGGGCGGCGGCGCGCGGGAACTCTGGATGCCGGCGCCTGGATGTCTGTTCGCGATTTTGTTTTTCTGGCAACTGCCGCACTTTTTTGCGATCGCCTGGATGTATCGCGACGATTACGCGCGCGCCGGGTTCCAAATGATTTCGAGCGACGATGCGACCGGCGCGCGCAGCGCGAGCCAAAGCGTTTTCTTTTGCATGATTCTTTTTGTGGTCGCCGGGCTGCCCGCATTCATTCGTATGGCTACAGTTTTCTATCTCTTGGCTGAACTGCTCCTCGGCGGCATCTTCATTGCCGTGGCAATGCGATTTCTGAAGACGCGCGCACACGTCGGACGCGCGGCGACTGTTTATCACATCGATTATCTATTTGCCGCTTCTTCTCGCCGCACTCGTATTGATCCAAAGCATGAACGCGACACGGCAACATTAGATCGACAATCCGCCAGAGCGGGGACGCTTTGGAAGGCGACACTGATCGCGATTCCGATCCTGACGCTCGTGCTCTTCTATTGCTTGCGACAGCTAGAAGTGAATGCGCTTCGCCAGCGGACTGTTTCGGCTTACGGGAGCGTTCCAGAGTTTCACGCTGATCAATCAGGACGGGAAAAATTTTGGCTCGGCGGATTTGCGCGGCAAAATCTGGATTGCGGATTTCATTTACACAACTTGTCCCGGACCGTGTCCGATGATCAGCAGCCGGATGAGCGAATTGCAAAAGCCGCTGGAGAAAACCGACGTGCATCTGGTTTCGTTCACCGTCGATCCGGCAAAGGACACGCCGGCAGGTCTTGCGCACCTACGCCGAAAAGCTTACAGGCCGAGCCCGGCCGCTGGGATTTTCTGACCGGGCCGCAATCGACGCATCTACAATTTGTCGCGCAACGGATTCAAACTCGCGGTCGGCGACAGAAAAGGGCAGTGCCGATTCACAGCACGCGCATGATCCTGGTGGATCGACATGGCGCGATTCGCGGTTATTACGATGCCGTCGAGCCCGGATGCGGTGACGAAGCTGGTCGCGGATACGACGCACTTGTTGCGCGAGCAACCGAAGTGATTGTTGGAATTCGGCGTCATGGACCGCCGCTACAGATTTAGCCGATCGGTTTGGGTCCGGTGGTCGGCTCTTCCTCACAAACCATCCGGAGGTAGTCGCGATATTCGCCCTTCGGCAATCGATCGATCGTCTTTTCGAGTTGCGATTGGGTAATGAATCGCATCCGCAACGCGATTTCTTCGAGACAGGCGACTTTCAATCCCTGGCGATGTTCGATCGTGGCGATGTAATTGCCGGCTTCGAGCAAACTGGTTTGAGTTCCGGTGTCGAGCCAGGCCATGCCGCGGCTGAGCAATTTCACGTGCAGCTCGTTTTGCTTGAGATAGAGCAAATTCAGATCTGTGATCTCCAATTCGCCGCGCGCGGACGGCTTTAGTGTCTTGCAAAGATCGACCACCTTCTCGTCGTAAACGTAAAGCCCGGGCACCGCGAAATGGCTTTTCGGCTTTTTCGGTTTTTCCTCGAGACTAATCGCCTCGCCGTCCGGGCCGAACTCGACTACGCCGTAACGTTCCGGGTCGCGCACCTGATAGGCGAAAATGCACGCGCCGTTTCGATGCCGAGCGCGTCGCGAAGAAAATCGAGTTTTCCGTAAAAGATGTTGTCGCCCAGAATCAGACGACGCGCCCGAGCCGCCGATGAAACTCGCGCCGATCAAGAATGCTTCGGCGATTCCCTTCGGTTGCGGTTGCTCGGCGTAATCGATTCGGATTCCCGAGCTGCGAACCATCGCCCAGATAGTCGCGAAGCATCGGACAATCTTTCGGCGTCGAGATGATCAGGATCTCGCGCAATCCGCCGAGCATCAACGTCGCCAGCGGATAACAGATCATCGGTTTGTCGTAAACCGGCAGCAGTTGTTTGCAGACGATCTTGGTAAGCGGGAAAAGCCGGCTGCCGGCGCCGCCTGCGAGGATGATGGCCTTCTTAGTCAACAAGAATCAGGAAAACCGCACGTCTTTGCCGGGATCCATCTCGAAATCCAGGCTGAGCGAATCGGCCACATTCGGTTTGATGACTTCCTCCATGAACTTCACGAAAATCGGCTCCTCCCGGAAAATGGCGAACTTGTCCATCGATTCGAAATCGATCGCGATGAAGAACGGCCATTGCAGCTCGGGATCCACGCGTTTGCCGCATTTAATGCTGAGCACCTCCGGGATCTTGAGCAACTGCATCCGGGTGTTCATCATTATCTCCTCGACGCGAGCGGGAGTGACCTCGGGCTTGAGCTTGTAAAGGACGATGTGGTGAATCATTGGAAGGTTAAAGCTATTAGGCGCTACCGGCGGGGCGCGCAAGTGAGAACCGTGAACAACAACGGCACATTGCAGGCCATGTCAATGTGACGGGGATCGCCCGACAGACGGAGGGGCGGGAACAAGAATTTCCCTTGGAACAATCTCCTCGGACTGGCCCGGCGCCGTCCACCAAAGCTTGATCAAGCCGCCGAAGAGCGCGTTGAAATAACGCACCCGGATCTCGTGCTTTCCGGAAGATAATTCAATGGATCCGCTTTTCTTCTGGAGAATTGGACCGTGGCTAACATCGACCACCACGTGACGGTCGATTTCGAGAAGGGCCCCGTCGTCCGCGATGAGGGCGAACTCGTACTTGCCGTTCTGCTTGATCGTGATTTGACCGGTCCATTCGATGCTAAATGGCGGAGGGAGCGGCAAACTCCTGGTCCAATCGAAATTCACTTCTGCATCGACGGCCTCTTCCACGGCTGGTTCCTCCCAGTTGGCGTTACGAAAATATTTTCCGCGCAAGCCTTGCTGGGGATTGCGCGCTGCAACTGCAGCGTGATGAACAGCTGGCGGCAAGCCTATCGCAATCAGGAATGCAAGCAGCGTGCTGCTTCGGACGATCAATGTGCGCATTTGTTTTTGGTTTGCGATTTCGTCATCGGCCAGCGGCGTTTCGGCAGTTGTCGATCTTTGCGTGATCGAGTTGAGGAGCATGGTGCTCGCCAAGAGCCACCAGCCGAGCAAGGGCCACAGCTGATGTTGCGGTGGTAAACCCGCCAGCTGCCCGAGATTGAATGCCGCAGATTGTTTCGCCAAGTCGCGCTGACCTGCGAACAAGCCGTCGGTGTTTTGGGCGAAGCGAGCGCGGAGATAATCGGGGGCCAGTAAATCGCGCGCGGGGTTTTCGTAAGGAATGCCAACGCGCGGTTCGGTCGCGGTCAAAATCAGCATATAAAACAGCGAAACCGCGAATAAAGGATAAAACGCGAATCGCAACACGCGAATTCCCAGGCCACAGCAAAGCGGAAACGCCAAGAACGGCAAAAGCGGGATCAAATGTCGCGATCCGACATAACTGGCGCCCGACCAATCATATTCCGACCCGCCGTAGTGGGTTATGAAGAGCAGATATGCCGCCGTCATTCCTGCAACGAGAATCCCTTCCGGCCGTGAGTCGCGCCGCCGAATCATTATCGCCAGGCCAGGTAGGCAAATCCAAAGCAGCGGGTTGCAGGCGTAAATCCGCCAGTGCTGTATGCCGAGGTAAAGCATTCCGATTTTTGGATAGACAGTCACCGCAGCAAGCGCGTGGATGAATTGGCCGATGCCCTGCGGGTGCAAACCCAACCAGCCGTGGCCGTACGTTCCGAGAACGACGCGCCCGCCGTGGCGTACGGATTCGTACGGGATGTATAACGGCTTTCCGAATGCGGCCACGTTGTAGGCGATGAGTAAGACTGTGCCGAGCAGCGTTCCACCAAGACCGGACAAACCCAACATCAGTCGCTGTCGCGGCGTGCGATCGGACCGAATGATTATCCATAGCGCATAAGTCGAAAGAGCGATCGCCAGCAGTGCGGTCGGGTATTCTGTCGCCACGCTCACGCTGATCAACGAACCAGCACCGAATGTGCGCCATAGTTGGCCGCGTGCCGACATTCCGTCGCTCGAACGAAGTTGAAACAGAAAAACGAATGCGATTGCCAGAAGTGCGGCTACGAATTGGTGGCTAAAAAAAAGCGTCGAGTAGGGAAAAGCCAGTGTTCCGAGCCATATCCCGGTCACCGCCAGGATCGACAAGTAGGGGTCAGCTTTCATTTGCCTCAGCACTCGATAAATCGCGACAGCGGCTAACGCTGAAAGCAAACTGACGCCAAAAAGAGTTGTCAGATAGGTGACAACGTGCCAATACGCGCCATTCACTAATCCAAGCCGATAGAATCCGCTTAGCACCGCAGAGATGACAGCAAATGGCACAACGCTAACGAGCGTCATCCCCGGCGCCTTGTTCGGATAAACGTGGTTCGAACCATTTGTCGGATAGTGGATTACGTCCGCGGTATTCCACCAGTATTTATTGATCTCGAGCACGTGATCCTGCACGATCGCGCGCATCTGATCGAATCGCGCCGCCTCGTTATGATGAGTCGACTGATAAAAATAGCCGTAGCTCAGCGACAACAGCAAAAATAAGATTAATTCCGTCCGATGAATGCCGATCTTCACAAACAAATTCCAGACGGCGATCAGTCTGCCACGAACAAACCCCGCCCGCCAAGATTCACAATCCGCCAAGCCGTTACTCGCATTGCCGCTCTCCTGCCAAAAGAGGATTGGTTGGTCATCGGCTGGGTGTGGGCGGCCAAAGTGGTGCTGTTCATCTTCGGCGCTAAAACGTATCAGGTGCTCGAAAACAAACGGGCGGACAGCTTGCTTGGTTGGCTCGAAATTTGGAACCGATGGGACTCGCTGCATTATTTGCGGCTCGCTGAATTTGGTTACACGTCCCAAAGTATCTGGAAAGCATGGTTCTATCCGCTTTTTCCATGGTCGATCCGGGTGATCACTTGGATCACGGGAAATTATTTTATCTCCGCACTTCTAGTTTCCGGCATTGCTTTGTGCGTCGCTGCAGTCCTACTGCGTCGGTTAGTGCTGATTGATTTTTCAGAAGCTGTCGCCTTGAGATCGGCTTGGTTCTTTTTGATCTTTCCTACCGCCTACTACCTACATATCGGATACACGGAAAGTTTGTTTCTCGCGCTGGCGATTGGGTCGATCCTTGCAGCGCGAAAACAATGCTGGTGGGCCGCGGGAAGCCTCGGTGGATTGGCTTGGATGACGCGCGCTAACGCCGCCGTCCTCGTCCCCGCGCTTGCCGTCGAAGCAGCGCATCAGCTTTGGACAACAAGACGCTGGAACTGGCGTTGGCTTTGGATCGGTCTTATACCACTCGGTTTCTCCGTGTATCTCTGGTTAAACTGGCGCATCGCCGGGGATCCGTTTGCAGCTTTCCGAATGCGCAAAACGATCTCGGTGATGACGTGGTCATGGCCATGGACCGGTTTGCAGAGCGGGATTGGAAATCTTCATCGGGGGCCGAGCGACGCTGAAATCCAAGGCGCGCAGGAACTTTATTTTTCGTTGCTCGGTCTCGCCTGTATCGTAGCGAGCTGGATTAAGCTGCGACCGCTCTATGCCGTTTGGGCAACCGGCAACTGGTTACTCTTCAACGCTGTCACATTCCTCCAAAGCGCGCCGCGCTATACCCTTTTGATTTTCCCGCTGTTTATTCTCTTTGGCCTGATCGGTTCGAATCGATTCTGGAACGCAGTGATCACTGTCTGGTCGCTGCTGTTTCTTGCACTGTTTAGCGCCGTGTTCGTCCGCGGCTGGTGGGTGTCCTGAAGTCGGACGAGGTCGATTCTAGTGTTCTTTACTTCCGAAAATCGAGCGCGCCTTTTTTGAGCGCGTAAACGTAGCCCACCATCAGGATCGAGATGAAGCTGAGCATGCTCCAAAAAATCACACTGCCGTGTGCGATCGCTTCCTTGTAAACCACCGCCCACGGATACATGAACACGATCTCGAGGTCGAAGAGGATGAATAACATCGCCACTAGATAGAACTTCACGCTGAAGCGCGGCTGGCCTTCGCCCTGCGGAATCATGCCGCATTCGTAGGCGGTGTCCTTGGCGCGTGTGCGGCGCCCGGTCTTGCCGAGTAGCACGCTAATGAGCAACGCCGAGACGGCGAACCCAATCGCCACAATGATCTGCAGGAGAACCGGCAGATATTCTCGAATCATCGCCGCCTCGAAACCGGCTCAGAGCGGTGGCAGTTACTTTACTACAGCCAGTCGATTGCTTGGAATATGCCCGTTTTGCGGGGCAATCGCTTTGGCCAACGAAGAAGGAAGCCCTTTGTATTTCTTGCCATTCTTTTTCACCGCGCCACGTGCGACCAGATTTTGCAATTTTTCGTATGCACGCAGACGGAGCATTTCCTCGCCTCCGCTGGCGGCGTTTCGCGCCCGGAGATTCTCGTGCACGATATCAAACAGTTCCTTAAACTCGAAGGAAGCGCGACGAGACAGGACCGCCACGAGTTCCTCGGTAACCAGATCAGGAACTCGACGGGAAAATGCGTTTTTCTTGAGAATAGCCATAGGGCGCGAAACATAGCACGTTTCGGCCAAACTAACAGCACAATTGTCACGTTGACTGTAACCTATAGGCTACACTGGGTAAATCGGGCCGATTTGCGCACCTTTGGGGCTCCTTCCTGGCTCCTTTCATGGCCTAATCTTGCCGGACTTTCCGAAGAAAATCGCAGGTAAACCGACCCCCACCGCCGCTTCGCTCAAAGTGATCGGGCCCGACCGACTCTGTGACGTAGCCGTCGGCCTCGTATCGCTGCGACGAAACGATCGGGCTCAGGTGCTTCGCCACGATTTCCGGCTGCGGCAGCTTCCCAACATCGACATTATCCGACATCCCCGGCATAAAGGCCGCAGCTCATCAACAGCATTGGTCGTAACGCCGCGTCCAACCGCGAGTAGAGCAACGCCGTGTCGACGTAAACGAACAAGTCCGTCGGCGCGGGAACTGTGCGCGCCGCTGTTTTGTAACTGGTGCGAAGTCGCCAGCGCCGAAGAAGGTTTGCCAGCGCGCTTCATCGCCGATTCTACCGATACCGAATCGAGTCCGACGACCAGTGCCTGGTTCGACAAAGCGATCGTCGGCGTGATTGCCAGCAACGCTGCCGGCCTTTGCATGCGAAAAATAAGTGACGCCGTTCTTTTCGGTTTTGGTCCACGCCGCGTCTTCGTCGATCGCGTGAGTCAACGCGTTCACGACTTTGCTCGCGCGCGCAAAATCCTTCACCGGCAGCGTCGCGATAATCGATGGCCAGCGCGAACTCTGCGGCCAATCCGCCAGCGAACCCAATTCCAGATCAAACGCAGCCTTCCAATCGTCCACCGTCACGCCCGCGCGTGCCGCCGCGCCGAAAACTTTTTGCAACCAGGTTCCGGTCGGCAAGCCGCCTTGATTGATTTCGGCCAGCCTGTCCGGATTGAGCAATGTCGCGAGATACAAAAATGTTTCCGTCGTGCCGAGATCGAGAGAAGAACGCGTTAAATTTCGCTCCGATTGTGTTTTCGGCATTCCGACGAACAAGACGTCGCGCATTTTGCCGTTGTCGAAACGCAGTCGCGCCGGCAACGCTATGAATTTGATCGACAACATTCGTCGACTGCCCGGACGCGCCAATCGCGTCGCGGACCCTTGCCAGTTTTTCTGAGACACCTTTGGGTTGAACGTAGAAAAGCAACGCATAACTCTTCGGCATGTGAGTCATCGCCGCGCGAAACGCTTCGTCGGCTTCCAGAGTTGTTTGAGTGTCCTTGGCGCGGCCGTCGGCGCGATCGAGCAACACTCTTTAGTTCCGCGAGATCGTTTGAAGCAAAAAACCATTGTCCATCGTAAACCGAAGCGACCTGGTTCGGCGCCGTCCCTACGATGTCGATCTTTGCTGCTCGTAATCGACGGTCTCGCGGACCGAACCATCTCGCACGAGTTGTGATTGCCATCCATTTGCCGACAATCTTCTCGGCATTGGCTTGGCTCCCGCGAAATCGGAAACCGCCGGCAAAATGCGGATTGTCGTTTTCAATTGAAGTGACGGCGAAAAACGCGTCTTTCGGTGTCAGCTGCTCGATTTCGGCCAGAGCTTTGCGACGTCGAATCGCGCTGCGGAACTTTGGAGAGCGGCTTGTGCAAAAATTCCTGCACTGCCGGTTCCTGATAGAGTTTGTAAATGTCGGTCTGATGCCATTCGTCGCGCGCTGCGGTTGAAATCGGGCACGTGAACCAGCGCGACCGTTTCGCTTCGGAAGCAACGCGGCCACGCTGGCTGGCGACGTCGCTCCCTGCGCCGGCGAACGGTTAAACAGATTCCGCCTGCCGCGACCGCAGCGACCAGAATCAATAAAACGAGACGTTTCATGAGCCGGCTTCTATCAACTCTCGGCTCCCAACAATCAACTAATGCCAGTCTGACTCGGACTCAGGCCCGCGGATGAAATTGTCGATGCACCGCCTTCAACCGCTGCTGATCGACATGCGTGTAAACCTGCGTGGTCGAAATGTCGGCGTGCCCGAGCATTTCCTGGATGATGCGCAGATCGGCGCCGTTGCTTAACAAATGGGTGGCGAAACTGTGCCGCAGCAAATGCGGATAAATATTCGTTTCCAATCCGGAGTGCCGCGCGTGTTTCTTTCACGATCTGCCAGATCCGCGCGGTCGTTAGTTTTGTTCCGCGTTCGGACAGAAAAATTTCGCTGCCGCTGCGGCGCTTCACCAACTTCGGCCGTTCGGTCGACAAATAAGCGGCCAGCGCTTCGCACGCCTTGCGCCCCACCGGCACCAGCCGCGTTTTGTTCCCTTTGCCGGTCACGCGCAAAATGCGCTCTTCAGGATCGAAATTTTCCAGGCGCGCATTGGCCAGCTCGGAAATGCGCAGCCCGCTCGCGTAAAGCAGCTCGATCATCGCGCGGTCGCGCAACCCGAGCGGCGCTTTGGTGTCGACGCTCTCGATCAGCTGCTCCACCTGCAGTTCGTTCAACGTCTCCGGCAGATAACGCTCGATCCGCGGCAGACTCAGCGCTTCGGTCGGGTCGCGCGTCGATCTCGCCTTTGCCGGCAGGAATCGAAAGAAAATCTTGAGCGCGACCACGATCAGCTTGATCGACGCCGCGGAAAGCCCGGCCTTTCTTTTTCGCGCCCGAGATATTCGCTGATCAACGGCAGGGTCACTCGCCCGCGGCATTGTCGATCTTCGTTGTCGTCGCGCACCATTCGGCGAATTCGGTCAACGAACGCTGCGTCGAGAGCTGGTAATTTTCCGAGAGCCCGCGCTCCGCCGCGAGAAAACGGATGAACGACTCGATCTCCTGCTCCACGCCGGCAGAACATCAAACATGCAAGCCTGCAAAGCATCAGAACGTCTGGTCGATTTACGGATCCATGCCTCCCATGGCAGAACTACTGTGCGACGATCGCGCGAGGCGATTGACAATTGAAGACCAAATGTTCGATCATCTATTCAGGATGAGCCTTGATCTGAACACGCTCTGAAAGATTGGCCGCACGAGAACCGGGCGCGATCAAAGTGCGCAAAATTCTCGGCCTCGATGGGCGGCGAGAAACTGCAGCTGCGCATCGATCTCGGCGTGCTCCAGATGGAAATGACCGGCCGGCCCGATGGACATGCGGCCGCACAATTGCGAATCGCTCCTCACTTATCATCAACGTCGTGCCGCGCGCGCCGAAGGCCGCGGCGAAACTTACGAGCTCACCGCCGAACAATGCACCGAGCTTCAGCAGGAAGGCATCCAGTATTATCATCGCTATCTTGAGCCTGTTTCAGATCAACGATTTCCCCGGCGTCATTCGCGACACGCAGCGCAATCTCGATCTTTTCGATTTCGTCGCCGACCACACCGAGCGCGAAGAACTGGCCTGGAGCTTCCAGCAATTTCGACCCTACGTGCTGATGATGAACACGCGCGCCAAGGCGTCCATCTTTCTGGGCGAGGGCAAATTTTCGCGAAGCCATCGGCGAGATCGAACGCGGCCGCGATGCGATTCTGGAATTTTTCCAGCAATCGAACTTCCCCGAGCTGGCGCGCGAAAAGTTCCGAGATCGCATTTCCTCGACGAATGGCTGGAAGGAAGTCGCGCGCCAAACGGCCGCTGTCCAAGACTCGAGATCATGCAGCGCGAAATGGAAACCGCGGTCGCGAAAGAACTCTACGAGCGCGCCGCCGAGCTGCGCGACGCGATCAATCGATTGAAAGCGAACGGCGTCGCGGCCAGGGCCGAGAGCTAACCGCGGATTACCCGATCGGATTTTGGTCTGCGTCATAAACCGCTTATGATGAGCGTAAGCGGTACGGTCTGGCTTTTTGAGCTTGTGAGCTGAGATGCCGCGTTTCAAAATCGGCGACATGAGATTCCTGCCGATCTTTGGAGCGCTGCTAACATTCGCGCTGCTTCCGTTGATCAGCACCGCTGCCGGAAAATCGAAGAAGAGTCCGACACCCGCGCCTGACACGACCGACCACATCACTGCGGTTCATCTCACTTCGATCGCCATTAGCGTGTACGCCACCACGTAGCTAAAGAATACAAAGTCACGCCGGCTACCAAAATCACCCTCAACGGCCAACCATCGCAATTAAACGGCCTCGCCACCGGTATGAGCGTCGTCGTCACTCCCGCTCCCGACGACGTCACCGCCGCCACCATCGACGCCAAAACTCCGCGACGGTAAGTGCGCTATTGCGCGGTCGAAAACGAAATCTGCACTGGCCAGAGCGGTACTCGATTCGCGGAAGCGAATCCGATGTCGTGAATATCGTTTAACTCAAGCCGATATTGTGTGGCCAGTCTGAAAGCGTAGGCCAGCGTGAAAGTCAATCCGTCTCCTGAATAAGCGAACTGCGCTTTTGAGATATCAACGGGATTATTGTTCTCGAACATATGAAGTCCGTGCTTCTTCACATTCATCGGCTTGTCGAACGTGATCGTAAGCGGCTGCATTCTCCTTGGGTCAACTGTGGCTCCATTCTGAGGGATGCTTCGTATCACACGCGGCGGCGCATCCTGCGGCGCGACATTTCCGGCCGTTTGCAATACAAGAATTGTTGGCGGAAGGGCGAATCCCTTTTCGTTCTGAAAACCGACGCCCGGGATTCCACGGCCATTCAATGCGCAAATATAGACGTGACCGGGATCCAAATGGACATTGATGCTGCATGACATGTGGTCCGGTGAATATTTCGTTTGCAGATCCGATGGCGGACTCAACACGTCGAGCCCAATCCAGTCCGTGAGCGTGGATCTCAGTCGTTGATCGAATGTAAGTGAAATCGTTTTTTCACTCGCATTTACGTTTGTCGCCCAGAACGGAGGTGACGTTGAAACAAGTTTCAAAGGATCGGCGAATAGGCGCGCTGCGAACGGACTCCATAAAAGAACAACAAATAGGAGCAATCGCTTCATTCGGTAATCACACGATTCGCGATAAGTTTGTAAGTGCTGTCCGTTGTTTGAACGATGTCGGGATTTGAAGAATTCGGCGTGAATACGGCTGAACGCTTGACAAACGCTTCGCCCAGAAACTCGGCTTGAACCAGTCCGTTCTTGAGCGCTTGGCCAACATACAAAACCCGAAATACATTTCCGCGGGTTGTGATTGAGTTACTAACTTCGCGATACAGCTGCTCGACTTGCATATCGCGCTGAATATTCGAATTGACCGGGCTCTCGTTCGCGTTTGTTGCCGTTGATCTCAGCACGCCATAGGTTACAGTTGATCGCGAACTCGTAGTACCGCTGCCGCCGGCACTTGTATTTACCAATCGACTCAACACCGAAGCCAATTCACCAGGCTGGAAAAACGGACGGACGGGCCCGTTGTCTGGAAATGGCGTAGCGCCAGGGAGAACTCTACGATTCGAAACACTAGCCGCTAAAGCGCTACCGGGATCATTGTCGATCCGATCCAACGCTGTCTGAGATAGATTTTGCGTGCCGACGGGAACTCCGAGAAATAGTGGGCCGAGCGCGCGTTGCTGTGTTCCGAGTTGTTGCTGGGTATTGATGTTTACAGCGCCAGTGCGCGTTGTCGCGCTTTGCGCGCGGAAAAGATCCGTGAGGACGTAGTCGAGAGAATGACTTCGACGTGATGCAATATCGGTAGCCGGGCCCGACGCTCCAGTGTTGGCTGGCCGTTCCGGATATTGTAGGTAAACCGTGCGCCAGGGATACTCGCATGCGGCGATATTCCCCAACTCCCCGATATTGATCATCGAGGCATTACGGAGAAAGGCCAATGGTCGGTCGCCAGAATTATCAAACCAATCAAACCCGTAGGGACGACAATTGATGTCTATCTTATCTACGACCGAATCAAGCTTGTTGCTGGTGTCGCTTGGATCGGCGTCAGTTCGAGTGTTGTCGAAGTTCCATCTATCACTAATAAGTCTGCCGCGATACCTCGGATCGCCTGGTGAATTGCCGGAAACGATGGTTCCTTGATATCCGGCGACGTAGGTAATCGCAGCAATCTGTCGTGTCGTCGAATTGGACTCTTTCAAAAAGTCGCCCGATAAACCACCGCAACCAGCGTTACACCACTTGGTAGTCGTGGCGCTGTTCACCATTGCAGTATCATCGATCCGGAAATCGTCTGATACATTGCCGGTTCGATTTCCAATCCACTTTACCGTTGTACTACCCGCTAGAAATCTCGGACGCTGATCGCTAGCTACAACATTGAAAGACACCGACTGCGTATCGAGCCAGTTCGTCTGAAATGTGCGAGCACCGGATGTACTCGTTCCGTCAACACCTGCTGGGACGGTGGTGCCTGAACCATTTACTGGACTCAGGTCCGATAACTTAATCGTCCAAGTCTGCGATGAACCGTCATAGACAGTGCTCCCATTTTTTTGAACGATTGGAATGCCTTTTAACTCGATTCGACTTTGCGTCGTATTTCCCATCGCGTTCGCCAGATCCAGTGCAGTTTCGTACATGTTCTGGAACTGCAATTGGATTCTCATCTTCAAAGTGGCGGTGAATGTTCCCACTCCCGATCCCGGGTAGGTGCTGTTTGATGCCTGGTAGACAATGTTCACTCCGGAGAGATAGGGAGCTTTCTTGAAACCGATCACCGGGACGGCAATTGAGAATCCCGAAGGGATACTGTTACCCATGTCGATTGGCGTATTGTCCGCAGTTACGTAGTCAACAATGTTGGCCGCTATTTGCTTTCTGAGCCAATCGTCGCCGAACATCTGATAGTCCTGAAGATTTGAGATCAGAATTGAGCCCGTCCATGCGTCACGAATCCAGTTCGCAATGCGAGTTGCAGCCGCGACCTTTGCTGTGTTACCCGACCCTCCTGATGCAAGCGCGTTCAGATCGAGACGCTGCCAGCCGCGTGCGGTCGTATTATCGTCCTCTGAAAATTCAGCTGCCAAGTGAGCGTAATCTGGAAAGTGATTCGAAGAAGCGCTCCACTCATTTAGTAATCCTAACGTTAAGCGAGTGGAGAGCCGGCTACCCGCGTTACCAAGAGTAGTGAGGCTCGTGTCAGCCGTGCCTCGATTCGCGGACGGCGGCAAAATGCCTGAAGGATCCATCTCTTGAATTTGCGATGCAGGCGTTGAAGCTGGAATTGGCGACGACAAATCGTTCACGCGCATGTTTGAGCCGCCAACATTGTTGCCCGCGTAGTTCACATTCACTTTCATGCTTTCGTCTTCGATGAAGAAAGCATAGCGGCCGATCAGCTGGCTATTTGCGTCCCGGACATTGACCCATTGCGCGTAGGCAGACGGCGGAGCGGGACTCGGAGACGGCTGAACTAAACGGCCAGTTGTTGAGCCAATCGTAACGATTTGATTGAAGTCGTAATAGTTCGGAGTCGGCGAAAAACTCGGCGCTGTGACCGTGAATGGAGACCCTGACGCGAGAGCAGTCGGAATTGGTTCCGGTGTTGGTCGTGGATCTGGACCAGCCGAAGAACTTGAAGTCGCGCGCGACACCAGAATTTCTCCGGCAGCATTATCTAATCGGAGATAATCGTCAGCTCTCGCCGCGTGCGTTGAATCTGCCGGATCAGCCGGTCGATAAATTTCGGTATAGATCGAAACCGGCGTCGGAACCGGCGCGGGCATTGCCGTGATGTAATTGCCGTAACGTGTGTTGTCTTTAAGCAAATGAATCGCAGCGGCGAGCGCGCTGTCTGCTTGAATTTTTGCGCGCAGGCGATTCGCGTAAACGGAAGATGTCGATCTTTCGATTCGGGTGCTCACCAAATACGCGACGACGATGATCGTGATTAGCACAATAAGGACTAGGGTGATCGTGAGAGCAAAGCCGGAGCGTCGGGTTAACGGGCCCATGCTAGTGCGGCGGAGGCAGCATCACACTCGCGGTGAATTGGCGCGCGGCGCGATTGACGAGGCGATCGTAAGTGGCATTTCCCGGTGATAACCCTGCCAGCTTCACTAGGGTTCGGTCATCGACGACCTTGATCCGAATTATGATCTGACGTGGAGCATTGCCTGGTGGAGTACTAGTCGTCGAACTCCACGAAGCGATTGGAGTCGGAGAGGGCGACGCATTGTCGTCCAAGTCCTGTTGAGAGTAAGATTGGATTTCAAATTCCAAAACGCCGTTCGCAATGACGCGCCACTGCCAATCCGAACTCGAATAAGCGGAAGATTGATATCTTGTAGCGTTACCGTTTTTCCACGCGAGCTGGCTCTCGATGAACCCTCTTTCAAGAGTACGGGTGTCGGCGTTGTGACGATAACTGATGATGCATAGATCGCCTGAACTGACGTTTGGATAAGGCGCAACGAAGAAAACATTTTCGGAAGTTGTAGTCGCCGGGGCGGTCGTGCCTTGAATTGATGGCAGATTTTCCGAAAATTCCACGACGCGAGGTGACGGAGCTGCGATACCTCCGCTAATTTCATCGGCGATGCGGCCAAGAACTTGACGAGCATTTACAAACGTGTCGATCTGATTCCGTCCTTGTTCCCAGACAGCGAGCGCGGCAGCGACGACATTCACGAGCAAAATGACGAGAACGGATGTGATTGCCAACGCGACTAGCATCTCTATGAGCGTGAACGCGCGCGTGCGTTTGTTCATGGCGAAGGAATGTTCATCAAGGTTGTGAATCGGTAGACGCTTTGATTTGCAGCCGGTGCGTTTGCCGGATAACGCAATTCGGCGTTCGCGACAAAATCGGCTGTTCCAGTCGGGGCGGCGGCAAATGCGATGTTGAGTTGATAAACCGCATTCGTTGTAGAAGGAAGTTCGCCGAAGTTGCTGTCGTAGTATCTTGAGGAGTACGTCGGCACCGTGCTCGTATCAGCCGGCCAGAATCCAGCTGACCCGCTCAGAGAACGAAGCCGTCCGAATTCGTTCTCAACCAAGCGGGCCGCTGTTGATTCATCTTTGGCGCGCTTGGCGGTATCGCTGCCAATCGATAGCAACCCGATTGTCGCGAGAATCGAAAAACTTACCAAGCCGATCGCGACTACAGTCTCAACCAATGAAAATGCGGGGCGGCCGCGCGTGCACTTGTCGCTTTTCATTTCAGAGATACGGCACCGGTGAGTGGGTCCACAGTGATCGTATATCGAAGGTTTGTATTCTTCTTAACGAACGTGCCGCCAGAATCTACAAATCCGTCCGCAACTACCGCGGAAGGAGTGGGCGTTGCGGCCGGATCCAAGTTTGAACTGCCGTTCGATAGGAATTCGATGTAAGGCCCAGTGAATGTGTAGGAAGTCGATCCACTTCCACCTACGTCGATTGGCATTGGCGTCGGCGTCGGCAAAGCGCTGGCAGTAAGATCGAGCGCTATTCCTGTCGGAAAGCGATTCCATTTTCCACGTTGTGTCCAGCGAGTGTCGGTTCGTTTTTCGCTCACAACCAAATAGCCGCGGTAGGCAATGTCTGTGGGCCAGGCATTTGAGGACGTGCCGGCCGCGAAATTTGCATTGCTTGTAGGAAATAGGATGCGCGTTCGAGTGCGCTCAGCGATTGCGGTGAGTCGGGCGCCATCCAAATCGGCTGTGAGCTGGCGAGCCGCTGCTTCGGCTGACCGACCTTGGCCAGTTCCAAGCGAAGGAATCAGAAAACCTAGGACAATCGCGATGATGGCGATGACGACGAGTAGTTCCAGCAGCGTAAACGCTGCGTGACGAATGGGTGCGAGCCGGACTGGCGTTTGTGGCAAGTGACCAGCCTTCGTTTGACTACGGCTTGGCAAGCGAGGGGACGTGCGGAGGGAAAGCACGGCAAAATCATAGTGCAGCGCGCAAGAATTTTGGAAGTCGAAAGTCGAGTCGCGGAGACGGGGAAGCGAGATGCTCAGGCAGAAGGAAAAGAAGAGTTGTAGAGCACGACAAGAGACGAGCGAAGGCGGACGTGTGAAGGCAGAAGAGGTCGCAGATCGGAAGTCGCGCAACTGTCGTTTTTTTTGGTGCAGCCGATTCTACTACATTGACTTTTTGGCTTCATAGATTGGTCATTAGCTAAGCGCCAGTTTCTCAACGGCTTAACCGGATTGAGAAATTCCCGCTTTTGAGAGGGAAAATGGTCTGCCGCCCGCGGTAGGGGCATGCTTCTAGCTTTTAGAGCCGAACGTGCTGGAACACGCGCTTTCTGCCGAGGAGCATTCCCAAATTCTCCAAACGATTGAAATGTTTGAGGCGATTACTCAAACACAGGCGGAGGATTATCAATCGCTCGAGATTCTGAAGGAAGCGTATACGAAAGTTGGCCGGCACGACGACGCGCTCCGAACTTCGCGCAAACTGGCCGAGGCGTATTTCAATGCCGGATCGTACACGCCCGCGCTTCAGCAGTGTGAGGTGATTCTGACCCGCGAGCCGAACGCGCCGGAAATCGTTGCCATGCTGGGCGAGATCGAGCAGCGATTGCAGGCTTCTGGCCAGGCGATTGTCGAGAACCAGAAAGCCGCGAGCATGTACCATGAGCGGTCCCTTCACGAAGGGGGAGGGCGCGTTGGTTTCCCCATCTGTAGAAGGCTCACTGATCGATGTCGATCCTTCGCGCAAAAACCTTGGGCGGATCGCGAATTTGCAGGAACGCGGGGACGATCATCTCGCGAAATTTTTGATCGTACAGCAGCTCTTCAGCGAGGAGCAGGTGAACAGCGCGCTGGACACCACGAAAGAAGCAAACAAGGATCTGCAGGGGCAGACGATGGCAGTCTCGATGCTGGAGGAGCTTTGCCGCGAAAAACCGCAGCAGCTCGAGGCCGTCCTCTCGGCGTTGATCGACCGGACGAAGTTTGCCTTCGTGCCGCTGGAATATTACGACACCGACCGGCAGATCGCGCCGATGTTGCCGGAGTATCTCACGCTCGGCCGTTTGTTTGTTCCATTCGATCTGGTCAGCCGCACGATCATGGTGGCGTGCTGCAATCCGTTTGATTCCGCCGGCCGCGACGCGGTGCAGCAATCGGTCGATTACACGGTGTCGTGGTATTTGGCGAAGCCGTCGGCGATCACCCAAACGTTGCGGTCCATCTACAAGCTGGAAAAAACCTGAGCGATCCATGAGAAGTAAATCATTCGGCGAACGGATCGCGGACGTGTTGATCGAGGAGGGTTTGCTTCTGCCGAACCAACTCGAGGAAGCGGTCATCATTCAGAAATCCGAAGGCGGCCGGTTGCTGAAAATTCTGACGGACCGGCAATTCGTCACCGAGCAAGACATGGTGTTCAGCATCGGGCGTTGCCTGAATACGCCGCCGATCAATTTGTCGCGGCTGCGCGTCCCCGAAGAAGTGATGTCGATGGTGCCGCGCGAAATGGCCAAGGCGAACAAGCTGGTGCCGATCGCGCGGTTGGATGGAAAACTTTTCGTGGCAATGGCCGACCCGACCAACGTGCTTGCGGTCGATGACCTGAAACGGCGCGTCCAGCTCGAGATCGTGCCGATGATCGCGACCGAGCGCTCCGTGCTCGACACTTTGAGCGGAGTTCACGGCGCCGGCAACATGAGCCAGGTGCTGCGCCAGGTTTCGGAAGAAGCGGTCGCAGGGCGCCGAATCGGTAGAAGTCCAAACCGCAAAGCGCGAAGAAATCGATCTCGATCGGCTCGCGCACGACAGCGAAGACGCGCCGGTCATTAAGATCGTCAATTTGATCCTCGCGCAGGCGGTCAAGGAAAAGGCGTCGGACATTCACATCGAGCCGTTTCAAAACACGCTGAAGCTTCGTTATCGAATCGACGGCGAATTGATTCCGGCCGAGTCGCCGCCGAAGGCGTTGCAACTGGCGATCACGTCGCGCATCAAAATTTTGGCGGGACTGAACATCGCAGAGCGGCGCGTTCCTCAGGACGGACGGTTCCGCATCCGAGTCTTGGGCAAAGAGATCGACCTGCGCATTTCGATTTTGCCGACGGCACACGGCGAAAAAATAGTCATTCGTATTCTCGATAAGTCCTCCCTGAGCGGAAGCATCGACCAAATGGGGATGGACGCAGACACGCTTTCGAAATTCAAGAAGGCAATCGACGCGCCGCACGGAATGATTCTGGTTACGGGACCGACCGGTTCCGGTAAGACCACGACGCTGTATTCGGTGCTGCATGAGTTGAATAGCCCGCAATACAACATCGTTACCGTCGAAGACCCGATCGAGTACGAGCTGGCGGGAATTAATCAGGTGGCAGTGCGCGCGGACATCGGACTCGATTTCGCGTCGGCCTTGCGGTCGATCCTACGCCAGGACCCCGACATCGTGATGGTGGGCGAAATTCGTGACAACGAAACCGCCGACATCGCGGTGAAAGCGGCGTTGACCGGTCACCAGGTGCTGAGCACGCTGCACACAAACGATGCCGCCGGCGCGATCACGCGCTTGGACGACATGGGCATCGAGCCGTTTCTGATTTCGAGCTCGATCCTGATGACGTGCGCGCAACGACTCGTTGCGCCGGATTTGCTCGAACTGCAAAGAGGAATTCGTTCCCGAGCAGGAGACTCTCGACAAACTCTGCGCTGAAGGACAACAAGGGCGCGGTTTTTTATCACGGCACCGGATGCGATCGGTGCAAAGGGCGCGGGTATCTGGCCGGGCGGCATTGATCGAAGCGCTTCCGGTAAGCGAAGCGGTCCGGCGACTGATCATCAAGCGCGCGTCTGCGACTGTAATCAAGAACCAGGCTGTGACCGAGGGGATGAAGACGTTGCGCGTAGTTGGAATCGAGAAGGCGCTCGAAGGCGTTACCACACTCGAGGAAGTGTGGCGAGTAACGGCAGAGGACTGACACGATGACGATTCCGTTCCTCGATCTTTTCAAGAAATTGAGCAGTCGGTTTAGCCGCGGCGCAACTGAGACTGAGGTTCGCACGCAGCCGATGGCGCCGGTGGTTCGTCCAAAAAAATCGGAGGCCGAGCGTTTGAGCAAAACCGTCATGCCGAACGCCACGCGTTCGTTTTCGAGCCTCGGATCCATTTCGAGCCGCAGCGTCCACGGCAGTGACACCGCGCAGTGGCATCCCCTTGGAACTCGGCGCGAGCAGAATCACGACTTCCGCTGTAAGACCGCGCGGAGCCCAATTGCCGCCAGCGCTGGCACGAGCGCTCGAACCGAAAGTGGAGCGCACGATTTCACTAAAAGTGGCAGACCTGGTCGACGCCGTGCCCGCCGGCTTCATCAAGCCGGTCGAGATCCTGGACACGAATGCACTGGTCTCGCTTAAGGCTTCAGAAATTGAAAAGGGGATGCCGGACAAACGCCCGATGATCTCGTTGCCCAGTCTTTACCAACAGGTGCCGGAGATTTTCCTGCGCAGCGTGCGCGCTGATGATGACGCGCGGGTGGAGCTGCCCTACGAAAAAGTGCTCGACTAATTTTCAAAGCGCGCATGTGCGCGCGGATCAGATGCGCGATCCGGCGGTTCCTCATGTCGACACTCCGATTTTGGCCGCGACGATCGAGGATTCAGAACGTTTTGGAACGAAGGTCGACCCGATCGAAGCTTCGCCAACCCCGGTGCCGGTAAGACATGCGACCGCGCGAGCGATTGCCGATGCTGAGCCGGATGCTACGCCGGCCGCGCCGCAGACATCGACATCATCTGGCCAAAGCGTCGCTCCGCTTCACTCGCCAGAACTAGAGTCGAAGAGCGAGACCCCGGAGCCGAGTTCGGTTGAATCAGAAAATTCCCTTTGAACTTTCGCCGAATGGAACGGGTGCGTCCGCATCCGAGAGAGTTCCAGCCTCTAGCGGGCCGCCCGTTCCAACTCCTTTACCCTTCACTCCAGAACTGGAGAAAATTCCGTTCCAGCCGCCCGCCGAAAAACCGTTCACTCCGTCGACCAAGACGATGGCCGAGAAATCGGTAAAGGCGCCACCGGCAAGAACGATCCCTGGGCCATCGATCCCGATGCCGCCCGTAATCTCCGAGCCGGCGAAGGAAACATTGTCGATTTCGCTTTCGGTGAAAACTGTGCTGCAAAATCTGCCGGCGTTTCAATTGACCGGAGACGTTGGAACAGTTTCTGACGACGCAAGACTCACCTTGCCGCTCGGGTTGATCGAACCGCAGCTGGCCAGCGGACGGGTTTCGATTGCCCCGGATGTTTTTGAGAAGGCGCTGCCTGAGGAACACCGCGGTCTGTTTCAAGTTGATGTGGCCAAAACACCGGTGGCGTTGCCACTGGAAGAGGTCCTGAAGAATCTGCCGGCCACAGTTTTAAAGCTTCGCGACGACCAGGAACAGATCAGCGTTCACCAAGACTTCGAAACTCCCTTTTTGGCCAAGGCGCGAGAAGACGCCAAACGGTTTACTCCCAAGCCGGCGGAGAAAGCTGAGGCGACGACGGAACCGGCCGCCAAGATCGAAACTGCGCCGGAAGCCAAGCTGGCTGTCGAAAAAGTCGATCCAAAAGAAATCGTGGCTCAAGCGAACGCTCTCGACGGAGTGAAAGCCTGCGCCATCACGTTCTCAGATGGATTGAGTCTGGCCGGCGAGTTGCCTGCGGAGATCAAGGCCGACGGATTGTGCGCGATGGCGCCTTCGATGCTCGAGCGGGTCGCACAGCATGTGCGCGGGACCAAACTCGATCAACTCGTGAGCATGACATTGTACGCGAGTGGTTCGGCGGTGAGCTTCTTTGCAAGAGGAAATGTTTGCCTGACCGCTTTGCATGAGAACTCGCTTACGCCCGAGACTCGCACTCGTCTGGGCGAGCTCGCGGAAAAACTTTCAAAAACTTACGCCCAACCGGAGAGCTCGAATGTCGATCATTAATTACGCGAGCCGCGAGATTCAGTTCAAAATCGTTTATTACGGCCCGGCGCTTTGCGGGAAGACGACGAACCTTAATTACATTCATCAGCGAATTAATCCTCTGAATCGTGGTGATCTGGTTTCGCTTGCAACGGCGACCGAGCGTACGTTGTTTTTCGACTTTTTGCCGCTGAACGCGGTCGTGATCAAAGGATTTGTGACCAAGTTTCAGCTCTACACCGTTCCGGGCCAGGTGATTTATAACGCGACCCGACAGCTCGTGCTGCGCAGCGTGGACGGCATTGTGTTCGTGGCCGATTCTCAATGGGAAAAGATGGAAGAGAATGTCGAGAGCTGGAAAAACCTCTGCGACAACCTCGCGCTGCAAAACATGAACATCGACGACACGCCATGCGTGATCGAGTACAACAAGCGCGATCTGCCGAACATCGCTCCGGTCAATTACATGGAATACGTGTTGAACAATCGGAAAAAGCGGCTGCAAAGTTTCGAAGTAATTTCCAGCACCGGGCAGAATGTGTTCGCGACTTTAAACGCCGTGTCGCAGATCCTGCTGCACAAATTCAGCAAGCAAAGTGAAGCGCCGCAGGGTGCGCCGTTGCCGGTAGCGATTCCGCTCGAACCGGGCCAGCCACGAGCGCAAAGACTTCCGAGCATGAACGCGATCCCCGGTTTGACAATCGAAGATGTGGCGACGCTTGATGGCGTGCTTGGCGATTTTTTGAAGAAAGCCGAGGCCGATCTCACCGTGGTCATTGATCGCGGCGGCAACGTGATCTCGCAATGCGGCGACATGGAAGTGATGGACGTGACTGTGATTGCGGCACTCGCGGCAGGTTCGTTCGCGGCGACGCGCGAGCTGGCTCGGCGAATTGGCGAAGTGGAGTTCAACGCGCTTTATCATCAAGGCAACGGAAATCACATGTTCATGAATTCGGTCGATGATGAAACCATCATGATCACGGTCTTTGGTTCGCGCACGACAGTGGGATTGGTTCGGTTCTATTCCGCAGCGACCGCGCAAAACGTGGCCGACGTTTTGAAATCACTCCGCCGCGACGTCGCACGGGTTTAAGTTCGATGCCAAAGATATTTCCGCTTCACCGGTTTTTGCCGATTACGTTAAGCCGGCACGAGCAATTGCCGGGTTCCGCTCCTCTTCCATTGGACTTTGTCTGTTTCCGTTAGACTAAGACAAACGGTGCAGAGGAAGCGGAAGATTCTAAAACAGAAAAGGGACGGACCTTGCGGTCCGCCCCCTCCCTGCCTACGAGCTTCTCCTAGCTCTTGTTTTGGGAAATCAATGTGCGGATTGGTTTTGTGAGACCACTTCGTTGAGTTTGAAGATCGGCAGGAACATCGCGATGACGATGCCGCCGACGATCACGCCCAGGAAAACGATGAGCATTGGTTCGATTAACGAAGTCATTGCATCGAGCATGGCCTCGATTTCTTCGTCCCAGAAATCGGCCATTTTCTCGAGCATGTTGTCGATCTTGCCGGTGGCTTCGCCCGCAGCGACCATGCGCAAAAGCATCGGCGGGAAAATTGGTTTCTTCGACATGGCGACGGAAAGGTTGTCGCCTTTTTCCACGTCCCCGCCGACCGACTTAATGCCTTTCTCGATCACGTCATTGCCGGCCGAGCCGCCGACAATGTCGATGCACTTCAAGAATCGGAACACCGCTGCGAATCAGCTGAGCAAAAGTGCGGGCAAAACGCGACATCGCGATCTTGTGGGTGAGCGGCCCGAACACCGGCAGTTTCAATTTCCACTTGATCCCAAATTTGCTTTGCCGCGCTTGGAACGCACGAAACGTGCGAACTCCGAACAATGGTTCCGACCGATTCCGAGGATGAGGAAATACCATTCGCCTCGGACAAAGTCGCTAACGTCGATCAGAAATTGTGTCGGCGCCGGCAGTTTCGCACCAAAGTCTTTAAAGATTTCGCCGAAAATCGGAACGACGCGGACGATCAGGAAGGTGGTGATCGCGAAAGCGATGCAAACCACGATGACCGGATAGGTCATTGCCGATTTGACCTTTTTCCGCAAACGAGCGCTGGCTTCGAGAAATCCGGCCAGTCTCTCTAGGATCTCTGCGAGCAGACCGCCGCGTCTCGCCGGCTTTCACCATGCTGACGAACAGCCGGTTGAAAACCCGCGGATGTTTTGCGATCGATTCGTGGAAGGTTTCGCCGCCCTGCACCCGGGTCGTCACATCGCTGACCACGTGGCGCAGGTTGCGCTGGCGTTTCGGATCGGCATTGATCGTAGAGGGCGGTCAATCCTTGGACCAACGAAATGCCGGCCTCGATCATGGTTGCCAGCTGGCGGGTAAAGAGAACGAGGTCGGTCTCTTTGACGGTCCAGACCTTTCTTGCGGGTCTTGCTGGCGACCGCTTTTTCCTGAAGCGACAACACCATCAGGCCGCGGCTCATTAGGCTGGTGACGGCGTTATCTTCGTTGAGGGCGTCTTGAATGCCGGAGACGATGCGCCCGGAGGCGTCTCGAGCTTGGTAGGCAAAGGTAATCATTTCTATAACTTCATAGTGAGTAAAGCAGCTAGGATGCCAGCCTTGCCCAACCCTTAGCCCTCCATCATTTTACCACCAGCGTGACTCTGTTTTCCGGAGAGCTAATTAGCTCCAGTCTGGCTTTTGGAGTTGCGAAAGGCTGATCCTTGGCTTGATGAACTCGCAAGATCGATATCTTCCCGAGGGACAATTCCCCAACGGGGCGGTCAGAGCGTTTTCTTCGTCTGATCCGCTTTTCGCACACGGTCTTTGCGCTGCCGTTTGCTCTGGGCGCACTAATTGTCGCGGCGAATGGACGACCGTCGCTGCGAATTTTGGTCCTTGTGCTGGTCTGCATGATGTTCGCGCGCACCGCGGCGATGCTTTTCAATCGCTTGGTCGATTGGTCGCTCGATCAGCGCAACCCGCGCACGGCCTCGCGGCATCTGCTTGTGCCAAAGCCAGCGATCGGTGTGTGGCTGATCGTCAGCTCGATCGCGTTTTTCGTTGCCGCTGCGGCAATTAATCCGACTGACATTGCTGCTTTCGCCCGTCGCGCTCGCGATTGTTTTTTTTTATTCGCTGACCAAACGTCTTCACTTCTGCGACTCATTTTTTTCTCGGCGGCGCTCTGGCAGTCGCGCCGATCGGCGCCTGGATTGCGCAAACGGGAATGTCGATCTTGCGCCGCTTATTCTTGGCGCCAGGCGTTGTCTGCTGGGTCGCCGGCTTCGATCTGATCTACGCCACCCAGGACTTCGAATTCGATCGGCGCGAAGGAATTCATTCATTAGTCGTTAAACTCGGGGTATCGGCGCAGTCTGCGACTCGCGCAATTGCTCCATCTGCTACTGTTCGTCGCGCTGATTGCCTTTGGCTTCGTCGCCACGACTGGGACCGATTTATTTCTGCGCGATGCCGCTGGTCGCGGCCGCGCTGTTTTTTGAACATCGCAGCGCGCGACGCTCGATGTGGCCGGCATCAATCGCGCGTTTTTTCAGAGCAACGCCTTTGTTTGCGCGGTTTTTCTGGTCGCGGTTTGCCTGGATCGTCTGGTCTGAAAATGCCCGTTCGCTTCGGACTTACATCGCGTTCAATTGCGCGACGCGCCGCTCGTGCCGGCCGCCTTCAAATGGCGTCTCCAGCCAAACCCGCACAATTTTCAACGCCACTCTTCGGGAATCACTCGTTGCCCAACGAGAGGACATTGGCGTCGTTATGCTGGCGCGAAAGCCGCGCGCTTTCTTCGTTCCAGCAGAGCGCGCAACGCACGCCGCGCACTTTGTTCGCGGCCATCGCCTCGCCATTTCCCGAGCCGCCAAAAACAATGCCGCGCTCGCATTCGCCGCGCGCGACCGCTTCCGCCGCCGGCCGGATGAATAGCGGATAATCGACCGGGTCTTCGCTGAAGGTCCCGAAATCCTTCACCTCGTGGCCGAACGACTGCAGCAGCTGCTTGACCTTTTCCTTGTAACGAAAACCGGCGTGATCGGTGCCGAGCGAAATTTTCATGTACTGTTTCGTAGACCGGAGAGTTGTCGAGACAGCATGTCGATCCTAGCCGCCGTGTAATTTGGCCAGTTGGCTCCAGATCTCGCGCTCGCGCTCGGTAATTTTTTCGGAATGCGATTTGCGCGACGACGTAAAGATCGCCGCGTTTCCCGGATGCGCTCGGCAGGCCGCGCTCGCGCAAACGAAAACGCTGGCCGCCTTGCGTGCCCGCCGGAATTTTCAGGCGCACTTTTCCTTCGAGCGTCGGCACTTTCAGTTCGGTGCCGAGCACCGCCTGCCACGGCGCGATTTTCGCTTCGTGAATGAGATCGCTGCCTTCCACCGAAAATTCCGGATGCTCGCGCCAGTCGCACGCGCAGAAAAAGATCGCCGCTTTTGCCGCCGCCCTCACCGGCTTCGCCCTGACCCGCGAGACGAATGCGCTGTCCTTCGTGAACGCCGCGCGGAATTTTTACCTGATAAGTTTCCACTTTTTTCGAACCGCCGCGGCGCAACGAAACCGTCCGCGTCGAGCCGTGCAGCGCTTCCTCCAGCGTGACCATGATGTCCGCTTCGACGTCGCTGCCGCGCTCCGCCGGTTGCCGTCGCGCCACCGAACCCGCCGAAGGCGGAACGGCCGCGTCCGCCCCGAAAAACGCTTCGAAGAAATCGCTGAAGCCGGTGCCGCCGAATTCGAATTCCACTCCGCCGCCGCCGCCGCCGCCCCATTGATAGAAATCCGCCGCCGGGCTGCCGCCGCCCCATCCCGGCGGCGGTTGAAATCCCCGCCCGGCTGGTTCCAGTTCGCGCCGAGCTGATCGTATTTCTTCCGCTTCTCCGGATCGCTCAGGACTTCGTAGGCCTCGTTGATTTGCTTGAATTTTTCCTCGGCGGTTTTTTTATCCTTGGCGACGTCGGGATGATATTTGCGCGCGAGTTTGCGAAAGGCGCTTCGGATCTCGTCCTCCTCGCCGTTTTCGAAACGCCGAGCGTCTCGTAATAATCTCTGAACTGGACTGCCATTGTGCCTCAACCTTGTTCCGCTCGCTAATTGGCGCAACCTTGCTGCCGAGCGTCGATGCACGAAGTCGGAAAATTTCTGATGATTGTCGGTATCGTTGATCGCTGTTGCTCGGGCTCGTTCTGTGGAGCGGCTTTGGCCGAACTGGCTTGGCCGTTTGCCCGGCGACATTCGCATCGAGCGCGGAAACGGCGGATTTTATTTTCCGATCGTCACCTGCATCATCATTAGCATCGTCGCTCAGTTTGCTCATGGCGATCTTTCGCCGCTGATGACGGCGTCGGCCAGACAGTCGCCTCGAAGACATGTCGCGCGGTTGCGTGCAATGCCGGCGTTGTCCGCGCATGTTGCCACCGCCGGTTTCCGGCGGCGCGATTTTCAGCGAGTGATGTTAATCGGCCAGGCGCCGGGTCTGCGCGAGCCGGTTTTGAAACGGCCGTTCGCTCACACCGCCGGCAAAACACTTTTTCGCTGGTTCGAAGAATTTTGCGGAATGAATGAAGCACTCGTTACGCAACAAAATTTATTTCGCGGCGGTCTGTCGCTGTTTTCCAGGGAAAGCCAGCGGCGGAACCGATCGGGTTCCCAGCCCGGAGGAGATTCAAATTGCTCTTCGTGGATGAACGACGAATTCGAGATTCTGCAGCCGCGCCTGGTCATTCCCGTCGGAAAGCTCGCCATCGCGCAATTCATCGCGTCATCGACAAACTCGAGCAGGTGATCGGCCGAAATTCGTGCATGCAACGTGCCGGTCACACCTTCGATTTGATTCCGCTGCCGCATCCGTGCGGCGCGTCGCCCTGGCACAAAATTTCGCCGGGAAAGCAACTGCTGGAGAAAGCGATGCGAAAATCGCGCGCCATCCCACGATTGTCGATCTTAACAAGAAATTGCCAGCCATTGTCCGAAACGCTGGTTGCGAGAATTTAATGCATCCGCTCTACAATTCGTGATGATTTCGTCGGTGCGCGTGCCGGTTCGCTGCGACAATGTCTTGCGTTGCTGCCTGTCCTTGTTCGCAAGCGCAAGTTTCCTTCTGCTCTTTCAAGCCGCTCCCGCACAGACTAAGTGCCCACCAGATTACGAGCATAACGTTGCCAAGTGGAGAGAAATCGTTCCTGATAAAAATCCGCCGAAGAGTTATCCCGCCGGATCAAACGTCCCGTTTTGGGTTTTTGAGCTGGAAAGTTTTTTTGAAAAACGGGCAGATTTTAGCAGAGGCCGACCCGAAGCAAGCCAAACGGTACATCGTTCGCCCGCCATTCAATCCGCCTTGGAGGGGAACTGACGAAAGCGACACATGGGTGGCAATTCCGGTAACCGACGGTTGGTTAGTCGCGTTCGATGTTGGCGAATTTGGCTGTGACATTATCTCGGTACAAGTCCGACGGGTCGAAGCAATACGAAGTGGCCCGGGAATACGTCAGATCAATTTTTGGTAACCCCGACCGGAATTTTCGGCCAGGGAAGCTTGGCCCACATGGGAAGTGCCTCTGGTGGACTCTACCGATTCGACCAGAACAATAGCGAAATGGCAGCTAAGCCATTTGCTCGACACTCCCCCGTCCGTTACCCATTGCTTGGCTTAGCAACCGGACGGTACTGGTCGCAATGAGCGAGCTTTGTTTCTACTCCACAGCAAACGGCCTGCAGAAACTCGCGGCCGAAAGCTCTTCCCTCAAACATTGGTGTCCAGATCGATGAGGCAAAGCTTTACTCAAACGGTGGATGGGCGTTTACGACAGATAAATTATATCTAGCCTCCAGTGGGTATGTAACGGAATTGGATTTGCACACACTCAAACGGCGCTTTCTCGTTCCCGACGATAGATTTGTAAACGAAAGATTGAAGGTGGG
Source organism: uncultured Verrucomicrobiae bacterium (assembly GCA_963800015.1). Lineage (GTDB taxonomy): Bacteria > Verrucomicrobiota > Verrucomicrobiia > Chthoniobacterales > UBA10450 > AV40. The sequence continues at coordinate 13,258 of CAWCZE010000007.1, read as the reverse complement.
ACGTGTCAGTTGATGCCGCGGACGTCTCGAGGGATGCGGCGCGATAATTGAATTATGGAAGCAAAATCAACAACGGTTCCAACGCGCGCTGAGATTCCCGATTCGGACAAATGGGATCTGCGCACTTTTCGGCAATATCGACAAGTGGAAGGAAGATTTCCGTTGGGTCGAACAGACTTATCCTGCGAATCAAGGAATGGAAGGGCAAGCTCGGACAGTCGGCGAAGGATCTGGCGGAGTGTCTGGAATTCGAAAAGCAGCTCGATCTTAAGATCGAACGTCTTTATCACTTCGCTTCGCTTCAACTGGCCGAGGACAGCGCGAACACCGAATACCTCGCGCGCGTCGGTCAAATTCAAAACCTGCTCACCAAAATCGGCGAAGCTGTTCGCGTTCGTCGTCCCGGAAATTCAGGCGATCGACGATGCAGAGTTCGCCAAGTTCATTGCCGAACCCGGCGCTGGCTGATTGGCGGATCAGGCTGCACAAAATTCGGCGCATGAAACCGCATGTCTTGTCCGAGCGGGAAGAACGGATTGCTCGCGTTCGGCAGCCGCCGCGCTCGATGGCTATGACGACACGTTTTCGCAGCTCACCGACGTCGACATGAAATTTGGCGTGCTTGATCGACGAGGCCGGACGCGAACGACCGCTCACCCAAAGCTCGTTCAGTTCGTTCCTGGTCAAACCCGATCCGCGAATTGCGGCAAACGCGCTTTTCATCAGTTTTACGCCGAGTTTCAAGATCACCAGTACACCCTGGCCAGTCGTCGCTGGCCTATTCGGTCAAGGCGGATGTCTTTCGCGCGCGGGCGCGAAATTATTCGTCCGCGCTCGAGGCCGTCTCTTTTCCCGACGATGTGCCGGCTTGCGGTTTACGAAGGTCTGATCAAATCTGTCCGCGCGCAATCTTGCGCCGCTTTTCCGCTATTTCGAGCTGCGTCGGCGGGTTCTGGCCTTGAATGAGCTGCATCACTACGACACTTATGTGCCGCTGGTCGCCGAGATCGAGATCGCACAGTCGCGTTTGATGAAGCAGTCGACAAAGTTGTCGCCGCGCTGCAGCCGCTCGGGAGAGAATATGTCGAGTCGTTCTGAAAGAAGGTTTGCGCGGCCGCTGGTGCGATCGTTACGAAACCAAAGGCAAACGCAGCGGCGCGTTTTCGTCCGGCAGCTACGGCGCGCCGCCTTACATCCTGATGAATTACAAGGAGGACGTGTTTGCCGATCTTTACACCCTTGCTCATGAAGCCGGCCACTCGATGCACACCTGGTTTGCGCAAAAGTCGCAGCCATTTCAGGATTACGATTACCCGATCTTTCTGGCCGAAGTCGCTTCGCACCTTTAACGAAGAATTGCTGACTCATTATCTGCTCGAGCAAACCGACGACCCGAAAATGCGGGCCTACATCATCAATCGCCAGATCGACGACATTCGCGGCACGCTTTTCGCCAAACGATGTTTGCCGAGTTTGAAAAGATCATTCACGCGTCGAGGAGAGCGGCGACGCGCTGACGCTGGATGTTTTCAAAGACGAGTATCACAAACTGCTCGACGCCTACTTCGGCAGACAATTTCGTCCTCGATCCGCAGCTCGATCTGGAATGTCTGCGCATCCCGCATTTTTACAGCGCGTTCTACGTCTACAAATACGCCACCGGAATTTCGGCGGCAGTGGCGTTGTCGGAAAAGGTTTTGCGAGGCGAGCCCGGTGCGGTCGAGGCCTATCTCGGTTTCCTGAAGTCGGGTGGTTCAAGGTTTCCGTTGGAGACGCTCAAAGCGGCGGGCGTGGACATGACCACGCCGGCGCCGATCGAAAGCACGTTGCGTTTGTTCGAGCGACGACTGGGCGAACTGGAACAGCTGCTTCTCTAGAGCGGTCTCACCGTCGATTGGCGCGGGTTGGCAAGCTCTCTGCTTAGAGCTAGTCGTGGACTGCGAATGGCGATTACGGGCCGCAGCTGGCTACGCTGAGCTCGGCATGAACCGCGAGTCAATCGCGGAGCTGAAGGCTATTGAGAAGCCGGCCCGGGATCGTGCGGAAGTTTTGCAGCTTCGGCTTCATCACTTCATGCGCGAGAAAAAGTGGGCAAGCGCGTTGAGGGTAAGTCGCCGGCTGTGCCGGGTCGCGCCACACTGCACTGCCGGGTTTCTCCATGCCGGATTTTGTTTACACGAGCTCGGCAAGACGCTTCAGGCAAAAAAACTCCTCTTGAAAGGACCGGTCGCGTTACTGCGAGAGCCCATCTACTACTACAACATGGGTTGCTACGACGCGCTTCTGGGCAATCAGAAGTCAGCTCAGGTTCATTTGCTCACCAGTTTTAAAATGGATCCATCGTTTCGCGATATCGCCAAAAAAGATCCTGACCTGCAATCGGTTCGGGAACTGATCTGAGTCCGAGCCGGACTGGCGGTTGGAGGACAACCCGTTCCGTCTTAGCGTGCTGAATGCAATTGCGTGCCGACGAACTGCGCGCTCGACTGGAGCCGCTGTTTCGAGAGAATTTCGAGAAGTTTGGTGAGCTAGGGGCCGCGATTTCACTTTGGCAAAAGGGAGAACTACTCCTCAATCTTCATGGCGGATTTCGCGACGCGCGCCGCGAGCAGCGTTGGACGGAAGACACAATCGTCGGCATTTGGTCTGCGACCAAAGGATTGGGTAGCGCATGTCTGTTGCACGTTTTGCAACACCACAAGATCGACATCGAACGGCGAGTAGGGGAATTTTGGCCTGAGTTCGCGAAAGCTGGAAAAGAAGCGATTACAATTGCGCAGTTGCTTTCGCACCAAGCTGGTCTCGCGGCGCTGGATCGACGAGTCGATCAAGTCTACTCTTGGGGATTCAACGAAGCAGGGCAGCTTGGTTGTCGACTCTCAGCCAAGGTTATGAGCGAATGCCGCGTAAGGTCACCTTTGGTCAACAATCAAAGATTAGATGATAGCTTGCGCACATGTCATCCTATGCTCTTGACTGAAAATGGTGAGGTTTTCCCTGGTGGCAAGAATACCGATGGTCACTTGGATTGAGACTGACGGACTGTGAGATGAAGGCAAGTCCAACAAAAGTCGATTTAAGTTCAGATCACTGAAGGCCCTATCAAAACGATATATGCCGTCAATTCATCCGCTTTTGCTATTGACGCTGCTAAGAATTTGTTTGTATGGGGACGAATTCCGGAGGGTTGCTTCACAACGATGCATGTGAGAAGATCGTACCAATTCAACCTTACTCGATTTCCTTGAATACGAATTCGTTTGCGGCATCCCTTCTGTTAATGGCAGGCATTGATCATGCAGGTGAAATCCTAACATCCGTCACCATCAAAAGTGAAAGCATGGTCCCAAGGCCCCATCCATCAATGAACCACCCAGCTATTTATTGATATTACGTGTAAGGATGGCATTGCCATTATGCTAAGGATGCGGCATAGAATCCAAGATTCACCACCAGAACATGTGTCAACTGTGCTATTGAATGCTTCATTTTACAACTATTGCACGAACACGACCGGTGCATTTGTTATTAGCCGTTTTCCCAGCATGAATATGATTGAAGTTGAGCACGATCCTTTTCAAGCTCCGTTCAAATGGCTCATATCCAAGGAACCTCTTTGTCTCGAGGTGACAATGAGGTGCCTTCTTGGTCCAGGTGGACACTGTAGAAGAGATGTCACACCAGCATCTTTCTCTGATATCCAATTCAAATTTCACGACAACAACAATGGCCGTTGCCAATCATTGCCGCCTCATCGATGCATTCTTGCAGCCTGTTCCCATGTCTTTAGAGCAATATTCTACAAAGAGTCGACAAAATTTAGCATCATAACAATATCCAAATACACTTATAATGCATTCCAAAAGTTTCTCCAACTTCATCTACTTGGGAGCTTTTGATAATCAATCATCAACCTTGTCTCAAATTTTGGAGCTTGGAGGCCATTGAGAGCTGAAGTATCCTTTAGATTGCTCAATAATCTACGAACAATCTGTCTGAATTCCATCGCCAATATAGAAGAACATCCAATCTTTGAATGATACAGTGTTACTCATCTTGCAACAACGACTGAGGATATGAAATTAGCTTTGATTTCTCGATCAAATCCTCAATCGACTCATCCACTTCGTCACCATGGCCAAGTTTGCCATGATATTAGGAAAATGATATCTTCATGCTCTGTGCACGGTAAGGCTGCTTGTTGATTCGAAAATCCTGAATCTATAATGGATTACCAATTGGAAATATTATTATATAGATATCTTGCGAATAATGTTAAACAAGTTGGGAAGCAACTCCTGAAATGAGAGAGAACCATAAAAGCTCGTAAATAATCTTATGTTAAGCTTTATTCGACTTCTGGTTGCAAATTCGTAACAAACGTTCCGCTCAGCTTCTCACCAGCATATCGAACATCAGTCCCAGCTTCTGACCATGTATATCAATACCCAATTCTGCCAGATGTTAAACGAAAGTCGCTTTTCAGATGTTACCTTTTCGATGCCGTGATATTCATCTCACCCATTTGAAGGGAAAATCAGAATCGAAATTAGATACCATGCCAGAGAGCTGTGCTGAGCGCATCTTGTTATGAATTGTACAGATGCTTCATCCACGAGTGGTCCGATTTATATGATAGAGATCATCATGATCGATACTGCCATCTTGGAATTCATCCACTTCTCTTCACAGGTAGAATTATTAGAAGCGGATGATTCCCTGAGTGGCTACCTTGAAATCAAACTTGTCGCCAATGAATTTGGAACTGAAAAGCTTCAATCAATATGCAACTAGAGATCAACAAGAAGAACTTTGAATCGCTCAGCTTCCATGACAAGTCCATCTTCTTTTCGATCAAATATTCTGAACGTGATGCATACTATTGGACGAAGGAAATCGTGAAGAGGTTGAGTGCACTTATTGATGAGCACAATTTTATGATATTTGCCAAAAGTGCTCACTCCTCAACTATGAAGAATTACTTATAGAAACGGCCAAGTAAGAATAATGTGTCATATGTGTCATCTATTCTAGATTTCATTGTATTCAAATGGTGTTTAATCTTTCTTGCTTCTAGATATTTCAAGGCAAATAAGGAGCATCTCATATGGCGATTCAGAGAGGAAGAGGATCTCGATTTCAGGCAGCTTCTTTGAACAAGTCACTCTTCTGATTAGTGAAGATGATCGCAGTTGTAATTCTCGTCAATGATATTGGTGTAACTATGTTTTAATCAATGTATGAACCATCAAAGGCTTATGATAGCGATTAAATATTTTTTATCAACAAAATATGTTGGATTGGCATATTGATTTTTAAGACATCATTCAATTGACTGCAGAAGATGACATTCGCAATGGCTTTGACGAATTACCAGATGAAAACTGCTTTACTGACCTCCTGGATGGGCCATCTTAACTGGACGACTACGAACGTTATAATAGCAATAAGGGCCATTGAAAGAAGTACAAATCACTATTTCAACTGGCGTGCGACTCCGGTGCAAGCCAATTTGGAAAACTCGATCCATGAATTAAAAATTCGGCACCTGATTAATTCATTGGAGATGAGAAGGCTGCCATTAACTTTTGAGCAGACTGTGATATTATAGAAATGCTATTGAAACCCATGTCGAGCAACATGTCCATCTGTCATATCGTTGTGAAGTGATTTCATTGAAAATTAATTGGTTTCATTACAATTGATTGATATCATTGATACAGTGGAACTTGAAACGCTAAGATACAACGCGTGCGAATTTAATTGTTTGATTAGTCACCATCATGATCAACTGGGATATCCATTTGAGAATATAGGACTGATTCCATCGTAGATTCGCTAGAGGCGCCGCTGTTCTTGATCGTGATGTTAAGTCTGTGTGCTCCCAAAATGTCAAACTTGATAACGATGAAAGCTATGTTTGCAATCGATGCAATTGGAGGATTATATAATGGCGATGACCGCAGGGGCTTGTGCCAGAAGGAATTTGCTCAGGTGAGCTTATCAATAGCTGGCGGGCCCCTGTATCGTCACCAAAAGTATGATACTGGGTCTATTTATGGGAGGGGAATAAGTTGCTGGAGAGATTCCAATCGTGGAAATTGCCGCGATGAGTTTGTGGATGTTGGGACTGGTATTGTTTGAAGGTGATGTCAGGCGGCAGTTTCTTTCCGCTGTTATCTGACTCATATCCATTCGAGCAGAGGCATCTGTATGATTTGACAATCATGAAAATGACACACTCCAAAAGGGACAAAATATGGTCACAAAGGGCACTATAGAAAGGATTTTCTGCTACTGGTTGTAGGGCTTCATGTACGATATGACCAATTGTTTCGATGGTTCGCTCATAGTCAATCGTGTCTGACATCAGTATATCATCAAGTTCATTGACAGCTTGAGTTAATCCGATTACGACTTATAGCCATTCGACGCAATGGTGTAAACATTCTCTTCAAAGATGTCTATTTGCCTCAGTGGTGGGACTTCCATGGTGAAAATTTTATAGAATCAGAATATGGTTGCGTCGAAGTCCTCTACCGTCAAAATCACAGGAATATACCCCCTTCAAATACCGATCGACCCAATAAAGGCGAAAAAAACGGAAAGTCAATATTCAAGCTCTCAGGGCTGGTCACGTTGTCTCCAGCTACGATGATTTGTGGTTTGCTTCCATTTCTCAATTTTGAGCGCCAAAATCTTCCCATCAGGATCTGATTGTTGACAGCTGACCAAAGATGACATGGTTTCCACTTCCTGATGACCAATTGTAAGTGAAGTGATATGAGCGTCTGAATTTTGGATATTGTGGCGCATAGTGCTTGCTTTACGTTGCAGATATGTTCATCTGTTTGAAGTGAGTGACGACGTATAAATTTTGTCAACCCAATCGAAAGCGATTATGCTGGGCGCTCCAAGACCCTTGATCTGTTCAGTTCGAGACTAGCGCCAGTCAAATGGGTCTTGAAGAGTCGGCCACTCATTTTGAAATCCAGCAGACCAGTTGATTTTGGCTATCGACAGCCAAGCTTGAGGACTGTCAACTAAATTCTCGAAGCCATTACCTTGGAGAGTGATCGTTTGAACGATATCAGTTTTGAGATCAATCGCTTCAAGTTTATATCCAAATGAAAAAATGAGGTGGGCATCATATGTACCAATGGCGGAGCAGTGCCTATTGCTTTCATCAAGAGCGTATCCTTGAGAAGCAAGAACAATCATAGCCGCCTTGTGTGTTGATGCAAAATCGTACTGCAATTGGAAGACCCTGATTGGCATTCATCTATATCGATGCAAGTCCTCTGATCTTCAGCAAGCTTATATCCAATGTGGCACATACAACGGGAAGTTCTGTTACTCGATCTACACACAATTGCTCGCAACCATGATTGGCCAAGTAAGCGGTCAAAATCCATCAGCCTATCTGAACCATCCTCACAATCTTTGTATCCGTCACAAATTTTCTCCCAAGTCGATGCATTGGGGAGCTCTTGTCATCCTATCAGGGTAATACAGGTAATCCACTCGTGTGGCCTCTACGGCATTTAAATTTACCGCTACATCTCCATCCTTATATAAAAGTCATTATTCTTATGAAATTTATGTACGTTTCATTATTTTAGAATTTTTACCTTTGATCCGAAGAGCATCTAAGAGGCTCTTCGTCTTCTCCAGTGCCGCAATCATCGTCACCATCGCACACATAAGATGATGGGACGCACCGGCCAAACCTACGATTATAGATTTTGCATTTAAATAGACCTGGATCGCAACTTGGTCTCATCCAGCGCGATTGGTCTCATCAATACCATGATTGCAATCTTGGACTCCATCACAGAGCCAATCGTTTGGGATGCATCGACCTTCCCACAATCAAATTCATTGTCCTTGCAGATATACCCGCTCTGCGAACCTTTGAAAAGGACAGGTTAAATGTCAACACAGTCAGCCCTTTCCATATGATGCATACGGATGGTGACAATGGTGGTATTGTTTCAACCATCTGTTGAATGAATGCTGGGAGTATGCTTGATGAGGCTTCATTTTTGAGGTTATTCATGAGGTCTTGACCAATCGCTTATTGTTTATATTTATTAATTCGTATCTTTGTATGAATATCAATTGTCATTGTTATTTATACGACAATTATAGCAGAAAAATGACCTTCGCACAATTGATATCCACCCCCTATGTTATGGTTGATCATTGTTTTGACATAATTTGGAGTTCAATTCATCTGGATCATGAAAGGAAAAAACTGCAAAACATATTTTGCCATAAGCTCATTAGATGAATCACAGTTATCTCATTTGTTTACGCGATCCAGTCAATTACCGGTCGATTTGTGAGTCAAAAATCTTGATGACTCATGATATTTAAAAAGCCCATTTTAAGTCCATTGTTTACTAATGAAAGGCATCTTAATGTGTGACTATTTTATTTCACAGAATACCTTGGAAAGTCTAGTGAACATTCTAAAGTGAAAAAGGTGTCATGATGATTGTTTGTGGTTGTGGCATCATTGGCTACTTTGCAATCTTGAACAAGCTACTTTTGAGATATAGAAGTTCCAATCAATTTTAAAGATGCATTATTGGTATTGACTATACTGGAGATAGTGAAGATTTGCATGTGGCTTCACGAGATGAGACCATGTTTTGTGATCCCAATGAATGGCATACCACTGCTCTCCATCGTGACTGGAATGCAACAAACCCTATGATAGTGATTAGAGCCAGTGAAGTAGAAGTACAAGAGCAGCTATCCAACTCGAAACTGGGGCTCGACTCCATAAATTCCGATGACTCAGTCGGGAGAATTTGATCAACTTAACGCCGGCAAATTGATGGGTGATGAAAAGGGTGTCCCAGATTTAGGAGCAGTCTGTGAAACACTGGAAGTTACATTTAAAACCCGTGTCAAGTGGCAAGTTCGGCCATCATCTCGTGTGTACATGTTATATCCATTTGAACAGATCCGTTTTGTGAGATTGGGCGCTCATAGGGACGCATGTTGTGGACATAAATTTGATTTGATGCACCCATGAGAAGCTGGTGGGTTGTAAAGCTTCGTGAACAATCTTTACAGACCTTTGTCGAATACATCTAAATTTATATACCTATACGGTTCATCTATGAATTTCAAAGGCTCAAACGATTCGACTGTGTTTGTAAGCCATCGACGGTGTGACGGCCGACCAGTCAAGATGGAACACGATCTTCAAATATATCCATTTGTCGATGATGGTGAGTCTTCCACATCGTGAAGTGAAAGAGACTCTGAGAAACCTTCTCGGCGCAAGTCACTTCCATCAAATTTGGAGGAATCGCTCCATTCAATCGACGATCAATCCGAAAGATTCGTGATGAAGGCAAATCCACTTCAGACTTTCAGGGCTTCTTTATGGTTGATCCGTGGAACAGATAGAATACGCAGCATTGGATGCGGTTCATTCCCGACCGCCATATTTTGGATGTTGACTCCTTGATATGAAGCAGACCAGAAAATTGTGAAGTTGGGCGGTGCAATTGCAAGCGATGTGAATATTAACGCCCAAGTTGATTGCTAAAGTGGAACATGATGTGCCATCTCCGCGACAAACAGTAATTTGATTGTGCTGATTCACTAGATATAAATTGCCTCCAATCCAATCATAATTGAGACAATCGGATCTTGGACAATCTTTGTAAAGTTCAATTGTCTCTCGTGCTCAAAATGCTCATGATAGCGATCCATTCCTCAAAGCCCAATATGCAATTAGATTCTTTGCATCGAAGGGACATTGTCCAAGGTAGGGAATCATGCGCATGATACTTTCTTGGACTTGCAACCGATAAGTCTTACATGCTCAGACTTGAGGCCAATGGCTTGAATTTCTGGAATTAATGGCAAAGACCAGTTGGGATCCATAGGAGCTGCACCCCTGACAACGCTGACACATCATCCTCAAGTTGGTAACCAGGAAAGCATGAGCAATTATATCCACCTTGAGTGTTACGTGCAGAAATGGCTACAATATATGGACTTGATTGACATCATCGAAATCCACACACGTTTTTGTTTCAGTTGGAAGGAGCTCAAATCCAGCACGGCATCGGCACGTCGCTGTGCCATTTATCAAGGAGCACATGTGTTGGCATCCGTTGTTTGAAGGACAATATGGAAGACAGAAGCCCACAGCTCTCATCATAGAGCCATCCATACAATCAACATATCTATCACAAAGTTTTGCAATATCCGATCATTCATTGCTCCCACACTTGTATTGCCCCGTGCATTTATGCCTAGAGCTGATTAAATGAACGAGTCAATTAAATGAAAGTTAAATTCAATCAAGATCCTCCCACCTTTGCCGCGAACTGGTCTCGGTTCTTCATCTTCACTCATCGGACAATCTGTTTTCGTCATCACAGTACCATTTCGGATGCATGTTTTCTGATTGGTGACAGTGAAATTCACCGGCTTGCAAAACATCTCGCAATCGAGCTCATCCTGGCCGTGTTCACAATCACTCACACCATCGCAGACCCATAAATCTGGAATGCACTTCGGCTTTCCGAAACTCCATGCTCTAACTTTGGGGATCTAGGTCGACTGTCGTGCGGAAGGAGAATTATCGCTGCGCAATAAAATTCACCATTTTCCACACATTGACCAGGTGAAACTGTTGTTGGTTACCTGTTGTAAAGAAAATTCCGTTAAGCTCATGGACACATCGATAACAGAAGCATTAATGCGATCGAGGGAATTCAGATATGGCTCTTTCCAAACATTTTTTATGATTAGAATGGGACGGGGGGCAACCGTCAAGCGGTATTCAAATGAGTCTGCTTTGAGCATTGTTGAAGATCAGATCCCTACTTGTAATATCTCTTGATGATTAGTTAGCCGGGAGGCGATTTCAATGCCTCACAAGGCTTGTCAATCTGGCAATCAAGAGTGAGCCATTTATTTTAATTGGGAAGCTTGGCATGAAAGATGGAATGAAGGTTTGGTTGCATGATAAGGATGAGATATGATAGACATGCACATGCGGCAATTTTGGAGTTGGCTCATGAACGGATATCAGGTTGCGATCCCGACTGTGGAGAAAATGATTAATTATGATCAAGAATCAATGATTTTAAGATTTTCACCTCAATTATGTTTTAATATTTGACTTTTATTTATCGAGAGCTAGAGAAAAATTAGCCGATGAATATATGGAACCCAGATCTAAGATCATGCCCTTATCGCTCATTATAATTAGAGCATATGAAATATGATTAGAGCATGATGAAATGCAAATTTGAATTGTTTTTTGTTCTAAATATCAATCAATAAATTCGGACCAGCATGTAGGTAAAAACGGAGGGAATATGTCCCCTAGATCAAGCATTTCTATACAACATTTTTGGCTTTGCACGATATTTGGAAGGTTTGCAATGAATCCTTTGCACGCTCGAAAATCCGAAAAAATTCTCTGGAATCCTGTTGTCCGAAATAGAGAGACATTGTTTTTATAATGCTATCAGTATAAGTCATGAATAATTGAAAATATTTTTGGTAATGCAAATGAATAAATGGATCGATATTGAATGCTTCTTCGCGTGCCAAGTCACCGCTTTTGAGAAGAACAATGTGATTGGGGGATCACCTTCAAAATCCAGGCAGAAATTTGAAACTAGAACGTTCAAAAGTCTATACGTGTGGTATATATCAAAAATCTTTGAATGTGAAGCATACGAAATCATGTGGCGACTTATGATAGTGTGTTGAACATGTGTTCAAAACCATAAAAGAGATGATTTATATGATAATCCTTTGTGACTCACATGTAACCACTTTGATCGATTTTCTCTCATGATCAAGCGATTTACGTCTATCTCTATTGATTTTACTGGACAACATCTTGCAGCTATTCATATCCAAACATGGGTCGCATTTATTCATTGGCTGAACAAAGAGATGTTTTTAATTCATTTATATGCCACCGCTTACTTATTTAAACGTTTCTTTCTTATCGTCTTTCATCACCTGGACATTAAAGATAAACTCATTCAGTCGCATTTGGGGACTAATATGCATCCCACTTTACGGATATGCGCCAATTATAGCCTTCCCCTTTGCATGTGTTGTCTTCTATGTATTCAACATTAATATACCTGGCTCCATACAAGATAAACTATGCTCTTCCCTCCAGACGTCACGGGAGCCTATTCTCAAAATACTCTTAATATAATTGCTATACTCAGGCAATTATCTGAAGACCTAAATCAAATCCGGAAAAAATTCATTCCGCGATACAGTTAAGCGCCACGTTAAATTGTATAGATATTTCTCAATCTGCTCAATATTTCTATGCATTCATTGCAGGACTCTTGATCGAAGGTACTTTCTTATTCAAAGGCTACCATCAAAATCTGGTACTTACTTAGCTTGCAACATTTTGGACTTTTATCGCAAATTTATTTTATTTTGCACATATTATGAGAAAGGCATTTATCGCACTCAATATCATCTGAATTTGGTTATTATTTCACCATCAATTCACAAAGTTTACATGAAAATTGGTGATTAGCATGTAAGAAAGGCTTGAAACTTATCACTTATAAATGAGATTTATTGTCTAATGAATCAATCATGGCACCATGCTGCAATCCTTATCACCTGTTCTTGCGTTAGTGTCTCAATAACTCACTGCTTATTTGCCATATGTTGGTGATCATGGCACGCTCATTGTACCTTGCATTCATTTTGCTCATTGTCACGGACTGTTGCTCTTAAACATTAACTTCATGGCTTCACAGAGCCACTGATATTGTTGGAGTCCAAGTTGAGCAAACGGATTTACTCAATAAGCGCAGCAACTCAACCATGTACCACTGGACACTTGACGACTCGCTTGGTAATTCTGGAGTCCCTGACACATGAAAACGTGGCATTTTGGGCTGGCTCAATCCATCCTTTGAATCGTCAAAATCAATTGGCAGTAAGTCTGCTTAGACATCATTAATACAGTACAAATTTCATATAGCCTTTTATTTAATTCAAACTGACTTCACTTTTTCAGATGCATGAAGAAATGGCTTCACAACTGTTGTTGCTTCTTGGCATATGGCTCAGAACGTCAGCTTTTAATCTAATTTCTCTAGCCAATCACATGACAGTCAATTATTGCATATAACTAGATAGTTTAATTCATAGTTTAGATCATGGGTAATCAAAGTGTATTATATATACATATCATCTGGCTTCAACAGTGTTGCGAAACTAGGCA
>CAWCZE010000006.1:0-53705 GCA_963800015.1 uncultured Verrucomicrobiae bacterium | reverse complement strand
ATTTCACTAGAATCGCAGCGGCGCTAAGTGCACTCAGCCTGATGTGTGTCGTCGCGTTGCCAGTTCCCGCGCTCGCTGAGTCTGAACTGGATTTCAAATTGATTAATGACACCGGCAAAGAGATCAACAGTGTCTACCTCGCACCAAGTGGAAGTGAAGAATGGGGTGACGATATCCTCGGCAAGGGTGTGAGACTCGGTGATGGCGAATCCGCAGATATTACGTTCACGCGCGCAGCGGAGAAGATGAAGGACTGGCATCTGATGGTGCAGTTCAACGATGGCTCCACGATCACCTGGGCCGATTTGGACCTCACAGGCATCAGCGAGCTTACTTTGCACTACAAAAAGGGTAAGCCTACTGCTACCTCAGAGTAGTAGCGCGGCAATCATTCTGGCGTTAACAGAATCGGCTGTCTTCGTCGCAACCGCGGGCCGTTGCCACGCGCACATTTGATTTGATGAAACAGTTGTCGATCGTCGCAAAATAGGCTCTTGCGACCGGTGCCGAGCTTGGTCTGGTTAACCATCGGTGACGTATAATGAAACAGACCTCTGCCAGAATCTTGTTTGGGGCCAGCGTTGCGTGCTACATCATTTCGCTCTTTGTCCCCGCTTTTTACGATTCCAAGCCGCAAGCGTGGACTGGTCTGGTTGCTTTGATTTCGGGGGTGTTTGGATTGTTTGGTGGCTTTTATTGCTGGCTAGCGAATCCGTTGATCATTGCGGTGTGGATCGCGGCGCTGATTAAACGGCCGCTGCTGATTGCTGTCGGAGCGCCGTTAGCCTGCACGTTGTGCCTCAGTTTTTTGCGTCATCACTCGATTATGGTGGATGGATCAGGCACGACCGCGCCGATCGTTGCCCTTGGTCCTGGATTTTGGCTTTGGTTCCTAGCACCACTGCTGATGGTCGTTTACGCGTTCTTGGCGCCGAAGAGAGAAGGAAGACGAGATGGGATGCCTAACGAAGTGATGGACCAAACCGCCGCCACCCGGCGTGAAGGTTAGTCCAGGGTTGAGAGACGATAGATGAGATTGGTGCCATTGTTGGCAACTCTGCTGCGTTCGATTCGAACCTCTTTGTCCTTGAAGGCACTGATTGGATCTTGTTTTCTAAATAGATGAAACCAACGCTTTTGTTATTAACCGTGGTGGCAGTGATCGCCTTTCAGTCAACCCGGGCGGTTGCAGCTTCCGAAGCAAAACTGTTGGTGGAGCTGGATTCTCACATCAAGAGGAGCGCGGTCGATGACCAGTGGAAGAATTTAGGAGCTGGCTGGGTAACCGCCACGAACGGCTGTAGTGACCCGCAATGCGTGGCGAAACAATTGTTGGTTCTGGAACAGCACGTGAAATGGGAGGCGGTCGAACCGGATTGGAAGAAGAGGAGGGAGGTATGGGGGAGCGAGTGCAAATCCGCCAGCACTGATGCCGCAGTCGGTAAGCTTTTGCTGGAATTAGAGGAGAACATGGGCTGGCAAGCCGTGGACGAAAAATGGAAGGATCGTCGAGACGGGTGGGTTGCCGATGTTAAGTCAGTTGAAGCACCTGTGGTAAACCCAGTCTTCGATGAGAAAAAAGAAATGTTACCCAAACAGGAATGGAATCGGGATATCAATGTAAAAGTAAAATCGACATTTGATGTTGTGATAACTTCGAAATCCCCCAAGAATTTGATGCTAATTGCCGATCGATCGTATCAGGCGATGTTGAAAAATGATGACAAGGACATGCACAAGGAAGACTTGATCCTCGATACTTCACTTAAAGAAGGCGAAACAAACACAAGGGTTACCCTAGAAGCGGGGCATTACTGGTTCATTGTTAGAAACGATGGAAAGGAAAAGCTTACAGTCGAAATGCAATGGGTAGCAGCCAATAAATGACGCCTAACCAGGCGATGCAGCTAATCGCGCCCCGTTCTTTTTCCCCGCTCAGAGTAGCTATAATAGTTTCCTCGTCAGCCACACGCGCTTCGGGCGCGGTAGCTGATCTTATTCTCGTTAGGCGTTTCAATCCATGATAGAAGTTCATCCACCGCACGAGAACGTTCATACTTGGAGACAATTTTTCATCCACATCGCGGCCATTACGATCGGATTACTGATTGCGATCGGTCTCGAACAGACGGTCGTATATTTTCATCATCGTCACCAACTGCAGGAAGCCCGGCGTGAGTTGACAGCGGAGCTCGAAGAGAACCGTCGCGTCGTAGCCAAGAACCTGGACGCGGTCGCGAAAGATGACGGCTGATTTAGATGCCAACATGGCGTTGCTGCGCGCCGCGCAAACATCGCCCGCGCCGATCGGCTCGAAATTGGTCTACGGATTAGGTAATTTTTACTGGCCGAAAGACGCGACATGGCAGGCCGTAAAGCAGAACGGGTCGCTCGGTCTTATGGCGCACGATGAATTGCATTACTACGTCTACATCTACGAGGACATTGCCATCATCATGGAACAATCGTCCGAAATGGGGGCCCGCATCGAAGTGGCCCGTGCCATTGCTCGGCGATCACCGGACGGAAATCTCACGCCACGGGACATTGAGGAACTGATTACTGTTACCTCTGAGGTGCAGGCAAAAGTCGCCTATTTGACTTTGCTCCTTCGCCTCGAGGAGAATGCCCTGCAGAAAAAGACCGAGGAGATTCCGAAGATCGAGCAAAAGCTAAATCAACACTAGCAGTCTCGTGCAACGCCTAACCAATCAGTGGAGCGAACCGCCACCCGCCGCATGTTTACATTCAGATGACTACAATATTTCCACTTCGACCCACGCTCGTCGTTAGTGGCGGTAGCTCACTTCTGTCTCGTTAGGCCTATGACGCTTCAGGATTGGAGTAACCTCGCACAAGTGATTGGCGCGCTCGCTGTGGTCATTTCGCTATTCTACGTTGGATTTCAAATCAAGGGGAACACGAGCGCCGTTCGGTCCGCTACTGCGCAAGCAGTCCACGATAACTATGCCGATTGGTATATGAATCTGATGGGCGATGCCGCGCTTAACCGGATCGCAATCAAGGGACTGAAAGACTACTCGTCTTTGGATGAAACTGAGAAGGCGCAATTCATCGAGACTTTCATGGCATTCATATCATTTTCACAAAATGCCTTTTACCAGTGGCAGCAAAAAGCATTGTCTCCTCCGCTTTGGGCCGGCTGGGAGTTGCTCACCATGAATTTGCTAGCCGCGCCCGGGGGCCAAGAGTTTTGGAAGGAGCGCGGATACGTTTTCGGGAACGAATACCGGGATTACGTCGAGAAAGTCATTTTGACGAGGAAGCCACATCCCGAAGCCCGGCCCCTGGGTGCGTTCAAGATCGGCTGATAGAAAAACGAAGGTCTAACCAATCGATGAAGCGAATCGCTGCCGGTGTGAAGACCAGTTTTTAATGACCAGAAGTTCAATCGCGACTTTAGCCTCGCTCTCCGCAGCGATTCGCTTATCTCTTTATCGTTAGGCCTAACATCCCTTATGCTGGCGAAATCAAAAATATGAAACGGATACTTATTAGTTTAGCGGCGTTCTGGCTAGTCGGGAGTGTCTTCGGCCAGGAAATGAAGATGGTAAAAGTCGAAGACCTGGTCTGGACCGAGCATCCGGTGTTCAAGGGCGCCCAAACGGTGATCCTGGTTGGGGACCCGACGAAGGCTGAGATGATAGTGCAGCGGACGAAATTTCCACCGCACTATAAAGTACCGCCGCACACCCATCCGTATACCGAAGTAGTGACGGTGCTGAGCGGAACCTACTGGAATTCATTCGGGGAGAGCTTTGATAAAGACAAAGGAGTAGAGCTGCATCCTGGAAGCGTGTTCGTGCTTCCGGCCGGACACCCACACTATACATGGACGGAAGATGCGGAGGCTATTCTGCAGGTAAGTTTCATTGGGCCCGGCGGAGTGACCTTCATTAATCCTGGCGATGATCCCCGAAACAAAACTGGAGCGCAGACTCGCCAAAGCTCGGATGCCTTTGCTTTGCAGCGGTCGGTGCAGTTTTGTTTATCGCGGTCTAACCAGGCGATGGAGCGAACGGCGGACCGCGGTACGCTCCACTTTTGAGATGACTTCCACACTTCCATTCCGAGCGACACGCGCCCTCGCTTGGAGCTCATCTTGTTCTTGCGGCGGTGCCGATCTTTGCCGTCTGTCTCTACGGAACGTTGATGCTAACTATGCGAGCCAGTTCCCCCGGAGCGATAGGTGGGACTAACATGTTATGACTCCCTTTGAATTCATTTGCTCGTTTTACTCGGTTGTTCTCGGCGTGGCGGTGGCCCAGCTTATGACCAGCGTTGGAAGACTGGCCGAAGAACGGGAACGCGTTCGCGGTTATTGGGTCTCGAATCTTTGGATACTCACGGTCCTGTTCGCTGATGTAAGCAATTGGTGGGGAATCTGGGGGCTGCACGATGTTAAGAGATGGAGCATTTATTCCTTTCTGTTGTTGGTTGCGTTAACCGCAGCCGTCTATCTCACGACCGTTCTGCTGTTCCCGCGCATTCCGACCAGCGAGGACGCAATCATCGATATGGAGCGACACTTTTATAAGAGTCGCAGGATCTTCTTCACCGGATTCACGTCGGCGTGGGTGCTTGCGCTGATATGTAACTGGAGCTTTTTTCCCATTACCTGGATGACTCTAGGCAACGTGTTGCCGGCGGCCATGATCGTGCTCGGCATCATCGCCGTCATGACCGCCAATCGCCGCTTTCACGCCGTCTACGCGGTCATCGCATTGATTGCCATTGTGCTCAATGTGCTCTCGGAAGGAGCGTGGGCGCTGAACACGTTTATTGAATGAGGAGTTTGTAACCGCAGATTACACTGACTTTGTGCGGATCCGAGATACGTTCCTTGACCTAGCCGTGCGATGGAGAGAACGGCGGACCGTGGTACGCGCCACCTTTGAGATGACTTCCACCCTTCCACCGCGAGCGGCGGGTCCGCCGTCGCTCATCTTGTTCTCGTTAGGCTTATGACATCGATTTTTCGGGCAATTGGTCTGGCCGTTATATCATTCCTTCTTGCGGTATTTCCTGGAGGTCTGTGGACCGGGTTATTGATCGCCAACCTGCGGACCAGTCCGACCATTCCGTGGGCGGCGGCAGCGATGGGTTTTCTCCTATGGCTGATGTGGAAGTACCTTAATGGCGGCGGTCCTCCGCGTAGCACCTCCGAAAGTCGACGCCGGCTGTTGCGCGCGAATCCCGTGTCGGCCTCTTTGTTTGGGTGGGCCACGCTCGCCGGCATTCTCGGCATTATCGCGTTGGCAGGATTGTGGATCGTTTTGCTCGATTTGGTGAGATTCACACCGCGCGCTCTGCCGGACTTCTCGAAATACCCGTTATTCACCACCGTCACAGTCATTCTTATGGCGTGCGTCGTTTCTTCGCTTCCGGAAGAGGCGGCGTTCCGGGGTTACTTCCAAAGTTTTCTCGAAGGAAAGCTTTCTGGCGCCTTCGCGATCATTGTCGCGGCCATGGCCTTGGCACCAGCCCATTGCATAACGCAAGGGTTTGTGTGGCCGGTCGTGCTCTTCTATTTTCTTGTCGATTCGATGCTTGGCACCATTGCCTATCTTACGAAATCGATCTTACCGGGAATTGTCGTTCACTTCATTGGTTTGCTCGTTTTCTTCACGTTGATTTGGCCACAGGATGCAACCCGACTGTTAGCCAGTGGAGGCGGAGCCAAAACATGGTTCTGGATACACGTCGCGCAAATCGTGATCTGCGGAGGGTTGGCGCTTTTCGTATTCTGCCGGCTCAAACACATGGATCGACCGGGAGCCGTGGTGGCCTAACAAGGTGATGCAGCTAACGGCGGATCGGCGGGAAAAGAAGTTGAGATGTTTAGTCGTTTAGATGAAAACTTGCGCCCCGGTAGCAGTCGTTCAGCTTGTTGTCGTTAGACCTATGGAGAATTCGACATGAAATCAGCATTTTTTATAACTGTCCTCGTCCTCGCAGTGGTGGCGACAAGCGTGGCGCAAAAGGAGAGCGTCGAGGAGACGATCAGGAAACTGGATAACGAGCGCATCCAAGCACAGATTCATGCTGATGCGGTAGCGCTTGATCGCATCTACGCGGATGATTTTATCGGCGTAGGACCAAGCGGCACAGTGAGATCCAAGCCGCAAGTGATTTCAGACTTCACGTCGCATGAGTTGAAATTTCAGTCTATTACCACCGCCGAGGTCAAGGTCCGCGTCTACGAAAACACCGCAGTGGAGACTGGCCTGTCAACGATGGTTGGCCAAGACAAAGACAAACCTGTCCCGCGCGAGACTCGCTTCACTCGGGTGTGGGTAAGGCAAGAAGGGCGCTGGCGATTGGTTGCGAACCACTACTCGTTACGAACGACACAGCAATAACGCGGCAGGAAGAAGTCGGGAGTTGAGAGATGATAGTTGAGAGCAAGATGAAGAAGAAGTTGAGATGTTTAGTCGTTTAGTTGTTGAGATGAAGAGTTGCGCTCGCCGCCGCTCAGGTTTTCTCGTTAGATCGTGACTCTTGTGCGACGTGAAGATCAACGGCATAACACGCTAAAGTCGCTTCAAGCACCGGGCACTCATTGGAAGGTAATAAACGTATTGTTGATGGTTGGCTTCGTATGTAGCGCTTTGCTCGTGCGGCAGCCGATGCCCCGCGACTTCGATAGTCCCACCTTCGGAATTGCTTTTTGTATCACGGCAATCGTTTTGCTGCCGCCGATCACGATCACCTGGTTGCATTTTGTGAGAGCGCCACTGAAAGCGCCGGCGTGGAACAGGTCGCCATTTGGGTCGAGCGATCCACTTCAACCTGTGTTCCTTGGTCCTTGGTTTGCGTTCGCGGTATTTTTGGGTGCGTTGTCTCTCGTCCCGCGATTCGGCATCGCTTACATTTGGACCGCTGTTGGCTGGGGTGGTATTTTCATTGGATTTCTGATGAGTCGATTTTTGGTTTTCCGATTATTTCGAGATCGCATTGTCCCGATCTAACCAATCGAAGAAGCCGACCGTTGGACGTGGCGGAGCCCCCGCGTTAACCGTATTGGTTATCGGTTAATCGTGAAACGTTTCTCCTCAGCGGTCGCTAATCTTCGTTCTCGTTAGGCGGCGATACTGTTTTTCTGCCACGCTCAAACTGCGCCGCATCTGCGAAATATTCTCGGAAACAAACAGGTTAGCTCGGAGTTTTTGTGATGGAAATTTTTGCCGCACTATCCAGATCAGCGCCTGCCGAAGGAAGAATCGGCTTGAAGTTGTTTTTCTGTTTTCTCGAAGCGTTGATTGTCTTTGCCGGCATCTATCTCTTCAATTGTCGCGATAAACTGTTCGGCTATAAAGGTCGTGAGGGCGATAGCTACGCCTCGGCTAATTTGCGTTTAGCGATGGTGATTCTTATTTGGGTGCATGCTGTCATCTTTATTGGCATCATGATCTTCGAGGTCTGAAGAAGTTGAGCTGTTGAGTCGTTTAGGTGTTGAGGTGAAAACTTGCGCTCTCGTCAGTGGTCGCTCAGGTTTTTTCGTTAGGCGTTGAATAGCGGAGCTCATATGAAATCCATCCCACACTGCAGAAATCCAGACTGATCAGATGAATGATCGCATTGGAGCGTGGCAGCGACGGCTATTGATGGCAGGTTTAGTTCCGTTGCCTTGGTTTCTTGTTTGGATCTCGGTCGCGGGCTCACTTTCACCTGGGTACAACGCCATTGCCCAACACGCGAGTGAGCTGACCAAACAACCCGGTCTTCCGCACCTACTTTGCAACGTTTCTGGAGTCGGCGTTGGCGTAACGTTTTGCCTGTTCGCGATCGGGCTCTGGCGGGCAACCGGAAAGGCTTTCTCCTTCGGGGCCGCGGCGTGGTTCATTTTCGGCGTATCTATGTTGTCGAACGGAATTTGGCCGATGGGTAATCGGCTACATGGACTGTACGCCATCGGGATCGTTAACTTAATCGCGCCAGCTCTGTCACTTGTTGAAGTGCGGGCACTGAGAGACAGCAGGTCTGCATATATCGTCACCGTCTTTGTGAGCGTCGCGGGGATTTTGTACCTGTGGCTCAATGTTACAGGTTTTGATCCGGAAGGGGCGAGGGGTCTTACCCAGAGACTCTTCTCTTCAATTAACTCGCTATGGCCTGCAGTTATTGCGATGATCTTGGTCCGGCAAAGTCACTCAGAAGAAAAGTTGATGGTTGAGAGTTGATTGTTGATAGCATGACAAAGAAGTTGAGATGGTTAGTTGTTTAGCTGTTACGCTCCCGCTAGTGCATCCATGATGTACCCGACTTTTGTTTGCCGCAGAGCGGCATGATTGAGGTGAAAGCTTGCGCTCTCCAAGCCACTGCTCACAATTTTGTCGTTAGGCGCGCAAAACATTAGAATCGATGTCATTCGAACAAATATCTTATCTCGCACAGATTGTTGCGTCGGTAGCGGTGGTGGCGTCGTTGATCTTCGTAGCTTTACAGATCAAACAAAATACCGGTGCATTGCAGCGCGCTGAGCACAACTCCACGATGGAGCAGTGGACCGTGATCAGGCAGGCGATCGCCCAAAACCGCGACATCGCCGAGTTGATGACCGCCGGCCTTCAAGGGGAACGCGCCTTGGATGCTGCCGATCAGCTTCGATTGGAGCAGATGCTGCAAGAAAACGCCTGGGCGGCTTTTCACATTTGGGAGAGAACGCAGCGCGGAATCTTTCCGAAGGGGACTTTCGAAGCGACAGGTGGAGCACTCTTGGGCACCTTGCTCAGAACGCCGGGTGGCGAGAACTGGTGGCGCAAAGCCAAACACATTGGCTTCCCTCCTGGCTTCGTCTCGGACGTCGACGCGGTGATTGGGCAGATTAAACAAAGTTGATGGTGTTGATAGCATGAAGAAGTTGAGATGGTTAGTCGTTTAGCTGTTGAGGTGAAACCTTGCGCTCCCTTCCTCGTCGCTCAGTTTTTTGTCGTTAGGCATTCCATAGTACACGCCCGATTTCCCGTTTGTTGGCAATCGTCTTTGTCGCATCATCATTGTCTGCGGCTCCGCCACCGGATTCCGAGGCCGCGAAACTATTGATCGGTAGTTGGCGTGTCCCAGTCGACCAATACAATGGAACGCTGAAGGCGGGAGGTGATACTTTCCGACGTGACGGCACGTTCACATCGTTCACCATAGTCCCCCGTCCGGGCCAAGACCTCCGAATCGATACGGAAGGCAAATGGAGCATTCAGGGAGGAATCCTTATTGAGCAGGTCACGAAATCGAGTCAGCCAAATATTTTTCGTCCGGATGACACGACGCGCGATAGATTATTGTCGGTTACAGCAAAGGAGTGCCGCTTCCGAACAGAACAAGGAAAGGAGCGCAACATCTTACGCACAACCGCTGGTGCTCTGTCCAAAGCGGCGGTGCCGGGCCCGCAAATCGTCGAGACTGCCATTCCCAAAGGGGCGGTGCACCTACTGGTCCATAACGATGCCGAGGCCAGAACGGTGTTTACTTATTTCCCGTATCCGCAATATCCCGACCGTCTACCAGGGGGACGAGATGGCATCTCCTGACCTCGGCATTTATCGACTCGAAGTGACGCCGGAAGGCACCGTTTCCGCGATCACTCTTTTGAAAAACGCGAATCGCATGATGGACGTGATTTCAATGAAGACATTCGTACATTGGCGGGCAAAACCAGGTCCGCCCCGCGTAATAGACGTATTCATTTCGTTCGGGAGCAGGTGGTTGGGGCCTAGTTCACCAATGCATCCGCCGAGTTGATATTTGCAGTTGTCTAACCAAACCGAATCGATCTTAGTGAGTTAGAAGTGCGACCGAGCCCGGCGCTGCCACGATTTATATCGATCGCCGCGATGCTACAAAAGCTCGGCAATCTGGACGGCGTTGAGCGCTGCGCCCTTGAGTAACTGATCGCCGGAGACCCAAAACGCGAGACCATTTTCCAGCGCGCAATCGCGCCGGACGCGTCCGACCTGGCAATTATCTTTGCCGGCAACTTCCAGCGGCATCGGGTAACGGCTGTTGTGTGGTTCGTCGACGAGTTCGAGCCCGGGCGCTTTCGCGAGAACTTCGCGCGCCTGGTCGACGGACACAGGTTTTTCAAATTCGGCGCTGATGGCCACGGAGTGTGCGCGGTAAACCGGAACGCGCACACAAGTTACCGACGCTCGAAATTCCGGCAGATGCATGATCTTGCGACCTTCATCCTGCATTTTCATTTCTTCCTTGGTGTAACCGCTTTCGAGGAAAACATCGACGTGCGGCAAAACGTTAAATGCGATCGGATGCGGATAAACTTTCGCCGTCGGCGCACGATCTTCGGCGCTTGCCTGCACCTGATCCTTCAGTTCGGCAATCGCCTGCGCGCCGCTGCCGGAAACCGCTTGGTAGCTCGCGGCAAAGATGCGCTCAACCCCGAATGCGCGATGTAATGGATAGATCGCCATTAAGGCAACGGCCGTCGTGCAATTTGGATTTGCAATGACGCCCCGATGCTTCTTCACGTCATCGGGATTTATCTCCGGGATCACCAGCGGCACGTCGGGATCCATCCGGAAGGTGGAGGAATTGTCGATTACCACCGCGCCTGCATCGCGCGCAATCGGCACAAATTTTCGCGATCGCTCGCCGCCGGCGCTGAAAAACGCGAGGTCGATGTTGTTGAACGAATCTTCGCGCAATTCCTCGACTGGAACGGGCTGGTTGCGAAACGAAACGTT
The DNA here is from genome assembly GCA_963800015.1 of uncultured Verrucomicrobiae bacterium. Lineage (GTDB taxonomy): Bacteria > Verrucomicrobiota > Verrucomicrobiia > Chthoniobacterales > UBA10450 > AV40. The sequence continues at coordinate 42,984 of CAWCZE010000006.1, read as the reverse complement.
CTTGCCGGCGGATTTGGCGGAAGCCAACGCGCGAATACTGGCCACCGGAAAACTTCGGCGCTCCAGAACCTTCAAAAGCTCGGCACCGACTGCGCCGGTCGCACCTACAATCGCGACGCTATAATTTTTCATTGCGTTCGGGATTTGCGTTGAGGTTGCAGGACGAGCGTCGCCGCGGCGCAAGTCGCTCCGGCGACTGAAGGGGGGTGGCACCTGCTATTGCTACGTGATATTCTTTTCCCACGGCCGAACGAATTGTAAGGCCGGTTTCAAGTCATGCAAAGCCGCGTAAAAAAGAGCACCTCTCCTGCGAATGATTCAACGTCTACGCGGCAAAGTCCACGCACCAGCATCGATATTTCGATTCGCGATCAGCAGCTCACTGTGACGCAGGACGGCGAAACCGTTCGCTCGTATCCAATTTCCACGTCGCGTTTCGGGATTGGGACGCAGGAAGGCAGTTTTAAGACGCCGACGGGCAATTTCCGGATCGCGCAGAAGATCGGCGGCGATATGCCACATGGAACAATCTTTCGCAGCCGGGTCGCGCTCGGCCCGGAGGATCCGCTTCCGTCCACCGACGACTTGGTGATGTCGCGCATTCTCTGGCTCGATGGCCTGGACGACCACAATGCCAACACCCGGGACCGGTTCATATATATTCATGGGACAAAGCACGAAGACAAGATCGGCAGCCCCGACAGCCACGGCTGTATTCGGATGCGCAACCGGGACGTGGTTGAACTGTTTGAACTGGTGGATGAAACCACCCCGGTGGTGATCCGCGAATAGATTGTAGCAACCAGCTTACAAAAAAGGCGTTGCGTCTAATATGTTCATCGCCTAGAACGTCGAAGCAACCAGCACGGAAAGGAGGCGAAACTACATTGAAACTATTAAAAGCGATCATGATCATGGCCGTTTTGGCCGGCGCGTTGAGTTTGGGAGCCTGCGCTCAGCACAAGGAGGCAGCTGCCACCACGACAACCGCCAGCACACATTACGGCAAATAACTGCTTCGTTCAGATTGCCCGCATGCGGCAACCTGGACAAAAAGGCCGGGTCGCTTGGCGACCTGGCCTTTTTTATTTTCAGCTGCAACCGGCGGACCCGGCCTAGAATTTTCAATGTGAAGCTCAAAGTCGCGTTCGCGATTGCAGTTGGGCTGTTCTGCAGCGCCGGCGTTCACGCCGAAGACGAAAAATCGATTAACGATCTGCGTAACGCCCTCATCGCGTTGTCGCCGCAGACAGTTGATCCTAACGAAGCCGCATTGTTATCCGAAACTGCGCACCGGAGCTCGCGCGAGTGCGCCCGGGATTACGGAGTGCACGGCGACCCGGCGATTCACAATTACCTGATCCATATCGGCGTGAAAAAACGCGGGATTTGCGCCGATTACACCCACGACATCGGCGCCCGTCTGCGGGAAATGCGATTTAAGACGCTGGTTCTTCATTGGGGAACAGCGTGGGAGAAAGAATCGGACGAAAATAATGCGCTGATAGTTACGGCGCGAAATCAATCATTCTACGACGGCATTGTTCTGGATGGCTGGCGCAGGGCCGGTCGATTGTTTTGGATTCACGTTCGAGATGATGCGGAATACGAAACCGGACGCCACGGGTTCCTTGGACATATCGGAGGTCACGCCCGAACGGGAATCACCGCGTGGAAAGAGGACCCGCAGGGAACCCGATCACTTCAGCCGCAAATACCGCCGGCGAAACCGACACCTAAACGAAAAACTGCGCGCCAGGCGCGAAATTAGCGAACGCGTCCGCGCCTTTCATTTACCCGACTTCCCGCTAAGATCGGAGCGATGGAACTAAACGGCCAGACGCTGTCGTTGTCGCAAATCGCGGCGGTCGCATACGGCAACGAGCGGGTTCAAATCGCGGCGACCGCGCGGACTCGAATGGCTGCTTCGCGTAAAGTCATTGATGACATTGTGGCGCGAGACGATGTCGTTTATGGCGTTACCACCGGTTTCGGCAAACTGGCCGACGTTCGAATTGCCGCGTGACGAAATCGAGACGCTCCAGTTGAATCTGGTTCGAAGTCATTCCTGTGGAATCGGCGATCCGCTTTCGGAACCGGAAGTGCGCGCGATGATGTTGCTGCGGGCAAATGTTCTCGCGCTTGGGTTGAGTGGAATTCGTCCTGAAACCGTCGATTTGCTTTGCGAAATGTTGAATCATCGCGTCCATCCGGTGGTTCCCGAAAAAGGATCGGTCGGTGCGAGCGGCGATCTCGCGCCGTTGGCGCATCTCGCGCTTGGTTTGATTGGCGAAGGCGAAGTGTTTTTCGATGGCAAACGAATGCCCAGCGCGGACGCGTTGAAGAGCGCGAAGTTGAAGCCGACGACGCTGGCGGCGAAGGAAGGACTCGCCTTGCTGAATGGCACCCAGGCGATGCACGCGGTCGGCGGATTATCGATTTTGCGCGCGAAACGTTTGTCCAACCTCGCGGATGTCGCAGGGGCAATGACGCTCGAAGGGCTGCGCGATACGCCGGCGGCATTCGATCGAACGTTTGCAGGATGCGCGACCGCACGCCGGCCAGAAAGCCGCCGCGGCCCACTTGCGTTCGCTCTTGGAAAAAAGCGAGATCCGCGAATCTCATCGCAAAGACGACCCGCGCGTGCAGGACGCCTACAGCATACGCTGCATGCCGCAGGTCCACGGCGCAGTTCGCGATGTTCTCGCACATTGCGAACAGATTTTGGAAATCGAATCGCGATCGGCCACCGACAATCCGCTCGTCTTCGCGGAAACTGACGAGGTTATTTCCGGTGGAAATTTTCACGGCGCGCCGCTGGCGTTCGCTTTCGATTACGCTGCGATCGCGTTGACGGACCTGATGAATATCGCCGAACGGCGCATCGATCGCCTAACGAATCCGGATAAAAGCGAAGGTCTGCCCGCGTTTCTCGCGCGTAAACCAGGTGTTGAGTCCGGATTCATGGTCGCGCAGGTAGCAGCAGCAGCACTTGTGAACGAAGCCCGCGTGCTCGCTGCATCCGGCGAGCTGCGATAACGTGACAACCTCCGGCGGAAAGGAGGACCATGTTTCCATGGGAATGACTGCGCGCCTTGAAGCTGCGCTCGATTGTCGTCCTCGCCGAAAACATTTTAGCGATTGAACTGCTCGCCGCGGCGGAAGCGCTTGAACATCGGCGGCCGCTAAAAGCCGGCGACGGAGTGGAACAAGCTTTCAAACTCGTTAGGCAAATCGTCGCCCCATTGACCGGCGATCGGGTCTTGTCAGGAGATATTGCCGAACTGGCCGAACAAATTCGGTCGGGTAAATTCGATAAATTATGAGCGGCCCACGCACAGTTCGCGCGCCGCGAGGTAATCAGCTGAGCTGCAAAGGTTGGCATCAGGAAGCGGCGATGCGGATGTTGATGAACAATCTCGATCCCGATGTCGCCGAAAATCCCGATCAGCTCATCATTTACGGCGGCACTGGACGCGCTGCGCGAAGCTGGGAAGCGTTCGAGGCGATCGTTCGTTCGCTCCAGGAATTGGAAAACGACGAATCGTTGCTCGTCCAATCCGGCAAGCCGGTCGGCAAATTCCGAACCCACGACGAGGCGCCCCGGGTTCTGATCGCGAACTCAAATCTGGTCGGCCAGTGGAACAATTACTCTGAGTTCAATCGCCTCGAACGACTCGGTCTTACCATGTACGGACAAATGACCGCCGGCTCGTGGATCTACATCGGCAGTCAGGGAATCGTGCAGGGAACGTTCGAAACTTTCGCTGCCGCGGGCGAAAAAACATTTCGGTGGATCGCTGGAAGGCAAGTTTGTTGTGACCGGTGGCCTTGGCGGGATGGGCGGTGCACAACCGCTGGCCGCGACCATGAACGGCGCGGTGTTTCTTGGAATTGAAGTCGATCCGGCGCGAATCGAAAAACGATTGAAGAGCGGCTACTGCGACAAGATCGCGCGTTCGCTCGATGAAGCGCTGAAAATGATCGATCAAGCACGCAAGGATCGGCAAGCGTTGTCGGTCGGTCTGGTTGGAAACTGCGCGGATGTTTTGCCGGAAATGGTAAAGCGCGGCGTTGTTCCGGATGTCCTGACCGATCAAACGAGCGCCCACGACGCGCTGAATGGTTATGTTCCGAACGGCATGTCGTTTGGAAGATGCGCTGGCGTTGCGCAAAAAAAATCCGGACGAATATGTCGAGCGCTCGATGCAAGCGATGGCGACGCACGTTGAAGCGATGCTCGCATTGCAAAAGACGGGCGCAATCACCTTTGATTACGGCAATAACATTCGCGCGCAGGCCCAAAAAGCCGGGATCAAAAACGCTTTCGACATTCCCGGATTCGTTCCGGAATACATCCGGCCCCTCTTTTGCGAAGGAAAGGGCCCGTTTCGTTGGGTGGCGTTGAGCGGCGAGCCCGACGACATCGCCCGCACTGACAAGCTTGCGCTGGAATTGTTTCCGGAAAACAAAACGCTCTCCCGCTGGATGAAGCTGGCAAAGGAGCGAATTCATTTTCAAGGTTTGCCTGCTCGAATCTGTTGGCTTGGCTACGGCGAACGTGCCGAGTTTGGCGTTGCCATGAACGAACTCGTTAGGCGCGGCGAAATCAAAGCGCCGATCGTTATCGGACGTGACCATCTCGACGCCGGATCGGTGGCTTCGCCGAATCGGGAGACCGAAGGAATGATCGACGGCAGCGATGCGATCGCGGATTGGCCGTTACTCAACGCGCTCGTGAACACCGCGGCCGGCGCGTCCTGGATTTCGATTCACAACGGCGGCGGCGTTGGCATCGGATTCTCACAACACGCGGGGATGGTTGTCGTCGCAGACGGCACCGACAATTCGAAACGCCGGCTCGAACGCGTTCTCACGAGCGATCCTGGAATGGGCGTGCTGCGTCACGCCGATGCGGGGTATTCACGCGCAATCGATTTCGCGGCGAAGAGCAAAATCGAAATCCCAATGCAGCCCAAGCCGCGCGATTGAGCCATGCAAAAGCTGATTGAATGCGTGCCGAATTTTTCGGAAGGCCGGGACGAAAATGTAATCCGGCAGATCACCGATGCGATTAAATCGGTAGACGGCGCGACTTTGCTCGATGTCGATCCTGGTGCGACCACCAACCGGACCGTCGTGACCCTGGTCGGAAGCCCGGAGGCCGCAGTTGAAGCGGCGTTTCGCGGAATCAAGAAAGCCGCGGAGCTGATCGACATGCGGAAACATAAAGGCGCGCATCCGCGAATGGGCGCGACCGATGTTTGTCCATTCATTCCGGTCAGCAACGTCAGTTGGGAGGAAGCGATCGAGTGCGCGAACAAACTTGGAAAACGCGTCGGTGACGAACTTGGAATTCCTGTCTACCTCTATGAAAAAGCGGCGAAGGATAAATCGCGAAGCAATCTCGCGGTGATTCGCGGCGGCGAGTATGAGGGTTTCGCCGAAAAAATCACAAAGCCGGAATGGAAACCCGATTACGGTCCGGCGAAAATCGGGAATGCCGGCGCAACAGTGATCGGCGCGCGCGAATTTCTTGTCGCTTACAACGCGAACCTGAACACAAAATCGGTGCGACGCGCCAATTCAGTTGCGTTCGATGTCCGCGAGCAGGGGCGATTCAAAACAGAAGACGGAACTCCTAGCGGCAAAAAGATTCTCGATAAAAACGGCGAGCCGATCCGCGAACCCGGAATGTTGAAGCATGTGAAAGCGATCGGCTGGTTCGTGAAAGAATACGGCATCGCCCAGGTCTCGATGAATCTTACCAACATCGACGAAACGCCATTGCACGCGGCGTTCGATGCCTGCGTCGAGTCCGCTCACAAACGCGGGATGCGTGTTACCGGTTCGGAAATCGTTGGAATGGTGCCGAAGCGTTGTCTCACCGATGCCGGGCGATATTTTCTGAGAAAACAAAAATGGTCGGAAGGAGTGTCGGAGGAGGAGCTGATCGACATCGCGGTGAAGTCGATGGGCTTAAGCGAACTCAGACCTTTCGAGCCGAACGAAAAGGTGATTGAGTTAAAGATCGAAGGTCCAGCTGGGACCAAGAAATCACTAGTGAGAATGAACCTGCGCGAATTTTGCAATGAAACCTTGAGCGATTCGCCTGCGCCTGGCGGCGGATCGGTCGCTGCGTTGATGGGCGCGTTGGGCGCGTCTCTTGGCGGAATGGTGGCGAATCTCTCCGCCGGCAAACGCGGTTGGGATGATAAACTTCAATTCTTTAGCGATTGGGCGGTGAAAGCGCAGAAGCTTAAAGATGAGCTTCTTTTTCTCGTCGACGAAGACACCAACGCGTTCAACAAAGTGATGGATGCATTCGCATTGCCAAAAGGATCGGACGAAGAAAAGAAAGCGCGCTCAGCGGCGATCGAGTCGGCAACGAAATATGCAGCCGAAATTCCGTTAAAGGTGATGGAAACATCCTCGAAATCCTACGAATTGCTTGCCGAAATGGCGGAGAAGGGGAATCCAGCGTCGGTTTCCGACGTCGGCGTTGGCGCCTTGGCAACCCGCGCGTGTGTCGAAGGCGCGGCATTGAACGTGCGGATCAATCTTGCGCAATTGAAAGACGAGAAAGTGAAATCGGATCTTTCAAGCAAAGTCGAAAAACTGAGCGCCGATTCCGAATCAAATTTCAAAAAAGTCGATCAGATCGTGCGCAGCAAAATTGGTTAGATCGATTCGGTCTGCTGACTGAAAATAGCCCAGCGCTTCAGGTGGATCGAGCTCTCCGAGCTCGATTGGTAAACGCGCTCGGAGATCGCGTTCCACCTAAGGAGCATTGTCATTCCGAAAGAAACATTGTGAGATGTGACCGATGGGCACGCTCGCTCTTCTTCACGCATCGCAGCTAGTTACCCTTGCCGGACCGAAGCGTCCACGAATCGGCAACGAGTTGTCTGATCTCGGAATTATTCGCGATGGCGGAATTCTGATCCGCGATGGCAAAATTGTCTTCGGTCGGTCCAGCGAAGAGATCGAGCGAAACTTGACCGATAAGCAGTCAAGTTTCGGGAGCGCCAGGCGATGTTCAAGTGGTCGATCTTGGCGGGCGGGTGATGTTGCCGGGGTTCGTCGACGCCCATACTCATTTGGTTTTCGGCGGAAATCGGCTCGACGATTTTGAACGGCGGGCCCGCGGCGAGACTTACGAACAAATTGCGAAGGCCGGCGGCGGAATCTGGTCGACGGTTCAGAAAACGCGTGATGCGAGCGAACAACAACTCTTTGATTCAGCGAAAAATCGCGTCGAGTGGTTTTTGAAGTGCGGCACGACCACGATCGAAGCGAAGTCGGGTTACGGACTCACGCCTGGAAGACGAACTCAAAATTCTCCGCGTCATCAAACGATTAAATGACGAAACGCCGCTCGACATCGTTCCGACGTTTCTCGGCGCCCATGCGGTGCCACGCGATTTATCGCCAGATAAATACGTCGATCTGGTGATCCACGAGATGTTGCCACGAGTTGCGAAGGAGAAACTTGCGGAGTTCTGCGACGTATTTTGCGAACGCAATTATTTTGATGTTGAGCAATCGCGCAAAATCTTGACCGCGGCGAAGATGCTCAGACTGAAATTGCGCGGCCACGTCGATCAACTTTCGAATTTCGGCGGCGCGAAATTGATGGCCGATCTTGGCGCGACGACCGCTGATCATTTGGAAAAAACGGACGAGCAGGGGATTGCGGCGTTGAAATCCGCGAACGTTCAGCCAGTTCTGTTGCCGGGATCGGTTTACGCGCTCGGATTGAAAGAATATCCGCGCGCGCGAGAAATGATCGAAGCCGGCCTCGCAGTTGTGCTCGCGACTGATTTCAATCCCGGTTCGTCGCCGACGCCATCGATGCCGATGATTTTGTCGCTGGCGTGCACCCAAATGAAGATGTCGCCGGCGGAAGCAATCAGCGCGGCGACGATCAACGCGGCGTATTCGTTAGGCCGCGGCGATGAGATCGGATCTCTCGAAGTCGGGAAAATTGCGAACGTCGCGGTGTTCGATTGCGAGGATTATCGCGAGATCGCCTACTGGTTCGGGCTTCCGCAGACACATTCGGTCTATTTGCGCGGCGAACGAGTATGAGGCGGATGATCGCGTTAGCCGTTTGTGCGCTTGCGCTCGCCTGTCAGAACAAAAGCAATCATGCGGAGGAAGAACTGCTGAAAGTGGAAAGAGATTTCGCAACCGCAGTTCTGAGCAATGATGCAGACGCGATCGGCAAATTTCTGACTGACGATTGGGCGATCATTGATGCCGACGGGCGCGTCGTCGACAAGGCGCGTTTTCTCAGCTGCGATCAAATCCGGAACTTTGGTTCACGAAGAAATGGAGTTGGATGACCTTATGGTCCGCACCCACGGAGACAGCGCGGTAGTCACAACGATCACTTCCACGAAGGGGAAGATTTGCCGGACAGGAATTCGCGGCCCAGGAACGCGCGACCGATTTCTATGTGAAACGAGATGGCCGCTGGCGGTGCGCGTTTTCGCAGTTAACGACTTTCCACAAGAAATAAGACAACCGAGCCGGTTGCCCTCGAATGTCGCGCGGCGTAGCGTGGCTGCTCGCATGAAAGTTAAGGTGGAAACCAAAGCCGGAATCGGTCTCGACATTGACAAATCGAACTGCCGGCGGAGGAAGTTTCGAAAGAATGGGACGCGATCGCGAACGAGTTTTGCGCGATTCGCGAAGATTCCGGGTTACCGGCCTGGAAAAGCGCCACGTGCAGTGGTCGATAAGCGATTTCGAAAAGAGATTCAGGAAGAAGTGACCAAGAAACTGGTCTCGAAGAGTTATCACGAAGCGATCGAGCAGAAGAAATTGCGGGTAGCGTCGCTCACAAATCTGGAAGACGTCCAGTTCGGCGCAGACAAGTCGATGAAATTTCAGGCGACGGTCGTGACCGCGCCGGAATTCAAGTTACCCGATTACAAAGGTATCAAGGTTGAATTACCGGACGCGAAAGTCACCGAAGCAGGAAATTGACGCGACCTTGGAACGCTTGCGCGATCAAACTGCCGATTTTGTCGACGCTCCTGATCGGCCCGTTCAAATGGAAGATTTCGTGGTGATTGACTTTGAAGGAACGGTTGATGGCAAGCCGGTGGGCGAAGTCGCGCCGGGCTCGAGCAAGAATTTGCACGGCGGCAAAAAATTCTGGCTGCGACTCGCGCCCGACAATTTCCTGCCAAAGTTTTGCGAACAAATCGTCGGCCAGAAAAAGGGACGAAACGCGGACGGTGACTGTCGATTTTGCGGCGGATTTTCTGGTCAAGGAACTGGCGGGAAAACAGGCGAGCTATTCGGTCACGCTGCACGAGATCAAGGACAAGGTTTTGCCGGAGGTGAACGACGAATTCGCGGCGAAATTGTTGCCGGGAAAAACGCTGGCCGATTTGCGTCACACGATCGAGCACGATCTCGAGCACGAGAAAGAACATCAGGTTGAGCAGGCGAAGGAAGAACAGGTGATCAAGTATCTGCACGAGAAAACAAAATTCGACGTGCCGCCGCCGTTACTGCGAAACGAAACCAAACGCGCACTGACCGAGCTGGTTCAGCGAAATCGCGCACGCGGAATTCCCGACGAAATGTTGAAGGATAAAGAGAAGGAACTGATCGAGACCGCTGGAAGCGTGGCTTACCATCGCTTGAAGACGAACTTCATTCTCGAGCGAATCGCCGAGCAGGAAAAAATCGAAGTGACACGCGAGGATGTCGATCATCGCATTCGGCAGGAAGCGCAGCACTACAACATTTCCAGCGATAAAATGCGCAAGGAACTCGAAGAGCGTGACGGACTTAACTCGCTCGCGGAACAGATACTGCTGGGCAAGACTCTTGATTTCCTAAAGGCGAATGTTAGCGTCCAGCCGGTTTCGCAAGAGCCAAAGAAATGAGCGAAGTAACGAATAAATCGCAATCGATCCTGATCCCGATGGTGGTCGAGCAGACCGGCCGCGGCGAACGCAGTTACGATATTTATTCGCGTTTGTTGAAAGACCGCATCGTTTTCATCGGGACGGCAATCGACGATCACGTGGCGAATCTCGTCATCGCGCAGTTGCTCTTTCTCCAAATGGAGGATTCGAAAAAGGACATCAGCATTTACATCAACTCCGGCGGCGGCGTGGTGACTGCGGGTTTGGCCATTTACGACACGATGCAATTTCTGACGTGCGACGTGACGACTTACTGCCTCGGAATGGCGGCGAGCATGGCGGCGGTGTTGCTTTGCGCTGGAACAAAAGGCAAACGATTCGCGTTGCCGAATTCGGACATCATGATCCACCAGGTTTCGGGCGGCGCTCAAGGACAGGCCAGCGATGTTGAACGCCAGGTCGATTACATGTTCAAACTTAAGAAACGGATCATTAAGATTATCTCGCAGCACACCGGCAAGCCCGAAGACCAGGTTCGAAACGATTCCGATCGCGATTATTATATGTCCGCCGCGGAGGCGAAGTCTTACGGGCTTGGTCGACGAAGTAATTAAGTCCCGCAAACAAGTGGAACGACTCGACGGCTCTCGTCCGGCGAAGGCGCGCAAGAAGTCGGAGGAATAGAAGCTGCTCCCTTTGAGGGCCGAACTATGGCGCGCGCAACGAACCTCACGATGTGCTCCTTCTGTGGCAAAAGTCACGCCGAGGTGCGCAAACTTATCGCCGGCCCGGGCGTTTATATTTGCGACAGCTGCATCAACGTCTGCAAAAGCATCCTTGATAAGGAGCTGAACGAAGACGCGCGGCGGCAATCGTCCAACATTCGAGTGCCGAAACCGGTGGAAATTCGCCGGTCGCTCGATCAATACGTGATCGGTCAGGACGTCGCCAAGAAAACTTTATCGGTCGCGGTTCACAATCATTACAAGCGAGTGTTGCAACATTCGACGCCGGCGGGCGATTCATCGGCGGCGTTCCAACCGGATCCGCTGGCCGAAGTTGAAATCGAGAAGAGCAATATTCTTCTGGTCGGGCCGACCGGTTCCGGAAAAACACTGCTCGCCAAAACTCTGGCGCGAATCCTCGACGTTCCATTCTGCATCGCGGACGCAACGACGCTGACTGAAGCCGGATACGTCGGCGAAGACGTTGAGAACATCATTTTGCGTTTGCTTCAAAACGCCGATTACGACGTGAAACGCGCCGAGATCGGCATCGTTTACATCGACGAGATCGACAAGATCGGCCGCAAAACCGACAACGTTTCGATCACGCGCGACGTTTCGGGCGAAGGTGTGCAGCAGGCTTTGCTGAAAATTCTGGAAGGATCGACTTGCAACGTTCCGCCGCAGGGCGGCCGGAAACATCCGCATCAGGAATACATTCAGGTTAATACCGACAAAATTTTGTTTATCTGCGGCGGCGCGTTCGTCGGCCTCGACAAGATCATTCAGAAACGGATCGGCCAAAAAGTGATGGGCTTTGGAAGCCCGACGCTGGAAGTCGAAGAGGCTTTCGCGCAAGGAAGCGATCCGTCACGTTGAACCGGAAGATTTGCTCTCGTTCGGAATGATTCCGGAATTCATCGGACGCTTGCCGGTTGTCGCTTCGCTCGACGCGCTGACGGAGGATGAGATGGTCGCGATTCTGACCGAAACCAAGAACGCGATGATCAAGCAGTACACGAAACTTTTCTCGATGGAAGGTGTGCGACTGACCGTCACGAAGGACGCGTTGCGCGCTCTCGCGGCACAATCGGTCACCAAGGGAACCGGCGCGCGCGCGCTTCGTTCGATGCTCGAGCGGATAATGCTCGATATTATGTACGATGTGCCGAGCCGCGAAGATATCGCCGAGGTCACGATCAATCGCGCCGTCGTCGAAGGCAAAAAGTTGCCGCTGATTCGCAAGAAGCAGGACAAAGACGCAGCCTGAGTTCGGCAGATAACGCCGAACGCTCAACGTCCAACACCGAATCTCCAACTCGGAGTTTCTGACTTCGGCGTTGGACGTTGGGCGTTGGACGTTCGACGTTTGCTCCACAATGCGCGTAACGCTTCTTAATACCGGAACCGAACTTCTGGCCGGCGATGTTCAAGACACGCATCTCGGCTTTCATCGCGCGCGAGATTTTTGCTGCTCGGATTGCGAATTGAGGAACGGCGGACGGTCGGCGACGGTCCGGTTATTCGGCGAAACACTCCGGGAATTATTTTCCCGCGCCGAAATCATTTTCGTTACCGGAGGTCTTGGTCCGACCAGCGATGATATTACGCGGGATGTTACGGCGGAACTCCTCGGATTGAACCTGGAAGAGAATGACGAATTGCTCGCTTCTCTCAAGACGCGGTTAAAAGTTCGCGGAATCAAATGGGTTCCGAGCATCGCTCGGCAGGCGCAAGTCCCCGCCGGGGCACAGGTTCTTCCGAACGAAAATGGCAGCGCGCCCGGTTTGTATCTGAAGGCGAACATCAATTCGAAGCATTCGCATCGCCACATATTTTTCTTTTGCCGGGTCCTCCGCGCGAACTGCAGCCGATGTTCCAGCAATCTGTCGATGCCGCTCCTTCGATCGATTATTAAAGAGCCCCTGTCGGTAGAGCGGCGCTTCTACAAGATCGCGGTGATGGGCGAATCAATTATCGAAGAAAAGATCGGCCAAAAGATTTTGGCGATTCCCGGTGTTGAACTTGGCTATTGCGCGCGGCCCGGGGAAGTGGATTTGCGAATGATCGGTCCACGCGCTGCGCTTGAACAGGCTGAAAAAATCGTTCGGGCGGAACTTGGCGACGTGATTTTCACCGACACGGACGCGGCGCTTGAGGAAGTTCTGGTAAAGTTGTTGACCGAAAAAGAAGCAAACGCTGGCGACGGCGGAATCATGCACGGGCGGTTTGCTCGCGAACCGAATCACAAATGTTCCTGGCGCTTCGTCCGTCCTCGCTGGCCGGTTACGTTTGTTATGCGAACGAAGCAAAGACCGATGTGCTGCGCGTCGATTCCGAATTGATCGAGCAACATGGCGCAGTCAGTGAGGAAGTGGCGCGAGCGATGGCGGAGGGCGCGCGGAAGCGCGCAAATTCGACGTATGCGTTGGCAACGACCGGCGTCGCAGGTCCCGGCGGCGGTTCGGAGGAAAAACCGGTGGGAACGGTTTATGTGGCGCTGGCGGATGAAAGCGAAACCTAAGTCCGAAAATTATTTTTCCCGAGCGATCGCGAAACTTTCAAGCAACTGGTCGCCCAGGTCGCGTTCGAAATGCTGCGGCGAAAATTGATCTAGAAATCGCCGACGTCGACCGGCGTTCCGACTTTGGCGTGATCGTAAAATAATTTCGCGCCTTCAACCGATTCCCGAACGCATCCGTGCGAGGCGGGATAACCGGGCAAAATGCCGATGTGCATTCCAACGCCTTCACCAGTAAGTCGCAGAAACCATTTCATCGCCGCGCCTGCAAAGTGGGTTCCGCTCGGCGCAGAATCGATGTGAGCGCTCACACCTGCGCGCACGGTCCGGCCCCGGCCGTCCACGAAATCGCCGTAGAGACTGGAGTGATGATTGGGGTCCTTCTCCATGACGTTGAAATGTCCGCGCGGCGTTTCGTGCCCGCGTTTTCCGGACGAAACCGGTCCGTCGGCCACGATTTGTTCGCCAATCATCAAGTAGGCGCGTTGTTTGGGGATTGATACGACGATGTGGGTATTTTCCGGCGTCGCCTGGGCGAGCAATTGTTGATTCACTTTCAACGGCGCCTGTTTTGAAATCATCTCGCTCGGTTTTTTCATTTTTGGCCCGAACATTTGAGCGTGGGCGAGGCCAACCAGCGCGATCGCAGCCGTAAGAATTCCAAGTTGGAAAAAGCGACGTTTCATTAACTTTGGTTGTAACTGTGAACGCGGTTCAGCCAGCCGGGTAGCCAACGCGCTTCATGCCGTTCTGGTGGCGAATTTTGCACGCGTCGGCGCAAAATTGCAGCTGCAGAATTCGCGAATTCACGGGTCGCGGCGGCGCCGGTCTCGGTGCCGTGCATCTGTTCGAGCACTTGCAGCAAGCCCCAGCCTTCGCCGTGGTAACGTTCGGTATGTAACACGCCTTCTCCTTTGAAATTCACGTAATCGGCCAATGCATAGCAGCCGTGCGGCGTACTGGCAATGCGCGTGAATTGACGCTGGACGTTGTCGCGTTCGCCCGCGCCGGCTTCGTCAACCATTTTGGCGAGGGATTGTTGCAACCGGTTGATCAGAAATTGCGCCTGAAGATCGACCGTGTGGGCAAGAAATTCCCGAAGCTCTCGCATTTGCGACGAACCCTGTGCGTGAACGAATTCGGAGCGCGACTTCCACGGGCAAAACGTCGCCTGATTCAGCCAAACCGGAACCGTAACGTTGCGTTCATGCGCAAATTCCAGGAATTTCGGAAAACTTTCGTCAAACGGCCCGCGCATTCCTTCCGGATACCAAATGAAATGTCCGATGCCAAGGGACGCGAAATCCTCTCCGGAATTCCACGAGGTGAGGCCGGCAACGCTGCCGTTGCATTCGTTTTGCCAGATTCGCTTGCCGATGCGCAACGCGTCAGCCTTCGAAATCTGGATCGGAGCCGCGGCCCAGCCCGGTGCCGATTAGGCAGCAAAAAAGCAAGCTGATCGCCAGAATGCGGCGAGCACGATGGTGGGTTGACGAGCGCGGTTTCTCCACTAGCGTGCAACTTTCTGCGCTGTTCCAACCTAAAGCGCAACCAGATTCGCAGACCATTTTATGAAATCTATTATCATTACCGCTATTGCTTTGTCGTTCGCCGTCAGCGTCTTCGGCGAGGACAAGGCCGCCCAGTTTAAAGACCAAAAAGACAAGTTTAGTTATGCCGTCGGTTTGAACATTGGCATCAATTTTAAACGTCAAAATATCGACGTGAATACCGACATGATCAACGCCGGGGTCAAAGACGGCATGTCTGGAAAACCCCAGATGACCATGGACCAAATCCGCGACGTCATGATGAACTTCGAAAAAGACATGCAGGCGAAGCAAGCTGAAGCTGGCAAAAAGAACGAAGCTCGACGCCGAGAAATTTTTGGCCGACAACAAAAAGAAAGAGGGCGTGAAGACGACCGCCAGCGGTTTGCAATATAAGGTCCTGAAAGAGGGCAACGGCGCCCAGCCGAAGAGCACCGACAGCGTCACCGTGAATTATCGTGGGACTTTGATGGACGGCACCGAATTCGACAGTTCCTACAAACGCGGCCAGCCGGCCACATTTCCGGTTGCGCGGAGTGATCAAAGGTTGGACCGAAGCGCTTCAGTTGATGAAGGTCGGCTCGAAATATCAGCTTTTTATTCCGCCAGCCCTCGCTTACGGCGAGCATTCACCGAGTCCGCAGATTCCACCGAATTCGACTTTTGATTTTCGAGGTGGAGTTGATGAACGTGCAACCGGCGACAGTCACCAGTCCATCGGGCGCATCGCCATCCCCGGCACCGTCGCGCGTCGGCGAAATAATCACCAAGACAACTTAGGAGACGCTTGTGGCGGTTTCCCACGCCACCCGCGCTGCGTCGCCCCACAGATCTTCCAGGCTGTAGAACTCGCGTTTATCGCGATGAAAGATGTGGACCACGACTTCGAGGTAATCGAGGACAATCCATTGGCTGGCTGGAAAGCCGTCGACGGCGGCGGCGCGCCGGCCGTGATCTTCGCGCAAGCGCATTTCGATTTCATTCGGCGATCGCTTTGAGTTGCGGCTCGGAACTGGCCGAGCAGATCACAAAGAAATCGGTAAAAGTTGAGATTCCGGCGAGATCGAGAACGACGATGTCTTCGGCCTTCTTGTTCGAAGCGAGCTCGGCGCAGGTCGTGGCTAACTGTTTCGCGGTTATGTCGCTGACTCCCGGTAAAGTTTCTCGCGGCGAATAATTTCTTCCACAGCCTGCGGTACGAGATAGCGGATGGAACGCCCGGACGCAACCCGGTTTCGAATGTCCGTAGCCGAAATATCGATGTTTCGCCGGACGACGGGATAATTGTGCTCCCGGTTTGCGGCACAGCCGCGATCCAGCACCACGAACTCCACCAGCTTTTCGAGCGCCTCGAACCGGTGCCATTTGTTCAGGCCGGCAATATTGTCGGCGCCGATCAGCCAAAAGAGTTTGGCGTTCGGATCGCGTTCTCGAATTTGAAGAACGGTATCAATGCTGTAAGACGGAGCTGGCCGTTTCAGTTCGCAACCATCCGCGATGAAATCTTTTTGTCCCTGGATCGCGGCGCGCAACATCTCCAAACGCAGTTCGCCGCTGGCCTGGGCGGTTGTTTTCTTGAACGGCGACAACGCAGCCGGAACGAAAATCAATTCATCGAAACTGTGTTCTTCGCAGGCTTGACGGCTCAGAATTAAATGGCCGTGATGAATCGGGTCGAACGTGCCGCCGTAAATGCCGATTTTTTTCATGCTACCGCTATTTTATTTCGCTCCACGAATGCACATCGAATTAGAACGAATGTTGTCTACCAGGTGGACGCCGCTCCGTGGCGTGTTTATTGCGGATGCGCCGTTCGTAATCGAAGGCTGTCGATCCGTGATGCGCACCTGAAAAGACGATTCGCTCGGCCAACTGATACTGTGCGGCGTTCCCGGCAAGGAACTCGATGCCGCGAGTGCGGAGATGTTTCGCCGCGTGCAGCCGGGCGGTTTCATTCTTTTCGGCCGCAACATCGAAAGCGCGACGCAGTTGCGGAAGTTAATCGACGATTTGCGCGATCTCAGCCAAATCGAGCCGATTATCACCATCGACCAGGAAGGCGGCCGGGTTTCGCGTTTGCGCTTGATCGGCAGCGAGCCGCCGAACGCACAACAATTACGCGACAAAGACGATCTGAATCTGATTCGCCGCCATGGCGACATCACCGGCCGTTTGCTGCGGGTTTTTGGGTTCAATCTCGATCTTTGCCCGGTGCTCGACATTTCGTTCGACGACAATGCGGATAATTCGTTACGTGGCCGTTGTTATGGAAAGACCGTCGAGCAAGTGGTTCGCAACGCCGGCGCGTTCAACGATGGAATGCGCAACCAGGGGATCGCGAGCTGCGGCAAACATTTCCCTGGTTACACCTGCGCGAAGTCGGATGCGCATTTTGAACTGCCGCGAATCGATCGAACGCGCGAAGAATTGGATGCAAATGAATTGGCCGTGTTCCGGCATTTCGTAGGTAGGGGCGGTTCACCGAACCGCCCGCGGGCGATTGAGGTCAATCGCCCCTATCTTGAAGGCACAATCGTCGACAGCATGATGATTTGTCACGGCTGGTATCCGTGCCTCGAAAAGGAAAAGACGCCGGCGAGTTTGTCGCGACGCATCATTACCGATCTTCTTCGCAACGAATTCGGATTCGACGGCCTCGTCATGACCGACGATCTCGACATGGGCGCGATCCTGAACGGTTACGGTTTACAAGACACGATTCGTCTCGCGATCAATGCCGGAAACGATCTGGTCATGATTTGCCATCGGATGCCGGAGATCGAGAACGTGCGTACAGATTTTGGAAACGTTGCCGCCGGAACAGACCGATCGCGCGCTGGCGAGTGTCGCGAAGTTCAAGAAGGAGATGAAACCGCCACATGAATTTTCCGAGGCCGCCTTTCGCAAAATCGACAGCGAGATTTGGGACCTTCGTGTCGCTACGCTTGGCGAAGAGCGCGCCAAACAACGCAGCGCCGAAGACGGCAAACGTTCGCCGGTCGAGACCTACTAAGGTTGCGACTCCAAATGTTGAATGCTTAGGTACGACCCCAATATGGTGGATCGAGCTCTCCGAGCTCGATGGTAATCACGCGGCGATGGCCGGAAATACTCAGCA
The DNA here is from genome assembly GCA_963800015.1 of uncultured Verrucomicrobiae bacterium. Classification (GTDB taxonomy): domain Bacteria; phylum Verrucomicrobiota; class Verrucomicrobiia; order Chthoniobacterales; family UBA10450; genus AV40. The sequence continues at coordinate 25,180 of CAWCZE010000006.1, read as the reverse complement.
TCGTCCGCGGAGCGGCCAATCCACCCATGCGAGGCGAGTGCGTTCCCCAGAGCCTTGACCGGTCTGGCGATTTCCGCCATCCTCCGCACGCGTGAACGAACCCGGAAAAAACCGCGCTGAACTCACGGTCCGCGGAATCATCATTGGGATCGTCATCACTCTGGTTTTCACGGCGGCGAACGTTTACGCCGGGCTCAAAGCCGCCCTCACTTTTTCCACATCAATCCCCGCAGCGGTGATTTCGATGGCGATCCTGCGCAACTTCAAGGACGCCACGATCCAGGAGAACAATATCGTCCAAACGGTCGCGTCTGCCGCGGGCACGCTGTCGTCGATCATTTTCGTGCTGCCGGGACTGATCATGATCGGCTACTGGACCAATTTCCCGTTCTGGACATCGTTTTGGATTTGCGCGCTCGGAGGAATTTTGGGCGTGATGTATTCGATTCCGTTGCGTCGCGCGTTAGTAACGAACTCGGATTTGCCTTACCCCGAAGGCGTCGCGTGTGCCGAAGTCTTGAAAGTTGGCAGCAGCGGCAGCGGCGATGTTGCGTCCAAGGTTGAACAAGGCCGCGCCGGTCTGATGGCAGTTCTGTGGGGATCGATCGTCTCCGCAGTTTTTCCATTAATCATCGAGACTCAGATATTCGCTTCCGATCTGGCGCAAAATTTTCGCATCGGGAAGAAAGGCGGAGTCAGCGGCTACGATTTTTCTTTATCGTTCTTGTTGCTGGGAATCGGGCATCTGGTCGGTCTGTCGGTCGGCCTTGCGATGCTGGTGGGCTTGCTGATCGGCTGGGGCTGGGGCGTTCCCCACTACTCGGCTCTAGCCCAGGACTTCACGACGCCGGTGGCTGCACTGGCGCGCAGCGCGTGGGGCGGCAAAGTGAGGTACATCGGCGCCGGCGCAATTGGCGTTTCGGCGATATGGACGTTGGTCAAATTGGCAAAGCCACTGATTAGCGGATTAGCCGGCGCGATGGCGGCGTCGCGCGCGCGTAAATCCGGCAAAGCCGAGACGTTGCCGATCACTGAACGCGATATTCCGATCGGCATCGTCGGCGTTGTCACTTTGATTTGCATGCTGCCGATAGGATGGCTGCTCGGAACGTTTGGAAGCTCCAGTGGTCTTGGCGCTCATCTCCCCACGCTGATCATCGGCGGCGTGGTTTACATTTTTTTGATGAGCTTCTTTGTATCCGCGGTGTGCGGTTACATGGCGGGCTTGATCGGTTCATCGAACAGTCCGCTTTCGGGTATTGGAATTTTGGTCGTGATCGGGGCTGCTTTGTTGTTGGTGCTCGGTCTCAAGCCGTACATCACCCCCGACACCAGCAAAGCGCTAATCGCATTCGCGCTTTTCACCACCGCCGTCGTTTTCAACGTGGCCGCGATCGCAAACAATAATCTTCAAGATCTCAAGACCGGACAGCTCGTTGATGCGACGCCGTGGAAGCAACAAGTCGCGTTAATCATCGGCGTGCTCGCTGGAGCTGTCGTCATTCCGCCCGTGCTGGATCTGATGAATCACACTTATGGTTTTGCCGGCGCGCCTGGAACTGATCCGAGCCGCGTGCTGCCCGCGCCTCAAGCGGGTTTGATTTCGTCGCTGGCGAAAGGCGTCATCGCGGGGGACATCGATTGGAGTTTGATTGGAATCGGTGCGGGAATCGGCGCTGCAATTGTTTTGGTGGACGAAATTCTCGCGCCGGACGACGAAACACATGCGAATTCCACCCCTTGCGGTCGGCCTCGGAATTTATCTGCCGACTTCGGCCACGCTGATGATCGTGGTCGGCGCTGTCGTCGGTTGGATCTACGACAGACAGGCGGATCGCACCTCCAGGCCGGAAGCCGCAAAACAGTTCGGCGTCTTGCTTGCATCCGGTCTGATCGTTGGCGAGGGCATCATCCAGGTTGTGATTTCGGTGATCAAATCGTTGTCGACCAACCCGACGCCTCTCGCACTTGTTGGTCCCGGGTTTGAGACGACGGGCATCATTCTCTCGGGCGTCATGTTCGCAGCGCTCACATTCATTCTTTATCGATGGATTTTGCGAATGTTGCCGGCACGATCAGCATGAAACGGAAATGGAATTGGCCGATCTGGCTCGGCTTCGTCGTAGCGGTTAGCGGACTTTTCAGTTACGAATATTTCGTCCAATTTCCGATTACCCGTGATTTCCCGTGGGCGACCCTTTTGCTTTTTGGGATTGGCGCTGTTCTGCTGTTGATCGGGTTGTTTCGCGCGTTTGGAAGGCCGCAACTTTATCGCGGTAAAGTGTTCGGCTCGATCTTCACTGCGGTTGCATTGCTTTTATTCGCCTTCTTCAGTTACGAAATTTTCTATGTCCTGAAGCAGGTCCCACTTTCCGCGCAAGCGCCGCGGGTCGGTGAAAAGGCAGCGGAGTTCTCCTTGCCGGACCAAAGTGGAAGGCAAGTCTCGCTTGCCAATCTGATCTCGTCTAAAGGCGCGGTGCTGATTTTTTACCGCGGCTACTGGTGACCACTTTGTAACTCCGAGTTGCGGAGTTTCCAGAAACATTTGGCGGACTTCAAATCGCGTGGAGTGCAGATCGCCGCGATCAGCGTTGATCCGACCGATGTCAGTCAGAATCAGGCGACAAAGATGGGTTATACCTTTCCGCTCCTTTCCGACAGCGATGCCGCCGTCATAAGACGTTACGATGTTCTGCATCCGCGCGCCGGGCCGAAAGGTAACGACATCGCGCGACCGGCTGAGTTTTACATCGACTCCTCAGGAACCGTACGCTGGGTCAATCTGACGGAGAATATCGCGGTTCGGGCGCGTCCCGAAGAGGCGCTGGCTGCGATTGACGCCGCTACGCCGAACCAATAACTTCACCGCTACGTGCGCGACGAATTAGAACAGCTTCTCATTCTCCAGGACCGGCAACAGAAGATCCGGCAGATCGAAAACGAAATTAAAAATCTGCCGATCCAACGAAAGCATCTGGAAGCCCAACTTGCCGAAAGCGCTGCGAGTCTGGAAGCGATCAAGCACAGGGCCAAACAGATCGAAGTCGATCGCAAGAAGTTGGAGCTCGACGTCGGGACCCGTACCGAAAGCATCAACCGGCTCAAAACCCAACAATATCAAACGCGCAAGAACGACGAGTTTCAGGCGATTGGTCACGAGATTCAGCGTTACGAGGGTGAAATTTCAAAGCTGGAGGACCAGGAGCTCGAGCTCATGGATCAAATCGACAAATTGAAGGTCGAGGTTACGGCCGAGGAAAAGAAAGCCGCCACCGCCAAAGATTCCGTCAACCGCCAGATGAACGATCTCGGCGAGAAGTCGAAAGCGCTCGAAGCGCGGTTGGAGGAGTTGTCGAAGGAGAGAAAAGAGCTCGCCGAAAAGATGGACGAAGATTTGCTGGATCGTTTTGAGCGCCTCTTTGCCAGCAAAGGCGACTCGGCGATCGTTGCCATCGAACACGGCATTTGCACCGGATGTCACATGAAATTAACGATCGCGACAGTGAAAGACGCCGAAGCGGGGAAAGAGATCGTCAATTGTGAGCAGTGCGGCCGGATTCTTTATATTCCGGCGTAATGTGGGAGGGCTGTAGTGGCGGGCGTGTCGCCCGCAAATTGTAAAGGTGCGGCCACGGCGGCGGCTACAGTAAAATTGCGGCCGGCACGGCCGCCACTACACCCTATACGTTGAAGCGGAATGTGATCACGTCGCCGTCTTTTACTTCGTATTCTTTTCCTTCGAGTCGAAGTTTTCCGGTTTCGCGCGCTTTCGCAAAAGATCCGGTGGCGATCAAGTCGTCGTAAGCAATCGTTTCGGCCGCGATGAACCCGCGCTCGAAGTCGGAATGGATCGCGCCCGCGGCCTGCGGCGCCTTGTCGCCGGCATGAATGGTCCAGGCGCGCGTCTCCTTTTCGCCGGTGGTGAAATAGGTGCGCAAGCCGAGCAGGTGATAAGCGGCGCGGATCAAACCGTGCACTCCGCTGTCTTCTACGCCAAGTCCGCGCAAGTATTCCAAGGCCTCATCTTCGCTGAGATCGACCAGCTCGCTTTCAATCTGGGCGCTGATCACAAACGCTTCGGTACCGAAATGATGTTTCGCGTAATCCTGGACCAGCCCGACATATTTCGCCGCCGCGTTGTCTTTGTCGCCTTTCGCAACCGCCGCGAGATCCGTTTCGGCGACGTTGCACGCGAACAATGTCGGCTTGGAAGTCAGCAGGAAAAAATTTCGCGCAATTGCTTTCTCCTCCGGATCCAGGGGCGCAGTGATGGCCGGTTTTCCTGAATCCAGATGCGGCAATAGTTTCTCGATGATTGCGCTCTCGATTTTGGCGGTCTTCTCGCCGGCGCGAACTTCCTTTTGTAATCGATCGTGCCGCTTTTGGAGCGCAGCAAGATCGGCCAGCACGAGCTCAGTATTGATGACTTCGATATCGCGGATCGGATCGATCGACGCGCTGACATGGTGAACGTCGGGATCGGTAAAACAACGGACAACCTGAACGATCGCGTCGACCTCGCGGATGTGACTGAGGAACTGATTGCCTAATCCTTCGCCGGCGCTCGCGCCTTTGACCAACCCGGCAATGTCCACGAACTGGATGGCGGTCGGCGTGGTTTTCTTCGACTTCGAAATTTCAGTGAGTTTGTTGAGGCGGGAATCCGGAACGGTCACGACGCCGACATTCGGATCGATCGTGCAGAAAGGATAATTCTCCGCAGGCGCATTGTGCGTGCGGGTAACGGCATTGAACAACGTCGATTTCCCGACGTTGGGCAGTCCAACTATTCCGGCGCTGAGCATAGAGAAGCATGAAGGATGGGGGATGAAGGGTGAAAAGCAAACGGACCTTCAAACTTTACTTGGCAATGGCCAGCCGCGACGCGATTAGTTCAGTCCGAAAACGGGCTGTAGTTCAGCTTGGTAGAACGCTTGAATGGGGTTCAAGAGGTCGTGGGTTCAAATCCCGCCAGCCCGAGATAATGATGGTTCCCCTGAACAAAATGAAACGCGCAGCGATTGTTGCGATCGCTCTATCTGCAATAGCATCGCAGGTTTACGCGCAGCAAAAACAATCGGTAACGCTTAACCCAGCGGCTTTGTTGAACAGTTTTAGCCTTATCAGCGAAGGGTGTGTAGTGGCCGATCGCAAAGGCTCCTGGCAGCAAGACAAGCCTTCTCGTTCCAAAGAAAACGAATTCATCCGTAATCGTGGGATCGAAGAATATGGCAAGTGGCACCTCGGCATCGACAATCGATATTCGCCCCGGAGCAAAGCGCACTACAAATTTCCATTTGGAGATTTTGGCGCCGTGCATCGTTGCGGTTTGCTGGCGGTTGAAGCTCGCGCCAAACAATACGGCTATCGCGATATTGAGGCTGCTGCGATCCAGTTACTCACGGACCTCGAGTCAGCCCGTCCACGCGCTCAGAAACACGTCGATTAATTCCGGGAGATCCTCGCTGTAGCCGCCTTCCAGAATCGCGCCGATGGGAATGTCGATTTTACGCAACCATTCGCCGAACGCAGCGAAATCTTCTTCTTCCAGCGTCATTTGAACCAGCGGATCCCGCGCATAGGCGTCGAATCCCGCCGACACGAGAATGAGATCGGGTTTGAATTCGACAAGTTTATCGAGGGCGTGTTTGCAAATCTCGACGTGTTCGTGTCGCGGCGTCTGCGGGCCAACCGGATAATTGTCGATGTTGGCGAAGGATTTTGCGCCCGTTCCGGGATACGCCGGAAACTGGTGGATTGATGCGAAGCGGATGTGCTCGTTACCCGCGACAATATTTTCGGTTCCGTTGCCATGATGAGCATCAAAATCCCAGATCGCGACGCGTTTAGCGCCGTTCTCCAATGCGTCGAGCGCCGCGATCGCGATGTTGCTGAAGTAGCAAAAACCCATCGCTTGGTCGCGGGTTGAGTGATGTCCAGGCGGCCGCATCAACGCAAATGCCCGCTCGCCGCGCGAGGGCAGCGCGCGAAACGGCTGTGCCCGCACCCGCGGATCGGACGGCGTAATCATAAATTTTCGGATAGGCTGGAGTATCGAGCATCGAAATCTCCCCGCGGATTTTTGATGAACTCGATGTGCTGTGGCGAATGAGCGCGCAACAACTGTTCTTGCGTTGCCGGCGCCGGTTTGCGCCATTCCCAGTTCGGATGTCGCTCTTTTAAAACAGGAACAGTGCGAACGATTCGCGCCGGGCCGTTCCGGATGACCGGCTGCTGAATATTCAACACAAGAGGGATCGTGAAAGATCAACATTTGGGCGACGCAAAATCAGTCAGTCCGATCTTAAAACATTTCCGGTCGGGCCTAAGATTTTTCTGAGACCTCGATCTGATGAGTAATTTGGATTGACTCGGGCGATTTGTCAGGAGCAGCATGTATTTGTCTCAGTGTTCACAAATAATAACCAATAACCGGAGGCTACCTACATGAACAATACAAGAACGTTTCTTATTGCGATTACCGCCAGCATGGCGCTGGCATCCTGGTCGAAAGCCGGGCCACCAACCGAAAACGATGTCGGCGATCCGGATTCGTTTAAGCAGGGCGCCAACTTTCTCGGCGTCGGCAGCGGATTCATTTATGTAAATAATTGTCCCGCAACAAGTCCAACACCGACCCCTTCACCCGCGCCGAATAACAACAGCCCCCAATGCTTCACGACTCAAGCTTGCCCAGGCCAGGACTTCTTCGATGCCTACAACATCGCCGCGATTGTCCTGCCGAAGGATGCTACCCGCGACATAATTTATCCGGTGCTGAATTTCTTCCACGATTTCACCTTGGAGAATACCAGCGGCTCACCGCAGAACAGCGTGTTCTTTGAGTACACCGCCGACATAACGATCGAAAGCACGGTGTTGAACGATCCAAGTTGCACCGATCCTTCGACCGGCGACCCCTGCGGTGGAAAACTCCAATTTCAATTCGGCGATAATCGGATGCGAGAGGATCGCTCGATGAACCCGGGGGACCGCGAGCGCCAGCATCTGAATTTCAGCCGCGCTGGTAATCTTGGCATCAATAAACGGGGTTTAGTCGAGAGTGGTCTTTCTCAGCAACTGGTCGATAAATTGTTTCACAGCCAAATGACCCTTCGCTTGAATGTCCACGTCAGGACCAAGTGCGTAAACCAAACCAGTCCGGTCAATCCGGTCACGACTATCATCGCCAACATGCGCCTGTTTGGTGACTAAACCGTAACAAACCGCAGAATCTGTCCGCCGCTTCGGCTAGCCCGGGGCGGCGGCTTTTATTGAAAGATCCGGCTTTTTTCCTCGAATTGACCAGTAACAGCAGGGTCTTACGCCAGATGAGTGTAGAACTTGCTGCAAAATCAACCAAACAAACCAAAACATAATGAAACATCCCATAGCAAAAGTAACCCTATTCATCTTGTCCGTCGTCGCAGTCACAGGATTGCGAGCCGGACCACCAACAGCCGACGATGTCGGAGATGTTGGCTCCTTTGGAAACAATGCCGTTTTCATCGGTGCGGAGAGCGGTTTCATAACGCTCCAAACCGATCCTTGTCCGGCAGCAACACCCGGTCCAAGTCCCTCAACCAATCCCGCGAACGGAGATCAGTGTTTCCAGATCACGGACACGACGACAACAACGCCGTTCAACGCCCAAAACATTGCCCGCATTAATCTACCCAAGGATTCGGCCAAGACCATGATCTATCCGGTGTTGAACTTCTTCTACAACTATCACATGAACAACCTCAGCGGCGCTCCGACCCAGGCTCGGTTTCAGTTTACGGCCAACATCTCGATTGTGAGCCCGGTGTTGAACGACCCCAGTTGCATCGATCCCAACACCAGCGCTCCCTGCGGTGGTGTGCTCACGTTCGCATTTTCCCCTAATCGGGTGTTCGACGATCGCCATCTTGATACCGGCGAGCATGCCGAGGTCCGAATGACGTTCAGTCGGGCCGGTAATGCCGGGATCAGCAAGGCAAACTTGATCGGCGAAGGCTTGCCGCCAGCCCTGGTCGACAAATTGTTCCATAATCCGATGACGCTTCAGATGAACGTCGTTGGCACGGCCAAGAATGTTGATTCGGCCAGTGTCACCGCGAATATGCGACTACTCGCCGACAAGTAACCAAGCGTAAATAAAATCTGTCCGCCGCTTCGGGCATCCGGGGCGGCGGCTTTTTTTTACCGCGATTGGACTTGATGAAGCCCAGCCGAATGCGGATGGTGCGCGTCGTTCAGTACGAACTCTTCGTAAATGCTAAACGGCCAGAAAATTGTCGTCGTAATGCCGGCTTACAACGCCGCTCGCACTCTGCAGAAAACCTACGACGAAGTCATGCAGCAGGGAATTGTCGACCTTGTGATAGTGGTGGACGATGCCAGTCACGATGAAACTGCCGCCATCGCCCGCACTCTCCCACAGGTGCAGGTGGAAGTTCATCCTGAAAATCGCGGCTACGGCGGCAACCAGAAAACCTGTTACCGGCTCGCGCTCGCGGCCGGAGCCGACATCGTGGTGATGATCCATCCGGACTATCAATACACGCCGCAACTTTTGCCGGCGATGGCTTCGCTGGTGGCGAGCGGTCTTTATCCTTGTGTGCTCGGCTCGCGGATTCTCGGAGGTGGCGCGCTCGATGGCGGAATGCCATTGTGGAAATATATTTCCAATCGTTTTCTCACCGCGGCGGAGAATTTCATGATCGGCGCCAAGTTGTCGGAGTATCACACAGGTTATCGCGCATTCGCGCGCTCGCTGCTGGAGCAGGTCCCGCTCGAAAAAAATTCTGACGATTTTGTTTTCGACAATCAAATGCTGGCTCAGATCGTCTGGCTCGGCTCCAAAATTGGCGAAGTCACGTGTCCGGCCAAATACATGCCGGAAATGTCTTCCATCAATTTCCGCCGCAGCGTGCGCTACGGCCTCGGGTGTTTAGCGACTGCCTCGCGTTTTCGTCTCGCTCGATGGCGATTGGCTCCGCCGCCGGTCTAACAATGCCGACAGCGCCGGAGCTGCCGAATTACCGCGAAGATCGCCGGATCGCGGTCGGTGTCTGCATCTTTCTCACACTCCTGATCTGGCTCGTCTTCGGCCAGACGTTGAATCACGAGTTCATCAACTTCGATGACGATCGTTACGTGTACCAAAACGCCGAAATCATCAAGGGCGTGACGGTGGAAGGTCTGAAATGGTTCTTAACTCACAGTCACGCCCAGCTCTGGCATCCGCTCACAACGTTGAGCCACATGATCGATTGCCAGATTTACGGACTGCGGCCCGGTGGTCATCATTTCACCAACGTCGTCCTACACAACATCGCATCTGTGCTCCTGTTTCTCGCTTTGTGTCGAATGACTGGTTATGTTTGGCGAAGCGCATTTGTCGCCGCAATTTTTGCGATCCATCCATTGCGCGTCGAATCGGTGGCGTGGATCGCCGAACGCAAGGACATACTTAGTGGCGTATTTTTCGCGCTAACGCTCGCCGCCTACGTTTATTACGCACGCGCGCCGGGCGTTCGCCGATATTTCGTATTGTTGATTCCGATTGTGTGCGGATTGATGTCGAAAGCGACGTTTGTCACCGTTCCGATCGTGTTGCTCCTGCTGGATTATTGGCCGCTCCGAAGATGGCAGAGGCACGGAGCACGGAGTCAGGAGGTCAGACGCCAAGTTTCGTGGTCCGTGGTCGGTGGTCGGCAGTCTGGTTGTCGAAAAGATCCCTCTCATCGCACTTTCGCTTACCGCCGCGGCGATCACGATTCGCGCCCAAACGCAGACGATTGCGTCACTCGAACAATTAGGCCTGCTCCCGCGCATCAAAAACGCGGCCGTGAGCATTGTTATTTATCTGCGCCAAATGTTTTGGCCGTCTGGTCTCGGCGTTTTTTATCCCCATCCTCGGGACCATTTGAATGTCTGGATCGTTTTAGGATCCGCGGCGCTGATCCTGGCGATCACCCTGGTTGCGATTTTGCTGATCCGGCAGCGGCCTTATCTTTTTGTCGGCTGGTTCTGGTATCTGATACTCCTTTTTCCGGTGCTCGGTTTTTTTCAATCGGGCCTGCAGGCCAGGGCTGATCGTTTCACCTACCTTCCGCACATCGGCATAACTATCGCCATCACCTGGACGATCGCCGATTTGACCCAGAATTGGAATTACCGGCGCATTGTTCTTGGTCCGGTCGCGATCTGTATCATCATTGCATTCACGATTTGTTCGTGGAAACAAACAACCTACTGGCTTAACAGCATCACGCTTTGGAAGCGTGATCTGGCGGTTACTTCTGACAATCAGATAGCGCATCAAAATCTGGCGGCGGCTTTGTGGGCCAATGGCGACGTTGCCCAAGCCAAAACTGAATCGCGGCGTCGCGAGTATCATTCATTCCGAAGCCGTGGTGAAAGACTTTCCGCTCGACATCGCTGCGCGCGATAATCTCGGAGCGTTGCTCGTGCAAGCCGGCGACGTGCGCGACGCGATTGCTCAGTGGCAAACCAGCTTGCAGATTGATTCACATGACGGCAATGCGCTGAACAATTTGGCCTGGATCCTGTCCACGTTTCCGGACGATTCGATTCGCAATGGATCGCGCGCTGTTCAACTGGCGGAATCGGCAACGGCGTTACCGGGTGGCGACGCGCCTATCGTGCAACGCACTTCTGCTGCGGCGTATGCCGAGACAGGGGATTTCGCTAAAGCAATTGCGATCGCGCAACATGCCGCGGAACTGGCACAGAGTCAGGGCAACAGTTCGCTTGTCGAAACTCTGCGCCACGAAATCGAACTTTATCGGTCGGGAACTCCTTATCGCGAAAAGCCGTCCGAATGAGCACTCATTGGATAAAATCTTTGGAATGAAGAGTGCGGCGACGAGTTCCCCAACGTGGTTGCGCCTTCTTGTGGGCGCAGTGCTCGTCGCGCTTGTCTGGATTGTGTTCGGTCAAACGCTGCGCCACGACTTCGTCAATTACGACGACAAGACTTACGTTTACGGCAATTCGTTGGTCAGCTCGGGCGTGACAATGCATGGACTGAAAGAGGCCTTTGTCGATACGCAGACAAAAAATTGGCATCCGCTCACGATCATTTCCCACATGATCGACTGTCAGGTCTTCGGTCTCAAAGCCGGCGGCCATCATTTCACAAATGTTTTGCTGCACACAGTGGCGGTTTTGTTGCTGTTCGTATTTCTTGAAACAGTTACGGACCGATTTTGGTGTGCCGCCTTTGTCAGTGCGGTTTTCGCGATCCATCCGTTGCGGGTTGAATCGGTTGCCTGGATCGCTGAACGCAAAGATGTCCTCAGCGCAGTTTTCTTTTTTCTCACTCTGATTACATACGCCCGATACGTCCGTGGGCCATCATTTGGCCGATACGCGGCGGTGTTCGTAATATTTGCCTTCGGACTGATGTCGAAAGCGATGCTCGTCACAACGCCCGTGGTGTTGCTGCTCCTGGATTACTGGCCGCTCAACAGGGGTCAGACATCCGACGGCAGCGCGCAGACGGCGGAGCTTCGTGGTCGCGAGTCGGTAGTCCGTCGTCTGGTTTTGGAGAAGTTGCCTCTCGTGGCACTCTCGCTCGCAGCTTCGGCCGTCACGTTCATGATCCAGATCCGCTCGAGTGAATCACTCGCGCAATTGCCGTTCGCCTGGCGAGTTGAAAACGCGCTGGTGACTTATGTGACTTACATCGGGCAAATGTTCTGGCCGGTTGGTCTCGCCGTTTTCTATCCGCATCCTGACGATCGTCTGGCATTTTGGCAGATCGCACTTGCTGCGATTCTCCTGGTTGCACTGACGTGGATTTTTTTTGGCGTTCGCAAACGCCATCCATATCTCATCGTCGGCTGGATTTGGTACCTGATCATGCTCGCGCCGGTAATCGGGATTATTGAAGTCGGGCTTCAGGGCCACGCCGATCGTTACACTTATCTGCCGCAGGTTGGTCTCTACATCGCACTCAGCTGGCTCGTTGCGGACATTTCGGTTTCCAATCCCGCGCAGAAACGAATTCTCGCAACGATTGGTGCGATCAGTGTCGTCGCTCTGGCCGTCTGTTCGTTTAAACAAACGACTTATTGGAAGAACAGTGAATCGCTTTGGACACACACCTTGGCCGTTACGAAGGACAACGACGTCGCTCTTATGAATCTGGGAAATTACTTCACGCAACACGGCCGCCTCGACGAAGCGTTGGCCTCCCTGCAAGCCGCGTTGGATGTTCGTTCGGCCAGCGAAAGTCGGCATTACAGTCTCAGTTTGGCGATCATTCACGCCACAATGGGCGACGCGCTGGCGCGCATCGGTCGACTCGATGAAGCGCTCGATCATCTTCGAAAAGCTGTCGAGCTGCGGCCGGATTTTCCCGATGCTCACTACAATCTCGGCACGGTTATTTTTCGAAAGGGCGATCTCGACGGCGCGATTGGCGAATGGCAGTCCGCACTTGCCTTGCATCCAAACGATCCTGAAACCAACACTGGCCTCGCCAATGCCTTCGTTCAAAAGGGTTTGTTTCGCGAAGCTATTACGCACTATAAAATCGCGCTCAAAAGCGACCCCGACTTCGGCGCTGGCCTTGAACAATCTGGCCTGGGTCATGTCGGCTGGTCCTGATGATTCCGTGAGAGATGGGACGGCGGCAGTGGAGCTCGCGTTGAGACTTAATGAAGTCACGAATCGCAGTAATCCGGGATTCATTCGAACTCTTGCTGCTGCCTATGCCGAAGCCGGTCAGTTCGACGAAGCAGAGAACGCTGCTCAAACCGCATCGAGTCTTGCGGAGTCTCAGGGCCAACACGAGCTCGCAAAACAAATTGACGAAGAGACAAATCTCTATCGTGACCACCGCCCGTTTCGCGATCCCACTTTGCCAAATGCGAAATAAGGAACGCTGGTTGATTGCGGCGGTATGCGTCGGCTTGGTTGCGCTGATCTGGTTTGTGTTCGGACAGACGATTCGTTTCCCGTTCATCAACTTCGATGATCCGGAATACGTTTACGAAGTTCCGCAAATCAACAGTGGCCTGAGTCTTCACAACGTCGCGTGGGCCTTCACCGCGTTTCCGTCTCCGAGTTGGTGTCCGCTTACGAACATCTCTCACATGTTTGAATTCTCATTGTTCGGTCTAAACGCTGGCGCATTTCACGCGATCAATGTCGCTCTTCATACGACATCGGTGCTCTTGTTCTTTCTCTTACTCCAGTCGATGACCGGATCGATTTGGCGAGCTGCCTGCGTCGCCGCAATCTTTGCGATCCATCCACTGCGCGCGGAATCTGTGGCCTGGATCACCGAACGCAAAGACGTGCTAAGTGGCGTCTTCTTCATGCTTACGCTTTGGGCCTATATGGTCTACGCCCGAAAGCCTGGCCTGCTGCGCTATTGCGTGGTTTTTGTCGTCTTCGCGTGCGGTTTGATGTCCAAGCCGATGCTCGTCACAACTCCTGTAGTGTTGTTGCTGCTGGATTATTGGCCGCTGGGAAGATGGCCGGGAGCACGGCGCGGGGAGCGGCGAACCAAACTGACCTCAACGTCTCAACAGCTCAACCCCTCAACCTCTGTGAATCGTCTCCTCTTAGAAAAGATTCCGATGCTCGCGTTGTCAGCCCTTTACTGTGTAGCGACAATTGCGATCCAAACCGTGGCAGAAAGTTCGTTCGTTCCGCCATCGTTGCTTTCACGCATCAAGAACGCCTTTGTCAGCGTGATCATCTACATTCGGGAGACGGTGTGGCCGACTGATCTCAGCCTTTTTTATCCGCATCCACGCGATCATTTAAATAACTGGCTGGTTCTGGTTGCCATTATGTTGGTTCTCGGCTTCACCGGACTCGCGCTTATCGTTCGGCGCAAACATCCTTACGTTGTCGTCGGCTGGTTTTGGTTTCTCGTGATGCTGAGTCCCGTGCTGGGGATTGTTCAGGCGGGACGGCAAGCTCATGCCGACCGATTCACATACTTGCCGCAAATCGGTCTTATCCTCGTGATTATTTGGATAATTGCCGATTGGACAACTGGATGGTGGAAGCGGCGACAACTACTCACCGCTACCGGAGCAGTCGCACTGACTGTCCTGGCACTGGTCGCACGCACGCAGGCAAGTTATTGGCGAGACAGCGAGTTGCTTTGGTCTCATGCGATTGCGGTAACAAAAGATAATGCGTTCGCGCAAGCCAGTCTTGCTGATCTGCTCCTGCGACGCGGCCGACTGGATGAAGCGATCATTCATTGCCAGGAAGCGTTGAAAATCGATCCGCACGATGCCGATGCTCATAATAATCTCGGGCTCGCGCTCCTGCAGAAGGGCCGGGAGAACGAAGCGGGCACCTGAGTTCAGAAAGAGTCTTGAGATTGATTCCCATCAAATGAACGCCGCAACCAATCTTGCATGGATCCTGGCCACGTCGCCTGATCCGGCGACGCGCGATGGCGTCAAAGCGGTGGAATTGGCGGAAGACGTGGTCCAGCACGCCGGCCATCCGAACGCGATCGTTTTGCGGACTCTGTCCGCGGCTTATGCTGAGGTCGGCAGGTTCTCGGACGCGATTAACGCTGCCCAGGTGGCGTCAGAAATCGCGGCCGCTCAAGGTAACAACGGCCTGGCCGAAGATTTACAACGCTGCATCAACAGTTATCGAATGGGAATTCCGCTTCGAGTTGGCTCGCACTAGTGAGTTATTTCGATTTCGCGAAGCGCCTGGTAATCAGCAATTTCAAAGTGTCGAAGATGGTTGGCAGAACTCGCATTTTGGTGCGGCCCGGTTTCAGATCGTAACGCAGCACCAACGGAACTTCGGCGAACACGGCATCGCGTTCGCGCAAACGTAAAAGAATGTCGATCATGCACGAAAATCCGCGTTCGGAAATGAATTCCCGCCCGTACTGCTCGATCAAGCTCTTCGTGATCTCGGCGCGGTAAGCTCGATAACCGCAGGTGTAATCGCGCACGCCTCGAATCGGAAAGAAAATACGAAACAACAATGACGCTGCTCGGCTGAGTAAACGACGCACGAAGGAAACTCCGCGGACCTGGCTTCCTTCTCGATAACGGCTCGCAATCACAACATCGTTTCCTTCGCGGATCGAACGGATCATTCTCAACGCCAAACCGGCAGGGTGCGTGTTGTCCGCGTCCATCGTAACGATGATATCTTTCGGTCCGGACCTGCTGACCGCTTCCATCAATCCGCGCCGCATCGTTTCTGCCAACCCCTTGTTGTCTCGTTGTGAAGGACCGAGATCGGATGACGTGCGGCGTATGAGTCCGCAACTTTGCCCGTCAGGTCGCTGCTTCCGTCATTAACCACAATGATTGAGTAATCCTTCTGCTCCTCCGAAAGGTTCTCGATGAGTGCATCGAGCAGATGAGGCAGCGCTTGCTCCTCATTATATGCCGGCAGAACGACCAGGACTTTCACGGTGCGTAGGATAATGGAACAACAGACGATTTCGTAGTGGATTTCGAGCGCACGATACTTGCCCACGCACCGTGTGGATTGCTACAGCTGAGCGATGGGTTCGGAACAAATCTCTGGGGCGGATTATTACGCCGATAATTATCGCGATTACCAGTGCCAGAACTCCGACCGAAAGCTCCGGTTTTACATGCAGTTGTTGGAGGCGCGGCTCGAACCCGGCAGCACGATTTTCGAACTCGGATCAGGGCTTGGTCTTTTCTTGGAAAAGGCGGCTGTTCGATACAACTGCAGTGCCTGTGAACTCAATCCCTACGGTGCAGAAATTTCCCGCACGCGTGTTCCGAATGCGATCGTGCACCAAGGCTCGTATGATTGCATCCCGATCGAGCCCGGGCTTCGAGCAGTTGTCGCCTGGGACGTGCTCGAACACATCCCGGACCTTGATCGAGCGCTTGAAACGATCCATTCGCGAACGCAGCCGGGTGGTTTTCTGTTTGCGGCTGTGCCGGTGTATGACACTCCTCTCGGCCCGATCACTCGGTCGCTTGATCACGATCCGACTCACGTCTGGAAACTTTCGCGGCGCGATTGGCTTGATCGCCTCGCCGTGCACAACTTCGAAGTCGTCGATTGGGGCGGAATCATTCGGAGGCTGGTGGGCCGGCGCTGGTATATTCATTTCACCCGTCCGCAATTCTTCCTCCGTCACTGCTGCAGCGCGATTTATCTGGTGGCAGAAAAAACTGACGACAACTTGACTTAGTTTTCAATTGAAAGCGCCCCAGGGGAAAAAGGGGCGGTTAATTCATCGAGGAGCTGCGAAAGCAAAGAGGTAGCGGCGACTGACCTCAGTCGCCGCTACCCCGTTCATGCCCAACGCGATCTACGCGCGCAGCATTTGCAATTACGCGATCCAGATTGTTTTGGCGTTCATGAATTCGCGAATGCCGGCCGCGCCGAGTTCGCGGCCGAACCCGGAGCGTTTGATTCCGCCGAACGGCAAACGTGGGTCGGACGCGACCATGGAATTGATGAACACCATTCCGCTCTGAAGCTCTGAGGCGAAAAGTTCCTGTTCGTTTTTTTCATTCGTCCACGCGCTCGCGCCGAGGCCAAACGTCGTGTCATTCGCCAGCTCGATCGCTTCCTCGGCATCGCGCACGCGCAAAACCGTGGCGACCGGGCCAAAGACCTCTTCCCGAAACGCGGGCGCATCGCGAGGCACGTCGACCAACACCGTCGGCTCATAAAAGAATCCGGGGCCGGCGATTCGATTGCCACCGGTCAAACATTTCGCGCCCATCGCGATCGATTTCTGCACCTGCTCGTGCACGCCAGTGCGAATATTTTCGCTCGCGAGCGGACCGATCTCGATCGCTTTGTCGAAGGGATCGCCAACTTTCAACGCCCGCATCTGATCGACAAATTGTTCCACGAAGTTGTCGTAAATCTTGTCGGCAATGAAGAATCGCTTCGCGGCGATGCACGATTGGCCGGTGTTTTGCATCCGGGCTTTGACCGCAGTCTTCACTGCTAATCCGAAATCCGCGCTCGGCATAACGATGAACGGATCGCTGCCGCCGAGCTCGAGCACGCTTTTCTTGATTTCACGCGCAGCAACGCTGCTCACGATGCTGCCGGCTCTTTCGCTGCCGGTGAGCGTCACTGCCTTGATCCGCGGGTCGACGATTAATTTTTCCGCCTGGTCGGCTTCAATTAAGAGCGCCTGAAAGATTCCCTCCTCGAAACCGGCCCGACGAAACAGATCTTCAATCGCGAGCGCGCACTGCGGAACGTTCGCGGCGTGTTTGAGAATCCCCACGTTGGCGGCCATTAATGCAGGCGCAGCGAATCGAAACACCTGCCAGAACGGAAAATTCCACGGCATGATGGCCAGGACTGCGCCCATCGGTTCGTAATGAAGGTAGCTTCGGCCCGCGCTAGTCTGGGCGGGTTCGTCTTCGAGAAAACGCTCGGCGTTCTCTGCGTAATAGCGGCAACCGAGCGCGCATTTTTCAATTTCGGCGACGCTATCGCGAAATAATTTGCCCATTTCCAGAGTGATGATTCGGGCGAGCTCCTTCTTTTCCTGATCGAGCAATGACGCGACGGCCATCATTAGCTCGGCGCGCGCGGAAATGACTGGCGCCGATGCTTCTCAAACGCACTGACAGCGCGTTGCAATACTTTTTCGATCTCGACGTCGCTGTGAACCGTGAATTCCTTCAGCGTTTCGCCGGTTGCGGGGTTAATCGACGCAATCGCCATGCGATCACTGTAGCGGCGGTCTCTGACCGTCGCATAATTTTTTATAAGACTTTCATTAAATAGGTGGATCGAGCGGTCCGCGCTCGATGCTAAGTATCGAGTCGTTCAACGGCCTACGTGGTTACGAAAAGCTGTTAAAACAGCTCAGCCTTGGATCGTTAACTACACCGGGCTGAAGCCCGGTGTTAATTACCGCACATCTATAAACGCAATCCTTTCGGAATCAGAACAAAGTCGAGCAGATCAAAGAACCACTGCACGAGCAATGCCAGAATCGCCGCTGGAATCGCGCCCTGTAAAATCGTTGCGTGATCGTTCAAGTCGAGTCCGCTCAAGATCGGTTCCCCCAAACCGCCTGCGCCGATCAATGCCGCGAGCGTCGCCGTGCCGATATTGATAACGGCGCTTGTTTTGATGCCGGCGAGAATGGAACGCGACGCCATCGGCAAATAGATTTGCCAGAGTTGTGCCCGCGCGCTTAGTCCAAG
The DNA here is from genome assembly GCA_963800015.1 of uncultured Verrucomicrobiae bacterium. Lineage (GTDB taxonomy): Bacteria > Verrucomicrobiota > Verrucomicrobiia > Chthoniobacterales > UBA10450 > AV40. Next base: position 6,995 of record CAWCZE010000006.1, on the reverse strand, counting down.
GGCGATGGCTGACTCGCGCAAAGCACGAGGAATGTCCTGCAGTCCGGTAGCGGTGTTGCGAACAATTGGCAGCAGACCGTAAAGAAAAAGAGCTGCAATTGCAGTTCGCACGCTGATTCCAAAAAAGGGCAACGGCACCAGCAGCGCGAGCAACGCCAGCGACGGGATTGTTTGCACGATGCTGGCGAAACCCAGAATTATATGACCGATCGCGCCGCCACGACTCGCCCAAATTCCGAGCGGCACGCCAAGAAGGATCGAAAGCAGCAAGGAAAACCCCGCCAGCTCGAGATGTCGCAATGTCCAGCGCTCAAGTTTATGCCAAAAACCTTCGCGAACATATTGGCGGGAAGCTTGACCGATAAATCGTCGAGTTTTCCAACTCAGAACTCGAAACAAAAAAGAGATTCGCGGCTTGCGCGTAATCTTTTGTGCGATCGGCTTCGGCATTGAGACGAATCATTGTCGCTTCATCGATTTTCCCTTCGAGTGCGCGCAACGCAGCGATCGCCTTCTCGTTCATTGAAAGCCGATACAGGAATACCGCGTCGTAACGGGGAAAGAATCCTTGATCGTCTTGGAGAACGGTTAGTTCGTACTGCGCGATCTTGGCATCAGTCGAATAGGCATCTTTCACATCAATCTGACCGCTCCTGAGCGCGTCATAGCCAAGCGAATGCTCGATTCCAGTGACGTTTTGCGGATTTAATCGATATGCCTGGGCCAATGGCGACCAGCCGTCCTGGCGATCGAGAAACTCATGAGTCAGCCCAAACTTGAGTTCACGATGCTTTTGTAAATCACTGATCGAGCGAATTCCGAGCGCAGTCGCACGAGTCCGCAACATGACGAGCGCATAGGTGTTGTTGAATCCAAGCGGCTCGGTCATGCCGATGCCCATCTTGCCAAGTTCGCTGGACACAAAATCCGCGCGCGCGGGATCGCTCCGTTTCAAAATCTCCTGGACGATTGTGCCGGTGTATTCCGGATAAGCGTCGATCTGGCCGCCGCGGAGCGCTTGCCAAAGAATGATCGTGCCGCCCATTCCCTGGCGGTGTTCGGCGGAAATTCCCGCGTTGTTCAGGGTTCGCTTGGCGACCTCGCCGAGCACGTAGGATTCGGTGAATTTCTTCGAACCGATCTTCACGCTCGTTTCCGCGGAAGCCGATATGGTTGTCACCGCGAAGGACACGAAGGTCACGAAGAAAAGAAGTCCTTCGTGTGCTTCGTGACCTTCGTGGTGAAAAAAATTCATGCGAAGGTAAGCCCGCGCTGGGCGTTGATGAATTCGGTGACAAATGCGGAGGCCGGATCTTGTTGGAGATCTTTAATTGAGCCTTGCTGAACAATTCGCCCTTCGTTCATGAGCACAATCTCGTCGCCGAGAAAAGCGGCTTCAGCGAGATCGTGAGTGACCAGAAGTGCGGTTTGTTTGAGGCGCGTGAAGATCTCTTTCAGATCTTTCTGCAACGCCGCCCGGACGAGGGGATCGAGCGCTCCGAGCGGCTCGTCGAGCAACAATAACTCCGGCGAAAGCATCAGCGCTCGCATGAGGCTCACCCGCTGGCGTTGGCCGCCGGAAAGTTCCAGGGGATAACGATCCAGCAGATTCTCTGGAAACCGGGTCAATGCGCACAATTCAGATAATCGCGAAGACATTTCAGTTTCGACGCGCGAGAGATGACGGGCCATGAGCAGGACATTTCCTCGCGCGGTCAGATGTGGAAAAAGCCCGCCTTCCTGAATAACGTAACCGACACGGTGCCGGACGTTGTCCATTTGCTCGCATACCTAACGGCATTCCATCGAATTTGATTTCGCCGCCGTCTGGTGTGAGCAACCCGACGATTAAACGCATCAAAGTCGATTTTCCGCATCCGCTGGGGCCGATCAAAACAGTTGTCTTGCCGCGTTCAACCGAAAGATCGACCGCGTGAACAGCAGCGGCGTCACCGAATGATTTGGAAACACCGACGAGTTGAACCAGTGCGCTCACCGTGGCCTAGTTTGCCACGATGAAATAAAAAACACCAAACCAGTGCCGAGCGTCGGTCCAGACCTGCTGGAATTCGAAGCCGGCCTGGCGGGCGAGCATGGTGAAGCCGCCGATAGTGTGTTTGTAGGAGGTACTCGGTCAGGATTTTTTCGCCGCTGCGGAATTGAAATGTTTGGTCGCCGATTCGCACGGACTGATCGGTCTCGCTGACCAAATAAATTTCGATGCGTCCGTGCGATGCGTTGTAGGCGGCGTAATGCTGCCAATGCGCTAAATCGAAATCGGCGCCAAGTTCTCGATTAATTCGGGCGAGAAGATTCTTGTTAAATTTCGCGGTAACGCCCGCGCTGTCGTTGTAAGCCGCTTCGATGAAATGCCGGTCTTTTTGAAGATCGACGCCAATCAGCAACCCGCCACCTTCGCCAACCAAGTCGGTCAGACGCGACAGGAATTCGCTCGCGTCATCGGGCTCGAAGTTGCCAATGGTCGATCCCGGAAAATAAACAATGCTGCGCGATGAAAGATGACGAGGCAGTGGCAATTCGAAGGGTTCGAGGTAATCGGCGGCGACTGGGAGGATTTGCAGATCCGGAAACATTTTCCGGAAACGCCCGGCTGATCGCTCAAGTTGTTCTCTTGAAATATCGATCGGCACGTAAACAGCCGGGCGGTCCAGTTCTTCGAGCAGGATCTGTGTTTTTGTTCCGGCGCCGGTGCCGAGGCCGATCAATTCGATTTGCGGTCCGAGCGCCTCCGCCATCTCTGCGCCGTGCAGCCGAAGAATTTCAATTTCGGTGCGGGTGACGTAGTACTCGGGCAGCTCGCAGATTTGCCGAAATAAATGCGCGCCCTCTTCGTCGTAGAAAAATTTACAGGAGAGTTGCGCGCGGGGACTTGGAAAGGCTCTCCAGGATCTCGTCGCGAAAGACCTTCTTCGCAACATCGTGCGTGGTGCTGTTCGTTTTCATGAGAGATCGCGTGCTAAACGGAGTCCCGTGAATTGCCACCGTTTCTCCGGTTGAAAGAAGTTGCGGTAGGTTTTACGAATATGGGTCCGCGATGTTGCGCAGGAACCCCCGCGCAACACGTATTGGTTGCACATGAACTTGCCGTTGTATTCACCGAGTGCACCCGGCTCGGCGCGATAGCCGGGATAAGGTGAATACGAACTGCGGGTCCATTCCCAGACATCGCCAAACATTTGGGCGAGCTTTCCGTCGCCTGGCGCGTCTGACAGCGCGGCCGGATGAAATCGCTCCGTTTCAACAAAATTTCCCTCGATCCCGACCTCCGCAGCAGCGCGTTCCCATTCGAATTCCGTCGGTAGCCGTGCGCCGGCCCACTTGGCGAAAGCGTCCGCTTCAAAATAACTGAGATGCGTGACCGGCTCGTCCGGTTCGACTTTGCGTAAGCCCGACAAAGTGAAGTTCCACCACTCACCGTCGCGTTCGATCCAGTAAAGCGGGGCCTGCCATTGCTGTTCATTCGCGGTCAGCCAGCCTAACGAAAGCCAAAATTCAGAGCGCTTGTAACCATTGTCAGCGATGAATTCGAGATACTCGCGGTTGGTGACGAGCCGGTTCGCCAACGAAAATGGCAGGACCAATGCGCGGTGACTTGGCCCTTCGTTGTCGTAAGAGAAATCTGTTGCCACGTGCCCGATGTCGATCGTTGCTTCATCAAACTCGACGAACTCCGGTGATCTCGCCGTCACTGCGCGATCAAACGCGCTCGGAGAGCGGGTTCCACCTTGAAAAACTGGATACAGCGGATTCTGCGCGAAGACGTGTTTGATGTCGGTGATCAGCAATTCCTGATGCTGTTGCTCATGATGAATTCCAAGAGTGAGGATTGGTTCAATTTCGTCGAAACGACTTTTCGTCAGCGCCAGAAACCAGCTCATCAATGTCGGCTTCGACTGACGCGCGATACTTCTTCGTTTGGTCGACCGTCGGTCGCGAAATCAATCCGCGAAGATCGCGGCGATGCATGGTGCCGGCGGCGTTGTAATAGGAATTGAAGAGGTAAGCATATTCCGGCACCGCGTCCCGATATCCCGGCACCCACTTTTTCAAAATAAAGGTTTCGAAAAACCAGGTGGTGTGCGCGAGATGCCACTTGGTTGGACTTACGTCCGGCATCGATTGAACCACACAATCTTCCGGCGCGAGATTTTGTGAGAGCTTGCCGGTAAAGCTGCGGACGTGATGAAAATGCGCGAGAAGACTCTCTTTTGGTGAAGAGACTTCGCGCGAGCGCTGTGAGGCGGTCGCTTCCTGGTTTTGTTTAGCGACCGCGGTCTGGATCAAGTAATTCCGCCCTCCTGTTCGCGCTCTTCGAGGCGCGCATCAATCATTTGATCGCGGGCCGCCTCTTCGCGGCCGTCGTTGACGAGTTGTTCGCCGACAGTCTCTTCGTCTTCTTCGATGCCGGGGCGCGGAACACGCCGGCCTCGATCGTCCGGGGTAATTTCCCATTCCGTCTCGAGTTTGATCGTCTTGTCGTCTTCTTCGGGCGGATCGTTATTTTCAATGCCCATCAGTTCTTCACGGGCCTGGCTCCAATCGGCGTCCGTGAACGCGTTGGGATCACGCTCCTCGATAAGCGCGATCTCGCGCGCGCGGCGTTCGATATCTTCAGGGGAGGGGACGCCCACGCCGTTTCCGTGGACAGAGATTTTTCCGCTAGTCGGTTTCTTTTCCTTCATACTTAAATTACGAAAACCGAATCCCGTTTACGTGCAAAAAGTTACAACGCGAAATTGCAACCGGCAAAGAGGATTTTCCTAACGGCGAAATCGGCGATAATTCGATGATCGATGGAAAAAGAGTTTAAATCCGTGCCGCTGAGAAGCGGCGGCCAACTGGCTTTTGTTGAATATGGAGCGCCGCAGGGCGAGCCGGTTTTCTTTTTTCACGGCTGGCCCAGTTCGCGAACGATGGGAGAACTGACCGATTCGGCGGCCCGGGATCTAAACTTGAGAATTATTTCGGCGGACCGTCCGGGAATTTGTGATTCGACTTTCCAACCCAACCGGCAGCTGATCGATTGGCCGGACGTTCTGCAACAGTTGGCCGATCATCTCGGCGTCCAGCAATTCCGGTTGCTCGCCTTTTCGGGCGGCGCGCCTTACGCCTATGTCACTGGATTGAAATTGGCCGAGCGTGTCCGCGCGATCGCCATCGTCAGCGGTGCTGTGCCATTTGCCGATCTGAAGGAACACACCGGTCTTCTGCCTTTGTATCGGTGGATGATTTGGTTTTACGGAAACCAACCTGGTCTCTTGCGGATTCTGTTTCGTCTGGCTCGGCCGATTGTTTCGTGGCGTACGTCGTTGCGAATGGCGCGAAAGTTTTTGCATATGTTGCCGCAGCCGGACGCAGAAGCTCTTCGCGACAATGCAGCTTTTGACATTTGCTTCGAGAGTCAGCGGCGAGCCTGGCGCGGGTCGGGAGCGAATGGTGTCATGGCCGATGCGGAAATTTACGGACTGCCATGGGGATTTCGATTGGAAGATGTCGCGGTGCCGGTGCGGCTATGGCACGGCAAGAAAGACCGCGCGTTTTCAGTTCGGCTCGCCGAAGAAACCGCACAACGTTTGCCCAATTGTGTCGCTCGATACATCGACGACGAAGGTCATTTCTCGCTGCCCATCCGCCACATGCGCGAAATCCTGGAGGATTTGATCGGCGGTCTAGCACCCTCTACAGTGCGACGTGGAAGATTTTACCGGAACGATTCAGGGCCAACCCCGGAAGCCTTCGGGGCTTTGGACATTGGATGCGCCGTTCGATCAGCGTGTACGGGAGCTGGTCAAAGACTGGGGCGCAAACAAGACGCCGGAGCTGATCGAGGAATTGATCGTTACCGCGCTAAAAATGGCGCGCGACGAGATGAGCGTGGCGGATTTGAAGTTGATGAATCGTTCACTGAAAGAAATGCGCTACGCCGCGAAAGTTTTCGCGCCCTACGCGCAGTTTCGGAAGGTCGTGGTGTTCGGTTCGGCTCGACTTTCCCCAGAGTCTCCCGAATCGAAGGTTGCGGAAGAATTTGCGCACAAAATGGCTGCGCAGAAATACATGATCATCACCGGTGGTGGCGAAGGGATCATGGGCGCAGCTCAGAAAGGGGCCGGACGCGAGCAGAGTTTCGGCCTCAACATTCGCCTGCCTTTCGAACAACACGCCAACGAAGTGATCGATGGGGATCAGAAGTTGATTAACTTCAATTACTTTTTCGATCGCAAACTTAACTTCGTAAAAGAATCGCACGCCTTCGCTCTTTTCCCCGGCGGCTTTGGGACAATGGACGAAACGTTTGAGGTGCTCACGCTGATGCAGACCGGCAAGTCGCGCATCATCCCGGTCGTGATGCTGGACCGGCCGGGTGGCAATTACTGGCAAACCTGGATGAAATTTTTGACCGAGTATCTACACAAACTCGGGCTGGTGTCGGACGAGGACTTCTCGTTTTTCAAAATTGCGCCGGATATCGACGCGGCGGTGCGAGAGATTCTGCAGTTTTATAAAGTGTATCATTCCACGCGATGGGTCGGGGAACAGCTGGTGATCCGAATTTGCCAGCGGTTGTCGAGTGCAGCCGTGGCCGAACTAAACAAGGAATTCTCCGATCTAGTGCGTGAAGGCGAAATAATTCAAGGCAGCGCGCTGCGTCCAGAAAAGAACGAGCCGCAGATCTGGGAGCTTCCTCGATTAATCCTGACGCCTCACCGTAATAATTTCGGGCGAATGCGGCAGCTGATCGACGCGATCAACGCGTCGTCAGTCGCGTAGAACCGGCTGCGGATCGGCGATTGGCGCCAGGGGCGCGGGCGCAACCTGTTTTGTGCCTGGCGCAATTCGTCTCCTGGTTTCCTTCACCAGCGCTGAATCGACATCGAGTTTTGCCCGCATCATTCGGTCGAAGCAGAAATGTTCGCGAGCGTAGCGTAAGCCGTTGTCCGCGCAACGTTCGGCCAGATTTGGATCTGAGAGAAAGA
>CAWCZE010000005.1:0-209244 GCA_963800015.1 uncultured Verrucomicrobiae bacterium | reverse complement strand
CAGCGCGAGTTTTGGTGTTGTTCTAGAAGGGCCGATGGGCGGTATCTTGTTCTGGACCTTTCTGGGATTAGCGGCAAGCCAGAGCTTGCCAGCGCAAACGTCACCCGAGCCCACTCCGCAGCAACTTCCTCGCAAACGGCCGGAGCCGGCATTGGCGATCAGTTTGCGAAAAACGATCTAACCCTGCGTCACCGTCCGGAGGAGCTGCCGCGCTTTCATAGCATCGCAGCGTTCGAGTTCTACACAACCTTCCCATGAGAAACGTCGCTCGAAGTTGATCTCGTTTTGCGATGATCTCCGACGAGTCGAGCACCAGCACTTCATCGATCGCAACGGCGAAGGAGTCATCGTCCAATCGAAATCCACCTGGCGAGTCCGGGCCAAGGATCTCTTCGACCGCTGTGTTTTTGACGTAGGCGACAGGCGTGCCGCAGGAATATGCCTCCAGCGCAGGCAAACCGAAACCTTCGATCTCGGATGGAAGTATTAACGCGAGCGCACCGCGCATTGAGCCGAAGATTTCCTGGCGCGGAACCCAGGAAGAAAGTTTTACGTTTTTGAGCGCGCGAATTAAGTTTTGGCCCGCCTCATCAAGCTGGCCAATCACTCGCAACGGTGGCAAACCACTGTTGTGGTGTTGCAGTCGTTGCCATTCTTCGAGCAGCCAATTGGTTTTCTTGTGTGGCGCTGTAGAAGCCAGGTGCAAAACATAATCGCGCGACAGCTAGTGCCGCTAGAACCCGAATTCTCATCCACGCCTTTGGTAGGTGACATAAACCGCCGGCGGTTTGATTGGTAGCGCTCAGCAAACTCCAAAATCTGCCGTTTCGAGAATTTGCGAGACGGTCATGATGCTGTCGAATTTACGGACCGCGTTCTTGAGCATCCCAATCCAATATTGATAGTCGATCCTGCTGCGCTGATGGCGGATACTTGTCGGCGTAAAATTGCAAAATCGTGTCAGCGATCGTGCCGACCTTCGGTTGTCGAACTTGCAGCCGGAGCGGCAAAAACCCTTTCGGGTAATGCCACACGTTTGCGTTCATCCTTCGCGCGAGCAGCGGGTAGAAATCATCCGCAAGCAAACGTCCAGGAATGTTGTCGGTCGCGAAAGGCAAGATCGTGTTGGCAATTCCATCGGGCAAGGCGGGCGACGATTTTGAACTGACGGCGCGCAACTCCATCGCGCCGCTCTTTTTGAGCGCTACGAGAAGACCCAGAGTGTAATTGGTAATGCCGAGGCTGCGGTCACTATGCAGGTTTTGATCAGCGCAATAAAAACAAACGCTGCTCGGCTCGCGATCACAGAGCTTTATTAATTGCGCCGCCATCGACTGCGGCTGGAGTTGCGGCATGAGATCTCGTACAAAGCTCTTGATCATTTCGTCGGTTTCAGCCTTCAGACCGGCCCAGTGGCTGCAATCCTTTGGTGATGTTGCTTACGACCGTGACATACGCCCACTGCTGATTTTCGCCTTTTAAAACGCGGTCGCGAATATCGATCCAACCGCGCTTCAAATGCGAAGGAGTTTGAACGTCGTGGCCGACGAACCAGTAGTAATCGAGCGAATAAACATTTATCGGCGCGCGTTCTCCTGCCGGTAAACGAGAAGGTTTCGCAACCGTCGTCGCTTGAAGGCTGCCATTCGCCAGCGGAATTGTGGCAACTTCCTTGTTCACAACGGTCCAGCCTTGCGCCGGCAGACAACGCTCCGGCCGATGAATGCTTGTCGACATGTCCGGCCCTGAAAACACGAGTGACACAAAGATCTGGTCGCCTTTGCCGTCCGTATACAGCTTTCGCACAAACTGCGTGTCAGGTCCGAGGCTGTCCTTCTCGCCTTGAGAGACCGGTTGGTCGGCTCCCGTACCAGTCTCCGACAAAAGTCGGTAACGATTTGGCCAGCGCGGAAGGTTGAATCTCGATTTTCTTCGGCAACACAACCACGATTCCGAGACCGAGAGCCAGAAACCGCCTCAAGTGTGATCAGACGCTTTATCATGTCGCGTGCGCGTTGACGGTCTCCACCCGTTTGCCGAACACTCCTGAATTGATAAAACGGCTGAAGAAATACATCGCCAGCAGCGCAATCGGGAAAAAGAGCCAGTCCGAGTAATCGATGGTAGAGGCCTTCGGCGAATTTCGGGCTGATGAATCTCGCCACCAGAACGATCGTGAAAATGCGCCCAACGTTGCCGACGAGCGCAAACAGAACGGAAAATCCGAAGATCACGATTTTTTTCCAAAGCCGGTCCTGAGTGATGTGAACGTAAACCGCGGTCAACATTGCCATTGCGGTCAAAGATCGAATCCCGCTGCATCCTTCCGCGATCATGAAATTGAAACGGTTGTCGCTGGCGGTCAGAGTCGTTCCGATCGCATCAACATGAAGTCCGACGAGCTTGCACAATGTTCCGATCGCAGCGGTGATCACAAACTGAAGCCGGAACGTCGCCTGTTCGACGGCACCGAACGGGATGAGGAAGATCAAAAACACGCACGGGAAAAGAATTATCCGCGCAGTTGGTTTGCCCCAGATATAAAAGACGCTGCCGTAAATTAAGAACGGCAAGGAGCCGAGAGCTAAACGAGGCTGCAAACATCGCGCCGCCAACACAAACAGCAAAACGCCGGCGCCCACGAAAAAAGGCCGCGATTGTCGCCCGCTTTTGGAGCGGCCGCGAGCTTCTTGCGATGGTACCAAATCAGGCCAAGAAAAATCAGCGGAACAATCTTCGAATGGTCCTGGTTGGCTCCGGGTTCCAAGCCTGCCATGCCCACGCGAAAACTGAACTCGCGCCGTGGATGAATGTTCCACGAACAAACAATGGGATGACGCCGAAAAAATAAGCGAACGTGGCGACGATCGTCGCCAGGAGCAGCGCGCTGAGCGGTTCGCGTTTGATGAAGTCGCTCGCGCGATCAAACCAGGTCGGGGTTGCCGCTTCGTTCATCGCCTAAAGCTGCCACGTCGAAAGCACTTTGGTAGTCGGGGAAAATTTCAGGTCGCGATACTGCGGCCACGGACAACAAATTACGGCCACATCGATGTCCGTCCGGTTGCTTAAGCTCGTTGAGATCGTTGAGAAGTTCAAAATCTTTGAGCTGCGGATTGTTCGCCGCGTTCGCCGCGAAATCGTGAACGATCACTCGCCGTCCCTGTTTTTTGAGATTCTGTGCAAGATGAAGCCCGGCCGATTCTTCGGTGATGTAAGTGTCTGGCTTGTAGGAAATTCCCAGAACCAGCACGGTGGCGCCGGCCGGCGCAATCTTGGTCACTCTTTCGAGTAAACTTGCTTTCGTGAGTTCATTGACTGTATCGGAAGCTTCGGCCAACGGGGCGGCTCCGCCAGTCTGCCGCGCGGTATAGGCAAGCAAACGATTGTCGCGCGGAAAACAGGGCCCGCCATAACTCAGGCCGGCGCGCAGATATTTCTTACCGATGCGCGTGTCGGTGCCGATCGCGTCGAGGATTGTGTTGATATCGGCCTTCGGAAATTTTTCCGCAATCATCCGCAGTTGATTGGTGAAGCTGATCTTCATGGTGATGTAGCTGTTCACCGAGATCTTGGTCAGCTCCGCGCTGATGATCGACATTCGCGCGATGCGGCATTTGTTGCGGGTGTAACTTCGATACAGTGCTCCAGCGCGTCGCCGGCCGCTGGATCGCTCTCGCCGATCAGAACCATGTCGGGCTCGAGCAAACCGTTGACGACGTTTCCGAGCGCAATGAACTCGGGATTGTAACAAACGCTGAACTCCGCGCCGCATTTCCAGCCGGTCTCTTTTTCCAACATCGGAATCAGCACGGAATCGACCGCGCCCGGCGTGGTGGTCGAGCTGCAAACAAAAATGTGTCCCGTCTTTCCGGCTTTGCGCACGGCTTGCGCTATCGGCCGCATCGCGTTCAGCAAATACTCTGTCGAAAAACTTCCGTCCGGCAGACTGGGCGACGGCGGAATGAAAAACGAAGCGTCGGTCGCAACCGCTTCCGCAGGATCTCGGTCGCGCGCAAGCGTTCACGGCCTTCGGCGATCGTTTCCGCCAGCAGCGGTTCGTCGACCGGCGGTTCGCCCGCATTCACTTTGCGGATCTTTTCGGGATCGATATCGATACCGACGACGCGGTAGCCGCGCGCGGCGAATGTCGCGGCCATGCAGGCGCCAAGTTTTCCAAGACCGCAGACTGAAACAGACTCGATCGATTTCATCCGCGTCGACAGCCCGTTAAACCCGAAACAAACTTAGTGGACCGGCTGCGCCGTCGCGACGCGCTTTGAAAATTGCGGGGCCATTTGATCGTAAATCCAAGCATAGGTGCGTTCCAAACCGTCGCGCAATTTGGTCGACGGTTCCCAGTCAAAAACTTTCTTGATCAGAGTGTTGTCGCTATTGCGGCCATTCACACCTTTCGGCGCCGACAAATTGTAGCGACGCTTCAGTTTTAGCCCGGCAATGTTTTCGACGATGTCGACCAGTTGATTGATCGACACAAGTTCGCTGCTCCCAAGATTCAGCGGTTCGGCGAAATCGCCGTTCATAATCATCTGGGTGCCTTTCACGCAATCGTCGATCCACATGAAACTGCGGGTTTGATGTCCGTCGCCCCAAATCTCGATTTCGTGATTTCCGGAAAGTTTCGCGGTGATGACTTTGCGACAAATTGCGGCCGGCGCTTTTTCGCGGCCGCCGTCGTAAGTGCCGTGCGGTCCATAGACGTTGTGAAAACGCGCCATTCGGGTCGCGATTCCAAAATCTTCCCGGAAATGGCGGCACATCCGCTCGGAAAACAATTTTTCCCAACCATAACCATCCTCCGGCATCGCCGGATAAGCGTCTTCTTCCTTGAGGGCGGTGACGTTCGGATCGGTTTGCTTGTCAGCGGCATAAGCGCAGGCTGACGACGCGTAGAAAAATCTTTTTATGCCCGCCTCTTTCGCGGCCATGAGCAAGTGCGTGTTGATCAGCACGGTTAACATGCAAAGCGCTTTGTTATTTTCGATGAAACCCATGCCGCCCATGTCGGCGGCCAAGTTGTAGACAAGATCGACACCTGCGACCGCGCGCTCGCAGCTTTCCTTGTCTCGCAGGTCCAGCTCCAGGTTTTCAGCTTCCGGGAACATCTGGAACCATTCCGAGAATGGTTTCACGTCCACTGAACGCACCTTTTTTCCCTGGCGAAGGAGATCAGCCACCAAATGGCCGCCGATAAATCCCCCGCCCCCACACACTACGATTTTTTCAGATTTCATTTGCCTCAAGGCGTCCCAACGAAGTCCGGCACTTTACCGGGAAAGGGCGCGGCTTCAACCCGGAGCAAATTGCACGCCCTACTCGACCCGGCCGGCCTTCGGGGCTCCCAAAAACCAATCGCGCACTAAATAATAAACAAAGAGCGAATTGTAGCGAATGTAACGCGGCCCGAGTCGTCGCGGCTCGGCCAGCATTCGATAAAGCCAGGTCAGCCCAAGCCGTTGCATCCACCCTGGAGCGAACGGCCGTCGGCCGCTCAATAATGTAAACGCATCGCCCACCGCCAGAAAAACGCCGCGCTGATAACGGTGCTGATTCTCAATGATCCATTTTTCCATTCGTCCGCCGGGCAACGCTACCCACACAAAATCTGGATTCGCGCGGTTGATCTCTTCGGCGAACAGCGCTTCATCCGATTCAGTCCAAACTCGAAAAGGCGGACTGATTGCGCCGACAATTTCGATGTCGGGCTGCAATTTTTTAGCTGCGATCTTCAGGGCTTCGAGGACTTCGTCGGTGTCGCCGAAGAAAAAATGCCGCCACGGCCGCGGACAGTTTTGTAATGCGTGTTTAGTGAAGTAGGGCCCGTAAACGCGATCCGATAAACCGGCGCCGCGCAGATTCAACGCCCAAACAACCGGCATTCCATCTGGCAAGACGACATCGAACTTTTTCATGATCAGCGCGAATTCCGGCTCATGCCGCGCCTCAGCGACGATGTGGGTGTTGGCCGGACAAACCGCAGTCGGCCGCGGTTCACGCGCGAGCTGCTGAACAATTCCGAGCGCCGATTCGTAAGTCACGCACGCAACCGGCACACCCAGGACGCTTATTTTTCGAATCTCCATGGTCAACTTTCCGCCCGATTCTAGCACAGTAATCCGCGCGCCGAGCTGTTTACGATCAGCCGCAAAACCAGGGCGCCGCAGGCAATCTTGAATGCTTAAAGCAGTCAAGATGACAACGTGTTCACATTGTTTCGCGCGGCTCTAGGACCGTAATCCGCGCACCGAGTCGTTACGATCAGCGCCAAAACCAGGCGCCGCAGGGAATCTTGAATGCTTAAAGCAGTCAAGATGATGACGGGTTCACATATTGTTTCGCACCAGATCTTGAATGCATTTTGCATTCAAGATCCGGAAGGACGTTTCGAAAATATTCCCCAATTTGGTTCTCCAAATTGACGCATTCGTGCTCTAACCCGCGGCTTGGTCCTAACTCGAGTTCGCGACGCTCGAACGAAAGTCCGAACATTTTGCCGAGCGGATGGCGCTCACTCACTTCGGAGATTCTTGCGATCTCGCGATATAATGGATGCGCAGTGTTAGCGGCAAAAAATCGGCGAAATCCGTCGGAATGACTGGTGACAATACCGACTACGCTCAGTCTCTTGAGTTCATCCTGGACACTGCGCAGAGCCAGACTGCTATCTCCCATTAGCTCGCGAACGTAACGGGGCCGTCTTTTGGTTCCGAAGAGCAGTCTAAATATTTCGGCCCGCGCTTTTGGAAACAGAACCTGCAAGAGTGTTTTCTGGGGGTGCATTTGCGCCTTTTAACTTGAATGCAAAAAGCATTCAAGTTCGGAAGGCGACCAGGGAGCTTTAGTTCGCGGCCGCCGCTACTGGATCAATGGGCGGCGGCGCAGGATCGTAACGACTCTCACTTACGATTGCTGCCGTATGCCGGTTGGGTTTTCACTTTCACGCCTGAGGGTTTAACAACTCAACGGCTCAACCTCTAAACGTCTCAACTTTTTCCTATACTTTGCGGCCGAATTTCTTTTCCAGTTCGGCGTTCGAGATTTGAATCATGGTCGGACGTCCGTGCGGACAGCAATAGGGCAAATCACAATCGAGAAGATCTCGAATCAATTTTTCGACTTCAAGATAACGCAACGGATCGTTTGCCTTGACCGCGTGACGACAAACTGTTTTCGCGATCATCTCCTCGCCCAAACGCAATGGGGAGCTGCGATCGCTCGCGCCTTTGAGATCGTCGATGACTTTTCGCATGAACTGCGCGCCGTCGGTGACGTTTAAAAAGCCCGGCAGACTATCAATCTTAAAAGTATTCGGGCCGAATGATTCGACTCCGATCCCCATTTTCTGGAGGACCGCGATGTTTTGCTCGATCCAATCCGCGTCGCGCGGAGCGAGTTCGAAAGTTTGGGTGATGAGAAGTTTTTGGGATGGAACCCCCTGCTCTTCCATTCGGCGCCGCAATTCCTCGAACAAAATCCGTTCGTGGGCGGCGTGCTGATCGACAAGCACAAGGCCTTCGGCGTTTTCCATCAGCACATAAAGTTTGTTGAGGACGCCGATGATTTGAAACTGCTGTTGGTTTGAAGACCGCAAGTCGTGCTCGGGATGATCGCTCTCCGCGGGCTGATGGCGACTCGGTGAGCCGCCGCGACCTAAATCGTTCGGTGCGCCAAACCGCGAGAATTCGATCGAAGGTTGACCGCGGAGGGCAAATTCTCTTTCCAATTCCGGCAATTCGCAGGGCGGACTCCCGCCTTTCGGTTCGGAAAATGACGGCGGCTGTGGAACCACAGGCTGGGCGGCCGTTACTCCGGTGAAAGCCGGAGCCGGGGCGCGAAATTTTTCCTGCCAATCCTCGCGGCTGCCGGCCAGAGTTCCCTGCAGAGCGCGAACAATCGCTTCGCGCACACCGTTTGGATCACGAAAACGAACTTCTCGTTTTGCGGGATGAACGTTGACGTCCACGGCGCCGGGATCGATTTCGATAAACAAGAACGTGACTGGATACTGCCCCTTCATGAGCGCGGTGTGATAACCTTCGCGCAATGCTGCGGTAAGAAGTGGACTTTCGATGGCGCGGCCATTGACGAAGACCAGTTGTTGCGAGCGGGTCTGCCGGCTCAAGCCGGCGCGGCCAATCATTCCACTAATTCGAATCCGCGACGAATCGTCGTCGTTAACCGGGAGCAGTTGCGCGAGTAATTCGGTGCCGTAAAGATCGCGAATACGATCGGTGAGAGTTGCAGTGGCTGGAAGCTGGAAAATCATCCGATCGTCACGCGCAAAAGTGAAAGCGACCTGCGGATGTCCAATCGCCTGCAAATGCAATTGATGCTCGATATTGCGGCTCTCGGTGTTTTCCGCGCGCAGGAATTTCCGGCGAGCCGGCACATTATAAAAGAGCGATCGCACTTCGATTTGTGTTCCGGGGGCTTCGCCGCCATCGCGGACGACGTCGATTTTTCCGCCGTTGACGACGATTTCAGTTCCGGCAACGGCATCAGGTTCTCGAGTCGTTAGGCGAAAACGCGATACGCTGGCAATGCTGGGCAAGGCTTCGCCGCGAAAACCGAGAGTGCCAACCGATTCCAAATCCGCGACCGATCGAATTTTGCTCGTGGCGTGGCGTTCCAGTGAAAGCAACGCATCATCGCGATCCATTCCACAGCCGTCGTCAACCACCCGGACAAACGAGATTCCACCGCGGCGAATCAAAATTTCGATCTTACGGGCGCCGGCATCGATGCTGTTCTCGACCAACTCCTTCACGACGGAAGCAGGACGCTCAACGACTTCACCGGCGGCGACCTGGCTGGCGACAGTTTCCGAGAGCAAACGAATACGAGACATGGAGAGGTTGAGGAGTTGAGACGTTTAGGGGCTTGAGCAGTCTAGACGATTGGTCGGCGTGTTCTCAACCTCCAACGCCTCAACCTCTAAACAACTCAACTTCTCAACTCCTTTAAGGCACGGTCTTTTGACTTACGAGCGGCGCGAACGTAATTTCCACGACATGATAAATGTGACGCAGAACGCGGCCCGCGAGCTTCGCAATCTGCTCGAGGCCCAGAAGCAAGACGCCGGGAAAGGTTTGCGCGTGCAAATCACCAAAGGCGGCTGCTCGGGTCTGCATTACGAAATGACGCTGGCTGAAAAGAAGGGCGGCGACGAAGTGATCGAGCGCGATGGCGTCCAGTTTTTCGTCGACAGCGAGAGCGCCGACTATTTGCGCGGCGCGACACTTGATTTTCGCGGCGGCTTGACCGGGAGCGGGTTTCAAATCACCAACCCAAACGCCAGTCGCACCTGCGGATGCGGGACGTCATTCGAAGCGGCGAAGGAATCGCCAGTCCGATCCGGACATTGAACGCGCAACCCCGAATTTTCCGCGCCCGCTTAGATGGACTACGGTCTCTATCGCTACGACGAACCTTATGCGCGGCCGGTCCGGCGGCGAATCAATTATTTCGCGTGGACCGTGGCGATCTTGTTACTGACGGGTTTCGCTTTCGCGGCCTGGCTCGGCAGTTTTTACATCTTTAGTCAGCCTGAGCGGCCGGACAGTTATCGAATCCTCCAGAAACTGCACAAAGTCGAACCGCCAAAACGTTTTGAATTGACGGCGGCGCCGCCCGGCGAATTTCTCAGCGCGAAGCAACTTTACGATCGCTACAACGCGATGGGATCGGCCGAGTTTGCGAAAACCAACGCCGAACTGGCGCGCAATTATATTCGCAACTTCCAGCAAGTCCGCGGTCTGATCCAGTACGTGGTCGGTCGTTACGTGATCGAGGAAGCGCGCGATCTCAGCTCGAGCGACATCTTCACTTCGGGCATGGTTGCGTTGACCGATTCGGTTGAAGATCCGGAGCTGCTAATGGAGCACGTCTATCCGGCTGAACCGCCGACCGTGCCGATGATCAGGCAAACGCTCAACACGGGTTTGGAATTAAAACTGGACCGCGCGCATGATCTTTCCGCAGTGATTCACGTTGAGCGATTCAACGACGGCCGCATCATGGTGACTGCAGTACCTTTGCTCTACGGGACCTACACGGTGATGCGGGGCACGGGCACATTCAGTCTCGAGCCGCCGTTGAGTCTGAATCTCGAAGCCGGCTGGCCGTTGTTCAAGGAGCAATCGCGATTGCGCGCGGAAATGCACTTCACTCAGTTCAAACAAACTCATGGCCAGCCGCAAGCGCCGGCCCAGGTCGCAATTCCCGGATTCGCTCCGTCCGGAACGTCCGCCTCCGGCAGAAAATCAATTGATCCGCGTCGAAACAGCCAAACCGGTTGAAACGCCGCCGGTGGTGCAGGTTGGAAAAAAAGGAAAGCCTGGCGCGAAACCAACGCCAACTCCGAAAGGCAAATTGGCGAAAGGCAAACCAACTCCCAAAGCTTCGGCATCCTCATCGCCAGTAACGGTGGCGGAAAATGTGCCGTATTCTCCACCGCCGACCGCTTCAACGCCCATTGGTCAGCCTTCGCCAGCCGCACAGAAATCGGCAACTGGAAAAACTGCGGCCGCGCCCGCACCGTCACAATCAGCGCCTGAAGCGGCGATGGCTCAATCGGTGCCGACACCTGCGGCCCGGGCGCAACCCGTAGCGCCGGACATGGGAACCTTGGCCTCAACCACAGGCGGAGGAACTTGGAAGACTTTTCCTGCCGGACGAATGCCGCTCGGCCGGTTGATTGGAACGAGCGATCTAAAAGAGATCGCGAATCAGGGAACTGGCGGCGAACGGATTTATTTGAAAGGCCAATTCGTGGTGAACTTTTCTGACGCGAATCGCGCAGTCCTCCGACCCCGCGGTAATCTTACCGATTCGGTTTTGCATTTTGGCTCCGCGCCAACTCGGATCATTGTTGAATTCCCAGCCGGCTACACCCCGCCCTCGCAGGGATCGACGGTAAATCGCGACGACAGCGCGGCCGTTGGAAATTACGCAGGTCCAGAAGCAGGAAGACGGTCAGCTCAACGTCTTCGCCCGCGAAATCATGCAGTAGTTGTAGTGGCGGCCGTTGCGGCCGCAGTACCATCTCGCCTCAGGGCGACACCGAAATTTCCGGCGTCGGCGACGGTGGTGTCGCGAGCTGAAGCATCGGCGTGGAGGAAGGAGATGGTGACGGCGACGAAAATGGATCCTCGCCGGGCGCGTTCGTTTCCAAAATTACTTTGCCGTCCGAAATTTCAAACGTTTTGAGATTCGTTTCGCCAGTCCATTGATCGACGTGGCGCTTGAATGACCAGGCGCCGTATTGCCAACTCAGAAATTCTTGGCCCACCGGTCGGCCATTGACGATGATGCTGGTGATCCGCGAGTCCTCAGGCTTACCGCTCGATGCCGACTCAACCGAACATGACGCATTGAGGTAGCGGCCGCTTAGCCACCAATTTCTTGCGATCGGCATACTGACTTTCAAGTGGGCAGTGTTGCCATCGATGGTCACGTAGGCATCACCACGCAATTTTGAATCCGACGCAATCAGCGCGTTGACGATCCTCGGCGGTAAGCTCGATCCGCGCCGGCTCGTGAGCGCGAGCAGCTTTTTCGAACGCATCCCAGCGCGCACGCACCGCTTGTTCCTCTTCCACGCTCGCGCGACTGATCGGCAATCGTTCGTGGTCGGCGGACAAATATTCGGTCCGAAGGAATCGCGACGCGTAATAGGTCCCGGCGATGAACGACAGGCAAAGCAAAAGGCCAAATACCGACACGATCAGGCAGCCTTTGGCGAAACAGCCAAGACCGCGTTGGTTCGGTGGGGGTTCGATCCACGATGAGCTGCTGTTCATCGTCCGCGTTCCTCTTCCAGCTTGCGTTGAGCCTCGAGCAGCTTGTCATACAACGCACCCAATCCTTCCGAAATCGTTTTAGTTCCGGCAATCACCGGCATGAAATTCGTGTCGCCGCTCCAACGCGGCACGATGTGAATGTGCAAGTGGTCGGCGACACCTGCGCCGGCGCATTCGCCAAGATTTAAGCCAACGTTGAATCCCTGCGCGCGGGCCGCTGCGCGCAACAAGCGACTGCGCGTGAACTACCAAATTCCAAAGATCGACGATTTCATTTTCGCCTAACGAAGACAGGTCGGCTGTCTTTTTGTATGGCACGGCCATCAGGTGCCCGACCGAATACGGATAACGATTCATCATTAGAAATGCTGTTTTCCGCCGGGTGACGACCAAATGCTCGGCGTCGTCACTCGCCCGCGCCGCCGCGCTTAGAAAATCCATGTCCCGCGGCTGCTTCTCGAAATACTCGACGCGCCACGGCGCCCACAGCGTTTCAATCTGTCCTTTCGGAAACTCCTCGTTCGACATTTTGGCAGAGGCGGGAGAGTAAAAGGATGCCCGCCAAAGTCGAGCATTTTGCGCCTAACGCGCCAGCAAGACGTAGTTTGGACGCTTTAGATCCTTCCGCGTCTCCGATTCAAATCGCTGCGACGCATCGTGCAGTTCGCGCATAAGCTCGGGCGCCTGGTTCGCCGGGACCGCCAGCGCATCAATCTCGCCGCCGTTCCATTTCGCAATCGCAACCTCCGGCTTCAGGAAATGCGGACGGGTGATGTAAAGCGGCAACCCTTCGTCGCTCTTGCCGATCGCTTCGTATCGCCAGTGATTGCTGGGCGGCTTCCTCACGAACGCGCCGGCCAAAAACCGAGAGTGCATCACGGTGACCGCGATAGCCGCTCACAATTCGGTCCGCCACGTAACCGATTGTAAACACAAGTGCGACCGCTGCGGTTGCGGCGATCCAGCGAAGATTTCTTGCGCGTCGTTTCTCGTCGCTCAAAAATCCGGCGACCTGCACAGCCACTAACAAACAAAGCGGCGGGATAATCGGAAAAATCCGATCGACTCGTTTCGATGGGATCACCGACATCAAAACAAGTCCGCCGATGCTCCAGCAGACCAGCCACATCGTAGCCGGCGACATTTGCGACAACGCTTCGCGCATTTTCCAATGACGGCGCTCGAAGCTCGCGGATTGCCAGGGCGATGATCAGCGCGCTCCATGGGAAAAATTTGTGAAGCAAGTGCAGGACATAAAAGAAGACCGATTGCGAGCGATGGATGTGAGGTCCGATTTCGCCGAACCGAGCAAGAAACTCACGCACCACTACCAGTTCGTAAAAGCGCGGAACCCAAATGCATCCGGCGATCACCCAGATTAAAAAAATCGCGAGCGATGCAAACCACGGCCACCAACCAAACCAAACCTTGTAGCGCGGTCTGTGACCGCCGAAGACTCTTTTCCACTAAGTCGGCGCTCACAGAGCGCCGCTACAATGATTCCCGGCAGCAAGAATGCGTAAACGATCGGGCCTTTGATCAACATTCCCGCGGTCAGCAAGCCAAACATGATCCATCGATCTCGAGACGACCATTTCTGCCGGTCGCGAATCTTTCTCCAGATAAGGAGTCCGATCAGGAAAATCACCAGCGCGAGCGGCATGTCGGAGCGGACCAGGGTCGCAAGTCGCGGACTTAGCAGATTTAATCCAAACGCGGCACAGGCGACCAGACCGGCAGCATTGCCGCCGGCGCGCCCGGCACTTCTAAATAGAAGAAACGCAATCAGTCCGGCGCAGACCAGCGACGGCAACCGCCACGCGATGTCCCACGAGCGTGTGATTTCGAAAATCGCCGCCGAAATCCATCCGGTAAGCGGCGGTTTCGTCGCCAGTCCTTGATCGTCGGATGTGCGTTGATAAAACCAATGGCCCTCCGTCACCATTTCGTACGAAGTCCACGCTTGTTTGGCTTGATCGTAGTTGTCGAGCTCCCACGGCAGATTTGTGATCGAAAACAAAATGAGGAGGACCGCGGCGAGCGGCAAAACCATTTTTGTCATGCATTCAAATCTCTCTCAGAATTTCTTTCGCGGCGCGCTCGCTGGCGCCGGTCTCGCCAAGTTGGACCGCGATTTTGTCGAATCCCCAAATCATTTCCTGGCGGGCGTGCGCATTATCGACAAGCCGACTCACCGCCTCCGCGATATCCCCAGGCTGTGCGCGATGTTGAATAAACTCGGGAACCAATTCCTTGCTCGCGAGTACATTTGGCATTCCGAGATAATCGACTTTCACCACAACACGGCCGGCCACATAAGTTGGCCACGCGACTTTGTAGACCAGCACAAACGGCAGCCGAAAATACGCCGCCTCGAGCGTCGCACTGCCTGACGCGACAATCCCGGCGAATGCACGCTGCATGATGTCGGACGTTTGTCCGACTTTAATTTCGAGGAACTGGCGGTCTTGCAGATTCGATCATCTCTTCCATTCGCGCGGCGAGTTCGTCCGACGCCGCGGCGACTTCGAAGCGCAAATTTTTCTTCGATCGCCGCAGTTCGCGCGCGGTCTCGATCAGGATCGGGAAAATCTTCCGGATCTCGCGGGCGCGGCTGCCCGGAAACAAACCAATCAAGTTCGGGTCGCGCGAGACATCATGCTTGAGCTCGCGTAAGCGCTCGATCATTGGATGTCCGACAAAGATCGTGCGCAACCCACTCTCATTATAAAGATCGGCCTCAAACGGGAAGATGCACAGCATCAGATCAAGCCAGCGCGCCATCTTTTTGATCCGTCCACGGTTCCAGGCCCAGACCTGAGGACTAATGTAATAAATAATTTTTTGTGACGATAATTTTCGTCGAAGCGCGCGAGCCAGACGCAAATTGAATCCCGGATAATCAATCAGAACGACTGCGTCCGGTTTGCTTCCTTCAATTTCGGCAAGGGTCTGGCGAAACTCCTTCCGGAAATATCCGTAGTGCTTAATGACTTCCCACAGCCCGAGCACGCCCGATTTGTCGATCCAGTTTTGAAAACTGGGATCCGATTGCGACTTCATCTGCGGTCCGCCGCGTCCGATGAAACGCAGATTCGGATCGGCCTGATGCAAGGCGCGCATCAAGGCCGCGCCGTGATTGTCTGCACTGGCTTCGCCTGCAACGAAGTAAATTGTTTTCAAGAGAAATTCGAAATCAGAAATTCGAATCTCGAAACAAATTCGAAATCCAAAATTCGAAAATGTTCAAACCCTTGATCGACAGGCTCAGCTAATTTGGAATTTCGATCATTCGAATTTGTTTCGGATTTCGTCGCGCTCATCAGGACTTGTTTTGACTTTCGAGATTCGAGTTTTGTATTTCCTTCGTGATTTGCACCGCGAGCTCGAGCGCCGCGCTCGCTTGGAATCCGGAAACGCGCGGCTGACGCCCGGTGGCCGCGCATTCGACGAACGAAACCAACTGCTGCTTCAACGGTTCCTCGCGTTCGATCGGAACTTTGTCGCGCGTAATTTTGCCCGATTCGCGCCGGTAAATTTCGCCACTTTGTTTTTCATAATCGAGCGAGAGGTAGGCGTCCGTCTGGAAAACGCGGATCTTGCGCATGCGCTCCGGGCTGATGCGACTTGACGTCACATTCGCCACGCAACCGTTTTCGAAACGAATTCGGGCATTCGCAATGTCTTCGCTTTTGCTCAGAACTGGAATGCCGACCGCGTCGATGTGTTGCACGGGTGAACGGACCAGATGCAAAATGATTTCGAGATCGTGAATCATCAGATCGAGCACGACACCGATATCGGTGCTGCGATTTGGATAAGGCGAGAGTCGATGAGCCTCGATGAAACGCGGATTGGTCAGTCGCGCTTCGAGCGCGCTGAGCACGGGATTGAATCGTTCGACATGGCCCACTTGAAGAATCAGTCCGTTCCGCGCGGCCAACTCGGCGAGCTCGCTGGCATGCTGCGGATTTCCGGTGATCGGTTTTTCCACCAATAAATGTTTGCCGCGCTCCAAAAGCGGGAGGGCAATCTCGTAATGCGAATTGGTGGGAGTGGCAATCGAAGCGGCGTCGACCAGCCCGGCAAATTCTTCGAGAGATTTTGCCGCTGTCGCGCCGAACTTCCTCCCGATCGAATTCGCTCGCGAAGCATCAACGTCATAAATCGCAGTCAGTTCAGCCGCCGGAACATCGCGGTACAGCCGCGCGTGATTGCTTCCAATGTGACCGACACCGACCACGCCAACTCGGAGCTTGTTCATTTGGCGACGTTTTTCAGGAACCAATCGTAAGTTCGCGTAATTCCGTCACGAAGCGAAATGCTCGGTGTCCACCCGAGCGCGCGAAGTCTCGAAACATCGAGCAGTTTACGCGGCGTTCCATCAGGCTTTGTTTTGTCCCAGGTCAATTCGCCGTCAAATCCGACGACGTCGCAAATCAGTTCGGCCAACTCCCGGATCGTCACGTCTTCACCGCAACCGACATTGATGATTTCGGGCTGAATCGTATTTCTCGAGTAAAAACAGGCAGGCCGACGCGCAATCATCGACGTAGAGAAATTCGCGCCGCGGCGTGCCCGTTCCCCAGACCACGAGCTCGCGCGCACCGTTGGCTTTGGCTTCGTGCGCCTTGCGAAGAAGTGCTGCCAGGACGTGCGACGTCTCCAGATCGAAATTCTCGTTCGGACCGTAAAGGTTCGAAGGCATCGCCGAAATAAAGTTCGCGTTGTATTCGCGGGTGTAAGCCTGGCAGAGTTTCAATCCGGCGATTTTGGCAATGGCGTAGGCTTCGTTGGTCGGCTCGAGCGCGCCAGTGAGGAGCGCGGTCTCGGGGATCGGCTGCGGCGCGTGCTTCGGGTAAATGCACGAACTGCCGAGAAAAAGGAGTTTACGCGTGCCGTTTTCGTGCGCCGCGGAAATCACATTGGTTTGTATCCGCAGATTGTCCGTCAAAAATTCAACCGGAAAATCGTTGTTGGCCTTGATCCCACCAACTTTGGCCGCGGCAAAAATCACGATGTCGGGTTTTTCTTTTCCAAAAAACTCGCTGACGCCGCGAGAATCGGAGAGGTCAAGTTCGGCACGACTTCGTTTGAGCAGATTCGAGAAGCCGGCCGATTCGAGCGCGCGAGTGATCGCGCTGCCAACCATGCCGTTGTGCCCGGCGACGAAGATTTTGTCTGACTTGTTCATCTCTGGTTAGAGCGCCGATCGGCGCGACATGCCTATAGAATCTTTACCCTTAAAAACAAGCAAGCCCCAGCCCGGCAACACCTGCCCGAATCGATCAAATCTCTCCCGTGGGGCTTCCCCGTTATACACGGTAAGAACTATAAACATTGCGCGTTTAGCGTTTTCTTTTTTCGCGCTTTGCGCAATCCTCACCTCGTGGCAGCAAAATCGAGCCGGTTGCAGGTCCAAAAGACATATAAACTATTCATCGGCGGCAAGTTCGTCCGCGGCGAAAATGGCCGGGTGTTGGCCGCCCGCGGAAAAGGGAACACACATCTGGCCAATTTTTGCCGCGCGTCAAAGAAGGACTTCCGGGACGCGGTGGTGACGGCACGAGCGGCGTTTCCGAATTGGTCGAAACAAAGCGCTTATTTGCGCGGCCAAATTCTTTATCGCGCGGCCGAAATGCTGGAAATGCGCCGGGGGGAATTGCAAAACGAGATCGCGCGCTCAAACAACAATTCCGGCTCGTCATTCTCCTCCGAAACGACGCTTTCCATTGATCGCCTGGTGCATTTCGCCGGCTGGACCGACAAGTTCACCCAAGTGTTCGGCGCAGTGAATCCGGTCGCATCTTCTCACTTTAATTTCACGATACCCGAGCCCACCGGCGTAGTGGCGGTAATTTGCCCCGACGATCCGCCCTTGCTCGCCTTTGTGTCGTTGGTGATGCCGGTCATTCTGAGCGGGAACTGCGCGATCGTTGTCGCCTCCGAAACGAAACCCCTGCCCGCGCTCACGTTTTCGGAAATTATCGCTACCAGCGATTTGCCCGCGGGTGTGATCAACGTGTTGGCAGGCGACCGCGCCGAGCTCGCGCCCCACATCGCGAGTCACATGGATGTGAATGCCATCGTTGATGGCAGTGGCGACGCGAAAATCGGGCAGCAGCTCCAGCGTGGGGGCGAATTCAACCTGAAGCGCTACGCGCGGACGTCAACTTTCGGACACGGAATGGCGTAGCGACGCAGGAGAAAACCCCTACTGGATCCTGGATACCGTCGAAATGAAAACTGCCTGGCACCCGATCGGGCTCTAAATAGAAGCGCAGTCTTTCGGCCCGCCGCTTGCTAATTTTAGGTCGAATCATGCATGTCCCATCGCTCATTGAGAAAAAGCGCGACGGCCATGCTCTGACCACGAAGGAGATCAAGTTCCTGGTCGAGGATTTTACGCTCGGCGACATCCCCGATTACCAGATGAGCGCTTTGGGAATGGCGATCTTCTTCCGCGGGATGACCGCGGCCGAGACTCATCATCTGACTGAAGCGATGATGCGCAGCGGACGCGTCTTAAAATATCCGGAAGGGTCACCGCCAAAAATTGACAAACATTCGACCGGCGGAGTCGGCGACAAGGTCTCGCTCGTCCTCGCGCCGTTGCTCGCGTGCGACGACGTGTGGGTGCCGATGATTTCAGGCCGCGGTCTCGGGATGACCGGCGGCACGCTGGACAAGCTCGAAAGCATTCCCGGATTCAATGTGAATCTCGACGAAAAGCGCGCCCTCAAGCAGCTCGAAAAAATCGGCGTGTTCATGATCGGGCAGACTGACGACATTTGTCCGGCCGACAAAAAACTTTATTCGTTACGCGATGTCACCGGCACGGTGCCGTCCCAACCGCTGATTGTTGCGAGCATCATGAGTAAAAAGCTCGCGGAAAATCTCGATCGACTGGTCCTGGACGTGAAATTCGGCAGCGGCGCTTTCATGAAGACGAAAGAGGAAGCGCAACAGCTTGCCGACGCCATGAAAGAAGTCGGCGAATCAATGAAAGTGAAGACTACCTATCAGCTCGATCCAATGGACGAACCGCTTGGCCGCAGTGTCGGCAATGCGCTGGAAGTCGCCGAGTGCGTCGAAATTTTGCAGGGCAGCGGTCCGCCCGATGTGGTGAAACTGATTCTCGATCTCGCTGAGAAAGTTTCAGAGACGCCACGGGCACAATTGGGAAAACGACTGAAAGATGGGACCGCGTGGAAAAAATTTATCTCCCTGATTTATGCCCAAGATGGCGACGCGACAGTGGCTGAGAAGATTCTCGATACCCACGCCGCGCCAATCGTGCAGCCGTTCCCGGCACATTCGAGCGGTGTAATAAAACGAATGGATGCGGAACTAATCGGCCGGGCGTCGGTAATTCTCGGCGCAGGCCGTCAGCGAGCGAACGACGAGATCGATTTCGCAGTCGGCTTTTCTCAAATCAAAAAGATCGGGGAAAAAGTCGAAGAGAATGAACCGCTATTCATGGTTCACGCGCGGAACGAGCGATCGATCGTGAATATCTCGCCGCTGATCGAGAAGGCTTTCGAAATCGTCTGATTCGCGCGCGGGAGAGCCGGAGCCCGAATTATCGACCGCCATGTCGGTGTGAATATCGCCGTCGGCGGAAATAGTTGAGTGCGGAAAAATATACTGCCAGCTCGAGCTGTAAGTCGGATATTGAGAATTCGCCAACTGTGAAATCCCGATGCAGTCCGTCTCCCACAGGCCGGCCATCTCGGCAACTTCGTCGCGCGTGAAAGTAATGTTGGTTGTCGCAAGCGCGATCGACCCACTTAATAAATAAAACAAAGCAAAGGCGCGAAACGCGCGGCGAACACACATCGAGCGAAATCCCCCGCGGAAGTGTTATCCGCGTTGGTCAAGCCAACGAGAGAAATCGAGCGAAACAATAAGACAAAAGTCGTCGGACAAAATCCTACCGTTCAAGTGAACAAGCGGAAAATTTTCGCAGCTCTACTTGCCGCGATGCTCGACCGTGACGTTCACGTTCGGTTTGATACCCGCAAGCGCTGGCAAAAGATGATTCAATACTTGCTCGGCGGTCGCGCGAAACTTTCGGCCTCGCGTACTGATCTTGAGCCAGCCTTGTTTGTCGCGGTAATACTTCTCAGTCGCGCTCTTGGTATGAATAAAAATTGTGTAGGTGTCGTTGGTTAGATCCATTGGCCGAAGGGTATTGAGCGATGCTAATAGTGACGAAGAATCACTTCAAAATTCGCACGACCAATTTGAAGCTGGCGATAGACGGCTGATCGGACGGCGACGGGCACTTGTTGATCAAGCCGAGCGAAGTGCAGCCAAAACCTTTAGCGCGAAAAAAGAATCGCCGAACTCCACCGGTGCCAAGGCCCATTTGTTTGCCGACCAAAAACGCGTCCCCCTCAGGAACCAGAAACACTTCGTCGACACTGTCGATCGCCCATTGATACCCAGCCGTCGGATTTTCCGGCAGCTCAACGGTTAGTTTGCACCCGAGCGATACTTCAACAAGAGCGCCATTGTCTTTATCTGTGAAAACGAGGTCGGTCACACTTACTAGTTATGGAGCTAACCCTACTCGGCAGCCGGAGTAGTTCAAAAAGCGACAGGTTTATGCCAGAACTAGTTCAAAGCTCCAATCAGCTATCGCCGTTTCCGCTGCTTCCACTTCCCACGGCGGACACGACGCCTCCTACTGCGTGGGCAATGCCTGCCGGGTTTTCGGTTGTGATCGCTGCCGCAAGTGTGACCAAAGCCGCGGCTACATTGATTACTTTCTTAACAGTGTTGATCGTTTGAATCGCGTGATTTGCATCGACCGTCGCCAATTTGATCTGATCCAGAGATGCCTGGGCGTCGTCCAGCAGCCGACCGACTGCGTCAGTCTCCAAGCTTTGGGATACCCTAGTAATTTTCGACCCATCGCAGCCGTGACTTTCTTGTCGTCGTCGGAAAGATTATTCCAGTTGCGAATTCGGAACTGGCCTAACTGATGAGCAGAGTCAACGTATGAACTTGCAAGTTGTAGCGCTTGTTCCGGCGTAATTTTACTCATGATCGATGTCTAAGTTCGGAAGGACTTTACGATGTCGCGAAGCTGATTGGCGTAATCGCGGGCAAGGGAGAGCGTAACTTTGAAATCGACCTTTCCTATATTATTGGCGAGTTCCTGGTGCCCCTTGGCAAATGCCTGCATGCCTTTCACAAGCGCCTCAGCATTTTGTTTTCGCTTATCGAGCATTTCCATCTGCTGCGCTGCGACAATGTTGATGATTTCCGGCAAACCTTCAGTCTTTTGCGTCGATTGAGCTGCCGGCGCGGCAACGTAATCTTGAAGAAGAGTCTTTTCGGCACTCAACCCGACCCGAATATAACCATTGTCGACAATCGTTATCAGATCAGTAGTAGCTTTTTGGATGTACGGATTGTAAGTCGTGATTAGAGAACGTAGCTTGTGCCGCCGGTAAATGTCGGTGCCGAGTTTCAGGCCAAGTTTCGCGATGCTTGCATACCCTTCAGTCTGGGCCGAAGTCGCGAACTTTGCGTTTACGAGACTACTGTTCAACGCGTCAATCTGCTTGTTGTAGTCAATGAGATCATCAGACGCGAGAGCCCCCAAAGCACGCGCATAAGCCTCAAGAACTTTCTGGGCGTCGCGTAACTGCTGCGCCTGATGCGTTCTGGTTGCGATGGCTTTGTCACTCACTGACTCGTCCGTTTGCCCATATAACTTCTGGCGCTTCAGGCTGGCAGGATAATCTTCGGCAACGTCGGGGTAACCGGCGATTACACTGGCGTTCTTTCCGAAATCAGCGACGGGCTGGAGATTCGAGCAACCGGTGGAAACGGCGAGGGCGATGCCGCCTGCAAGAGTGAGTAACACTCCTGGGATCGTACTTACCCAGCGAGGCGCTTTAATTATGAGTCCAAGCGATTTGACCGGAGTACAAGTCTGGATACCGAGCAAATTGCGTTTCATTGCGTTTGGGGTTTGCGATGTGGGACGCTGCCGCCCGGAACACGGCGATTGACTACCGCAGTCGGACCGACTACCTGCGGGTTCTGTTCGTAGCTAAGATCGGCAAGCTTTTTGGCGGTCGCGTTGATCAATGCCGTAAAGCTGGATTTCGGATGTTTCCGCAGCGTTTCGATCATTGAAAAAGTAAACGCGCCGTAAGCGGTCGTGCCGTTGCGGTACTCGTAAGAAAATTGATCCTCGCGGCACGCTTCCAGGATCACGGGAACAAATGGACCTTTGTGGCCGCGTCGATCGACGAGGTTATCAAATTGGCGCTTGGGGACTTTGCGAAGACCAACCGCGCGGCCAAGCCGGTATGTGTCCCCGGCGCTACCGACGAATTTCTTTTCGCGAGTGTTATCGCCACCGATCACACGATCATGGCTAGGCAGTTGCCTCTTTGTCCACGCGCCATTTCTCGCGTCCCATTCGAGAATGCGGTGGCGAATATCATCTGGAGGATTGAGCCCGCGAACTTTGCTGCTGCCGTCGCGAGTCATGCCGCCGGAGTGACAGCAATCGAAGATCGCCAGAAATTGGGTCTTGTAAGGAAGCTGACTGTAGAACTGGTAAAATTGTTTATCGATAATCGCGGTGCGATCGCTCCAATCAAAATCCCACGGAACGAGACATTCATCGAGATGATCGACTTCGTCGTTCGCGCCGTAAGCTGGAATCTGGGCACCGTGTCCGCTATAAAACAGGACCCGTTCGTGACCATCCTGAGATCCATCGAGCAACCAATGGAGTCGTTCCATGATGCCATCATGGGTTGCCCGTTCATTCAACAGCGCGCGAATGTTTTCGGCCTCGAATCCTCGTTCCTGCAAGGCCGCGCTCACTAAAAAGGTGTCATTCACGCAACCATCGAGGCGATTCTCTGGTTGAGGGTACTCGTTAATCCCGATGACGAGTGCGCGTCGCTTCGGCGGCGCGGTCAAAACCCTCGCCATCTTAAAGCTACGCGTCATCGACCGCGACGGCATTGCGAAACTCCGCCAGACGGTGTCGACCGTTGATGGATGATCGAGATAGCCGGGATGATGACTGTCGACTGTCGGATTGTGGGCGCTCAGGTCGAGGAAGTGACCGCCGAAGATGGTGGTTGTTTGGTGAAAATTTGCGACGCCCGGAAGATTGATCGCGTGAGTCAAAACAGGATCGTTCGGATTCCACAGATGATGCCAGAACTTTGCCTGATCGAGTTGTCTTATCCGTCCGCCCCAGATGCGAGCGACCACCGCGGGATGGCCGATTTGGGAACCAAAGGATAGGAAATACCTGTCTTCAATCTCATCCCGGCCTTCCGGGGAAGTGAACAGATCATAACTAATCAGTGACCCATGACTGTGCGCGCAAATGAGATCCGGTTGGTGTTTGGCAATCGCATCGCCGAGGCGCTGACGAAGTTGCGCACGTAAATCAGGCTTTATGATCCACTCGGCGACGATTCCGGCTCGCCAATGAATTTCGTAGGGAACGCTGCGAAGGGCGCTTTGGATGCGTCCAAACAAACCACCGATGTCATCGAACAGGCCGCGAGCTCCAGCCGGCATTCCAAAACTGCGCTCACCGGAAACTGGTGAGAGCATCCACGCCTTGAGAAGGTCGTACATCGCCTCCAAATATTCGGTGCCGTCCTCAAGCTTTTGCTCAAACAAATCGTCGTAGGTGACGGGCGGATCAGGAACGAACTGGATCGGGCCCGAATAGTTGAAATGCTTCAGGCCGTTCTGGATCGCCTTTGCCCATTCGGTAGGCCATGTCGCATTCTGCTCTTCGTGGCCTACGCCGTGGACTAGGAGGACTTTCATCAGGCCGGGTTGTCGTTCTAACTGTTACTCCGTTTTTTAACAATCGAAGTTTCGCTAAAAACTTGCCCCGAACGCTTTTCCGCAATTTAATCGTCAGGTGGCCCGCTTCCCCCTTCTCGCCACGGCCATGTTGTTCGGCCGCCTTTGCGTCGCTCAAACACCGACCGGTCCGATCGATCAATTGATTCCATGGCTGCTCGATGAGCAATCACAGCTGCGCGGAATTCCATTCAGTGAAGTAATCATGGATGCGACCGGCAAACGCGTGTTGCGGTTTGATCCGAAAAATGAAACCGATCAGCGAGTCCTCAAACAGATCGGCATCGCATTGGATGAAACGCTAAGGCGAATGAATACGCCCGAGAGCGTGATCCAGAACATCAGCCGCATCAATGAGGTCAGTAGCCACTTTGAGGATTCGTTGCGGGAAGTTTTGAACGCCGCTCCAGGACTTGAGTGCGATTTCCCGCGGACAAATGACGGTAAATTGCAGCGTTCCGGTTATCCCGATCTGCGAATTGTCGACGTCGCGACCAATAAGGTGTTTTACCTCGACCCGAAGCTTTATGCTTCCGGCAGCCGCGACAGTTCGTTCCGGACGTTTTATTTCGAGCCAAAAGTCGCGACCAACAAAATTCACGACAACGCGGTTCATTTCATCGCCGGGATCGAACATCAAACCGCGAAAGGGATGGCCGATTCGACAAACTCAGGGCAAGTGGCGCCTCGCAGTCAAAGCGCCGTTTGGAAATTCACGCGGTGGGATGTGATCGATCTGGCGAACTTCAAAGTGAGACTGAAAGCCGAGTTCCAAGGCAGCAACCGCGACATGTATCGGCCGGAAGCAGTGGTGGCAAGCGGCCCGAAATAAAACTCATCGTGGGCATGCCGGTAGCTCCTTTTTACGCAAAGGGCTTGACCGTGGGACGGACCTCCTCTCAATTGCGATGCTTTTTGACCAGAATTTTCAAATGAAACGAATTGTCTTTTCAGTAATCGCTTCCGCCGCAATTGCGATTTCCGGACATGCCGGTCCGGCCGACGCGATGACTGCGAGCCTGGTCAGTGCGGCCGACGTGCCGATCACAGCCAGCGGATTCACCGCCAGCGGCAAGACCTTAAATATAACCCTGAATTTCGTGCCTGGGCCGGGCTCTGAATTGAAAATCGTCAACAACATCGGTCCCGACATTATTAAAGGCACTTTCGCAAACGTCGGTCAGGGACAAATCATCAATCTCGCTTTCGCGGGCGTCACCTATCAGTTCGTGGCGAATTACCACGGCGGCGACGGCAATGACCTCGTCCTGCTTTGGACCAATCCCGATTCAGCGGTAGACCAGAAACTCGACGATCAACTTCGCCTCGGTCTGAAAAAAGCACGAGGACAGGCGCCGTTCGACAAGCCTACAACGCTCGAACCCGACATTCCGGGTAATCTTCCCGAAGGAGTGATGGTTGATATCCAAGGATCGATCTCACAGCACCTGCTGGATCGCATCTCTGCATCCGGCGGCAAAGTACTCGATGGTTCGGTTACGGCGACGACAGTTGAAGCGGTTGTGCCGGCTCCCCAATTAGAACAGCTGGCTGCGCGCGGGGACGTGAGCTTCATCGCGACTGCAAGACCTACCATTACTTCTCAACTAAAGCCGTAGCGCGATGTGACCCGCCTGGAATAAACATGACGTTCGCAAAACTCTTTCGCCAATCGCCCAGTAATTTACGCCGCATTCCTGGTGCGCGAGCAGGCATAGCATTTGTTGCGATGCTGTTAACGAGTGCGACAGCGTCGGCGCTCACGCTCAATCTGACTTTCAATGACGGGGCGATGACAAGTGCGGGTCTCAGCGCTGCCGACATCGCTAATGTTCACGCGGCATGCAATTACGCGGCACTGCAGTTCACCTCGAATTATACCGACCCGGTCAACGTGAACATTACCGTAACTGCCGTAGCCGGAACCGGAACTCTTGGGCAAAGCAACACCTTCATCAATTCTGTCTTGTACACTAATCTGCGAAGCGCGATCATTGGCGACGCCAAAAGCACCGACGACAATACGTCGGTCGGGGTAAATGGCTCGCTAGCGACGAACGATCCAGTCGGCGGAAGCCACAATTGGTGGGTGACACGGTCGCAAGCGAAAGCCCTGGGCATCATTGCGAATGATTCTTCAAATGATGGCACCTTCACTTTTGGCGCCGGATTTAGCTACACTTACGATCCACTGAATCGGGCCGTCGCCGGCAAGATCGATTTCATTGCCGTGGCCCTTCACGAGTTTTCTGAGATCATGGGACGGATTCCAGGGTTAGGAGGAAGCATCGGCGGAACCCCGGCCTATCTACAATTCGATCTGTTTCAGTACACGGGCGCCGGCGCACGAGGTTTAAGCGGAGGTGCCGGCAGATCGTTCTCCATTGATAACGGCGCAACACTCCTCAAGGCATTCAACAACCAGCCTAACAGCGACCCACAAGATTGGGCGAGTGGAACGAATGACGCCTTCAACGCATTCAGTAGTTCCAGTGTCGAGAATGATTTCACACCGGTTGACATGCGCGTCATGGACGTCATCGGCTACGATCTGCTCGGTGCTTCCCCGACGCCGACGCCCACACCCACATCCACACCCACACCTACTCCGACCCCAACCGTCCCACCTACCCCAAGTCCAACACCGACGGCGTCCCCGACTCCGAGTCCTACTCCTTGCGGCCGGTTTGGTTGCGGCGCTACACCTACACCTACAGTTACTCCTACTCCTACTCCGACTCCTACTCCTACCCCTACTCCGACTCCAACGCCAACACCTACACCTAGTGCGACGGTTGCAGCTAGTCCGACTCCGACTCCGACGCCGACCCCAACCCCCACACCGACGCCTACGGCTGCAGCGAGTCCTACTCCGACACCAACTCCCACTCCCACGCCGACGCCGACTCCTCTACTTTCCCCTACTCCAACGCCAACCCCGACTCCATGCGGTCGAGGCGGTTGTGGTCCGAGCCCAACTCCGACGCCGAGTCCTGTAGGATCACCTTCACCAACACCAACTCCAACTGCCACCCCGGTTGCATCGCCGACGCCAACTCCAACTGCCACCCCGGTTGCGTCGCCCACGCCGACTCCGACGCCGACGCCAACACCAACGCCCACCCCGACCCCGGGATTAACACCTACTCCAACGCCAACCCCGACGCCTGCGCACCGCGGACCTTAGCGTTGCGTTTGACGTAACTGTCGCGACCGATCCACGCCCCGACGTCTCCGCTCCCGATCCATGGGACGGGATTGGCTAAGGCCCCGATTCGTGGTTAAATTGGCCGCCCACGCATGATCGGCCAGGCGAAGGAACAGTTTCAGTTTGACGCCATTGACGACGTCGTCAGCGACATCGCCAAAGGACGCATTGTGATCGTCACCGACGATGCGGATCGCGAGAACGAAGGCGACCTTGTGATCGCAGCTGAAAAAGTCACGCCTGAAGCGGTAAACTTCATGGCGACGCACGGTCGGGGATTAATTTGCGTTCCGATTTCGAACGAGCGCGCCGAGCAACTTGGGTTGCAACGGATGGTCACCCAAAATCGCGAGGCCCAACGGACCGACTTCACTGTTTCGGTGGATGCGGCTCGAGGAGTCACGACCGGAATCAGCGCATACGATCGCGCCACCACTATTCTTGCACTCGCAAGTCCGAACTCCACCCCGGAAGATCTCACCCAGCCGGGACACGTGTTTCCGTTGCGGGCAAAGGATGGCGGCGTGCTGCGGCGTGCCGGCCACACCGAAGCGGCGGTCGATCTTGCGCGAATGGCGGGATTGCAGCCGGCCGGCGTGCTTTGTGAAATTTTACACGACGACGGGACGATGGCTCGGCTTGCAGAGCTGATGGAATTTCGAAAAAAACATGCGCTGAAAATTTGCACGATCCAGAGTTTGATCGCGCACCGGCGCAAAAGCGAAAAGCTCATCGAACATGAGCAAATGGTGAAATTGCCGACCGACTACGGCGATTTCGATCTTCACCTCTACCGTTCAGTCGTAGATGGCATGCATCATCTCGCCCTGGTCAAAGGGAAGATCGACAAGAACAAGGCGACACTGGTCCGGGTGCACAGCGAATGTCTCACCGGCGACGTATTCGGGTCGCGGCGATGTGATTGCGGAAATCAACTTCACGCAGCGCTACGGCAGATTTCCGAAGAAGGGAACGGCGTGCTTTTGTACATGCGGCAGGAAGGGCGCGGGATCGGCCTTGCTGCAAAAATTCACGCTTACAAATTGCAGGAGCAAGGTCTCGACACGGTCGAGGCAAATGCAAAGCTCGGTTTGCCGGCCGATCTGCGTGATTACGGGCTTGGCGCGCAAATTCTTTTCGATCTTGGGGTGAGACAGTTCCGGTTCCTCACCAACAATCCAAAAAAAGTTGTCGGATTGGAAGGTTACGGACTGGAAATGGTCGAACAGGTTCCGATTCGAGCGGAACCAAATCCGCACAACGAGAAGTATCTCGAGACCAAAAAGACCAAGCTCGGTCATCTCCTTTAGCGAATTGTAGGCCGTCGCCGTGAGACGGCTTTTCTTTCATTTGGCCTCTGACACAGACGCCACACAATTCCTCGGCCCCAGCTTTTGCGGGCATTCGCTTACTGGCTGCTGCTCCAGCTGCCGGATTCCACCGCACCCTTCGTAAAAATATTCGTAACTGAGCCATCCACAATGCCGTGGCTTTCCGATTTAGGAGCGAAAAGCGCGGATTGCTCCAGAAGGCCACCACGCCGGCAGCTCAACCCTAAATCATGAAAACTAACTTCATTTCCCCGATCAGTGTACGCACCGTTCTTAAAACTTTTCTGTTATTGAGCGGATTCGCCCTGCTTTGTGGCGCAACCCTCGACCGCTCCTACGCGTCCAATGTCAAACGCACTTCGCGATCGACTGCCAAATCGTTGTCAGACGGCGGCACCGCCCCTTCGTTGCCAAATACCGGGCCGACCCCGGCCAGTGGAAGTGTCAATGCGAGCGGCACGCAGACGGCGAGCTGGAATGGCACAACCATCAGCCTCGGGGGCAATTCCAATACGGACACTACCTGCATGGACAACAGTCCGGTTTTAGGTTGTGAGACCTTCACCTTGACCGTCAACGGCACACAGGCCGACTGGGCTGGCAAGAAAGTTCAGGTGCTGCTCACATGGACCAACCTGTCGAATGAATACGACATTTGGATCCATAAAGGATCAAATGCAGGTCCGATAGTCACTTCGGCAATCCAAGGACCCGGACTTACTAATCAGGTCGCTTATATTGATGCTTCGAATCTAACGACGGACGCCGGCAACCCAACGACGGTCTTTACGGTACACGTGGCCTACGACACGACTCCGGCCTCAGCCGCCGACGAATATCACGGGAGCGCGACAGCGGTACCCATTGCCGCCACCTCGATAGCTGCCGCACCGCAAGATACCGGACCGAAAGTCGGTTTCGAAAACTTTGAAGCGCCCGGGGTGCTAGTTCCGGCTAGCGCGCTTAGCTCTGGCGGAGTCACTGTTGAATACCTGGGACGCGGCGCGGGCGAACCATCAGTCGGTGCAAACTGGGTGACGGGTGTAGTTAACTTTCAATCCGATCTACAAACTGAGTTCATTACCTTTAACGACGCTTGTAACCTTGGATCTTCGAAGGCCGCGTGGTCAGATCGTCGCGCACCAAACTCACAATTTATTGATTCAGACCCGATCGGGTTTACCGATCACACTAGTGGCACTGCCAATCGAGTATTCGCGGGATCATTGACTTTACTCAGCCCCGATACAGTCAAAATCGCGCACAGTGATGACGATGGTGTTACCTGGATTCCGGATCAGAGCGGCGGAATTGGTTCGGCGGTTGATCATGAGACCATCGGCGGCGGACCTTATCACTCGCCACTGATTAATCCGGTTTATCCACATGCGGTATACTACGCATCGCAAGATATCGCGGCGGCACTCGTTTCACGCAGCGACGATGGTGGTTTGACCTATGGACCTTCCGTGCAGATGTACACGGTTAACACATGCAACGGTTTGCATGGTCACATCAAGGTCGCACCGGACGGAACAGTCTATGTTCCAAACCGCGCTTGTGGAAACTTGCCTATCCTCAATGGCGGCGACACTGCTGTTGTAGTTTCCACCGACAATGGGATCACCTGGACGGTGAAACCGGTTGCCAATGGCTCGGTCCCGAGCACCCCGGCTACAGATGATCCGGCGGTAGCAGTCGATGCCAACGGCACAGTTTACTGCCTGTTCGCGTTGAACGGCACGAACGCCGCAGTCGGGGTTTCAACCGACCAGGGTTCGACTTGGAAAAATATTTTCGACGTCGGCGCCGGCCTCGGCCTAACGAATGTCGCATTTCCAGCGGCGATCGGCGGCGATGCTGGCCGCGCTGCGGTGGCGTTTTACGCTTCGAAAGGTGGCAACGGTGATTCCAGCGCAGATGGATACACCGGCGTATGGCATCTCTATGTCGCCGAAACCTTCGACGGGGGCGATCATTGGACTACAACAGATGTAACTCCATCTCTGCCAATGCAACGAATGGGCCTTCTCCGCGGCGGCGGCGGACCGATGGACCGGAATCTCCTCGATTTCTTCGACATGACGATCGACAAAGATGGCCGGGTTGTGGTGGGCTACGTGAACGGTTGCTCTGGCGGTGATTGCTCGCAGGCGCCGGTTAATCCGGATGGTTCCACCACCGTAATTGGCAATACTTACAGTGCGACGGCGACAATCGCGCGCCAGTCGAGCGGGCGACGGTTGTCCGGTGCCCAGCCTAATCCAGTGTCGGCGCCGGGAATGCCATTCATAACCGAACGGCGAGTCGGACCTGTTGTTCACCTGGCATGGAACGAGGCGGATCCCGGTAACAATGGTGGCTCGCCTCCAAATCAGGCAATCACCAATTACAAAATATTTAGAGGAACAACGCCCGGCGGCGAGAATGCTACTCCCATCGCAACAGTATCCGGGAGCACGACCACTATCGACGATACGACCGCCGTCGATCCTACAGTCACTTACTACTACACGGTTGTAGCCAGTAACTCGGTCGGCTCATCGTGCCCTAATAACGAAATAGCTGCGCCTTTTGTTGGGGATAACTGCTCGGCAATGATTATTCATCGGAATCTGCCGAGTCATCCGGAAGCAATTGGCGGCAGCGAAACCGGCGTTCCAGTTGGCCCAACGCCGGCACCGACTCCTACTCCGACGGCGACACCTCCGATACCAGCCCAGTATCTCATCGATTACATAGCCGTTGCTGAACCTCCGTCGCATCCTGGCAAGCTGTTATTGCAAATGAAAGTAGGCAATCTCAGCTCAGTGCCGGCAAACTCGCGATGGAGGATGGTGTGGAACTCAATCACCACTCCAGACGAGCAATACTACGTCGGTATGACGACGGACCAGAACTCGGCTGTGACGTTTGAGTACGGCACGGTCCAGACCCAGTCGATTCCGCCGGTGGTAGGCGTGATCGGGGTTCCGACTGAAAACCCGGTCGGAACACCGGACGGGGCGAGTAACTTCAACGCCGATGGAACGATTTCGATCTACATCGACAAATCGTTGGTAGGAAGCCCGCAACCAGGAGATATCCTGGCCGCGGTCAATGGCCGGACGTTCAACACCGGAGATACACCGCCTGAAACATTCCAGCGATCCACTCTCCTGGTTGATCACACCTTTATTAAAGGTAACACCGACACCAGTTATCCGCCCGCTACTTATACCGTAACCGGAAATAACACCTGCGCGGCCGTAAATGGCATTGCTCCCGTAAGCGCGGTTTCGCGGAAGACCCACAGTTTTGCGGGCGATTTCGATGTCGATCTTCCGCTATTGGGAAATCCTGGAATCGAATGCCGGAGCGGCGGAGCGTCTGGTAATCACAAAGTCGTGATTACATTTGCGGTGCCGGTCACTGTAACGAATGCGACCGTCACGCCGGGCTCCGGCGGATCGGCCTCGGTCAGCAGTTTCACCGTCAACAATACTCAGGTCACCGTGAACCTTACCAATGTCAGCAACGCTCAAACTCTTTCGATCAACCTGATCGGAGTAACCGGGGGCTCGAACAGTGGTAATGTTTCCGTTCCGATGGGCGTACTTACTGGCGACACCAACGCTGACCGATTCTGTGACGCGATTGACGTGAGCCAGACCAAGTCGCAATCCGGGAAGCCGGTCGGCCTCACCAACTTCCGCG
Organism: uncultured Verrucomicrobiae bacterium; assembly: GCA_963800015.1. GTDB lineage: Bacteria > Verrucomicrobiota > Verrucomicrobiia > Chthoniobacterales > UBA10450 > AV40. The sequence goes on along the minus strand of CAWCZE010000005.1, from coordinate 177,322 downwards.
AAGACGTGAACGTCGATGGATTCATCGATGCTATCGACACTTCGCTGGTGAAGAGCAAGTCCGGGACGGCTTTGCCGTAACAGTTTAGCTTAATCGCAACACTTTTGCCGCCGCGGCCAAAGCAACCGCGGCGGCATGAGGTTTTTCCTTACTTCCACCGACGCTTCGTCGCCGATGCGTCCGTTCGGAGCGCATTTCTCGATTTAAACGGTGAAAACCCGCACGAACTGGATCTGCCTATGAAATCAATCTCCCATTCAACATCCGCCCGTATACTTGCCGGCCTACCGTTTTTCCTGCTCAGTATTTTTCTCGTTGTTCTGACCGTCACTGATTTGTCGGCCAAGGCGCGTGCCAGCAAAACTTCGCCAAGTCGCGGGAGTAGCATCCGCAGTGTCAGCCCGTCAGCTTCCGTGCCGATAGTATTCAGCGGGACTTACACTCCGACACAATTTCCATGTGGCACGCCGTTGAATGGTCCATTTACCGCGCTTCCGACCGACGTTCGCATCGTTGTAACCGCGAGCGCGACGATCCCGACGAACGATCTGACAGTCACGTTACTTTATGGGGCGACGCCGGGCACGGCGGTACCAGTTGCCGGACCCGAGGATACAGCAACTTCGTCTGAAGTTTTGCTTTATCAGCCGGGCGGCCCTGTGCCCTCGACCCTTCCCTATTGGGTGCAAGTTTGCGAGACTCCAAATCCAGGTGCGGTACCTCAGGTCGCGCCGTTCGATTATAACGGCACCTTCACAACTGATAACACCGGCCCGGCAGGCAGTGTGCCGCCGCCAAAATCGATAAATTTTCCGCCGGCACCGCTGGATAATGGCGCAAAAGTTGGATTCGAGAATTTCACCGCGCCTGGCGTTCTGGTTCAGGTAAAAACAACTGAAGCCGGTCAGCAGCCAAACGGCGTCGAGTACATGGGCCGCAACGCCGGAGAACCATCGATCGGAAACAATTGGCTCAGCGACACGTCGGTTTATTATTCCGGTTTGGAAACATTGTTCGTGAAGTTCAATGATTCATGCCCGGCTAACGGATTGTCTTCAACGTGGGTTAATCGCGCCGCCGCTACCCAAATCGCTGTCGATTCCGACCCGATCGGGTTTACGGATTCGCCGCTCGGCCGATCATTTACCGGCGAGCTGACTTTGCTTTCTCCAACCTGCAAAACGTCCTTCACTGACAATGATGGACAAGTGTGGGTTCCGACACAGGGCAGCGGGCTCGCATCCGCGGTCGATCACGAAACGATCGGAGGCGGAATGTACCACTCGCCAGTTCCGACACTGCCGACACCGTACAATCACGCAGTGTATTATTGCTCGCAGGATACGGCGAATAACACCGGGCTATGTTCTCGCAGCGACGACGGCGGACTGACTTTCGGCCCGTCTGTGATCGTGACCCCTCCACTCGTTAATGTCTGCAGTGGACTGCACGGTCATGTGAAAGTTTCACCTCAGGATGGAACGGTCTATCTGCCGTTTAACACCTGCGACGGCGCCGGAAGCGTTGCCGTTTCGGAAGACAACGGGATCAGCTGGACGGTCCGTCATGTTCAAAATGGCGTCGTCTCCACTGCGCCTTCTGCGAGTTTCCAGGATCCGGCAGTTACTATTGATGCGGGCGGACGCGTTTACTTTGCGATTGCCAACAATGATACCCAGGCTGTGGTTGCCACATCTGGTGACCACGGAGCGACCTGGCAAAATCTCTTCAGCGTTTCGGATGTCTATGGTTTGCAAAATGTTCGTTACCCGGCAGCAACCGCCGGAGACGCCGGTCGGGCAGCTGTTGCCTTTTATGGAACCAGAACCCCAGGCGATGCGCTTCAGCCAAACTTTGCAGGCGTGTGGCATCTCTACATTGCCAACACTTTTGATGGCGGTCTGACCTGGACAACTACGGATGCAACACCAAACGCGCCGATGCAGCGCGGTTGTATCTGGGCAAAAGGCGGCGCCAATATTTGCCGCAACCTCCTCGACTTTTTCGATATGACAGTCGACAAAGACGGCCGGGTTCAAGTCGGCTACGTCAACGGTTGCGAAGGCGGTCCTTGCGTTCAAGCGCCGTTGACGCCGCAAGGCGAATCTCTCGCCAATCAAGGCAACGGCTACACCAGCACTGCGGTGATCGCTCGTCAATCGAGCGGACGCCGACTTTTTGCCGCGAAAGATCCCGCAAGCAATACTGCGAAGCCGGGCACTCCGCTTCTTAGTCAGCGCCGCGTCGGAAACGTCGTTCATTTACAATGGTCCGAAGCCGACACCGGCAATTTGATGATTAACAATTATCAGATCCTCCGCGGCACCTCACCCGGAAACGAGACGTTGCTGAATGTTGTGTCTGGCGCCCAAACCGGCGGGACTTACGACGACACGCTCGCGAGCAACGACACGACGCCGTACTATTATAAAGTCGTCGCGGTCAATAGCGCCGGGAGTTCGTGTCCGAACAACGAAGTTTTCGCGCCTTATGTGGGCGATACGTGCAGCGGCCTCGTGATTCATCGAAACGATCCCGCTCATCAGGAGGCGAACACCCAAACAGCCACGCCTCCGTCGTTGCTTATCGATTATGTCGCGGTCGGTGAGCCTCCCGCTACCAACTTCCTAATGTTCAAAATGAAGGTGAACAGCCTGGCTTCGCTTCCGCCGAACAGTCGCTGGCGCATTGTTTGGAATTCGTACTCGGCCCAGGCGGTGGCGAATAACGCCGCGGCCCAGCAGTGGTTTGCCGGTATGACGACCGACTCCAATGGCGTCCCATCTTTCACTTACGGCACATTGGCCGATGCCGGTGTCCCTGCAGTCTTCGTCATTTCGGAACAGCAGCAGTTCCCAGCTGATCCAACGAGTAATTATCAACCCGACGGAACGATCACGATTTTTGTTCCGAAGTCCGGTGTCGGCAATCCGCAGCCGGGCGCATTACTTGGCGGCGTCAATGGGCGCACCTTTGCGGATAACTCCGCCGCGCAGCGCTCGAATACGTTCATCGATCACACCTTTGTCAAAGCACAGACCGACAACAGTTATCCAGCGTCGACATATTTGGTCAGCGGCAACAGTTTCTGCTCCGCGACTGGCATTGCGCCGATTGGCGCGGTCTCGCGTAAGACCCATGGCTCGGCCGGTGATTTCGATATTGATCTGCCGTTGAGTGGACCGGAAGGAATTGAATGCCGCACCGGCGGACCGAACGGAAATTATACGATCGTCGTTACCTTTCCGGGGCCGGTCACAGTTGGCTCAGCCGCTTGCGGTGGACAACCCGCGACGACCAGCGCCAACGGCAGCGTTGTGACCGTCAATTGCACCGGTGTTCCAAATGCGCAAAACATCGCCATCAGCCTCAACGGCGTGAGCGATGGTACAAACATCGGAAATGTTTCGATCCCGATGGGCGTGTTGATCGGCGATACAAACCACGACCGGTTCTGCGATGCAATCGACGTCGCTCAGACCAAGTCACAATCGGGCAAGGCCGTTACCGGCTCGAATTTCCGAGAAGACGTTAACGTTGATGGATTTATCGACGCCATCGACACCGCGTTGGTAAAGAGCAAATCGGGAACCGCCTTGCCCAGCCAATAAGAATCCAATCCGATCGTTGCAGGCTCACCGAGGTAAGCTATATGTGCACGCTTAGCTCATGAGACGATACGCTCCTTTTATTATTGTTGGCCTGGTCGCGGCGCTCGCTATCGGCGGCGGCACCATTTTCTATCGGAAGAAACTGGCCGCCAACCCGACCCTGCGAATTACGAAAGAGACCACGGATTCGAAGGAAACCGGGCACGTGCTCGGGCCAGCCGACGCCCCCGTGACCCTGGAGGAATACGGCGATTTTCAATGCCCACCCTGCGGCAAACTTTCGGAGCCGATCAACCAGCTCCAAAAGCAGCACAACTTGCGGGTGATTTTTCGCGAGTTTCCGTTGGCGATGCATGCTCACGCGCGTGAGGCCGCCTACGCTGCTGAAGCCGCCGGCTTGCAAGGGCGCTTCTGGCAAATGCACGATCTCCTTTTCAAGGAACAGCAGGCCTGGAGTAACGCGCCCGACGTTCGGGGCCTGTTCACCGCTTACGCCGGCATGTTGCAACTCGATGTCGAACAATTTAAGCGCGACATCGACAGTCCTGCAGTGGTCCAAACCGTCCAGGCGGATCAACAACGTGGCGCTGGCCTTGGCGTGCAAACAACTCCGACGATTTTCCTAAACAACCAAGCCGTGCCGCCGGACCAATTGATGGCCGACAAGTTCCCCGGCTTTGTCGAAACCGCGATTAAAAACGCAAAGCCCTCGTCGTAATAATCCAATGGCAAAGGATCGCACTCAAAAATCCGCCAGTTCCCGCTCTCGCGGAGAGATTATTTTTTACATCGCCGCCGCTATCGTCGCCCTGATCGGATTGACGGAATCGACTTATCTCACCGTGATTTTTTTATCTGGTGAAACCGCGGTGTGTGGCCAATCGCCCGATTGCTTTAAAGTTCTGGGCAGCTCCTACGCGAGGATCGGATCCTTCCCGGTCTCCGGATTGGGCGCGCTCGCTTATTTTTCGGTCTTTACCTTTGCGATATTCGCGGCATTTGGCTACGCCCACGCGCGCAGATTCTTCAACTGGACTGTGCTCGCGATGTTCGCGACGACGCTCTGGCTTTTGTTTGTTCAGGCTTTTCGACTGCACGCCTTCTGCCGTTATTGTTTGTTTTCGGCGGCCCTGATCTTTTTGTTGACCGGATTGGTCGTCGCGCGGCCATCTTCAACCCAGAAAACTTCGCAATGAACAAGTCCTGTCCGCTCCTACTCGCGCTGGTCATCGCTTTCGCTGGCTGCCAAAAGTCTAAGCCCAAAGCGGCAAAGGTCGTTACCGATGCCTGTTCGCTGATCACCAATGATGAAGTGCAAAAGGTTCAACAGTCCCCGGTAAAAGATGCGAAATCCAGCAAGGCTTCCGACGGAAGATTCCTCATCGGCCAATGTTTTTATACGACCGAAACCTTCAACAAATCCGTCAGCCTGGCGATAACCCAGCGCGATACCGCGTCGGAAAAGGCGGTCGACCCCGAAACATTCTGGCGTGAAACCTTCGCCAAATACATCGGTCATAAGCCCGAAAAGGAGGGCGATGAGGAAAAGAAAAAGAGTTTGAGGGAAAGCGACGAAGAAGGGAGACAACCCCCCATGAAAATTGACGGCATTGGTGAAGATGCTTTCTGGTCGGCAAACCGTATGGGCGGCGCGCTCTACGTTTTAAAAAATAACGTTTTCATTCGCGTCAGTGTCGGCGGACCTGAAACCGAAGACGAACGGATCGAGAAATCGAAGGCGCTCGCGGCGCAAGGCGCTCTCTCGCCTTTAATATTTCGTGTAGACCGACCCGATCTTGCAGAAAAATCCTATGCGTTCGACGAATTCATCGGACTGGCGATTGTATGTGTCATTCGCAGTTCTGACGTTTGTCGCTGCGATCGGTTGTCAGAAAACCAAAACAGCTGGCGACGCTGAGCGACGAATTGATGTTTGCGGACTGCTCTCGCGAGAGGACGTGCAATCCATCCAAGGTTGGCCCGTTAAAGAAGCCAAAAGCACAGAGAACACCAACGGCGGTTTTCATACGACCGATTGTTCCTACACCGGAGACAGCGCCGATCAGTCGGTGACACTTTCCCTGGTCCAAAAAAATTCGAGTTCGCCGAAGGCAACAGATCCCAAACAATATTGGAAAACCTCGTTCAGCCGATACTCGGATGAATCAAAACAGGCTGAAACCGAGACCGACAAAGAGAAGTCGAAAGACGAACAGGAAATCGAAGTTCATCCGGCCAACGTGCGTCCACCGAAACGCATCGAAGGACTTGGAGACGCCGCTTTCTGGATGACAGATTTTAGCGGTGGCGCTCTTTACGTTCTAAAAGGAGACGTTTTCATCCATATCCGGATCGGCGGACCTGAAAGCGAAGAATCGCGGATCGATAAATCAAAGGCCCTCGCCGGCAAGGCACTCGCCGGGCTTTAAACATTTCCCGCACTGTGGTCCCGGAGCGTCCGCTGACATCGCAGACCGATATCGCTACTGTTCGCGCAAGCTTGCCGAGCGCCATTTGTTAGAGCAATAGAGGACGATGTCCAACGCGATCTCCCCTCGCCCGCGCGCCGTCGGCGTCGTCAAAAGACATTTCACGATCGTCGCCAGCCAGTTCAACGCTGCGTATGTCCAGGGACTGGTTGATCATTTAGTCGCCGAATTGCGTCTCCTGATTCCGACCGTAACCACAACCCTGTTTCAAGTTCCGGGAGCGTTCGAGATTCCGGTGGTCGTGCGCGAGCTCGCCTCTCAAAAGCGCGGTGACGCGATCATTGCGATCGGCGTGATCATGAAAGGCGAAACCGATCACGCCAAAAATTTGAGCCACTCGGTGACCGACGCTTTGCAACGGATCGCAATCAATCACGGCATCCCAGTCATCAACGTCGTTCTGAGTTTCGACAATGAAAGCCAGGCCCGTGCACGTTGCCTGGAAGACGAAATTAATCGCGGCACCGAAGCCGCCCGGGCCGCGATTGAAATCACCAACGTGATGTCGAAGCTGCGGAACAAGTAAGTCGTATGGGAAAACGGCGACGGGCCCGCGAAGCGGCGATTCAATACAATTTCTGGCGCGACCTCCAGCATGGCGAAACTCCAAAACAGATCGGCGATTTCTGGGATTTTTGTCCTGTGAAACCGAACGTTCGCGACTTCGCCGAACCGCTGATTCAGGGAATGGTCGAGCATCAGGATGCAATCGACGAGCAGATCCGGAAATATTGCGAGAACTACAATCTGAGCCGCATTTCGGCGGTCGATCGCAATGTTTTGCGACTCGCCATCTACGAAATGCTTTATCGCGACGACATACCGCCCGTCGTTTCCATCAACGAAGCCATTGAACTTGCCAAAACTTTCGGCGGCGCCGAATCAGGGAAGTTCGTAAACGGCATTCTCGATCGCATTCGAAAAGATCTCGACCGTCCCGCGCGCGAACCCCTTCTTCCAGGTAGGGGCGATTGACCCCAATCGCCCGCTTTTTGGTAAAACCAAAACTCGAAAGCACGAATCTCGAAGCAGCTTCGAATGTCTAAAGCTTCCTGGGTTTTGAATTTCGTATTTCTCTGATTCGTGCTTGTTTCGAGATTCGATATTCGGATTTCGAATTTCCTAAAATGAAATTTCTCGAAGCTCTCGCTCAACAGTTCGCCGGAAAACCAATCGACTGGGATGAGCTCGAACACGGATTAATCCGAGCCGATCTCGGAGTTCCACTCACCACTAGAATTATCAACAAACTTCAGGAACGCGAAGCCTGGTCGCTTTTGGGAATCAGCGACGTTTTGAAAGTAGCGCGCGAAGAAATAAAGGGAATTCTGCCGGCCGAAACAAAAACCCTTCGCCCGATTTCAGGAAAACCAAATGTCATTCTCGTTGTCGGCGTGAATGGTACCGGCAAAACCACATCCACCGCCAAGCTCGCCCATCATCTCAGACAAAATCGCTATTCGGTTCTCCTCGCTGCTGCCGACACGTTTCGCGCGGCCGCGATCGAGCAACTCGGCATCTGGGCCAAACGCCTCGGTGTCGAAATGATCAGCGGACAGTACGGCGCCGATCCGGCCGCGCTTTGTTACGATGCCTACGAGTCGGCCGCAAAAAACAACGTGGATTTTCTGCTGTGCGACACCGCCGGCCGGTTGCACACCAAAGCCAACCTCATGGCCGAACTTCAAAAAGTGAAACGCGCCCTGGCCAAGAAAGATCCGGATGCGCCGCAGGAAATTTTGCTCGTGGTCGACGCCACAACTGGCGGCAACGCCCTCAGTCAGGCCCGCGAATTTCATCAGGCGCTTGGCCTGACCGGGTTGATCGTGACCAAACTCGACGGTAGCGGCAAAGGCGGAATCGTGGTTGCCATCCAGGATGAATTAAAAATTCCGACCCGATTTGTCGGGACCGGTGAAAAAATCGAAGACTTTGCAGTGTTCGACGCGAAGAAGTTTGTCGCCGAAATGATTTAGGGCGCAGCTGCGCTTTGATTTCGTGAGCGAATCAGTAACCAAATCTTTCGTGCGATGAGCAATACGACCTGACTGATCAGCGCCGCGCCGAACCCGGACAGCTGATAAGCAGTGAGCCACGTCCCAACACCGATAACGGCGAAGATCACGCCGGCATACATCCAATAGCCGGACAGAATAAGTATCGGAGCAAAGATAAATCGCGCGCCGCCGACATACTGCTGAACTTCCGCAGTCGGCTCATAAATAAACCCCAATATCGGAATCGTGGCGGCTAGATGAATCCAGCGAAGTATCGAACGTTTGGTGGCGCTACTCATGATTTGGCTCCTCTGATGAATTCGCGCGCTGAGATACTCAATCAACAATCAACTATCAACCATCAACTTTGCTTCAGACCGCAACCCACCCACGGAATCCGCGACCCGCATAATAAGATTGCGCGCCGTTGTGACCGGTGAAGACGCGGTCGTATCGTTTCTCACAATAGAGGGCCCCGCCGAGGTCTCTAATTTTAGACGGCGTTTTCACCCAGCTCGACGTCTTGGTATCAAAGTTTCCAAGTTTCTGCAGATCCAGGTATTGTTCTTCGGTCAAAAGATCGACGCCCATCGCTGTTGCCATGTCAATCGCTGTGGTTTTCGGCCGATGTTCCTTTCTCGACTCCCAACCTTTCCGATCGTAACAAACACTGACCCGCGCCTTCGGCGTTTCCGGCGAGCAATCGAAGAAAATGTATTCGCCGCTTTTTTTATCCTGGCGAACCACGTCCGGTTCCCCACCGGTCTTTTCCATTTCATTCAGCGACCACTGCTTTTGTGGGTTCGCTTCCAGCTTCGCTTTCACCTTGGCCCATTCCAGACCCCTGTGACGATTCATGTTCTTCGCAAACCGCGTCTGCAGCGTTCCAAGCAATTCGTCACGCTGTTTCGAGGACAACTCTTTTTTAACGTCTTTCATTTCATCATCGGCCACCGATTCCTAAAAACTTTAATCTTCACCGAAACGGCGGGCAAGGACGCACTGTGCTAAGGTCGACTTCGTTGTGGCGGAAATCCTGAAGCAAACACCCCCGGCGGAAGAGCATGTCGGTCCCGGCGCATTTCGCGGATTCGTCGCGAAATTCACCATACTCGGAAGCGCAAAGCGCGAACTATGGCTCACCTTCGCGATCAAACTGCTGATCTACACCGCCTACTCAATCACCAACAAAACGATGGTGTTGTGGTTGTCGAAAGATCTCGGTTTCAGCGACCAAGCCGCCGGCGCGCTGGTCGGCTGGATTTGGGCGCCGCTCATGACAGTTTTCACGTTGCTGGCCGGATCGCTCACCGACGCGATCGGTCTGCGTCGCACTTTCTTTCTCGGCGTCGTGATCTGCACATTCGCGCGCAGCGTGATGGTAATGACAAGAAATCCGGCGTTGGCTCTCGCCGCCGGACTACTTCCACTGGCAATTGGCGAAGCCCTCGGCACACCGGTTTTGCTCGCCGCGACGCGCGTTTATTCCACGACGGCCCAGCGTTCGATCGCCTTCTCGATCATTTATGCGTTGATGAACGTCGGATATCTCGTCGCTGGTTATGTTTTTGATTTCCTCCGATCAGTCGATCTTCATCTAACCATCGGCGGTTTTCAGCCGACGCCGCACGAACAACTGTTCGCCGTAAGTCTCGCATTGGAGGTTCTTCTATTTCCGACGATTTACTTTCTGCGACGGTCGGAGGAAGGCCGACCCGAGACGGCAACCCGCGCCGTCAGTACCGGATTTTGGAGCCATACTGTGCGAAGCGTGCAGAAAGGCGCGGGCGACACGATCACGCTGTTTCATCGGCTTATCAGTCAATCGGCGTTCTACCGGTTACTCCTGTTCTTCCTCTTCATCGGATTTCTGAAAGCGATCTTTCTCCAACTCGATTACGTTTTTCCGAAGTTTGGCGATCGGGAGATGGGATTACACGCTCCGGTTGGCAAGCTCGCGGGAATTAATGCGATTTTGATCATCATTCTCGCACCCGTTATCGGGGCACTCACTCAACGCGTTGCCTCGTATCGAATCGTGATTATCGGCAGCGTCATTTGCGCAGCCGGTGTTTTCATCATGGCATTGCCATCAGATTGGTTCGTGCCCGCCGCGAACAGCGCGATCGGTGGCGTTCTTGGCCACGGTTATCTCCGACTGACCGGCGCAATTCATCCCTACTACATCATGTCGGCGCTGTATCTGACTGTGTTTTCAGTCGGCGAAGCATTTTATTCACCGCGAGTCTACGAGTATGCGGCGTCAATCGCGCCGCCAGGCCAGGAGGCTTCCTATGGCGCACTGGCTTACATTCCGTTTCTATTCGGCAAACTGCTGATCGGCACCAGCGGCTGGCTGCTTGCGGCGTTCTGTCCGCAAAGCGGACAATGTCGGCCGGAAATGCTGTGGCTGGTTTTCGCCCTCGCCGCGTCCGCAGCACCGATCGGTCTCGTTGCCTTTCGCCGGTTTATCCAAGTTCCCGAAGTCGGAAGGCAGAGTTAACCACGAATGGACACGAATAAACACGAATCGGAAGAGGGAGGAGAGGCAGAATAATGGATCATAAGACGAGGCGCCTCCCACTCCAGCTTGCGGTGTTTGAAATTCAAGATGACGCCCACCCGCAACCTCGTAATTCGTAGGTAGTTCAACATCATTCCACGCTCGTGCTCGGTGATTTGTTCGATCACTTTGGTGTCGACGACAATGGCGTCGAAAGCAACGAGATCAGGCTTAAACAATCCGCCCTGTATGTTTTTTTCTACAGCAATTCGAAAGTCGGTTGTTGCCGGAAAGGAATCGCTCGCAACCGAAATTCAACGACTAGCGCGTTTTCGTACAGCTTTTCGACGATGCCGTGACCAATAGTGTTGATAACCTCAATCGCACATCCGACGATTTTAAAGACCTCATCTTTAAAAAGCACCTTGCTCTGGCTGCTATCCATTGGGGGGCGCTGCTCTTAAACGTATGGCAGCGAAGGACCCGATTTAAAACACGAGAGCATAAGAAAACCAGAACATAAGATCTTCCTCCTCCCTCTCCGTATTCGTGTTTATTCGTGTCCATTCGTGGTTAAAATTCCGTTCCCTGGGACGGCTGAGATTGAACTTTTGAGGGCCCTCAACTGTCGTATTTTGCCTAGTGATCCAGTTCCCACAGCGTCCGCCGGGCTCTTCGCGAGGAATGTTAATCGTGTGCGCGATTGTTTTTCTCGCGCTGGTCGGTGTCATTCTGTTCTTAAACCGCGCGCACGCCCAGACGACGGATACATCACGGCCCCTATCGACTTCTATGACAACCCAAACATCTAACGATCAACCCTCCAATAAACCGGCAGCCGAGGACTTAAAAAAGAAGCTGACGCCCGAACAATACCACGTGACCCAGCAATGCGGGACCGAGCCACCGTTCCGGAACGAATACTGGAACAATCATAAACCCGGAATTTATGTCGACGTCGTTAGTGGAGAGCCGCTCTTCACTTCGCTCGACAAATTCGACAGCGGCTCGGGTTGGCCAAGCTTCACCAAACCGATCGAAAACGGGCACGTCAGTGAAAAATCGGATCGCGCGTTCGGGATGGAGCGGACTGAAGTTCGCGGCAGCAAGAGCGATTCGCATCTTGGCCACGTGTTTGACGATGGTCCTAGTGACAAAGGCGGCCTGCGCTATTGCATCAATTCCGCGTCGCTCCGGTTCATACCTGTAGAAAAGTTAAAAGAGGAAGGCTACGAGCGGTTTCTTCCACTGTTCGAACAGAAAAAGTAAGCGCGGCAGCATTTCCATGGACGATGAAGAGGGATGCCTAGGACCTCGCACCGTTCGAAAAAAAAGAGTGACTTGGGCTTCGCTTTTCTGCACTTTCGGTCGAGCCCTGCATGAACGATGGCGGCCGAATCCAGAGCAGTGACACTTCCCGCGTAAGCATCACCATCGGAATTATAGTCGGGGTCGTCGCCATTGCGGTGATTCTTTACTTCGTGGTTTTTGCTCACACCGTGAAGGAACAAATGACCGGGTTCGATCCGAACCGGCCGGTGCCCGATGACGCCACATTGCGCAAACGTCTTACGCCGGAGCAGTATCACGTCGTCCGCGAAGCCGGCACCGAAACCGCATTCAAAAACAAACTGTGGGACAACTTTCGTCCCGGAATTTACGTCGACATCATTACTCGCCAGCCGCTGTTTTCGTCATCCGACAAATTCGATAGCGGGACCGGCCGGCCATGCTTTACCAAGCCGATTTCCCCCGACCTGCTGGTTGAGCAAACGGACAGTACCAATCGCACCGAAGTCCGTGCAAAGATGAGCAACGCGCACCTCGGCCATGTGTTTCAGGATAACACGACGCCGACGGGCAGGCGTTATGCGATAAATTCGATCGCGTTGTATTTCGTTCCGGCCGAGGACATGGATCAAGCCGGATACGGCGCTTACCGGCAGTACGTGACGCCGACACCTTCGCCCGCGACGAAGTAGGCAGCCGGGGTCCGCGTCGGCGAAAATTCATCGCACGCTAAGCAGTCGATCGACCTTGCGCGCAGAATTCTTTTGCGCGACATGAGCCGCGATGCCGGACCCGCGTCACGATTCAGCAAAGTCGCACGAAACGCTCGGCTTCGTCGCAGGTCTCGCGTGTTTCGCAACCTGGGGACTGATTCCCGGTTATTGGAAGCTCATCGCCGCAGTTCCCGCGACTGAAATTCTGGCGCATCGTTTTGTTTGGACGACGTTGTTTTTGTCGCTCGTTCTCAGCTGGCAACGCCGCTGGCACGAAGTCGTCGCGGATATTCGTTCGCCGCGAGCCCGCTTTTATTGTCTCACCGGCGGCGTCGCGATCGCGACCAATTGGTTTCTGTTCATTTTTGCTGTGAACACGAATCGAGTCATTGAAACCAGCCTCGGTTATTTCATGACGCCGTTGATGAATGTTTTGTTTGGCGCGCTTTTTCTGCGCGAACGTCTCACCCGAGTGCAACTGGTTTCGGTCCTGCTCGCATTGTGCGGAGTGCTGAATCTCACATTCGGTTACGGCCGATTTCCCTGGATCGCGATTTGTATCTGCTTCTCGTTTGGTCTTTACGGCTTACTCCGAAAGAAATCAGGTACCGCCGTCATTCCGGGTTTGTTCATCGAAACGATTCTGCTTCTTCCGATCGCGATCGGGTTTTTGATTTATTTGGAGCGGGCAAACACGCTCGCCTTCGGACATGCCGGCTTGCGGCTCGTCAATCCTGCTTGTCAGCACCGGTGTCGTTACAGCAGTCCCTCTATTCTGGTTCGGCTATGCCGCGCGCCATCTTCGGCTGATCACGTTGGGCTTTCTCCAATATCTGTCGCCAATTCTCTCGTTCCTTCTCGGCGTGTTTCTCTTTCACGAACCATTCACCCGAGGGCAGCTCGTCACTTTCGTATTAATCTGGATCGCCCTCGCCGTTTTCACGGCCGAGGCGATCGTGCGCTGGCGTTCAAGCAGGGTTCGCGAAATTGCCAGCTGCGCGTTCGAAGCCTCAGCGTTGGATTAAATACCGATCGAGCGCGAACTTACGCGAACGGTGTGATGAGGCTTGCGAAGAAACGGTTTCATTGGGGAAACAGAATGGCGACTGAGGTCAGTCGCCGCTACCAGACGAAGATAGTCATGCTAGGTGGAACGCGCTCTCCGTAGCGCGTTAATCGAGCTCGGAGAGCTCGATCCACCTACCGCTTCGTTATTCTTTGGCGATTCGATGAACCGCCATTACCTTGCGCCGCGAAATGAAGCAGGACGATTTTCAATACGCGATTGAAAACACCCAGGTGATCCTTGCCCCCGAGCAGAAGATCGCCACCTTCGGCACAACCAGCTTTCGTTTTTATCTGATCTCCGAACTGATGGATCGGGTGAATGAAGTCCGTGTTCGCGACGGGAAAATTCATGCCGATCGCCCGCAGATTCTCACCCCTGACCATTTCAGCCGGTTATTGCTCGAAGGATTCGGCGAGAAAGCCCAGCGCTACGCCGAACAATTGCGAGAACGCGCTCAAAATTTCGCCGTCGTTCGTTACGGATTCCAATTCAGGAAGACCGACGTGACGGAACAAATGTTCCGGGATCCGATCGAATCCGTGATCGAACGCACGAAATCCCACGTTCAGCATCACGACGATCATCTCAGCGCAGTGATTCAAGGGGTGGATGACGCGTGGGAAGTTTGCCTCCTCAAATTCACGGTCGACATGATCGAGCGTTCCAGCGGCGGCAATCTTGGCGACTTTCGCAAGCGCGGATTGATTTGACCCGCGGACAGCTGATTCGCCGGATTTTCGGCTTTCGTGAATCCGCGCGGGTTGTCATCCTGACGCCCCCGGATGCGAAATTACCTGCGTCTAAATCTCAGCCTGCTGTATTGGGTGTTCGTCGCCCCATTCACCGGCCAGTTTTTTAAGATCTCGCCGATCTTTCGGCAAATGGTCTTCATCGGCGTGCGGGCAACGTCGATGGTTGCGCTAACCGCGTTCAGCATCGGAGTCACACTAGCAATGCAGGCAGCGCACTCGCTCCAGCAAATGGGCGCGGAAATTTACGTTCCCGATCTCGTCATGCTGTCGATCTTGCGGGAAATGGGGCCGGTTCTGATCGCGGTCATCGTAATCGGTCGCAGCGGTTCGGCGGTCGCGGCCGAGCTCGGAACCATGAAAGTGTCGGAAGAGATCGAAGCGCTTGAAGTGATGGCGATCAATCCTATTCAATATCTGGTCGTGCCGCGTTTTCTCGCGATGATGATCATGCTTCCGGCTCTCACGATTTTCGGAAATTACATCGGCGTGGTCGGCGGATGGGCGGTCTGCCGGTTTGCACTTAATTTCAACACCGCCGGATACATCATGCGCGCGCTCGAGAGTGCCAACACCTGGGATTTGTATTCCGGCATTGTCAAAAGCGTCGTCTTCGCGTGGATCGTTATTACAATCGCATGCAACGCGGGATTGAATGTCGACGGCGGCGCGGAAGGCGTCGGCCAGGCGACAACTGCGTCCGTCGTTCAGGCACTACTGGCAATGCTGGTGACGAACGCGATTCTAACCGGAATTTTCTTCTTCGGAGGGTGAGGATGAAATGACGAAGCTCGAATAATGAAATGCCGAAGGAATGAAAAAATCCGAAGCCGGTAAGTTTTGGACCGAAGCGCGAGAACTGCATCTCATTTTTTGCAAGATCTGGAAGGAGCAAAACATGAACTTCGTCGTCCTGGTTTCGGCATTATTTCGTCATTGGTCATTCGTCATTCGTCATTTTCCCCATGCCTGACACACCTATCATCGAAGTTACAAACCTCATGCGGCAGTTCGGGGACCGCACGGTGCTCAAGGACATTTCTTTCGACGTCCACCGAGGCGAAACGTTGGTGATCATGGGAGGAAGCGGGTGCGGTAAGAGCACGCTGCTTCGGCACATCATCGGTTCGATGAAGCCGACCTCCGGCTCCGTGAAAATTTTTGGCCAGGAAATCACCGCGATGTCTGAGCGCGAGATTGAATCGATTCGAAAACGTTTTGGAATGTTGTTTCAATCCGGCGCATTGCTCGCGTCGCTGACCGTCGGTGAAAATGTGGCTTTGCCCTTGGAGCAACACACCGACAAGTCGGCGGACGAAGTTGCCGGAATCGTTGAAGACAAGCTGCAGATGGTCGGCCTCCGCGGTTTCGCGAATCTGAAACCGGCCGAGATCAGCGGCGGAATGAAGAAACGCGTCGGCCTCGCCCGCGCTCTCGCGCTCGATCCCGAGTTGTTGTTCAGCGATGAGCCAACTTCCGGACTGGACCCGATCATGACCGCAGTGGTGGATCAACTGACTCAAAAGTTGACCCATGGCGAACACATGACCGCGGTCGTGGTCACGCATGACATGACCAGCGCGTTTCGCATCGCTACCCGCATGATCATGTTGGGTCACGGCTCGATCGTTGCCCAGGGGACGCCGGATGAGATTCGCAATAGCTTGAATCCGGAGGTCCAACAGTTCATCAATGGCCAGGCCGACGGACCGATTCCGTTAAATCTTTCGCAGGATGAACATGAAGATCATCAGCAGGTAAAACCGCGACCGTTCGTGAGCGCGCGCCATCGATTTCATCGGAAGACGGCATGAAAAAGAACCTTTCGGATTACCTGGTCGCTCTCTCGGTCATTATCTGCAGTGTCGTGCTGCTCGCGGCGCTCACTTTCGCGCTGTCTGGTTATCGTTTGAAAAAACCGACACGCACTTTGCAAATTCAATACGAAGACGTTACCGGCATCAAAGTTCACTCCGAGGTGCGTTACGCGGGAGCTCCGGCGGGCCGCGTGATTGCGATGCGTCATCTTACTTCCGCAGAACGCTCAAAACTCTCGAACAAACGAGACGCTGTTATCGTGACGACCGAATTGGACGATGATGTCCCGCCGATACCTGTCGATGTCACGGCGACGTTGAGCTCGGACACTTTGCTTTCGCCGAAATTTGTCGCGCTGTCCGCCGGCACTCCGGGTGGCAAGACGCTCGCGAATAATGCGGCGATTGAAGGACATCCGGCTTACGGGATTGAGCAAATTACTGCGGCCGCCGGCCCGCTTTTCGAAAACGCGAATAAGTTACTCGATAACCTCAACGTCACTGTAACGGATTTGCACGGCGGGCTCGACGGTTTCATGCCCAAGCTCGGTCCCCTCGCCGATTCGTTGAAGGTCGATGTCGATAATTTGCAGAACGTCATGAGGAACCTGGAGAGTGTTTCCAAGGATGCAGACCAATTCGTCGGCACGGCCAACACATTCATTGGTTCAACCGACAAATCGATTCAGGATCAGATGAAGGAGCTGCACGTAACTCTGTTGAATCTCAAGGTAATCACCACTCACGCGAAAGCTTTGGTGGACGCGCTGGCCGAAAAGCCTAACCGCGTGATTTTCAGCGGAAAGGCGCCGAATCTCACGTCGGAGGAAGAGATTCTCAAGAGCAGCAAACCGCTGCCGGCGAAAAAGCCGTAATTCCCATTACGATTTCTTGTAGCGCCGCATCAGTTTGAAAAATCGGATCGTGTCGCGCACCGGATGGATGCTGCTGACTTCGTCGGAGTAAACCGTGCTGATTGGGACGTCGCCGATTCGAAAACCTTTTCGACTGACGATGATCAGCATCTCGGTTTCGTAATCAAAACGGGCGGCGCCGCCAAGCAATTCGGGAATCAGCTGTCGATGGAGCAATCGGTAACCACATTGCGTATCCGGAATTCTCTGGCCGCACAGGGCGCTGATTTGATCGCTCATCCAGCGATTCACAAAACGGCGGACGAGCGGCATCGACGACACATCGTTCATTCGATTGCCGACGACCAATTTCGGAGCGTCCGCTGAAAGCGCCGCGGCGACGAACCGATCGATCTCTTCGGGCCGATGCTGCCCGTCAGCGTCGAGAACGATCACGAAATCGAATTGCCGCTCCAGCCAATGACGCAGTCCGGTTTTGATCGTTTCCCCTTTGCCTTGATTTTGCTGGTGAACGATCACTTCGGCGCCGGCTTCACGCGCTCGATCCGCGGTCGTGTCGGTCGATCCATCATCGACAACGAGAACATTGTCGAGCACTTGCCGCGTCCGGCGCACAACGTCGCCAATATGTTTCTCCTCGTTGTACGCGGGAATAACTGCCCCGACTTTTGGTTTATTCGCGATCGATGTTGCTGTTTCGGTCATTCGGAGCAAAGCGAAGAATCCTTGATTTGTTGAATCCCCCGCGACCAGAGATGTTCAGCAAGTCGCGTTCTCAGCGGACAACCGGGTGAAAATCGGCGGCGTGATACGAACTCCGCACCAACGGACCAGAAGCAACGTGCTCGAATCCTTTCTTGCGCGCGATGTCGCCGTAGAGATCGAATTGCTGCGGCGTGATGAATTCGACCACCGGCAAATGATTCGGCGTCGGCCGCAAATATTGGCCCATGGTCAAAACCTGACAGCCGGCTTCGCGCAAATCGTCCATTGTTTGGAAGATTTCCGACTCGGTCTCGCCCAGGCCGAGCATGATCCCGCTCTTGGTCACTGTTTTCGGCGAAAGTTCTTTGGCGCGCTGCAATACTCGCAGTGAAGTCCGGTACTTCGCACGGGATCGAACGAGAGGAGTGAGACGCTCCACCGTCTCCATGTTGTGATTGAAGATTTCGGGGCCGGCATCGAGCACTGCCTGAATACATGAATCGTTAGCGTGAAAATCCGGGACCAACACCTCGATAACGATCGAGGGATCGGCATTTCGGATTGCCCGGATCACGTTCGCAAAATGATTTGCGCCGCCATCTGATAAATCATCGCGCGCCACCGCAGTGATCACGACATGTTTTAGTTTCATGCGCTGGACCGCTGCCGCCACGCGTTGTGGTTCGTCTTCTTCCAGCGCGAACGGTTTCGCAGTTGTCACCGCGCAAAATCCGCAGGCGCGGGTGCAGCGATCGCCCGCAATCATGAATGTCGCTGTCCCCTGGCTCCAGCATTCCCAGCGGTTCGGACATTGCGCGCTTTCGCAAACGGTGTGCAGTCGCAAATCCGAGATCAGCGCCTTGGTCGAGAAGAAAACCGGATTCGACGGCAGCCGGACCTTGATCCAGGACGGTTTGTGCGGCTGGTGAAGCGCAGGATCGATCTTGGCGCAGGACATCGCGCGCTAAATTACCGGGCGCCAGATCGAAAAGCAACCGCGCGAGGTCTGCCTATTTCGACTGATATGAAGTGACGCGAAGCACGCGCATCGCCAAGGGTTTGCCGTCCCGTTGGATCGTTCGTTTGTCGATCACGAATTCGATTTTCGAATCGGTCGTGAGCGAGCCGCCACCGTTTTCCTGATATTCGACGGTGTAGGTATTTCCTTTCAATCCCAGAACGCGGTATCGCATGTAACCGCCATTGTCCTTTGTATTGACGCGGGTCCATTCGTGATCCGGTTTCACGTCGTCCATGTCGAACTCGTTCCTGTTACTCTCGACCGCATCCAGATTGAACTCGGTGACCACCGGGCTCTCGGAGTCAGATAGCCAGCAATCAATCATGTTGAAGATTTTTGGATGGAGCTTTAATGGCGGCGGAACGGAAGCAGTTTTGGAATCGCCTTTCACAGGATGGAGCGAGTTCACAATTTTCGTGAATTCCGCGACCGTGATCTTCGTTCCGGTGAAGCCGTGAAATCGGCCAAGGCCTGCACGAGTAATGGGGCCGCCGTCGTGTGGTTGCGCCTGCATGTTGGCGTCTTCGACCCAATTTGTCAGAATCTCTTTCTTTATCCCGCCGTCACCGTTCCCTTTCGGCGTGTAAATCAGGTAAACCCGGCCAAACAACGGCGATTGAATTTCGGCTTCTTCGGAATCCTCCGTTTCCATAATATTGCGATCGCCGATTCCCTCCCAGGCAGATTCGATTGAGAACGTCGCACCTTTTGGACCTGACCACTCCGCAGCATAGGTGGCGACCTTTTGGTTTTCGCCTCCTTCGTTGGAATTTATTTCGTTAGTAATTTGCGCGCTTTTGAATTTGAAATCTTTCGGCAAATACGACGGAACGAAGCAAATGATGTCGAGCTTCTTCAGATCTTCCAATGAGGCTGGCTTCGTCTGGCTGTCTTCCGGTCGGGCGAATGGAGCCGAGACGATCGATAACGTAATCGCCAGCAGGATCTTGAGTTTCATTGCGGTGTAGGTTCAATCAACTATTCGGTTTGTCGATCTTTCTCTTTCACTGGAAATCTCCTAAGTTAGCCGAGTCTTATGGGTGATCTGGCCAACCGCGCTCTCGCGATTCTTCACGAATGGGTAAAATCGGAAAGCTTGCGCAAGCATTGCTACGCCGTCTCGGATTCAATGAAGTATTTCGCTCAGCAACGCGGCGAAGACGTGGACCTTTGGGAAGCCGTTGGGTTGCTCCACGACATGGATTACGAGAAACATCCGAACCTTGAGCGCAGCGCAACCGAGGGTCATCCCTTTGTGGGCGTGCAATGGTTGCGCGAAAATGGCTGGAGCGAGGAAGTCTGCCGCGCGATTTTATCGCACGCGGATTATTCGGGCGTCGTTCCGGAGTCGGATCTCGAAAAAACACTACGCGCCGTCGACGAACTGAGCGGGTTCGTCGTTGCGGTCACGCTGGTTAGGCCAAGCAAAAGCATCGGCGACGTCGAGCTAAGTTCGGTCAAAAAGAAAATGAAAGACAAGGCGTTCGCTCGCGCCGTGAATCGAGAGGAGATCGTCCACGGCGCCGAACAACTCGGAATCCCGCTCGATCAAGTTATCGCGAATGTCATCGCGGCGCTGAAAGCCGACGCCGACCGCCTCGGGCTCGCGGGGAATACCCAGTCGGCAAAAAGTAACCACGAATAGACACGAATAAGGCGTGGTTTTCGGCTCCGGGTTTTTCAGTCAATATTCGTGCGATTCGTGTTTGACCTTCCGGCGAGAACGAATCAGTGCGCGGTGCCGGAGACCGGCTTGTGCTGCTGAAATAGTGCGAGATGCTTTTGATAATCCTTCATTTCATCCTCCCGAACTTTCGTTGCACCCATAGCCTGCTGTTCGTGCTTGATCGCGCTGTCAAAATTTCCGGTCGCGGCTTCGGCGGCGGCGAGAACGTCGAGGAGCTCGCCATCCGACCAGGCCATGAGTTTGCACGCTGTGGTCGCGTCCGAAACCGCCTTTTGCGGATTTCGAATCGACGGATCGGGACAATACAAGCGCAGTAAAGCGCGCGTGTTGTAAGC
Source organism: uncultured Verrucomicrobiae bacterium (assembly GCA_963800015.1). Taxonomy (GTDB): domain Bacteria; phylum Verrucomicrobiota; class Verrucomicrobiia; order Chthoniobacterales; family UBA10450; genus AV40. Next base: position 156,461 of record CAWCZE010000005.1, on the reverse strand, counting down.
GCGAGCAAGAGCATCCTGCCGCGGCTGAATCGTGATGCAATGGTCGACCTCCTTCATGCTGATTGCACAACGGTGGAGATAAAAATTGGCTTCCGCGCGAAGAAGCGCGGCTTCGACGACGCTTGAGTCTTGCCGAAGAGTCGCATCGCAATCGGCAATCGCTGCGTCGTAATGATGTTCCCTCATCAGCACTTCGGCCCGAATGTAACGTGCCGGCCAGAACGTAGGATCTGTCTTGATCGCGGCATCAACACTCTTGTGAGCGCCGGCAACATCGTTGTGCTTGAACAGTTGATCCTGAGCCTGATCGAGCAGTTTGATTGCATTCATATTCCGGCCGCGCCCATACACAATTTCGATCGGCCGCGAAAAAGCCGTCGCGCTAACGCCGAGGAAGATGAAAATCAGGGGAACAAATCTCATATCTTTTTTTCTTAGCACAGCCCGCGGATCGGACAAGCGTCGTCTGTTATCCGCGCAATGCTTCGGTGAATCGAACCAGGTCGTCCGCCACTTGTTCGATCCGTGCGACAACTTTTTTATCGGCGATTTCATTGTTCTCGAACGCGTCGCCTGTTGCATAAACAAATCGTGGAATGATCACGGTTCGAAAATCGAGCATCAGACTGTTGGCGTAAGCCATTACCGCCATGTAACTGCTGCTTCCGCCTGCGGCACAAAGAAATCCGACGATCTTCTCTGTCCACGACTTGCCGGTTAACTCGATCATGTTCTTGGCTGCGGCAGCGACATCATAATTATATACGGGGGCGGCAATCAGAATGCCGTCGGCTGATTCGATTGCTTTGTTCAACTGCTTTGAACCATCGATGCCGTAACATTTATCCGCATCACACAACGGCAGACCGAGGTCCTTAATGTCGAGCCATGCACAATCAACATTGCGCTTTTGGAGATGAGCGAAGGCCAGCTGTCCCATGCGCCGGCTGTTACTGTCCGGATTTCCGCTGGTGCTAACGACAAGATATTTCGCCATCCTGCCGCCAACCTAGGGGTCGTACCTAAACATTCAACATTTTGCCACCACCGACCCCAACGCTTCCGACTTGACGCAACCTTCAGGGCGCGGAGGGGTTGATGTGGGCGCAGTTACTCAGGAAGCACGATCCGACTCACGAGCCCTACGAAAACTCAAGCTGTGGGTCTGGTTCCAGGAACACACCCGGCCAACAGATTTGCAGATCACTTTGTTTTGGGCCGGCGTGATCGGATTTTGCGGTGGTCTCTCCTCGATTGCATTCCGCGCGGCCACCAGCTTGTTCCACAAATTTTTGACCGGCAGTTCGGCGCCCGGGCTGGTGGAAACATTCGAAGCACTTCCGCCGTGGCGGCGCGTCGCCGTTCCAGCGATCGGCGGATTACTCGCCGGCGCGGTCCTCTATTTCGGCACCCGACTGCGCGGACGAGTTACCGACCAGCGATTACATGGAAGCAGTTGTGCTCGGTGACGGAAAAATTTCGACGCGTTGGACGCTGGCGAAATCGCTCTCAGCTTTGTTCACTATCGCCTCCGGCGGATCAATCGGGCGCGAAGGGCCACTCGTTCAACTCGCGTCGGTGATTGCATCTGGTCTCGGACGTTTGCAAAATTGGTCCACGCCACGGCTCCGGCTGCTCGTCGGTTGCGGCGCGGCCGCTGGAATTGCCTCGGCTTACAACGCACCGATCGCGGGCGCAATTTTCGTGGCCGAAATCGTTCTCGGGTCGATGGCGATGGAAATGCTCGGCCCGCTGATTTTTTCGAGCGTGATCGCGACTCTGACTGTCCGCGGATTTCTCGGACCCGACCCGCTCTACAAAATTCCGCCGTTTCAGTTGAACCAGAATTGGGAGATTGTGCCCTATGTCCTACTGGGTCTGGCCGCCGGACTCATCGCGCCCTGGTTCATTCGGTTGTTAAACGTGGTCGAAGATTGGGTTGGCCGCCTGAACCTACCGGTTTATCTCAAGATGCTCGTCGGCGGAGTGATTGTCGGCGCATTTGCGATTTGGCATCCGGAAGTTTGCGGCAATGGCTCGAGCACCGTGAGCGGGATTTTGCGCGGTGAATGGTTGTGGCAAACGCTTGCCGTCCTTTTGATACTCAAGATCCTCGCCACTACGGCGACGTTCGGTTCCGGCGCGGTCGGCGGCGTTTTCACACCGACGCTTTTCGTCGGAGCGAGTCTGGGTTTCTTGTTTGGGACCGGCACCCACGGCGTCACCAATCTTCCGGTGAACCCGAGCGCGTTCGCGCTTGTTGGAATGGGCGCATTTCTGGCGGCGGCCACTCATGCGCCCATCATGGCCATCGTGATGATTTTTGAGATGACGTGGGACTATCAAATCATTTTGCCGCTCATGCTCGCGTGCGTCGTCGGTTATTACACGTCTGTCAGCATCGATAAGCGCTCGATTTACGCCGAAGCCCTCAAACGCAAAGGCGCGGGCGATTATCGAAAGCAACTCGCCGAGCTGCACGTTCGCGACTTGATGAAGCCGCAACCGTTGACGATTTCGCCCACCGCTGGTTTCGCCGAGATCGCCCAAAAGTTTGTCGCCACGCGATTTAATTATCTTTACGTCACCGATCGCGACCGTTTTGTGGGCGCCGTCTCACTGCACGACATCAAAAATTTTCTAAACACTCCCGAGCTCGCCAAAGTTGTCATCGCCGGCGATGTCTTGCGCGATCATTTCCCGGTGGTATCGCCGGATGCGTCTCTGCTCGAAGCGCTCGAGCGCTTTAGCCAACACGACGGCGAACGTCTTCCTGTGGTCAGCTCCGCCAACGGCCACCAGTTGATCGGCAGCGTCTCAAAGACCGACGTGATTCTCGCTCTCGCCGGCAGCAAGATCACCTCGGCGACAAACGCCGAGCCTCTGTAGTTCCCTTCCGCGCTCCAGGCTCCCTGCCCTCTTACGGTGTAAGGAAAACTTTGCCGCTGTAAGGATCTTTCACCGGTGTTCCCGGCGCAAAACCGCGAACATCGATGTAGCCAGTGTTCGGCGAAAACGGACTGGTCACGAACCCTTGTTTACCGGGGACCGGTGTTCCGTACGGTAAATCGTCGCCCTTCTTAGTGACTGCGCGGCTTGTGCTTTTTGTATTTCTTTGGTTAGGCGGCTTGCTTACTCCTCCGCTCGATCCGGTGGCAACGTTCGGTTGGTCATCGCCAGTCTCGGCGTTTCCGGTCGTTTGTTTGTGACTACTGCTGTTGCGATGCGATTTTGAGTGATGTTGCGGCTCGTTAAGCCCATGCCGTATCGCCCGAAATAATCTTTCGAACGGACCTGGCTCATCCTGGCCGAACAATGTGCCCGATGCGCCGATCACGATCGGTCCAACCAAAAGTATTAGCGCGCAACGTCTCAAGTTCTTCATTTTGCCCAGTCGTTATTCAACAACTCCAATGTTTCTTGGACGGCCACTCGCCACACTTTAGTCATTTCTTCATCGCTCTTTTGATACACGCCGCCCCAGTTTCCATCATTCAAATACGCGCGCAGCGCCTTCGGATCGAGCTGGCGAAGATGATTCATATCAACTTCCCGCTTCTGTTCAGATGGCATTTTGATTTTCTCCAAACGCGTCCACGGGAAATTTTCCATCCAGGAGGCGTGCGACGCCACCGGATCGATCGCGGTCACTGCGGCCCAGGTTTTGGGCGCGTTCCACCAATTATGAAATTTGATCCGCGTTCCGGGATGATCGGCGAGCCATTCCCCGGTGAGGTTCTGGGCGGGTGCGTTGCCGCCATGACCATTGACGATCAGGATTCGTTTAAACCCCTGCTCGTGGAGCGCATCAAGAATTTCGCGAACAACGGAAAGAAAAGTTTGCACCCGCAGTGTAATCGTTCCCGGAAACGCGCGGAAATACGGCGTGATTCCGTAAGGCTGAACTGGAAAGACCGGCACCTTCGCCAGTTCTCCGACTTCAGTCGCGAGACGCTCGGCCAGAATACTGTCCACGCTCAGACTGAGATAGGCGTGCTGTTCGGTGGAACCGAGCGGCAGCACGCACCGGTCGTCACTCTTCAAATACTCCTCGACCATCATCCAGTTCATCTCGCTGATGCGCATGCCGACAATGTATTTTGAAGTCTCTGGCGAATCGATTCCTTAATTCTTTCTTTTCAGCGCCGGCTTGATAATGATCGTCGCCATGAAAATCGCGACGATTATTGTCCGCACACTTCTCGGTTTGGCCTTTGTCGTATTCGGCGTGTTTCCGTTTCTGACTTTTCTCCCCCAACCTCCTCCGACGCCCGGCCTGGCTGGCGATTACGTCAAAGTGTTCACCGCGAGCCATTACGCCCAAGTCATCGGCGCAATGCAGTTCTTGAGCGGCTTAATGCTGTTGACCGGAAAATTCGTTCCCCTCGGTCTAACAATTCTCGCCGCGATTCTCTTCAACATTTGGGCGTTTCATCTCCTGATGGCGCCCGCAAGCATCGGACCCGGAGCGGTCGCGACACTACTTTGGGTGGTCGTGTTCTGGCGCTATCGCGATAGATTCGCCGGAATTTTGAGCGCGTGATTACGTCGATCAGGTAGAGGCGACTGACCTCAGTCGCCATTCTTTATTCCTCATTATGGCGGCTCGGTGAGCCGCCGCTACCTTCTCTACGGAATCGAAAAACAAACGGTTTCGTTCGCGGCGCGATGGTTCGACCAAAAGTTCTGTGCCGTCGAAAGTTAATGATCGGGCGGCAAATGGAACTTTCGCCACGTCTACAACCTCGGCCGTTGTGTCGGCCACGTTAACGCGTGAAATCCACCACTGTTCTTCACCCTCTTTCACACCACTTTTAAATCGCTCCGCAGTCGGTTTGCCTCCGGCGTAAGGCGGCCGCGGAACATTCTCAGTCCCGCGCAACACGTAGAGCGCGCCATTGGCGAATGTCTGGCCGCAGATTTCTGCGCCAATATTGATCGTTCCGAGAACGTTGGCTTGCTCATCCATTTTCAAAATGCGCTGTTCGTACCACTGACTCAGATAAATGTTTTCGCCGTCAAAACTCAGATACGATCCAGTGAAATCCGGGCAGGCAAATAATTTCGTGAAGCCGTCCTTGCCGTTGTGACGATATACGTAGCGATTGTCCTCCAAACCTTTGCCAATCGTCACGTGCATGGATCCGTTGGTGGCGACCGCCGCCCAAATCACCCCGGGCGGATCAACCTCTTCGACGATTTCCGATCCGTCGGCGCTGAGTTTGTAGAAAAAACCCAAATCGCGCGAGCTGACCCAAAGCTGTTTGCCATCCCACGCTAATGCCTGCGGCGTGACGGTAGGCGATCGAAATCGTTTCTGCTCCTGGACGTCTGGAAGTTTCATTCCCTGAAACTATCACTGCGAACCGCCGCGTAAAATGGACTCGATCTTGCCCGCGACACCCCGCGGCTCGCCGGTGACGTCGATCATAACGGCGTCCTCATCTGACCGCGGTTCTTCCAAGTCTGCGAACTGCGATTCGAGAAGCTTCGAATCGAAGTAGTGGCCGCGGCGATTTTCCAACTGCTTGGTCACGCGTTCGCGATCGGCACGCAAGAAAACAAATTTCACCTCCGCACTGGCGCGAAGCCGGTCCCGATATTTTTTCTTCAACGCTGAACAGGCAAGCACGGCGTTTTCGTTCGCAGCCAGGCATCGCTCGATCAGGTTTCGGAGTTTTTCCAACCACAGCCGCCGATCTTCGTCCGTCAAAGAAACGCCGCTGCCCATTTTTTCAATATTCGATGCCGGATGAAAGTCGTCGGCATCATAAAACTCCCAGCCCAACTCTTTGGCCAAATATTTGCCGACCGTTGTTTTCCCAACTCCGGCAACTCCAAAAATTACAACGACCATTTGCTGCTCAAGAATCGAGCGACTCCCTGCCCTAAGAACTAGACAGGACCGACGCGACTAGTCCAATCTCGGCGGATGAAAATGCCGATTCTGGTTATCGCCTTCGTCTTTGCGATCGCTTCACATATCGCGTGCACAATCGGAGGTGACGGCGAATCAAGTGAACGGCACCTGGAAATAGTAGGCAGAACGAGTTCAGGATTTGGGCGCTGGGACAGCAAAAGCTTCAAGTCGAATTCTCCGGAGTTTGGGAACACGAATCGGCGGCCGGCCCGACCGCTAACACGGGCGAAGGCGCAGGCGTCATCCGCATCGAAGGCAATACCGCCAGCTTCAAACCCGACGGCGCGGAAGACGAATGCAAAATTGTCCTGAAATTCGCTGGTCGAAAACTAATTGTCACCCAAGACGGGATCTGCGGTTTTGGGCTGAACGTCACCGCGGCCGGCACCTATCACAGGGTTTCATCGAAAAAACCGGAGTTCGACCCGCAAGGCTGATCTGCAGGTTTGCGTTTAGCTCCGCAGTTCCGATCTGTCCAATTTTCGCAGATTCGGATTCCGTAATCTGTGTAAATCTGCGAAATCTGCGGACGATCTCCACATGACGCCGCGAATTTTTCTCCTTACCGGACTCGCGATGATCGCGTTTGCGACCAATTCGCTGCTCTGCCGCGCCGCGCTCAAACAAACAGCGATCGATCCCGCAACGTTCACATTTGTGCGAATTCTTTCGGGAGCGGTTGCGCTGTGGCTGATTCTTCAAAGTCGAAGAAAGTTGATAGTTGATAGAACGCCTCCGCCTTTAGTTGATAGTTCTTCCGGCTCGTCACAGGTCACAGCTCACTGGTCACTCCGCAGCGGAAGCTGGGCTTCGGCTGCGGCACTCTTCATTTATGCTGCCGGCTTTTCGTTCGCTTACGTTACTCTTTCAGCGGGAACCGGAGCGTTGCTGTTGTTTGGCGCAGTTCAGGCGACGATGATTCTTTGGGGATTCCGCACAGGCGAACGCCTGGATCCGATCCAAATCATCGGAATCGTGAGCGCGTTGGCCGGACTGATCGTGCTGGTGTTTCCCGGCATTTCGGCGCCGCCATTGGCCGGATCTATCTTCATGCTGGCCGCGGGGATCGCCTGGGGCGTTTACTCTCTGCGCGGTAGAACTGCATCCGACGCTGCCGCGGCGACGGCTGGCAATTTCCTGCGGGCACTTCCCTTTGCGGTGTTAACGAGCGTCCTCGCGATTAAAGCGACGCGATTTGACTCGTTAGGCGTGACTTACGCGATTATTTCCGGAGCGATCACCTCCGGCCTCGGTTACGTCATTTGGTACTCGGCGTTGAGCGGCTTAAAAGCAGCCAGTGCCGCAACGGTCCAGCTGAGCGTGCCGGTGTTGGCCGCCACCGGCGGAATTCTTTTGCTCCACGAACCGATCACTTTGCGATACGTCATAGCGTCGGTTGCCGTGCTCGGCGGCATTGCCCTGGTCATAATCGAAAAACAGCGAACTTCATGAAGCGACTTCTCTGGATCGATATTTCCAAGGCGCTGGCGATTTCGTTCGTGGTCTATTTTCATTTCTTCCGGACGGTGTTCGAACATTACCAACCTCCGCCGGCCGACTGGAGCGGTATTGCCGCCGGAACAATTTCATTCCTGCGTGCGGCGTGGTGGCAAATCTCCGGACTTGGTTTTCACGCTGTCGGCGCGTTCATCATTTTGAGCGGCTGGACGTTAATGCAATCAACGAGCCGCCACGCTGCCAAAGGCGATCTGAAATGGAGCGGCTGGTACGGGGCACGATTCGTTAGGCTATATCCGATGTATTGGGTGGCGCATCTCGTTTACTTCGTTTCGCCGTTCGTTGCGAAGCTTGAGCCAGTCGATGAGCGAATCGTTTTCAGTTTGAGCGGACTTCGCTTCATCAACATCGAAATGAATTTCATGTACCTCAACGCCGCCTGGTGGTATTTCGCGATGTTGATCCAATTTTATTTGATGTTTCCCCTCCTCTTCTGGGCTGCGCGAAAATTCGGCGCCGGAATATTTTTGATCGTCGCCTGCGGTCTCGGATTTTTTGTGCGTTACCTTTTTCTCGGACCATGGCCGCAGAACGGATTGTGGGTCCTGGGCGGATTCGCAGTTTGCCGTCTTCCCGAATTTGCTCTCGGAATGGCGCTGGCGTCGTGGCATTCGAAATCTGACCGCGCAGATTGGTTTCTTTTGCGCGGACCAGGCCTGATCGCAGGTGTGGTTTTATATCCGGCGGCCCTCTGGCTCTACGACTACAACTATGTCTATGTCGATTTTGCCACCGGCGCTTGTTGTTTTCTGGTGATCGTCGGACTCGCCGGATTTATCTCGCGCATTCCTTGGCTTGCAAAAATTCTCAGCTTGGTCGGAATTTATTCCTACGGCCTTTATTTAATTCATCAGCCGTACGTGATCTGGCTCGGCCTGCGCATCCGGCCGCAAACAATTCTCATGTTTCTCCTCACCTTCCTCATTGTCCTGGTAATCCTGAGCGCGTGGGGAAGTCTTCTAGAAAAGACAACCAACGCAGCAGTGACTAAACTCCTTTCCCGACGAAGCACTGTGCCCACTTAGTGACGAATATTTACCGAGTAACAATTTAGTGAGTTCGCGATTTTCTTAACTCAACATCTCAACTCCTCAACTCTCAACTTTCTTATGAGCGATATCGAACTCAACGCGGTCGAAGATCATGACGGAATTTTGACTATTCGAGGCGGAGGCAAGCGCCGGGATTGGAATGGTATTCATTACAAGCAAGGGATGTCGGCGAAAAACGTCGGGACGAAGAAATTGTCGGCCAACATCGCCACCATTCCGCCAGGCGGGGTGGCTTACGCTCACATTCACGTCGATTTCGAAGTGATTCTTTACATCATTGAAGGCAACGTCCGTCACGAGTTTGGCGAGGGCTGTAAAAATGTAGTGGAAAACGAGGCCGGCGATTTCATCTACATCAAGCCGGGCGTTCCCCACGAAGTGTTCAACATGAGTCAGACCGAACCGGTGGTCGCGTTCGTCGCCCGGTCTTCGGCGGAGGAGTGGGATAACATTATCCCGTATGATCGGAAGAAACAGGTTTGAGCCTGCTGCGGAAGAATGTGGGAGGGACCTCAGTGTCCCGAAGCCGCCGCACCGAGGCGGCTCCCACATTAAAAACACCGGGCCGGGCTTGTAAAAAATCTTCAATAAACTAGTTGACTGGTCAGTCTAGTCAGCTTAAAGCACGGATATGCCAAGAGTAAGTGACATGAGAGAGCGCCTGATGGACGCCGCGATGGATCTCATGTGGCGAAATAGCTACGGCACCACGTCGGTTGATGCGATTTGCGAGAAGGCCGGGGCGAAAAAGGGAAGCTTCTATTATTTCTTCAAGTCCAAATCGGAATTGGCGTCTGCAGCGTTGGCAGCAGAGTGGAACAAGAAAAAGGTCGATATGAACGCTACTTTTTCGGCCACCATTCCGCCTTTGGAGCGTTTCGACCGCTACTTTGATTACGTCCACGACCAGCTGGCTGCGGTTCAGCAGAAATGCGGCTCCATCCTGGGATGCCCATTTATGAGCGTCGGCAGCGAAGTATGCACGCAGGACCAGGTTGTGCGCCGGACCATCGATCGAATCATGGACGACAAGCTCAATTATTTCATTTCCGCGGTCCGAGATGCCGCGGCTCAGGGCGCAATTGAGGCACCGGATCCCGAAGCTAAAGCTCGGGCCCTGTTCGCGTGTTATCAGGGCACCATTGCCCAGGCACGGATTCAAAACGACCTCGAACTGCTGCGCGCATTTAAGGGTGTGGCCAAGGATGTTCTCGGGGTGAAACAGGCCCAGGCTATCGCTACCTAGCTCTCTTTTTTTCTCAATTTTATAGACGACCAGTCAAGTATAAGTCCACCGAAACCGGAAAAACCCAACCTTATGAAAACTGATCCGATCATCGACCCCACCAGAACAGTTTTCCTCCAGACCGTCGCAAATGCCGTCCGCAACCTGAAGCAACAGCTTCAGCGCGATTACGAATCCGCCTATCCTGAATTGGGCGAAGTCATTCACCTTGTTCTCGACGAAGAAGAATCGCGGGCCCGGAACTTAACTTTGTTTCCGCACCTGCTCCTGCCCGATTTGGTCGAAGCCCATGTCGAGCGACTCAATCTTCGACCCGCCGAAACCAAACATGCGGACATCCTCGAGCGATCTCACGGCTTGGAGATGAATCAATATCAACACGCGTTTGCAGCATGATGCGAGGTCGTGCTGACGATCGAATGAAGACTCACCAATAAACAATCGAAAGGAACAAAAATGAAAAATGGAAAGTTAGCGGGGAAAGTTGCGGTGGTAACGGGAGCGTCGAAGGGAATCGGCGCGGGAATTGCGAAGCAATTGGCGGCCGAAGGCGCTGCAGTCGTTGTTAATTATGCGTCTTCAAAGACGGACGCGGACAAAGTTGTCGATCAGATCGCCAAGACCGGCGGAAAAGCAGTGGCTGTTCAGGCGAGCGTCGCGAAGAAAGCCGACGTCGAAAGACTTTTTGTCACCGCCAAAAAGGCGTTCGGCAAAATCGACATCCTGGTGAACAACGCAGGTGTTTATGAATTCGCTCCGCTGGAGCAAATCACGGAAGACAGTTTCCATCGTCAATACGATACGAATGTCCTCGGTTTGCTGCTCTCTACTCAGGAAGCCGCGAAACATTTCGGACCAGACGGCGGAAGCGTGATCAATGTCAGTTCACTTGCCGCCACCAGCAGCGTGCCCACGGCTGCGGTTTACGCCGGCACCAAGGCCGCTGTTGACGCAATTACCCGCACGCTAGCCGCGGAACTTGGCCCGAAAAAAATTCGGGTGAACTCAATCAATCCGGGCCCGGTGGAAACCGAAGGATTTCAAAGCGCCGGTTTCTCAGGAAGCGATTTTGAAAAGCAAGCCATCGCCAAGACTCCGCTCGGCCGAATGGGCCGCCCGGACGACATCGCGCCGGTCGCGGTCTTCTTCGCTTCGGATGATTCGAAATGGGTGACCGGTGAAACGCTAATCATCGCAGGTGGTCTTCGCTAAGCGAAAATGCGAAAGGAATCGAAAATGAAAACGCGGGACATCTCATTTTGGTTTGCCGTCCTCAGTCCGATCATCGGCGTATTGGTTGGGTTTCTTGCAATCAGGCTCCTGTAGGCGGGAAAAACAAATGAAACCTAAAACCAAAAACAACCAATGGTGGCTACGACTTTTCCAGCGCCGGCGGCGAGTTCATGATCCGATGCTGGTATTTAACATGGCGATCTTCAATTTTGCCCGACGATTGGAGTCGCACTCTTGACCAAGTAAATGTCAACCAATTGTAACATTGACGGGCGCGGCTCAACGGCATGAAGATTCGTTAGGGCGAATTCTGCCAGGAGCCGCAAAACTGAGGAACTTATTATGCCATACGTCACCGTCGGAAAGGAAAACGGAGCGGACATCGACATCTATTACAAAGATTGGGGCACCGGCCAGCCAATCGTTTTTAGTCATGGCTGGCCACTCTCATCCGATGACTGGGACGCGCAGATGCTTTTCTTTGTCAATAAAGGGTTTCGCGTGATCGCCCATGATCGGCGGGGTCATGGCCGCTCAACCCAAACTGCCGGCGGTCATGATATGGACCATTACGCCGATGATCTCGCGGCCGTTACGAAGCACCTTGATCTAAAGAATGCCGTGCATGTCGGCCACTCCACCGGTGGCGGAGAAGTCGTGCACTATATCGCGCGCCACGGCGAAAGCCGAGTGGCGAAGGCAGCGCTCCTCTCCGCGGTTCCTCCATTGATGGTGAAAACGGAAAAAAATCCCGGTGGCCTGCCGAAATCCGTGTTCGATGATTTGCAGGCGCAGCTCGCGGCCAATCGCGCGAAGTTTTATTACGATCTGCCAGCCGGACCGTTCTATGGATTCAATCGGCCAGGGGCAAAACCGATTGAGCCAATTATTCGAAATTGGTGGCGGCAAGGTATGATGGGCGGCGCGAAAGCCCATTACGACGGCATCGTCGCTTTTTCTCAGACCGACTTCACCGAAGATCTTAAGAAGATCAACGTGCCGGTTCTGGTGATGCACGGCGACGACGATCAGATCGTGCCCTACGCCGATTCGGGTCCGCTGTCGGCGAAACTTCTGAAGAACGGGACACTGAAAACCTACAAAGGTTTTCCACACGGCATGCCGACGACCCAAGCCGAAACCATCAACGCCGATCTGCTCGCGTTTATTAAGAGCTGAATCCGAGCGGACGCGGGAAGAATTCAACGCCGCGCGCGCAGGAGCTTTCCGTTTCGACGAAACGACGAACTAGCGGCAGCCGTAGTGGGATTAAATCGTGCGGTATGCCTGTTCGGCATGCTGAGGCAAGAAACATGGTCTTTCACAAGAGGCACATCATGGCCGCATCGTTAGGCATAACGAAATGAAAGGAACAACCATGAGTAGAACAATCAAAGCAATCGAGCGGCACATGATCCCGCGAGTCGAATCCACAATGGCTCAACCTCGCGAGATCCGTTTGACCGCAGAATGGCAACGCGGGTTGGAAACGATGTCGGGATACGCGCAACGAAAACTGCGTTTGGCCTTTGGGCCGTCCCAACCTGTCATAACAGCGAGTGCAGCCGGTTAGGTCACCATGATCACGATGTCAATCCTGTGGGCGCTGATCTTCGCACTGTTCACGGTATCCGGTGCTAAAACATGAACGCGACGCACTCTTCAATCCTCGCAGTTCCGGGTTACGCAGGACTTCAGCGGAAGATTCATGATGCGCTACTCGCTCAGCACCCGGAATGGATGGAGCCAAATGGCGACTGCCCAAAGTGCGACGACTACGATCGTCGATTCGCGGAGTTGCTCTGTCAGTCGTTACGATTCGAAGGCGTCTATGCGCATTAAGAATATCAGATTCATAGGTATCGTCGCCGCGGTCCTGCTCTTCGCAGGTTGCGCGACCTCGCCGGTCGGTTCGCGCGGAGAACTTCGCGGAAAAATTGCGGCCGCTGACGCTGCCTATCGCAATCTCCCGAACAGCATCACCGAATACAATGCCGCGGTTGCATCGATTGCGCGGGAGATGAGCGGCGCGAACGCCGGGCAGATCCGAACTGAATTGACTGAAGCGGGCGTAAAACTGGACGAACCTGCAATAAAACTGCAGCTACGACGTTACTATGTCGTGCACAAATCGGAGTCGCCTAACGAACGCAACACTGTTGGCGTTCCGATGTTGCTCGATTACGACACCGGCCGCGCACCGCTGTATCCGCACGGACGGTTTGGTCATAGGAGCATCTGCGGTGTATCGGCGGGTCGGAAGAGAGCAGCATCTTTCGCTTTTTCGCGACAGCACAATAACCAAGCTGAACGGCGTCACTTACCCCGTTCGTGTGGACAATGTCGCGGCGCTCTCGATGATGGCGCGTCGCGGCAAACACGTCGCGCAAAGCGGATTCAGGAACATGCTTCGGTCCGCAGCGATGACCGACAAGCCCGGAATTTATTTCACCGAGCCCTACGATCCAAAGAAGCGGACGTTGTTGGTGGTGCACGGCCTGCAATCGAGCCCGTTTGCTTTTGTCGATCTCGCCAAAGCGATCCGCGCCGATCCGGAGCTGAATCAGCATTTCCAGGTTTGGACGTTCCTTTATGGCACCGGTACGCCTCTCATGTTCAACGCTTTCGAGCTGCGGCAGGAACTCGCGAAAACGATTCGCGCGGTCGACCCGCTCGATCACGACTTTGCCACGCGTCACATTGTTGTTTGCGGGCATAGCATGGGCGGCGTTATCGCGCACACGCTCGTTAGCTCGAGCGGCGAAAAATTGTGGAACGGATTATTTACCGTGCCTTCGAACCGACTGCACGGCGACAAGGCGATGATTCGCCGATGGGACCAAGGTTTGCACTTTCAGCGAAGTCCTCGCGTAGTGCGGGCGATCTTCATGGCCACTCCGCATCGCGGCAGTCAAATCGCGGACAGCTGGATCGGTCGCATCGCAGCATCAATGATTCAATTACCGGCGAGTTTGCAGACCGACATTGTCGAGGTCGTGTCAGCCAATCAGGATGTTGCCACCCCTGCCGCAAAGGCATTCGACAAGCAGATGAATTTCTCGTCTGTGCGCACCCTTTCGCCTGAAGACCCCGCGCTCAAACTACTTGTCGATCTTCCAATCGAGGTGCCTTATCACAGCATCATCGGACAGCACAATCATGGTCCGGTCGAGACGAGCAGCGATGGCGTCGTTCGTTACACGAGCGCACATCTCGACGGTGCCGCGTCCGAGGTCGTCGTGCGCAGTGCGCACAACGTCGGAAAGAATCCAGACGCGCAACGCGAAGTGATTCGGATTCTTCGGCTGGAACTTCAGCACGAGCAGGCAGTCGCCACCCGATAAGGCCCCAAAATCACCATGCTCTTTGGTTATGCTGAGAAACGAAACAGAGTCTTTCCCAAAACTTCGACGCGCTGAGATCATTTTGACATGAACAAAGCAACTGAAACCGTTAAGCGGAACATGAACTCTCCGAAGGCGGCGGTTCACGGAGCGGTCGACCACAATCTAGAAGTGGAGACTCGTTTGGCCTGGCGCGAAATGACCGCGGAATGGGACTATTTGCATCAGCAAATGCCGGGTGCCACGAAAAAGACCCGCATCATTATCGCGGGCGGCGGGTTTGCCGGGCTTTATGCGGCAAAATATTTGGACAAACATCTCGCGCAACGACCGGACATCGAAGTGACGCTGATTGCGCGGGAGAATTTTATTCTCTTCACCCCGATGTTGCATGAAGTCGCGGCGGGCGATCTTGCGCCCGGCGACATTGTGAATCCGCTGCGGCGGATTTTGCGCCACGTCAACGTGATCGAAGCCGACGTGCAAGATGTCGATCTTGGCGCGCGAAAAATTCGGTGCGCGCATGGACTCGACCGGAGGGAAATCGAGTTAGAGTTCGATCACTTGCTGCTCGCGCTTGGTTCCGAAACAAATTTCTTCGACAACGCAGGCATCCGTGATTGGTCGGTGACTATGAAGAATCTAACTGACGCGGCCCTGATGCGAAATCGCATGGTCGCGTTCCTCGAAGAAGCGACGCTCGAACGCGATCCAGTCACGCGCCGTCAATGGCTCACCTTCGTGATTGCGGGCGGCGGGTTTGCCGGCGCGGAAACAGCCGGTGCGGTCAATGATTTCGTCCGCGAGACGGTGAAGTTCTATCCGCGCTTGGCCGACGAAGAGATTCGCGTGGTGGTGATCCATCCGGGCGACTATTTGCTGCCCGAGTTAGGCGAAGAGCTCGGCCGTTATGCCGAGCGGAAGATGCGCGAGCGCAAAGTGGAAGTGATTAAAGGCGCGCGGGTGGCGAACTACGACGGTTGGGTCGTGACGCTGAACAATGGGATGACGATTCCGGCTGCGACATTGATTTGGACCGCGGGAGTCAAACCGAGCCCGGTGGTCGCGAGTTTGCCCTGTCCAAAAGAGAAAGGGCGAATTGTTGCCGACGAATATCTTCAGATCCCCGGATTCACCGGACTCTGGACGGCGGGCGATTGTGCGGCTGTTCCCGAATTCCAGACTGGAAAGTTTTATCCGCCCACTGCGCAGCATGGAATGCGTGAGGCTGTTACCGCTGCGAAAAACATCGAGCGAACAATTCTCGGCCGGCCGTTGAAGCCGTTTCGATATCGAACCATGGGCATGCTGGCGAGCATTGGCCATCACACCGGTGTGGTAAGCATGTTCGGCTTCAAGTTCTCGGGTTTCATCGCCTGGTGGATGTGGCGGTCGGTTTATCTAATGAAGCTGCCGCGGCTGGTAAAGAAAGTGCGCGTCATGTTGGCGTGGACTCTCGATCTGTTATTCGGCCGCGATATCGAACAGATGATCACATTGCGCGATGTCGAAGAGATCAGTGAGCGTTGGGGGCGGATTCGCGCGGACCGAAAACTTCTTACCTCAATTGGAGCGGCCGAGGCCAAAACAGCTGCAACCGTTGGGCAACAGAAAGTCGCCTGACCATGGACACGACAATCGTTACTGCGCTGGCAGGAATTTTCGGCTCGCTATCCGGCGGATCGGCGAGCGTGGCGACGGCATGGATCGCGCAAAACACTCGAAACAAACGCGCCGCCGTGCGGTCCGAGCTGGCAAAGCGAGAAGCGCTTTACGGCGAGTTCATCAACGAATGTTCAAAACGCGTGATGGATTCACTTGAGCGAAACCTCGATCGTCCGGACACGCTGTTGTCGATCTACGCATTATTGAACCGCATCCGACTTTGCGCTTCCGGCGCGGTGCTCGCACAAGCGCAGGAGCTCGTCAAATTCATCATGGAGCAATACTTCGCGCCAAACGTTTCGGTTCAAGAATTCCACGAACGCGTCCAAAAACACAGCATCGATCCGCTCAAAGCCTTTAGTGAAGCCTGCCGGCGCGAGCTAATGTCGATGAACGCCCATGCCTGACAGCTCAGCAGTTCGCCTAACGAACAGATGCGAACGCTTCCTTGGCGCACTCGCAGAATTTTTCCGCGGCCGCACCAAGTTTTCCTTTCCGGGTAATGATTCCGACAACGATCCGTTTCGGTTCCGGCGTGAGGCGCACGCATTTGATTCGGTCGTTGAAGGCATAACTGAACGCTTCGGAGGTGAGCGCTACTCCCGTGCCGGCGCTGACGGCGCAGAAAACGCCGGACCAACCATCCTGCTCTTCGACGAGGCGCGGCTTCTCATTCACCCGCTCGAAAATCGCATTCAAATACTCCACATAACGCGGATACTCCTCGCGGGTCAGGCCGACGAACGGCTCTCGCGCGGCATCGGCTAACGAAACGGATCGGCGCGATGCAAAGGGATGCTCGCATGAAACGGCCAAACAAACCCGGCCGCTAAATAATGGTTCGAAGCGTAGCTCCTCGAGCGCGTTTGCTTTGAGCGGAGGAAGAATGATCGCCAGCTGCAATTTACCATCGCGGACTCCCGCAATATTTTTCTCAACGGCCCAATCGTGCCCCTTCACTTTCACGTTCGGCATGGCTTTCTGATAAGCGCGAACAAGCGTCGGCATGATTTGCCCGGTCGCGAGCGGCCAATCGCCGATGTGCAGTTCGGTCTCGGCCTTACCGGCGATGGCGCGCACTTTTCCTACCGCGTCGTCGGTCTGTTTCAGAATTGCGCGCGCTTCATCGAGAAACGCGCGGCCGGCGTCGGTAAGCTTTACTGACTTGGCGGTGCGTTCGAGTAAACGCACGCCCATTTCATCCTCGAGATCGCGAATCTGTCGACTGAGCGAAGGTTGTGAAACGTGCAATCGTTGCATGGCGGCGCGCGAGACGTTTTCCATCTCGGCCACGGCAACGAAGTAGCGCAAGTGGCGAAGTTCCACTGCTCGAGGGTATGCCTGCCGGCTATGCTGAGGCAAGAAACATAGTCTTTCCCGGGCAGAGAGGTCCGGGCGGATGATATCGGCATGAAAACAATATTCCTGGCAGCAATTGCTCCATCGGCTCTTCCGGCACTGCGAATTGCCGGAGCGCTGTTTATCATCATCAATCTCCTCGCCGCCATCTGGGCTTGGCATCACCGGCGACAACTTTTCGGTCCGGCTTCCGACGTTACCGGCGATCGCCCGGCGGTTCGCTATTTACAGGCTATCGTGCTCGTCATTCCGTGGCTCTTTCTTACTTTTCGTCTGCTATCTGCATGGGTCACAACGTGGATTGGCTAACGACTTGGACTGAGTGACGCACCGCTAACGACATGGATGACGGATCTAAACAAACAACGGGGATGACGGAGATATGAGAAAGACGATTCAAGAATTAGTCGGGCGGATTATGCCGCGAAAACGCGCTATCACACGCGCGCAACCGAAGCGGCTAACAGTAAATTGGCAGAATGGCCTTGAATCTGGCCGTCACGTCCAGCGCAAATTGCGTTTGGGTTTCACGAACGCGTCTGTAAAGCAAATATGCGCGCTCGACATTCCATTTTTTGGAAGCGATAACGAAACTGTGAAACGCATTGCTCTCACTGCGTTATTGATAGCTCTCTTTGCTGGTTGTTCGAGAAAACAACCGCCAGCCGGCCCGCCTGCGCCGGAAGTTCTGGTCACAACTGTCCAGCCGCGCGATGTGCCGCGCGTACTCGAACGCGTCGCAACCCTCGACGGATTCATCAACGCGAACATCAACGCGCAAGTCCAGGGCTACATTGTTTCGCGTGATTACAAGGAAGGCAGCCTGGTAAAGAAAGGCGATGTCCTTTTCCAAATTGATCCTCGGCCGTTCGAGGCTGCGCTCGCCCAAACCAAGGGAACCCTGGCGAAAGACCAGGCAAATTGGGCAAAAGCCGATGCGGATCAAAAGCGCGCGGCCGATCTCTTCAACAAAAAGGTGATCAGCGATCAGGAACGCGATACTGCGATCGCGGCTGCCGGCTCCAGCAAAGCAAACGTCGAAGCGGACCAAGCCGCGGTAAAAACGGCAGAGCTGAATCTTGGTTACACAAAAATCATTGCGCCTATCGAAGGGCTGGCCGGATTTGCGAATAATCAAGTTGGCGATCTAGTTGGCCCCAGCACCGGACCGCTTACCACCGTGTCGCAAGTGGATCCGATCAAAGCCAACGTAACTGTTGGCGAGAGTGCGTTCACCGATTTCTTTTCGCGCTATCCGGATACAACTCAACGCGAAGCGCTGCTCAAAAGCATCGGTTTCGAGTTGATTCTCGGGGACGGCAAGCTCTATCCGAGAAAAGGACAATTTTATGCGTTGGATCGAAACCTCGATCCCAAAACAGGTTCGATTCACTATTACGTGACGTTTCCCAATCCGGACGCCATGTTGCGGCCCGGACAATATGGCAAGGTGCGGTTCGTACCTGACACGGTGAAAAATGCGCTGGTCGTTCCGCAGGAAGCGGTGACCGAATTGCAGGGGAACTTTCAAGTCGCAGTCGTCGATCAAAACAACAAGGTGAGTATTCACCCCGTAAAAATGGGCGAGCGCATCGGCGCGATGTGGCAAATCACCGAGGGATTGAAGCCGGGCGACAAAGTCGTTGTCGAGGGCGTCCAAAAAGCGCGCGAAGGTGCGACCGTGAGCGTGAAAGAATGGACGCCGTCGGCCCAGTCCACCGCCCCCGTCCAATCGGGCAGCCCGCAAAAGCCCTGATCGATTATGTCGGAGTTTTTCGTTAGGCGGCCAATTGTCGCGATTGTCATTGCGATTTTGATGACGTTGATCGGCGGCGTCTGCATTCTCGCGCTTCCAATCGCGCAGTATCCCCAAATCGCGCCGCCGGAGATTCAAGTGCAAACGCACTACACCGGCGCCGACGCGCTCACGATCGAACAATCGGTGGCGGCGCCGATCGAGCAGCAGATGAGCGGCGTCGACAACATGAACTACATGTACTCGATCAATTCGAACAGCGGCGATATTCGATTGATCGTCAATTTCGACGTCGCGACCGATCCGAACATCGACCAGGTCCTGACCCAGCTTCGCGTGGCCCAAGCGCAATCCCAATTGCCCGCCGACGTGAACAACTACGGCGTGACCGTTAAAAAATCGACAACGGCGCCACTGATGTTGGTCGGCCTGTACTCGCCAAAAGGCACCTACGACAACGTTTTTCTCGCTAACTACGCCTATATTAATTTGTTCGATCAACTCACACGCCTCCCGGGAATTGGAAACGTCCAGGTTTTCGGCGCCGGCCAATATGCGATGCGCTTATGGGTAAAACCGGATCAACTCGCGAAGCTTGGCATCACCGTGCCGGACATCATCAGCGCGGTGCAAAAGCAAAACACCGTCAATCCGGCTGGACAGGTAGGAGGCGAACCAATTCCGAGTGGGCAAAAGTTCACCTACACCGTTCGCGCGCAAGGCCGATTGCAAACCCCGGAAGAATTCGGAGACATCGTCGTTCGCGCAAATCCGGACGGCTCGTTCGTTAGAGTCAAAGACATCGCGCGCATCGACCTCGGCGCGCAGACGTATAACGTCAGGAGTCGTTTAAACGGCCAGCCCTCAGCGATTCTCGCCTTGTATCAATTGCCGGGAACGAACGCCGTCCAAGCCGCGCAGGGCGTCCGAAAATTAATGACCGAAGCGAAGCAGCGCTTTCCGGCGGACATCGATTACGTGGTCTCGCTCGATCAAACGCTTTCCGTCACCGAGGGCATGCGCGAGATTTTGAAGACGCTGCTTGAAGCGCTCGCGCTCGTCGTGCTCGTTGTTTTCATTTTCTTGCAAGGCTGGCGCGCGACTCTGATTCCGCTCTGCGCGGTGCCTGTCTCCCTCGTTGGAACATTTCTATTGTTCCCGCTTTTTGGATTCTCGATCAATACGCTGTCGCTCTTCGGACTCGTGCTCGCAATCGGCCTGGTGGTCGATGATGCCATCGTAGTGGTCGAAGCAGTCGAGCGTCACATTGAAGAAGGAATGGCGCCGCGGGAGGCAACATTGCAAGCGATGCGCGAAGTCTCGGCACCCGTCATCGGCATCGCGCTGGTCCTTTCCGCGGTCTTTATTCCAACCGCGTTTCTGCCCGGCATCACTGGCCGGTTATATCAACAGTTCGCCCTCACGATCGCGATCTCGGTCATCTTCTCCGCGTTCAACGCGCTTTCGCTTAGTCCTGCGCTTTCGGCGCTGCTTCTCCGGCCGCGCAAGAAAACTCGCGGCGTTCTCGGTTGGTTTTTTGATCGGTTCAATCGTGTGTTCGGCAGGGCCACCGACGGGTATGTAAACTGGTCGCGGGCAGCGATTCGCAAAGCGGTACTCAGTTTCGCCTTGCTGCTCGTTGTGGCTATTGGCGCCGGCTTTTTCGGGAAAAGATTGCCGAGCGGCTTTTTGCCCGAAGAAGATCAAGGCTACGTTTATCTCGCGCTTCAATTGCCAGACGCATCGTCGCTCGAACGGACGGACCAAGTCTGCCATAAAATCGAGGATTTCCTGAAGCAAACGCCCGGTGTTCAGTACACCACCAGCGTCATCGGATTTAGTCTGCTGAGTTTGGTCCAAAACACTTACAGCGCGTTTTTCTTCGTCACGTTTAAGCCTTGGAGCGAGCGAACGAAACCGGAAGAACAATACGGCGCCATTAAGACGCGAATAAATCAATACCTCGGCAGTCTTAGCGAAGGGATCTCGTTCGCGTTTGCACCGCCGGCCATTCCGGGCGTTGGCACGTCCGGTGGATTCACTTTCATGCTTGAGGACCGCGCGGGCAAAGACGTCCCATTTCTGGCCAAGAACGTGAAGACATTTTTGGATGCAGCGCGTAAACGGCCAGAGCTCGGCAGCTTGATTCCGACATTCTTACCGAATGTCCCGCAGGTTTTCGTCAAGGTCGACCGCGATAAAGTGGTCAAACAGGGCGTGGATCTGACCTCCGTTTATCAAACGCTCCAGACGTTCATGGGCGGCTTCTTCGTGAACTACTTCAACCGGTTTGGGAGGACTTGGCAGGTATATATAGAGGCGGAGGGCGATTATCGGACCGACGCGAAGAACGTCGGCCAATTTTTCGTCCGCAATTCGGCTGGCACGCCTGTGCCGCTCGACGCACTTTCCACAATCGACGACATCGCCGGTCCCGAATTCACTGTGCGATACAACGAGTATCGGGCGGCCCAGATCAACGGTTCGGCCGCACCGGGTTACAGCTCGTACCAGGCGATGAATGCCCTTGAAGAAACGTTTCGACAAACCATGCCCAACGAAATGGGCTACGATTACCTTGGCCTCTCGTATCAGGAAAAGAAAGCACAGCAAGGAGTATCGCCGACTTTGGTTTTTGGAATGTCGCTCTTGTTTGTGTTTCTGATTCTCGCCGCGCTTTATGAAAGCTGGTCACTACCGTTCAGTGTTTTGTTAGGCACACCCGTCGCGGTGTTTGGCGCGTTTCTGACGCTTTGGTTGCGCGGAATGCAAAACAACATCTATGCCCAGATCGGCCTGGTCATGCTCATCGGACTCGCCGCGAAAAACGCGATCCTGATTGTCGAGTTCGCGAAGGAAGAATACGAGAAAGGCAAGCCGCTGCTCGACGCAGCGCTCGAAGGCGCGCGCTTGCGATTACGACCGATTTTGATGACTTCGTTTGCGTTCATCTTCGGATGCTTACCCCTTTGGTTTGCCACCGGCTCAGGCGCGGTCGCACGCCAAATTCTCGGCTCGACCGTCATCGGCGGAATGATTGCGGCGTCGGGGATCGCGATCTTTTTGATCCCGGTAACTTTTTACGTCATTGAACGATTCTTTGCTGGTCACGAGGGCAAAGCGGATGTCCCGGCAGCGCCTAAACCAGCTGCATGATCGACAATCTTCCAAAACCGATCGCTGTCTACGTTAAGGCAGAGAACAGCGGTGACGTGAATCTGTTCGAGCAATGCTTTACCGACGACGCGAGCGTGCGCGATGAGAGCGAGACGCACGAAGGTTTGGCCGCAATCAAGAAGTGGAAAGCGGAAACGAAGCGAAAGTATCAGCACACCGTCGATCCGCTGCGGATCGCGCAAAAGCACGGCAAGTTTGTTGTCAGAAATCGGTTGACCGGGAATTTTCCTGGCAGTCCGGTTGAGCTCGACTTCGTCTTCACGCTCGCCAGCGACAAGATTGTTTCGCTCGAAATTCTTTCGTGAAAATCCAGTCCGCGGGCCACAAGAAGAAGTAATCCCATGATTCTTCAATATCTATACCATCGTACACACGACAATCAGTTGTGCCGTCGGTTTCCATTTTACTTTGTATCATTGCGCCGATTCGCTTTCGTCCGAGCCGGCGCGTAACAAAGCTGGAAGCAACCGGTGACCTGGCGAAGATCATCATGAATGTATTGGCGATTGATGTTGGCGGTACCCGACGTAAAAGTCCTTGTCACCGGTAAGAAGGCGCATCGTGAGTTTGATTCCGGGCCGAAGTTGACGCCGAAACAGATGATCGCCGGCGTGCGAAAACTGACGTCGGATTGGAAGTATGACGTTATTTCCATTGGTTATCCCGGTCCGGTTCTGCGGAACCGGCCTGTTTCGGACCCGTGGAATCTTGGGAAAGGATGGGCCGGTTTCGATTTCGAAGCCGCGTTTAAGTGTCCAGTCAAAGTCATGAACGATGCAGCCATGCAGGCGCTAGGGAGTTACAAAAGTGGCAAGATGTTATTTCTCGGTTTGGGAACTGGTCTCGGATCCGCCATGATTATCGATGGAATCGTCGAGCCAATGGAATTGGGTCATCTCCCATACAAGAAAGCTACCTTTGAGGATTACGTTGGGATTCGTGGACTGAAAAAGTACGGTAAGAAAAAGTGGCGCGCATTTGTCGCTGATGTTGTGAAGCGCCTGGTCGCGGCCCTCGAACCCAACGATGTAGTTTTGGGCGGCGGCAATGTTAAAAAACTCAAGGAACTTCCGACAGGTTGCAGGGCGGGCGACAATGACAACGCATTTGTCGGCGGATTTCGCCTATGGCAAAAGCCAAAAGCAAAAACCTGATTGCAACGTTGTTCTTTTGCGCCGGAATAGTTTTCGGTGACGACACACGTAACGCCGGAGAGGTTCCCGTTAACCTTCGGCCGTTTCAACTTATCCTTCCGCGCGATCATCTCTTCGGTGATTGGAACGGTTTGCGAACCCGTCTGGAGGACGCTGGGTTCACTCCAACCTTAAGTTTTGTCACAGACATCGCCGGCAATCCGATTGGCGGCAAAGACCAAGGCGTCACCCATGCCGATAATCTGGGTCTCGATCTGCTCTTCGATCTCGAGAAGCTCGCAAGCCTCAAAGGCGGATCGTTCGTGATATCGATGTCGCAACGATCCGGCAGCAGCTTGTCTCGTGAATACATCGGCAACGTTTTCACCGTTCAGCAAGTCTTCGGCGGCCAGACCTTTCATCTCATCGATGTTGCCTACCAACAGAAACTTCTCGATGACCGATTCGAGTTCCGTATTGGACGAATCGCCGCCGGCGACGATTTCCTGGTCTCGCCCTACGACTACCTTTTCATGCAAAACGGTTTCGACGGTAATCCGGTCGGAATTTTTTTAAACTCGCCGGGGATGACCGCGTATCCCAACGCGACCTGGGGAGCCCTGCTCAAAGCGAAGCCGACCGAGCGCATATATATTATGAGCGGCGTCTACAACGGCGATCCCTCCATCCGCAAGATCGATAACAACGGCGCGGACCTTTCGATGCACGGGCCGGTCTTCGTCATTAACGAGGCGGGTTACCAGCTCAACGGTTTGCCCGGCGAATCGCAGTTGCTCGGCAATTACAAAATTGGTTTTTGGTACGACAACAGTGATTTCACCGATTTCAGGACCGTCGGGCTCGCGGGCACGCCGAAAACCGAGCGAGGAAGCTTCGGCTTTTACGGACTTTTCGATCAAGTATTGGTTCCATTCGGAAATGCAGGGAGTAATCGCGGCTTCGGCATATTTGGCTCATTCATTATTGCTCCCGACGAGTCAATTAGTCAGTTGCCGTACTTCTTCACCGCTGGCGTTGCTTGCCGCGGCATTTTCGACTCACGTCCGCGGGACACCGCCGGTCTCGGTTTGATTTATGGCGATTTCAGCAGCGACTTGCGTCATGCGGAGGAACGTCAGCAGAGGCTGGCTCCAAGCGTGGGCCTTCAAAATCACGAAACGGTTCTCGAACTGACCTATCGTCTTTATTTCCAAAAAACGGCAGCGTTTTTTCAGCCCGATTTTCAATACATCTTTCGACCCGGCGGAACCGGTAGGATCGACAACGCGCTTGTGCTCGGCTGCCAGATTGGTTTCAACTTCTGAAGTAATGCTGGCGCACTCCACAACATGAACTCAACTCCACCAGCCGCGGCGACCCGAAATCAATTTTACATTGTCGGAATATCAATCGTTGCGGCATTGGGCGGTTTTTTGTTCGGTTTCGACAGCGGCGTCATTAACGGTACGGTCGGCGCGCTCAACCTGGCTTTTCATTCCTCCAATCTCGGTTCCGGTTTCAATGTTGCTTCGATTTTGCTCGGATGCGCCGTCGGAGCGTTTCTAGCCGGCACGCTGGCCGACAAATTCGGACGGCGCGCTGTTCTAATTGTTACCGCAATTCTTTTCATCTGGGGCTCGTGGGGCTCGGGAGTCGCGCACGGATCGCTGGAGTTTATTGTGTATCGCTTCATGGGTGGGCTTGCTGTCGGCGCGGCCAGTATTATTTGTCCCGCCTACATCAGCGAAATCGCGCCGTCGGAAATCCGTGGGCGTCTCGCTTCATTGCAGCAGCTCGCAATTGTGTTGGGATTGTTCTTTGCCTTCTTTAGCAACTATCTTTTCGCCGGCGCAGCTGGAACGTCCAGCAGTCCATTTTGGTTTGGCTTCCAGGCTTGGCAGTGGATGTTTTGGGCCGAAGTCATTCCCGCGTTACTTTTTTTTGCCGGCCTCCTCTTCATTCCGGAATCGCCGCGTTACCTAGTTGCCGCGAATCGCCCCGACGACGCGCAGAAAGTCCTGACGCGCCTCGGCCATCCCGATCCGTCCAAAAAAGTTCGGGAAATTCAGGAAACGGTGCGGACGAGTCACAAACCGCGCATGAGCGACCTTTACGATCCGGTGCTCAAAAGAATTCAACCTATTCTTTGGGTCGGCATCGGTCTGGCCGCATTTCAGCAGCTCGTTGGGATCAACGTCGTTTTTTATTACGGCGAAGTGTTATGGCGGGCCGCCGGATTTTCGGAAAGCAACGCGCTTTTGCAAAACGTAATCAGCGGCGGAGTCAACATTGGCTCGACTTTCGTGGCGATTGCGCTGATCGATAAGTTGGGACGCAAGCCGCTGTTGATCTTCGGTTCGATCGGAATGGCAGTTACCCTCGGCGCGCTGGCTTGGATCTTTGCTTCGGCGGCACTCGATGCGAGGGGCAACCTGGCGCTAACGAATCGCGCCGGGCTCGCTGCCTTGATCGCGGCCAACGCTTACATTTTTTGTTTCGGCGTTTCCTGGGGCCCGGTCATGTGGGTGATGCTCGGCGAAATGTTTCGAAATCAATTCCGCGGCGCCGCGCTTTCGGTCAGTGGCTTTGTCCAATGGATATCGAACTTTGGGATCACAATGACGTTTCCGATTTTGCTTGGAGCGTTTGGTCTTGGCGGCGCCTACGGCCTCTACACCGCCTTCGCCGCCATTTCGATTGTCTTTGTTGTAAAATTTGTCCGCGAAACGAAAGGCAAGCCGCTCGAGGAAATGTGAGCCGAAAACACGCGCCGCTTCAGCGAATGACTAGACTCCTGTTGGGCACGCTTTTGGCCTGCTCGATCCAGTCAGTTCACGGGGCGGAAGCACCCGCCTTGATCGACAGACCGAACCCCAGCGGCGGGCCAACTCAAGTGTCGGTCGGAATATGGGTCGTTGACATCAATAGTATCGACAGCGCGCAGCAAACCTTCACGGCTGACATCGCGGTGGTGTTGACCTGGAAAGACGGCCGTCTCGCTCATTCAGGCCAGGGAGTCACGCATTACCCTCTCGAGCAAATCTGGAATCCGCGGGTCGGGATCGCGAACGAAACCAACTCAGTGAATCACAGGTTCCCGGACTCGGTAGAGGTCAATGCCGATGGCACGGTGTTATATCGCCAGCTTTATGTTGGTTCCTTCAGCCAGCCGCTGCATTTGAAATCGTTCCCGTTCGATAAGCAGAATTTTCGCGTCCATCTTGTCGCGGTGAGATACAGCGCCGACGAGGTCGAATTTGTGCCGAATCAGAAATGGATTGATTCCGGCCTACGGGACGCTGCGGGAATTGCGCCATCGATCACCTTGCCGGATTGGCGCATCGAGAAATGGAACGTCCAGCACCGCGGATACTCGCTTTCCCCCGGCCTGGAGTATGCCGGTTACCTTTTTGAGTTCACCGCTTCCCGCAACGTTCAGCACTACATCTGGAAAGTAATTCTCCCACTCGTTCTGATTGTAATCATGTCCTGGGCTGTCTTCTGGATCGATCCGAAACAGGCTAGCTCACAGATCAACATCGCAATTACCTCCATGCTCACCTTGATTGCCTACCGTTTCAGCGTGGGCAACGACGTGCCGCGGCTGCCTTATACTACGCGCCTCGATGCCTTTATTCTGACAAGCACTCTTCTCGTTTTCTTTTCGCTGATCGAGGTTCTGATCACAGCCGTCCTGGACGACAATCATCGCACTGCGCAGTCCAAGAAAATCGATCGCTACTGCCGAGCGGTCTTTCCCGCGATTTTCGTCATCGCGTCGATATTCATTTTCGCGCACTCTCGTGGCTAGAACCCGGAATCGATCAAAGAAGTAGAACGAACCCTGGAAACGTATCCCTAAAGAATGATCGCGATGATCACAACCCTGCCGAACTAAAGAACTATGCAAATTGCAATGATTGGACTTGGACGAATGGGTGCGAACATGACGCGGCGTTTGATGAAGGACGGTCATGAATGTGTGGTCTACGACCGCAACGCGGCAAATGTCGATGCTCTGGCCAAGGAAGGCGCGACCGGTGCGTCGTCGCTTGAAGATGTTGCGAAAAAACTTCAACCACCGCGCGCCGTCTGGATCATGTTACCGTCCGGCGCGCCGACTGAAGAAACAGTGGTCGCGCTCTCCAAGCTGCTGTCGGCTGGAGATGCGATCATCGACGGCGGTAATTCATTCTATAAAGATGATGTTCGCCGAAGCGCGATGCTCAAGTCGAGCGGCATTCATTATCTGGATGCCGGCACCAGCGGCGGCATCTGGGGATTGGAACGCGGTTACTGTATGATGATCGGCGGCGATCCGTCGGCTGCAAAACGCCTTGATCCAATCTTCGCCACCCTCGCGCCGGGTCCCGGTGCGATTCCCAAAACGCTCGGCCGCGAAAAAATGAAGAGCACCGCCGAGCAAGGGTATCTTTACTGCGGCCTATCGGGCGCCGGCCATTTCGTAAAGATGATCCACAACGGTATCGAGTACGGTTTGATGCAGGCTTACGCCGAAGGCTTCGATATTTTGATCGGAGCAAATTCCAAAAATCTGCCCGCCGGGCTTTCCTACGATCTTAATCTCGCCGACATCGCCGAACTTTGGCGGCGCGGAAGTGTGATTTCGTCGTGGTTGCTCGACTTAACCGCGACCGCATTGGCCAGCGACAACAAACTCGATAGTTACTCCGGATTCGTCGAAGACTCTGGCGAAGGCCGTTGGACGATTCAGGCCGCGCTCGAGGAAGGCGTATCGGCTGAAGTTCTTTCAACCGCGCTCTTCACGCGTTTCCGTTCTCGACTCGAGCACACCTTCGCGGAAAAAGTTCTTTCCGCGATGAGAAAGGGATTTGGCGGCCACGTGGAACCGCCTCCGGCGGTGAAAATGAAAAAAGGACTCTGATCTCTCGGCAATGGAGGAATCATGATACTGCAAATCTATACGATCATTCACACCCTGATCAGTCTGATCGCGATCTTTACCGGCTGCGTCGTTGTGTTTGGAATGCTGGCCAGCAATCGCGCCGATAGTTGGACGAAATGGTTTCTCATCACCGCCGTCGCGACAACCGTCACCGGATTTTTCTTTCCGTTTCACGGTTTCACACCGGCCATCGGCCTAGGAATCATCTCGCTGCCATTTCTCGGGCTGACGATCTTTGCTCGATATTCCAAGCATCTCGCGGGCACGTGGCGCTGGATCTATGTCGTCGGCGCTGTGATCTGCCTCTATTTCAATCTCTTTGTCTTAATTGTGCAGTTATTTGAAAAGGCGCCGGCGTTGCATGCGCTCGCTCCGACGCAAACCGAATCTCCATTCAAGCTCACGCAGCTCATGGTGCTGATGGTTTCCGCTTTGCTTTGCATCGTCGCCTTGATTCGATTTCGACCCGAACCGGCTCTTTCGACGTGAGGCCCCAGCCGGATTTCATTCACGAGTTCGTTCCGGGAAAATCAAACCGCACACTTTTGCTTCTGCACGGAACCGGCGGGAACGAGCGTGATCTAATCCCCCTAGGACACGATCTCGATCCCAACGCATCGTTACTCAGTCCCCGCGGCAAAACTTTGGAAAATGGACGGCCGCGATTCTTTCGCCGGCTCGCGGAAGGCGTCTTCGATCTGGAAGACTTGCGAAATCGAACCAACGAACTCGCCGACTTCGTAACGTCATCGGCTAAACATTATGAAATCGACGCCACCAGGATTGTTGCGGTTGGCTATTCGAACGGCGCCAACATTGCCGCGAGCATGCTCTTGCTGCGGCCGGAGATTTTGTCGTCCGCGATTCTTTTTCGCGCAATGGTTCCGCTGATTCCAGACAAACTGCCAGACCTGTCATCGCGTTCCGTTCTTATCAGCGCAGGCGCATACGATCCCATCGTTCCAGCGTCGAACACAACAGAGCTGGTCGATCTCCTCCGCAAATCGGGCGCCGACGTGAGTATTCGCTTTTTACAAAGTGGGCACGAACTTACCGGAGAGGATGTAGATCTTGCGCGGGAATATTTGACACGTTTGCGATATTGAAACATGGCGGCGACGACTGAAGAGCAGGACGAGCGATTTTATCGGGACACAGAAAGCGTCGCGTTTCCAAAGCTCGATGATCGGCAGCTTTCACTGCTCGAGCCATTGGCCGAACGCCGGGTGATGAAACGTGGCGACGTGCTGTTCAAAGCTGGACAGCGCGATCTCGGATTAGCAATTGTTTTGCGCGGCGAAATCGAAGCCTTCGAGACACGCGATGGCACGGAATACAATCTCGCGACTGCGCGCGAGCGCGATTTCATGGGTGACGTCAGCATGTTGCAGGGAACCTCGATTCTCGGCAGCGCGCGTGTTTCATCGGATGAAGCGGAGATTCTTTACGTGCCCGCGGCCAAGCTGCGCGTTGCGTTAGCTGAAATTCCCGCCGTCAGCACAACGATCGTCAACGCGCTCATTATGCGTCGACGCCGCTTGAATCGCGATCGAGAATTTGCTGGGTTTCGCGTTTTGTCAGCGCCCGATGACCGCGCCGGTCACGAGCTCGACGATTTCCTCGACAAAAATCACATTCCCCATCGACTGATCGAAGCCGACAGCAAACAAGGACAGGAGCTGAGCAAACGCTTTCATCTCACGACTCGCCATTTGCCGGCGCTAATCACGCCGAGCGGCTCACCATTGCGCAAGCCGTCGCTTCGGGAAGTCGCGCATGCCGCGGGATTGCTTCGGCCGCTCGCGGCAGAAAACGAAAGCGAAATTTTGTCCGACCTCACAATCGTCGGCGCGGGGCCGGCCGGCTTGGCCGCGGCGGTTTATTCGGCGTCGGAAGGATTGAACACCGTTGTGCTAGAAGGTTATGCGCCTGGTGGTCAGGCCGGATCGTCGTCGCTGATTGAAAATTTCTTTGGTTTCCCAACTGGGGTGAGCGGCGGCGATTTGACCTGGCTCGCACAACTTCAGGCCTATCGATTCGGCGCGAAGTTTTCCACGCCCTCGCAGGTTCTTAACTTTCGCTACAGTCCCGACGATGAATACGTGGCCTGCATTGAGAGCGAAGGATGTCCGGCAATTTTGCGGGCCAAGACTGTTTTGATCGCTACTGGAGCTGATTACGGCCGGCTCGAGGCGGAGAATCGAGAACGGTTCGAAGGGGTCGGCGTTTACTACGCGGCGACGGCGTTGGAGGGTCAGATCTGTCGAAATCAAACGGTGATCGTCGTTGGGAGTGGCAACTCGGCCGGACAAGCCGCGATGTTTCTCTCCGATGGCGCAGCCAAAGTGATGCTCGTCGTGCGCGGCAACGACATCACAAGTAAGATGTCCGATTACTTATCCCGCCGGGTGCAGGCGCAGAAAAATATCGAGATTCTTTGCCGCACCGAAGTTCGACGAATGTCCGGAAACGAAAAGCTAGAGGAAGTAGAACTGGAAAACACAAAAACCGGCGACCGACGCGTGATCAAAACACCGGCAGTGTTTTCAATGATCGGTGCCAAGCCCTGCACGGATTGGTTGCCGTCTGAGATCATGCGCGACGACAGAGGATTCATAAAAACTGGGACGGCGGTCGCAGACGCGCCAGCGTGGAAAGCGAGCAAACATCAACCGAGTCCGATGGAAACCAGCCTTCCACGAATTTTTGCTGCCGGGGACGTGCGGTCGGGTTCCGTCAAACGTTGCGCTGCTGCCGTCGGTGAAGGCGGAATGGCAATCGCCGGAGTGCATCTGCGGTTAGCGACATCTAACAACAGCGATCGCAAATGAACGATCGCCCCTGCCCTCATCTCAACTCGGTCGAATCGATCAAGCAACCGGCAGTTCGGGAGTGTGTCGAATGCGTAAAGATCGGCGACACCTGGGTTCATCTTCGCACCTGTCAGCAATGCGGCGTCACGCTTTGTTGCGATTCATCGCCGAATCGTCATGCGAGCAAACATGCGCGCGCCAGTGGACATCCAGTGATCGCTTCCGCGCAACCGAGCGAGCGGTGGCTCTATTGCTACTCGGACGACGCGTTTTGCGAATACTAGGACATGTGGGCGATCTTGCGAGATCCCTGCGATGAAAATATAATCCGCTCGCAATCGGAGGTCGCACCGTCCGGAAAATCACGTGGTCGTTGGGTGCTCGCTGTCACGATTCTCGCTTCAAGCATGGCGTTTATCGACGGCACCGTCGTGAACGTCGCGTTGCCCGCACTGCAAAGAAATCTCAATGCAACGGCGGTTGATGTGCAATGGGTAATCGAAGCCTACTCGCTACTTTTATCGGCGTTGCTCCTGGTTGGCGGTTCGTTAGGCGATCATTACGGGCGGCGAAAAATCTTTTTGATTGGCGTCGGCGTCTTTGCGCTGGCGTCCGCGGCGTGTGGATTTGCTGCAAGCATTCAGCAATTGATCATCTCCCGCGCGATCCAGGGATTTGGCGCGGCACTTTTGGTCCCCGGCAGCCTCGCGATCATCAGCAATTCGTTTTCCGAAAGGGAACGCGGTCGCGCAATCGGCACCTGGTCTGGGTTCAGCGCGATCACCACCGGCGCCGGACCAGTCCTCGGCGGCTGGCTGATAGAACACGTTTCGTGGCGCGCAGTTTTCTTTATTAACGTGCCGATCGCTGTCGTTGTCGTTCTAATTTCGCTCCGACACGTCGGGGAAAGTTCCAATGAAGAGAAAACGAAAGTCGATTGGATTGGCGCGGTGTTGGCTGCACTCGGATTGGGCGCGCTGGTTTACGGATTGATCGAGTCGTCCCAGCTCGGCTTCGGTGATCCGACAGTGATTGTCTCTATGAGCGTGGCCACTGTGCTCCTTATCGTGTTTCGGAGCTTTCGAACGCGCGTTTCCGACCCGATGTTGCCACTTACACTTTTTCGCATCCCGCCCGTTTACTGGAACAAATCTTCTGACCTTTCTGCTGTACGCTGCACTCGGCGGAACGCTTTTCTTTCTGCCGATGAACTTGATTCAAATTCAGCGTTACGGCGCAACCGCCGCCGGCGCGGCGCTGCTGCCGTTTATTCTGCTTATGTTTGCGCTTTCTCCGTGGTCCGGCGGTTTGGTCGCGCGATATGGACCACGGCTTCCGCTAATTGTCGGACCGCTGGTCGCGGGATGTGGTTTCGCACTCTTCTTGCGCCCGGGAATTGGCGGCAATTATTGGACGGATTTCTTTCCGCCGGTCGCAGTGCTCGGCCTGGGAATGGCCATTAGTGTTGCGCCGCTCACGACCGTCGTGATGAGCTCCGTTTCGCAGACACATGCCGGCGTCGCGTCCGGAGTTAACAATGCCGTCGCGCGGACGGCCGGGTTGGTCGCCATCGCTGTGTTCGGAATTATTATGCTTCACGTATTCAAGAGCCGATTAGATCAACGAATTGAAAACTTTCCGAGCGAAGTGGTGGAATCGGTGAAGAGGCAAAGCAATAAACTCGCCGCGGTTAAAATTCCCGCGAATCAAGACGAAGACACGCAACGCCTGCTCAGTCGTGCAGTTGATGAATCCTTCATCTCAGGTTTCAGAGCAGTGATGCTGACGGGCGCGTTACTCGCAGTCGCCAGTGGACTGACCGCGGCGATTTTGATACGAACACCATCGCGCACGTGAAATTGTTCTGGACGTTTGAGCGGTTTCGCGCCGCAATTCCGACAAACATGAAATGCGTTTTTCTGGCGTGCTTATTCCCAACATTGTTAACCGCTCAAAATATGAATCTGACCGAACAACTGGGTAAGACCGTTCTCTACGGAGACATCGCGCTTTCGCCGGATGGAAGTCAAGCGGCGTGGGTGCAGTCCACCGCCGCTACACCTTCAAAAGCAAATCTTTGTTTGCCAGACCGGAGACGGCTCGGTGCCCAAAAAGATCGACCTCGGGGGCGGCGACAACGATCGCATGGACGCCGAACCAGCCTGGTCACCGAACTCCAGAACGCTGGCATTTCTTTCGAATGTCGGCGAAGGCGAGCAGAAGCAACTTTGGACAGTCAATGCCGACGGCTCAGGCGCGAAAAAACTGACTAAACTCAGCGGCTACGCGGCCCGGCCACATTGGTCCCACGACGGGAAGCAGATCGCGCTCTTATATATAGAGGGGGCCGGCGGAGGGGGGCCCCTGATGGCAGCGCCTCCTACCACCGGGATCATCGACAAGGCGATTCACGACCAGCGCATCGCCGTCATTGACGTAGCGACTGGAGAAACCCGGCAGGTTTCGCCGAGTGATCTGCACGTTTACGATTTTGATTGGTCGCCGGATGACAAAACATTCGCTGCGACGGCCGCTCCCGGTCCGGGCGATAATAACTGGTGGATCGCGCAGATTTATAAAATCGACATTGCGACCGGCGAACGCGACGGCGATCTACAAACCGTTGCTTCAAGTCGCAGTGCCGCGCTGGTCGCCTGATGGCAAACAGATCGCCTTCATTGAAGGAATCATGAGCGATGAAGGATTTCACGGCGGCGATTTGCTCACTATTTCGGCGAACGGCGGCGCGGCGATCAATCGTACACCGGATCGCAAAACGTCCGTGAGTTCATTATTCTGGCTGATCGTCCGATCAAATTCTGTTCACGGAGTATGTTGGCGGCGGGAGCGCGATTTCTCAGTTGTCGATATCTGAGAAGTCAGTTCGGACGATTCACAAAACCGCCGAAGGAATCCACGCGTTCGGAAATTTTCCGAACTTCGCATTGTCGCGTGATGGCAAGTCCGCAGCGGCCGTTCTCGGAGGCTACAACACGCCGCCCGAAGTTGCAGTCGGCCCGATTGGCGCGTGGCACCAACTCACGAAAAATAACGCGTCGCTCCCGATGACATGGGGAAAAGCGGAAAGCGTCGACTGGACAAATGACGGATTTAACATCCAAGGCTGGCTGGTACCGCCCGCGAAAATCGAAGCCGGGAAGAAATATCCGCTGGTAATGTTCATTCATGGCGGGCCATCGAGTCAGACCTCGTCGGAGTGGCCGGCCGGAACCGGGATGGCGCGAGCGATCATCGCCGAGCTCTCTGCCCGCGGCTACTACGTGCTGCTGCCGAATCCGCGCGGAAGTTACGGACAGGGCGAAGCATTTACGCGCGCGAACGTGAAAGACTTTGGCCATGGTGATCTTCGTGACGACATGGCTGGGATTGACGCCGCAATAAAGAAATATCCGATCGACCCGAACCGGCTTGGCGTCACCGGCTGGAGTTACGGCGGATTTATGACGATGTGGACGGTAACACAGACGAATCGATTCAAAGCGGCGGTTGCCGGAGCGGGCATTGCGAACTGGCAAAGTTATTACGGACAAAACTTGATCGATCAGTGGATGATCCCATTCTTTGGCGCTTCGGTGTACGACGATCCTGCGGTTTACGAAAAGAGTTCGCCAATCAAGTTCATCAAGAACGTGAAGACGCCGACGCTCATCATTGTCGGCGAGCGCGACGCGGAATGTCCTTCAGCGCAGTCTTATGAGTTCTGGCACGCACTTCGAACACTTGGTGTGCCGACCCGGCTCATTATTTATCCGGGGGAAGGTCATCTCTTCTTGAAGCCGGAAAATCAGATGGACCGGCTTAATCAGACCATCGCCTGGTTCGATAAGTACCTAAGTGACGAGTGACATGTGATGAGCAAAGAAGAAGCCCACAGCGATCGTGATGATCTCCTGCGCTAAATCGATCTTGTCACATGACACAGGGCACTCGTCACTGGTCTGGTTTTTGCTATCATTTCGAGGCGCGATGGTTCGATTGGAGATTGGATTTAAGCCGAGATGGCTCGATAGAAGTTTGCTTCGACAGACAAAAGACGACGTCCGTCGCCGACTCGACGGCCACAGCTTTGGGCCACTTCGGATCGTTCTGAAAAAACGTAACGGAAGAGTTGCTTTTCAATTCTTCGGCGACGCCGATACCGTCGAGAAAGCCAAAAACCTGCTTGGTATTTGTTGATTTCGAATTACCGCCGGTGCGAACCGGGCGGCGGAATCAGGCTTGGCGGAACACCAGCCGCCTGAAGCATCGCTAAACCATTTGTCGGGTCGTGCCACATTACTTCACGGCTAATGCGTTGAAGAGTGTTCGTCCGCGCGTTTTGATCTGCAATGTTGTTCGCCCAGCCGATCGCATCCTGAAGATTGGTGCCGGCCAGCGCAATAGCGAGCGCAGCGGCAGCGGCATCGTAGGAAGCGCCGGGAGGTAACGAACCCACCCAGTTGGTTGCGGCGTTGAGATCGTCCCGTGCCCATTCCCTCATGACTTGCGAAATTGTGCGGCTTTCCGCCTGCGGATCCGTGAGCGAGAGCGCCCAGTTCGCGGCGGACATCGGATCGTCCGCGGCCCAGGTTCGCGCGACCTGAGCAATCGGCGAATTCCAGCCGCTGCCCCCCACCCCGCTCTGCATCGCTTGAAGCGCCGCAGCTTGTGGATCAACATCGGCCCATTGCCGATAAATCACGCTGGTCAGCGGTTCGTTTCCTGGAAAATCCCCTAACGACTGAGCAATCGCCAGCGCAGCCGCCGGATCGCTCTCCGCCATGAAACTAAGCACTCCCCGCAACGCCATGTATCGAGTGTTTGGCCCCGGAATCGCCTTGGCTCGATCAAGCGCGGCTTGCAAGTCCACACTCGCCAGCGATTCGAATGCGTCGTCAGCCACATATTCATAGCCATGATTCGAAGTCGCGAAATTGAGCGCGGCCTCAGGATCGTCCTGCACCCATCGTGCAACCAGTAATCGCGACGCAAGCTCGCGTTCGCTCGTGCCGGGAATGCGCTGAACTCTTTTCAATGCATCCGCAAAGTCGGATCGCGTTAAGCCGTTGATGAACGCCTGCAGATCTTTCGTTCTTTGGCGCGAATCACGTTCTGCCAGAATCGTATTCAGCGACTTTGCGCGCAAAGTATCTGCCGGCGGCTGAGGCTTTTCCGCGGGGGCGGGTTTCGTTTCGGGTTCGGGAGCGTTCGCGGCAATTGTCGATTGTGAAACGGTCACCGCCTTATCGGTCGGCGGAACTGAATCGGAGTGGCGACTCAGGGCGTGATCGAATACCGCGCCGGCGGCGACAGCCGCGCCGACAATTAAAATGTACCAGGGGTTAAATCTCCTCATCTTCGACATCTTCCAAAAACATCCGGTTGTATGCTAGCAGAAATGCTTGTCGTTTGCAGCCCTACGGATAATGCAGTCGCATGAGTTGTGGCTTGGCATCAAGCGTCACCACAAATATTTCCGAGTAATCGGCGTCCGCGATTT
Organism: uncultured Verrucomicrobiae bacterium; assembly: GCA_963800015.1. GTDB lineage: Bacteria > Verrucomicrobiota > Verrucomicrobiia > Chthoniobacterales > UBA10450 > AV40. Next base: position 119,818 of record CAWCZE010000005.1, on the reverse strand, counting down.
CAACGGGGGCCTCAACTCCCAAAGCCTTCACCAGCTCCGGAATCGTGTTGCCGTGTCCAACGACCAGCGCGTTTCCTTTCAGGTCACGCAATTTCGAGACGAGGGCCGAGTAGTCCTTCGCGGGCACAATTATTGGAGCAACGCCAATTGATTTGGACAAAAGCTCGGCGGTTTGCTGAGTTCGTTTGCGCTCGCTGGTGAAAATCGCCGTGATGTTCGCGTCTTTTAACATCCGCGACAGAATTTCCGCACGAGCGCGGCCGGCAGCAGATAACTCCGCGTCCTCGCTGTTATCTGCTTTTTCCGCGTGCCGAACGATAACAACGATCGGTTCCGCCGATGCTACTGAAACCACGACTACCAGCGACAGAACAAGTGCGAGCATCTTCATGAAAACACCGTAGCAGGAAGATTGCTCTACGCGACGTGTTGAACGTCCTGGATTTCTGTGTCTGGTCACTGAACGCATGTCACTGGCCGCTCCTGTAATTGATGCCAAAGAAGAAACGTGGCCACTAAAGGAAACTTTTCGAATTTCGCGCGGAAGCCGCACGGAAACGCAGGTGGTCGTTGTAACCATTCGCGATGGCGAACACACCGGGCGTGGTGAGGCCGCACCAATTCGCCGTTACAATCAAACGTGCCAATCGGTCCTCGCCGAAATCGAGTCGATCGCTCGCGAGAAGAATTTGAATCGCGAACGTCTGCAAAACCTTTTACCGCCGGGCGCCGCGCGGAACGCCCTCGACTGCGCATTTTGGGATCTGGAAGCCAAACGCTCCAGGAAACGCGTTTGGGAATTCGGGAAAATTCGGATTATCGCGGAAGTCGAAACCTCCTTCACGATCAGTCTGGATACGGCGGAGAAAATGGGCCACGCGGCAAAGGCTCATTCGGTTGCTCCGATTCTCAAACTCAAGCTCGGTGGTGACGATGCCGATGTGGCGAGAGTGAAGGCCGTCCGTCATGCCTCGCCGAATGCGCGGTTGCTGGTCGATGCGAATGAATCATGGACGCCAGATCATTTTCGCCATGTTGCTCCGGAATTTAAAGACCTCGGCATCGAGCTGATTGAGCAACCATTTCCAGCAAACGTGGACCAAGCATTAGAGACGCTGGAGCGTCCGATTCCAGTTTGCGCCGATGAAAGTTGTCATACGACCGCCGACCTTCCGCATTTAAAAAATCGCTACGAAATGATCAACGTGAAACTCGACAAAACCGGAGGTCTTACTGAAGCGCTGCGTCTGTGCGAACGCGCGCGTGATGCCGGGTTCAAGTTGTTGATTGGTTGCATGGTCGGCACGTCGCTCGGGATGGCGCCGGCGCGATTGCTCGCCAGTAATGCTGATTTCACGGATCTCGACGGCCCGCTTTTGCTCGCGCGCGATCGCGAACACGGACTTCACTATTCAGCGGGAAAAATCGGCCTGCCTGCCGCTGAACTTTGGGGCTAACGACCTGTCGCCGCAAACTTTTCGGCGATCGCGACGTTCTCGAGATTGACCCAAATTGTCATGTCTGGATCTGCTTTAGCAGCCGGCAACGCGCGTTGCAGCCGCGCGCGGTCGTGCTGTTTCCAGGCGAGATTGGCATAAAGACTTTTTAGATGACGCGAATCCGGATATTGGCGGATCAGATACTCGAATCCCGACGCGATCACGTCCCATGAAATCGCCGAATCGCGGAAGAGATTGTTGTAGAGATCACGCTTCGACCAGGCAATGCGCGCCCGAAAAAGCGACGAATCACTCGCAGCGCAATGTCACCATCGGGTCGACCTTCGTCGCACGGCGGGCCGGAAGATAACAGGCAAGCAATGCCACGCTGATGAAAATGAGAACGACTCCTGCGAACGTAAGCGGATCGATCGGTTTCACTTCGTAAAGCACGTTCTTCATTAAGTAAGAGACAAGGACTGCCCCAACAAGTCCGACCGCTGCACCGGCGATTGCCAGCGTTAAACCGCGGCGCAAGATCATCTGCAAAATGTTTTTGCGCTCGGCGCCGAGGGCGAGTCGGATTCCAATTTCGTGGGTTCGTTCATTAACAAGGAATGAAATCACGCCGTAGATTCCAATCGCCGCCAGCAGCAACGCCGTTAAAGCAAACAACGCGACAATCTCCAGCGAAAACCGCCGCTGTTCGAGTGACTGGGAAATAGTTTGAGAAAGCATTTCCGCGCCGAAAACCGGAAGGGTTGAGTCGACTGATTGGACTTCTTTTCTCACTTGTTCGGGAATCGTAGCAACATCCAGATGGCCACGCAGAAAAATCGCGAGATGTTTCGCGCCTCTCTGATACAGATTGGTGTAAATCTGCGGGATGTTCGTGTTCTCCAGGGATTCGGTGCGCGCGTTTGCGACAATCCCGACGATCGTCGTCCAAGCAGTCGCGCGGCGAGACAGCTTTACGTGTTGACCAATGGGATCTTCGTTAGGCCAGAACGTTTGCGCCATCGCCTCGTTGACGACCGCGACCGGTTCGCCGTCGGTTTTGTCAAGATCAGTGAACAGGCGTCCGCGACGCAACGTCATTCCGATTAAATGAAAATATTGCGGACTGACGATCGATTCGTCCACCAGAGGCGCTTCGCTGGCTTGCGTCTGTCTCCCTTCAATCATCATTGGAAGCGGCGGATTTTGGTTGTTGCGGTCATGCCCTAACGGCAATGCGCCGAGATCTCCCATCGCGGATTCCTCAACGCCAGGGAGATGATTACAGCGGAGAAGAACCTCGCGGAAAAATTCGGACTGTTGCGCCGGCGTCGCGTAGCTGTCATTCGCCGCCACGTTTGGATACGGTATTCGGGTTTTGATCGTCATCACGTTCTGCGGGTTGAATCCGAGCTGTGCATTCAACAGGTCCCAAAAGCTGTGGAGCAAAAGGCCCGCCGAGATCAAGAGAACCAACGACATCGCGAATTCCATGATGACGAGGGTGTGGCGTGTCCTTGCCTGTTCGCGCGATCCGCTTGAGCCGCGGCCTTCCTTTTTCAGCGCATGAATCAGATCTATCCGGCGAGCGGAAAACGCCGGCGCCAGACCAAAGACTAGCCCGGACAACACCGACGCCCCTAATGCAAAGAAGACAACGGGCCAGTTGATCGCGATCTCATTCAATCGTGGCAACGCGTCGGGAACGAGTTTGAGCAGATAATCTTTGGCAACGATCAGAAATCCGACGCCGAGCGTGCCACCAAGCAACGCAAGAAGCAGACTTTCCGTGAGCAACTGCCGGGTCAGTCGCCCGTCTCCCGCGCCGAGCGCTCGCCGTATTGCCATCTCTCGCGATCGGGCACTGCCACGCGCGAGCAAAAGGTTCGCAACGTTTACGCAACCGATGAGAAGCACCAGACCGACCGCGACCAGCAACATCGTCAACGTGCGGCGAACATCGCCGACCACGCTCTCTTTCAACGGCACAAGTCGGATCGCCCAGCTCATCCGGGCCGGGTAATCGCCCGGAAATTGCTTTTTCAATGATGCGACCAGCGCGTCAACGCGGCTTTGCGCTTCTCCGATCGTCAAATCAGGTTTCAACCGTGCAATTGCCGTTGGCAGATTGCGAGCACTTCGTAACGGGTGGTCACTCAACGGCGCTCCATAAAAACTGGTCGCGGCCCACACTTCGATGTTTCGCTCCCGCAGGGACGTCCCCGGATCATGAAAATTCGGCGGCATCACGCCAACAACGTGGTACAGATCGGTGTCCATCCGAATCTCTTTGCCGAGAATGTTTGGATCGCTTCCGAACTGTCGCTTCCACAATCCGTCGCTAATCACTACTTCACCGATAAATCCCGGCGAGTGATCGGATGCCGGAAAAGTTCGACCAAGCTCCGGTTTCACACCCAATAACGTGAAATAATTCGGCGCTTCGATTAGCAAGCTGACCCGCGTTGGTTCAGCAGATCCGGTAAGATTATTATCGTCGTACCAAGTCGGCGAAACGTTTTCGAAAATTCCGGAGTGCTGCAGGTCCTGCCATTCCGGCTCGGACATTCCGACATCGTGCGCGCCGATTCCCGACAAGTCGCCAATGACTCTGACGAGTCGTTCGGCATCCCGATACGGGAGCGGATGCAATAGGGTCGCGTCGATCACGCTGAAGATCGCGCTCGTTGCGCCAATGCCGGTCGCCATCGTCAACACCACGATTGCAGTGAAGCCTGGCGACTTGCGCAACATGCGAATACTGAACCGAAGATCCTGAAACAGCATGTCGATCCAATTTCCCGCCATCGCATCGCGACATTCGTCCTTCAGCCGCTCGGGGCTTCCAAACTCCAGTCGGGCCCGACGTTCCGCTTAACCCGCGTTAATCCTGAGCGTTCGAGTATTTCGGCTCGATTTGAATGTGCGAGAAATTCATCGTCCAGATCCTGTTCGGTTTGCCAGCGACGAAACAACCGTGAACGGAAACGAACGAACGTATCCGGCAAAGTTGTTTGCTTTTTCGCTGCGAATTTACCACTGGATCGATCGACACTGCGCGCCGGGCGGCGATTGTGCACGCGACAGCGGAAATTGCAGATAAAATCAGGCTAACCAATGCAAAGCTAACGCGGATCTCGTGCGCTAATTCGGCAGAGATTTGCGCGCAGCGATTAGCCGCGATGCCATCAGAGCAATGACAAACCACCGCACCAAGTCCCAGATCAGCAGACATATCCCTTCTCTAAACAAATGCGAGACGTTGCTTCGTCGCGCTCCCACCGCCAGACGAACTCCAATTTCGCGCGTTCTTTGTTGGATGCCGTAGGAAATGACAGCGTGCAATCCGGCAGCGGCGAGCAACAACCGCCGTGTAGTGCCGGCCCGCTCAACTTCGGCGGGCGGGATCGGATCAATAGACAGGTGGGTGTGGCAGTCAATCAGACCAGGCAGCGATGTTGCGCCACCGAGATCAATCACAGTGCGGATGAGCCGGCATGCCCCTGGATTTGCGCCGGAGCGCCAACTTCTTTGATCTTATTATCTTCGATCACGACTATTGACGGTGAGGACGTTACCGGAACGCGAGTCGACCAATTTTTCCGTTTTGATCACTGTCGTCGTCGAAAATGATGTTATCGCGAGAAAACATCGCCAGGCAAAGGCCCAGAATCCGCTGCCGCATCCAGTCTCATCACAAATTGAGGCTCTAGTCATCGATCACCGGTCACTTTTTCAAGTTTCCTGAGGTCTGGCCGCAAGAGCTGACGCAATTGCAGCCGCCAGTCGGTTCCAGCCGTCAGTCTCTTCGCGTAACCGTTTTCGACCGGCCGCGGTAAGCTCGTAAAATTTTGCGCGACGATTGTTCTCCGATTTCCCCCACTTTGCTTTCAAAACGCCCTGTCGCACCAGGCGGAACAGGGCGGGATAGAGCGCGCCTTGTTCGACAAACAATGTTCGGCCAGATATTTGTTCGATGCGGGAGAGAACCGCATAACCGTGAAGCGGTCCGAGCGAAACCGCTTTTAGAATAAGAAGATCGAGAGTTCCGGGCAGCAGTTCGGCTTCATCGCTCATGTCGTTCTCCTAAGTTATTTAGGAGATTACGGCAGCCTCTCCTAAGCTGTCAAGGAGTCCTTGGGGTGGTACCTAAACAATCAACATTTCGCAGCGACCATGACGTAAGCCGATCATCCAAAGCTGATCGACACCAGCCGAGGCAACGTAGCTTTAATTCTCGTGCGCGCGGGGCAGGCCGGAGCCAAGTGTTGAATGTTTAGGTACGACCCCGGATTATTTTTTATGAGCCGGTGGCGGAGTCTGCCAGCGGTTTTGAAGCGTGCCGTCCGGAGCTTTGGCGACGACAATATCGCCGCTGGACTGTCCCTGGGGAATGGACGCGTTCTTGCGATCGTCGGCGACCCGATGAAAATACCAGACGCCCACTGCAACCAGCGAAGCGGATATCAAAAGGTTCTTCACGCGAAAGGGTTATGCCAGCACAGCCCGAGCCACGGTGATCAAGTTTCCCGTGCAAGCGCCCTACCCAAAGACGTCCACGGGCGTCGCTTGTCTTCATTGTCGGATGCGGCTGGACCCAGTGCAGTTCGAGTTAATCTTGCGCGTAAACGGTTCACCGGTTGTTCAATGAGGCACCATGAAATCGCTGCCACGGCCAGAGTCACCATGCCAAAAACCATCAGGCGGAGCGAGGGGTTGGTGACCACGAATCGCAACGACTGCGGCAACCAGCGATTAAGCACCATCGCAACCAGAGCATGATAAATGTAAAGTCCGTAACTGATACGGCCTGCGAAAACCAGCCCGGGCAATGAAAGAAACCGCGCCGCGAGCCCATCAAATCCAGCAGCTGTGCGGGCTACGAGAATAACAAATGCCACCGCTTCGAGCGGTTCCACCAGGACCGATTTCAATTGGGCCGGATCGCTGAGTCGCAGGACTGCGGCCAGGCTCAGCATCGACAAACAGATCAGCGCGAGCAACCAGCCACCGCGCGTCGCGCGCAATTTGCCGCCACACCACCCCAGCGCTGCGCCAGCCGCGAGCGAATCCAAACTGCCGAATGGCAACACCCATCGCGCGATGACCGGCACGGAAAAAATCACGCAGCCAATTCGAAATGCGATCCCGGCGACCGCGACGGAAACGATCGCGGGCACCATCCATCGCCGCGGCAACAGCAGAATCAGCAGTGGCCAAAACAGATAAAATTGTTCCTGCACGCAAACCGACCACAGATGTGAAATTGTCATCGGCCATTGATTCGCAGAGGCAATCATCCAATTCACTGTTCCAGTGAATACCCATGGCCAGTTGTGACGAATGCCACCGAGGCCGAGGATGAAAGCGATTACCGCAAATACAAAGTAGGCCGGCGCGATTCGCAGATAGCGGCGCCAGTAAAATGCGCCCACTGCTTTCCCGAAGGATAAATGGGCAACATCCATTTGATCGCGCGCCCGGCGAAGTGACGCAGTGATGAAATAGCCGCTCAAAACAAGGAAGAGCCGAACCCCGGTGGCGCCGAGATGGATCCAGTCCGGCAACGGAAAATTTGGAACGTCGGCGCTAAAATGATCCACCATGACGGTGATCACGGCCAACGCGCGCAACCCGTCAAACTGCGGTTGGTAAGTTTCACTGGCGCGAGCCTTGGCCAAAACCTGACTCGATACGTTCGCGCTTGCCGCTGCCTGGCCCCATCCGATTCCCGACACCCCCGCCATTATATATCAGACGGATTGGGCGCGATTTCGTTACAAATTATTTGCGAAATCGCTGCTTCGACTGTTTCGCCAAACAAATCGACTTCAGACCAAAACTTTTCCGAGCACGGATTGAAGTTCCTGAAAGTTGATCGGTTTTGTCAGGTGGTGATCGAATCCCGCTTCCAGACTGCGACGAACGTCTTCTTCCATGCCAAGCCCGGATAGCGCGATCCCTGTTAGTGGATGGCGCTGCTTCGCCTGCCGCACCAATTCGTAACCGCTCGTGTCCGGCAAGCCGATGTCGCTGATCAACGCGTCGAACCGACCGCTATCGAGAATTTCCAGCGCTTTCGCTGCAGAATCGGCGGTTACGACGTCGTGACCACACTTTATGAGAAGTCGCGAAAGCACCCCGCGCGTATCGGCATGGTCGTCGACCAACAGCAGCCGCAACTTTCGCGAAGTTGTCGCACGACCGGCAATTCCCTTGCCTTCGGCTGCGGCGGGCTCGCTTAGCAGGTTGAGGGTAACGCGAAATGTGCTGCCCTTGTTTTGACCGGCGCTTTCCACCTCGATCGTGCCTCCGTGCAAATCGAGGAGTGTTTTCGATATCGTAAGGCCGAGACCGAGGCCGCCAAATCTCCGGGTGATTGAGCGTTCGCCCTGATGAAATGGTTCGAAGATGCTGGCCTGGCGCGCAGGGTCGATGCCGATTCCGGTGTCTGTGATCTCGAAAACGAACTGGCCGTCTTTATTATATGAACGAGTCCAGATTTGGCCGTTGGTCGGGGTAAATTTTACGGCATTGTTCATCAGATTCCAGAACACCTGCTGAATCCGGACCGGATCGGCCCAGATATGGTGATTTGGGGCAACCAGCTCGACATTGAACTGGATGGCCTTCGCCGTGATGTCGCTCTTCACGATCGTTACAGCGTTTTCCAAAAGCGCGTGGACGTCGACCACTTCGTGGTGCACTTCAATCTTGCCGCGAGTGATCCGCGTTACATCGAGGAGATCGTCAATCAACTGCGCTTCCAGTTGGACATTGCGAAAAATCGCCATCACATCTTCACGAAGTTCAGGGGCGAGTTCTTCATTCTCTGACAGATGGCTGGCGGCGATCATTGCCGGGGTCAGAGGCGTGCGCAGCTCGTGACTTAGCGATGCCAGAAAATCGTCTTTCGCCTGGTTCGCCTGTTCGGCTGCAACCTTGGCCGCCTCGAGATTTTCTTCCGTGCGTTTGCGTTCAGTGACGTCCCTAAAGCTCCAGACTCGGCCGACCGGTTTCCGGTCAAGCAGTTGGACTTGCGAATAGCGTTCAAGGATCGTCCCGTCTTTCCATTCCATGACTTCGAAAGTTTCCGCAGGCGACATCCGATAGATCTCCATTACTCGCGCGACGAATCCTTCCGGATCTTTGAATCGCTGGCTGAACTTGATCCGCAATTTGCCAGCGTTCGCCTCCTTTAACTCTTCCCGAGTGACGCCCATCATCCGCGCGTATTTTTCGTTGAAATTCCGGACATTCCCTTTCATGTCGGTCACCACGATCGCATCGGTGGTAGAATCCAGCGTGGCCTGCATCATCGAAAGTGACAGCGCCAGCTCGGCAGTTTTGCGTTCGAGTGCTTCCTTGGCTTGAAGAAGCTCGCGAGCGGACGCGCCGTTGTGAGATTTCGCGGCAGCATTCGGCCGTTTCCTTTTCGAGAACGAATGCAGTTTGGTCGCTTTCGGGCGTTTCACGTGGGCGCCAATGATAATTCCTTGAATCCGAACTGTCACTGGCTTTGCTTGAGCTGCGAAACGTGCGGTTTTCCGGAAGGTGCGAGCGGCTCGCTACCTATTCCTAACGGGTGCAGAATGTTCCCATGAGCTTTCTCGATCTCGAGCAGTTGCCGTTCATCGGAATGTCTTACAATTTCGTCGGCGAAAACCAAGGCGCGCCATTCTCAGCTTACATAGTGAACGCACCGCCCGGCAAAGGCCCGCCCTTACATACGCACCCGTATGTCGAAGTCGGGTTTATAATTGAAGGAACCGCCAGGTTCACGATTGGAAGTGAAACAAGGGAAGCAAAAGCGGGTGGTATCGTGGTCATTCCCGCCGAGACGCCGCATCGATTCGTCAACGCCGGTGAAGACAACCTTCGGACAATTGATATTCATGCGAGCCCGAAATTCATTCAGGCGAATCTGGAATAGCCTGAACAAAAAACGGGCGCGCCCCTAACTGAACGCGCCCGGCTGAATTTCAACTTCGGAATTATTCGCAGTAGACTACGCCTTCCTGAAAGTTGCAGGTTGGATCAAACCCGTAGGCCGGATACCAGCAACCGTTGTCCGCGAGATAATAGTGGCAGCCGTCCATCACCACGATGGAATAGGTTCTTAGCCACCAGTCGCGTGGATGCGTTCCAACGCTGAAGTGCACGTCGCTGCGATCGCGGAACCCGCGATGAAGCGCCAGGCTTTCATGCACTTCATGACCGTTACGGAAAACGCTCGTGGCATGTGAGACTTCGCCACGCTCGTCAACGCGCGCGCCGGAATGTCGCTCGTCGCCGCGAATTCTTTCTTCGCCATTAACGCGCGTGCGTTCTTCCGTTCTGTTCACGTCTTTCTTGACGTCCCGATCAACGTCCGTCCGTGCCCGCTCCCGTTCAGTTGGCTGAACGTTCTGCTTGGAGGTCTGACTTGGCTGGACGTTTTCTTCAGTCTTGGTTGTCTTCTCTCTTTGCGGAGGCTGGTTGCTGTTCGTCAGTCGTCGTTTGGGCGCCGACGGATACGGCGATGGCAAGCCCCATAGCTATTAGTAGTGATTTCATTGTTCGTGTACGTTCCTTTCCATGTCTATGGTTGGACGCGCGGCCGGCGCATCTATTCTAGTCGCGCCACAAAATGCGGCGACGCCCGACAGAGACGCGCATCGCTTTTTTCTAAATCGTTCAGGACAGAAACTTTGCCCGACGGCCGCGATGAACGATTCGAGAGATGCGCAGGATTGGAAAGAGAAGCGCGTATATCCACGGGCTCCAATTTCGAATAGCGGGGATCTGCGCGAGTCCGGCGGCAATTAGCCCAACCGCGCAGAGCGTCAACAGCCGGCGGATAATGTAACGGGTATCGAATTTTTCCAGCTCCGTAAGTTCCAGCGCATCGCGTAATCGCCAGGCGTGCAAATACAGCAGCGTCATGGCAAGATAGACGCGCGACGAATCCAGGCCGTAAATCATCAGCAACATCGAGAGTTGCGATCCGTTGATGGAAACCGGCGGTCCGGCACCGAAAAGCAATCCAGTGACGCTGATATTGAAAAGAAATTTCAGCGGATAGACATAAAACAGGACCAGGAAGAGCATCACGCAGGTCAGAAACCTGCAAAAGCCGTCGTCGAGACCGTAACGACGGCAAAACTTGTAGTGGCCGTTCCAGATCAGCGCAAGCAACACGGAAACAAATGGCGAAGGCAGGAAAACCTCGCATCGTGCTTACCAGGTCATTGAAGGATTTCGGAACATCGAGCGAAACGACGAGCAGGGTGAGGGCAAAACCGAACACCGCGTCGCTGAAGGATTCCAGACGCGTCACGTTCCGCCCGCGCAAACGGAATCCGATTAAATCACGGTCGTGTGATTCGGTGAATTGCGCCATGCGACGCTTTTTAGCTTGTCACTCGTCACTTGTCACTGATCACTTCTGGTTGTGGCTAGTGTTGTCTTTCTTCGCGCAATCAACGTCGGCGGAGCCAATCTTTGCAAGCCTGCTCAGCTTGCGAAGCAGTTAAAGAATTTTGACGTAGTGAACATTGGCGCAGTCGGCACGTTCGTCGCGCGTGGAAATGTCAGCGAATCATTACTTCGGAAAGAATTGGCGGCTCAACTCGCAAAACATTTCAAAATCAAATGCGAAATCATGATCGCGTCCGGAACCGCGCTGATGAAAACCGCATCCAAAGATCCCTTTGCGAAGCAACCGTCTGCGATGAGGTCACACGGTTCATGAGCGTGATGCACAAACCCCTACCCTCGTCCCTGGTCAGACGTCACTCTTCACTCGTCTTGCCTACGGACAAGGATTGGCTCCTGAAAATAATCGCGATCGAAGGGCAATTCGTTCTCGGCGTCTATAAACGCGAGATGAAAGCGATTAGCCAACTCGGCAAGCTCGAAAAGATCCTCGGTGTTCCGGCCACGACGCGCAGTTGGAACACTATCGAGAAGGTCGTCAAAATTCTGGCAGCGAATCGCTAAGCTATTTTAGTGAGGCGATGGCTTCGGCTTGGCCACCTCCACGTCTACGGTGGGCCCTTTTGACCCCGACGGCGCCGCTGCCGATTTCGCCGGTTGAGTTGCCGGTTGGGCCGGATGCGCGTCAAGGTTTGGCGCGCCGCCAACCGGAGCGATATTCACCGCGAGGGCGAGCAACTTCCATTGTCCCTGCACCGGAATGAATTGCAGATCAAAGTAAACCTGGATCGGCACTGACGGGAAAAAACCGGCCATGCGCATGACTCCGTTTTGATACAACTCAGGCATCACCGACAGCTGCGGCTCAAGCACCACGACGCCGGACAAATCGAAGTTCTTCGCCCGAAGACCTGAGAAAATCTGGGCGAGGCGTTCAGGTGTGTTCGCATTTTGAAATCCAGGCGCACTGATTGCGTGTAACACGCTGTAGTTTCCGGTTTGGTTCGCCTGTTGCAGGGCAACGAGAGTGGTCCGAATCAAAATCAACGCAGTGTTGCGATCGAGCTGGGCCGGCTGCGGTGGAGGCGTTGGGGAAGGTATCGCTCCGGGCGGAAGGGTCGCACCAGGCGCCAATGCCGGATTAGACGATGCGGCGTTCGCGATATCCGCGAACGCCGCAGCTGTAAGTATTAAGAGGACGAGTCTCACGGTCGGGCCGCGAACTCGTTACCTCAATTCAGCGTGATGCTCAAGCCCGCGCCACCGCCCCACTCACCGTGGAAGCTGCCGCCGCCGGAGATATTTCCGCGAACGCGACCGCCAGGCGAAGTGAAACCGATGCCGAGCGCGGCGCCGCCTTGATCTTCAAACGCGCCAACGCCGCCGCCGACTGAAACTTTACCCGGTTGATCATCATAACGGATCTGGCCGGCTGCCATGGCCAATGCCACACCGCCACGCTCTTCGTTCCGCACATTGTTGATGCGATTGCCGAGGAGATCGACGCGATTGCTAAGTGCGACGATGCTGCCCGGACCGAAGCCTGCGGTTGCGAGATTGCCTCCCGCGTCCGAAGTCACGAATTGAGTCGCGCCAGTTTGGTTGGCCAGACTCGAACCCGAAGTAATGCCGGGCATCGTGTAGTTGCTGGTTGCGGTACCAAAAACCTGTTGGTTGGCGCGAGTTGCCGTTGCGCCGACACCGAATGCCGCAGAATTCGTAAAATTCGCCGAGGAGCCGTTACCTATCGCGATCGCACTTGTGCCGTTTGCGGTATTGCTCGAGCCCAATGCGACGGCGGTCGCACCCCCGACGGTATTGAAGTTACCGACCGCAGTGCTGAAAATGCCGCCCGCGTTCACGGTATTGAAGTCACCGACGGCGGTTGCGCCAGTGGCGCCCGCAGCGATTTGGTTGCCGGTACCAACCGCACTAGAAAAACCAGCAGCCGCAATGCTTGGGCGACTAGCACCCGCGGTGCTGCCAATCGAGACAGAGTCAAGACCAGATGCAACGCTGCTTAAGCCCATGGCGATCGAGTTGGGACCTGAAGCCAATGCTCCATTGCCGCCCACTCCGTCACCGCCACCGATCGCGATGCCGTAATCCCCAGTCGATTGCGCAGGCGTGGCATTGAATCCAGTGCCCGCGCCGACGGCGGTGCTGTAAATGCCTGCGGTATTCCAGTTGGAAAAAGCGCCGAAGCTGCTCACACCCGCTGTCGCCGCGTTAGTGCCGGCGCTGGCGCCGACGGTCGTTGCGTTCAAGCCTTTGGCGAAAGAAAAGTTGCCGACGGTCGTCGAATTTACCCCGCTGGCAATCGCAAGACCGCCGATCGCAGTCGAATTTGTGCCGAGGCTCGCGTCAGCACCGACGCCGAACGCGGCCTGGGAAGCATTAGTGGCTTTGCCCTCCGCTGGCTGGACTAATATTGCCAGCTTGTAAGTGCCACCGGTCGCGCCTTGGGCGCGCGCGTGTTGCGGCGTGAGCAATAAACTCACCGCAACAATTGAAAGAATTCCAAAACTTTTGACAGCGTAGGTTAAGGGCATCGACTTCATAAGTGGCGATGTGATACTCAATTTTTCGGTGGGGCGTCAAGCCTTTGTACCGGGGAAATATGACGCCGGTGTAATGGGAGTCCGTTCAGGGGCGTTTTGCCCGGGTAAATCGCCTACTTTTTACTTTCTAATTCGTATTTTGTGTGCTGGCCGGCAAAATAAATTATTTTAGGCCTCGAACCGCCGGTTCTCTTGCCACCGGCGTCCAAGCCTATTGCGGCGCAGTTCCAGAATTTTTCTCAAACTCTTTTGTGAGCGCAGCAGGATCGCTCGTCAGAGGTTCGTGCCGCATAAACTCATCCAGGTCATGGGCAGCTTGAATTGCTCGCGGATCTTGAACGGCTGCGTAAGCATTCTTCCGGGTCTCCAGGAATTGACGATTCCAGACAATGTTTGGTTCAAGAGCATTGAGCGCTCGAACCGTGCGATCGCCAAAACGGTTTCCATCCGCAGCCTCAGCGATCGAGATTATCCTGACTTCGCGAGCATATTCGCCATTCCAAAGGCACAACGGCGTCCTCAACACATCATATATAGAAGCTGCGATTTCCGGTGATTGTGACGAATGAACCATCTCTTCCGCGAGCGCGAGGGCAGCGCACTTGTCAGCGCGCGGTCGGGCCACGGATCCTGGTGAGCAGTCTGAAAAAATCTTACCAGCGCTTCAGCTGCTTCTTTTACGTTTCCTTGTTTCCAATTGAGAGTTGCTCGAATTGCGTCGGCATCCGACGGAACAAGGGTTGCGATTTGGTCAATGGCAGTTGCCCGACTTCTTTATTTCCCTGAGCCGCAAGAGTTGCTGCGCTTATTTCAAGCCGCAGTAACGATCTTGATCGGGCCGTTTCGCGGAGTGGAAGGGTTTCGCGCCTCTTCAACGTGATCCCAGTCGATCTCCGATTCATTACTAACAGCCGGCCGATCCAAATGGGCCGCATGCGCGCTGTTTTGAAGGCCTGCCATTTGAAATCCGGTCGGCGTGTCGACGCTTCGCGCAAACGAAAATTCGATGATCGTCCGGTCATCCGTATTCAGAGGACCGTTGTCGAGATTTTGCAGCGTTTTGGTCATTTTCTGATTGCCAACGTAGTGCGCGAAAAATTCCTCAGGCCCGACTGCCCGCCAGGCGTCCAGCATCGCTTCCTTGAAAGGGTCGCTGGAAAGTCGCTCTCGAAGTTTGCCAATGTTGTACTGCATTGGGTCCATTGACGCCGCCAGGAGCAGGTCGCCCGGTTGAGGTTGCCACGACTCAATATTCGGGAACACCGATCCGAGAGTGCGATAGAATGTTTCGATCGTTTGATCGTCGACGCCGTAAGTTTGGACCCATTGAAGGAAGATCCCGCCGGAGTTAAGACGATTTTTCACGGATTCGTAAAACTCCCGAGTAAAGAGACTGGCCGTGCCCGCCCGATACGGATTCGATGGCTCGGACACGATCACATCGTAACTGCTACGGCTGGTCAAAAGCAGTTCTCTGCCGTCGCCGATCATCACGTGCACTTTCGGATTTTCTAAGGCGTGATGATTCGCCGGCGCACAAAGTCGAGCCACATCCAGAACGACGGGCTCAAGTTCTGCGACATCGACGCGTTCGATGGTCGGGACGGCGGCAAGCCAACCGGCGGTGCTTCCGGTTCCGAGGCCCACCACCATTGCTTGTTTTGGATTCGGGTGAAGGGCTGCGCCGATTAACCCCGACATTACTTGCGTTCCTGCATCACTTCGCGAGTTCCCGTCGGACTTGCCGTTCACGATGAACGAGACGCCGTCGGCGTTTTGAATGCCAACGCCGCTTTCAACGCCATCCACGTCGGAGATGATGTGGCGCCGAAGATTTTGGACGGCATTACGCAATTCGTTATAGCCAACGTCGTAAAGCTTCAATCGGCCGATGCCAATTGGACTGTGCCGCCAGAACGCGGTCGGTCCGAGCGACGTCAGCACGAGAACCGGGGCAAGGATTGCGCCTCCCAACGGAACCAGCGCCCGAGCCCACCGCATTTGTTCATCCGACCGAATACACAACGCCACAATTGCAAGGACGGAGAGAATTATCGTGACAACCTTCCAAACACCTGGCGCGGAAAGCAGAGGAATAAGACCGAACCCTCCGGCAAGCGACCCAATCAAAGCGCCAATCGTGTTCCAGGCGTATGCCGCACCGGTTTGAGCACCGATTCCGCGGCGCCCTTTGCCAAGCAACGCCACCAACAACGGAAACTGTATTCCCGAAACAAAAGCGGCCGGAAAAATCACGATCAAACAAATCGCGGACCACGCGGACACGTGCCCGTAAAATCCAAGTGTCCCGAGCGGACGTAAAAGCATTGTCGCGGTGGCGATTCGATCACCCAACGCGTACGGGATTGCGATGAACAACGCTTCCGCTGCGCAAGTCAGCGCGAACAGCCGAAGAGACGCGGACCTTTTGAGATTGAACCACGCGTAGGTGACGCCGCCCAGGCCGATCCCGAGAAGCGCGGACGCCAAAATCAGGCTGAACGAAAAGGTCGAACCGCCAACCAGCGGTCCAAGCATCCTGTACCATACCATTTCCATCAGAAAGAACGCGAAGCCGACTACAGCGGCAGCGGACAAGACGAAAAATCTGTTCACGACCGGGCCATCTTCTTCTTTCCATCCCTCAGCAATTTCGCTCGGCTCCAATTTCGGCAACGATCGCGCCAGCAGAAATGCGCAGAGCGCGACGATCACATTGATCACCGTAGCGCCCCAAAGAGTGAAACGATTTCCAAAATGTTCGAACGAATAGAAAGTCCCCAGCAGAGCGCCGGTCACCGCACCGAGGGTGTTGACGCCGTAAAGAACGCCGAGTCTTCGTCGTGAAACATCGGCTGGTGTTACCACCGCCCGCGCAGCCGCGGGCAATGTTCCACCCATCAGTAAGGTGGGTGGTCCGAGAATGATCGCCGCCATTCCCAAGCGGAGAAGCGTGCCATTCAACATGCCGAGGGCCATCGTGCCGCCCAACTCGACATAAAACTTTCGAGCGTAAAAAATTAGCAGCGGGGAAATTGCCGCGCTCGCGGCGACGAACAACTCTAACCATGCATAAAACGCCAGCGGTCTCGCTCGTTTCTCGGCGATCCGACCGAAGAGAATTCCGCCGAAGCCGAGTCCGGCCATGAAGACGCCCAGCACAGCTGCCGTTGCTGCGGTTGATGCTCCAAAGATCAGCCGGAACTCGCGCAACCACGTCGTCTGATAGATCAGTGCGCAGAGCCCGGATCCAAAAAGAAACAAACCAACAATCCGCGTCCGGTTATACATCGATAAAGAACCTTATTTCGTGAAGTTTAGTGCGCCTCGACCGTCACCCTTTTACCAGAGCGGTAAAAAGAGAGTAAATGCCGAACGCAAGAATGATGGTTCCCGAAACCCGATTCAGCAGATGCATCCATCCCAGGGTAATCTTTGAACGAAACGATGCAGCTCCGCCGCTTAACAGCAGCCACCAAAGAGCGGACCCGGCAAACACCCCGGCAACAAGGGCGCTGGCGTTGAGATAGTTCGCCGACTTTGCCAATCCTAACCCGGCAAAGATTGCGACGAAGGACAAGATCGTCATCGGATTGGTGACGGTAAGAAAGAACGTCGACAGGAACGCAGAAAATAATCCGCCGCTCGGAGCATCCGTCGGTTGCTCATTAGGCCGACTAACAAAGGTGCGAACTCCAAGATAACAAAGAAACAGCCCGCCCAGAAATCCCAGCCAAAATTTTTGGCCGACCAGAAAATTCGAAACCACAGTTAGACCGAAACCGGCGACACAACCGTAAACCGCATCCGCCGTGGCCGCGCCTAATCCCGTCGCCAAACCGGAGCGCCGGCCGTGAGCAACCGAACGGCGAATACACAGCACGCCAATCGGTCCGACCGGCGCAGCGATCGAGCATCCAATCAATACACCTTTGAAAATGAAGTTCATCATCATGCGATGTCGCGGGGCATTATTAATCGCCCGCGCCTCCCGGCGCTAGAGTGTCCGAGAACAAACGGAGATTTCTTCCGTTCTAGTCACCCGTCACTCGTCACTCATTTTTCCGCTTGTCACCCTCTCGGTTTTCTCGCTTTCTGAATTGATGCAGAGGCTTTCGCCCCGAGTACTGACCGCGCTCATTGTGTTCGCTCTCATCTCTCCCCTCACCGCTCAGGCTGGTTCGAAAAAATCCTATAATGGAATGACCGAAGATGCCGCGCTCGATTTGCTGGTGCGCACCGTGAAACACGACAACGTTTATGCCAAGCGCATTTCGCTGGATTGCATCACTTACACGACGGAAGACACCACCCGCACATTTGTTGAATTCGCCCTCCGGGAAAATCACAACTCGAAATGCGGCGGCGATCCGGATGTGAGCCCAATCATTGATCGCTATCGCGTCAATCGCGCCTCCGGAAAAATCGAATTGTACGACGCGCCGAGCGATCGCTGGCAATCCTATACCCCCGTACATTAAGTAACAGTGAGCACCTATGGCCATTCGCCGGCTGCGAAATGTGGCCTTTGGTTCTTATCACTCGTCACCCGTCACTCATCACTCTTCTTGGGATCGTACTGGTACAGCCGTGACGGATCGCCGAACACGGCGCCAATCACCCGTTCGGGCCAGATTTCAAAATAGCTCAGGAGCAAAGCCATTAACGGAACCAGAAAAATCGCGAAGCCCATCATCATGAACATGGCAATCCCGCGCAGCATCAACAGATACACATCCCAGCGGGCGCGCTGTTTCAACTGATCGTCCGGCATCACGTCATAGCCGGTTCGAAACGCTTTCCAAAAATGACTCGCCGCCATCGATCCGAAGGTGAACCAAAGTGCCGGCGACTGCGTAAGTTGATGTCGCACGTCGTCGCCAAGCAACAGGGTGTGCAACGGAACCAAGAACATCCAGTAAGGCAAACCGATAATGCCAACTAAAAGAATCCAGGTGACGACGCCGCGCACAAGTTTGACGACGAGCCACGATTTGCTTTGAGCTTCGGTTTCTGATTCCCGAAGCGCCCGCGGTACTAACGCGGCTGTGATCGCCGCCAGTGCAGTCAAACCATCGAACCAATAGCTGAACACCGTAAGGCCGGCGGACCATCCGAACGCATAGACACCGACAACTGGAACCAAATTGCGCGCGAGGACCACCCAGGCGTGCGGCCGCGACGCGAATTCGCGCAAATGTTGCGAGATCGGCGGCAGCGCGATCGGTAGCCGGGCTGGCGACGAAATTTTTTCCGGAGGCTTCACAAACTCAACTAATCAGTAACGCAGGAAATTAGGAAGACTTTGCGTACCTCTGACCTGTGGTTTGAAAGCGTTGGCTCTCCTGCGCAAGATCGACATACTGGGTGGGATTGCGGCGAGGGCGCCGCAATCAGTACGCGAGGCGCGCGCGCTCCCCAGAATCAGAGGCTTGTTAATCAACCGAGTCATCTCCTCGGTTGACCGGTTCGAAAACCTCACCGCCTCGTCCTGTTTCAACTTTTCCGTCTGCTTAAGACGGCAATTTATTCGCGCGGACTGCCTGCAAATCTGAAGCGACGCATTGGAGCCGGGAAATCATTTCTTCCAGATTCGGCGTTGATTCCGCCGGTGGATTTTTCCCGCCGCCGGTCGAGGTGAGAGCATCTCTCAACTCCTGGAGGTCTCGCCTGAGCTCGAAATTAGCAATCACTAATTGGCCCACGATTTTCAACGCTTCTTTTTGCGCATCGCTAAGCGTGTGCGGCACGTGGTCGATCACGCAAAGTGTGCCCAACACGTGACCGTCCCGCGCAGCCAATGGTTCGCCGGCGTAAAATCGAATGTTAAGGTCGCCGGTTACCATCGGATTATTTGCGAATCGCTCGTCTTTGGTAGCGTCCGGCACAACGAACAACTCCGGTTGCATGATCGCGTGCGTGCAAAAGGCCTGCGCCCGCGGCGTCTCCTGAACATCCAGACCGAATTTCGACTTAAACCATTGCCGATCGCTGTCGATCAAACTGATCAACGAAATCGGCACGCCGCAGATCAGCGCCGCCAATCTCGTCAGTTCGTCAAAATGCTCTTCCGGGTTGGTGTCGAGAATTTTGTAGGCGCGCAGCGTGCGCAATCGATCGAGTTCATTAGTGGGCACGGGATAAGACGTCGCCATGAACTTACGTTAGCGAAAATCAAAGCGACCGCCAACTGCGCACAACAGTGGTTTGAGATCGCTGTTCTTGTTCTCGTCACTTGCCACTCGTCACTCGTCACTGTTTTCGAATAACTTCCGGCCATGGAGAGCAACCGGGTCGAAGCGTTCAGCGATGGCGTCTTCGCAATCATCATCACGATCATGGTGTTGGAATTGAAAGTTCCGCACGGATCGGATTGGGCCGCTCTCCAACCAGTCGTCCCAGTTTTCTTGAACTACGCGCTTAGCTTCGTTTACCTCGGCATTTACTGGAACAACCATCACCATTTATTGAAAGCGTGCCGGCGCGTCACCGGCGGCGTTTTGTGGGCTAACCTCCATCTGCTTTTCTGGCTGTCCCTTTTTCCATTCGTGACCGCCTGGCTCGGTGAAAACTACGTCAGTGCGGCTCGGCCTTTCGCTCCCGTGCCGTCCGCCCTTTACGGCGCAGTGTTATTGCTCGCTGCAATCGCTTATTTTATTTTGCAAACGACACTCATCAGCGCGCAACCTGATGGTTCTCAATCTCAACTTGCGCTCGCTCTCGGCAAAGATTGGAAAGGAAAGCTGTCGCCGATTCTTTACGCCATTGCCATCGCTGCCTCGTTCATTCATCCGTGGATCGCTGGTGGCATCTATGTTCTAGTTGCGTTGATCTGGCTCGTACCAGACCGCCGCATTGAGCGAGAATTAATCGCGGACCGCTGATTTCAGCGTTGCAGTGTTTCGCCGTTTCAAGACGTTTCGATCAGTGAATCGGTTACAAGTTTTTCTGCAACGACACGCGTTGTCTAACGCGGCGTAAGGCAAGGGAGTTGGAGCGTGTGCTAAACAACTCGTTATGCCATGCCCAAAAAAGTCATATCGGCGGTCGATTAAACTTGAAATTTCGGTAAAAAGTTGAAATACTGTAAACACTCTCCCCCTTCCCTGACCTTCGAGGGAGAAGGTCTTCCCCACGGAAGGGGCACATCAATCAGTAACAGGGAATTATTATCCAATGATCAAATATACATTAGCAATTCTGGCCGGCGGGCTGGTCGCTTTCGCAGCTGCGAGTTCAAACGCTGCCCAAATCTTCGTCGATGATGACATGGTCCAGTGTCCCGGCGCACAATATTCAAGCATCCAGGCCGCGGTCACTGCCGCCAAGCCGGGCGACATCATCAATGTCTGCTCTGGCACCTATCACGAACAAGTGATGGTGAACAAAAAGCTGACCATTCAGGGATACGACGCACTTAATATGAATCAGCCGGTCATCATGCCGAACGGCGTGGTGGCAAATTCAACCAGCACCGCCACCGGCAACCCAATCGCAGCGATCGTCCTGGTCGACGGCGTGACCGACGTGAAGTTGTCCGATCTTACAATCGACGGATCAGCGAATGGCATCAACGGGTGCGCGCCGAATCTGGTTGGCGTTTATTATCGCAACTCTTCCGGCACTGCTGATAGCCTCGCCGTGAGAAACATTAAGCTCGGCTCAGGATTGGAAGGATGCCAGAGCGGTCTCGGTATCTTCGTGCAAAGCGGAAGCGGGAACCAATCCAAAGTAACCGTCTCGAATTGCAGCGTACATGATTACCAAAAGAACGGAATCACTGCAAATGAAGTCGGGACGAATGCGACGATCAAAGGCAACGATGTCGCCGGCATTGGAGCTACTCCAAATATCGCTCAAAACGGGATTCAAGTGGCAGACGGCGCTGTCGGAACGATCGATAGCAATTTCGCGTTGAACCACGTCTACAGCCAGTGCACTGACGTGAACACCTGCGGTGCAGCCTCCACAAATATTCTGGTCGACGGATCCAACGGTGTAAAAGTGACTAACAACACCGTCGGCAACAGCCAGATCAACATTTACTACGCTGGTAACAATGGCGAAGTAACTGGGAACACAGTCTTCCAAGGACGGGTGTTTGATGGCATCGACCTGGTCGGTGACATGAACAAGGCCAATAATAACAGTGTCTTCGACAGTGACTCGGAAGGTATTTACATCCAGGGAAATAAAAACCAGGCCAACGGCAACACCATCAACGAAGCTCCGGTCGGGATCTTTGTTGATTCGCCGAGCAGCAGTACCCAGACAACCGGCAACCATTTCTTCAACACAGCGCTGGACACATCATTCGCGCCGGGCGCGAATTCAGCTTTGATGACGAGTCTTGCAACTGGAAGCTCACAGCGCAGCGTGACCACTTCACGGCCGTAAGCTTAGAGTCAGTCTAGAATCTAAAAGGGTGGGCCGAAAGGCTCACCCTTTTTTTGGTCGTGTAACAGCACGATCGCGCCGGAGGATGGCAAGTGCGGAGATGGACTCGTTAGGCCAAAATAATCGCGAACCGACGAACCGCAACAAATATTTGTGCCAAAGCCCCGAGTCAGCGCCGGTACTCTACCTTTTCGATTTTCGCCGAACGACCATCGTCAAGTGTGATCCAGTCGCCGATCTCTGCGTTCAACAACTTTTTGCCGAGTGGCGATATCCAACTCACCGCGTCCGGTTCCAGATCGAGTTCGTCGACGCCGACAACCGTATGAGTCTCGGTCGCACCTTTTTTATCTTTTACAGTCACGGTTGCGCCGAACGTCACGCTTTTCGAGGGCGTGTCTGGAGGATGCACGATCTGGACTGACGCGAGAATCTGTTCCAGTTCGGCCAGACGTTCGTGGTTCTGGTTCGACCCGCGAAGTTTTGCGAGCTCCTCGCACAAACGGTTGCGACCCCGCGCAGTGATGTAATTTGCTGCGCCTGGCGGTAGACCCGATGCCGATCGTTTGCGACCGCTCCGCTCCGGCGGATCGACATCTTCCTTAACAAACGCCCGGCTCACTCTATCCGCCCGTTCGGAACTGGTCTTCCTTGTTCTTGAACAGGATGTTGAACGTGGTGAGCGATCCGTAACAGCGTGTGATGTATTGCTGAATGTCGAACTTGTCCGCGTCGCTCAGCTTGTCGCTCGCGTTCACCTTTTGCTCGAGAACCCGAAGATTATTGCGGATCATGACGATTTTGTGGAAGAAAGTCTCGAGCGGAACTTCTTTCGGCTGAAGCGACGTGTCGGCCGATTGTAAGACGAGCGTTCCGCGTTGCCAGCGATTCGCCAATCCTTCAACGACTACATCCTTTTGTTCGAGTCCAAGCGCGTCGACGACTGCTTGCGCAGTCTCCTGAATCAAATTCGTGAGCGGCATCTGCAATTCAGTTAGCGTTGCGGTCGATTCGGCAGGCTGAAGATCGCTCGAAGCCGGCGCGATTGTTCGCGGCGAATCCTCAAACGAGATCTCCGCCGTCTGTTCCGTCAACGAGCGCACCACCCCGACACCGTATTGCGGATGGCGCACTTTCATCCCGATATGAAGCGTCCCAATATTCATCTTAAGAATGCGAAGTGCGAACTGCTGAGCGCGAAGTGATCAGACTTGCAACGTTCATCGGTTCGATAATCCAAATTATACCAGCGCGGAAAGCAGTCCAGTGGGTTGCGTTAGGTGAAAACTGACTTCTAACTCTGAACGCAGGTGGGTTCTACTTGTGCTCGATCGAAACCATCCAGCTTACGCCGAACCGGTCCTGCACCATTCCGAACTTCGAGGTCCAAAACGTTTTTTCCAACGGCATCACGACTAGGCCATCTTGGGCAAGCGCGGTGAAAACTCTCTCGGCTTGCGATTCGTCCGGCACCGTGATGGACAGGGAGAAACCTTCAAAGTTCGGATTGCCTTCGCATTGACCGTCCGACGCCATCCACATGCTTTCGCCCATCCGCACAGTCGCGTGCATGATTTTGTCGTCGAAGCAGTCCGGCAAATTCGGCACCGGTTCCGGCGCCTCCTTGAAACGGCGCAAGCTTACGATCTCGGCGCCGACGCTTTTACGATAAAACTCGAGCGCTTCTTCGCAGCGTCCGCCAAAGAAAAGATACGGTTGAACAGTCGTATTAGGCATTTTCGATCTTCAACCTGCCACTTGCCCAGGTCAATTCTATCAACAATCAACTATCACCCATCAACTTCCGATGCTTCAGCGATGCCGTCGAAAGGACCCTCTTCGGGGCCGATTATTTGACGAAGCATTTCGAAATTGATTCCCGTTGCGCTGAAATCCCTCGCCGCTACCTCTCGAAGAATTTCCGGGCAATCGCGGCTCGATTTTCGGCGCACGCGGATTTCTCCGGTCCGCTCTGCCTTCACCGCCCCGGCCTCGCTCGTCCCCTGGCGGCGCAGCCTGATTGTAATCGAAACCTTCCGCTTTTTTCCGGACGATGCCGCGGCCGATGAAACGCTCAAGCGAACGCAACGGCCCCTGATCTTCCGGCGTGATGAAGCTGATCGCGTCCCCTACTGCATGCGCACGGCCGGTGCGCCCGATGCGATGGACGTAATCTTCGGACTGCATCGGAAAGTCGTAGTTCACCACGTGCGAAATCCCATCGACATCGATGCCGCGCGCGGCGATGTCGGTCGCCACCAGCACCCGCACCGCGCCAGACTTAAAGTCTTTCAACGCCCGCAGCCGTTGATTTTGCGAACGATTCGAATGGATCGTGCCTGTCTTAATTCCGCTGGCTTCAAGACGACGCGCGATCTTGTCCGCGCCGCGTTTTGTCCGCGTGAAAACCAGCACGGTGTCGAACGCTGGATCGCCTAACAAGTGCAAAAGCAACGCCGGTTTCAAATGCGGCCGGACTTCGTAAACGAACTGAGTCACCGTTTCGGCGGGATTCGCGCGACGCCCGATCTCGATAACTTTGGGCGAACGCTGAAATTCGTGGGTCAACTTCTCGATCTCGTGCGAGAGCGTCGCCGAGAACATCAGGGTTTGCCGTTTCTGCGGCAGTGCTTTCACGATCCGTCGAATCGGCGGAAGAAAACCCATATCCAGCATTCGATCCGCCTCGTCGAGCACAAGAAACTCGATCCCCGAAAGATTGGCCACTCGTTGATCCATCAAATCGATCAACCGGCCCGGTGTTGCCACGACCAGATCGACGCCGGATCGCAACGCTGCGATCTGAGGACGTTCGCTGACTCCGCCGTAAACCGTCGCCATGCGCAGCGAAATGTGCTTCGC
Organism: uncultured Verrucomicrobiae bacterium; assembly: GCA_963800015.1. Lineage (GTDB taxonomy): Bacteria > Verrucomicrobiota > Verrucomicrobiia > Chthoniobacterales > UBA10450 > AV40. The sequence goes on along the minus strand of CAWCZE010000005.1, from coordinate 95,145 downwards.
ATAGCTGCGCACGTTTTCTTCGATTTGGACCACCAGCTCCCGTGTCGGGGCGACGACCAAAGCGCGCGGCCCGCGAGCCGAACCGGACTGGTGATGGCGAGCTCCGTTGTGGCCCTGAGTTATTGTCGGTTTCGAGGCGAGTAGCTTCATCAAAATCGGCCAAACGAAAGCCGCGGTTTTTCCGGTGCCGGTTTGGGCGATGCCGATGACATCGTGTCCCGCTAGAACCGGTGGAATCGCCGCGACCTGGATGGGAGTGGGCTCGGTGTAGCCAGCCTCATCAATAGCCTGCAAGATTTGTGGGGAAAGATTAAGTGCGCGAAATGACATAAGTAGTTAGTAATGGGAGAGGCTCATCCAAAAAATTCGGGGGAAACCCTGTGAGGACGAACGACATCGAAGCAAGCGCGCTTCGACACGCGTGTAAGCACTAACGTCGCATTATATCGTCTTACGTCAACTGATGTCGCGTTACGCTCTCAACTCTCAACTAACGACTCTCAACCTCTTAGTGAAACCGATTGACTTACAGCGTCGATGGACTATCGAGAGCTAACGCCTAACAAGCGAGCATCCGGTTTCAACCGGTTCGGCGACAATCTCCTTCAAGACCGTTGTCCGCTGCAGTCTAAAACACTGAGCATGGTCCGCTCGCAACCACGAGGTATTCCTCGTGAATTAGAAATGAAATATTGATGAGGACAAAAACAATTAGTTTAGGCGCGCTGCTTTCAGTCGCGGCAGCGGCAATCTGTTTCGCAGCCAACCCAACAGAAGGCACGTGGAAATTGAACGAAACCAAATCCACCTTTGGCGCCGGCGCCGGTAAAAGCACGATGGTGGTCTGGGCGAAAGCTGGCCATCAGCACAAATGCACCGTCGACGGAACTGACGCTGATGGTGGGAAAACCCACAGCGTGTGGACCGGAAAACTCGACGGCAAAGATTACCCGATCACCGGCGATGCGCAGTCCGATACTCGCTCGTTCAAGATGAACGGTGAAAACACCCTCGACATGGTGAGCAAGAAAAACGGCAAAATCGTGGGTGAGGGAAAAATCGTAGTGGCCTCAGATAAAAAAACCCGCACGGTCACAAGCACGATTACGAACGCCAAGGGCGCGAAAGTAACGAGCACCTCGTTCTACGACAAGTCTTAGCTTCTGATTCGGCGATGGACGCCTCCGCGTCTTTGCCGACGATACGTTAATTTAACAACGGTCGAACGTGAAAACGTTCGGCCGTTTTCGTTGGCCAAACAGTTCGCAGGCGCGAAGGTTTTGATCTGACCAACGGACCTCTTCTTCTAGACCTTGTTACTGGTCAGAGAGTACTTGTCACCTAGATTGCGATTATGGCCGTAGTCGGAAGAGTCGAAAGCGTTTGGCGGTATCCGGTTAAAAGCATGCGCGGTGAAGAGAGAGACGAAATCTTCGCCGGTTACGCGGGAGTCTATGGCGATCGTCTCTTTGCTTTCGAAAGTTCCGCGAACCACAAAGGCTTTCCGTTTTTCACCGGACGCGATCAGCGTCAGATGATTCGCTGCCGGCCGCGTTTCCGCTTCCCGGAAAAATCCGCGCATCCGGCGAATTGGAGCGACGCGCAAACGCTCTCGCCCAACCTTACGCCGATCTCGGCGAGCCAGCGACGATCTGATGATCGACGTTGAAACTCCCGATGGAAAAACATTCGCGATCGACGACGCAGCACTGATCGAGCATCTGTGTGCAACAACAGACGGGAGCCACAAGCTCACCTTGCGTCGCTCGGACAAAGCGCTCAATGATTGTTGCCCGTTGTCGATCTTCGCGGTGCAAACTGCGCAAAAACTCGGTCAAGAAACCGGCGGGCATGTTGATAAGCGCCGTTTCCGCGCCAACGTTTATCTCGATTTAAATTCCGGTATGGGTTTTGAGGAAGACAGGTTAGTCGGCAAATCCGTGCGCATCGGTGCGAAGGTCGTCGTTCAAATTCTTCAGCGCGATGCGCGCTGCATGATGATCACGCTAGATCCCGATACCGCGGAAAAATCTCCGGCGATCTTGAAAGCGGTTGCGCAGGCGCATGAAGGAATGGCTGGGATTTACGCTGCCGTCCTCGCCGAAGGCGTTATTCGCAGGGGAGATGCGGTCGAGATTGTTGGATAGGATTAACGCCTTCTCTCGGTTTTCTAACTTCGAGAAAACGCCTCCTTATTCGTACGGTAACGCAGATCGACATCGATCCGCATCTTCAATGCAGCGCTGAATAGCTGGTCGGACTCATAAAGTATCGATCGATGTGATCGACTAACGGGCCGTTCGCTTCGGATTCTGCCTTTACCTTCTTCCATTCCGGATCGGCTTGGAACGCTGCCCAATTCTTTTCCGCTTCCTGACGGCTGGGATGCTCGAGGACATACACAAACAGATTTTGGGAATCCGGCGCATCTTCCGGCACCCAATAACCGACGCTCTTCATATTATGGCGCTTGAAAATCGCATCGGTGTGATCACCAAAGCGGGCCTTGAGCGCATCCATTTTGCCCTCGTGCACGTGATACATACGCAATTCGTAAATGTGACTGGAAGATTTGGATTGCCCGAGCGCGTTTAAGCCAGCGATTACCGCCACTCCGCAAACAACCGACAACATATAAAACAGTTTCATGATCGTTCCTTTCAGGACGCTTCGTTAACGCAAAGATTTGAATGCCGCACGCAAGTCGCGTGTTGTGACATTTTCACTCCGTTGCCGCCAACAACGAATCCAAATCCAATGGACGCGTATACATGGCGAGCCCATCCGACGTGCGCGGCCACTCTGCTTTAGGCCGGTCCCAGGTACAATTCCACACCGTTCCCATCCGGATCGCGCAAATAAAGTGCTTCACTCACGCCATGATCCGATGCTCCTTCGAGTGGAACGCCCGCCTGCTGCAATCGCCGAAGTGCGTCGCCCAGCTCTGCCCGCGTCGGATAAAGAATGGCCAGATGATAGAGCCCCGTCGTTCCGTCGGCGGGAGGATGGCCACCTTCACTGTCCCAGGTGTTCAATCCGATGTGATGATGGTACCCGCCCGCAGAGAGGAATGCGGCCGACGATCCATAGCGCTGTGTCAGTTCAAACCCAAGCACATCGCGGTAAAATCGAAGCGCACGTTCCAAGTCCGCCACTTTCAAATGAACGTGACCGATCCGAACACCTGGATGAATTGGTTTCGCTGCCACGCGATAATGTCGCGTCATAAATGCGGGCTGTCGAAACCGTACCCGTGTCATCAATCATCGATTGTAGATGAGTTTCTTATATATTAGCGCGTCTCTGGTTTCCGGTTTTCGAATCTTAAATGGGATCATCTGCAACATCTGACATCTGCTATCTGACCTCCGACGTTCGACATCTGAAAAAATGCGAACAGTAGAGTCGTCATCCGGACAGAGCGAGTTGCTCGTCTTTCTCGGCGTGTTGTTCACGATCATCCTCGCCGGTCTCGACAACACAATCGTCAGCACGGTGATACCAGTGGCGTTGCCTGACCTTGGCGGTGCACATCTCTACGCGTGGACATTTGCCGCTTACATGCTCGCCGCTGCCGTATCGATGCCGATCTGGGGACCGGGATCCGATCGATGGGGACGCCGGCGCACGTATCTCCTCGGCATTGTTGCGTTCACGGTCGGGAGCGGACTCTGCGCGGTCGCGCGTACAATGATGGAGTTCATCGGCGCTCGCGCCATCCAGGGCATCGGAGCGGGAGCCGTTGCCACTCTTCCGTTTGTTCTGCTCGGAGTTGTTTATCCGCCTGACAAACGCGGCCGCGCGCTGGGCGCCGCCAGCAGCGCATGGGCCGTCGCGAGTGTCGCCGGCCCACTCCTTGGGACGTTGATCGTGACCCACGTTTCATGGCGCTGGGCTTTCCTGATCAACGTGCCGATTGCGATCGTCGCCGCGTTGCTCGTCATCGCCGGAATGCGCGAGAGCATCGGACATAGCGTTGGCCGATTCGATTTTGCAGGTGCGCTTCTCGCCGGCGCCGGCGGAAGTTGTCTGATGTGGGCGTTCGTCGATCTCGGTGAAAAACAAATCGGGCCCATGCAGGCCGTGCTCGTTGGCGCCGGAATCATTCTGCTCGCAACCTTTGTCTGGCACGAAGGACGAACTCCGCATCCGATTCTGCCGTTGACGTTTTTTCATCATGCCGGCTACGCGGCGTCGATTTCTTCGTCGTTCCTCGCCTTCTTCAGCGGGTTCGGTCTGAGCGCTTATCTGCCACTCGCGACCAACGCCGCTTTTCATGACAATCGCGCGTTCGTAGGTCTGGTGGTTGGCGCGTTCACGATTGGATGGAGCACGTTCGCTTTCGGCACGGGACGATTGGTCCATCGAATCGGCGAACGACTTCCGAGTGTGATCGGAATTGTTGTGCACATTCTCGGGCTACTCGTTTTCATGGTCGCATTCGAACACGGACTCGCTTGGGTCACCGCTGCCGCGCTGATCTCAGGCGCCGGAATGGGACTGATCTCGCCTGCGCTAACCGTCGTGGTGCAAAATAGCGTCCCGGTTGCCCGCATGGGTAGCGCCACGACGAGCCAGCAATTCATCCGGCAAATCGGTGCCGCGCTCGGCGTCAGCTCGTTTGTTCTGGCCGCAACCGTCGGCGGATTTCGGTTAGGCTTGCTGTTGATGATTGCCGTGAGCGCCGGAACATTTGCCTGCGTCCTGGCGCTGCCCGCGCACAGTTTGCATGCGCACGAGATCGACACATGATTTTTTCATTTCTTCTGCTGGCGGTTTTCTGCCGCTATCAACTATCAACAATCAACCATCATCTCTCCAATTCCATGAAATCGACCACGATCTCACTCGCAACCATCGCCGTCTTATGTCTCGGCACTGCATCATTGTCGCGCGCCGCCGATCAGCCCTTCATCGGCAAATGGAAACTCAACCTCTCCAAGAGCAAACTCGCCGACCAAATGACGATCGCGCCCGCAGGTGCGAATCGCTACGCCCTCACCTTTGCCGGCATCGGCGATAGCGAAACCGTGGTGGCAGATGGCACCGAACAGCCTGGGGTTCTCGGCAGCACCATTTCGGTTACGATTGAATCGCCTAACGACTGGAAAATCGTCCGCAAACAAGGCGACCACATCCTGCTCACCGCGAATTGGAAACTTTCCGACGACGGCAAAGCGCTCACCGATACCTTCATTGGCAATCAGCCCGACGGTTCGACGTCGCGCATCGATCTGGTTTACAAACGCGCGGCGGGCAGCGCGAGCAACACCGGCATCCCGGGCACGTGGGAAACCACCGAAGAAAAACCTGATTCAGTGTATGAGATGGAAATTCGTCCTTACGAGGGCGACGGCCTTTCTTTCATCATTTCCGGCGGCGGCCCCGCAAGCAACGTGAAGTTCGATGGAAAAGAATATCCGCCAGCGGGCGGCGATTCCGCTGCAGTCCCGGCAACGTCAGCACGTCGCCTTGGCGATCACTCGATCGAGTTAACCAAAAAACTCAAAGGCAAGATCGTGGAAACTCGCGACATCACCGTCTCGCCGGACCGCAAGACCCTGACGATGACCCGGCACCTCGTGGATCAACGCGTGCCAAACATTCTTATCTTCGATCGCGCATAATGCTTTCTGATTTCAGCATCTCAGTTTTTCAGCGTTTCAGTTTTTGAATTTTGTGATCCCCTCAGTGCAAGGGCGATGAAATAGTCACGCGCGTGACTTTCGCTCCAGCTTTCCGCTCCGCTTCCAGTTTTACTTCGGCGTTGTCCTCGCCGTTTCGAAAACTGACATAAAGATCCGCATTGTGGTTGATCTCGGAACCGCCGCGCTCGTGACTGAACTTTGGGTTCGCGAATTTATCCCACGCATCGCACAACGCTTCCGGTGAAAGCGGTGACGTTCCGGTCTGGATGATTTTCGGTTCGCCATCGACTAATTTGCGCGCAGCCGGACCCGATGGCGTGAATTGGGGCAGCTGTGGCGTCCAATCTGGAAATGACGCAGGACCTTTCGCGTCGACCACTGCTTGGGCCGCGGCTTTCTTTTTCGCTTCCTCGGCTTTGTTTTCCGCTTCCATCTGGTCCATTTGCGCCTTCGCCTGTTGCTCCAACTTTTTCATGTCCGCTTTGCTCGCAGGCTTGTTCGCATTCGCCATCGCCTTCTTGATCTCGGCGTCGATGTCCGTCTCCTGCGCGAAACTGGAAACGGTCGTGATAAGTGGAAGCGCAACAATGACAAACAGCCGGCGTATCATGGAACGGAGCTTAAGTGAGCGCACCGAAAAGCAAACCCTGTATAAGCGCTGCACACCATTTCAGCTTTTCAGCTTTCAGCTTCTCAGCGTTTCAGCGTTTCAGCGTTTCCTTTAATCCCTTTGTTATTTCCTGAATAGCCGTTAATAAATGACTCCCGATGCCGACCGAATCGACTGAAGAGCGCAAGCTCGCCGCGATCATGTTCACCGACATGGTGGGCTACAGCGCACTCGCCCAACGTGACGACAAGCTCGCTTACGAGCTGTTGGAGGAACATCGGCAGTTGCTCCGCGAAATTTTTCCGCGGTTTCATGGCATCGAGATCAAAACAATCGGGGACGCGTTTCTGGTTGAGTTTGGCAGCGCCTTGGAAGCGGCCCAATGCGCCATCGAAATCCAGCGGACCCTGGCGAAACGAAATCACGACGTCCCCACCGACCGACAATTTTCGATCAAGATCGGCATTCACATCGGCGACGTGGTCCATCGGGACGGCGATGTTTACGGTGACGGTGTAAACATCGCGTCGCGAATCGAAGCGCTGGCCGGTGCGGGCGGCATTTGCGTGTCGATGGATGTGGAGCGGCAAATCCGCAACGCGCTCGAAGCCCGATTTGAAAAATTCGGCTCGGCAGACTTGAAAAACATCAAGTTGCCGATGGAACTGTTCCGGATCGTGCTGCCTTGGGAAAGCGGGGCCCGAACGCAGCCGCCGCTACCGGGAACCGCGAAGAAGAGGTCCCCGGCCCTGGTTCCGGTGGCCGCTCTTATTATAATAGCGTTGATTCTTGGTGGCTGGTGGTGGTCGGCGCAGCGGCCCACCAAAAATCAATCCTCAGCTGCCGCTCAACCGCCGCCGACCGCTGCGGTGAATGCGCCTGACCAAAAATCCGTCGCTGTCCTGCCGTTTGTGAATCTCAGCGACGACAAAGGAAGCGAATATTTCTCGGACGGCGTCAGCGAAGAGCTACTCACTGTGCTGCAAAAAATTCCCGGCATGCACGTAGCCGCCCGCACGTCGGCGTTCTCCTTCAAAGGCAAGAACGCGACCGCCCAGGACATCGGACAAAAACTCGGTGTCGCTCATCTCGTCGAAGGAAGTGTCCGCAAATCGGGCGATCAGGTGAGGATCGCTGCCCGGCTCACCCGCGCCGACACGGGCCAGGAACTTTGGTCAGAAAATTACACCCGCGATTTGAAAGACGTCTTTGCGGTCCAGAGCGAACTCGCCCAGACAATCGTCGAACAATTGCGCAGCCGATTCGGTGGAACGGACGCCGGCTCGACCGCGAAAGAAAAGATTCAAGCCGAAGTGCAGGCCGCAGAAAAAGGCGGAACAAAGAACGTCGAGGCGCATCAATATTACCTGCAAGGCCGTTTTTTTGAAAATCGTCATTCCGAACAAAGCGCGCGCGACGCTCTGGCTGCCTACAAACACGCGGTCGCCCTCGATCCCGGCTTTGCGTTGGGCTGGGCCGGCGTCGCGGGAACAAATGTTTGGCTCGCCGCGTTTGCGACCGAGGGCGGCCAAAAAACCTTCGATGCGCATTTGGCCGAAGCCCGTGACGCTATCGCGCGGGCCTTGTCGATCGAGCCGAACTTGCCCGCCGCTTTGCTGGGGCAGGCGACAATCGAAACCAACTTTGATTTCAACTGGAACGCCGCTGCTCAGACCCTGAGTAAGGCTCTCGCCCTTGCCCCAGCGGATCCGAACGTTCTGATCGCCGCCGGCAACCTCGAGATCGCGCGTGGAAACACGGATCGAGGGACCGAATTATATCGGAAAGCCGTCGATTTGGATCCGGTCAACGCGCAGGCTCGGGCATTTCTGGCATTTAATCTTGCGGTCACAAGACGCTTCGCCGAAGCGCAAGCCGAATTTCCACGCGTCGTGGAGTTGAATTCGTCGGCACCGTGGGCGCATGCCGGTCTCGGTTTAGCGTATCTGCTGCAGAATAAGTTCGAGGAAGCGGCGACCGAAGCGCAAGCCGATGCTGGTGATTGGTGCCGGCTCCTCATTGTGAGTTGCGCACGGTGGGGCCAAAAGCGAGTAGCAGAATCCGACGCCCCGCTCGCGGAATTAATCGGCAAGTATGCCGAAACCGCTGCCTACCAAATTGCCGAGGTTTACGCATATCGCGGTGACAATGACAAAGCGTTCGAATGGTTGGAACGTGCGCGCCGCCAACGCGACCCCGGCTTGGCCGGGTTACACAAAGATCCGCTCTTGGAAAATCTCCGCGCCGATTCGCGTTGGAATCCCTTGCTCCACACCATGGGTCTCGCCGACGATCAATTGAAAACGAGCGCGCTGTAGATGGGACGTTTAGGCGTTGAGTAGTTGAGTTGTTGAGCCGTAAGCCGAAACGCTTTCCTCTTGGCCCTTCGTTAACGATTCACGTTGTAGCGGCGTTTGATCTCAAACGCCGAACTCAATAAACAGGCGCTCGCCTCGACAACCCGCCGCGTGCATCAACTATCAACTATCAACCTCCCTGCTCGTCACTCGTCACCCGTCACTCGTCACTGTTCTCACTGCTGAAAAGTAATCGCCGACGGAGTCGGACAACGATGCGTCTCGATCGTCGTGCCGGGCGACAACCCGCCGGCACGCAATGTCCAACACTCGCCAAGCGTCGACGCGTAACAGATCTCGACTGAGACGCGTCCGCGATCCTTATTCCATTCCACCCAAAGCGGATTGGATGAGTCAGTGACGGGCTTACCGTCAGGATCGCGAGGCGTAAACACGTCCATCGATTCGTTAGGCGCGAACACGTGACCGGTAATGTCGCTCTCCGAATAGCGATGTTTCCCCGGCCCAAGCAGCTTATCCTGTAGCTCACTCCAATTCTTCACTGGCTGATCGTCCACCTTCACGATCACATGTCGAATGACCGCCGGGCCTACGCCTTTATTCGCGACGGTAAAGTGAATATCGGGTCCGTTGCTGGTATCGAATTCGAGAATTGGCCAGACCGCAGCCCGCACCTGCTGACGCTGCATGTAGGCGGTGTAAGCCGAAACACACAAAGCCAGCAAACCAACCAACGTCGCAATCACAGCGTCGTACCCCTCGCACCACGCGCTGCTTTTTCCTCCGGCATGACTCCGACCGTATCCTGCCGCGTATTCTCGATCAAGCGTCAGCCCCACCTCGCGGTATTTCTTCTCTCCTTTTTGATTCTTCTTTTACGTTTTCGAGCCGGTATCATCTCCGAGATGGCAATTTCTACTGTCGCCCAATACCTGGCCGCGCTCCCGCGGATCGTCGCGCCGCAATCAGCGCCGTGCGTAAGACGATCAATGACAACCTGCCTAACGGATATGAGGAAGTATGCAGTTCGGGATGGTCGGCTGGTACGTCCCGCTGTCGATGTATCCCGCGGGCTATGGCGAGAATGCCAAAGTCCCGCTGCCACTTGTCGCGCTTGGATCGCAGAAGTCTGGGATGGTGCTGCATTTCCTGTGCTTCTACGGTCATCCCACTCTTTCAGAATGGTTCGTCAGCGAATACAAGAAGAGCGGTAAGAAGCTCGACATGGGTAAAGGTTGCGTCCAGTTCAAAAAATTGGACGACCTCGCTTTGAATGTAGTCGGCGAAACCGTTGCTCGCGTGCCCGTCGAGGAGCACATTGCCAATTACCGCGCGGCGCGGGCACTCACGGGCAAGACAAAAAGTAACGCCAAGAATGGTGCGAAGAAGTCTGCGGAAGAAGGCGAAATCAAGAAGTGATTTCGAGCCTGGCCTTTTCTCGTCGAAATGTTGAATGTTGGGGTCTGACCCCGTTTTGTCTCACATCTTCATTTCTTAACCTTTAACAAACGCGAGCGGCTCGGCGATACCCGAATGACGACGACTTCGAGTTTTTAATCGACAGATTCGCAAGGCTCCATCATTGCCATAATTGTTCCGTCAAATTTTACCGTTTCAATGTTTCAGTCCTCTGTTCGATCTGTTACAAGATCGATTCTTAATGAACTACATCTTCGCGTTCGCCCTTGCCATCGGTTTCGCCGCCGGCTTGCGAGCATTGACGCCGCCCGCGGTAGTCGCCTGGGCCGCTCACCTTGGGTGGTTGCATCTCAACAATTCGCCGCTCGCGTTTATGGGATCGATCATCGGCGTCGGTATTTTTTCTCTCATGGCTGTCATAGAGTTGATTGCCGATCTGCTGCCGCAAACTGGAAAACGGACGGCGCCTCTGCCGCTCTTCGCTCGGATCGTACTGGGCGGTCTGTGCGGCGCCTGTGTTTGCGCGGCGAGCAATCAATCGTTGATCATCGGCGCGATTCTTGGCGCGCTCGGCGGAGTGATCGGCGCATTCGCCGGCTACGAAATCCGGCGACGCTTGGTTACCACATTGCACCTCAAAGACATTTTCGTCGCGCTCTTGGAAGATCTGGTCACGATCGGACTCGCCTGTTTCTTGGTCACCCGCTGATTGCCGGTTCGCACGACGCGATATTCAGGCTTCACCGATCCAGAGACGGACCCGTCAGCATTTGTTGATTTTTCCTTCCTCGCTCGTCACATGCCCGCCAAGCCGTAGCGCTTCGCCAGAGGCTGGTCACCTGTCACTCTCTTCATCAGCTTTTCAGCTTTTCAGTGTTTCAGTGTTTCAATCACTGCGCCGTAAACGCGCCGTCAACAGCCAGGCTGTGCCCCGACACGAAAGACGATTTGCCCGAGCATAACCAGACCACAGCTTCGGCCACTTCCTCGACACGACCGAGCCGCCCGATCGGATGAAAACTTGTGAGATCGTTCTTTTTCACTTTCATACCCGCACTGATCCGGTCGACCATTTCCGTGTCGATGACCGCAGGATTGACCGCGTTGATGCGAATCCCTTTCGACGAAAATTCCAACGCGGCCGTTTTCGTTAGGCCTACAACCGCATGTTTCGAAGCAACATAAATTGAAATTCCTGGGAAGCCGATCAATCCCGCGACGGATGAACAATTCACAATCGCGCCACCGCCGCGCTCAACATCCGCGGGATTTGGTACTTCATCGAAAGCCACACGCCTTTGACATTGATGTCCATGATCGCGTCGTAACTCGATTCGGTGTGATCGACCAGCGTCGGCTTAATCTCGCCTTCGATGCCGGCGTTGTTGAAAGCGAAATCAAGTCCGCCGTACGTTTTCACTGCGTGTTCGACCAACGCTTCGATCTGCGCTGCGATCAGCACATCGGTTTGTTTGAAGCTGGCCGTCCCTCCGGCTTTTTCGATCATCGCGACTGTCTCCTGGCCGCGCTGACTGTTGCGATTACCGATCACGACCTTTGCCCCGTCTCGCGCAAACGCGAGCGCTGTCGCGCGACCAATTCCTGATCCTCCGCCCGTCACCAGCGCGACCTTACCTTCAAATTCCTTATTCATCTGTCGATCCTGCCGGTTACAGGCTCACCTGGCAATGCTGACGGTGGAATCGAGTTGATTGAGCAACAGACCTACGATGCCGTTGTCATTCCTCCTTTGCTCGCTTCGTTTCCTTCTGTTTAATCATATTCTGGTCAGTGGTGACTGGTCACTTCGTCTTCATGGAGCGAACGAAAGATATGAAAAGCATCCTTGTCGTAGTATTATTTTGCCTCGGAATAACTTTTGGCGCTGCCCAGAACACGGCTCCGAGCGCATCAACGCAAAGTTCCGTATCGGCGTCCGATTGTCTGAAGCAAAGCCGCGAGTTCTATTCGAACCATCATTTGGTTGTAGTTGGAACCGCGCCGACGCGCCTTCAAATTTGATCGTTACCCGGCGAACGGTCCGGAACGCATTCAGAATGATGTCGGCACTTACACTCGGCAACATGGTGGCGCTTGGGACTTTTCAGCTGACAAAATGCGAACCGGTCTGCCGCTCGATTATGCGGAACGCAACCGTTACGTAATGACGTTTGCCTTTAACAAAGAGTGGGGTCACGGCAGAAAACCGGCCGACACAAAAATAACCAAACAACTCGACTCGTTGATCAAATTGATCGACGCCGCGCTCAATTTTACGCCCAGCAATGAGCGGCTAATACAATCTGAGACCACATATCACAGTCCGGAATGGATTTTCGAAATACCTTCCAGTGATGGCACAGTCCGCCTGACCTTCCGAAAATCTCGAGAGAGTAAAGATCTACCTCTGCTGCGTGAATTTTCCGGGCCGATAACTTCGGAGAGTGGAAAAGGATCCGCGACAAAAGTGGATTTCGGATTCGGCTACATGATGCTGGCCGATCCGGAGCATGAAATCTCCGAGTTCGCCTGGGAAGAAATGCAGCGAGGCCGGTAACCGCGAATCACACTTCTTAATTCTTAATTTTTCCTTTTTAGTTTCCCGACCCACGAGCCCATTGTCTTTTTCCGCGGCGTTCCGCTGATCTTCTAATCGGTTTCTTCGTGCCTCAAAGCGGCCTCCAGAAGAAGCCCAATGGGCGACAGCCCAAATATGCTGCATCCCTTCCGGCCATTTAGTTCGTCTGCGCCGGTTCACCAAAGGCAAGGACCTGGCCCTATGGCGCGGTTATCGGTGTGCTTCAGACCGTTCTTCAAATAATTGAAAACGAGAATGGCGACATGTTTCTCGGCGTAGGCACTGATCACATGATCGAGTCGTTTCGCAATCGAGTTTGGCCGGACTACAAGACCGGTGAGCGCATTGAACGCACGTTACACGCGCAATTTCATCCGCTTGAGGAGGCGCTCGCGGCGCTCCCCTTGGGGGCGCACTTTGCAAATTGTGTTATATCGGTCGAAAATTCGCCACGCCAAACGAGCGACACGCGGTAGTATTGAGCTCACACGTAAGCCATCAAAAAACCATGGCAGCCGAATCCGCGAGCAATCTTGTTGTTGAGATCGGGCATGTCTTGTTCATCGATCTGGTCGGTTATTCAAAACTCCGGATAGAAGAGCAGAATGATCGTTTGCGGCGGCTAACCGAGATCGTCGTTGCGAGTGCGCAGGTGCGAAAAGCCACCGACGAGCAATTAGTGCGACTACCGACCGGCGACGGAATGGCTTTGGTTTTTCGCCGCAGCGCTGAGGAACCCGCGCACTGTGCCCTCGAGATCACGCGCGCGCTGAAACACGAACCAGAACTTCCGATACGGATGGGAATTCATAGTGGCCCCGTGAGCGATGTCACCGACGTCAGCGGGCGGACCAATCTCGCCGGCGGTGGGATCAACATCGCGCAGCGGGTGATGGATTGCGGCGACGCCGGTCACATTCTGTTCTCCAAACGTGCGGCGGAAGATCTGGAGCAGTCCGGCCACTGGCAAGCGCAACTCCACGACCTCGGTGAGTGCGAGGTGAAACATGGTGTGCGTCTGGGCTTGGTAAATTTTTATGGCGATGATGCCGGCAATCCCCAGCTACCAACCAAGATCCGCGCCTTACGAAAACGGAAACGAATGAAGTGGGCGTTATCCGCGGGCGCGCTGCTTTGCATCGCCGCGGTCGCGGTCGCTTTCGTGCTTTCCACGCGAACGCCCAGGAATCCGGCGATGCCGGTGCCGGAGAAAAGCATTGCGGTCCTTCCGTTCGAGAACCGGAGCAGCGATAAGGAGAATGCTTACTTCGCGGAAGGTGTTCAGGACGAAATCCTGACCCGCCTCGCGAAGATTGCGGACCTCAAGGTGATCTCGCGCACCTCGACACAGCACTACCAGAGCGCGCCGCAGAACCTACCGGACGTTGCCCGGGAACTTGGGGTCGCTCATATCCTTGAGGGAAGCGTGCAAAGGAATGGCGACGCCATTCGGGTCAACGTGCAGTTAATCAAGGCGGCTAATGATTCCCATCTCTGGGGCGATACTTTTGATCGCAAGCTGACTGACATCTTCTCGGTCGAGAGCGAAGTCGCGAAAACCATCGCCGAGCAGCTGCAAGCCAAACTCACGGGCAGCGAGGAGCAGCTTCTCGCTGCGAGACCAACCGACAATTCTGAGGCTTACGATGCTTACCTGCGCGGCCTCTCTTATACATTGAAAAGTGCCAACACCGCTGCCAACTCTCTCGGTGCGCTGAAGTATTTGAAGGAAGCGGTGGACCGGGATCCGACCTTCGCAGTCGCTTGGGCGCTCCTCTCGGTCGTTGAATCACGCGGTTATCTTACCGCTACTCTTCAACCGACGAACGCTCTGCGTAACGAGGCGCGTCGAGCAGCCGAGAGAGCTATTACTCTTCAGCCTAACTTGGGTGAGGCCGTGCACGCCAAAGGCTACTACCATTACTCGTGCCTGAAGGACTACAGCACCGCGGTGCATTATTTCGAGCAAGCGCGCCAGCTTCTGCCCAATAGCAGCCGAATTCCGGAGTCGCTCGCCTATCTCGAGCGAAGACAGGGTCAATGGGAGCTGAGTGAGTCGTACTTTAACGAGGCCGAGCGGCTCGATCCGCTCAATGTTAACCTCCTCAGTCAGCACGCCATTTCTTACATCTCGCTCCGTCGTTTTTCCGAGGCGTTGCAAAAGCTTGATCACGTCCTCGCCATTACTCCCGACGACGCGAATACGATCGGCGAAAAAGCAGGCATCCTGCAGGCCGAGGGCGATCTGGTGGGCGCGGCCACGCTTCTCGCTCCGCTCCACGCCGTCGCCAGTGACGCCCGGGTCGTGGAAGGACAGGTCTATCAGGCTATCCTCGAGCGCCGCACCGAACCGATCATTCCTCAACTGAAGGAGATCCTGGCGAAGCCCGATCCAGCGCTGGGTTTCATCAATAGCGAACTGCGCTTTTGGTTAGGCTGGGCGCAACAAATTGCCGGCCACGGTGCCGCAGCCCATGAGGCTTGGCGACAAGCCGACAGCGAAATGGAATCGTTCTTAAAGGACCAGCCGGAAAATGATCGCCTGATTGGCTACCTCGCCCTAACTAAACTGAGCCTTGGAGAAACCGAGGCGGCGGCCGGTCTGGCGGCGCGGGCCATGGCCGTTGTCCCGATCGAGAAGGATGCCATGTTTGGTCCTTCGGCCATCGAGATCCTCGCCCGCGTAGACGCGCAGACGGGAGAAACCGAGCGCGCAATTGCCGCGCTCCAGAAACTGCTCTCGATACCAGCGAGTGCCCGGTTCAGAGTGCGCGTGCCGCTTACGCCCGCGCTTCTCCGGCTCGATCCGATGTTCGATCCACTGCGGAATGATCCGCGGTTTCAGAAGCTTTGCCAGGACCCAACCGCAGTTCCCGAGCAGCCGCACACTTGATCAGCTGCGGCTTCCGCGTAAAAGGCTTCGCCTCACGCAGTCCTGTCGAGCTAGTCTGACCTTCCCCAGCGAATCCAGGAAAGCGGTCTCACCGGCAAACCGATCGAAACCCTTATCGACCACATCGAATTCGACGAACGCCGAGACCCGGTGGCCGAGCGCGCTTGGGAAAAAATCTAAGCAGATCCCAACATTTGATCTCTGTCTTCTGTGGCGGCAGGAGTCTTGCCTCCATCGCTATTCGAGATAACAGATACAACCAATAATGCGCGCGAAGCGCGATTATTTTGGCCAGGCCGCGCGCAGCTTGTCACCGATCGACTTATATTCCTCCGGCGTGAGCTTTCTTCTTGGGGCGGGAGTTCCGGGCGCTTTGCCTCCAAACGACGGATGACGTGAAAATGCGAATGATAAACGGTTTGACTGCTGCTGAGTCCGTTATTTTGTTGACTCGGAAACCAGTTGCCCCTAGCCCATTTTTCTGCGCGATCGCCGCTTTTTGCACGGTCGCCAGCAGGTGACACATTTCATCCGGCTTAAGGTCCAACAGATTTCGCGCGCCTAACCGTTTCGGGACGACCAGCACGTGGCCCGGCGCGACCACCTCTTCCTCCGGCAGCGGCATGAAGACGAGCACACGATCGTCCTCGAATATCTTGGACGCGGCCGACTCCGCGCTCTTATCCCGGATCAATTGCGCAATACCATTTGTCGGATCGTATTTGCCTTCGAGCCCGGTATCAGTCCCGGCCGGCGGAAGCTCGCTGGCGGGAATTTGTTGCGCAGTGACCGGGGCACCTTGGACGAACAGCAGTGCGCTCAAACCGAAAAACATGCTTACGATTTTCATAGTTTCTTAATTCTTAATTCTTAAGTTTTCCTTCTTAATTTGCTGACCTCGTCACTTGTCACGCGTCACTGGTCACTTTTGATGAGCGTGCCCAATCCGATTAACAACGTGCTGAATTTCAGATTCATGACCGAGTATGCGTTCAGGTCATAGAGATAATCAAGCACTCGGGGCAAAAGCTCTACGCTTGTCGGCCAGATTTCAGGCTTCCGCTTTCAGCTTTCGGCCAAGCGTGTCACACGTCACTCGCCACTACCGCGTCAGCGGTTTCTCCGCCCTAATTCTTATTTTTTCCTTATTACTTTCCCAGCTCCGACCTCGTTGTTTCCGCATTTGCCTTCATGTCACATTTTTTTGCCGCTCAGGGGCGAACTTCATTCGCTGGTTTCCGGATAGACTATTGAAACCAAAAAAGCCAAACCAAAGAAAACTATGAAACCACACTATATTGACTTGATGGAATACCCTTGGTTTCGAGATGGCCATTGTTTAGCTTAACCCTATGAGACTACATTCCTTTATCCTCGCTCTTGCCTTGACGTCTTGCCTCGTTTGCTGCCAACCGACAGACAAAACAAGCGAATGTATTAGATTGCCGGACAAGAGCAGCACCCAGGAGCGAGAAACTCGACCAAGCTCAAGGCAGACCTCCTTGGAAAGATCGGAAGTCCGTCGCTTGAAGAAACCTACAAGGCTAAACTTGATGATGCTTACGCAGAGCTAAGCCAAAAGACCCTAGAGCAGTTGGTGCTGATCGAATTTCTCGTCTGTGTCAAAAAATACCACGCGGCGGACATGTCGCCGGAAACAATCGACACGATGGATAAAGCACTGCAACGCGCCATCAACAAGGCCACCGGTGCACAGAGCCTTAGCGGCGGAATTTCTGCTCATAGTAAAGAAGTGCTGAAGGCTACGAATTATGGCGACGAAAAGGTCGCGGCACTCACCGATTTAGAGCATTAGTCAAACGGTGACATAGGACTGGCATGAACCGATTCGGCGCACTCGCTCTCGCTTGTCTTTGGGTGGGACTTACGGCAGCCGAGGCTGACACAGGGCCGTTAGTGCGCGGTCTTTGGGTCTTGCCGACAGAATTCAAAGACGGTGGAAAACCGTGGTCGCAACCTCAGTTTTCCCGGGAAGGTCGTAGTTTTCTGCAGGCATTTAAGAAAAGGACAACCCCGGACTTCGCACCCATTGTCTTAGAAGGGCCTGACGTTACGAAGAGTAAAGTGTTGGAGAATCTACGGCAACAGTTAGACCTGCTGACTGTACCTGGTTCGATATTCGTTTTTTACTATGCCGGTCACGGGATAAGACCTAGCAAAAACACATTCCTTGGAATGCAATCGTGCGAGGTAGGAACTCCCGATATCGCGCATGATGAGGCTATGTTGATGCTTCAACAAATCCTCGACTTACAAGCTCAGTACAAAGGGGTCTATTTCCTGGCTTATATTGATGCGTGTTATTCCGGAAACCAGTCGTTTAACGCCGACCAATATCTTTGGTCAGAAAAGCTCGGACCAAGAGGATTCTTACTCTGCTCGTCCGGCTCGGATCGCAAGTCCTATATTCCACTATTCACTCAGGCACTCACCAAGGTGTACGAGGTTGATGATCACTTTAAGAATGTGCAAAATCCTGGCGATCTTTTGCGTGAGGTGAAGAATGCGACGATTATCCTGCGGAGCAAGTGCCTCATCTGATTCCGGACAATTGTTATCTGCAAACGACTTATCCTTTGCCTGGACTTTGCTTTTACTGCGTGGATTTCGGCGGCATCTACAATAAGCCAATCGCTGTAAAGATCGGCTCCGCGAGCGGCCATCATGGAAATTTTAGCTTTAATGACAAGTCCGAGTTTGTTGGCGGCATCGCCTTTCCGGTGCAGCAACTCGATAAGGTGTCAATCACCGTCAATTTCAATAGCAATTACGAGATACCATTCGACGTCGATCTTGCTGGTAAGTTCTTCGATCGCAAATCTCTGGCCGACAAACCGATTCCTGATCGGAGAATCTTATCAAGCGCATCGGCTCAGTCACAACTCGCCAGCGCAGCGAACAGTTATCGAGCTATCGTCGAACGGGCTAAGCGCTTTGGGCTCGATGACACTAGCGTCACACACCTCTGCACCCGCCTTCTGGCTTCCACGTTTAATCGTCTGGATCCAAATAAGTCAGGCCAATTTATAGCCGATCAGGTAAGCTTTTTGATGTCGAAAGCTCCGACTTCTTCCGATTTGGACGGATTAGGCGTATTCGCGTCGGTCATTCCAAATCGTGGCCCAGACCAGTTAGCTGCGCTGGACAAGGCGATTGACACAAGAATACCAACTCCCGCGCATGTCGCGACGGCGTATGCCAAGAATCTCGAGGAAAACGTGTCCACGCTCAAATCGAGCCCTTCCGAGGCGTGGGTTAAGCCGGCTGATCTGACTGGCAAAATCGCCAAAGCATCAGTCGCTGCCAAGAAATCGAACAGCTCCGAAGCCAAACAAGTTTTGGCGCGGACCGTCGAAGCAACTCGTGATCCGGCTAATACAATTTTGAGTCACCACGATTACCGTGCGGCCAAGCAAGCGGTGACCTCGCCGACTGCCGTTTACACAACGGGCGGTTACGGACACTATTAATAATTAACTGATACCCGATAAGCGGGAGTGTTCGCTTCGGTAAACGACCTGTTGGCTTTCCCCGACATTGTCTAGAAATTCTGCGAGCGAGTGAATCGTCAAATCCATGTCTTGTTACTTTTCTCAGATAAATCGGGATTCTGCAATTCCCGTGCAAAGGCGATGGCGGTCGTTACCTGGACATTCAACATTTGGTCCGTCAATTCACTTGTTGCCGGCTGTTTTGCCGGTGTCTTCAATCTTTCCATTCACAATTCGCCAAATTCTGCCATTCGGGACCGTCGCTACGTAGACTGGCAGTCGGGTAAGGTTGCTCGTGTAGATCAGTGTCTCGACTGGTTTGCTGCTGACAAGCTGCGCCATTGTCACTGCGACCATTTCGGCTCCAGGCGGATGATTGTTCTTATCCATGACGAGCAGACTCCGCGACAGTGCGTCAACTCGCTCCGCCTTTTCGCCGTCGCCTGATACTGTCACGCGGAAATGGCCGGCCAGGACAATTTTGCTTGGATCATTCATCGATCCTAAAGCATAAACGAGAAGCCGAGTGCCTTTCGGATCGTCGAGCACAACATAATCATAGTGGATGTCAAAAAGATGGCCGCGTAGCGCGGCTTTTGCGGTTTCTTGCGCCCATTTGCGTTTTGGAGTCGTCGCGCCGCGATCCGGAGTTTGGGTTACTCGCGTCAGTCGGTTCCCGAGCCGTTGAAGCGTCTCGATATCAAACTCGCGAATCTCGCTCGCGACTGCCGAGGCGGCTGAAAGTAAACCGATACCAATCGCGACATAAAATCTTATCCTCATTTTGACTTCTCGGCTTTTCTAGCGCGGGCGTACGATGCATATGAGTGATGATGTTTATATAACTCCAGACGCTTGAGGTATTCTGGTAAGGCTTTTTGCGCAATTTTCGCCATGTTCGCAGCCAACTTGTCGCTGCCGGGGTAATCAACCTTCTCAAGGGTTGCATCCTTTCCGGAACGATTAAGATCGATCGCCTGTTGCTCGTAACGTACCGCCGAGTCGAAATCGCCTGCTTCCGCGTAGGCAGACGCGAGCGTGTCAATGTAATCGGCGTACTTCCACTTGCTCATTTCACATGCTCGTTTCGCATCTTCCACTGCCGCCTTGCCATCCCTGAATGATGGATTCGGGCACGTCGCGCGCAACGCGGCACGCCAATTCAATGCCAACGCCATTCCGTAAGGGTTTGTGGTTTCATAGGTGACTTTCGTCAATACATTCAAATCCTTTAGCGCGGCGGCGTAGTCTTTCGTGGCTTGATATACGATCGCCCTGTCCCAAGTCGCACTGAAGAAAGCGGGTTTTAATCGAATCGTTTCAGTCAAATCCGCGATGGCGGCCTTCCAGTTTTTTTCCATTCGAAACGCAGTCGCTCGATTGTAATAAGCCGTCCATCGACTGGGCTCGACTCGGATCGCCGCGTCGAGATATTTCCGCGATTCGGCGTATTTGCCTTTGTTCAGAAGTTCGTTGCCGAAGTTGTTGTACTGAAGCGCCGACCAACCGGCTGGTACGCCCGAGTTGCTAGCGTTGGACGCAGCCAGGGAGAGAACGCCACTGCACAGGAAGATCGACGCGACGAGACGAAATCGCAGTGAATTCATTTGAGCCCATTTTGAAATCGGGGCTCGCGGCCGACCCGGCCGCCTCTACAACTGACAGTGCCGATTGGGGATCGCGCTACCGGGATACGTCATTGCGTAAATTTCTGAACCAGAATTCGTATTGCCTCCGTTTTTCCCAGCATCCGAACTCTTTGCTCGCCTGCGGCGACTCTTTCCTGTCAGCTCCCGCCCGGCGTATTCAACCGCTTCTGCGTCAGTCTTCTTCGATCGCTTCCTCTTCTGGAGCTCCTGCTCTGCCGCGTACTTGCGAACGTCCTCCGTAATCTTCATCGAACAGAAATGCGGGCCGCACATGGAACAGAAGTGCGCGGTCTTGGCGCCTTCCTGCGGCAGGGTTTCATCGTGAAACTCGCGCGCAGTCTCGGGATCGAGCGACAGATTGAACTGATCTTCCCAGCGGAATTCGAAGCGCGCTTTGCTGATGGCGTTGTCGCGGTATTGCGCGCCGGGATGGCCTTTGGCCAGATCGGCGGCGTGGGCGGCGATTTTGTAGGCGATGACGCCGTCTTTCACGTCTTTCTTGTTCGGCAAGCCGAGATGTTCTTTCGGCGTGACGTAGCAAAGCATGGCGCAGCCGTACCAGCCGATCATCGCGGCGCCGATCGCGCTGGTGATGTGATCGTAGCCGGGCGCGATATCGGTGGTGAGCGGACCGAGGGTGTAGAACGGCGCTTCGCCGCACCACTCGAGTTGTTTCTCCATGTTCTCCTTGATCATGTGCATCGGGCACGTGGCCCGGGCCTTCGTTCATCACTTGCACGTGATGTTTCCAGGCGCGCTGGGTCAGCTCGCCTTGGGTGTAAAGTTCGGCGAACTGCGCTTCGTCGTTCGCGTCCGCGATCGAGCCGGGCCGCAAACCGTCGCCGATGGAAAAGCTGACGTCGTAGGCGGCCATGATCTCGCAGATCTCGTCCCAATGCGTGTAGAGAAAACTTTCCTGATGATGAGCGAGACACCACTTGGCCATGATCGAGCCGCCGCGCGAGACGATGCCGGTGGCGCGCCGGGCGGTCATCGGAATGTATCGCAACAGCACCCCGGCATGGACGGTGAAGTAATCGACCCCCTGCTCGGCCTGTTCGATCAGCGTGTCGCGATATATTTCCCAGGTCAGTTCTTCGGCCCGGCCGCCGACTTTTTCCAGCGCCTGATAAATCGGCACGGTGCCGATCGGGACGGGCGAATTGCGAATGATCCATTCGCGGGTGGCGTGAATGTTTTTGCCGGTGGAAAGATCCATCACCGTGTCGGCGCCCCATTTCGTGGCCCAACGCATCTTCTCGACTTCTTCCTCGATCGACGACGCCACCGCGCTGTTGCCGATGTTGGCGTTGATCTTCACCAGGAAATTGCGGCCGATGATCATCGGCTCGGATTCGGGATGATTGATGTTGGCCGGAATGATCGCGCGGCCGCGGGCGACTTCGGCGCGCACGAATTCCGGCGTGATCTCATCGGGGATGTTTGCACCAAAGTTTTCTCCGCGATGCTGTTGAGCGAGATCATTCCGCGCCAGTGACGAGTGACGTAGTGACGAGTGACGAGTTATCAGCATTCCGCGATTCGCGTTCCGCGTTGCGCATTTCATCGCGTCCGAGATTTTCTCGGATCGCGATGTATTCCATTTCCGGAGTTACTATCCCTCGACGCGCGTAAGCGAGTTGAGTAACCGCGCCGGACTTCGCGCGCAACGGGTTTCTCTTAACCTGACAACCGTTAACTGATAACCGAGAACCGCCGTTTCGTTCCGCAGCGTGTTTCTCAGAAAGCCAGCCATCATCAATTGGTGTTGGAATACGACCAGTGATTTCCTCGACATCGCTTCGCGCGCGAATCCAATCAGAACGCAACGATGGCAAACCCTTTTCAACATCACCGTCGAAACGGCTATCTCCCCATGGTCCGCTGGTGTCGTAAACGCGGACCGGTTCGTTTACTTCGATCTCGCCCGACATGGTTTTTGTTGGCGCCAGAGAGATTTCTCGGAACGGCACTTTAATTTCCGGATGAATCTTACCGGAGACGTAAATCTTTTTTGAATTGGGGAGCGGGCGATTGGGGTCAATCGCCCCTACCTGTTCGTTTTTGTCCGCAGATTTCGCAGCAGCCTCCGCAGAGCTACGGCCCGCCAGGGATTTTCGCAGATTATTTCCGTTAGAATCTAAATCTGTGGAATCGGGGCCGTGGGAATCTGTGGAACAATCAGTACCGTTTATCTTCGTGTCCATTCGTGTCCTTCGTGGTTAAAATTCACGCGCACAGAAAAGCACGGCTGGCATTCCCTTCGGCGGCATTACCCGCATCAGGTTCAAGGGGTCGTCCTTCGTCGGACCTCTCAGCCATCCGGCTCCCCCGCTTCTTTCACGCGAAACTACGGCGCGAAGAGGCGAAGTAAAGCGTGAAAGAAGAGACAGAGGACGGACATCAGAGGTCAGAGTTCGGCCGTCATCCATTCGCTGGCATTTCGAGATTCGGAAGTCAAATACTGCGACCTGAAGCACTTGGGAGGAAATACGCTTTTTGTCGAAATTCTCTCTTGTCGGCTGCCGAAAATATGATTAATTCGGCGCTCTCAAAATTTTATGCTCCCTCCGGTCCGGTTTAGAACACTGTCTCTTCCCGTCATTGCCGCGAGCATTTCATTGCTCTTCTCCTTTTCGGCTGCGCAAGCTGCCGAACAAACCAAATCCGGCGGCAGCTCGCCTACACAACATTCCGGCGCGGCGGGCAAACATTGTCTCTAGCGCGTAACCAACGCCAAGGCGCCGTTCTATTTACTGGGCTCAATTCACCGGCTCAGAGACACGGATTATCCGCTGCCGTCGGTCATCGAACAGGCGATCAACCAGTCACAACAGTTCTATTTTGAATTCGACCCGAACCGCGGCGATGACATGGCCCGAAAGTTGGAAGCAGCGGCGAAGCTGCCGCGTTGAGTTGAAATCAAAGATCGGGTCCATGCAAAAACCTTGGATTACCTGCGGACCGGTGCCCGCGGCGGCAGTCTCGATTGGGTCCATTTGAAGGCTTGGGGAATTGCGTTGTATTTGCTGGATTATCCCGTCCACGTGCACCTGAGCGGCGCCTACGGGATCGACAATTACGTCGAGAAAAAAGCGCGGGCACGCAATTGTTCCATTCGCGGACTGGAAAGTGTGGACGCGCACGTGGGCGTGTTCGGCGGGATGAACGACATCGAGAGCGAAGCTTATTTGTTGCAAGCGATCGTTTACGCGGACCGGCACGACGCGTTTGCTCAAGACATGCTTTCGGCGTGGAGAAGCGGCAACACCGAACGGCTGGCATCGCTCGATTTGCCGGTGGTGCGGGAAGCTCCGGGATTGAATCCGCGATTTACGACGTGGCGAAACGAGCATTGGGTCCCAGTGATTGAAAACGCGATCAAATCGGGCAAACCAACAATGATTGTCGCCGGCGCACTGCATTTCAGCGGATCACAAAGCGTGATCGCGATGCTGCGCGCGCGCGGTTATCAGATCGAGCAACTCTAAATCTTTAACCTTTCGTCACTATGTCTCCAAAATGTTCCCTCCAACTAGTTTCAACCCTTCTGGTGGTTGTCGTCAGTGTGTTTCCGGCGCGCGCCGCTGAGGAATCGATCGACACTTTGCTGAACAAGTTGCCGTCGCCGCAAAAAATGGTTCGCCCGCGCGTGCAAGAAGCGTTGCAGGATCCCGCGACGAAAGATCCGCTGGCCAGTCGTGCGTTTGCCGCATTGGAATCGGGGGATTATCGCGGCGCGCTGAACTTGGGACGCCAACTGGTGCAAAAGGCTCCGAACAGCGCGTTTGCTCACGTGCTTCATGGCCTAACAGCGATAGACGCAGACCAGCCGGCGGAAGCGAGCGCGACGTTGCGCAAATCCATCTCGCTCGATCCAACGAAGGGTATTTCGCATTTGGTGCTCGGTGTAGCTGAGATGAACCAGAGGCATTACGGGGAAGCATTGTCTGCTTTGCAGGAGACGGGCCGGCTTGAGCCGAGCTGGGCAGTTGGTTGGGTACTCGCAAGCGTCTCGGCGGATCGCCTCGGCAAGCACGATCAAAGTCTGGCATTCGCCAAACGCGGCACGTCGATTGAGCCGAACTGGCTCTACGCCTGGATTCAGCTGGCCCGCGCGGAAAAAGCGGTTGGGCACACTCAAGGAACATTGGATGCGATCGTGCGCGCGGCGGCCCTCAGTCCGAACAGCGCCGACATGCTAGCGGCGGTTGGATTCAGTTACATTAACTTAAATCGGGTTGCGCAGGCAATTCAGCCGCTCGATCGCGCCTCGAAAATGAGTCCGGAGGATTATTTGATTCAAGGACAACTCGGTTATTGCCTCGAAACCGTCGGCCAAACTGGCGCCGCTGTATCGCATTTGCGGCAAGCAGTCAGCTTAAATCCAAACTACGGCCCGGGCTGGGAGCAGCTTGGATTCGCTTACCAAAAACAAGGTAAACATTTCGACGCGATCAAAGCCTACGAGCACTCCGCTCAACTGGAGCCAAATTCCAAAAAGACGTGGCGACAACTCGCTATGGAATATCGTGCGGTCGGGCGAATCGCCGACGCCGAACGCGCTTACGCGCGAGGCGGCGCCAGCGTAGCCGTCGCGCACGCTGGAAAAAAGCAGCGCTAGCGGTTCGCGTAAGCGAACTGCGCTAGAACATCAGAGCCAGGAGATCGGAGTTCGCTAAAAGAACCGATCTACGATCTCCATCTTCAAAATGCTGCCTGCTATTCTTTTTTCTGGGCGGCGTCTTCCTTGCCGCCGACTGCTTTCACGTTGGTGTGGAAAATGGCGAGCCAATCGCTGCCTTCCTGCTTCCAGACCGAGCCGCAATTGTAAGTGCCGCTCACGTCCTGACCATCAAACGTACCTTCGAGCTTGATGGTGTATGTCGTCACGATCACGTCTTTTTCATCCGAGAATGAAGCGAAATTGCTGATGGTGAACGATTTCATGTCCCATTTGCCCATATCCGACATTTCTTTCGCCATGTCGGAAACGCCTTCGGCGTAAACGCCCTTGAAATCTTTATCGACAATCTTTTTGAAATCGTCGGCCTTCTTGTCCTTAAACGCCTGCCAGGCGGCGGTTTCTTTCGCTTTGATGGCATCGGTATTTGGCGTTGCGGCAACGGAAACGGCAATTCCAGCCAACAACAGTGCAACTGTATAACTCAGGGATTTCTTCATAATTTGTTAGGCGTAACCGTACGCCCGTCTCACAACAACGCAATGCGAATCGCTGCAAAGGGAAAATCGGAGACATCGCAGATGGGAGATGGGAGATGGGAGAAAGCAGAAAGCAGAAAGCAGAAAGCAGATCGAAGATCGGCACTGAAATTTCCATCTTCTATCTTCCATCTCCCATCTTCCATCTTCGATTCCGTGAGCAATTCGGTTGCTCGACAAGGGAGAACAAGAATTAACCACAGAGACCACCGAGATCACCGAGAAGCGATAAGAAGAAATCATATAGGCTCCCTGCAATCAGGGATTCAGTATCAACATCTCCGTGTCCTCTGTGGTCTCTGTGGTAAAGCTATCGCGTCGCTTGCGGCCGACACGGCCGCCTCTACAGTTATTAGATGAAGAAATCGTTTCTCGTTTCGTTTCTCATTTTCGCAATCGCCCTCGCGCTGCAGGCGCAGACCGAGCCAGGAAAAGCAACCAAGGGGCAATCGGCAGGCGCTAAACTAAAAAGCCAAAGCGCAACTCCAGCGAACAATCCTGGACCAATGCCAAGCGGCGGCCCTAAAGGCGATGACACGGCAAAAGCGAAAGCGGATCAAAACGCGAAGCCCATCGACCAGTCGAATTTCGACACGTCAGTGAAGCCGTCGGACGATTTCTTCCAGTACGCGAACGGCGGTTGGATCAAGCGCACCGAAATTCCGCCGGACCAAACCCGCTGGGGCAGTTTCAACATGTTGATCGAGCGCAACAACGACGCGTTGCACCAAATCGCGGAGAACGCGGCCAAGGCGAAGTCGACGGATCCGACAGTGCAAAAGGTTGGCGATTATTACGCGAGCGGCATGGACGAGAAAACGATCGAAGCGGTGAAGACGAAGCCTTTGCAGGATGAGCTTGGGAAAATCGACGGCATGAAAGATCGGAACGACGTGCTGAAGGAGATCGCGCATCTGCACCTGATCGGCGTCAATGTGCTGTTCAATTTTGGATCAGGTCAGGACGATAAGGACAGTACGCACGAGATCGCGCAAGCCGTTCAGGGCGGACTGGGACTGCCGGACCGCGATTATTACACCAAGACGGATGATGCTTCGAAGAAGCTGCGGGATGCTTACGAGGCGCACATGACCAAAATGTTGAGCTTGCTGGGCGAGCCGGCAGCCAAAGCGGGCGAAGACGCAAAGAAAGTTCTGGCTCTGGAAACCTCGCTGGCTCAGGCCTCGCGGACCCGGGTGGAATTGCGCGACCCGCAGAAAAATTACAACAAAATGGCGCAGGACGAATTGCAGAAGCTAACGCCGGAGTGGAACTGGGGCGATTACTTCACCGGAATCGGCCTAACGAATCCCGGCGACATCGATGTGCACCAGCCGGATTTCTTCAAGGCGATGAACACCGCGTTCACGCTCCACGCCGATCGACGATTGGAAAACGTATTTACGCTGGCATTTGATAAATGCTACTGCCTCCGCCCTGTCGAATGATTTCGTGAATGAAGATTTCAATTTCAGCGAAAAGACATTGCGCGGAACCCAGCAAATCAAGCCTCGCTGGAAGCGGGTCGTCAGTTCCGAGAATGGCGAGATCGGCGAAGCGCTCGGCAAACTCTATGTGGATCAATATTTTCCGCCGGCCGCAAAAGCCCGCGCCCTGGAATTGATTAACAATTTGAAGGAGGCGCTGGCCGACCGGATCAAGTCGCTCGACTGGATGGATGAAACCACCAAACAAAAAGCGCTCGAAAAACTCGCGGCGTTCCAGGTGAAGATCGGTTATCCGGAAAAGTGGCGCGATTATTCTACGCTGATGATCGATCGCGGGCCGTTTGTGTTGAACGAGCTGCGCTCGGAGACGTTTGAAGCGAAGCGCGAGCTGAACAAAATCGGCAAGCCAGTCGATCGCACGGAATGGGGCATGACGCCGCCCACCGTGAACGCCTATTACAATCCGAAAATGAATGAGATTGTTTTTCCAGCCGGGATTTTGCAGCCGCCATTCTTTTTCGCGAACGCTGACGACGCGGTGAACTACGGCGGGATCGGTTGCGTGATCGGACATGAAATGACGCACGGGTTCGACGATCAGGGCCGGCAGTACGACAAGGTCGGCAATTTGACCGATTGGTGGACGAAAGAATCCGCCGACGCTTACGAAAAGCGCCGCCAAGCGGTAGTCGATCAATACAATGAATACGAAGGATTACCGGGTCTGCACGTCAATGGCGAACTGACCCAGGGCGAGAACATCGCGGACATCGGCGGAGTGAAGATCGCTTACGCGGCATTGCAAAAAGCGCTCGATAAACATCCCGAGCAACGCAATCAGAAGATCGACGGATTTACGCCGGAGCAACGCTTCTTTCTCGCGTTCGCCGGAATTTGGCGATCGAAGATTCGCGACGAAGAGCAAAAGCTCCGACTGAACACGGACCCGCATTCACCGGGACATTTTCGGGCGAATGGACCGTTATCGGACCTGCCGGAATTTCAAAAAGCGTTCAATATTCCGGATGGATCGCCAATGGTCCGCGCAGCGGACAAGCGGGTGAACATTTGGTGACGCGCACGCGTGATACGGCGAGCAGTTGGTAGGGCGAGACTCTGTCGAGCCGCATCACAGACACGAATCATACAGTGATCCTTGGAACGGCCACTGGTCGGCTTCGGTCACGAGGCTGGCGCGGACCGGGTTTTGTCGGACGTATTCCCATTTTTCGCTGTAACTTTCATCATTGCGCAGCCGATGGTGAAAACCTCGCGGTTGAAAGCGTGGTGCGGTCGGGCAAAGCCTTCTGAATTGTCGCTTCCAAAAGGTAATCCATCGCTCGATCTCGCAATCCTCCTGTGGCCAGCAAAAAAGATGAATGTGATCGGGCATGATCACGTACAAACCGACTTGCCACGCGTTCGCGATTGTCCACGAATTAACTAGAGCGTTCTGTATTTCGTCGCTCGCCAATCCTTTTCGCCGCTTGGCCGTACACACTGTAAGAAAGACGATCGTAGGCCGACCACGGAGGATCAGAACGCCTGTATCAGGGTGACGGCGAACAGGCAACTTATGCTTGGGGGGCACGAGCGCTTAATAACAACATCAGTCTTTTGATGAAAGCAGATTCGCCGATCGGCTCGACAGAGTCTCGCCCTACCAACGCAATCTGCGCGACCGACGGAGTCTCGCCCTACCAACAATCGGCCTAACTAATCCTTCGCGATTTTGCCGCCCCACGAGATGATCTTAGCTTTGGTGCCGGCGGCTTCGGCTTCCTTGATGTCGCCGGCGCGGTTGTAAAACAGCGAAAGACTGGTCCAGCCGATCTGATCGTTCGGGTTTAACTCCACCGCTTTTTTGCCGGCTTCGATCGCTTCGTTGAACCGGCCAACTTTCATCAATGCCATGCCGAGCGCATGCCAGCCGTCGAAGAAAGCTGGATCAAGCTCGACGCATTGGCGGTATTTCCCTATCGCGCTGTCGAGCTCACCGACGGCGAGATCGCCATTGGCATCATCGAAAATCTCATCGCGTGAAGGCATCAGACAGGAATTACACAGATTACACGAACGGGAAAGGCACAGACCAAATATCAGAAAACCACGAATGGACACCAATTAACACGAATCGGGAAGGTACAGAGAAAACCGGAGGAGAAATCGGCTTCGTGAAAATTCGTGGAATTCGTGTCTAGCCTCGCGCCGCAAGCAGGCCGGCGGCTTGCTGGCGATCGCGCAGCCATTCCTCGAACACGTATTCGCGGGCGGCCTTGAGATAACGCTCCTGAAACTTCGCTTTCGCCTCGGTGTACTTCGCCGGGTCCGGCGGTTCACGTTTTTCCAGCACCACGATCAGACCGCCATCGACCCATGGAGTGAAGTCGCTCACCTCACCCGGTTGTAACTGACCTGCGACATTCCTGATGATCATCATGTCAGTGGGCTCGCTCTTTTTCTGCTCGGGAGTTTTATCCATCTCGTCGGCCAGAACGAACGGTTCAACTTTGTCAGCTTTCAAATTGCCGGCCTTGGCGAGCGCCGATTGAAGCGGCTGACCCGCTTTCAATCCTTCGCGCAATGTTTCCACCGCCTTGCGTCCATTCGTCATTGCCATTTCCCGTGCGCGTTCATTCTTGATCGCCTCAGTAACCTTCGGTTTCGCTTCATCAAAGCTCAGCGGATGCGCTTCGGTTAATCCAACCAGATGGACGATCGCAAAACCATCGGCAGTTTGAACGGGGTCGCTGGTCGGCTCCTGCTGACTCACACTGAACGCAGCGGTGTTCAGTTGCGGATCCGATTTCACTTTCGGATCGGGCTCAGAGGCGGAGAATTCGCCAGTCGTTTCAACGGGCAGATTAAACTTCGTTGCGACCTGATGAAAATCGGCGCCTTTTTCAAGCAATGCTTGCGAGACATCATTGGCGCGATCGGAAAGTTTTTGAAGCGCGTCGATCCGCTCCTTGTCCTTTAACTTTTTCTGATCGTCGGTCAGCGTCAGCCGGACGAACTCGATCTTGCGTTTTGGTTCGGTCTTAAGTTCGGACTTGTGGCTCTCGTAATATTTCTTGATGTCGTCATCGCTAATTTTGATGTCCTTGAACAGGTCGCTGGTTTTAAGGCGAATCACGCTGACGAAATTTTTACCGTAAAGCTCCTCATAATTGGATTTGGCTTCGCTCTCCGGCATCGACACCGACGAGCCAACCAGGTCCTTAATCCGTTTGAAGTTGAGTTCGTCGCGAGCGATTTCACGCAGCTGCTCGTCAGTGAATCCCATCGACGCAAGATTCCTCGTCACCTGGTCATATTTAGCCGGGTCAAAACCTGATGGGCCCTGAAGGCCGGGAAATTTCCTGACCGCATCTACAATTTCCGAATCGGTGGGCTCAATTCCCAAACTGTCGGCTTCGTGTCGAAGCACGAGCAAGTTCGTAACGAACATGGTCGCTTTTTGACTGAACTCTCCGGTTCCGGGAGCCAGTCCATTCGTTAGATCCGAAACGCCAAGAGCGTCGGCCAATTCGTACAACCTCGCCAACCGGCCGGCCTCGATCTGTGTAACTTTTTGGCCATACATCACGCGAAAGGTGTCGGCGCGGATCAAACTGGTATCGCTTTTTACAAAATAAAGACAGAACGGCAGCGCCAGGATCGCGATGACGATCATGAGCCAGTTGCGATGTTTGCGAAGAATTTTGATCATGGGTGGGCGGGCAATTTACGAATTCACGGGCACACGCCAAGTAGTTTTCTAGGGTTCGTTTAACACCGCGCTTCAGCGCGGTGCTAGCTCCTTGCACCAGCCGAAAAACCGTTTAAACGGTTTAGGCTTATTTAGCCCAGCGTTGATCACCGGCCTGAAGGCCCGGTGTTAATGAAAATCACGCCGACGGGCGGTTGGGGTCAACCGCCCCTACCCTCGACGCGAGCTCACACGGGCGATTGGTCAATCGCCCCTACCTGTCTGCTGTCTTCTGAATCAATTCCCAAGCACGCCGGAGATGGTCTTCGGTCGTGAGGATGTTTCCCAACCCGATGCGGATCACAGTTCGACCGCGCAGCTTGGTCTGAGTGAGATACGCCTGGCCGGAGGCGTTGATTCGCTCGACGATTTGGGAGTTCGACGCATCCAGCGTAATCAGATCCGCCTTCGCTCCGCTACGGCGTGACGATTCGTCGGCTCCGACGAATCGAAAGCACACAACCGGCATCACGACCGGGGCCGCAAGCTCGAACCGCTGGTCAGATTTGATCCAATCGACCAAGAGATTCGTAAGACGCATTTGATCGCGCAGCCGATCGGCCATTCCCGCGCGACCGAGCGAACGCCAGATCATCCATGCTTTCAGCGCGCGGAAACGGCGGCCGAGTTGGATGCCGTAATCCATGTAATTCTTTTCGGCCTCAATCGTGTCGCCGCGCAGGTACTCGGGCACGAGAGTGAACACGCGGCGCAGCCGTTCGAGATTGCGGACAAAAAGAATGCTGAAATCCAACGGCACGAACAATGTCTTGTGCGGATTGATCACAATTGAATCCGCGTTCTCCCAACCTTTCGTAATCCACTGGTATTCGGGCATAATCGCGAATCCGCCGCCGTAGGCTGCGTCGACGTGCAGCCAAATTTTGTGATCGCGACAGATCTGCCCGATTTCCGGGATGGGATCGACGCTCGCAGTGGAAGTCGTCCCGACAGTGGCGACGACGGCGAGCGGCTTGAATTTTTCCGCGCAGTCGCGCTCGATCATTTCTCGCAACGCCGCAACGTCCATTCGAAACTCCAGGTCCGACGGCACGCGTTGGACATTTTCTTCGCCGAGGCCGAGCGCGATGGCGGCTTTTTCAGCGGAACTATGCGCCTGGTCGGAAGCGTAAACACGAAAGATCGGGAGATCTCGACCAGTGAGCCCGCGTTTCCGCGTTGACGGTGCGGCTTCTTCGCGCGCGACCGCGAGTGCGTGCATGACGCCGACCGAAGCGGTGTCGTAAACAACTCCGCCGAACTCTTCCGGCAATCCCATCCATTGCCGCACCCAATCGACGACAAGTGTTTCCAATTCGGTCGCGGCCGGCGAAGTTCGCCAGGTCATTGCATTTACACTCAAAGGCGCCGTCGCCATTTCGCCGAGGATTCCAGGGCCGGTTTGGGTCCAACCGAAATAACCGAGAAACATCGGATGACTCCAATGGACCATTCCGGGAACGATCAGCCGATCGATGTCCGAGAGAATCGCGTCGAACGACTCCGCATTTTCCGGCGGCTGAGCAGGCAACGCGCCGCGAATCGCGCCCGGCTTGTCGTTGGGAGCGACTCGAATGGTTCCGAGGTTTTCTCGAAAATCGGCGATCCAGTCGGCGAGTTGATGCAGTTGTTTTCGAAAAAGTTCCGGCGGCGTGTCGCCGACTTGTGGCTGGTCTTGCATGTGAAAATGTCACTAACACCGTGCGTTGCCGCGATGCAAATGCGAGCCAGGTAGGGCTCGACAGAGTCTCGCCCTACCAACAGAGCCACGATGTTTTTGGAATGCGGTCGTCCGCGCGCCGCTCTCAACTCGCAGATAAGCGTGAGCAAAGCGGCGTGAGTACACGCCGCACTCCAAATTAAAACGCGAAGCCGAAACTCAAATGAAACGCGCCGAAATCTTCGCCCGGTCGGCGATCGGGATTCCATCCGTAGTCGAAACGGATTGGCCCAATCGGTAATTTGTAGCGAAACCCGAGCCCGAGCGCGTAACGCATATCGTCGAGGCTTGGATGCTCCGAAGTCGGCAAAAGATTTCCAGCATCAAAAAATGTGGCGCCCTGAAGCTCTCCGTAAATCGGAAACGTGTACTCGACATTGAAGACGGTGTAGAACTCGCCACCGATTGGATTGCCCTTCGGATCCTGCGGCCCAAGGGTTCGTTCGCCGAAACTACGGACCGAAGTTGCGCCGCCATTAAAGAAGCGTTCGTCGATGGGCAATGTGGTTTCCTCATCCGCGCCGGAATGATCAAGCGAATGAAGAAAACCGAGACGCGCCCCAAACGCGAGCGATGATTGTTGGAACCAGCGCTGGAGCGGTGGCCCTGGTTGATCCTCAACTACGCCGGGAGTCAAAGATTTTGGTCCAAACGGCAGGAAATAGGCCGCGCGCCCGGTGCCGCGAATGAGCGATACCTGGCTGCCGAGCGGCTCGGCCGCGACGTCGAGGGTTTGATTGAACAGAAATCCGCGCGGGGCGACCAGCGGACTTTCGCGCAAATCGAGAGTTTGAGTGTAGCCAAGCGAATTTACGAAGTAAGATGTGTCGCCGAGAAATCGCGGCGCGATCGATGTTCGAGTGATGTCCACGTGCCGAGCGGCAAAGACGAGTCCGGCCTCGTAGGTTTTGGTAATTTTTCGACTAATCTCCACGCGATCACCAATTTCGAATTTGGAATAACCGTCGTACTCGAAGGTGAAGGCCGCCGCCCGATTCCTGAAAGAAAGATCGGTATCGAACAGAAACGGATCTTCGTAGATGAATTCGCCTTTGTAACTGCGTTGCGAAAGTTCAACCGACATCGTGATCGGCCTGCCGTAACCGAACAGATCGCGTTCGCGGAATTGCGCGCCGACGATTCCGCCTTCGAACGTGCCGTAACCGAGCGAGAAGCCAACTTCTTTGCTTTTGGCTTCCTCGGCGGAAATATTCAATGCCAGCGAATCTTCCTGTTCGACTGGCGACGGCTCAATTTTGAGCACGTTGAATAATCCTGTCTTCATCAAAGTGCGAAACCGGTCGTCGACGGCTTCCGGACTGTAGATCTGGCCTTTGAGCCGGCTAAATCGCTTTTCGATGAAGCTCGGACGTAACCGAGCAAGGCCGTTTACGGAAATTTCGCCACTGAATCGATAAAGCGGGCCGGGCGAAACGACGACCTGGACCGGAATGTGAGTACCCTGCGGCGTGTTCGGGCGCCGCCGTCGCCTCTACTTTGACAGCATAGTAACCGCGCGTTTTGAAATAGGACTGAAGCCGCCGCGGAATGTCGGCGACGCGCGCCTCGGTGTAGGGCTGCTTCAATAAGTCTTCGACTTGCCCCCGCAATGCGTCGGCACCATAAATTGTCTGGCCGCGAAACGAAACGTCGCCGAAGAAATATTGCGGGCCTTCACGAATCGGAATCGTCACATCGACGCGATTTGCTTCGGTCACAAAAGTATAACGCGGCTGCTCGACCACGGCGTCGAGGAAGCCCTCCGCGACATACAGGCGGCGCATGAGATCGGCGCCCTCCTGAATGTCCGAAGCGACGAATGGCAGGGTGCGCTGCAATTTCGAGTAGCGCTCGCGAGTTGGACCAACTACGAAATCGAAAAGCTTTTTCTCCGGCTCATGTTCGTTCCCGGCAAACGTGATTGTGCCGAGATCCATCAACGCGCCTTCATCAATTTGAAGTTGAAGACGATCTCCGCCCTCAATTTTGTACTTCACGACGGCTTTGGTGTAGCCGTGTTTGCGATAGAAAACTTCGACAAAAAATGCGAGATCGTCTGCGCGTGCCGAACTAAGACCGTATTGATCTATCGTCGCCAGCTGTTCCTTCACCGCGGAACGCAGATCCTTCTCGTTGAACGCCTGCTGGCCAGCAAACTCGACCGTTGTGTTTGATTGGGCGCGTTTCTCCTGGACCTTCTCAACCGCCTCATTCTGTTTCTGCTTTTCCTCCGCGCGCGGAGCGTCGACAGCAGTCTGCGCCGCCAGCGGAGCAGCCAGCGCAACAAGTAAGACGATACAAACGCGACCCATCACCGAAACCGAATCAAATATTTCAACATGCCGCGATAATCGCCGCCCACGCCGACGTCACCCAGCAGGACAAACTGGTCGTTAACCTTGAATCGCGCAATGGCTTGTTGTTGGCCTGTCCGCGGATCGACCGTGCCGACGTCCAGATCGAGTCGATCGAACACCGAGCTGCTTTGGGTGCCCTGCCCTTGCTTGAAAACTTTTCGATAAAGCTGCTGGACCAGCAGCATTGCCGCGCGTCCGGCAAGCACGTTGTTGTTGCCGGTTAATTCTTCCCGGGTTACGCCGGTGGCCAGCAATGAAATGATTTCTTCCTGAGGCAGCGGCGGTTCGCTCGTGAAAATCGCCTGAGGAGCGAGTGAGGTTCCGTAAATGTAAACGTTGATCGTGTAATCGCGAATCACCGACTTCCCGTGCATGTCGATTTTCGGATTAAGCGGATCGGACGGATCGAAATTGAGATAACCGGACGAAATCTCAAGGCGGCTAAATGGCAGGGTCGCGTCGACATTTTCCAATCGCACGTAACCGTCGAGCCCGGGGTGCAGACCCGTCCCGGTCAGATGAAGTTCGCTAACCGCTTTTCCGTTGGCGAGATTGCCGCGAAGCAGCACCGGATCCTTGGTTTTAATCGTCACGTTGAATTTCCAATCGCGAATTGGCGGCTGTGGAATGGAGAAGTCCGGTCGCGACGAGGGCGGCTGTGGCGCAGGCCGGCCGGGCAAACCAATTGGCATGAGATCGAGATTTTTCAGGATATGACTGTTGGTCACTCCGATCGTGCCGTCGACATGCGCGGCTGTAAATGGCCCCGTTACTTTTATGTCGGCGTCGGCGCGCACGGTCAACGTGTCGTTCCGGGCGACCAACGCGCTGTCAGCCTTTAACTGCAGATTGATCTCGACGTTTCGCAATGTCGGAAATGTGACGCCGCCCGTGACAGTGAAGTGCCCGCCGGAAAGTTCGCCGCGACACTGTTCAATCGTCAGCGCATTATTCGCAAAGTTCAGTCGTCCCTTGAAATTTTGAATGGCCGGCAAGGTCGGATCGCTCATTCGCGCGACGTTGACGGTCATGTCGCCGCTGCCAGTGAGGACCGGTTTTGCGATGGTCCCGCGCACACTGACATCGAGCGCGGCGTCGCCATCGAGCTCGTCGACCCCGGGAATGAATTGCCGCAGGAAATTTACCGAGGTCCGCGGTAATCGCAGTTTCGCGTTGACCGGCGTGTCGTCCGGAACCTGTCCGGCGTTCGCGATCTTTGCCACATCGAAAGGAATATTCGCGATCATTTCGAGCGGCTGAATTTTCGCCTGCTGCAATTTCCCGCTGATAGTCAGCTGATTGCTTTTGACTTGCGTAGTTAGATCGAGCGAGGCGGGCTCGAATTTTTCGAAACTCAAACTCCGCAGTTCGCGCATTTGGACACCGAGTTGCGCGTCCATTTGGCCGAGCGTTCCACTTGCACTCAGCGTCACATTCAACGCGCCCGAGGCGACCGGTTGGAGACCAAGGTCCTGAAAAAGCTTTTTGATGTCGAGATTCTCGGATTTGAAGGCGGCTGTCACTTTCCCGTTGGACGAAAACAACGGCTTATTCGTGCCAAGATTTTTCCACACGAACGGCACCGTCATGTAACCGGACGCGTATTTCGCATGGCCCTGGTCGAGTTCGATCTTGTCGACTTCGAGTTCGTCGCCGTTGGCCTGGGCAATCGCCTGAAAATACATTTTATCGCTGCGTAAAAAAATCGTCGGAATGTCGACGCCATCCGGCGAATAAGTCGCGTCGGCGTGTGCCTGGAGGGAGCGGGCGTTGCCGTAGCGAGCATTATCGAGGGCGAATCGCAATGCGCCGGATCGCTTGAAGCCGACAGTCTCGCCTTTGCCCTCCCAGTCGATCACCAAAGAACCTGCGAGATCGTTTTGATTTCCGAACGTCTTGAGCAACGGACGCAGCTTTGACAGATCGGAAATGTTCGCCTGCAATTCTCCGCTGTAATGGTGACGCGGGCGAAGATCGACACTGCCATCACCGCTGACGAAGTCCTGCTCGTTCAGCTTTGCGCCGACGTAACTGGCGTAGACGATGTTGTTCCAAATCTGGCACTCGGTGCTGATTTGCGCGATGACAAGATCACGCATCCGTAAATTGCTGCCGAAAACGGACAACCAGCCACTCGCGATCCCATCTTTCCATTCCATCTGGCCCCGGGTTTGGAGCGGCCCCGAGATTTTATCGGGCGAGTCTTTGATCCAATAATCGGCCAACTGCGGCGCGTTCAACGCGACATCGATTTTCGCAGGCTGGTTCGAGAGCTTGGCCAAATCTTTCGGCAATCGGTAATCGCCGCTGAGCGTGAGCTCATTTTGTTTTCGCTTTACGATGAGACGATCAAAGGTGACCAGCTCGTTTTTCGCGTGAAGCGATCCTTCCACTGAATCGGCTGCGTAATTGCGAAACCGAACATTCGAAGCCGCGAAATTTCCGTCGGCGACAAGCTGGTCGAACCAGGGTTTAGCTGAATCTGCCGGCGGAATGTTTTTCGAAACTCGAATCGTTGCCCTCAAATTCTCCGCGCGACCATCGCCAGACGTGATCGACGGAGCGCTAACAGTGAAATCACCGTCAAGCTTTGCATCTCTAATGGTGAGCTTGCCGCCGAGTTGGGCCGAGCCGCTGATTTTCTGCGGCATTTTCTCGGTCATTTGTTCCAAGTCCGGAAGACTCGCCGTCAATTCCAGGGTTGTTGGAGCGCGCCCGAAATCTTTAATATCGCGCGGCAGCTCGGTCGATCCGGTAACGTGAAATTCATTCTTTTGTTGTTTGAACTCCGCCGATTGGAGCGTCGCCACGCCGTTTTTCGCCACGATCTGGAATTCGCCGCTATCGAACGCGGTTTGCTCCTGCCGAAAATCTTTAACCGCCGCCGTCACAGTTCCGTTCCAGCTCGCCGGCGAACTGAGCAATCCGCCAAGGTCGACATCGAATTTCTGGATCGATCCCTGCAACCAATCCTGCGGCAACGCAGCGAACTTGTTGATCGCCGCCAACGGAATGTTTTGAGACCGGAGCCGTAGGTTCGTGTCCAATGAATCGTGCGACTCGCGCAACATGATCGCGCCGTCCATTGCTCCGTCGGCAACGGCGTATTCGAAATTGATTGCGAGTTTTCGCGCAGCAATTTCCGACGCGTCGAAACTGATTGAGTGAAACCGCTCGTTATCGCCGAGCACAAGATCGCGCAAAATCAGGTTGCGGTTGGCGTAGCTCGCTTGCGCCGCGAGCTTCAACCAGGTTTGGCCGCCGACGAGTTGCAGTTTATCGACTCGGATTTCGCCCGGATGTCGCGGATCAAAGTCCACGTCCACGTGTTCGGCGATAAAATCATGCGGCCGGTTGCGAACAATAATGGTCGCGTCCTTCACATGAATCTGTTCTGGAAAAATATCGGGCAGCTCGATTTTATTTTTCGGATTTGGTGGACGCGGCCGGAGCGCCGCTCGAGCGGGATTCATCACGATCCGCGCCGAACGCACTTCCACGTTTCGGAGCGCATTCGAAATTCCATGTCGCAACAGGGTGAACAAGCCATAGTCGACACGCGCCAGATCGACATCGATCGACTCGACATCGCTCGGTCCGGTCGGAGTGGCGTGAAGGTTCTTGACCGTCAGGTTGGTAAAGACGGTGCCTTGGAGCTGAAACTCGATCTTTAAGTTCTCTTTGGCGGCGTAATGGAGGGCAATTTTGCGCCCCGTATATAATAAGAGAGGCCGATGAAAGATCAGCACCAGGGCGCAGAAAATCCCGAGCGCGATTAACGCACGGCGACGCCAGCCCTCAGCGTGGATATTCCCCTGACCATATTCGCCCACGACGGTTTTACTCTACCGCACGAGAAGAAAGCGCAAATCGGGCCATGTTTTCCCGCATGTCGGCGACTTCCCGATTGCGCGCCGCAGCCTGTCGCGGCACGCTTGTCCGATAACAGCATGAATCCGGACAAGCTTTTCGATTATCTGGACGGCAAATTGCCGGCCGGCGAGCGGGCGGAGTTGGAGGAACGCTTTATGTCCGACCCGACAGCTCGTCAGGAATTGGCGGTCGCCCGCCAAATTCACGCGAGCATGGGCGAATCGCGCGAAGTCGTGGGAGTAGCGAACGCGCCGATAACCGAGCGCGGTGCAGTTCTGGCGCGAAGAATCATGAGCGTGTTCATCGTTCTGGTCGGCCTCAACGTTGCCTTCGGCATCTACGCAATCTTTTTCATGAAGAACAAAGAACGTGCGCGGGAGCAGACGGAAAAAAACCGCACCGAATTAATACAAAGTCTCTCTCAAACCGCAGCCACTGCCCTGCCGACACCAACTTTGGGCATAGATGAAATTTCATTTAACGCGCCAGCCACGGAGCGCGATGCCCTGGCCAGCAAAGTTGTAGCGGCTGCGACCCGCTGCGGAGGCTCCGCCGCCAAGGGTTTAAACAATGAAAACGGCGTTTTGATATTCGCCGAAATTCCAACTTCGCGACTGAAAGAGTTTCGAGACGCGCTGAAAACTCTTGGCGCGAGCGTCCCCGAGCCTGCTTCCAACCCAACCGGGGCGGAGAAAACGATTCTGCAGGTTCGCATCGCCGGCGGCTCATGATCGGAATTACTTTCGCGCTGCCGACGGAAAGCGTTGGTTTGCGCAATCAGCTCGATCACCAACGGAAAGATCACGGTCTTGTTTTCGGCAAGATCGGTGGTCATGCGATCGCAATTTGTCACACCGGCGTTGGCGCAAAGAATTGCAACCAGCGCATGGAGGCATTGCTGCACAAGGCGCGACCACGATTGGTGATCAGTTCGGGTTTCGCCGGCGCGGTCTCGAGTGATCTGAAAGTCAGCGACTTGATTTTGGCCAAGAATTTTTCGGATCCGATTTTGCTCGGACGCGCCGAAGGAATTTTGAGCGACCAGAAACCCCGGGCGGTGAAACTTTTTACCGCGGCTGCGATCGTCGATTCGATTTCCTCGCGAGACGAAATCGCGCGGGCTTCTGGCGCGGCTGCGGTGGACATGGAAACGGGATCGATCTCTGAGATTTGCAAGGTCCACGGCGTGCCATTGCTTTCGCTTCGAGCGATCAGCGATACTCCGAACAATCCGCTCCCCGCACCGCCGGACGTGTTGTTCGATCTGGAACAACAACGAACGAATTACGGCCGGCTGTTTGCTTATCTATTAAGAGATCCTGGTTCGATTTCCGGCCTTCTTCAATTTAGCCGGCGTATCAAACAGGTGCGCAAGACGCTCACTCACGCGCTCACCGACTTAATAACGAAGCTCTGATTAACTCCGCGTTCCCGCGCGGAGGGATGTTAATGACGCTCGCGGCTAGAGATTTTCAGCGGGCTCGATGTGAACGAGCACGTCGACAATTCTCGGCTCGCTCTCCTGGATCGCGCGTTTCACTTCATGGGCAATGTGGTGCCCTTCGCGCACCGAGATTTCACCGTTCACTTTCACGTGCAGATCGGCGTAGAAACTGAGGCCCATTTTGCGAACGAACGTTTTTTCGACTTCAGCGACACCCGGCACAGACCGCGCCGCATTGCGCACGCCCTCGACAATTTCACCGCGAGGAGCGGTATCGAGAATTTCATAGAGCGCAGGACGAAGCAGGAGATAACCATTGGTCGCGATCAACGCGCAGGCGAAGAGTGCGGCCCAGTCATCCGCGCTTTGCCAGGCTTCACCGCCGATCAACGCAACGGAAATACCGATGAACGCTGCAATTGAAGTCAGCGCATCGGTGCGATGATGCCACGCGTCGGTTTGAATCGCGGTGCTTTCAGCATTTCGACCAACCCGCATGACGTAGCGGTACATCGTCTCCTTGATCACGACTGCGACGATGAGAACGATCAACGTAAACGGCGCCGGGGCATGACGCGGAAGAAAAAGTTCGCGCACGCTGGAAATTGCCAATCCAAGGGCCGCGGCCAGAACTCCAACCGAAACTATGATCGCCGCGAATGGTTCTGCTTTGCCATGACCATAGGGATGAGTCGCATCGGGCGGACGCGCGGCGAATTTCAACGCGGCCCAAATTATGATCGAACCGCCAACATCCAGGGCCGATTCAATGCCATCCGCGATCAGCACGTAAGCATTGCCAAATAAGCCGGCGGCGATCTTGATTGCCGCGAGCGCGACGTTGATCATCAATCCAATCAGGGCCACACGCGATCCGGTTTGCAGATTCGCTGTGACAGGCTGAGGCGTTGGCGTAGGGTGCGACGCCGAATTCATGGAATGAGCGAGACCATTAAGGTGGTTGTTTACGAAAGGCACGGAAATCCGCCGGACGTTTTGCAGATCAAAACCGAGCCGTGGCCGAAACCTGCGACTGACGAGGTGGTTGTGCAAATGCGAGCGGCGCCGGTGAATCCGGCCGACATCAACGCGATCGAGGGAAAATATCCGGCGCGGCGCGAAGTTCCCGCGACTCCCGGATTCGAAGGATCCGGAATTGTTATCGAACTCGGCGCGAATGTATCGACGATCACGAAAGGCGCGCTGGTGATCTTACCGCACAACATTGGAACGTGGCGGGAGGCTGTCGCGGTAAAGGCGGACGAACTCGTGGTTGTGCCGCCGGGGATTGATCCGGTGGATGCGGCGATGTTGAAAATCAATCCGATAACTGCGTGGCGATTGCTTCACGGTTACGTTGATCTTTCTCGCGGCGATTGGGTAATTCAAAACGCCGCGAACTCAGGTGCCGGCCGGGCCGTCATCCAAATCGCGCACGAATTGGGATTCAAAACCGTGAACGTGGTGCGGCGGCCGGAATTAATCGAGGAACTGCGCAATCAGGGCGGCGATGTTGTGCTCGTCGACAATGATAAGCTGCGTGACGAAGTGAAAGCAGCGACGGGAGGCGCGGCCTTAAAACTTGGGTTGAACTGCGGTTGGCGGTGACAGTGCGCTTCGTTTGGCAAACTGTCTCGCGTTCGGTGGAACTCTGGTGAGTTTCGGCGCAATGAGTTTGCAGCCATTAAAAATTCCAACCGGGCTCTTCATTTTCAAAGACCTGCGCTTGCGAGGCATCTGGATCAATCATTGGTACGACAATGCCACCATGGCCGAGCGAATGGGGGCCTTCAATCCGCTGTTCGAAATGGCCAAACGCGGGTTGTTAAAAGCGAAAGTGGAAAAATCGTATTCAATCGACGAAGCGAAAGAGGCCGTGACGCACGCAATGCGGGATAAGCGCGGCGGTAAAATTGTTTTCCAGTTTGCCGCACACCTGTCGGCATGACAAAGTCGCAAGTGCCGATCGATAGCGCGACACCGGTCGGATAGTTTTCAGCGGAAATGCCCACGGTAATTATTGTCGGCGCAGGAATCAGCGGCGTTACCGCGGCGATCGAACTAAAAAATCGCGGACACAAAATCGTCCTACTCGATCCCGGTCCGATCCCCCACCCGCTGGCCGCTTCGACCGACATCAGCAAAGCTGTCCGCGCGGCTTACGGTCCCGATGAGGATTACACCGCGCTGGCCGAAGATTGCATTCCG
Source organism: uncultured Verrucomicrobiae bacterium (assembly GCA_963800015.1). Lineage (GTDB taxonomy): Bacteria > Verrucomicrobiota > Verrucomicrobiia > Chthoniobacterales > UBA10450 > AV40. The sequence goes on along the minus strand of CAWCZE010000005.1, from coordinate 52,494 downwards.
ATCTGGCGAGAATGGAACAAAAAGTTCCGGACAGAGCTTTATCATGAAACCGGCGTTTTGTTTGTTTGCCGGCACAAAATGCGGCCGGGCGATTTCGAATACGAAAGCGCGCGAGTCCTGGAGAAACATCACCATCCCTTCGACCGGTTCGATGCGACTAAATTTCATCAGCGCTTCCCGGCGTTCGCACCGGAAAGATTTCAGGATGGTTTCTTCGACCCGCTGGCTGGTTACGCGGAAAGTGGGCGTGCCGTCGCTACGCTGGTTGATTACGCGAAAACGCTCGGAGTGGAATTGCGCGAGCAAGCGAAGGTCATCGGAATCGAGGAAGGCGATAATTCTGTAAACGGCGTCGTTCTTGAGAATGGCGAATGCATCAGCGGCGACGCGGTTGTAATTGCGGCCGGCGCCTGGACTCCCTATTTGGTTCCAGAAACAAAATCATTCTTGCGCGCAACTGGACATCCGGTTTTTCATTTGCAGCCGTCAAAGCCGGAACTTTTTCTGCCCGAGCGATTCCCCTTTTTCGGCGCCGATATTTCGACGACCGGTTTTTACGGGTTTCCACTGAACCAGGGCATTGTGAAAATCGCTAATCACGGAGGCGGACGCGAATTTTCTCCGGATTCGAGCGAACGCGTTGTTACAGCGAAGAAGAAGACGAGTTACGCGCGTTTCTGCGGTCGACAATTCCCTCACTCGCCGACGATCCGATTGTTTACACCCGATTTGCATGTATTGCGACACAAACGACGGCGATTTTTGGATCGCAGCAGATCCGGAGCGGCCGAACCTGATCGTTTCGACCGGAGATTGCGGACACGGATTCAAATTTGCGCCGGTGTTGGGCAAAATCACCGCCGACGCGGTTGAAGGCAAACCAAACCCGATTCTGAAAAAATTTCGCTGGCGTCCGGAAGTGAAATCCGGCGTGACAAAAGAAGCCGCCCGATTCGAAGGGTGAAGGCGAAGTGATGAGTGATGAGTGACGAGTGACGTGGAAGCGCAGGCAACCGCTAGCGCTTTGTTTGGAAGATAGCCCAGCATTTTAATGCTGGGTTGCGAATCGAAGCAGTCCGGAGGACGAAAAGAATTATGGTGCCGTCCCTGACGAGACTTGGAACCTCGTGCACGTGCACCCAGTGCAAGGCATTGGCTATTATCCGATGCCAGCTTATTCCTTCTGCGCAGTTTCGGTGTGGGCCTCTTCTTTTTTCGGCTGGCGCTTTAACAGCGTGATCTGTTTGATCCGCGCGGAGTCCGATGGACTCCAGGTCGCGATATCCGGATCGTCTTTGAATGCATTGTGCACGATGCGGCGCTCATAAGAATTCATCGGCTCCAACTGCAGCGACCGACCAGTCGCGCGAACGCGCTCGGCCAAACCGCGCACCCGCTGCACGATGCGATCTTCGCGCATCGAGCGGTACATTTCGCAATCGACCACGACTTTGGGCGCGTCTTTGTCCTTCGCCTGGAGCAGACGATTCAAAAGAAACTGGATGCCCTCCAGGGTTTCGCCGTCGCGTCCGATTAGTCGCCGGCTTTCCTCGCTGTAAATTTGCAACACCTGATTGCCGGCTTCGTTTTGCGATTCTTCGATCTCAACCACGAAACCGAGAAAGCCGAGAATGGTGTCGAGTAATTCTTTCGGCGTCATTATTTTCGCTTCCCGGCCGGCTGCACTTTTTCGAGCGTCGGCATCGGCTGCCGTTTGTTGTAATAAAATTGCACGATGCTGAAAAGATTTTGTGTGGTGTAATACAATGCCAGAGCCGCGGCAAAATTGTAGCAGATAAACAAAAAGATCAGCGGGGTGAACATCATCACCCGTCGCTGGGTGGGATCGCCGGTTTTGGGCGTCATCGCCATCAACCAGATCTGGGTCGCAGCCATGCACAATGGAATGACGTTGATCGGGACGTTGAATAAGTACGCCACAGTGTCGGGCTGTGACAAATCTTTCACCCACAAAAATGGCGAATTCCGGAGCTCGACCGCCTGGCCGAGCATTTTGAACAGGCCGAAAAAGATCGGGATCTGGATCATCATCGGCAAACAGCCGCCGACCGGATTGATTCCATAATCCTTGTAGAGCTTCATCACCTCCTGGTTCATCTTCGTCGGGTCGTCTTTGTATTTGTCGCGCAACTCCTGGACTTTCGGATTCAACAGGGACATCCGGCGCATCGACTTGTTCGCTTTGCCCTGTAACGGCCAGAGCACGATTTTAACGACAGCGGTCAGCGCGAGAATCGACCAGCCGTAAGAGCCGAGGAAATTGTGCAGCCAATTCAGGAAATTCAGCAAAAATTGGCTGACGATCTTAAACATTCCAAAATCCATGATTTCGGCTTCGTTGTGATCGAGTCGGGCCAGGCGGTGATAAATTTTCGGGCCCGCCCAAATTTCAAATCGCGCGCTGTAGCTCTGGCCGGGCGGCACCTGGAACGGAGGCATGCGCAACGCACCGGTCAGGCCATACATTTTTTGTTCCGGTGAGATATCGAAGCGATGTCCCCAAACTCCATTTCCTTTCCCGGTTAATGGCGCGATCAATGTCGTGAAAAATTGATCGCTCACGGCAGCCCAATCGGCGTTGGAAAGATCCTGCTGATAGAACGGCTGAGCCGGGCGCGCATTAATCCCCAAAATTCCGCCACTGGCGCCGAACCAGTTCACGTCGACTCCTTTGGCCTTGCCATCGAGGCACCAAACCAGCCGAGTATAATAAGCGTAATCTTTCAGATGAATCGGCGCGGCCGATCCGAGGGCCACGAAATAACCAGGATTGGCGTAGGCCTGGCCGCCGCCATTCACAAAGTCGACATCCATTTCGACGAGAAAGTTGTCCTTTTTCTCCTTGTCTGGCGGAAAGAAAAACTTCTTCCGGATCGTGATGTTGTCAGCCGCTCGCTCGAATTTGACGCCGCCATCGGGCTCATGGCTTAAACTAAATTCTTCAAGACGCGGCGTCGCTGGCTCATTCACGATTGCGCCGATCGGCGACTGATCTTTTGAATTAAGAACGACCCGCTGATCGCCCTGGCTGATATGGTTCAGCAGGACAACATCGCGAATTCCGCCGCCGCGATTTGTGAGATGAAGTTCCACGTCGTCATTGCGCAATGTTTCGGTTTTCTCAGCGAAATTCCGGAGTGGATTGCGGCGCCGGAGTTGCACTGGCAGCAGTCGCTGGTGCGGCGGTCGACGGAACCGGAACGGCGGAAGGACTACCCGCGACGGATGGAACGGGCGAAGCAGTCGCCGAGAGTTGATGCTGGCGCTGCTGCTGTCCCTGTTTCCCGGCATACACGTACCAGCCGATCAGGCCCAGCGTGCAAAGGCAGACTACAATCCATGCGGTTCGGTCCATAAAAATCCTGGCGACTTCGAATCACGCGCAACGTTTACTGTGTCCGGGCATCGGGACCGGATCTTCACCGGAACCGCCCCAGGGATGACATCGCCCAATTCGTTTCAGTCCCAAAAAAATTCCGCGCAACGTTCCGTGCGATTCCATTGCCTCGAGAAAATATTGCGAACAGGTCGGATGAAACCGGCATCCGGAACCCGGCCCGCCCATCGCGGCGAGAATTGGCGACAGGGTGAGTTGGTAACCTCGAATACAAATGCGGATCAGCGTGCGCATCAAGCGGCTAGGATAGAAGCGCGTCCAGCCAGACGCAACCACTCAGCTTCCAATTGCGCGTAACTTGCGTTCGCAGCCGAGGCGCGCGCGATCGTAACCAGCCAAAATCCATCGCTGATTTCGTGTTGATGTTTCCGGACAATCTCTCGCAAACGCCGGCGGACCCGATTGCGCCTCACCGCCTGCCCAACCGCGCGTGAAGTAACAAAGCCGGCCCGGAATCCTGTCGTTTCAGCCGCCTTGAAAACGCCGAGCATCACCAGTCGACCACGCTCGACGCGACCATTCTTCCTAACCGACTCAAATTCGAAGGTCGAGTGAGCCTTTGATTCTTTGGGAATGACAATCGTCCTGGCGACATCCAGCCTCGTCGATCCTACAATTCGCGATGCTCTGCAAGCGCGGCAATTATTCGATTGGGGAGCGCAGGCCGCTGGCCTGCGGTGTTCGGCGGCTCGCCGAACACGAGACAATTCCGGCGAGCCGCCGGAATTCGCAGGCGAGCCGCCTGCGCTCCCAAGAAAAATCGAGTACAGCAAAAGTCTTTCGCCCGTAACGAGCGAAAGACTTCGCGAATCCGATTCGATTGAGGCCGGCCTTACGGGGAAGGCGACGTGTTTACGTTAATGTCGGTCTTGGTTTCCGTCTTAGCAGGCGCCGGCGATTCCTTTACGATTGTCGTGTTGGTTTCCTTTTTCTCAGAGGGCGGATTTGTGACGGTGGTTTCCTTTTGCTCACAGGCCGCGAGCAACGCAGCCCCCATTAAGAGGCAGATGTATTTCTTCATGTAAGGTTTAGACGGACGCAGGCTGTAATTATTTAAGGAGTCGGCGTAGGAGATGAACTCGTTACCGGTTCGGCAGTGTTCGCAGCCTCCGGTGCCGCGGTCGGGCTTGTCGCCGGAGCGACGGTTTCAGATTTTTGTTCGCAAGCCGCGAGCAAGGCGGCGCCAACAAGAAGGCAAAGGTATTTCTTCATAAGCACAGTTCCGTTACCCGGTGATTCGAAGCAAGTGCCGGCTTTCGGTTGGCACAAATTAAAATGGCGCTTCGTATTTCAAGCCGTGAGCTTCGGCGACAGCCTGACAGGTAAGCTTGCCGTCGAGAGTATTAATCCCGCCGGTGAGTGTCGGCTGTTTGAGGCACGCCTCTTTCACACCGCGATCGGCGAGCAATTGCACATATCGATACGTCACGTTGGTGAGGGCCTGGGTCGAAGTTCGAGCGTAAGCGGCCGGCATATTGGCAACACAGTAATGCGTCACTCCCTCTTCAACGTAAACCGGATTCACATGCGTGGTCGGCCGTGAAGTTTCCGCACAACCGCCCTGGTCGATCGCAATATCCACAAAGACGCTGCCGCGCTTCATTTTTCGCAACATCGCGCGAGTAATCAATTTCGGCGCCTTCGCCCCGGGCAGCAACACCGCGCCAATCAACAAATCGCAATCCGGCATCAAATAATTCGAGATTGGCTTCGCTCGAATATAGAGTGTGCAAACTGTCGATGGCCACATCGAGAAACCGCAATCGCTCAACATCGATATCGAGAATGGTGACATCCGCGCCGAGTCCTTTCGCCATTCGAAGCGCGTTCACGCCCGAAGTTCCGGCGCCAATCACGACGGCCCGACCGGGCAAAACTCCCGGAACCCCGCCGAGCAAAACACCGCTGCCGCCGTTGTGCTTCGCCAAATAATTGGCGCCCATCACCACCGACATTCTTCCCGCCACTTCGCTCATCGGTTCGAGCAACGGCAGACGTCCGTTTACCTGGATCGTTTCATACGCAATCCCAGTAACGCCCGATTTCAACAGCGCCTCGGTTAACGGCTTGCTCGCCGCCAGATGCAAGTAGGTAAAGAGAATCTGGCCTTTGCGCAAAAGCGGGAACTCAGCGGACAATGGCTCCTTTACTTTAACGATCATGTCCGCGCGCTTAAAAACTTCCTCGGCGGAATCGACAATCTCGGCGCCAGCCTTTTGATATTCTTCGTCCGAATAACCCGAACCGACACCGGCGTTCTTCTGAGCGATAATGGAATGGCCGCGCCGTTTCAGTTGGTCCGCGGCCGAGGGCAGTAACGCCACGCGTTGTTCCTGCTCTTTAATTTCCTTGGGAACGCCAATGATCATGCAGACAGTGACAGGTGACGAGTGACAAGTGACAAGCTAAAAATGCATGCGCGAGTCTCTTTTCCTCGTCACTCGTCACTCGTCACTTAGTTCAGTGACGGATCGTCGGGCGCAGCTGCCAGCATCCGGTACCACGGCCCGAGTTTGTTCATGATGTCGAACCAAAGCCGCGACACGCGTTCGAATTTCAAGGTCGCGCGGTTTGGTTTCTGGACGATCCACGCTTTCTGTTTCATTTCGGCCTCGAGCTGCCCCGCGCTCCAGCCGGCATAACCCAAAAACGCACGAATCGAAGGTGTGTCGTCGGACGATTCGGGAAAGCCAGTCAGCGCATGGTGATTCAACTTCAGGCCCGAGCCCTTTTGCCACTCAAACGCCGCGAGCATCAATTGATTGTTGCCGACCGGACCGCCCAAAAAAACCGGAACGTCGGCGAGATTTTGTGGCGGGACTTCGGTCACGAGATCAGCGACATTCTTGTCCAGCGGCCGATTGATGATTACGCCCATGGCGCCATCGTCCGGATCGTGCGCAGAAATGAACAGAACGGCGCGTCGGAAATTTGGATCAAGCATGCTCGGATGCGCGACCAACAGAGATCCCGCGAGACAGCGCGGTTTTTTCGGATCCAAATTCCGCATCCAAAAATAAACCGCGCATTTTTGGCCTGCGCAAGTCGCAGAGATTCTTATGGTGGAAAGCGGTTTTTACCCGCCCCAAAGCCAGAACTTGCAGGCAGAGCGGGTTGTGTTGATAATTTATGGAAATTTTTGTTGCGGCAGTGCGGAAGCTCGGCTACTAGCAGCACAGCTTTATAAATTGTTCTGGGGGGAACAGCCGCCCTTCACGCCCATCGGGTGTGGGGGGCGGTACTTTTTTAAGGCCGAACGACCAATGACGAATGACGAAGAAGTCGTCGACGGCGCTGAGAGCAAAAGTTGTTATTTGTCATTAATTCGGCATTCGTCATTCGTGCTTCGTCATTCCAAGCTAGTTGCCGCCAGAATTTCCTGGCCTGCCGCGTTGGCCATAACGGCTCTTATCGTCGTCGGCGCGACCCTTTTCATTTTTCTGCGTTTGGAAACGTGGCCTGCCCGGACAATTGGTCAGGGAACCGACGATCTCGAACGTCTGGGAAGAGATTTGCGTTCTGCTTTCATCGACATCGCGCATTTGCAGCCTCGAATCAGAATTAATAATCAAACCATTGTCGATGAAGCGGCTTCTCCCGTCGCCGAATTGGCAACCCTGACCAAGCAAATCAAAGTAAAACGCGAATTTGCGCACACCTGGGCCGGCAGCTCCAAGCGGATCAAGCTCAGCGGCACGTTTCTCGCGAAAGCCGGTTTTGATTTACGCCAGGACGTCGCGGTCGATGTTCAACCTGATGAAATCTTGGTTCGAATGCCGCACGCCGAAATCGTCGGCGTGGAAGAAACTCGGGTAGACGTGTTGGCATTGGAAAACGGGTTGTGGAACCACGTTTCCGGCACGGATCTGCAAAATGAGCTCGCTCAGTTGCCGGAGATGGCGCGCAAGCAGGCGGTCGAAATTGGCCTGCCGGCGGATGCGGAACAGGAGTTGCAACGCCAACTGAACAAGCGGATCCACGCCAGGCAGCCGATTCATCTCGTATTCACGACTTCGCCGACCGAATCCCCCGCGCCCGCTGTTCCAAAATAAACCTGCTTTGCGCTCTGGTGGTTTGCGATTAAACCAATGACCACGCGATGCCACGAAAACGCCTGCTATTGATCGCCATCATTGTGCTGGCGGCGCTGGCCGGCATTGCCTTGTCGCCTGCGCTAACCGTCGCCGCCGTGCGCGGATGGCTGTACTGGCAGGCGCGGCGGCAGCATCTGAAAATAGAGGTCGGCAAAATCCAAGCGCCGTTCTTGCGGCCCGTTTCGATCGATCGCATTCGAATCACCAACGAGCCGGCGGTGACGACTCAAATCGACCTGACTGCCGAACATGCCGCACTGCATCTGAAATTGGCGAGACTTCTCGCCGGCAAAACCGAGGGCGTTCACATCCTGACCATTCAAAATGCGCACGCCGAAGTCCGCCGCGATTTTTCCGGAGGCAAACGTCCTCTCGATTTTAACTGGCGCGCGTTGCAAGTTCTGTTGCCGACGAATTTCCAAATTAATCACCTGGACCTGCGGGTTGAGAACGGGCCGTCAGTCGTGCTGCTCCGGAACGCGTCGATTTCCGGAAATCAAATCGAGGCCGGTCGCTTTTCGGCGGGCGAGGTCGCGGTCAGCTCGCCGATGTTTCGGCAAACATTTTCCCAATTGCGCGGCGCAACCAAATGGCAGGAGGACCGCCTGACCATCGGCGGTCTCAATCTGGCGCGAGGAGTCGATCTTCAAACACTGCTCATCGATCTTTCACGCCTCAACGATCAACGGGCCGATCTTCAATTTGATCTCGACGTTCTCGGCGGAAAAATCCGCGGCAGCATTTCGAACGAATGGGGCGGACCGAACTTCGATCTGGAACCTGGCCGGCACTGCCAACGGAATTTCACTCGCCCAAACATCCGAAGCGCTTGGCTTCACCGATCGCCTTGGCGGCTCGCTTCGCGACTGTAATTTCACTTTTCGCGGTGATCCACGCGATCCGCTCAGCGGCACAGCGTCGATTTGGACCGAGCTGAATGGGCTGAGCTGGCACAATCGCGCGGCCGATCTGATCATGGTCGGCGCCGTTTTTTACAACCGCCAGATCCAGCTGCAGCAGCTTTACATCAAGCAACGTCAAAATCAGCTGACCATGAATGGCGAGGGCGCGCTGCCCTCGAAGTCTTCCGATTGGCTGAACCCGGATTTTCGCGGTGAAATTTCAGGATCAATCGGCGACCTCGGCCAGTTTGCGGAATTGTTTGGCGCAGATCACGGCGATTTTGCCGGGAAAATCGGAATCGAAGGGACGGTGAGCGCGAGAGAGCGGAAATTTGGAGGCCATGTCCTCGCGACTGGAAATTCATTGTCATTGTTTAAACGGCAGTTCGATCACCTGACCGCCAAACTGAATCTGAAAGGAAGCGAGCTTGAACTCGAGCAACTCGAAGTCATTCGCAAAAAAGATTTCGTCCGAGCCCAGGGCCGGATCGATATCTCGCATGAACAGGATTGTTCCGGCCAGATCGATGCCAGGATCGGCGACGCTTCCGAATATTTCCTGCTCGGCAAGACCGCTTCGGGTTCTGCGATTCCGATTCAGCTCGAAGCGAAAATTTCGTCCGGTCAATGGGACGCCCACGCGGCATTTACTCTGCCGGGATCGAGTCAGGTTGACCTCACCGCGAAATTTTCGCTAAAGCTCGGCGAAGATTGGAAAGCATTTCTCGCATCGCCGCTCGAGGCGCAGATCAATTTTCCAACCGTTGTTTTGGCGAGTGCGCCGCAGATTTTTCACCCGGCAATATTCAGCGAAGGCATCGTGAGCGGCGCGATTTCCTGGAGCCAGACGTTGCAGCATCCGCATGTTTCGGGAGACGTGCAGCTGCTGAACGCGAAACTGCAGAACGGTCCGCTCGATCTCAGCCAGGCGAGCGCTCGAATCAGTTTTGACGGCGATCATGGCAAGATTGAATTTCTGAACGCCGCCACCAACGACGTCGAGGTATCGCTTCGTGGCGATATTGATTTCCACGACCTCGCCGCAACCAAGGTGGACATCTTTCCGAGCGTACCTGTGTTTGAACTGACAACGCCGCCGGCCTCGTGCGTGAATCGGATCAACCTTCAACCAATCGGAATCACGTTGGCGCCGATCATCAGCCAAATTGAACTACAAGGCAGTGTGTTCGACGGCCGATGGGCCATGACTTCGCGCCCAACCGCAATCGGTCAACCTGGCGACCCGATCCCGACGGACGCAACGAAGGTTCCGCTTTGTTTTGGAGACAAACCCGCTCAAACCTCATTTACGTTTGGTTTGCATCCAAAACCGAGCCCGACTCCCGCAACGCCAGCCAAAAAGAAGAAGCGGCGTTAATTCGGTGATGAATTTGTTCCGTCCCGTCGCTCGGGCTTCGTCGAGACCAGCCACCGCATCAGCTTTTCTTCGAGTTCGCGGGTAAGACTGACCCGGAAATTGGGACCCGCATCAACTCGCAACGGTTCGCCGGTTGGGCGATCGAACAAAAGTTGAACCCGGCGTCCACCGGGCGAACTGGCGAGCAGCTCGCGAACTTCCCGCAATTCATCGCTCGTGGCGGTTGGCGAAAACTGCAGAAGGACTGCTGGTTCTTCCATCGAGCTTCCGTTCGCGTGCCCATTCGAACTGCCGTTTGTCTTGCTCGCTACTGGAATTCTTATTTTTTGCGCAGTCGCTCGAAGAGAATCGCCGCGGTTATCGATCGTGCCGCGAAGTTCCACCACCCGACCCGGCTCGAGCAGCTCCGAAACCGTGACGAATACGTCGTTCCAAACCACGATCTCGAGATTGGCGGTGCGATCTTCCACCCAGATGACCGCGAATGGCTTGCCCTCTTTGCGGGTGAATTTCTTCTCCACCTGCACGATCACGCCCGCGATCTTGAATTGCGACCGATCTTCCAAATCACCTAACGAAGCGATCGCGTGATAATTTTTTCCCGCGAACAGATCAACATAGGCATCGAGGGGATGCCCGCTCACGTAAAATCCGAGAAGCTCTTTTTCGTAGGAAAGTTTTTCGTGATCGCCCCAAGGCGGAACGATTCGCTTTCGAGTTGTCGCGGCGTGCGTTTCTTCGTCGAACAATGAAACCTGGCCGACGGTTCGGTCGCGCAAGGCGGTTGCCGCAGAAGAAAGCGATTCGTCAATACACGCATAAAGCTCCGCGCGATCTCGCCCAACGAAGTCGAACGCGCCGGCTTTGATCAAACTCTCCAGCATTTTACGGTTGGCGATTCTCGTTCCCATTCGTCCGCAAAAATCTTCCAGCGAACTGTAATCCCCCGCTCTTTCGCGTTCTTCGATCGCTGATTGCATCGCGGCCTCACCGACGTTCTTGATAGCAGCGAGTCCGTAACGAATGGCCTTCTTGTTTTGTAGCGGCGGTGTCTCACCGTCGACGTCCGCATCTCGTCGGTCAGAGACCGCCGCTCCAATGTGCTCCGGAACAAATTTCAAACCGCTCTTATTGATGTCAGGCGGCAGAATCAGAATGCCCATTCGCTGGCATTCGCCGACAAAAATCGAAATCTTATCAGTGTTGTTGATTTCGTTGCTCAGCAATCCGGCCATGAACTCGAGCGGATAGTGCGACTTTAAATACGCAGTTTGATAACTGATCAGGCCGTAAGCCGCGCTGTGGCTTTTGTTAAATCCGTAACCGGCGAATTTTTCCAACAAATCAAAGATCGAGTTCGCCTTTTTTTCAGGGATCTTGTTGGTTCGCGCGCAACCGTCGATGAAATTTTTGCGCTCCTTCGCCATCTTCTCCTTGTCCTTCTTGCCCATGGCGCGGCGAAGCAGATCGCCCTCCGCTAACGAATAACCGGCCAACTTGCTCGCGGCGGCCATCACCTGTTCCTGATAAATCATCACGCCGTAAGTGTCGGCGCAGATTTCCTCGAGCAGCGGATGCTCGTAACGAATCTTCATCAAACCTTTTTTGCGTTTGATGTAATCGTCGATCAAATCCATCGGACCGGGCCGATACAACGCAATCAACGCAATGATGTCGTCGATCTTCTGGACATCGAACTTCCGCGCGGTGCCCGTCATTCCGCCTGATTCCATTTGGAACAGCCCGACCGTCTCGCCGCGGTTGTAGAGTTCGAACGCAGCGTTGTCGTCGAGTAGAATGTTTTTGAGCGAAAACTCCGGCTCGCGCCGACGAATCAAGTTCACCGTGTCGTCAATGACGGTCAGGGTTTTGAGACCAAGAAAGTCCATCTTCAGCAGGCCGAGGTCGTTCAAAGGCCCCATCGGATACTGGCTGATCACGTCGTTGCCCTTCACGTCGCGACAGAGCGGGATGTAATCGGACAAGTCGCGGTCAGCGATCACAACACCGGCCGCGTGGACGCCGGCGTTGCGCGAAATTCCTTCGAGAATCTTCGCGTATTCGAAAAGTTGTTTCGTCTGCGCTTCGGTCGCAATCGCGCGCTTCAATTCTGAATTCTTTTCAGCCGCGGAATCGAGGGTGATCCCCAACTCATTTGGAATCATTCGGGCGATGCGATCGGCGTCGCGATACGGCAGTCCCATCACCCGGCCGACATCGCGCACCACGCTCTTGGCTTTGAGTTTTCCGAAAGTGATGATCTGCGCGACGCGACGTTCGCCGTACTTTTGCCGGACGTATTCCAGCACTTCGCCACGGCGTGCTTCGCAAAAGTCTACGTCGATATCCGGCGGCGAAACGCGATCCGGATTCAAAAAGCGTTCGAAGATCAAACCGAACTGGAGCGGATCGATGTCGGTGATTCCGACGACGTAGGCGACCAGCGACCCGGCTGCCGATCCCCGTCCCGGCCCGACCGGAATTCCGCGGCCTTTCGCAAAGTGAATGAAATCCCAAACGATCAGGATGTAGCTGACAAATCCGGTGCGCTCGAGGACGCCGAGCTCATAAGAGAGACGCTCGCGAAGTTGAGGATCGGTCTTCGCGCGTTCGCCGTAACGCTCCTCCAACCCTTTGTCGCACAGCTCGCGCAAATATTCCTCGCGGTTTTGTCCGGTCGGGACCGGATATTCAGGATATTTAGAGCGGCCAAACTCGATTGTGAGATCGCAACGCTCTCCGATCGCCAGCGTGTTCGAGATCGAGTCCGGATGATCCTTGAACAAGTCGCGCATTTCCGCAGGCGATTTGAAATACAACTCGGGCGCGTAACGCATCCGACTCTCATCCGCGACCATTTTCCCGGTGCCGATGCAGAGCATCACGTCGTGCGCGTCATGATCGTCCCGGCGCAGAAAATGAACGTCGTTCGCCGCGACCAGACCGACCCCGAGATCTTTCGCGATTTTCGGCAGGACGGCATTGCACCACTTTTGTTCCTCGAGGCCGTGATCGTGTAATTCGATGAAGAAATTTTCTTTACCAAGATATCGCGGTATTCGGCCGCGGCCTGGCTCGCTTTTTGAATATTGTTCGCCTGGATGGCGGAGTTCACTTCGCTAGCCAGACAACCACTGAGCCCGATCAGTCCGGCGGAATGTTGCGCCAGCAGCTCCTTGTCGATTCGCGGCCGGTAATGAAAACCGTCCAGGTGAGCGGTGGTAATTAATTTTACCAGGTTGCGATATCCGATTTCGTTCTCAGCCAGCAAAGTGAAATGATAGGCCGCTTCCCGCATCGAGTTGGCCTTCTCTTTATGCGAGCGCGGGGCGATGTAAGCCTCGCAACCAATGATCGGCTTGATCCCGGCACGTTGCGCCTCCTGGTAAATTTCGATCGCTCCGAACAGATTTCCATGATCAGTCATTGCGACCGCGGGCATTTCGTATTCAGCCGCTTTCCGCATGAGCTCCCGCATCCGGATCGCCCCATCGAGCAGCGAATATTCGGTGTGAAGATGCAGATGAACGAACGAATCAGACATGAACGGCGCGCAATTCGGGAGGTTGTTCAGCCGCGAATTTCTGAATAAGGGGGAACGAATCGAGCGGCATCGTAGATATAAATGCAGTCAACCGGGTCTCGTCAAATTTGCCAAGCATTCGTGCTCGGAGATCAAAAAAATTCTTGTTTGCAATCGCGCGAGCTCATTGCTAATGAAGCGCGTGCCGCATGTCAGCGTGTCTGATGTGAATAACTGCGCGGCGAGGCCGACATGAAAAAACTGGAAGCGATCATCAAACCATTCAAGCTCGAGGAGGTTAAGGAAGCCCTGGCCGAACTCGGGATCGAAGGCATGACCGTGACCGAAGTAAAAGGCTTCGGTCGCCAGAAGGGTCACACCGAGATTTATCGCGGCAGCGAATACACCGTCGATTTCCTGCCCAAGGTAAAAGTCGAAGTCGTCATGGCTGACGATATGGTGGACAAGGCGGTCGCAGCGGTGGTCGGCGCGGCCAAGACCGGCAAAATCGGCGACGGAAAAGTTTTTGTGCTTCCGGTGGAACACGCGATCCGCATCCGCACGGAAGAAATCGGCGAAAAAGCAGTTTGATGACCAGGGCCGGAATTAACCCATCATGCGATGGGTTGACTCGGCTCTACTTGGTTCCAGCCGGTTTTGTGAATAACGACGCGGTTGTTCACATTGTTTTTCACAATTCCGATCTCTCAACCATCAACTCTCAACCATCCAACCTCTGAAAATGGCTTCTAAAGACAACACTCCATCCGACGTCAGTAAAATGATCAAAGACAACGGCGTGAAATTGATCGACTTCAAATTCACGGACCTGCTCGGCACGTGGCAGCACTTCACCACCACTTTGACCGAGTACGACGAGGAAATTTTCAAGGACGGTCTCGGCTTCGACGGCTCAAGCATCCGCGGCTGGCGAGCAATCAACGCTTCCGACATGCTCGTCATTCCGGACGCGAACACCGCTTGGATCGATATTTTCAACGCCGAGCCAACGCTTTCGCTCATTTGCACGATCGTCGATCCGATCACGCGCGAGCCGTACGACCGCGATCCGCGCGGCGTGGCGGAAAAAGCCGAAGCGTATTTGAAATCGACCGGCATCGCCGACACCGCGTTTTTCGGACCGGAAGCGGAATTCTTCATCTTCGACGACGTGCGCTTCAGTTATCAAGGCAACGCGTCGATGCACCTGGTCGACAGCATCGAGGGGCATTGGAACAGCGGGAAAGAAGAATTCCCGAACCTCGGTTACAAGATTCGCCCGAAGGAAGGTTATTTCCCGGTCTCGCCGATGGATTCGTTGCAGGACATTCGCAACGAGATGTGTCTCGAGATGGAGAAAGCTGGGATCGCGATCGAGCGTCAGCACCATGAAGTCGCCACCGCAGGTCAGGCGGAGATCGACATTCGTTTCGCGCCGCTGAAGCGCATGGGCGACAGTTTGCAGTATTATAAATACATCATTCGCAACGTCGCCAAGCGTCACAACAAAACCGTGACCTTCATGCCGAAACCGCTTTTCGGCGATAACGGCTCGGGCATGCACACGCACATCTCGCTTTGGAACGGCGACAAACCGCTCTTTGCCGGCAACGGTTACGCGGGGCTGAGCGACATGGCGCTGTTTTTTATCGGCGGCATTTTGAAACACGCGCCCGCGCTCACCTGCATCACCAATCCAACCACCAACAGCTACAAACGTCTCGTGCCGGGATTCGAAGCGCCGGTCAATCTCGCTTATTCCGCACGCAATCGTTCCGCTGCGATCCGGATTCCAACCTATTCGCCGAGTCCGAAAGCGAAGCGGATCGAGTTTCGCACGCCCGACCCTGCGGCGAATCCGTACCTCGCGTTCAGCGCGCTGCTGCTCGCAGGGCTCGATGGAGTCCAGAACCGCATCGATCCGGGCGATCCGCTCGATAAAAATCTTTACGATCTGCCGCCGGAAGAACTCGCCCAGATCGCGAGCGTCCCCGATTCACTTCGTGGCGCGATCGAAGCGCTCCAGGCCGATCACCAATTCCTGCTTCGCGGCGACGTCTTCAACGCCGACTTCATCGCGAACTGGGTCGACATGAAACAAAAAGAATACGACGCGCTGCGACTCCGTCCGCATCCGTACGAATTCACGATGTACTACGACGTGTAATTGTTGTTCGGCGCGATTCGATCCGGCGGGAAAAGAAGTTCACCACCGAGGACACGGAGACCAAGAAGAATCTTATTGGTTTTAGCTCCGTGACCTTCGTGATCTCTGTGGCTAAAAATTAGCTATCGTGAACCGGCGAAGGTTTCTCAAAACAAATTTGTTCGGCGCGATTGGATTAGCGTCGCCCAAAATCGCGGGCACACGGTTTCGGCCGCGACGGGCAAGATCGACAAATCCCCTGTCTCCGACCGGCGAAGTGAAGACCGGCGGCGTCCGCATGATTCCGATTGAGGGTGGGAAGTTTCATGTTTGGACAAAAAAGATCGGTCGCGGGAAAATCAAAATGCTGACCCTGCACGGCGGACCGGGGTTTACTCACGAATACTTCGAGTGTTTTGAAGATTTTCTGCCGCAGGAAGGAATCGAGTTTTATTATTACGATCAGCTCGGCTCGCATTATTCCGATCAGCCGACGGACACGGCGCTCTGGACGATCCCGCGGTTTGTTGAAGAAGTGGAACAGGTCCGGGCGGCGCTCGGACTGGAAAAATTTTATCTCTACGGTCATTCCTGGGGCAGCATGCTCGGGATCGATTATGCGTTGAAGTACGGCCAGCACCTCAAGGGGCTGATCTTGGCGAGCATGACGGCGAGTATTCCGGCCTACAACCAATACGCGGCCAAATTGCGCGCGGCGCTTCCGGCGGATGTGATCGCCATCCTTGACAAGTATGAATCGAAAAATGATTTCGAGAATCCGGAGTATCAGCAAACGATGTTGGAGAAAGTTTACTCGCAACACGTTTGCCGGCTCAATCCCTGGCCGGAGCCGGCACAACGCGCGTTCCGGCATTTGAACGAGAAGATTTACAACTACATGCAGGGGCCTAACGAGTTCGTGATCACCGGCACGTTCAAAGATTGGGATCGCTGGAACGATTTGCCGAAAATCAGCACGCCGACCCTGGTAATTGGGGGCCGCTACGACGAGATGAACCCGGACGATCTCAAGCGCGAAGCCGAATTAATTCCGAATGCGCGCCTCGCGATTAATGCGAGAACGCAGCCACTTGTCGATGTACGACGATCAGGAAACGTATTTCAGGCATTTGATCGGCTTCGTTCGTGACAACGAGCGCGGGATGAAGCTAAAGGCGTAATTCCACCAGGAAGCACACGAAGTTCAGGGACTTCTTCGTGGCGAGATCTTTCCGGGTTAGCGCTCGGATTTTAAGAGCGGACGGGCGAAGGTGTGCGCAGCCTTTGGATCAGTGTTTTTCCAGGCGACGTCCGGGCTGATTCCGCGTTTGAACCATTCCCGCCAATAAATTTCGTCGGCATCCTTGAAGGCTAGAGCTTCTTTAGGAAGCTGTTTCTTCCACTTTAGGAATCCGTCGTCGTCAGCGAGAGCCATTAATGACAATGCTATTAGCACGGAAATTATTATCCGCATCAGTTCCAGGGGGGTTGCGATCATTTTGTAATGCGGAGCCGGACGTTAGCAAGCTCGCAAATCACAAGAATTGCGGCGCGTTTGCCTTATGTTTTAGAAAATGAAGATGCGTAAGTCCGCCGCCACGTCTGCGATCTGCGCATTCCTCTTCGTAACGCTTCGAGCTCTAACGATCCCGGCTCAGGCAAAGGCGCCGGTTACTTTCACGTCGCCCTGCGAATGCATTGGAAATCACGGCGTGTCTCGATGGGCAGCAAAGACCGACTTGCAAGAGCCGCCCGCCAACATGGCGGACATTAGAAAAATTACTCCCGCGCACATCCTTGCCTGGCCCGGGCCAGGTGGCCACATCGATCAACGCACGGACCGAATCGCGGCCGAAAATCAGTGGTACGCCGTGACCGGACGCATTGAGAAAATTAAAGTGGAAGACGACGGTGACATTCATGTCGAAATGAAAGACATCGGCGCTGATGCGAGCATTGTGGTGGAATTACCATTGGGCCCGCGCTGGTGCGACATGCGGAAAATGGTTTTCTCGTGGACGAATGCGACGTTTCCGCTCACCGGAAAGTTCAAGCTCACCCAGCATCCTATTATCACCGTGGTGGGGAAAGCATTCTACGACATCGATCACTCCGGAAAAGACACCCACACCAACCGGCGAAACTACGATCAATCGATCGGCGTATGGGAAATTCATCCCGTGATGAAAATAGCACTCGGGGCAACAGATTCGCCGTCGGTTGTCGCAACTTCGCCGGCGCCGAAGTTTTCCGCACAATCCGACAGCACCGCCGTCATCGCCAATGCCGGCGCCGGTTACAGTTGCAATACCGCCCAACGCGTCCGCGCAATTTGTTACCCTCACTCGTCCAGTCCCCGTTCAAATTCCATATGGCTCGACGATCTTGCCTGCCGGAACCCGATTGCAGGTGTTATCGCGCGATCCGCAAACTGTCGACGTCCGCTATCAGGACTCTCGTTACACGATCCCGATCTCGTCCACGGATCTGCGTTAAGGCCGCCCCTGAATCGGATTTCTTTTCCACCACGGAGATCACGAAGGAAAGCAGAAGCGATTGTTTCTGTATCTTCGTGCTCTTCGTGTCTTTCGTGGTGTAATTTCTGGGGCGCAATTTTCCGCTAAAAAATCGCAATTAACCGGCAGCGACCTTCGCCCGCCTATGTTAATTTTGCATTGTGAAGGGGACAGTTTTGCGCCCGATGGAAAAATCGTGGCGGATTTTTTGGGGCGCGGCAATTTCGATCGCCGCCCTGGCCGTAATTGCGATCCTGATCTGGCAGGGAGTTTTCGCGCAAGGCGCGCCTGACCCCACCGATCCGAGGACCAGCAAGACCGTCGCGGCGCTTGATATCGGCGTTCTGGTTTTTCGCGAAGGTCTCGAGTGCATTTTGGTTTTGGCGGCAATCACTGCCAGCATGACCGGCGCGAAACGGGCGCATCGTAAGCCGGTTGCAACCGGCGCGGCCGTTGCGTTCATCGCCACGTCTGATCACGTGGTTCATCGCGGTCGGGATTGTCGGTTCGTTGAGCGATAATATGCGCGCGCTCGATCTTCAGGCTGCGACCGGACTGGTCGCAGTCATTGTCCTGCTGGTGATCATGAACTGGTTTTTCCACAAGATTTATTGGGGCGGTTGGATCCGAGCGCATAATCGCCGCCGCAAACATTTGGTGGAAAACGGAAACGGCAGCGACGTTGCCAAACGTTCGGTCGTTTGGGGATTGATCCTGCTCGGGTTCACTTCGCTTTACCGTGAGGGATTCGAAGTAGTTCTGTTTTTGCAGACCTATCATCTGCGATTTGGCGGCGGCGTTGTCCTGCAAGGAGCTCTGCTCGGCATCGCGCTTTCCGCGATCGTTGCCGTGCTCACGTTCGTTCTTCAGCAAAAATTGCCCTACCGCAAAATGTTGATCACCACCGGCGTTCTGCTCGGCGTCGTCCTCCTGGTGATGGTTGGCGAGCAAGCTCAGGAAATGCAGCTCGCCCATTGGATATCAACAACACCGATCCCGTCGCTCGCTTCGGTGATTCCGAAATGGGCCGGACTTTGGTTCTCAGTCTTTCCAACTTACGAAACACTCATTGCCCAAGGCGTTGCCGGTGTTCTGGTGGTTGGTTCTTATTATGCGGCGCGACGACTTGGCGGCGGGATTACGCCAATGAGTGCTGAACCAGTCAGGGAAGCGAAAGCCGAAGCAGACATTGCGTTGCCGCGTGCAGCGGTGGCGGCTCAACGATTATAGATTTTCGATTCTCGTGGTAGGGCGAGACTCCGTCGAGCCGTTGGTCATCACTGCGGGGGCGGCTCGACAGAGTCTCGCGCTAACAATGCGCCGGCTCTCGAGCGCAACTTAGCGGCAGCAAACACCCGCTAAAAATTAGCAACTCATCGGCAGCGGGACTCTGGCAAAATCGTTAGGCTGTGGCGTGATTCATACCAACGTGAACAACCATATGATTTTGGCAATTGTTCTGTCGGTGATCTGCCCGGCAACTGCCGCTTTCGCCGGTGTTCGTCACTTCGCTTACTTGTACGAAGCGCCGACCTCGGCCCCGGGGAGTGTCGAACTGGAAAACACGGTGACGTGGGCGCACGGCTCGAGCGAAAGTAAAAACGACGTTTTTATGCGCGAAGAATTCGAGATTGGAATCACCGACCACTTCCAAATCGGTCTTTATCCACTCGACTGGTCCGCATCAAACGAAAGACGGATTCAGCTACGACGGCGGCGCGATTGAGTTCATCTACAATTTGTCCAACCCGGTGATCGATCCTGTCGGGATTTCCGTTTACGAAGAGATCAGCGCCGGCCGGCGCCATGTCGAATCCGAATCGAAACTGATTGCGCAGAAAAATCTCGGACGCTGGATCTTTGATTACAACGCAACCCTCGAGGCGGAATGGGAAGAGCGTCATTTGGAAGAGGAAACCGGCGAATTTCAGCAAGCGTTGGGTGCGAGTTACGAGATTTCGCCGCGTTTGTCCGTTGGCGTCGAACTTTTGCACGAATTCGTTTTCCCGGATTGGAAAGACGAAGAGAAAACCAGGAATCTTTTCATCGGTCCGAACGTTTCGTATCGGCGCAATCAATGGTTCGTAACCGTGAGCGCGCTGGCCCAAGCGACCGACACAGCGAACGAGCCGAGCTTTCAGCTGCGGACAATTTTCGGAATTGGGTTTTGAAATGAAAACGCGACCACGCACTTCCGGTCCGGGGAGCGCACGCGCCTCGCGTGCTGATTGCGGCGCCTCGCCGCAATCATCTTGTTTCAGTGACGAAACAAACGATTCTGTATCGGAAAAGTTCGCAATGGCGAGGGCGCCATTGCCAGCACGCGAGGCGCGTGCGCTCCCGGAATTTGTCGTCCCAGTTTGAACAAATTGGCGGCGGTTCTGACGTTGCTCTTTTCTTGGCTGCGAAACGGCCAATTACGTCCCGCCGGTCACACCGGCGATGGTCTCGGTGATTCCCGCAAAACAACGCGTCGATATGCAGACCCTCGATCGCGGCCGTAAACTTTTCGTCCGTCGGTGTATTGAATGTCACACCCTGCCGCCGCTGTGGAAATATGCGCGCGAAGATTGGCCGCAGATTGTTAATGACATGTCGCACCGGGCGAGCCTCAAACCGGAAGAGCGCGAAGCAATAATCGCCTACATTTTGGCAGCACGTTCGGCCCGTTAGCCAACATCGCGCTGAAGCCAGTCGTTAATGAAACAACGCGATTCCAGTTGAACGGCGCGGCTAGCGTTTCAAACTACTCGGATGCTCAAGCTCCTCCTTCGTCGTGTGTCTCATCTTGCTCCTGTCGTGCTCGTTTTTCCAACCCGGCCAAGCTGTCGAACCGACTGCCGTTCCAAGTAAACAAGGCGGCGGCAAAAGCCCACGCCCGCAGTTTCGCCGGAGAAGAAACCGCTGCCGCCGGGCGCGATCGACGAAAAACTTTTCAATGGAATGCAGTGGCGCCAGGTCGGGCCGTTCCGCGGCGGCCGCGCGCTCGCGATCGAAGGAGTTCCCGGCGAACCAAACACGTGGTATTTCGGCGGCGTTGCGGGCGGGGTTTGGAAAACAACCGATGGCGGAGCAAACTTGGACGCCGATTATTCGATAAGGAAGATATTTCCTCGATCGGCGCGATCGCGGTGGCGCCGTCCGATCACAACGTCGATCTATGTCGGAACCGGGCGAAGCGGCGATTCGCGGCAACACCACTTACGGGACCGGCGTTTACAAATCGATCGACGCCGGCAAGACCTGGAAAAATGTCGGACTGAAAGATACCCGGCAAATCGGCGCGGTTATCGTCGATCCACGAAATGCAGAACATCGTGCTGGTGGCGGCGCTTGGACACGCCTTCGGACCAAACAAGGAGCGCGGAATTTTTCGAACCACCGACGGCGGCAAAACGTGGACCAATGTTTTGTTCAAAGATGAAAACACCGGCGGCATCGACTTGGTTTTCGATCCGCACAATCCGAACATCGTTTTCGCTTCGCTGTGGCAGGCGCGACGGCAACCCTGGTTTTTTTCCAGCGGCGGCCCGGGCAGCGGATTGTATCGCTCGGAAGATAACGGCGTGACCTGGAAACATCTCCAAGGCAACGGCCTGCCCGACGGAATGCTGGGCCGCATCGGCGTTTCCGTTTCCGGCGCCGATTCGAACCGCATTTACGCGATTATCGAAGCAAAGGAAGGCGGCATTTATCGCTCCGATGACGCCGGACAAAATTGGACGCGGATTAACGACGATGGCCGGTTCCGCCAACGCGCCTGGTATTTCAGCAAAATTTACGCGGATCCGAAATCGCCGGACACGGTTTACGTGCTAAACACCGGCGCGTTTAAATCGGTCGACGGCGGCAAAACTTTCAATCTTCTTCCCGCGCGTCACGGCGATCATCACGGTCTCTGGATTGATCCGAAAAATCCGAATCGTATCGGCAACGCCAACGACGGCGGCGTCGCGCATCTCGATCGACGGCGGCAAAACATGGACGACGCAAAACAACCAACCGACCGCGCAGTTTTATCACGTCGCGGTCGACAACGCGTTTCCGTATCACATTTACGGCGCGCAACAGGACAACTCGAATGTTTGCATCGCGAGCCGGACCGATTCCGGCGTGATCGGGCCGCAGGATTGGTATCCGGCCGGCGACGGCGAATGCGGATTCGTCATTCCCGATCCGCGCGACTGGCACATCATTTATTCGAACAGCGAGGGCTATGCCGTTCGCTACGACAAAAGCAAGGAAGAAGTCCAGGACATCAGCCCTGTGCCGCTCGATAATTCCGGACACGGCGCGGTCGATCTCGTGCATCGTTTTCAATGGGTCTCGCCGCTGCATGCTTTCGCCGCACAATCCCGATGTGATCTACACCGCGGCCGAATGCGTTTTTCAGATCGACCGATCACGGCCAAAGCTGGACGCAAGATCAGCGAGGACCTGACCCGCAACGATAAATCGAAACAGCAACCGAGCGGCGGCCCGTCTAACGAACGACATCACTTCGGTCGAATATTACGACACGATTTTCGCGCTGGCCGAATCGCCGATCAAAAAAGGCACGATTTGGGCCGGAACGCGATGACGGTTTGATTCACGTCAGCACCGACGACGGCGCACATTGGACGAATGTCAGCCCGAAAATGCCGGAATGGAGCACGGTCGATTTGATCGAAGCGTCGCCGAGCGATGCCAACACCGCTTACGCGGCAGTCGATCGGCACAAGCTCGACGACTTCAAGCCTTACATTTTCAAAACGACCGATCTCGGCAAAACCTGGACGTCGATCACGAACGGAATTCCAGACGGCGCATATGTGCACGCAGTTCGCGAAGATCCGAAGAAGAGAGAGCTTGCTTTATGCCGGCACCGAGCTGGGCGTTTACTTTTCGTTCGACGAGCGGCGCGCATTGGCAGCCGCTGCAATTGAATCTGCCGCAATCTCCCGATTCACGATCTGGTCGTGAAAGACGACGATCTTGTCGCCGCGACCCATGGCCGATCGTTCTGGGTGCTCGATAACATGACGCCGTTGCGCCAGGTCAATGCGCAAACAACGCAACGCGGATTTCATTCTTGTATCAGCCCGCAAACCGCGTTGCGTTTGCATTACCCGGAGGAGTTCGATAAACGCCAGCCAGTCGGCGACAACCCGCCGGCCGGGCGCGATGATCGATTATTATTTGAAATCCGCGCCGAAAGATGAAGTGACGCTCGATATTCTGGACGCGCAAGGACAAAGTCGTTCGGCATTTGTCGAACAAGGAGAAAAAAGAAGACGAACAACCGCCGGAATGGCCCGATCGGGTCGAAGCGCGTGAAAACAATTCCGGCGAAGGAAGGGATGAATCGATTCGCGTGGGATCTGCGCTATGACGATCCGGTCCAAATTCCGGGCGCATTTTATGCGCGGCGACCGGACCGAAGGGGCCGCTGGCTTTGCCGGGCGATTATCAGGTGAAGTTAACCGTCGCCGGCAAATCGCAGACCGCACCACTGAAAGTCGTGATCGATCCGCGAACCAAAGGATCGGAGCCGGCGCTGCAAAAACAATTCGACCTTGTCGATGCAGGTAACGCGATCGCATCTCGCAACTGCATCAGGCGGTTAATGAAATTCGCGACATCAAAGCGCAGATCAAAACTTTGCATCACCGCTTCAGCGACGATCCAGAGCTTGAAACCGGCGCTGATCGGCAGCGGACGATCTCAACAAGAAAATGTCCGACGTCGAAGAAGGAGTTGATTCAGGTGAACATGAAAGGTTCGGAAGCGAATCTCGCGTTTCCGAGCATGCTGAACGAGCGCTTTGACGCTTTCAGTCACTTCATCGATTCCGGCGACACCAATCCGCCGACCAAATCGCAGCTCGACGTTTTCCAAAAGCTCAGCGGTCAACTCGATGAACAGTTGAAAAAATGGGCGCAAATCAAAACCGACGACCTGCCGAAAGTCAGCGGCATGATCAAACAACTCGATCTGCCGGCGTTGATGGTGCCGCCCGACAAGACTGCCACGCGCGAAAGAAGCGAAGTCGTCCTAGTTTTTGTCGACGCTGTATTTGCCGGGCCCGATGAAGAGCAAGCTCAAAAGCAGAATTGACATCTCGAACGCGGGCAGCCGCACATAAAAATCCCCGCGACTGTGAATGACCGACAAAAGGTGAACCGCGGTAACGCCGAGCGCGAAAAGAACGCCGACGCGAAAGAACAAACCAAGGACCATTAGAATTCCGCCGGTGCAGCCGAGGATCGCGCCGACAAATCCCCAGAACTCGTAATGCGAATGAAAATCGAGATTGCGCATGGCGGAGCCGAAATTTTCCCAGCTGCCGGTGCCGCTCCACAGAATCGGCGCGATCAGAATAATGAAGACCAGACCAATACTTGCGCGAAAGAACAGCAAGCCGGTCTCGCGATATTTGCTTAAGAATTGCAGGGCAGCCATTGGCGCGAACTGTGGTTGAGTTACGCGATTTCAATGAACAAATTTCTGGCATCACGCCCTGTCGGAACTGAGCACTTTACGTTAAATTCGGCGAAGTCGATTTCGGATTTCTGATACAACGTCTCGATGCGCTCGTCGACGATGTATGAAGATCGACAAAGCAGTGTTGCTCGCCGCCGGACGCGGAACCCGGATGCGCGAAATGACCGCGGAGATTCCCAAACCGATGCTGGAAGTGCGCGGCAAGCCAGTGCTTCAACACATTGTCGAAGGTTTGCGGGACGCGGGAATCAATAGCTTTCTAATTATTGTCGGATATCGCGCAGAGGCGGTGCAAAATTTCTTCGGAGATGGTTCGCGTTACAACGCCGCAATCCAATATTCGACCCAAACCGTCCAGGATGGAACCGGCCGCGTGGTCGAGCTCGCCAAAAATTTCGCAGCCAATACTCCGTTTATTTTAGGCTATGGCGATATTCTGGTCGCCCCAGAAAATTACGAACGCATCGTCGATCTCCCGGAAGCCATCGAAGCGACGATCAGCGTCACTCGCGGAGAAGATGTCAGCAAAGGCGGGGCCGTTTTTGTGAACGAACAAATGGAGCTGATCGATCTTCGAGAGAAACCGAAACCGGGCGAACCAACCAGTCCCTGGTACAACGCGGGTCTCTACGCGTTTCGACCCAGCATTTTCGATTTCACCGCCAAACTCAAACCGTCACCGCGCGGCGAATATGAATTGACCGACGCGATCCGCGAGCTTGGCCAGTCCGGCAAAAAAGTTCAGGCGATCGAGCTGACCGGCAGCTGGGCCGACGTCCGGGATCCCGAAGTGTTGGCGAAACTGAACGCCGAACTGTAGCGGCGCTCTATGAGGCGTTCCGACCGAAGTTCGGCGGTCATAGACTACCGCTACAAAACACGCGGACCCTACGACGTCTGCTCGCTCGGTTCGTCGTTGCCTTCTTCGCCGATCTCTTCCTCAATCTCCCGCCGCCACTCGTGCGACAACCACGGCCGAAGAAATCCGTAGAGCAAATAAGCGAGAAACAGCACGGCCGGCATCCATTGATAAAACATTGCGGTAAATACCAGGATCAACACGATCACCAAAAAACGGGGGATCGACTTCTTGGTTTTCCAATTGACCCCTTTGAAACTGGGATATTGGAACCGGCTGAACATCATGAACGAAGAAAGATCAACAGGGGCGGTAGCGCGAACCTCCATTTGCCGAGCTGGTGTTCGCCTTCGGTCAACCACAGCATGAAAAGCGTAATCGACGCGATCAGACCTGCGGCCGCCGGAATTGGGAAGCCGGTAAAGCTGTTGTTGGGGTGATTGCCGATTGTTTCTCCTGGTTCGCCTGCGCAATGTTGAAACGGGCAAGCCGTAACGCGCCGCAGCAAAGATAAACCATCGCGATGATCCAACACGCAGTCCGAAATTCCTGCAGGACAATGCGATAAACGAGTAGCGCAGGCGCCACTCCGAACGAAACAATGTCCGCGAGCGAATCAAATTCGCGTCCAAACGCGCTGTCGTGGCCGCCGAGCCGGGCCAGACGTCCGTCCAGAAAATCGAAAACAAACGCGCCCAAAATGAACCAGATGGCTTCATGAAAGCGCTCGTTGGCGGTGATCGCATCGGTGCTTTGCAAAAGCGCGCCTTCCAGGATTTTGAGAGTGGCCGTGAACCCACAGAACAGATTGCCCGCCGTCATCAAGTTCGGCAGAAGATAAATTTTCGACGGCTGTTCGTTCATGACTCTGGGAGACGTGCGATAATGGTCGATCCGCCGGAAACGTGTTCGCCAACCTTCACCGATATGGTGGCAGACAACGGCACATATACTTCTGTTCGCGATCCGAAGCGAATCATTCCGAAACGGTCGCCCTTCCTGACGTCGTCGCCAACGGCTAACCAGGCAACGATCCGCCGGGCAATCGCACCGGTCAGCTGACGGACAACGATTGTTGCGCGCGGATTTTCGAAAGCCCAGACCATCGCTTCATTTTTGTCCGAGCATTCCGCTTTGCGCGCATCCAAGCACAAACCTTCACGGTGTTGGCGAAAGATAATCTTGCCGTCAATCGGAGCGCGATTTGTGTGCACGTCGAAAATCGACAGGAAAATTCCAACCCGCCTGGTTTTTGTCTTCAGAAGTTCGTCTTCGTCAATCTCGACGATGTCGGTGATGAGACCGTCTGCGGCTGCCACGATCGCGTTGGCCTCAGTCGGAACCGATCGTTCCGGATCGCGAAAAAAGTAAAACGTGTAGGCGATCAGGATCACAACCAGCAGAAAAAACCAGGTGCTGAAAACCAGACTAACGAGTGCGACGACGGCCAAAATCGCGAGGATCCAACGGGCTTCGGCTAGGGTTTGGAGGCGCATGGAAGGGCATATTTTCGGAGCACAAAACAAGCAGGTCAAGGCGTCAAAAAAATGCGTGAGTGATTCGACCTGGCCGACCACAATATCTCGTGTTTTGGACTGTCCGCGCCTCCCAACCCGTAGCGGAAATAACCCGCTGAAAACCACGCGATTATTTGTTGTTTTCCGGTTGCTTCTCGCTACCTTCTTTTAATGCCAGCCCGAGCCGCCGTCGCCCCCATCCAAGACGACGAAAATTCCGACGAGAAGAATCGTCAGCGCGCCTCTTCAAACGTTAACAAATCGCAGAAATACGACGCTGCGCAGATCGATAAGCTCGAGGGCTTGGAAGCCGTCCGGAAACGCCCGGGCATGTATATCGGCGACCCGGACGAGCGTGGTTTGCATCATCTCGTTTACGAAGTTCTCGACAACTCAATCGACGAACATCTCGCCGGATATTGCGATAAAATCGATGTCAACATTCACGTCGATGGAAGCGTATCAATTCGCGATAACGGCCGCGGGATTCCGGTCGATGTTCATCCGAAATGGAAAATGCCGGCAGTCGAGCTGGTCCTAACCAATCTGCACGCCGGCGGAAAATTCGGCCAGGGCGCTTACAAGTACTCGGGCGGTCTTCATGGCGTCGGCGCGAAGTGCACCAACGCACTTTCGGAATGGTTCAAAGTCGAAGTTTCGCGGGACGGCAAGGTCTACCACATGGCGTTCGCGAAGGGTAAGACGACCCAAAAACTCGAAGTCATCGGCGAAGTCAAAGGCAAGAAGGCAACCGGAACGCTGATCACGTTTCTTCCGGATCCGGACGATTTTCACGATTAC
Source organism: uncultured Verrucomicrobiae bacterium (assembly GCA_963800015.1). GTDB lineage: Bacteria > Verrucomicrobiota > Verrucomicrobiia > Chthoniobacterales > UBA10450 > AV40. Next base: position 24,854 of record CAWCZE010000005.1, on the reverse strand, counting down.
GACAGAATTCAAATTTGAGCGTTTGGCCACCCGGCTTCGTGAGCTCGCGTTTCTAAATCCCGGAATCGAAATCAATCTGACCGACGAGCGAACCGATTCACCGCGCGAGGAAACATTCTTCTACAAGCACGGGATCGAAGAATTCGTAAAGCAGCTCGGCGAAAACAAACAGGTCCTGCATCCGAAGCCGGTCGTGATCGCGCGCCAGCGAGAGGAAGTTTTTGTCGATGTGGTGTTGCAATACAACGACAGCTACAACGATCAGATTTTGCCGTTCGCGAACTCAATTCCGAACCCGGACGGCGGCACTCACCTCACCGGTTTCCGCACCGCACTGACCCGCGCGATCAACCAATACGCCCGCGCAAATAATCTCACTAAGGAAAAAGACCCGTCGATCTCCGGCGACGATGTGCGGGAAGGATTGATCGCGGTTCTGAGCATCAAGCTGCCGAATCCGCGATTTGAATCGCAAACCAAAGTCAAACTGGTGAACACCGAGATCGACGGCATCGTGAATTCGGCGGTTTACGAAGGGCTGATGACATTCTTCGACAAGACCCCGCCGATCGCGCGAAGAATTTTCGACAAAGTGCTTACGGCTGCGCGGGCGCGCGAAGCTGCACGCAAAGCGCGCGAGACGATCCGCAAAGGCGCGTTAACTGGCGGCGGTTTGCCGGGCAAACTGGCTGACTGCTCCGAGCGCAATCCAGAATTGACCGAGCTTTACATTGTCGAGGGTGATTCTGCCGGCGGTTCTGCCAAACAAGGACGCGATCGCCGGTATCAAGCGATCCTGCCGATCCGCGGAAAGTTGATCAACGTCGAGAAAGCTCGCGAAGATCAATTTCTCAAGAACAACGAGATCCAATCGATGATCACCGCCATCGGCACCGGCATCGGCAAACCGCGCGAAGACGCCGGCGACGGCAACGGGAAACAGGAAGAAGGCCGCTTCGACATGTCCAAGTTGCGCTACGGCCGCATCATTATCATGACTGATGCGGATGTGGACGGTTCGCACATTCGCACGTTGCTCCTCACGTTTTTCTTCCGGCAAATGACCGAACTGGTCCGGGCCGGAAAAATCTACATTGCCCAACCGCCGCTTTATCAAATTAAACGAAAGAAGCGCGAAGAGTACGTCGATGACGATGTGCAGCTGAACAAGATTCTGATTTCGCTCGGCGCTGAGGACGTGAAGCTGAAAAATCTGGCCGACAAAAAGGAAATCACCGCCGCGCAATTGAAGGACATTCTCGAGTCGCTCGAAAAACTGGCGAAGCTCAGCGAAGCGGTGCGACGTCACGGCGGAGATTTCCAAGCTTATTTGGAGGAGCGCAATCGACAAATCGGGCAAGCTGCCGGCCTACCTCGTCAAAGTGCGCGAAGGTAACGATGAAACCGTCCACTATTTCCACGAGGAAAAAGCGGTCCGGAAATTTCATGAATCCAATCCGGATCTCAATTTGTTCGACACCCAGATCGAGCAGGAATTATTGCCACTGGGAGAAGGACTAGTCGCAGTTGCAAAGACAAACGGCGGCCGCGACGCCGCGGCAAACTCGTCGAGCTCCACGAATCGGCCGTGATTCAGAAGATCATCGCGGAACTCGCCCGCAAAGGTTTGAAGGTCGATCACTATGCGGCGAGCGATAAACCAATTTTCGAATTGATCGAAGGCGAAGGCGAAAAAGCCGTGACCCATCCGCTGTTTTCCATTCCGGAAATCCTCCAAAAAATTCTCGAGATCGGGCGGCGCGGCGTGCAGATCAAACGGTTTAAAGGTCTCGGCGAAATGAACGCCAAAGAATTGTTCGAGACCACGATGAATCCGGAGAAGCGCAAAATGCTGAAGGTCGATCTGAACGAAGAAACGACTGAGCGATGAAATGTTTACGCGCCTGATGGGCGAGCTTGTCGAGCCTCGGCGTCAGTTTATCGAAGACAACGCGCTGAACGTTCGAAATCTTGACGTCTAAGATCGACATCTAACCGGGACACACCATTTCTACTGATGTACGCGGCCGAACGAAAAGGTTGATCCGATAAATGTCGCCGAAGAGGTGTCGAGGTCGTTCCTCGATTACTCGATGTCGGTCATCATTTCGCGCGCGTTGCCGGACGCGCGGGACGGACTGAAACCATCGCAGCGCAGAATTCTCTACGCGATGCACGATTTGTCGCTCTTTCCGGGCCGGCAACATCGTAAGTGCGCGAAAATTTGCGGTGATACCAGCGGTAACTATCACCCGCACGGCGAAGCAGTGATCTACCCCACCCTCGTCCACATGGCGCAGCCATGGGCGATGCGGGAACGGCTGGTCGATGGCCAGGGAAATTTCGGATCGGTCGAAGGCGATCCGCCGGCAGCGATGCGTTACACCGAAGCGCGGATGACGCATCTCGGCGCGGCGTTGATGGTCGACATGGATAAAGACACGGTCGACTTCGTCCCGAACTACGACGAAACGCGGACCGAGCCGACTGTTTTTCCCGCAGCGTTTCCGAATCTTCTCGTTAACGGCGGCACCGGCATCGCGGTCGGAATGGCGACCAATATTCCTCCGCACAATCTCGGTCGAAGTGATCGACGGTATTTGTGCGCAAATCGACGACCCGGACATCACGCTCGAAGAGTTGATGAAGTTCGTGAAGGGGCCGGATTTTCCGACGGGTTGCGCGATCTGTGGCGTTACCGGCGTTAAACAATATCTCACGACCGGCCGCGGCAGCATGAAAGTGCGCGGCAAAGTAGGCGTCGAAGAAATCAAAGGCGGCAAAGAACAAATCGTTATCACCGAGATTCCGTACAACGTGAACCGCGCGACGCTGGTCGAGCGCATCGCCGAGCTAGTGAACGAAAAAATCCTCGGCGACATCACAGCTATTCGCGACGAATCCGACGAAAACACCCGGGTGGTGATCGAGCTCAAGCGCGACGCCAATCCGAAGATCGTCATCAACAATCTTTACAAGCACACCGCGATGGAAAGCTCGTTTCCGGCGCTGATGCTGGCGATCGATCATGGCCGGCCAAAACTGCTCTCGCTCAAGGATGCGAACACTGCTTACATCGAGCACCGCCGCGAAGTGGTTTTGCGCCGGACACGCTTCGAACTTCGCAAGGCGGAAGAACGCGCCGAAACCCTCGAAGGTTATCTCATCGCGCTGGCGAATCTGGACGAATTCATCCGGATCATTCGCGGATCGTCCAATCGCGAGGAAGCGCGCATCAAATTGCTGGCTTTCGATTTCACCAAGAGACAGGTCGAACAGATTGGAATTCTGATTCGCAATCCCGCCCGCCTGACCGAAGGCCGCTACGCGTTCAGCGAACATCAGGCCAATCAGATTCTCGATCTTCGCTTGTATCAATTGACCGGGCTCGAGCGGGACAAAATCCAGAACGAATACAAGGAACTGATCCAGACCATCCAGGATTTGCGGGACATTCTCGCCAAGGAGCAACGCGTTTTCACCATCATCAAAAAGGAACTGCGCGACCTTCGCGATAAACATGGCTCGCCGCGCTTGACCCAGTTCATCGCCGATGAGGGCGACATCAACATGGAGGACCTCATCGCCAACGAAGGATGCATTATCAGCATCACTCACGGCGGATTTATCAAGCGCACTGCGGTTAGCGCGTTTCGCGCGCAACGGCGCGGCGGTAAGGGCGTAATCGGAATGACCACGCGTGAAGGCGCCACCGAGGAGGAAGAAGGCGATTTCATCGAGCATCTTTTCACCGCGACGACGCACGACTACCTGATGTTTTTCACCGAAGCGGGCCGCGCTTACGTCGAAAAAGTTTACGAAATCCCCGAGATGGGACGCGCAGCCAAGGGCCGATCGATTGCGAATATTCTCGAGCTGAAGCCGGACGAAAAAATCGCGGCCACGATCCGGGTTCAATCAAAGAAATCCGGCACGGGTCCGGCCGCAGTCGACCAAACCTGGGACGAAAATCTCCACATCGTGTTCGCGGCGAACTCCGGCATCGTGAAGAAATCGAACCTCTCGGATTATCGCAACGTTCGAAAAGGCGGCATTATCGCGATTCAGATCGAAAAAGGCGATCGTCTGATCGATGCCAAGCTGACCAACGGAAACAACGAGCTGGTTCTCATCACCAAGGAAGGAATGAGTCTGCGGTTCCACGAGGAGCAGTTGCGCGACCAAGGCCGCAACACCGTGGGAGTTTGGGGAATTCGGCCGGACAAGAAAGATAATGTTGTCGCCCTGGCGATTCTCGATCCAAACGCAATGCTGCTAGTGGCGGGCGAAAATGGAATTGGCAAACGCACGCCGTTCGATGATTACCGGAAACAGAATCGCGGCGGCAAAGGCATCATCACGATGAAAACCGGCACCAAAACCGGTGACGTCGTTGGTGCTCTGACCGTTCGCGATTCGGACGAGCTCATGCTGATCACGACCAAAGGTCAGATGGTGCGCACGCGGATCAAAGAAATCCGCGAGACCGGCCGCAATACGATGGGCGTGAAGTTAATGGATCTTAAGGCCGGGGAAAAACTTCAGGCCATCGCCCCGGTGGTTAGCCAGGACGAAGAAGAGGCGAAAACCGCCGAATCGGAACCTGCTGACAAGCCCGACAAAAAGTAAAGGGCACGCCGTCAGCGTGCCCTCTCCTTCTTGCTGGAGGAGAATTAGTAGTGCGTGACCGTGGTGGAGTGCGTCGCCGTCGTCGGCTGCGAAACTGTGGTCTCTCTTGTCGTCGTTGTGGTGGTTGTCGGCGCCGGCTCGCTTGCGCATGAGCTCAGGAAAGCGGCTGCAAACAGTGAAAACAGCGGAACTAGGAGTTTTTTCATAATATAGGTGTGTCCGTAATCAGTTCGCGCGTAGCGGGTTCGGCGGATGGGCGGAAATCGCATTTCTGCGCGTCGACCTTCGTTCGGCACAGTTCAGCATTGCCTTTGGCGAACTAAACGCGCCAAAATTCCGACGATGTTCCGCCGGGTATCATTAGCGTTTTCGATTCTCTCGGTTTCATACTTTTCCCTCTGCTCCGTGTTCGCGGGGAAATGGCCCGAAGATTATATCGTTCAGAAAAACTCAACGTCCCCGGACGGACATTATGCATTGCTTGTCCAAACCGCAGACGACGCCGACGATCAGAGCAGCAACGAAAGCGCTGTTTACCTCGCCGATGTGAAAGCCCATACCGCACTGGGAGGGATTAAAAAAGTGGATTACTTCGAGCACGAGAACCATCGCTCGCTTCAGGCCTTTTGGGCGCCCGATTCGAGTTATTGCGTCGTTCAAAACAACGGTCGCTATGGCTTGGATACGGCGATCGCGGTGGAGATTAAAGCGGGCAAGCTGGTCCAGACCCAAATCGACGAACGCATCCAAAAATCATTGGACGAAATGATGAAAAAACAATCTCACGATAAGGAGATTAGCGGGGACGTTTCTCCTCATTTTCGTTTGGGAAAGGATCGCAAAATTCGCGTCCGAGCGACTTCGCAAAATAATCCGAAGCAGTTCGAAAATGTAAAAACTTACTACACACTGTTTCAGGGAACATATGATCTCGCCGCGAAGAAATGGCTGGTCACGGACGCGCGATTAGTCAACCAGGATCAAAGCGATTATCTCGACACTGCCTACCAGGACGATTTTCTCCAACACGTCATCATCGTGCCCGAGGGCCAACCGATACCGGAAGATTTCAGTGGCAGTATCTTTCAGTCCGACGAAGAAGAGTTCGACGCTTTGGACAAACAATTGAACCAGGTCTATCAAGCGGTGCATTTCATTCTGCCGCCGAATCGTTTCGCGAAGATCAAGCAGGAGCAGATCGCGTGGGTAAAGAACCGCGATACAAAATCCGTCAAAGAAAAATCAAAGCTCACTCAAGAGCGGATCGCGGCGCTTCAGGATTTGCTCTGGTAGGATTAGTCGTCGATCCGGCTTCGAAGTTTCTTTAGCGCAGCACGCTTCCGTTTCGACTCCAGAATTTTTCGCTTCAACCGGGCTGGTCTCGGCGATTTCTGGCGCCGGATCTTTTCCCGCTCCGCGACTCGCGCCTGGCGCTGGGCCCGTTGTTGTTCTTCGATCGCATCGAGCAACCGCTCCCGCGCCAGCTTGCGATTCAATGCTTGCGATCGCGAATCCTGGACGGTGACGCTAACTGCACTCGGACGATGGCGCAGAGTCACAGCGGTCGATACTTTGTTTACGTTTTGGCCGCCCGGCCCGCCGGAACGCGCAAACGTTTCTTCGAGATCTGACGGCTCGGACGCCAAGTCTTTGCATGCGCGCCGTAATCGCATCCTTCATATGCTCGCCAGAATAATCGAACCGGATGCTCGGCGCGAAAATGTTATTCCGCCTTGGCTAAAACTGTGGCAGAAGAAACAACACCAGCACCGCGCTGGCGATCAGCGAGAATCAACGATGCGGCCGGCGGGTTTTCCAGCGAAGATAGCGTCCAGGTCTGCCAGGACGTTTTCCGGCCCGCGATGTTGTCCGTTCTGGTAGCAACTCGAGATCAACTTGCCATCCGAGTCGACCAGCACGAGCGACGGTATTCCATTGCCGGCATCTTTCTTCAGACTGGTTTTTTCGCCGAGTTTGGAAAAATTAATTGCCAGCCACGGCATATTTTCGTCGCGCATATATTTTTCCATCGCGAATTGGGATCGGTCGTTACTGAAAAAGACTACCTCAAATTCCGGATGCTCCGGCGCAACCCGGTTGTAGTAGGCAACCAGTTGGGGTGTGAACTTGCGACATGGCCCGCACCATTCCGCGGAAAAATAAAACGCGATCAGTTTTTTATTAGCAAGGGCGGTTTCGTCGACCGGCACCGATTCGCTGTTCTTGATTTGAACGAGGTCGCCTTTGAGAAACTCCGAAATGGCGGCCGTGCCGCCCGGATTCAACTCCGTCGATTTGGCTGTTCGTTTGCGAATTACTTCAGCCTGATAAGTCGCTTCCGATTTCCGCGCCGTCTGCGCTTGTTGAGCGTGGCGTTGAACCTCGCCTTCCATTTGTTCGAGGACCGCGGCGGTTTTGTCCGCGGAAAGCGAATAGGTCCCGTTCTTGAGAGCGGCGATCAACTCCGGAGAAGCCCCGGCGTTCACGAGAGTTTTCTCCTTTTCGTCATCCAGTGCGCCAACGAACCGGCGGGTGGTTAATTCCTTGATCAACGTGTTGCTCGAGTATCCCGTTCTCAACATCAGGCTGAGCTCGTTCACGGTGAGCGGCAATTGCCCGGCCTGAGTGGCAAACGCAAAAACCGTGAAGAGTAAAATGATTGACCGACGCATTAGTCGTTAGGCAGCAAGAGGCGAGCCAGAGACGGATGCGTTGTAGAGGCGCTCGCCGCGGCGGGACAAGCACCGCTACAACGTCAGGGAGCTAATAACAACGGAAGCTGATCGCGAAATTCAGGCTTCGAATTCGCCGCCGCTTCGGCGAATTGACGCGCCGCTTCCGGCTGATTCGTCATGCTTGCATAAACTGCGCAAAGCCACTGACGGTCCGCAGCATCGGCAGCATTCGGTTGAATGAACGAACTCGAAATTGTGATCAGCGCCGACGCCGGCAATCTGGTCCACGGAACTCGTGCAATGCCATACGGCATTTTCAACGCGAGCGACTGCTGGTCGGCTCCAGTAACACCGGTGTATTCGGCTCCGGTGATGTCGGTGAAGCTGCCTGTAAACTGTTTGTGATTGAGATCGTCGATCAGTCGTTTTTTCCAAGCAGCCATCCATTGCGCTTTCTTCTGCGGAGCCGCGGCAATTTCATTTTGAGTCAGCGCTCGTGAAGGTTGCGGCGGTGGTGTCGATTCGATTGGAGCGGACGATTCGGCCGGCGCCGAAGCTGATCTTCGTTGCCCGGTGATTTCCTCGGCGATCGCGCTGCGAGTTTTTAGATGCTTCTTTACGTCCGCCGGAGATTCTGCGCCGGGATTTGCTTTCCATGCAAAATAGACCTGGCAATCGTCGAGGTATTTTTGGCCGATGGGTTTCAACTCCGAAATCCAGGCGAATTTTCCGACCGGTTTCGATTTCACGAACGCCTCAAGTAACGGCGCAGCATGTTGGACGTCGAGTTGATTGATGTCTTTCAAAGCAAAGGGAAGCAGCGCGAATGCACTAAATAAATTGGTCGTCTGCCGCGTCCGCCACGATCGGGCCGCGAGCGAGCATCTTCTTCGATGTGGTGACGAAGAAATTCGCCAGGTCGCCATCGTCTTTGGCAAAGTTTTTCGTTCCGGCTTTCTCCACAGCCTGAAATGCATCGCGCGCCAGCCCCTCATCCCGAGCGATCATCGCCGCGAACCCCTGCTGCAATCGCGCCCAATCATAAAGAGGCTGCCGTTCGCGCGCTTCAGTTGCGATGCGGCCGAAAGCCGCTCCCGCTACATTGTAATGATTAAGGACAAGCTGGTGACGAGCGTCGGCTGCCTGCTTCTCCAGTTCCGCGACCGGAATCAGGTTCGACGAAACCGCGATCTGGTGTTCGGTTTTTCGGACGTAAAAGAAAACGCCAATCGCGACAAGTAGCAGGACAGCAGCAGCTACCGCAATGATTCGCCGGCTCTTGCGTTTTGCAGTTGCGACGTCGATGAGATCGCGCCCGGTTAATTTCCTGTAAGCGGCTTCGAGTTCGGCAACCAATTCGTCGTAGGACGAAAAACGCTGGGCTGGCTCGGGCGCTATCATTCTCTGAAGGACACGAGCGGTATCGGGCGAAACGTCCGGCGCGACCATCGAAAGCAAGTGCGGCTGACGTTTAAGGGCTAAGAGTTCGCTGGCTGAGTTGGTTTCGCCTTCAATTGGCGCCGTCCCGGCAATTGCATGAAATAGCGTTGCGCCAAGGCTGTACATGTCGCTTCGAAAATCCTCTGGTTGATGATTCAAACGCTCGGGCGCGACGTAGTATGGCGTTCCCCAAATTTCGCCTCGCGCCTCGGCGGTCACTCCGGCCAGGCCAAAATCGCCGATCTTGGCAAGATGATCGTCGGCGAAAAGAATGTTGGCCGGTTTCACATCGCGATGAATCGAGCCCTTGGAGTAGGCGGCCCGAAGTCCTTTGGCTGCCTGAATTCCGACTTCCAGGACTTGTTCTTCGGGCAGACGTTTTTTTTGTTCGATGAAATCATCGAGACTGCCGTGGTCGACCAGTTCCATGACGAGATAAAACTGGCCGTGAGCGATCCCCGAAGAAAAGACCTGCACGATGTTCGGATGATTCACGGCCGCGGCGGCGCGCGCTTCCTGCCGCAGCTCGGCCGTCGCATCGAGGCCGCCTTCAAGATCTTTCCGCAAAAGTTTCAGAGCAACGAAGCGGTCGAGCAAAGTGTCGCGCGCCTTGTAAACCGTGCCCATTCCGCCAACGCCGACGGTTTCCAGGATTACGAAATTATCGAACACTCCCTCGGCGTGAACGATCTCGCCGCACGACGGGCAGGCGATCTTCTGAAGCGGCTCGGCGTTGGTCGTATCGATAGAAGCGCCGCAAGCGGGACAGATTTGGGAAGTAGACCCGGATTGTTCGACGGCCATCGAACGGATTGTAACATCGGCGTTTCCTGGGGCAATGTTGTCCGTTCATGCTACCGAAAGAGCCAATTCGATTAATTGTGCCGAAGCAAAGCGCTCGCCTCCGGCTGGATCAATTTCTTGCGCGCGAGCTGCCACAGTTTTCCCGGGCTCGCCTTCAGAAGCTGATTCGAAATGGAAACATCACTCTCAACGGTTCTCCTGCCCGGCCTGGCGATCCGGTCCGTGCTGAAGATCGCGTAGAAGTAAACGAACCCCCGCCCGAGAAGATCGACAGTTTACCGGAAGATATCGCGCTCGAGGTCTTGTATGAGGATGACGATTTGATCGTGATCAACAAGCCGGCGGGATTGGTGGTGCATCCCGGAGCGGGTCAACGCGAACACACGCTGGTGAACGCGCTTCTGTTTCACTTTCCAAAGCTTTCAGCAATCGGCGGGAAGGAACGGCCCGGAATTGTGCATCGGCTCGATAAGGACACCACTGGATGTCTGGTGATTGCCCGAACCGACCAGGCGCATCGTTCGTTGTCGGCTCAATTCGCCGAAAGAACCGTCGAGAAAATTTATTTGGCGCTGGTCGCGGGAAAATTGCGCAAGACCACAGGAACGATTGAGGAAAAAATCGGGCGCCATCCCGTTCATCGACAACGAATGTCGATCGCGTCGTCGCGTGGACGGCCGGCGAAAACCGATTACCGAGTTCTGAGTTCATCCGACGAAATGAGTCTGGTGGAATGCAGATTGCACAGCGGCCGGACCCACCAGATTCGCGTTCACTTGCATCATCTTGGCCATCCGGTGCTCGGCGACAAAGTTTATGGCGGCCGATTCGCAAAATGTTTTCCACGACAAATGCTGCACGCGTGGAAGTTGGGTTTTCGACATCCTCAAACTGAAGACTGGCGGCAATTCGAAGCGGCGCCGCCTGAGGATTTTCAAGACGCAGTCAAACCGCTTCGACCGCCGTTCGATTTTGCGCGCCGAGCATAATCATCGAGGCGAGGACAGGCGCGACAATTAAACTGCGCATCCAGGGTGAACGACCAATCCGCGGTTCATGTCCGCGCCGCCGAGTCGGTCTGCATTGCCTCAACGGCCTGGGCCGGCACGGCGGGCGGCACAGCCACTCCTCGCCGGGTCATGCGCTGCAGTCCCGCCCGATAAGCGGCGAGATCGACCAGCTCCGCGACTCTCGCTTTCAGAGCGCGCGCGCGAAAAGCGAGAAAAACCAAAAACAGACAGAACGGAATGACCGACCAAAGATCGAGATGGGAGGTGTGCAATTGCCGGTAAATCACAATGCTCAGGGCGATAAGACCGAAAATAATCGTGCTGTTAACAAACCGACTTCGAAGTCGCACTCGGGTCAATTTCTTACCGCCGCCGTGATATTCAGTGACTGTTTGAAGGACGATGCTCCACCAAAAATTGCCGTAGATCTGGATGTCCCACTCTTTCCAGCCGGTATCGATCGAATAACGCCAGCCTTCTTCTTCGAGGAGTTGAAAAATCGCGCCGAGGAGATGATGGCGGTCCCTGCCTTCTTCGCTCCAAAAAACCCGGCGCCGCAAACCGCGGCCCATCGCACCGGCGGGCAATTGTTCATGCGTGCTAATGACGCTGCGCGGCGTGCGTTTGAAATGAAGCCAGGTGAAATATCGCGACCAATCCGCGGACCAGCGGTTGAACAAACGCCAGACACATGACCAGCAAACGCGCTGGAACCGTGTCGAATTTCGGCTCGATCCGCGCCCGCACCATGTAAGACAGCGCGACGGCAAAGGTGCCGCCAAACATCAGATAAGGAACGATCCGCAACGCGGGCAGAAAAATTCCGAGGCCGAAAAGAAAAAGCGTCAAGCGCGAACCATTCGATGCTGCTGAGATAGGCCGCGATTTCCGATTGCGGCGTCGGATACATCGATTGAAAAAATCCTTCGCCGAAAATTCCGTGATAAATCATCGGGCGATTGATGAACCAGCTGAAGCGAGGTGCGCCGTAAATCTGGCCGCGCCATTTCGCCGTGCCGGTCGGGCCGAAAAAAATCAAGATGTTTGAAACGGAGAAGTGACTCGGCTTCGCCATATCCTTCCTGTTGTTTCAAAAATTCGCGCAAAGTGAAACGGCGATGATGCCAGACAATCGCGGTCGGGCTGAATGCGATCACGCCGCCGGCCTGTTGAAGCGCCAGCAAAAATCGACGTCGTCCCCCGCCTTGCGATATTCGGGATCGAAGCCGCCGATGTTTTCAAACGCCCACCGGCGAAAGGCCATGTTACAACCCGGGATGTGCTCGGCCACGGTGTCGGTTAGCAAAACGTGACTCGGCCCGCCCGGCGCAGCCGCGACGACAGGCCTGAATCCAGTTTTGCGCCGGCGGACTGACGTTCGGGCCCGCCAACGCCGGCGTAGTCCCCGCTGGTCAGCGTGCCAATCAAATAATAAAGCCAATCGCGGATCCGCCATGCAGTCCGAATCGGTGTAGGCAAAGACGTCGCCTTTGGCCGCGGCAGCGCCGGTGTTGCGGGCGTGACTCAAGCCGTGATTCGTCTGATGAATGTAACGAACGCTCGGAAATTGCGCCGCGATCTCCGCGGTGTTATCGGTCGAGCCGTCATCGACCAGAATCGACTTCGTAATTCGGATAATTGATTTTGCCTAACGACTCGAGACAGCGCGGCAGAGTTTCGTCCGCCGTTGTAGGAACAAACGATCACCGAAACGAACGGCGATTCGGCGAGCGCGCGATGCGGGAAGCGTTGAATTGTCCTGGCCGAACTTTTCGCTGAAGCGCGTAGAAGGATTTTTTCGGCTGGCGATCGCGCGTCACGATGCCGAACGCCCAGTCGGTGACTTCCTGCCCGCCGGTGAACCATTCGTCCGTCCAGGAAAACAAAATCGTCCCGGCCAGACCGCATTTTACGACGCTGTCGATGTGCCAGCCGAGCATTTCGGCCTGCTCGTCCTGCGAGTGGCGGATGGTGTCCATGCCGAACTCGCCCAGGATGAGCGGCCGCTCCTCGGTCAGGTTTTGCAGGCGCAAAAGGTAGCGTTCGAAGTCGCGCTGATTGTGCAGGTAAACGTTGAAACAGAAGAAATCGAGGTTCTGCGGAAGCAGATATTCGGTCGGCGGAAAAGTCGCGTAAGAAAATAGAACCTCCGGATCAGTCGCGCGGCCGACTCGCACCAGATGCTCGACAAACTCGGTGACCCGCCGAACCCCAAGCCAACGGGCCATCGTGCTCGAGATTTCGTTGCCGACCAGATAACCGAGAACCGCCGGATTGCCGCGGTAGCGTTTCACCGTCGTCCGCACCATTCGCGTGATTTCGTTGCGGATTTTTTTCTCGCGCAGAAATTCGATGTGTTTTTCCCACGGCAAAGTAATGAGAACGCGCATGCCCGGCGGCTGCGCACTTTTCCAGGAACCATTCCGGGGGCGGATGATAAATCCGGACGACATTCAATCCGATTTCGCGCATCAACCGAAGATCGCGCTTCGGCCTGTCCGGCGGCCCAGGTAATCCCCGTTCGCGTCCGGTTTGAACGGACCGTAGGTCACGCCCTTGACGAAGAATTTGCGGTCGCCTTCGAAAAAGAATTTCGAGGCCGCGCGAATTCTTGTTTGAATGGAATTGGTCATACCGAGCGAAGAGCCTCGCCGACAATCTCGGCCGTGCGCGAAATATCTTCGACAGTGTGCGCGGTCGAAATGAATCCGGTTTCGAACTGGGACGGCGCGAAATAAACGCCGCGTTCCAAGCAGGCTGGAAAAATCTTGCGAATCGCTTCAGATCGCTTCGCTTCGCGCCGGTGAGATCGACAATTGGTCCGGAGGCAAAGAACAAACAGAACATCGAACCGATGCGATGAAACGTGAGGTCGATCTTCGTTTTCGCAACCGCGGCGCGCACCAGTTGCTCGAACTGCGCGCCCAAGTCTTCCAGTAATTTCCAGCCGTCGATTCGTTCCAATTCCCGGAGTTGCGCGAGACCGGCGGCCATCGCGAGCGGATTTCCCGACAGCGTTCCGGCCTGATAAACCGGGCCGTCGGGCGAAAGCTGATCCATGATTTCGGCGCGTCCGCCAAACGCTCCGACCGGCAAACCGCCGCCAATCACTTTGCCGAGCGACAGTCAGGTCGGGTTTCACGCCAAAAATTTGCTGAGCGCCACCGCGCGCGACGCGGAAACCGGTCATGACTTCATCGAAGATCAAAAGCGCGCCGTGCTTCGTGCATTCATCTCGCAAACTCGACAGAAAATTATTCTCCGGGAAATAAAGTCCGGCATTGGCGGGAATTGGTTCGAGAATGATTGCTGCGATCTCATTTTTGTTCTCGGCGAAAGTCTTTCCGGACCAGTTCGATATTATTAAATGGGAGCGAAATCGTAAGATCGGCAAAGGCCTTCGGAACTCCGGCGCTGTCCGGCCGCCCGTGAGTTAGCGCGCCGCTACCAGCCTGAACCAAAAGCGAGTCGGCGTGCCCGTGATAGCAACCGTCGAACTTGATGATTTTATCGCGGCCCGTAAACCCGCGCGCCAGTCGGAGACACGACATCGCGGCTTCGGTGCCGCTGTTCACCATTCGAATTTTTTCGATCGACGGCACCCACTCGCAGATCAACTCAGCCATCTCGACTTCGAACGGATTTGGAATTCCAAAACTCAAACCGCGTTCGGCAACCGTTTGCACCGCGTCGACGACAACTTTCGGCGCGTGACCAAGAATGGCGGGGCCCCAGCTGCCGACGTAATCGATGTATTCCCTCCCGTCGACGTCCCAAATGCGCGAGCCGCGAGCGCGCTCTACGAAGAACGGCTCGCCGCCGACATTCCGAAGCGCCCGGACCGGCGAATTCACTCCGCCAGGAATACGCTTTTGAGCAGCGGCAAAAAGTTTCGACGAATGCCCGGTCACGCGCCGAAGATAATCATTAATTCGCTAAATCGCTAAATCGTTAAATGAATCAGGCGGGGGCGGGAACGGAGCCGATGGGAATCGTGCGACGTAGACGAAGCCCGAAGGGCGAGCGAGCGGGAGCGAGTGAATCAATCGAACCTAAGTCAATTGCTACGCACAGTTGTCCACAAAAACCGCAGGCGATGAACAGGCGGGGGCGGGAATCGAACCCGCGAATAGCGGTTTTGCAGACCGCAGCCTTACCACTTGGCTACCCCGCCGTTAGCGGAAGTGGAGGGTAACGCGCGAGGAAAACCTGTCAATGTTGCCGCCGCGTAATCCGCGACTTGAGAGAGATCTTGCCTGAGCGCCGATAGAAATCGGCGCGCCGATTCGCCTTCTTTGCGAACTTACTTTGGCGATTTAACGGTGGTCTGCGATTTCGCGTAATCGCCACCGACGATAAAACGCCCCTGATACGGAGGCATTGTTTTCGTCGGATAAGGCGAACGAATGATCGCGAAACCCTGCGCGCCGAGCGCAAGGCTCAACAGAACGCCGAGGGCGAACGTCTTCATATTGCTGTTTCTCTCTGCATCATTTGTGCCATGGAAAATCCAAGTCGAGAGGCGCTCAGTGCGCGAAGCAGCACCGGCAAGGCGGATGGACGGACGATGTCGAGACAACACGCGCGGGAAAAGCCAAAGCAACAGCACGCCGCACCATGTTCACGTTCCACTAACGGAGCGAAAAGTAGCATCCTCGGCTCCGTTGTCGATATTATTAATACAACCAGAGCTATCGTGACTTTCGATTTACGATTTCCGAAGTAACTTCAACCGCTCAACGGGCGCGGTTTCATGCATGCGGGCGATTGCACACAGTCGCCCCTTTCCAGGTCGCAACCGTGGCAGAATTTTTGGTTTCGGCTTAATCTCTTGTCCAATGCCACAATTTTCCTATCGCGCGCGTGATGCGCAGGGCGCTCTAGTCGAAGGCGTGCTGGATTGCGCCGATCGCTCGATCGCGATTCGACAGATTGAGCAGAAGCGTTGCATCCCGATCAAGATAGAGGTTCTCGACGGCAAGCCGCAGCCAACCGGAAAAGGGACTGCGGCGCCTAAGGCGAGAATTGTGTCCGCGCCAGCTCCGATCCAAAGCCTCAAGATCCCGCACGGCCAGTTGCTGATTTTCACGGAGCAGCTTGCCCACCTTCTGCAGGCGGGAATGACCCTGGACGAGGGATTATCGATTCTCGACAAGCGCCTGAAGCAACCGCGCGTCCAACAAATGACGCGTTATCTTCACCAGGCGTTGGTCGATGGCCGCAGTTTCTCACAGGCCTTGCGGGAGATGCCGAAGATTTTTCCGCCGTTGTTTGTGAATCTGGTCGCGGCGGGCGAAGCGAGCGGCGCGCTTCCCGAAATTTTACACCGGTTGGTCAAGCACCTGATGCAGGCGAAAACTCTGCGAGATCGCGTGCAGCAGGCGCTGATTTATCCCGCGTTCCTCGCAGTGGCCGGCGCCGGGCTGATCACCGTTTTCATCACCTATATGGTCCCGCAGCTGACCGGATTCATGTCCCAAATCGGCGGCGCGCTTCCGTTGCCGACCCGCATCTTGATGGACGTCAATCATGCGATCGTCACTTACTGGTGGCTGGCGGCGCTGATTGCGGTGGGAGTCAGCGTAGGATTTCGCGCTTTTGTGCGAACCGATGAAGGCCGTCTCACCTGGGACCGTTTTCGACTGAAAATTCCCGGCTACGGCCGGGTGATTCGCTACAGCTACTACGCCCAATTTTCGCGAACGCTCGGGACATTGATGCAAAATGGCATTCCCCTGCTCCGCGGGCTCGATTTGGTCAGCGAGATCGCCGGCAATCGCTATCTGGAATTAAAATTGAACGAAGCGCGGCGGGCCGTGGTGGATGGCGCGACTCTTTCAGCGGCGTTGGGTTCGCAGCGAATTTTTCCCGATCTCTTCACCGACATGATGGCCGTTGGAGAACAAACCGGACGATTTGGCGAGACAATGCAAACGATCGCCGATGTTTATGAACGCGAATTGGACCGAAACGTCGCTGTCATCTCGCAATTAATTCCGCCGGTAATCATCGTCATAATCGCACTTGTGGTTGGCCTTGTTGTTTACAGTATTTTGTCCGCAGTTTTTGAAGCCACACACAGCTTGCAGTTTCGCCCACACTAATATAGGGTGCGCGACGAAATGGTGTTTCGTTTCACCGCGCTGATTTTTCTGATTGGCGCAGCGTCGTCGGCAGTCGCCCAAGAAGCTATCAGCAACGGTTTGCCGCAAACCGGAGATGCTGAGAGCGCGCCGATCTCAGATAGCGCCTGGATCGATCTGCGCCAGCAATCATCCACCAACTCCCGCCCGCAAACCGCGCCCGATTGGGTCGAAGCTGTCAATATGACCTCGGACGGCGCCGGCAAAACCATTTTTCGGATGCGGCTCTCCGCCCCTTCGCCCGCTGCTACCGTCATGTTTCTGCGTCTGTTCTTTGATGACAATGACAAGGCGCGTCCGGAAGTCGTTGCCTGGGACGAATCGGGAACCCAGGTGATTCGTTCGGGCGCGCTTGGTTCCGGGATTGGTTTGCCAAGCTCCGACTCAGTCATGATCCCGATGAAAGGGATTTCAACCGTCGATATCGAAGTTCCGGGCGACGGCAAAACAGTGCGGGCAGCTTATCTCGATTGGATGGTGAGCAGTGAAGTTGTGCATCCGGTCAATGCTGAACGTCGCGACCTGATTCCGGAGCCGTTCTCGTCGCTGCCGCCATTACATTCGCCTGATCAGGACCAGGAAGACTTTGGAACGGTAACCGCAACGCTCGCGAATGAAGCCATTTCGATGGGCGCCGATTTTGAACATGCCGCCACGTTTCAATTTAAGATGGAAGAAGCACCATTAATGGCGCTGCTCACGTTTGAGGTTGCGAGTCCCCTGATCGATTCGCCGCCGGAAGTTTACGTAAACGGAGAAGACGTCGGCGCCGCGTCCGTCACGCTTCCCGAACTCGCCGATCCCGGTTACCGCGGAGAGGCAGAGTCGATGATCAAAGGAATGCATTTCCAATACACCGGCTGGTTGCGCGCTCAAAAGTTGGTTCCGGTCTCCAGCTTGAAACCGGGCACTAACGATGTGATGGTTCTCGCCGGTCCGGGAACGCCGGCGTCGGCGGTTCGCGGGACCCAAATTCAACTTAAATATATTTGGGAGAAATCGGATTATCTGCTGAAAGCCAGCCATTAACCCCCCGGAAAGTTTTTGCGGGTTGAATTGAACCGCTCCTGACTTTCCTCTGTCTCAGCTATCACAAAATGAGAAAACACAATAAGCGGTCGGGCTTTACCTTGCTCGAGATCATGATCGTGGTGAGCATCATCGTCATTCTGCTCGGCCTCGCGATTTCTAAAATGGGCAACCCGACAGGATTCGCCAAGACGACGGCGGTGCGGGCTGACATTCAGTCCATCGGGACACAATTAATGCAATACGAGGCGATGAACGGTTTCTATCCCACCACCGAACAGGGCTTGCAGGCGCTGGTCAGTCAGGCCGAATCGGAGCCGCGGCCGCAACGTTGGTATCAATTCTTCAAAGAACTTCCGAAAGATCCCTGGGGCACTCCTTACGTTTATCGGTGCCCGGGAATCAAAAATCCCGGCAGGTATGATCTTTATTCGGCCGGACCGGATCGGCAGCCGGACACGGCGGACGACGATTGGGGCCAGTAACTTTCTCGAGCGCGAGCTTAATCTTCGGTCGAGTTAGCCGTTCCCGGCGGCATCTGTCCCATCGGATTAGGATTCCGCTGAATTACGCCGCGCACATGCGGGCTCGGAGTTGGAACTGTGCCTGGTCTGATATTGGCCGGCGGCTGCATTGGCGGCTGCATCGGAGGAAGGTTTGGAGCAAACGGCCGACCGCCCGGCTTTGACATCTCCGCCTGGTTGAACGTCAAGGTGGCGTACTGTCCATCTTTGCTGATGGTTACTTTGGTTTCGCCGACCTTGTCCGACCACTCAATGCTTGAGATGCCGTAGCCATCGACTGGGGATTTCGTCGTCAAATATTTCTTAAATTCCCTGTCGGACATTGATTGGATCGTGACCATATCTCCGTCGGGAAATTTCGCCGCGTTCGCAATGTAGAGATCCTTGGCGAAGTTCGGAGTTGCCGCTGGCGCAACAACCGCGGTCGCAACGGCGAACGGCGAATGCTCCAGTATTCCCGCGTAACGATCGAAACTGAACTTGGTCGGCAGATCATCGGCGCGAGCAACGACGCAACTGAGGATCAAAATCGCGATGAACGTGATTGGCAGTTTCATGATCAACCTTTTTTGCGTTGGGCCGGAGCGAACCACCGCGCCACCTTAAATTTGCCACGCATCGTCGTCGCGTCATTGGGGTCGACCGAGAGGTTCACACTTTCAAAGACAACAAACGCGTCCGGTTGTTGAATATCGTAGAGAAAGTGAACCAGATCCGGCCAGTGGCAGCTGGTTTCGACGGAAGCGAAGACAGTTTGGTGCGTCGGAGTTGTTTCGCCGGCGCCGATCGCCGGATTTTCGACCAAAACGTTGTATTTGCCGGCAACCTGTTTCACTTGATCGAGCAGATTAGAGGCTTCTTCCGCGCCTTTCATCGGAGGCTCGGTTTTCTCGAGCCATTGTTCCCGCTTGGCCCACACGTCCTTTTCTTTCATGTAAACGACTTGCTCGGCCCGGGTCGTTTGGCGGTCGGCGAGTTCGCGACGGGAATTTGAAATACTGCCGAGGACCATTCGCCAGACGATAAGGTTGATCAGCAGAAACAGGATCGCGCTGATGACGAGCGTCATCGTCCGTTCGCGTTGACTCATCCGCTGATATGCGGCAGTGACCTTCTCGATCATCGCGGTTTTCCCTCCAAGCGGAACTGAGCGTGATTGTTCGGTAAAATTCGCGGGGCGGCCATGTCGAACCGGAAATTTTGCAACGAGCCGTCCTTTTTCACCTTTTCCGCGAACTGATACGCCAGTTGCGGGGTGTTGGCTTCGCCATCGACGGAAATTTGGCGCGCGGACTGATTGTAAGCAGTGATGTGCACATCCGGTGACGGCAAATCCTGTGAAAGATGAAGGAGGATTTCGACTGGGTAGTACCGTGAGTCGATCGCCGGAGCGAGTGACTTCCAATCGGATTCAGTTTGGCGAATAAACTGCGTTTCCGGAGCATCTCGCGCGATCAATCGATCGAGCCGGGCAACAGCGAGCTTGGTGTAGACGAGATAAAGCAAGAAGAGGAGTAAGAGTCCGCCGTAAACCGCGCCGGCCATGATCAATCGTTTCTGCCATTCACCCCGCTTCGCCAATTGGCTTCGCCGTTGCCGCCAACTTTCCGGCAACAAATTGAGTTTTACCGACGCCGGCGGGGTTTCGACTCCAACCAATTCCGTGGGACTAGAGAGGACCTTTTTGATTGTGTCGCGCAGCTCGTAACACGATTCATCGAGGAACACGTTCGGAAACGAAGGTTTGATTCCCTGCAATTCAGCGCTCAACGCGATTTGTGGCAGCTCGGTTTGTAATCGTTCCGGTTCGACTCCCTCCAGAGTGCGGGTCAGACTGACTTTTCCATTTTCGGTCACGGCGGAGACAAGCGTTTCGCCTTCGGGATAAATCAATAACGCGCGGCCTTCGGGGGCATGGGTCGTCGCGCGCTGCGCGGCGTAAACCGTGACTTGTTGCGGAATCACACCCTTGTCGAGCAACGGAGCGGCAATTTCCGCGAGTCGCTCGTTTCGGACGGCCACGGCAGAAATCACGCTCTCGGTTTCGTTTTGCTCAATTAACTCGAAATCGGCAGTGACTTCCTCCGGCGAAAATGGGAGAGCCTTTTCAATTTGAAGCCGGACCATTTCCGGAAATTCCGCGGGATCGATCGTTGGCAACCGAAACCGCTGCGCGAGAATCGCGTCGACCGGCAAACTGAGAACGATATCGTCTTGAGGAGAAACCAGGGGAGCGACTTCGCCGAGCGTCGCAAGAAGACGAACGTCCCACGCGCCGTTTCCGTCGCGCGCGCGCAAAAGATTCCATCCGTGCGCGGTGGGCGTAATGAAGACGCGGCTGGAAATTGTGGGCTTCGGGTCCGGCACTAAAATTCTTTCCAGGTAATTACTTGTGGCATAACACCGACTCGCCGGAAAACCATTTGAACGGTGCGAGTTGCTCGGCCGGCGGTTCCAACACTTGTAACCCGAAAAATCGGTACATTAAAGCCTACAAGCCCTTTGCTAGTAAGTTGACTCGCTGCGGTCGGATTCAATCCCATCGCATTCAGGACTTCCGCTGCGCTTTTGAATTGAGTATCATCTTCGGTACCGTCGACGCCGTCCGGGCCTTGGCGCAACTGCAAGTATCGATCCACCATCTCTGGCGTGATACTTTCCGACAAGGCAGCCAATACATCGCGTGAGGCCCAAGCCAGATCCGGCGCGGAGTCCGTCGGAGTGTCTACAGTGAAGTCATCGTCCCAACCCGGTGTCGAGGTGAATTCAGCCCACCCCGCAACTTTTTTTAAGTCGTCAACGCGAGCGAGGCCGCCACCATGCGGTGGATGATAGTCGTCGCTTTCCGGCGGAGCGTTCATATGATGCAAGCCGACATTAGGTTCCACCCAATCGAGAAGCGAATCGACCATCGTGTCACGTTCATTCAGGTCGATCCCTTTATTGTGCAGATACCGCCGCAAAATTCCCAGCCGCTCGGGATTTTCGCCAGCCACGATCCAGTTGATGTTCAAACGGCCGCCCTCGCCGGTGAGGCGGGTCTGATAGGTCGCGCCATTCAGTTGACCCTGCAAATTCGGCGAACCCGGCTTCGTGGTGGGATTCAACGCCACTTCCGCTCCCGAACAGGCGACTGCTTCTGCTTTCAACATCCGGCCGCCTTCGCTTGTCACCGTCAGACGCGAGTTGATATCGAGCGCCCACGAAATCACCAACGCGCTTAATAGAAAGAGCGCCCACAGAGCAAGCATGATCGCCGCACCGGACGCACGCTTCGCATTTCGACTTTCGAATTTCGACTTTCTCATAACGGCGTTCGTCCAAGTGGGATAATCGCTTGCCATGGTACCGACGCATCGGGGCGGCCCACCGTGACCTTAACCAGGCGCGGCAGCGTGGCCGCATCGGTCCAGCGTTCGACCCAGGTGTTTAGTCGCACATCGAAGTAACGAACTTGCAGCGACGTGACATTTTCGATCAACGGGACCCAACTTTCTTTCGCATCAGACAGCGCGGAATCGTTTCTGGGTTTACGAAGAAGTCCAAGATCGTATCGGTTGCTGTTCTTCTCCGATTGCAGCCGCAGACTGACAATGTAATCGCCGGCGGCATAGCGCGTCATTAATCCCGGTCCGGCGCCGCAAACCCAACGGATTTCGTCGCGCGACCGGTCCTCTAATTTATAGGTGTCGCCAAGGAGCGCTCCTTTTCCGGACGGTAAATTCTGCCATTGCGCCATCAACACCTCGCGCAGTCCTTCATAGCGCGCGTCCGCGGCGATCGCCTCCGACGAAACCCGAATTGCCACCATGTTTGATTGAACGAACCGGTAGATCGCCATCGCCATCGTCGCGAGAATCGCAACGGCGACGATGATTTCGAGCAACGTAAATCCGCCTCTACGAAGGATGCGATACTGGATTCTCGATTCTGGATTCTCGATTTTCGAATCCAGCATCCTGAATCCAGCATCGAGGATCGATCTGGGATTAGCCCGGGCGATAAACATAAAACTCGACTTGCTCCGTTTGGTCGGCTCCGCCTCGCGTCCACTTCGCGGTGAGAAGTATCCGATGAAGTCCGGAAATTTGCGCGCCGTTATCGTCTTTCAATCCGGCATCGGCCGCGGTCTGAATTAGTTTCACATTGCCGTAACCGGTATCGACGGTGAATTCCTTGGCCGGTTCAGGCGGACCTGGCGTGGTCTGCACTTCCGCCATCCGATTCGCTAAAATCAAACGAACGCGTTCTTCCTCGGCGTTCAGAGTGCTGGCGTTGAGACAATTTTCAACCGCCCGGCCGAGAGCAAGCACGCCGAATGCAAAAATCGCCACGCCCATAAGAACCTCGTAGAGGGCGAAACCCGATCTTCGGGCCATCAGCCGATTCTGGATTCTAGATTCTAGATTCTCGATTTCAGAATCCAGCATCCAGGATCCAGCATCTAGTATCTTCTTCGCGTCAGCGCGCCGCATAATTCGTTAGGTCACCGTGCGCCGTCAGCGGCGAATAGCTCGCAGTCCAGGTCCCTGCCCGTCCGGCGAAATAAACAACAGCGGGCTCGCATGTTCCGGTTGGCCAGAAAATCCACTCACCTGGTTGTTTGGCGGAAAGCGCGGCCGGAAGGCTCAGCGTCAAAACACTCCCGTGCTCGAGATCGAACGTCGCGACGGGTTGTCGATCGTCATCGCGTCTGAATGCCTCTGGCTGCACAAACACGTTCTTGTCCGACCAAACAATCAGATAGGCGCGATGCTCTGACACGCTTCGCTCCTGGGCTTGACGCACCAAATTGTTGAAACCGTCGAGCGAGGCGCGCAATTTTCGATCGGCCAGAACACCTTCCAAACTCGGCACGGCCAGCAAAAGCAATGTCGCCATTATCGCGACAGCGATAACAATCTCCACCAGGGTGAAAGCCGGGGAACGACGCACCCATGAAGTTACGCTCGCAACGCGAAATCACAAGACGCGCTCGCGGGGGACGCGCAGGCACGGACCAAAAGCAAATGGTTGTCTCCCAACTCTCA
The DNA here is from genome assembly GCA_963800015.1 of uncultured Verrucomicrobiae bacterium. Taxonomy (GTDB): domain Bacteria; phylum Verrucomicrobiota; class Verrucomicrobiia; order Chthoniobacterales; family UBA10450; genus AV40. The sequence goes on along the minus strand of CAWCZE010000005.1, from coordinate 1,570 downwards.
ACCGTGCCCCGCCGAGACCCCGAATTGGGCTTGCATCGCCAGTGAACGGGACGATGCTTCGTCCGAAGTATGAGTTTCCTCGCCAGTTTCATGAACTTGGGCGGACCAGACTTGCTGGTCATTCTCCTAATCATTCTCGTCCTGTTCGGCGCGAAGAAGTTACCTGAGCTCGCCAAGGGCCTCGGCCAGGCGATCAAGGAGTTTCAAAAAGCCAAGGACGAGTTCAGCGACGAACTGCACAAGGCGGGCGATACGACGGCGAAGACCAATCCGCCACCAGCGACGATAGCCCAAACTCCGTCCGCTCCAGCACAGCCGGATGCCAATCAGGGGATCACTCCAGGCAAGCAAGCGGACAAGGTCTGAATGGTGGATCGACCGCTCCGCGGGCGATGTTAACTGACGGTGCCCCGGCGCATCGAGCCTGGCAAAAGAGTTGACCCGCGCGTCCGTTTGCGACAATTTCGCGCCGCCTCAACCCTATGCCCGATCCAGACCTGCGAGCCTCCATCAAGGAGATGCTCGTCAAGAACCTGATGCTGCAAGTGACGCCCGACGAAATAGGCGATGATTTGCCTCTTTTCGGACCAGGCGGTCTCGGTTTGGACTCGATCGACGCCCTCGAGCTAGTGGTTAGTATGGAAAAGACCTTCGGTGTGGGGGTTGCGAACTCGGAGGTGGCCGGAAAGGCCCTAAAGACCGTAAATACGATACACGATTATATTCTCGAAAAACGCCGGGAAAGTGTTCAAACTGGCTCAAAGGTCGATAATCCGGCGTGAATTTACTTCATCTCGAGAGCAGCGGCAGTTGGGGCGGACAGGAATATCGTACCTGTCTGGAGATCAATTGGCTGAACGCAAATGGTCACCGCGCGTGGCTGATTTGCGATCCGACCAGCGAAGTCATGACCAAGGCTCGCGAACTCGGCACCCCGGTGATCCCGATGTCGCTCAAGCATCGAATCAACCCGCTGGTGTCGTTCCGGATCTGGCTTTTCTGCCGTCGCAATCGCGTCGACCTGATCAAAAGCTACAGCTCGAAAGATCATTGGCTCTGCCTGCCGCTTTTTCTTTGTGGCTGGCCTGTCACTCGCGCGCGTTGCATCACCGATCCACTCGGCAAAAAACAACGTGCCTTCATTTACAAACACGGCTGCGCGAAAATCGTAGCCGACGCGCGCGTTATTAAAAACGAGTTCGTCGAACAATACGGAATCGCTCCGGACAAAATCGAAGTGATCGGGTCGGCGGTCGATCTGGATAAATTTTCGCCAACACGCGACCGGATGAAATTCCGGCGCGAAGTCGGCCTGTCTGCCGAAACGCCTATCATCGCCAACATCGGAATGATTCGCCCGGACAAAGGCCAGTTCAACCTGGTCGAAGCGGCCCGGACCGTTCTACATCAACGCCCCGATGCGCGTTTCGTGTTCGTCGGCGAAGCGACCGGCGGCCGAAGCCGCGAGAAGTGGGTGCGCAAAGCGATCGATCGCGCCGGTTTGAACGGCAACGTTTTGATGATGGGCTATCGCTGGGACATTCCCGACATTCTGGCGGCGGCGAACATG
>CAWCZE010000004.1:0-246855 GCA_963800015.1 uncultured Verrucomicrobiae bacterium | reverse complement strand
CAAGCAGGCTTCCCAACCGCAGATTGAATTGCGCCCGAGGGTCCAGACCGTTTCCTACACCACAACTACTGCGCCAGCTCCAACCCACAACTTGAGTCTCGACGAAATGCGGAAAGCTGGCGCATTGGCCGGGCAACATGTCAGAGAAGAGATGCATGATATCGAAGCGGACGAGCATGCCGCGATCCCTGCTGCGCCGAAAAAGATGGCGCCGCTGCCAATGCAGTTCGCGTAGTCGAAAAACCTTCGCGCGAACCGGAACTTTTCTGCCCCGCCGATTAATTTCTCAGGACAAACCGCATTTGTCAGATTGGCGGATGGATTCGACATGCCGGTCGGTAAACCGGACGCGCGCGGTTATTATCGGGCGCGCGGCTTTCGTGCGAACGGACATCTGGGAGAAGATTGGGATGGAGTTGGCGGCGGCGACACCGATTTGGGCGATCCGATTTAGTGCATCGGCGACGGCGTTGTTGTTTTTGCGCGCGATTGTCATCAGGGCTGGGGGAACGTTATCATCGTGCGGCACGCGTATCGCGACGGAGTCGGGACGCGAAACATCGATTCGCTTTATGGGCATTTCGACAAAATCATGGTGAAGCGCGGTCAAAGCGTGAGGCGCGGCCAACAAATCGCGACGATCGGAAACGCCCACGGACTTTATGACGCGCATCTTCATCTCGAAATCCGCAAGAACCTCGAGATCGGAATGAGCCGCGACAAATTCGCGCAGGACTTCAGCAATTATTACGATCCGTCGCAGTTCATCACTTCACATCGCCATCTTGCAAAGCAGCGGCGCCAGTTATCGCGTCGCGATGAATACGTTTACCTACGATTCGCGAATTCCGTGGGACAAACTGAATAATTACTCGCACGCGCATACGGCGGCGGCGGTTCGAGCGAATCGGCCTACGCGCTTAAGAAAGCGTTGGCGTCGCAGACCAGTCGGCGCGACTAAAACTCGGCCGCTGCTCGGTTACACTCGCCCCATCACGGCGAGGATTACCACGATCAACAGAATCAATCCGATCCCGCCGCTCGGATAATATCCCCAGCCGCTGCTGTATGGCCACGCTGGTAACGCTGCGAGCAGCAGAATAATCAGAATGATCAGTAGAATTGTGCGCATCACCCTGACTACGCGCGCGGTTCCGGCTCGGTTGGCTTTTTTTGCACTTGGCGCCATGAAAACCGCTTGCGCGACGGCAGGCCGTTCTTATCATTCGTCGGCAAGTCCCGACTGCGTCTTGCCGGATGCGTCGGGAAAATTTTTTGCCCGAATTTTATTCCAATGGCGAACACCATTTTGATTGGCGCGCAGTGGGGCGATGAAGGCAAGGGCAAGATCATCGATGTCCTGACGGCGAAAGCCGACATCGTCGTGCGCAGCCAGGGCGGAAATAATGCCGGACATACCGTCATTCATCGGCGGCAAGAAATACATTCTGCACCTGATTCCTTCGGGAATTTTGCGGCGCGGAAAAGTTTGCGTGATCGGCAACGGCGTCGTGATCGATCCGCTCGCGCTGGTGGCCGAAATCGAAGGACTGCGCAAGCTCGGCGTCAAGATCGGCAAGAATCTGCTGATCAGCGATTGCGCGCATCTGGTGTTGCCTTATCACCGCGCTGCTCGACGAACAACGCGAGCTGCGGAAAGGCCACGCGAAAATCGGAACGACCAAGCGCGGCATCGGCCCGGCCTACGGCGACAAGGCCGCGCGCACCGGCCTGCGCATGTCCGATCTGATGCAGCCGAGTTTGTTCTCGAAAAAATTGCAGGCCAAGATTCGCGAGAACAACAGCATCCTGCGCGCGCTCGGCGCCAGGCCGATCAATTATCGCGGAAGTGAACGAAAGCTTATCTCGCGGCCGGAGAAAAATTGCGCCCGTTCGTCGACGAACACGGTGGTTTATCTGCATACGCGCTTGCAGCGCGGGAAAGAAGATTCTGTTCGAAGGCGCGCAAGGAACTTTTCTCGACATCGATCACGGCACCTATCCCTACGTCACTTCCTCGAACACGACGGCCGGCGGAGCCTGCACCGGCTCCGGCGTTCCGCCGCATCGCATGGATCGCGTCGTCGGCGTGATGAAAGCCTACACGACGCGGGTGGGCGAGGGGGCGTTGCCGACGGAAGACGACATGCTGGCGGACATGCTTCATAAGATGGGCCGCGAGTTCGGCGCGACCACCGGCCGGGCGCGGCGCTGCGGCTGGTTTGACGCGGTGGCGACGCGTTACGCCACGATGATCAACGGGATCGACGAGCTGGCGATTACGAATCTCGACGGGCTGGACAGGGTCGATCCGATCCGGGTTTGTGTCGGCTATCGGCTGAATGGGAAACGTCTCGAACGTGCCGCCGTGCGACGCGGCGCAACTGGAGAATTGCGAGCCGATTTATGAAGAAATGCCGGGCTGGAAAAAATCGACGAATCCGCGAAAAAACTTTCGCAACTTCCCTCGCGCCGCAAGAAATTACGTGAAACGCATTGCGAAGCTTACCGGTGCGAATTTTCGATCGTTAGCGTCGGGCCGACGCGCGGCCAGACGATCATTCTTGTAGACAATGGCCGCCGCCGCCAAACCCGTCCCGCGACACATCGCCATTATCATGGATGGCAACGGCCGTTGGGCGAAGACGCGCGGTTTGCCGCGGATCAAAGGCCACGAGAAAGGCGCCGAGGCCGTGCGCGAATGCGTCGAAGGCTGCGGCGAATTGAAGATCGAATTTCTGACCCTCTACGCTTTTTCCGCCGAGAACTGGCAGCGGCCGAAAGCGAAGTCTTCGCGCTGATGCGGTTGCTGGAAAAATTTCTGAAAGAAAAAACGCCGGAGCTGCTCGAGAAAAATGTCCGGCTCCAGGCGATCGGGCGGCTGACTGATTTGCCCGACGGTTGCCAGCAGCAATTGCACAAATCCATCGAGCGACCGCCGGGAACACCGGACTGACGCTGATCCTCGCGCTGAGTTACGGCGGCCGTCTTGAGATCATCGATGGAATCAAAAGCCTGCTGCGCGCGGTCGAGCTCGGCCACATCGACAAGGGCGATGATCGATGTCGACATGTTCAGCAAACATCTCTACACCCGATATTATCCCGACCCCGATCTGCTCATTCGCACTTCCGGCGAGATGCGGCTTTCGAATTTTCTTCTCTGGCAGACTTTCCTACACCGAGATGTACGTCACTCCGAAGCTCTGGCCCGATTTCACCAAGAAAGATCTCTTCGCTGCGTCGAAGATTATGGGAGGCGGCATCGCCGCTACGGCAGCGAGTACGGCAGCGGCGTTCCGAGCGCATGCGCTGAGGTCAGTCGCGCTACTGCAAACAATTCCGCGCCACGGAATCGGCGAGCGTTTTCCCCGCCGCGTCAGAACGAAGATCATTCGCTTTCTGCAGCAAGCCGAGCTCACGAATTCGCGCTTTCGCTGTCGAACTGAATCGAGCATCCGCTCGGAACGCCGTCATCGCGTTCGCAAGCCGAGCGCGATTCTTCTCCGCCCGCTTCATCTCCCGCGTTAGATGTCTCGGTCGAGCCGATCGGCAGATTTGCCGCGAAAGTACGCGATCGGCATAAGCGCGGATAATCGCAAACATTTTGCCAGCGCTCCAGGCCGACCGTGGAAAACGCGCTCGGCCCGATGCCGAGATAATCTGCGCCGGACCAGTAGCCGCGATTGTGGGCCGATGCGAAACCTGGCCGCGCGTAATTCGAAATTTCGTAGTGCTCGTAGCCGGCGGCTTCCAGCATCGACATCGCCGTCTCGAAAAATTCGGCATCGGAATCCGAATCCTGTCGAAACTCGCCGCGCGCATGGCGGAGAAAAAATTCCGTGTCCTCTTCATAAGTCAGGCAATAAGTCGAGATTGTTCCGGCCCGAGCGCGATCGTTCGCTCCAGCGTTTCTCCCATTGCGCAAGAGTTTGTCCCGGCAATCCAACATCAGATCGACGTTGATATTCGTGAAATCCGGCGCGGCGCAAAATCTCGAAATGATTCCTCCGCCTGCGCCGCGTTGTGTTCGCGGCCGAGCAGCTTCAGCAAATCGTCGTCCCACGATTGGACGCCGAGACTGATGCGAGTGACGCCGAGTTGGCGAAGCAGCGCCGCCTTTGCGTGGCGAAACGCTTCCCGGATTTGCTTCGATCGTCCATTCGATCAACTCGCGAGAGATCGAGCGCGTCGCGAAATCCGCCCAGCAAGTATTCCAATTGCGCAGTGGTCAGCGCGGTCGGGGTTCCGCCGCCGAAAAAAATTGTCTGTGGTCGATCATCGTACGGCGATCGTTCTCGCGCGTGCAATTCCATTTCGCGCAGGAGCGCCTCGCAAAACCGCTGCGTCTGCGAGCGGTCCGCGCAGCTCCTTGTAAAACGCGCAATACGGACAAATCCGCGCGCAGAACGGGATGTGAACGTAAAGGTGCCGGATGGTGTCCGGACGATTCCGGCCGTTCGTCGTTGCGCGCGGCGAAATGTCGCGTTGTGATTCCTGTTGACGGCCATAAAATCGATGTCACCTTGTCGATTTCGAAATGTAGCTCTGGTTTTTTTCTGCGCCATCGCCGTGCGCGGCGCGCAAAGCTTCGCCGCCGCCTGAAGTCGATCTGTCTACACCACGCACGATCGCGAACGCGATCATGGATTACAAAACGAATTCCCGCGTCGTCCGCGCGATGGTCGATCGCCTGGTCCTGGCCGCGACCGGCCAGCCCGATCTCGCCAAGGCCTGGGGCTCGCTGGTTTCGCCTAACGACAAAATCGGCATCAAAATTTCCGCGGCCGGCGGCGAACTTGTTCACGACCCATCACGACATCGTGAACGCCATCGTCGATGGCCTGGTCGCGGCCGGCCATGCGCGCAGCAGCATCATCGTCTGGGACCGCTGGCTCGACGGAATCAAGGACGCCGGTTACAAGTCGGCGCGGACGGATTTCAATTGAAGAGCATCGCGCCGCGCGACTGGCTACGATCCGAAAGCGAATTTCACCGCGCCGTTGCTCGGCAAACTCATCTGGGGCGACCTCGATTACATCAGCGACAAGGGAAAGAGCGTGCCGCTCTCCGACACCGAAAACACCAGCAACGTCAGTCATTTTCGCAAAATCGTGTCACCGACGTGACCAAAATCATCAACGTGCCGGTGATGAGCAACAGCACGACGAATGGCATTGCCGGTTGTCTTTATAACATGACGATTCCGAACATCGACAACTGGCGACGCTTCGCCCAGGGAACGCCGTTCGGCGCGGAAAGCATTGCCAAGATTTATGCGAATCCGTCATTTCGCAGAAAGTTGTCCTCAACATCATGGATGGATTGATCGCGCAATATGCCGGCGGTCCGCAGTCGCAGCCGAATTTCGCGGTGCATCAGGCCACTCTTTACGCGAGCAAAGATCCGGTCGCCTTGGACGCGGTCGCGCTCAAACAACTCGAAGCGTTGCGGGCCAAAGCCGCTTTCCCGCCCATCGGCCGGCTCGCCAGCTACATCCAAACCGCCACCGACAGTCGGCCTCGGAAATTCGGATTCGAGCCGGATCGAAGTGAAAAATGTCGGCCGCTGAGAATTTTCATTGTGGAGCCATCGCAACATCGCGTTTCGATTTCAAATCTTCGCGGCCCGATTCTGCGCCGGGTATCGCGCTCGTTTTATCTGTCGATCTTTCTTTTGCCGAAAAAACTGCGCGATCCAGTTGCGCTCGGTTATTTGCTGGCCCGCGCGTCCGACACGATTGCCGACACAGCCGAATTGCCAATCGAGTTGCGGGTTGAAAAATTGCGGCTGTTGGCGACGGCGACCCAGGGCGAAGCGATTGAAGGTGCAATCATCGATCTTATCGCCGCGGTCGCGCCATTGCAGAAAAACGAATCTGAGCGCGCGTTGATCGAATCGTTACAACCGACGCTGATCTGGCTCGAACAAAGCGGGCCGTTCGACCGCGAAGAAGTCCGCGCCGTCCTGGAAAAAATCAATCGCGGCCAAATTCTCGATCTCGAGCGGTTCCGCGATCCGAAACGAATTTCCGCGCTGGAAACTGCGGCCGATCTCGATGAATACACTTATTTGGTCGCCGGCAGCGCCGGAGAATTTTGGACGCGGCTTTGCTTCCATTATTTGAAAAAGTTTTCGCTCCGCGGCGAAACTGAAATGCTCCAGCTAGGGAAGCGTTACGGCCAAGGCTTGCAGCTCATTAATATTCTGCGCGACGCCGGCGACGATCTTCGCGCCGGCCGCTGTTATTTTCCAAATGACGAATTGCTCGATGTCGCGATGGAGCCTTCACAAATTATTCGTGAGCCGCATCGTTTCCGTCCGATTTATCGGCAGTGGCACCAGAAAGCAGAGCAGGGGATCAAAGCCGGAATCGAGTATTCGCTCGCGACTCGAAATCGTCGCGTTCGCATTGCAACCGTGCTCCCGGCACTGATTGGCGCGCGGACGCTCGCTCTTTTGCGCGAAGCCGGCGGCACTGTTTTGCATCGGCACGTCAAAGTGCCGCGCAAAGAAGTTCGCGCGATTATGACGTCACTGACTTTCAGCCTTGGTTCGCGCTCGCGGATCGAAAGCCTCTATCGCGAATTGGGCAGCGCCGAGTGACCTGAGTCGTGCGTCGTCTGCGATCGAAAGGAGCGTTTACCCGGGCACAACTCTAGCTGTCTCCTCCACTTACACGCTTACTCAGTTGAAAAAAGGCAACCTACAGCTGCTTCTAACTCTTACCTGTCTGCACGTGATCGGTTTCTGCGTTTATTTCGCAGTTGCAACTCAGTCCCAGACCGGGGATGCCTCTATCTACGACGACATCGTCACGACTGGCGTCCTGGGTTGGTCACTCATGCCGTTAACTGCGCTGGTGGAATCTCTGCATCTCGATCTCCAAACTGACGCCGCACCGGTTGCAATTGGTTTCTTCGTTGGCAACAGCGTCGTGCTGGGCTGGCTTCGTTTTCGGCGCCTATCTTTTCATGCGAAACTTCTTCGTGTCGCCAGCTGCGCAATCGAGCGTCTGATCAGATCGATCGGGGCGGTCGAACTGAGTTTACTCACGGTCTTTTCGATCTTTGGAAATTAATCATGGCGGCTGGGTCAGCTCCGCCGCTACCTAGAGAAAGTAGTTGCGCTGTTTTTCGCTGATCGGTTTTTCGAGCCGCTCCAGGACCTGCATCATGTCTTCCCAAACCTTGCGCTTTTCCGTCGGCGCCTGGTTTCGCAACAGGTATGCCGGATGATAAGTGATCATTAGCGGCGTGCCGTTGAATTCGTTCCACTGTCCGCGCAATTCGCGCATCGGTGCGCGGGTTCCAAGAAGTCCTTCCACTGCTACCGCACCCAGCGCGACAATTACTTTCGGTTGAATGATGTCGATCTGCTCCATCAAGTACGGCACGGCAGGTTTCCATCTCGCGCGGAGTCGGGGGTCGATTGCCGTAAGCGCTGCCCGGCGTGTCCGGTCGGCATTTCAAAATGTTCGCGATGTAAACGTCTTCCCGGCCAAAGCCCATTGCCTTGATGATTTTCGTCAGCAACTGACCTGCGCGACCGACGAACGGTTCGCCCTGCGCATCTTCGTCCGCGCCGGGCGCTTCACCGACGAACATGAGTTCTGCCTCAGGATTGCCGATGCCGAAAACTGTTTGGGTCCGCGAGCTCGCCAGGTTCGGACATTTCACGCAGGCGCAGACGCGTTCATTAATGGCCGAAAGTTGATCTGATTTTGTCGCGGTGTCCTGCTGCGAAAGCTCGATCTTCTGCGACTCAAGGCAGGGGCGATTGGCCTTGGTCGGTTCGAGCCGAACTGGCGTTCGCCGGCGTGTCGGCGATAACGGCCACCGCCTTAGCGTCTTTCAATCGGGCTAGAGTGGCTCGCGACGCGCTGGGATGTCGCGCGTTTTGATCGCGCATCCGCTCGAGCGCTTCCAAAACCGTTTCGAGCGCCTGCGGAAACTGCATCACCGATATTGTGAAGTTTAGCTGCGATTCGGCAAACAATTTGATGCTGCGATAAGATTCAACTGGTCCAGAAAACGACGAATGGACACCAATCCACACGAATCGTGGCCGGTGAGTCGCATTCGTGTCTATTGATGTCGATTCGTGGTTAAATCAAAATGTCTCTAAAACTGAGCGATTATGATTATCCGTTGCCCGAATCGCTAATCGCGAAACGCCCGCTACCGCAGCGCGATGAGTCGCGGATGATGGTGTTGCATCGCGATTCGGAGACGATCGAGCATCGCCAGTTTCGCGATTTTAAGACTTTCCTGCGGCCGGCCGACCTTCTGGTTCTTAATAACACCCGCGTTCTTGCCGCCCGAAGGTTTTCCGACGACCAGGCGATCGAATTTTTATTTCTGGAAAAGCTCGGGCCAGCTCGATGGAAATGTTGGGTCAAACCGGGTCGCAAGATGCGGGTCGGCGCGACGGCGAAAATCGAGAACGTAGAATTGCGTGTCGACGAAATTTTGGCCGAAGGCGAGCGGGTCGTTTCGTTGGCTGAAGATATCGACATTTACATGCACGGGTCGATGCCGATTCCGCCCTACGTTCGGCGGGAAAGTGATTCTACCGACGTTGAACGCTACCAAACTGTGTTCGCGCAAAGGCCGGGCGCGTTGGCCGCGCCGACGGCTGGTCTTCATTTCACCGCCGAGCTTTTAGATCAAATCCCGCACACGTTCATCACGCTCCACGTGGGACCTGGAACGTTTAAGCCCGTGCATGAGGAAAAAATCACTGACCACCACATGCACGCAGAATCATTTTCAATTTCGGAGGAGGCTGCAAAAAAGATTAATGGCGCCGGCCGGATTATTGCCGTCGGCACAACGACCGTGCGAACATTGGAGTTCGCCGCTCGTAATCTTGAATGCAAAATGCATTCAAGATTGCATGGGGATCAACTCTGTAACTCGAATGCAAAATGCATTCAGGTTGGAAACGCACGCGGCGGGAATCAGCGCGCAACAAGGCGCTACGAGCCTCTTCATTTACCCGCCGTTCGAATTTCAAATCGTAGACGCGTTGCTGACCAATTTTCATTTGCCGCGATCGACTTTGCTCATGCTGGTGAGCGCCTTCGCTGGCCGCGAGTTTGTATTGCGCGCCTATGCGGAAGCAATCCGCGAACGTTACAGATTTTACAGTTACGGCGATTGCATGTTGATCCTGTGACGGGGAAAACCACGAATTTACACGAATCGACACGAATCACTGGAAGCTCGGAAGTTCGAGATGAGCTTACGCGTTCTGCTTTTGCTGGTACCGTCGGCAGGGGAAAGCGGCGCGAGTACGCGCCGCACTCCAAAGGTTCCGGTTTTTCTTCGTGTAAATTCGTGTCGATTCGTGGTTAAACACCAAGCATGAGCCAATCAGACCAGCCGCACGGCGAGCTTGTTATCCAAACGATCGCGATGCCGAAAGATACCAATCGTGACGGGGACATTTTCGGCGGCTGGCTCGTTTCCCAAATGGATTTGGGCAGTGCGATTCTCGCAGGAAAAATCGCCAAGGGCCGTGTGGTCACGGTGGCGATCGATGGCATGGCGTTTCTGAATCCGGTGAGAGTTGGCGATACCGTCGCCTGTTATGCGTGGCTGGAAAAAATCGGGCGAACCTCGATGAAAATCTGCGTCGATGTATGGGTGACGCGTTATCGGACGGGCGACAGCGTGAAAGTCACGAGCGGCGTTTTCACTTATGTAGCGCTTGGGCCGGATGGAAAACCGACGCCGGTCAAACGCGATTGAGCGGCGCTAAGGGTGGGACGGCTGTTCGGGCTCTTGCGCGACGACCGGCTGAGATGCGGAAACTGTCATGGGCGGGACAACCGCGTCGGCTGAAGAAGTGGCGGGATCCGCGAAGAAGTGGCGGGCGCCGGTTGGGCGACTGGATCAAAAACGGACGGATAATTATCCGATGAAACATCTTCGATACTGGTCGTCAACTTCGGCTCACTCGGCTCGACCAGCTTCATCTTTCGCTTCATTTCGCGATTGGCCGCTTTCTGAGCGCGAGCCATTTGCTTTTGGCGTTGCCGCATCTGCTTTGAGACGTAGTGATGATAGGCCCGTTCGCGGCGGGCTTGTGCGCTCATGGAAGAGCAACCGTTCAATCCGAAAGCGAACGCGATGACAACGCAAAGGGCTGAGATTTTTGTGGGCACGGGCCATTTAAAAGCACAACCCGTGCGAGCCAGTTCGGTCTGGTAGCGGCGACTGACCTCAGTCGCCATGGCGGGTCAGTGACCCGCCGCTACCTAGCAATGACGCGCACAGCGTTCACCGCCCGCAGATAAACCCGATGCGGCCCGCCCCGCAACAGTTCCTGAGTCATCAAATCGACCGGATCGTTGCTTTGGGCCGGCATCATTTGCGGCTTCGCCGTTTCGTTTTCGCCGCTGCGCCAAACCTCCAGAAGATCGCCACACTTGGCCGGCGTGACGCAAAATTTTGTCTGTTGCGAATTCAACACGACTTCGCCAATGGGATTGCCCGATTTCTCGCGCAGTTCGATGTCGATTTTGCGATCGTTCGAATCCAGAAACCGGCAGCTGCCGTTCATTTGCTGTTGATTGGTTTTCCACTTTAGCTGTGCTGCGAGCCAGCCGATCAAAAGAATCGCCGTCGATTTATAACCCGGCGCGAAATCGACAGTAACGCTTTCCATTTCCGCGAAATGATGATGCGACGCGGGATGATCGAAAAATTGCGCGAGCGCGAAACGGATCTTGTCGAGCCGCGTCCAGTTTAGATCGCAAAGAACAATTCGCTGCTTCGCTTCCTGTTCGCGCGGTTTCGACCAGGCGCATCTGCTTGTCGAAAATCTTTCCATGTCTGGCTGTCGATAGATCAATCGATCGACCCACGCCCAAAGCTGCGGGTCCATCGGTTCGGAAATTCGTCCTGCCACCAAAGATAAAACGGCAGGTCGGAATCGAGATGGGAAAAGACGATGTTGGGCAAGTAGTTTCGCGCACGGGCCCTGCAAGCGAAAATGAAATCTGTTCCGAGCAAATTTGTTTGCTGCCCGCACGGCTGACGTGACAATGCGCGGTGACCCAGGCTTCGACCCGTTCTCTTTTGCGCCGGGATCGCTCCAATCACGATGCGCGCGGCAGGCGTGATTTTCCGTGATCTGCGCGATCATTTGGGTGTTTTTTTCAAGTGAATCCGGGCCTTCGCTGTAAACCGCGAGATTGATCAGCGAGGCGCGCGTCATCGCGCCTTCGCCTTCCTGCCCAAAGTTTCTTCAGCTCCGCGCTCGATCTTGCCGATCTCGACCGGGATGGCCGAACGAATAGGTTTCGGTCGACATGCTCGGAGGCATGCTCACAAGTCTCCGCCAGGCGCGGCCGTCGCGGGCCAGCAGTTCGTCCGCCTGCTTCCGGTCCCCACGAGCCGGCCGGATAAAGATAAAGTTCCGGCGCGTCTTTCTTCGCCGCCAGGCTTCTTCGATCGGATCGATGAACGCCCACGCTTCTTCGACTTCGTCGCGCCGCGCGAAGAGGGTGGCGTCGCCGCTCATCGCATCGAGCAGCAAGCGTTCGTACGCTTCCGGGACTCGCTTTGCCGAAAGAAGTTCCGTAATGAAAATCCATTTTCACCGGTTCGATCCGGAAACTTGTTCCCGGCATTTTCGCCTGCATGCGCAGCGAAATTCCTTCGTCGGGCTGGATCCGAATCACGAGGACGTTTTGGTCTACGTTGGTCGTTCCTTGTTGAACAGAACCATCGGCGCTTTTTTGAAATGCACGGAGATTTCAGTGGCCGGATTTCGGCAATCGTTTGCCGACGCGCATGTAAATCGGCACGTCCGCACCAGCGCCAGTTGTCGATGCTCAAACGCAGCGCGACGAACGTTTCGGTTGTCGATTTCGGGATCGACGTTTTCTTCCGCGCGATAAGCGCGGCACCGGTTTGCCGTTGATCGCGCCCTTCGGGTACTGGCCGCGCACCACGTCTTCTCGCAACTTCCGCCGAGGTCATCCGCCGCAGCGCAGCGGACAACTTTTCACTTTTTCATCGCGAATGCTGTCCGCGCGCAGATCGGTCGGCGCTTCCATCGCCACGAGACAAAGAAGTTGGAGCAAATGATTCTGCACCATGTCGCGCAACGCGCCCGCGCCTTCGTAATAACCGGCGCGACCTTCCACGCCGAGCGTTTCGGCGGCGGTGATCTGGACGTGATCGATGTATCGCGTGTTCCAAAGCGGCTCGAAAATCGCGTTCGCGAAACGCAGGACCAAAATGTTCTGCGCAGTTTCTTTCCCGAGAAAATGATCGATCCGGTAGGTCTGCTCTTCGGTGAATGAGTTGCTGACGACGCGATTCAATTCGCGCGCCGAAGCGAGATCGGTGCCGAACGGTTTCTCGACAATGACGCGGGCCCAGCTTCCTTCCGGCGCTTTGTTCAACCCGGCGGCCTTGAGATGTTTCAGGATCGGTTCGAATTGATCCGGCCCGACCGCGAGATAAAAAAGCCGATTGCCGCGCGGTGCCGCGCTCCTTGTCGATCTTGTCGAGGCGTTCGGCCAAGGTCTTGTAGCCGGCTTCGTCGTGCGAATTCGCTCTGATGATAGAAAAGCGATTGGGCGAAGTTGTTCCAGATTTCGTCGCGCACGGTTTGGCGCGAAAATTCTTTGATCGCTTCGTTCCATTTCCTTGCGAAACTCGTCATCGGTCTTTGGCCGCCGCGCGAAACCGATTACGGTGACTGCCGGCGGCAATTCGCCATCGGCGGCGAGATTGTAAAGCGCGGGAATCAACTTGCGATGGGTCAGGTCGCCGGTTGCGCCGAAAATCACGACGCTGCACGGCTGCGGCACCGCCCGAGTCGACAATCCTTCGCGCAACGGATTCGCCTGCGATTGATCAGCCGCTCGATTCATTTCCGGAAATGTAGCGGCGCTCTATGAGCGCCGAAACTAATAAATATCGGCGGTCGCAGACCGCCGCTACAATTCAGGACGGCAGCGGAAAGCGCCGGGTCATCTCGCGGACTTTATCGCGGACGCGTTCGAGCGCGGCTTCGTCGGTGCGATTTTGCAAGGCTTCGGCGATCAGATCGGCGATGTCGAGCATTTCTTCTTCTTTCATCCCGCGCGTGGTCACGGCCGGAGTGCCGACGCGAATGCCGCCGGGTTTGAACGGTCGGACTAGGTATCGAACGGGATCCCGTTCTTGTTCACGGTGATGCCGGCGCGATCGAGAACTTCCTGCGCTTCTTTGCCGTTAATTTCTTTCGGGCGCAGATCGACCAGCATCAGGTGATTGTCCGTGCCGCCGGACATGATTCGGTAGCCATGTTTCGCCAGACCGGCGGCGAGCGCTTTGGCGTTGACGACGACCTGCCGCTGATAATCGCGAAACTGCGGCTGCAGCGCTTCGTGAAAACAAACCGCTTTGGCCGCGATGACGTGCATGAGCGGGCCGCCTTGCACTCCGGGAAAAACCGTCGCGTCGATCTGTTTCGCGAATTCTTCTGTGCACATGACGATGCCGCCGCGCGGGCCGCGCAAACTTTTGTGCGTCGTGGTGGTGACGAACTGCGCGTGCGGAATCGGACTCGGATGTTGCCCGCCGGCGACCAACCCGGAAATGTGCGCCATGTCGATGAACAAGAGCGCGCCGACCGAATCGGCGATTTGGCGCAGCCGCGGAAAATCGATGATGCGCGGATAAGCGGACGCGCCGGCGGTGATCATCGCGGGGCGAACTTCTTCGGCTTGTTTTTGCAACGCGTCGTAATCGATCTGTTCGGTCTTCTCGCTCACGCCGTATTGCGAGACGGTGTAAAATTTGCCGGAGAAATTCGCCGGATGTCCGTGGGTGAGATGGCCGCCGTGCGCGAGATTCATCGCGAGAATTTTGTCGCCCGGTTTCAGCACCGAAAAATAAACCGCCATGTTCGCCTGCGCGCCGCTGTGCGGCTGGACGTTGACGTGTTCGGCAACCGAACAATCGCTTGGCGCGATCGATCGCGAGTTGCTCGACGGTGTCGACATTTTCGCAGCCGCCATACCAGCGTTTTTCCGGATAACCTTCGGCGTATTTGTTCGTCAGGCACCAGCCCTGCGCTTCCATCACGGCGCGGCTGGTGAAATTTTCCGACGCGATCAGCTCGATATTTTCGCGCTGCCGTTTTTCTTCCGCCTTAATCGCGTCGAAAATTTCCGGATCGACTTTGCGCAAGCCGCCTCCATGGAACTGCCACCGTACGACGCAGATCCGGACGCGGTTTGAACTGGACGAGACGGTTCGCCATAGGATAAGAAGATATTCCGCGATTTCGCGTCGCACCAGGCCGGAACCGCGAGTTCGCTTTGTTCTACGAACGCGAGCACGCTCGGTAAAGCGTTTTTGATCGTGCGCGCGCAATCTTCATAAACGTCGCGGCCCATGCCGATCGGATCCGGCACGTCGCGCCAGACAGTTGTGCCCGCCTCTTCGAATTCGCGGAGCAGAAATGTTTTTTCGGCGCCGTGCGGGAAGAACATGTGGATCGTTTCCAGATGCGCGCCGGTCATGGCGAAAATGTGGGTGGCGCGATCGACCAACGTCGGCCGTGAGCGGCTGGCTGCGCAGATCGCTAATGTCCACGCCTTCGTCTTCGCAAACCTGGACCGCATAAAGACTCGGCGGCTGGCCGCGCACCGCATGAACGCCGGCGGAAGCGACCTCGATGTCCTTGCGATTACCCAAGAGATGCCGAAACAGCCCTTCGGCCATCGGGCTGCGGCAGATGTTTCCAGTGCAAACAAAGAGGACGTTTTTCACGGTGAAGCGACTGCGCTCGCGGCTGCAAAACGAACGTAAGTTTGAACCCGAGTGAGGTCAATCAAGTCGCATCGAACGAAACGGTTTAGACGTTGATCGAATCGCCACGTCATAGATGAAGACGCCAAGCCCGAAAAAAACAAAGTTTCGTGACCCAACTCGCGCGGTGGCGAGCGGCCCATGACGCGCTAGAATGCGGCCCGATGGTTTCGCCATGGAAAACGTTTCGTTACCGGCTGGAGTGGTTTGGTCTGATAATCGCGGCCAAACTGGTCCCGTTGCTTTCGCGACAGGCGTGTTACCGGCTTGCGCTTGGCCTGGGAAGTCTGATGTCAGTGCTCGACCGGCAGGGACACAAAGTTGCGCTGAGTAATCTCGAGGTTGCGTTTGGAGATCGATTCACCCCGCGCGAACGCGAGCGGATTGTGCGCGAATCGTTTCAGCATTTTGCCCGAACCATGCTCGACCTGTTGTGGAGCCCGCGGCTGACGGCGGAAAACTTCTCGGATTACATCGAGTTGGAAAATATTGAGGAAACGGCGCGTCACGGGCCGGAACGCTCGGTCATCGTTGCCTGTTATCACTACAGCAACTTCGAGTGGCTGAGTTTAGCTTCCGGTTTCCTGGACTTGAGAGGCGCGATCATTTCTCAGGAATTCAAAAACTCGCTGCTCGATCCAATCTTTAGAAATCTTCGCCAACAATCCGGGCACGAATTAATTCCACGGCAGGGCGGCATTGTTCGCCTCTATAAAGTAATGCGGCGCAAAGGACGCACCGCGTTATTGGTCGATCTGACCCTTCATCCTAAAATGCCGTCGGTGGCGATCGATTGTTTCGGTTTGAAAACCAGCGTGACGTCCGCGCATGCGTGGCTCAACGAGCACACCGGCGCGCCGATTATTCCGGCGCACACCGAGCCGCTGCCGAACGGCCGGTACCGGTTGGTGTTTCATCCAAAGCTCGAGACCGCCGGCCGCACCCATCAGCAAATCGCGCAAGCCTGTTGGGATTCGTTCGAGCCGTATGTTCGAAAAAATCCGGCGCCCTGGCTGTGGATGTACAAACACTGGCGTTACAAACCCGCAAACGCGGACCGGCCGTACCCATTTTACTCGCGACCGCATCGCCGATTCGACAAACGGATTGCCGCCGCGTTAGCGGATGACTTGTAGACGTCTGTGTCGGCCGCCGCTTTGCTAGCCTGTCTCACAGAAACATTCTACAAATCTAAGGGAGTTGTTGACAAAACTCGGCGCTCCTTTTCAAGGTACCGCCATGCCGTCCCTGACTCGCTTAGCATTTGCCGTTGCAGTTCCCGTCGTGTTGTCGTTCTTCACCGGTTGCGAAACCACCGGTGGTGGATCCGCCTTTGCAGGAGGGAGGTCGTACAAGGTGGTTGCTTACAAACCGCATGATCCATCGAAAGTGCGAGTGGCTCTCTCAAAAGGAACCCAGACCGTTTACGTGATGGAGGGCGACCGTTTGTTGATGGCGGCGCAAGCGAACGTCGGCCGCGTCGGAAACATTACACCCTCGGGACATTTCACCATCATCAACAAAGACAAGACGAAACGCCGCGTGAGCGAACCGGACGCCGGTTATCCGATGGCCTATTGGTGCGAATTCGCGCCGGCCTACGGTTTTCACGAAGGATTTGTCTGGTCGACGCCGCGAACTCACGGCTGCGTTCGTTTGCATCGTGAAGCAGCCGCTCGCCTTTACGCACTCGTCCACATCGGAACCCCGGTAAGCATCGCAGAATCTCAACCCGAAGACGCGAAATACGCCAAAGATGTGACGCGCATCGATCAAAGCCGCGATCCCGATCCGCCGCGTTCGTTGATGATGTCGTCGGCGTGGTTCAAAGATCCGCCGGGGCCGCTGTTGATCGATCAATAACGCAGCGATCGTGTTTGCTGCGGCCGATTGCAGGGTTCTGCGTGCGGCGTATTTATCGAAGGCGCGTGAACCCCGTCAGGATTCGGGGTGTCATACCGACGCTTTACAACCATCCCGGCCGCTGCAATACCGGTAAAAACGTGTTAGGCTTTCCCAAGCTGTGAGCACAAACCTCATTTCCAGCGGGACGACGGCGCGCGAAAAGGTAAATTTGCGGACGCCGGACGTGATGGCTGCCGTCCAGGAACAGGTCGAATCGCATTACCGCAGCGACATTGTCGACAAAGTCCGGCGAGCCGGCGGCGTCATTAAAGTCGGCGACACCACAGTCCGTCTGGCAAAGCAATTTGGTTTTTGTTACGGCGTCGAGCGCGCCATCGACCTGGCTTATGCGGCGCGAAAAGTTTTCAAGGACCGCAAGCTCTTCATCGTCGGCGAAATCATTCACAACCCCGAGGTCAATCATCAGATCGCGTCGCTCGGGATCAAGAACCTGACCGGCCCGAATAAGCAGGCGAATATTTCTGACCTTCAACCTGAAGACATCGTGATCGTGCCGGCGTTTGGAACGGAGTTGTCGATGTTGCAGCAAATCAAAGAGCGCGGTTGCCAGATTGTCGACACGACCTGCGGCGACGTGATGAGCGTGTGGAAGCGGGTTCGCAAATACGCGAGCGAATCGGTCACGTCGATCATTCACGGCAAAGCCGAACACGAGGAAACGAAGGCGACCAGTTCACGAGCATTGGGAGATGGCGGCGGTCATTATCTGGTGGTCCTGACTCTCGCAGATACAGATTACGTTTGTGATTACATTCGCAACGGCGGCGACAAGAAGCAGTTCCTCGAGAAATTCAAAGGCGCCTATTCGCCTGGTTTTGATCCGGACGTGCATTTGAAAACAGTGGGGGTCGCCAATCAAACTACCATGTTGCGTGGCGAAACCGAGGAAGTGCAACGCCGGGTCCGCAAAGCGATTGCCGATCGGGATGGCGCGGATGAAGCCGCGAAGAACTTTCGGTTCTTCGACACGATTTGCGGCGCGACCCAGGAACGGCAGGACGCATTGCGCGAGTTGCTCGATGTGAAATTGGATTTGCTCCTGGTGGTCGGCGGTTACAACAGCTCGAACACGTCGCATTTGGCCGAGATGGGCGAAGAGAAACTGCCGACCTACTTCGTGTTGAACGCTTCGCGATTAGTTTCGCGCACTGAGATCAAACATTACGACCTGCACGAGAAACGTGAAGTCGTTTCCCATTTCTGGTTGCCGCCCGGCCCGGCGGTTGTTGGAATAACTGCGGGCGCGTCGTGTCCGAACAATTTGATCGAAGAAACGCTGATCCGTTTGTTTGAGCTCCGCGGTATTCCGCGAGACCAACTCGAGCTCGCGGCGTAAAGTAGACTTACTTCTTCGAAGACGGTTCTCTCCGTATTTTTCGTTGAGTCAAAAACGCGTTCGGAGAACGCGTTCCACCTGCACGCGAGGCGCGGCCGACACCATTTTCATTAACACCGTCGCTTTAGCGCGGTTTCTTAAACGCTAACCGAGTGAATATTAGATTGTGCGCGCCAATCAGCGCAGCGCGACGAACGCCCGAGACGCGAAACATTGTTGATGAATAACGGTGTGCTCAAACGGCTGCCGCCGTTCGATCCAGACTCGGGTTATCTGAATGTGGTAATCGACACACCCAAAGGCTGCCGGAACAAGTTTGCTTACGACGAGGCGCGCGAGGCTTACGTCTTGAAAGCTGTGCTGCCCGAGGGCGCAGTATTTCCGTTCGACTTCGGTTCGGTTCCCGGCACGAAGGCAGAGGACGGAGATCCTCTCGACGCGCTGATTTTGATGGAGGAGCCGACCTTCTGCGGTTGCTTGATTGAAGCGAGGCCAATCGGCGTGATCAAAGCGCGACAGGGGAAGAACGGCGGGAAACTTAAACGCAATGACCGCCTGATTGCGGTCGCCACGAAATCACGGATTCATTCTAATATTAAATCGATTAAGGACCTCGACTCGCAGCTCGTGAAGGAGATCCAGCACTTTTTTGTTTCGTACAACGCGGAGCGAGGTAAGAAATTCAAAATCATCGGGTGTAAAGGACACAAGAAAGCCAAGCAGCTTGTCGAAAAACATTCGCGGTAGCTAAAACGCAATCTCAGAGTGATTTGATCTGCTTCACGCGCAACCGCGGCTCGCCCTGCGAACCAGTTTTGTATGGCACGGGCAATTTGGAAGGGCAGTATCAGCTTTGGTTTGGTCAACATTCCGATCGGCCTTTATCCGGCGACCCGAAAAGAGGACCTGAAGTTTCGGCTTCTTCGCAAGGCCGATTTGAGTCCGGTGAATTACAAGCGAGTCGCGGAGAAGGACGGCAAAGAAGTGCCTTGGGACCAGATCGTGAAAGGTTACGAGTACGAAAAAGGAAAATACGTCGTTCTCAAAGAAGAGGATTTTCAGCGGGTCGATTTGGAAGCGACCCAGACCGTCGACATTCTCGATTTCGTCGATCTGGAGGACATCGACCCAATGTATTTCTACAAGCCCTACTATCTGGAACCGCAGAAGGGCGGCGATAAAGCCTACACCTTGCTCCGCGATTCGTTGAAACAGAAGAAGAAGGTCGGAATTGCGAAAGTGGTGATCAAAACGCGCGAGTACCTCGCCGGAGTGAAACCCGCTGATGGAGCATTGGTCCTCGAACTGATGCATTTCGCCGACGAGTTGGTCGATACTGGCAAGTTGAGCATTCCGAAAAAGGCGGACGTCGGAAAACGCGAACTGCACATGGCGACGGCGTTGATCGACAGCATGAGCGCGAAGTGGGATCCCGAAAAATACAAGGATGACTATCGCGAAGCGTTAATGCACGTGATCGAAGAGAAAGTAGAAGCCGGCGGAAAGGAGATCGAAGAGAAGCCGCGGAAAGCGGCGAAGCCGACCAAAGTCATCGATCTGGTGAAAGTCTTACAACAGAGCCTGGAGCAAAGCGGGGGGAGCCGCACCGGCGGTAAGAAAACAGCGGCGCATAAACATCGCGCAGCAAAACACGCTCATCACAAGAAAGCCGCATAGGGTTCTGCGCTTGGTCGGTTCGGCACGGCTACAGCCTTGACACTTCAGATCGGCTTCGTGCAGCCTGCTCAGTCATGAACTCGCTGAATCGATTCGCGGACCCTGTGCTTTGCATCACTCGACTGATCGTTGGTCTACTGTTCGCCTCTCATGGGGGACAAAAGATTCTCGGCTTTCCCCCTGGTGGCCACGGGATGCCGCCGGGAGCCATGGGAGCATTGGGGGCGTGGATTGAACTGATTTGCGGACTTCTGATCGCTGTCGGATTTCTCACCCGCATCGCCGCCTTTATTGCCTCTGGCGAAATGGCCGTTGCTTATTTCATGATGCACGCGGCGGGTGGATTCTTCCCGATTGTGAATCACGGTGAATCCGCGGTGTTCTATTGCTGGTTCTTTTTCTTCCTCATTTTCTACGGGGCCGGTCGGTGGAGCGTCGACGGAATGATGTCGAAGAGCGGCGCGCCCGCGGCGGCAACAACGAGTTAATTCGACCACCATCGCGCCTCGATGAAACGCGTTTCTGTCGCGGTCGTCTTGCTTCTTATCGCGCAGTCTCTTCACGCGGAAGAGATCAAGGATTTCGGCCGCGATCGACTGAACAAATCGCCGCGGCATGCGGATTGGGTCGATATCAAGTCGGGGGATCGAACGATCAAAGCGTTCGTGGTTTATCCCGAATCAAAAGACAAAACGCCGGTTGTAATTGTAATCAGCGAAATTTTTGGCCTGACTGATTGGGTCCGCAGTTTGTGCGACGAATTGGCGGAGAAGGGCGTGATCGCGATCGCGCCGGATCTGCACGGCGGCCAGAAGTTTGAAGATCTCGACGGCGCGCGGAAGGCAACTTCGGCGCTGCCAAAGGACCAGGTGCAGCGCGATCTCGATGCGACCGCGGACTACGCGCTGACGAAAATTCCGGCGGCGAACGGCACATTGGCTGTCTGCGGATTTTGCTGGGGCGGCGGGTGGGCGTTCAGTTATGCGCACATGAATCCGAAATTGAAGGCGGCGTATTCGTTTTACGGCGTCGCGGTTGATAACGAGACCGACGCGAAAAACGTTGCCTGCCCGGTTTACGGTTTCTACGCGCAGAACGATGAGCGGGTTGACGCGACAATTCCGAAAGCGGAAGAGCTGATGAAGGCGGCGGGCAAAAAGTATGAGCCTGTGATTTACAACGGCGCCGGCCACGGATTTATGCGATCGGGCGAGCCGAACAATCCGGACAAGCGCGACGCCGACGCCAAAGCGCGCGACGAAGCGTGGGCGCGTTGGACAATCCTGCTCAAGCAATTGTAAATTCGTGGATGAATCTTTCCCTCGTTCGAAATATCACAGTTGTATTTCTAATTTCTGCTGTCGGCGCGCTTGCCGGTGAAGTGAGCGGGCCATTCGCGAAAAGCGTTTCACCGGCGGACATCGCGCAAATCAAATCCGCAGTTTCGAAGAACACGCGAGTTTCGCACAACGTGAAAAAGCTTGAGGCAATTCGGCCGGACAAAGTGGCGGTTCAGACCAGAGTCCGGAGCGCGGTGGATGAAGACACGCTCTACGACTTCGTTGTGGAAAAACGCAAGGGCGCGTGGGCTATCAACGAAGATTCGATACAGATCACGACCGAACAACGCGATCTTCGAACCAACGGCCCAACGTTCATCAGGTAGCGATTGGTAGCGGCGACTGACTCAGTCGCCATTCTTCAGATGCGTTCCGGCCGCAGTGTTCGCGATATTGACCTATTTAGCGCCCATTAATTCATCCAACAGCGGCTGGCGTCATAAACTTTTCGCAACGCTTCAGTAATTGCCGCGGAATCTGTCGAAACCGCGCGCGCTTGTTTGTCCGTGTAAATGCAATCGAGCACCAGGGACTGAATGTTGCCGTCAAAAATGATTCCGACGAATTCGTTGTTCTTGTTCACGACAGGACTGCCGCTGTTGCCGCCGATGATGTCGGCATCGGAAACGAAATTGAACGGCGTGTTCGGATTAACTTTCGATTTGCGATCGAGCCAGCGTTTGGGGACATCAAATGGCGCTTGGTTATTATGCTCGATGCCGCGCTGGTAAAGCCCGCCGGTTTTGGTGATCGCCGGAATTTGTTTTCCGGATTCTTCGTAGCCGCGAACGGTGCCGTAGCTGAGTCGAAGGGTGAAAGTCGCGTCCGGATAGATGTTCGTGCCCTCGGCGGCGAAGCGCGCTTTGGCGATCTCCGCGTAGGCCTGTTGTTTAGTTTCGTCCTGCGCTTCATAAACTTTTCGGACGTCACGGGCCGGGCCGTCAACCATCCGGGCGAGCTCGATCATTGGATCTTTCGCAGCGGAAACTGCGGACGCGCCGCCGTTGTAGAGCTGTTTTCGGAACGAGACGTCTTTCAGCTTGGTGCCGGTCACTAATTCCGTTGCGCGATCGACTGGCGACTTTCCGGCGAGCACTTGCGTCACCATTGGATCATCGGCGCCGAAGCGCGTCGTCATGTCCGTCAGCGAATCGGTCAACTTCACGATTTCGAAATCGTCATAGATTGGCTGGCCTCCAAAAAGTTCGAGCTCGAGCGATTCCCTGTAGCCATCGCGGAATTCAGGGAAACGTTCGCCGTTAGGTTTGGTCATTTCGTCTCCGTGGCGCAGAAGCCGTCGCGCAAACTGAAATAGCGTGCTGTTCAACGCGCGAGGCGGTTGATATCTCAGCTCCGGCCGACCGCGGAATTGCTCGAAGTATTCGTAAACAGGCATGACTTTCGCGATGGCTTGTTGGGCCTGTTTGATTTTGTCGAACAGCACCGTCGTTTGGTTCGCCCCGCTAAGCAGCTTTGATTGTCGGGCTTCGATGGAACGCCAGCTTTCGGGATCAATCAGCCCGGCGAGGTAACCATCGTAACGTTTGCGATTGTTCTCGACGCTTCGGGTCTGTTGTTCGGAGCGGCGTTTGTTTTCGAAACTTCGGGCCGCCCAGGCGTGCAGATACGTCTCACGCCGGTAGAACATATTGAGGAGACCGGGCACTTCCTGAGTCGCGGAGGTCCGCAAGTTCGGCGACAGCAAGTTGTCTGTCCGTTCGACCAGGATTTCCGCTCACGAATGTTAGCTCGCCGTCGGCCGGGCCTTTCGTGTTCCACTTCAGATAATGTTCGATCTTCGCCGGTTGCCCATTTTCGTAAGCGCGGAAGATGCAGATATCGAGATCGTATCGCGGATACTCGAAATTATCGGGATCGCCGCCGTAGAACGCGATCTGTTCCTCCGGCGCGAATACGAGCCGGACATCGTCATAACGTTTGTAGCGATAAAGATGATACTGGCCGCCCTGATAGAGCGTGATCACATCCGAGCGCAGGCCCGTTTTTTCACGCGATTCTTTTTCGATTTGGGCGATCGCATTGCCGCGCGCCTTGTTCGCGTCATCCGCCGACATCTCCGGTTTCACCGCCGCTTTCACCCGCTCCGTGACGTCTTCGATGGACATCAACACATTCAGTTCGAGATCGGTCGCTTTGACTTCATCCTTCTGCGTCTTCGCGTAGAAGCCGTCGCGCACGTAATTGTTCTTCTCGCTCGAGATCTTCTGAAGGGTGTCGAGTCCGACGTGATGATTCGTGATACACAATCCGTTCGCTGAAACGAACGAGCCGCTGCCGCCGGAATTGAATCGAACGCTGGCTTTTTGAAGGTGGTCAAGCCACTGAGGCGTTGGCTCGAAGTTGTATTTCTCCTTGAGTTGCTTCAGGGGCGGATTGTTGAACAACCACATTCCCTCGTCGCCAAAAGCGCGGTTGCTCACCAGAATGAACAAAAATAACAGCGGCAGGAGAAATTTGCGCATCCGCCACGATATCGTCTCACCGGTGGTTGTCGATGTGGTCCAGACGGGTTATTTTGATCGAATGAAACGCGGATTGCTGATCGCTTCGATTTTATTGATGGGGCTGAATTTGCACGCGGCCGACAAGCCCGTGCTCAAAGTTTACATTGCGGCAAAAGATCCCGCGGCGGGACGACACGAGGCTGATTTCCCGAAGATTCCCAAGGTTGGCTACATTAACAACAAACCCGACCTGACAATCTCGCAACTCGAAGGCGTAAAGTATGGTTTGCAGCCCGGCTATCCGCGACCGAGTGGAGGTTTCACACCCCCGAGCGAAGACCGGCGGTCGCTCGATCTACAGTTGACCGAGAAAGATGCCGAGGTGCTTCGGCAGCTGACTTACGCAAACGTAGGAGCGCGGCTGCTTTTGATGCTCGACGATCAACCGCTTATGGCGCCGGATATCACCACCCCGATGGCGGGACAATCACTTTACATTCATTCCGTGCCGACAGAGCTGAAGCCGGAAGAATTGAAAGCAAAGCTCGATCTGCTGGTCCAAAAACCCAAGGAAGCTCAACCGAGCGCGAAACCCGGGCCGAAAACGTAATCTGTTGCGAGCTAGCGTTTTCGAACGCGAATCAAATTGGGGACGGCGGTCGCACCGAGAACCAGCAGCACCATCAGAACGACCGCGAACTCTGTGACCCACAGCGCTGCCGATCCCAATCTTCCTAATGCGTGCACCATCACGTTTTGAGACGGGCATTCGGTCATCGCGGTTACAACAAATCTGACCCGTGGACATAAATCGGTGGGCAAGGCACGTTTAAAACGTGTTTGGCCTGACAGGGCAAAAGATCGACCGCCTGGACTTCATCGTGGCGGGGGCGCAGAAGTCCGGGACCACCGCGCTTCATTATTTCCTGCAAAAACACCCGCAAATCGCGCTGCCAGACCGGCAGGAGATGCATTTTTTCGACGACGAAGAATTTTTTTCGGCAACACCGGTTGATTACGAACTACTGCATCGCCATTTCCAACCAATTCGTCCCAACCAAAGGACGGGGGAAATCACGCCCAGCTATCTGTATTGGGCACCGTCGATGGACCGGATTCGCGAATACAATCTGCGAATCAAGCTGATCGTGTTGCTGCGCAATCCGATCGACCGCGCATTTGCGCATTGGAACATGCAACGATTCAAAGACCGCGAGCCGCTCGATTTTTTGGAGGCCATCAAGGAGGAACCGCGGAGGATTGCGCAACCGTTAACGATCGAATCGCGCCGCTTCTCGTATATCGACCGCGGATTTTACTCGGCGCAGCTCGAGCGGGTTTTCAACTTGTTCCTGCGCGAGCAGGTTAAGATTGTCAGGTTCGAAGATTTTCGCGACCGAAAGCAGGAAAGCCTGGATGCCATTTTCGATTTCATCGGTGTAAAACGGATCCGAGCCGGCCGCGACAAAGATCGGAACGTCGTTCCATACGAGCGCGGAATGACGGCCGAGGAACGAAAATACCTGCTTCAGGTTTTTTCGGCAGAGATCGGGAAGCTTGAACGCCTGCTCGGCTGGGATTTGGCAGGATGGAAAAGGTAGGGCGGTTCACCGAACCGCCCGCGGGCGATTGGGGTCAATCGCCCCTAGCTGTTTGAATCGCGGCCGGATCTTTGGATCCGTGCCGAGCAGCGCTTTCGACCGAAAAATTCGCGCACCTTGCGAAACAAAGAACGCGCGGAGTTCCGGACTGAAAAACGAGGAACCGTCCGGGCCGCGGATTGAAATCCAGCAACAGCCTGCCAGTTGGCGTGAGAAGGCGTGTGCGAATGTCGTTGATGAAAAATTCCCAATCGGCCGGCGACCACTCGACTCCGTCGCGGACTTTGCCAACGCGGTGAAAACAAATCCGATGTGCGGTCACGAGATCAAACTTCCGGCCGAAGTCAGGAAGCGGTGTCAGCCGTTCAACGCGACCAACGATCCGAGGCACGCCGAGGAGTTCGGTGGTTGCGCCGAAGAGCGGTTCAATGTCGGTGTCGAATCCGAGAACGTCGTGACCGAAATGTTTGCAGACATACAGAAAATACCCTGCGCCTGATCCGAGATCGAGAAGGCGCAACGGCGGAGTGCGATCGAGCCAGAGGTCCTGGGCGCGTTCGACATTAATATCGATCCAATAAACGATGTCTTCGAAACGATTGATCTGCGGCGAGCCCGGCCGATACGGATATTTGTGGCGGAGATCTTTGAACTGGAGCCAATCGATATCATCCAAAAGGCAGTCCTTATTGACGGGGTGAATCAATCGGCTGAGATGTTCGGACGCGCTGGCGATGGCATCGCCGGAAAACAGTTTTCGAAGCTTGCGTGAGAATCTCATTGCGACCAGCTAATGCTGCGCGTAAATGACGGACTCTGCTGAGCAGGCGCAACGATGCAACAAGCGAAACGAATTCTTCTTATTGGGTTGGGCCGCTGGGGTGCCAATCATCTCCGCGTCCTCCAGTCCATGCCGATCGAGCTTTATGTGGCTGAAACTGACGCCGGAAGGCTGAATTCGTCTGGCGTTCCAGAAAGTCATCGCACCTCGGACGCGTCTTCGCTCTTTCCGATCGTCGATGCGGCGGTGGTAGTTACGCCTGCACAAAGCCATTTCGAAATTTGTCGCGGTTTGCTTGAAGCTGGAAAGGACGTTTTCGTCGAAAAGCCGATTACGTCGGAATCGGCCGATGCCCGAAAACTGGTCGACCTGGCAAAACGTTCGGCCCTGATTCTACAGGTCGGCCACATTTTTCGGTTCGATCCGGCGTCGGTTTGGATGAAGGAAGCTATCGCGCAAGGACGATTCGGCGAGATCAAGATGCTGCGCGCAAATTTCAGCGGCTTCAAACGCCCGCGAATGGACACCGGCGTCACCTTTGCCGACGGCATTCATTTCATCGATCTCTTTCGCTTTTTGCTGGGAAAATCGCCGCGGCGCGTCCACGCCGTGATGAGTAACTTCATGGGACGCGATGGCGGCATGGACGACGAGTCGCTGGTTACCTTGGAGTACGATCTTGGCGGTTCCGCTCCGGTGTTGGCCACGGTCGAAGCGGGTTATCACGTGCCTGGAAAAATGCGCCAGCTGACAATTGCGGGTAAAGATTTGTCGGCGATTTGCGATTACAACGTGGCGCAATATAAAATTAAGACGTTCGAGAACCGGCATATTGCGAGCTGGGGCAGAGATCAAAGCAACAGAAGGCGCGGTCCATCAGCTGGAGTTTCCGCCGGAAGAACCGTTGCGCGCCGAGTTGGCTGCGTTTTTGGATGCGATTGAAACCCGGCGTCCGCCAATGGTGGATGGCACCGATGGAATGGAAGCGGTCCGGGTTGTCGAAGCCGCAGTGGAATCGGCCCGGACCGGAAAATGGATTGAGCTTGGCGAATGAGTGAAATGAGAAAAGTTCCGTTATCAAAAGTTTTCGTGAACGACGAAGTCCGCGAGGCCGCACTTCGTGCGATGAATTCAGGCTGGTACATTCTGGCCAAAGAATGCGAAGCGTTTGAAGCCGAGCTCGCGGCTTATGTCGGGACCAAGGAAGCGGTGTTGTGTTCGTCGTGGACGACCGGCGCGCTGATGCTCCACCACGCGATGGGCGTTTGTCCGGGCGATGAGATCCTGGTTCCGTCGCACACCGCGTTTCCGTCGATTGAACCGATGGTCCATCGAGGCGCCAAACCAATCTTCATCGATATCGACGAGACCTACTGTCTCGATGTCGACCAAATGGAAGCTTCAATGTCCGGACGGACCGTTGGAATTCTTCCGGTCCATCTTTACGGACATCCGGCCAACATGGATGGAATTTTTCTGGCGGCCAAGAAACATGGCCTTTGGGTAGTGGAAGATTGCGCGCAGGCGTTCGGCGCGCAGTATCGCGGAAAAACCGTCGGATCGCTCGCCATCGCGGGCGCGTTTTCTTTTTTCCCGTCGAAGAATCTCACGGTGATGGGCGACGGCGGTTGCATCACCACCAACGATTCGGCCCTGGCAAAAAAAATCAGAATGCTTCGCGATCACGGCCGCAGTTCGAAATACGTCCATGATTTTGTCGGTTACAATTTCCGATTCAACGAAGTTCAAGCGGCGATTGGACGAGTTGAATTGCGGAATATCGACAAATTGAACGATCATCGCCGCGACATCGCTGCGCGTTACAGCGAGCGGCTTGAGGGCGTCGTCAAAATTCCGCCGGAACGGCCGTGGGCGCGACACGTTTATCACATGTACGTCATCGCAACGGACCGCCGCGATCAATTGGCGGAATTTCTGAAAGGCAAAGGCATCGGCACGGGAATTCATTATCCGATTGCAAATCATCAACAACCGGCGATGCGGAAGCTCTATTCCGATTTGCCGCAGCTTCCGAAAACGGAACAAGCCGTAACTCAGATTCTTTCGCTGCCGATCTACGGCGATCTTCCGATGGAAGATGTAGATTACGTTTGCGACGCAGTTCTGGAATTCTTTGGTAAAAAATGACGACGCCCGAGCTGAGCGTCGTGATTCCCTGTCACAACGAAGCGCAAAATCTCCGTCCGCTGATGGCTGCTATCCACGCCGCGATGGATCCTGTCGGTGTCGATTATGAAGTTGTGATCACCGACGACTGCAGCACGGATGATTCGTGGCGCGTCCTCCAGGAAATCGCCGCCGAGTGACCCGCGCCTGCGTGCGCAACGTTTCGAATTCAACTGTGGCGAATCAGCGGCGAGCTGGGCGGGGATGCAGGCGTCCCGCGGGCGTTACATCGCGACGCTTGGACGCCGACTTGCAGAACGATCCGAAAGATTTGCCGGCGATGATGAAAGCGCTGCGCGATTTTGATTGCGTTTGCGGGACGCGGGTTGAATCGCGGGGCGAGGGGGACAATTGGATCCGAATTGCCTCGTCGCGGATCGCGAACTCCGTGCGGAATAAATTATCCGGTGAGAACATTTCGGACGCGGGCTGCACTTATCGCGTGTTCAAGCGCGAATGCATTTCGCGCGTGAAATTTTTCAACGGTGCCCATCGCTTTCTTCCAACCCTGATCAAGCTCGATGGTTTTACGGTCACCGAAGTGCCCGTCTCCAACAATCCGCGTCATGCGGGGCAGAGTCATTACGGCGTATGGAATCGCTTGTTCAAATCGTTTCGCGATTTGCTTGCGGTGCGCTGGATGAAATCGCGAAGATTACGCTACGAAATTGCGGAATCGCTCAATAACCCATGAATACTTCAATCGTTATCGCGGTGACATGGTTCGGCCAGGAACATCGGTTCCTTGGTCTGGACTGGAATTATCTGGTGATCATCGGCCTGATTGGAAACGTGACGTTCTCGATGCGTTTCCTGGTGCAATGGTACGCCTCTGAGAAAAAAGGTGAGAGCGTGATCCCGGTTTCGTTTTGGTACTGGAGCATCGGCGGAAGCATCATCATGTGTTCGTATTTCATCTTCCGGCGCGACCCCGTTGGAATTCTCGCCTACCTGCCAAACTCAGTAATTTACATTAGAAATTTGATGCTGATCCGTAAGGGCAGGCGAAAACCCCCTACGGCTGCCGCACCGTCCCAGAACCCTGCGCGAGTTGTCGGAATAACATGGCTAAGAGGGATCAGCGGGTTGACGCATATATTAAGAGCGCGCAGCCGTTCGCCCGGCCGATCCTGAAACATCTGCGCAAGATCGTGCACGCCGGCTGCCCGGATTGCGAAGAGACGATCAAATGGCGGATGCCGTTTTTCGAGCACAAAGGCCCGATCTGCTTCATGTCCGCCTTCAAACAACACTGCGGCGTTCGGATTTTGGAAAGGCAAACTGCTTTTTGGTGAGGAAGACCAAGGCGCAATGGGACATTTTGGCAAGCTGACGTCGATCAGCGATTTGCCTAATGAGAAGCAATTGACCAGTTACGTGCGAAAAGCCGCCGAGTTAAATGAACGCGGCGTCCAGAAAAAGCGCACCCCGCGAGGCGCGACAGAAGGTGACGGTTCCGTCGGACCTGAAATCATCCTTGGCGAAAAACGCGAAGGCTCGGAAAACGTTCGAGGATTTCAGTTACAGCCACAAAAAAGAATACGTCGAATGGATCACAGGCGCGAAACGCGACGAAACGCGGAAGAAACGATTGAAGACCGCGATTGAATGGCTGGCTCAGGGCAAACCGCAAAACTGGCGATACATGTAGGTTGCAGCGGGGGTCTCCGACCGTCGGCGTCGGAAGCGTAAAATCGACGGTCAAAAAAAAAAGATGAACTCGGAGCGCCGCTACAAAACGCCGCGCAGACCTTCGCGGCAATCTCCGCTCCTTCCACTCATATTCGTTATCAATCACGAGTTTGGCGGAGTGGAGCGCGTGCCGCGGCAAGAGCAATTCGCGCTTAAGTTTCGGTGTCCAGCCGGTTTCGATAAATTCCAGGTAAAGCTTCTCGTTCGGTCCGTAAATTTTGTCCCCAACGATTGGATAACCGAGCGATGCCAGGTGAACGCGGATCTGGTGGGTTCTTCCCGTTTTCGGAATCGCCCGAATCAACATGAAACGTTCTCCTGCTAGGGCGCGATCGCCGGGCCCAGCGTTGGTGAAACGCTGCTCGACCCGAAACTCGGTGAACGCCGGCGCGCCTTCGGGATGAATCATTTGTTTCAGCCAAATCGCGGACGGCTGATGCTTTCCCTGTCGAGTCATTGGCGCATCGACGATTTTTGTTTCCCAATCCGGCCAGCCCCAGACGATTGCGAAATATTCCTTGTGAACGCGTTGTTGCTGCATGAACAAACCAAATCGCCGCGCGGCCGCAGATGTTTTGGCGACAAGCACGAGGCCGCTGGTTTCGCGGTCCAGCCGATTGACGATTGAAACTTGTCCGCCATTCGCGATTTCAAATGCCAGCAATTCGCGGAGCTGTTTCCATAATGTTGTCCGCTGATCCGGCTTGGTCGGATGGGTCAGGAGAAGAGCCGGTTTGTCGACCACGATGTATTCGTCGGATTCGTCGATAATTTTGAAGCCCGGGGCGCGATCCTTCGTCGAAATAGAAACCATGTCGTCACTTCTTTTGATCCTTCCGGTTGTGATCTGTGGAGTAATGGGCGCTGGCATCGGCTACATTTATCGGTTTCGGGTTCAACTGCGCCGCCTCATGACCGTTCTGGCCGCAGTCGCGATCTTCCTGTTCATCGAGATTACGTCCGGAACTTTGTCCAGCAAGTACACGGTATCTGAAAACCTTGTGGAACAGTTCTCTCTTTTGCCGCCGTTCCTCTTTCTTTACCTGTTGCCGGCTACTTTTGGGTCGTTTTTCGTGGCCCGGCGGTTTCGGACCTGGTGGGACTGATTTGTGTCAGCCCTGGCCTGACGTACGGGCATGGACTTGACCTGCCCGGCAAAACCGCTTTACCTAGACCCCCTACTGCAAACCCAGGAGAGCTACGCCGTGGAACTTAAGGACATCAAAGCCATCATCGACTTGATGAAGAAGAACGACCTCTCGGTGTTCGAGATGGAGAAAGACGGGTTTCGGCTCAAGCTGCAAAAGGGGCTGGGTGATCAACCGATTATGGTTGCGCCCGCTCCCGCGACGCCAGTTGCCCCGGCAGCCAACGGCCCAACAAGTGCCGCCGCAGCATCGGCAGCGGACGCTTCTGAAGCGGGCAATCTCAAAGACATTACCTCGCCGATGGTCGGGACGTTTTACCGCGCGGCATCTCCAGATGCGCCGGCGTTTGTCGATGTTGGAACGAAAGTCACCGAGGACACGGTGGTTTGCATTATCGAAGCGATGAAAGTGATGAACGAAATCAAGGCGGAAACGAACGGCGTAATTGCCGAAGTGGTGGCCGAGAACGGGAAACCGGTCCAATTCGGTCAGGCGCTATTCCGAGTTCGATAGTCGATAGTCGATTGAGTTCAAAGCTCAATGCTCGTGCCGGTGGCCATCAGCTCTCTACAATCAACTAAAAACTCTTAGTCGATGTTCGAAAAAGTCCTGATTGCCAATCGCGGTGAGATTGCGCTGCGTATCATTCGCGCGTGCAAAGAACTCGGCATCCGCACGCTCGCGGTCTATTCCGACGCTGACGTTGACTCGTTGCACGTGCAGCTCGCTGACGAAGCCATCTGCATTGGCGCAGCGCCGAGCTCCGAAAGTTATCTCAAAATCGAGCGCATCATGAGCGCGGCGGAGATCGGCGACGTCGATGCAATTCATCCCGGTTACGGATTTCTGGCTGAGAACGCCCACTTCGCGGAAGTCGCCGAAAGCTGCAAAATCAAATTCATCGGGCCTCCGTCGCACGTGATCCAAAAAATGGGCGACAAGGACATGGCTCGCGCGTGCGCGCGCAATGCCGGTGTTCCGGTAACCCCGGGAAGCGATGGCATCGTCGCCGACGACAAGGAGGCGATCAAAGTCGCGAAAAAGATCGGTTATCCGGTGATGATCAAAGCGGTCGCTGGCGGCGGCGGTCGGGGAATGCGTGCCGCCCACAACGAATCAAGTTTAATCACCGGACTTCACGCGGCCAAGATGGAAGCGGAGAAGGCGTTCGGTAACGGCGATGTTTACATCGAGAAACTGATCATCAATCCGCACCACATCGAGTTCCAAATTGTGGCCGACAGCCAGGGCCATTTGATTCATCTCGGCGAACGTGATTGTTCGATTCAACGGCGCAATCAAAAGGTGATCGAAGAATGCCCGTCACCGATCATGACGCCCGGCTTGCGGAAAAAAATGGGCAACGCCGCGGTGAAGCTGGCCAAAT
The DNA here is from genome assembly GCA_963800015.1 of uncultured Verrucomicrobiae bacterium. GTDB lineage: Bacteria > Verrucomicrobiota > Verrucomicrobiia > Chthoniobacterales > UBA10450 > AV40. The sequence continues at coordinate 214,494 of CAWCZE010000004.1, read as the reverse complement.
CGGTCGGTTACGAAAATGTCGGCACCATGGAGTTCCTGGTCGACGACGATGGACATTTCTATTTCATGGAAATGAACACCCGCATTCAAGTCGAGCACACGATTACCGAAGAAGCTTATGGATGCGATTTGGTCAAGGAACAAATCCGCATCGCTGCCGGTGAGCAGCTTTCAAAGCACATCGCAAATGCGAAACCACATTCGCACGCGATCCAATGCCGCATTAACGCCGAAGATCCGGCGGCCAATTTTCAGCCGTCGCCGGGCCGCATAAATTTTTACTACGCGCCAGGCGGTCGCGGGGTTCGAATCGATTCGCACGCCTATACCGGCTACACCGTTCCGCCCTACTACGACTCGCTGATTGCGAAGCTCATTACGGTCGGCGCGACCCGGGACTCCGCGATCAATCGAATGCGCCGGGCACTCGACGAATATTATGTCACTGGCATCAAAACGACGGTGCCGTTTCACGCTGCGATCATGCGCAGCGGCGACTTTCGCGATGGCAAATACGATACCGGTTTCGTGGAGCGAATGATGTCCTCGGACAAATTCCATTTGGTTCCCCCGCCGTCGAAGCTTCACGATTAGTCGCTTTGCGAACTCTGTCCGATTGCCGGCTCTACGGGATCCTCGATCTCAGCTACGTCGCGGTCGATGACATGGAACGCGTAGCGGCTGCGATGATCGAAGGTGCGGTCGATGTGATCCAACTTCGCGCGAAAAAATCTCCGCTCTCAGAAGTCGCCGATCTGGCGGCGCGACTTCATCGGATGACTTTCGAGGCAGGAATTCCTTTGATCGTGAACGATCACGCAGAAATCGCGGCGACGATCCCAGTGGAAGGCGTGCACGTCGGCCAGGATGACGATGCCATAGCGGTTGCGCGCGAGAAGGCTGGTCGAGCGATCATCGTCGGCCAATCAACCCACAGCCTGGAGCAAGCCAAAGCCGCCCAGGACGAGGGCGCCGATTACATTGGCTTTGGGCCGATCTTCCCCACGCCGACCAAACCCGATTACAAACCGATCGGCACGGAAAATATCCGGCGCGTGCACGACAATGTGAAGGTCCCGATCTTCTGCATCGGCGGGATCAAGATCGACAATCTGGGCGAAGTCATCGCCGCCGGCGCGAAGCGGGTGGCAATCGTTTCAGGAATATTAAAGGCGCCCGACATCGCCAAATACGCGCGCGCGTGCAAAGCTCTGTTGGAACCTGAAACGTGAAACCAACAGTTATCTTGTCACTCATCACCCGTCACTAGTCACTTCGGTTATGTCTGTCCTCATTCTTGGTTCCATTGCCCTCGACACGGTGAAAACGCCGGTGGAAGAACACAGCGATTTGTTAGGCGGCTCTGCCTCCTACGCGGCCGCAGCGGCCAGTTACTTTGCTCCGGTTCGGCTGGTCGGCATCGTTGGAAGCGATTTTCCACAAAGCGAGTTCGATTTTTGGAAATCGAGGAAAATCGACATCGAAGGCGTGCAGCGGGTGAACGGCAAAACATTTCGCTGGTCCGGCGAATACGCCTGGGACATGAACACGCGCGAAACCCGGTCGACGGATTTGAACGTGTTCGAAAAGTTCGAGCCGAAGCTTCCGGAATCCTATCGGGAAACCGATTTCGTTTTACTGGCGAACATCGCGCCGTCGCTCCAGTCGCACGTGCTCAAACAAATGAAAAAGCCGCGATTCGTGGTGGCCGACACCATGAATCTCTGGATCGAAACCGCCCGAAAAGATCTCGACGCGCTTCTGCCGAATGTCGATCTGCTGATTTTAAATGACAGCGAAGCGCGCGAGATGACCAAGGAAACCAGTTTGATCAAGGCTGGGCGCGCTATTCGAAAAATGGGACCGCGTTATGTGGCGATCAAAAAAGGCGAGCATGGCGCGCTTCTCTTCGGCGAAAACGAGTTCTTTAGCTGCGGCGCATATCCATTGGAAGACATTCACGATCCAACCGGAGCGGGGGACACCTTCGCCGGCGGCATGGCGGGTTATCTGGCGGGGACGGTTGGGGGCAAAGTCACCTTCACCGACCTTCGCAAAGCGATAATTTATGGCAGCGTGCTCGCCAGTTTTTGCGTGGAAGCATTCAGTCTCGAAAAATTGCGCGGACTCACGATGGATCAGATCAACGAACGTTACGAAGCGTTCAAGATGATGAGCCAGTTTGAAGTGTCCGGATGAAAAGCGGCGTCGCTGGTTGTTTGCTGGTTGCTTTTCTCTTGGCTTTTGCGGGGTGTGGCGCTCGCCACGCGAATCCAAATTGGGAAGTAGAGCAGGATGCGCAACCATCCGAGACACATCCCTATGGCGGCTTTTGGAAAGCGAAGCCGCAAGATGAATTCGGACTGGCTATCGGTCCGGCTGAAGGCGGTTTGTACTATGTGTCGTTCTGTGGCCCAGGCGGATGCTTCTCGAAAGGTCAGCATCGGCCGCTGACATCGCTCCTTGGTGACCCTGCGTACCGACTGGTGGATCTGAATCAGATCGATGTCCGTGGCCGAACTGGCTTCGCCGCTTATCATCGCAGTGCTGGGCGACGTTTGAGCCAGGCGTTGGCCAAGACGCGCACCCGTGAAGATTCGAACTTCAAACCTTCTGATCCGTAGTCAGATGCTCTATCCAGTTGAGCTACGGGTGCTTGGAAAGAAGAGCCGCTAATTTGCGGAGAAACGCTGTAGGGTCAAACGAACCGGCCAAGAAAACATCGAACGCCCAACGCCGAACACCGAACGTCTAATTCGGAAGGCCGGCGTCTGAGTTCGACATTCAGCGTTGGATGTTGAGCGTTGGGCGTTTTCCCTGTTTCATTGCCAGCGATGACTGTTTTCCTCGGCTGCGGCTTTGCGGCCAAGTATTTGCAAGGCGGCGGCAATTTCTCCGTGCCGCTGCAATGGATGCTCGGTCTGCGCCGATTGAAGCAGGACGCAATTTGGCTGGAGCACATGCCGAGCGAGGGGAATGTTCGCGATGACGAGCGGAAAATCGCGAATTTCCAGCGTCAATTGCGCGCCCACGGATTGAGTGGCCGTTACTGTCTGCTTTATCACGAAAAGCCCGAAAGCGTTCACGACCTCGGAGCGCTCCGCTGCGTCGGAATGTCGAAACGCGAGCTGCTGGAACGCCTGGCCGGGCCAAATGTCCTGCTCAACCTCAGTTATTCAATTCATCCACCGCTGCTGATGGAATTCGAGCGCCGGATTTTTTGCGACCTCGATCCAAGCGAAATCATGTTCTGGATGACAAAAATGGAGCTCGGTCAATCGTCGCATCACGAATTCTGGACGATCGGACTAAACGTGAACGCACCAGACTGTCGTTTGCCGAAATTATTGGATGTAAAGTGGCAAACGTTTTTCCCCCTGGTCGACACGAAATTATACAAAAAGCAGCCACGTCCGCGATTGCCGAAATTCACCACAATCGGTCAATGGTATTGGAGCGGCGCGGTCGAAGTGAATGGCGATTATCCCGATCTTTCAAAGCAGCACGCGTTCGAGAAATACATGGACCTGCCCAAACGCGTACCAGAAGCGCAATTCGAACTCGCTATGCATATGAGTCCCGACGATCCCGAACGCACGCGAATCCGGGACCGTGGGTGGAGGCTCGCCGACCCGCATGAGCTCGCTCGAACGCCGGCGAAATATCGCAAGTATCTGGCGAGCGCGCTCGGCGAGTTTACGGCGATCAAAGGTGTAGACGTCAGTTGGCGGACCGGCTGGGTAAGCGATCGCGCGGCTGCGTTTCTGGCGACCGGCCGGCCGGTGATCACTGAGGAATGCGGAGCCGCGAAATATCTGCCGCCTGAGAGTGGTTTTCATTTCGTCGCCGGTCTCGAACCGGCGGTCGCGGCCGCTAAAGATGTCTTAGCAAACTGGCCGCGACGTTCCCGCGAGGCCCGGGCCTGTGCGGTTGAGGTATTCGATTCGGCGAAAAATCTGAAGAAAATCCTTGGAGTCTAGATCTGGGTTCGACGCCGCAAGAAATCAACGCTTTAGGGGGAACGCGTGCCGCGTCCATTTAGCAATTGCAAAACGATTTTCGGGTGTTACTCGTTGTCCCGATATGGCCGACTTGATTAAAGCGCCGGAGTTAAAGGAGCGGATGAAGCGCATCCCGGAATGGGAGCTGGAGAAGAAGCACATCGAACGCACTTTTGAGTTCGACGATTTTTCGGATGCCATCGATTTCGTGAACGCCGTGTCCGAAGTGGCCGAGGAAGAGGAGCATCACCCCGATATCGATATTCGTTACAACAAAGTGAAGCTTTTGCTTTCAACCCACAGCAAAGGCGGACTGACCGAGCTCGATTTCTCACTGGCCGAACGCATCGATACCTTGTCGGAATAGTGACCAGCGGTCTGTGACCAGTGACCAGAAAAGTCGTTGCTACGCTGGTCGTAATCCTCGTGGTCGTTGCCGTTTGGAAGTTTATCGACTGGCGAATGCAACCGCCACCGCCGCCGAACAAAATTACAATCCCGGTTCCCGCGCCGACTCCCTAATCAGTCGCGGGTTGGAGTTTTTGGTTGCCAACTAACAAGCCGGCCTTCGTCGGCGTCGATGAACGTGAACATCGTCTGGATCTCGGATCGGCCCGCCATCCCGGCCTCTTTCTTGCGGCGTTTCAGGATTTCCGACAGCTCGTCGTTCCAGCCGCGCTTGCGCATAAACTCGTTCCAAACGTAGGCCTCGTCGTGTGTTGGCTGATGTCCAACGCTGAAACACCATTGCAAAACTTCGTCGTCGCTGCCGCCGTCTTTCACGCGCTCACTCAGTTGATTGTAATCGACCCGCAAAAACGTGCAGCAGCTGGCGTCGAATCCACGGCCAAGATTGGCCTGGTAATCGGCGGACAATTCGCCTTTCAAATGCTGTCGTATTTTGTCGAGCATCCGGCCGAAATAAACGATCCCGCCAACTTTCGACGCCGGGCTGCGCAAGCCTAACTCCCTCATCGGGTAGGCAGTCTGCGCGGTTTTTACGCGAGTTGCAAGCCTTCGATCTAATAACCGGCGACGCGGATGTCGCGGGTCAATTCCGCGGGCGGTCCATGAAGCGCGCGATCCACTTCGGCGTCGGTGAGGTTGAAAACAAAAATCGAGTAGCCGATCTGGGCATCCGCCGGCCGGTGCCGCAAATACGCGCATAACCGCTCGAATCGCAGCCGTTCGAATATTCGAATTCGTTTGACCCACGAAGCTGCGCCCTCATTTGCCACCAACGCCAGCCGCGCGGAAGGATCGGAGGACGTTGCGCGGTAACGCTCAACCTGGGCGAGGGCAGTTTGATACTGTTGTTCGTAGGCCTCGCACCATGGACCGATTTCGCGCGCGTAAACACTTTGCAGGGTCGTTGCGCTGACGCAGTAAACGCCACCTCGCAACTGGGTCAAACGTTTGATCGCCGCCTGAATGATTTTCGGGAAGTTTTTTCGAATCGATGCCGTACGATTTCGGATCGGCGACTCCGAAGTAAGCCATATAAATCGGCTTCCCGTTCACGGCTGAACTGTGATCGTCGAGCCACGTTTTCAAAGCGGGCAAATTCTGGCCCCAATCCAAAGAGCTATCGACCAGGTGTTGATGACCCGTTTGCGAGGGCCGCCGGCGATTTGATTGAAGTAAGCCAGATAATTCGGACGGGAGACCAGCGACTCGCCGATTTGCCAGCTTAACAGAACCGCAATCGCGCTGGCAAAGAGTGCGCGCGATTTCTTCTGCAAAAGGTGAACGACGATCCCGCAGGCGACGAACAGCGCCGGATAAATTGGCAAAATATGGCGATGGCCAATGTTGAGCTGAGTTCCGATCGCAAATGCGGCGTAAATTGCCACGAAGATCGCGAAGGGATTCAACAGTTTTTCCAACTTCCAATTTTGTCGCCGCGCAATTGCAACGCACAGCGCCAGCGCGATCAGGCACAGGAATGGCAGCGGAGTTTTGTAAAGAAATGTCCAGCGGAAAAAATGAACTAAAGCCGACAAGGCTCCATTGGTTGTCGAGAAACGCAGGCCGATCGACCTCGTGTTTATGAACGTAACCGAAGCCATACAGGTAAGCTTCCGGCAGCAAATGATGAACGCGCGCAAACGAGATGCGTTTTCCAAGCCTCCGCGTTGTTCGAGAACGTAGTTCCAATGCCATCCCTGTTCTTCGTGTTTCGCAGCGTTTTCGTTCCAAGCCGCGTAACGAAATGAAAACGACGACCAGATCGCAAAAATGACGGTGATCGTCAGTAACAACCACGTGCAGCCAACAGCCCAACATTTTTGCCCGGTTTCAGTCAGAGTGGTTCGGAATTGTCCGAAACGGATCGCAATCGCTGACTTGGCAGCGATTTGGAGAACCGAAACCGCGAGCAGTGCCGGCAGGACAATCGGTGCCGAAAATTTCGTGAGAAAAACTGCGGACAGACTCAAAGCGGCGATCGCAAATCTTCCCAACGAGAGTTGTTGGAACAATCGCCAGCAGCTCCAGATCGCGGCCGTGAAAAAGAACGCAGCTGGAACGTCCGACGTCACCAGAGCGCTGTGTGCGAGAAAGTTCGGATCGAACGCGATCAGTGTTTCCGCAACCAGGCCTCCGAGCACGCCGAAGAATTCGCGACCGATTCGGTAGACCAGGAGGCACAACCCGAGTCCGAAGATCGACATCATCAGTCGGGCTTGCGCCATCATTCGATCCGGATCGTTGCCAAGCTCGTAGAAGAATTTGTGCGCAGTGCCGCCTTCATCAGCGCTTTGCCAGCTCGGATCGTCGGGTCGCACAAATCGCGTATCGCCGAACACCAAAGGCAATGCCGCCCAGCGCGCGGCCAGATTTCCGTTCTCCGGATCCAGTCGGAAGTCGTTTCTGACCCAATAACTGTAGCCCGCGGTGAGATGCTGCGGCTCGTCGAACGTCGGAGATTCAGTGTTCGCGGCCGTGACCGCCATGAATGCATGCAGGGCCGCAATCAGGATCGCGATCAACAAAGCCGTGCGCGGGTTCGCGGCCGCAGCCGCGACGCTCTCTGCCATGTTAATAGTCCAGCGCCTGCCGGACGAACGCGCCTGCGCCGTTCGCTGTACCCACTGCGGGCGGGCCGCTACATTTTCAGAGAGCTCCATCCGGCATGGAGAAAGCAGACCCCGTGCAATTTGATTTAGCCATTTAGCGATTCAATGATTTAGTGACTTCAGAAATCGGCAAATCGTAATTCGTTAAACTCTTAACTATCCACCGTGGACCGCATTGTCGGCATTGAGACCGAGTATGGCTGCCTGATGAGCAGCGAAGAGTTGCGCTGCAATTCAGAAGTGTGGCCGGCAAAGGTCAAAAATTACCTCTTCAATAAAGCGCGCGCCGGCACGATCGATCTTCACTATCGCGACTACGAAGAACCGCCAGGCAACGGCGGTTTTCTTTTAAACGGCGGCCGCCTTTATCTCGACATGGGCCACATCGAGTACGCATCGCCCGAGTGTTTGCATTTGCACGATCTCGTCACCTACGAAATGGCCGGCGATCAGTTGTTGCGCGAATCGCTGGCTGCGTTCCAAGCCGACGATCGCGTTTCCTTCATCAAGAACAATGTCGATCATCACACCGGCGCGACATTTGGATGCCACGAAAATTATTTGATGAAGCGTGAGGCGCAGTTCACGCCGTCAGTCCTCGGGACGCTCCTAACCTTTCTGGCCACGCGGCAGATTTTTACCGGCGCGGGCAGGGTGGGGCAGGCGAATCCGCTGGCATTCGATTTCGAGCCGCCGCAAGCCGAGACGCCGGTCGCGTTTCAGTTGAGTCAGCGCGCTGATCACATCGTCAACGACATTTACCAGTGGGTGCAATTCAATCGCGCGATTATCAACGCGCGTGACGAGCCCCTCGCCGATTATCGCAAGTATCGGCGGCTACATTTGCTGATCGGCGATTCAAACATGAGTCCGTTCGCCAATGCGCTGAAGATCGGAACGACTGCATGCGTGCTTTCGCTGCTGGAGCAGCGGCAGTTGCCGAGAAATCTCGTGCTCAACGACGCCGTCCGAAGCACGCGCGACATTTCGCGCGATCCCACTCGTAAATGGATGGTCGACCTTGAAAACGGCAAGACCATCGGCGCGTTGGATGTGCAATGGCAATTCCACGATCTCGCCCAGAGGCATTTGCGCGAGCGCGATCCGGAAACGGATTGGTTGCTCGAGACCTGGAGTTTCGTTCTGGAATCGATCGAGCAAAATCCACAGGCGCTGATCGGCGGTGTCGATTGGATCACGAAGAAATGGCTGCTCGAGACTTTTATGGAAGCGGAGAACGTCGGCTGGGACGATCCGTGGCTGCAGAGCTTGGATCTCGAATATCACAACATCGATCCGGCGCGCGGATTGTTTTTCAGCGTTACGCCCGGCAAACGCGTCGCCGAATGGAACAACAGTTTTCAACCGGCGAATGCAACGCGGGTTCCGCCGGCCAATACCCGGGCATCCGGTCGCGCCCGCGCCGTCGCCTATTTCCAGGACCGACAACAACCTTATGTCATCAACTGGGACTCAATCGCGCACGACAGCCGCGATTTTCTCGTCATGGGCGACCCGTTCGAAACCTACAACGACGAAGTCGACAAGTTTCTGGCGAAGCCGAGAGCGGTTTCCGACCACGAAGATCACGAATGACACAAAGTTGGGCCCCCCGGAAATGAAAAACTTCGCTTCGCTGCGGTTGCCGAGATGGATTTATCCCGCCTTCGCTAAAATCTCATTTGTCACCGGGGGCGTTTGCGGCGGATCGTCTGCCGATGAAACCGCGATCCGCGCTTTGGAGGCGAAGCAACCTGAAGCGTGGAACGCGCACGATGCTAAGGCTTACGCGAGTTTGTTCACCCAAAACGGCGATTGCGTAAACATTGTGGGCTGGTGGTGGAAGGGACGCGCTGAGATCGAAAAGAAACTCACCGATGCCTACGTCTACGTTTTCAATGAGAGCACATTGACGATTACCAACGTTGATATTCGCTTTCTCACGGCGGATACGGCGGTGGCACACGTGCACTGGACGATGACCGGAGCCCGTACTCCGAACGGTATTCCGGCGCCGCAACAAGGAATCCAGACTCACGTTCTGCAAAAACAAAATGGCCAATGGTTGATTGCGGCATTTCAAAACACGCTCGAAGAGGGCTGAGATGCCGTTTCCGAAAGGGCCAGTCGCGCCGGCAGCGTCAGTTACGCCAAGACCGTAGCTGGAACGGAAGTTAGAATTCCACGCCGTCTTACGAAGCGGCATTTAACGAGTTGGCGTGTGACACAGACGTCCTACAGTCACAAACGTGAGCTGGAGCGACAAAATCATCGGTCAATGCCGCAAGCCCTCGGGTCTGTTTGGCCGGTTCATTTTGTGGGGAATGAATCGCGGGCATTCGAAGTTGACCGACTGGGGATTGAGCCACGTTAAGATCAAGAAAACTGACACGATCCTGGATGTCGGCTGCGGGGGCGGGCGCACGATCAACAAGCTCGCGGCAATGGCGAGCGACGGAAAAGTTCACGGCATTGATTACTCCGAAGAGAGCGTAACCGCGGCGCATCGAGCGAATACGCGCTGGATCGACATCGGCCGGGTCAGGATTCGCGAGGGGACGGTTTCTCAACTGGATTTTGTCGAAAACACCTTCGATCTCGTGACCGCGATTGAGACGCATCTGTTCTGGCCAGATCTGCCCAATGACTTTCGAGAAATCTACCGGGTGCTAAAACCGCTCGGCACATTGTTGATCGTGTCCGAAATTTACAAGGGCGGCAGACATTTGGAAGGTGTTCGCAAGAAAATTTTCGAGAAGCATCTCGCCGCGAATATGAATCTGCTCACCACGGACGAACATCGGCGACCTGTTTGCGAAGCGCCGGGTTTGTCGATGTTCAGATTTTTGAGAAACTCGACAAAGGCTGGATCTCAGCTGTTGGCCGGAAGCCATTCAGCGGGGCAGTTCAAATCAACCCGAGCGCGTAGACAGTCGGGCCGTCGACGACGCCGTTTACTTCCAGGCCTTCATCCGTCTGAAATGCGCTAATCGCACGCCGCGTGGCCGGACTGAGCGCCCCGCTGATTCCGCCGCCGTAATAACCGCGATCTTGAAGCGCACGCTGAACATTCACGATCACCTGATCGGGCAACAGATTTCCATAAGTGAAAATCGGTCCGTCGTAATCGTACGATTCGTAGCTCGGATCGTAACCCCAGGCGGGGAACCAATAGCCCGCGTCCCAGTAATAATATCCGCCGCCGACCAAAACGATGGTTGTGAAATGGTTCTTCCACCAAAACCGACTGTGCCGAAAATGCTGATATCGGCTGAGCGCTTCCGAGTAGGCGACCATGTTGGCCGGACGGCGAGGCGCAGACTTCACCACCGGCGCTTGGGATTGGGGAGGCAATTGCTTCGGCGCGACGCGGGCGGGCTTGAGCTTGCGCATGGTTGTGGCCGGAGAATTACCGGGTGATGGATTTTGCGCATTCAGCGCCGATACAATTCCGATCACTCCCGTGAACGCGAGAACAAGTTGTTTCACGCTCGTTTTGACATGCTTTCGGCCAATTTTGTTCGTAGAAATTGGCTTCTTACAAGATCTTACAATGCCAACGCCGCCGCCGTTGCGCGCAAAAAACGCGCAGTTCGCCGGTTAGAATTGTTCTGATCATCGGCGGCGCCTGCCGATCGCAGTTGCATGGGCAAACCGGATTCTGAAGACGCGGCTGCAATTTTCAAAGGGGACCGGCTACTCGCCGTCGGTGAGACTGGCGAAATAAGAGCAAAAAAGAACTTGCTTGCTTGTGAGTTGGTGTTGTAGTCTACTACAACACTAATGAGAGCTGCCTTCCAATTGGTCCTAATCGCCGCGCGCCTCTGGCCTCTCCTGGCGCTCGGCGCGGCGTTTACAACCTCCGCTGAAAACGCGCCTCAGCCAAAAGCCGGGGCCGTGAAGTCCGAACACTTTTTGCGGGAACCCGTCGACCGAGTTCGCCCGCTCGCATCCAAATGACGCGTGAATGGAACGATAGTCAGCCGATTTACCGCCAACTGCGCGACCGCGTTGTTCACATGATACTCGACGGCGTGCTCAAGGAAGGCGATCCGTTGCCCTCGATTCGAAATGTCGCGGCGGAGTTTCGGATTAATCCGTTAACTGTTCTCAAAGCCTACCAGGAGCTGGGCGACGAGGACTTGGTCGAAAAGAAACGCGGGTTGGGGATGTTCGTGAAAGACGGCGCGCACGATCTCCTGCTAAAAGGCGAACGCCAAAAGTTTTTGAACGAACAGTGGCCGCGGGTTTACGCGACCGTTCAACGACTTGGGTTAAGCGCGAAAGAATTACTTGATGCGGCAGCGCGTCACTCGCCGAAATCCGGACCAGGCTCCGGCTCCGCTCGCGCGGTCTTGCCGGTGAAGCCAGCCGAAAAGGATAAGCATTAATGTCTATGACAACGATCGAAGCTCACGGTCTGCGAAAAGTATACGGAACCAAGGTTGCTCTTGATAATGTCGATCTTCGAGTCGATCACGGCCGGATTTTGGGAATTATCGGACCGAACGGCGCGGGCAAAACCACCGCGCTTAACGCGATTCTCGGTCTGACTGCATACCAGGGAGAACTGAAAGTGCTCGGTCGCGACCCGTGGACCGAGCGCGATCAGCTCATGCGCGACGTTTCGTTTATCGCTGACGTCGCCGTGTTACCCCGGTGGATCCGAGTGTCTGATTTGTTGAATTACGTCGCGGGCGTTCATCCGAAGTTCGATCGCGCCAAGGCCGAAACTTTTCTGGCCAAAACGGAAATCAATCATGCGAGCAAAGTTCGACAATTGTCGAAAGGAATGATCGCGCAGCTCCATCTCGCGATCGTGATGGCGATCGACGCGAAACTGCTCGTGCTCGACGAGCCGACGCTCGGTCTCGACATTTTGTACCGGAAACAATTCTACGACTCGCTGCTGAACGATTATTTCGACGGAGAGCGCACCATCATCGTGACGACCCATCAGATCGAAGAAGTTCAGGATGTGCTGACTGACCTGATGTTCATTAATCACGGTCGAATTGTCCTCGAATGCAGCATGGAGCAATTCGAATCGCGTTACGTCGAGCTGATGGTTCATCCGGACCATGTGGCCGGCGCCCGTTCGCTCAAACCGATAAACGAGCGACAACTCTTCGGACGAAGCATCATGTTGTTCGACCAGGTCGATCGCGCCCAGCTCGCCTCGCTCGGCGACGTGCGAACGCCCACCATCGCCGATTTGTTTGTCGCGGTAATGACGAATCCACAGAAGTGACGAGAAAAACAATATGAATACGGCAGCGACAACATTAGCTCGTAACTCCGAGCTCCCGGCACAAAGTTCCAAGCCTTTCCTCTGGTCTGTGAAGCGCGAGATCTGGGAAAATAAATCGATCTACATAGCGCCGTTGATTGTCTCCGGGGTCATTTTGCTCGGCGCGCTGATCAGCGCCGGGCACCTTCCGCAACGCAGACAGTCCGCAATGATGCTGGATGAGGTGCATCGCCGCATGGCGATAGAGCTGCCTTACAACATCGCCGGAGGGATGATCGTCATCACCGCATTTATCGTCGGTCTGTTTTATTGCCTCGACGCGCTTTACGGGGAGCGTCGCGAACGCAGCATTCTGTTCTGGAAATCGTTGCCCGTTTCGGATGTCACCACCGTGTTGTCGAAAATGAGCATTCCAGTGCTGGTTTTGCCGCCGATCGTTTTCGTTGTTGTCGTTGTCACACAATTTCTAATGCTGTTGATCAGCAGCGCGGTATTGATGCCGAGTGGGCTGGCTTCCACGAGCTGGGGGAATTTCAATCTCCTTCAGCAGTCGGTAATTTCGTTTTACACCCTGATTGTCATTACGCTTTGGCACGCGCCGATTTATGGCTGGGCGCTGTTGATGTCCGGAGTCGCGCGACGTGCCACGTTTCTCTGGGCAGTGATGCCGCCTCTCGCGCTCGCCGCTTTCGAAAAGATTACTTTCAACACCAGTTACGTTTGGTCTCTGATAAAAAATCGATTGCTTGGCGCGGGCGACACCGCTTTCGATTTACATCACACAATTTCAATCGATGCGCTGTCGCAGCTAACGCCCGGAAGATTCTTGGCAACGCCGGGACTTTGGATCGGCCTGGTGTTTGCCGCGGGCTTCGTGATTGCCGCCATTCGTTTGCGTCGTTATCGCGGACCGCTCTAGAAAGCAAAGCAAACGCTGAAATGCTGAAAGCCATGCACCCCACCAAAAAAGCCGCGCGCATCGCCGGCGCGATCTATCTTTCGATGATCTTAACGGCGCCGTTCAGCATGCTCTATGTCCCGGGCAAACTGATCGTCCGCGGAGATGCCGCCGCGACTGCCGATAACGTTCTCGCGCACGAAACAATGTTTCGATTGTCGATCTTCGGTGATTTGATCGGCCAGGTGATCTTCATTTGTCTCGGTGTCGCCTTCTACCGGCTGTTGCGGGACGTTAACAAAACCTGGGCGACGCTCATGTTGAGTTTCGTGCTGACATCGGCAGCAGTTTGCTTTTTCAACGTGATCAACGACATCGCCGCGCTAATCCTGTTTCGCGGCGGCGAATTCCTGACCGTGTTCGACAAACCGCAACGCGATGCGCTGGCGATGTTTTTCCTGCGTCTTTACAACTACGGCCAATTCATGGCCGAAATTTTCTGGGGACTCTGGTTGTTTCCGCTCGGACTTTTGATTTACCGCTCCGGATTCATGCCGCGACTTATTGGCGGATGGCTGATGATCAACTGCTTTGGCTGGCTCGCGCTCAGTTTTACTGCGTTGTTCTTTCGCGAAAATTACAACGCGTTATTCGGCTACATGCAGCCGCTGCTGTTCGGGGAAATGGCGCTCATGCTTTATCTGCTGGTTCGCGGCGCGAACCCGCGAGGAGTTGATCCCGCTGTCGAAAGCTCGACCGGACGGCTGCCGTTGCGAATGCCGCTTTTTCTTTAGCCGGTGAAAATCAAACGCCTGCTGAAATGGAGCGCAGTTGCAATCGTTCTGATTGTTTTCGGATGGATCGAATTCGCGTATTGGACGTCCACGAATGACTGCGGACGTCCCGTTCCCGCCGGAACTGAGCAGATGAAAGCAATCAAGTACTGCGAATACGGTTCGCCCGACGCTGTTCTGAAACTCGAAGAAGTGGCAAAGCCAGTGCCTAACGAGAGCCAGATTCTCGTCCGGGTTCGCGCCGTTTCGCTGCGATTTTACGACGGTGGAATGTTGGAAGGCGGAATCGGCAGATTGGTTTTCGGTCTTCGTAAGCCGAGAAATACTACGCCGGGATCTGACTTTGCCGGAACCGTTGAATCGATTGGGAGGAACGTCACCGAGTTCAAGGCCGGCGATGAAGTTTTCGGGGTGAGGGCAGGTTGTCTTGCCGAATATGTATGCGTCAAAGAAGCCGGCGCAGTCTCTTCCAAGCCGCGCAACGTGACCTTCGAGCAAGCCGCATCGATCCCTACGGCGCTTGTTGCATTGCAGGGTTTGCGCGACACGGCGCGTTTGAAATCAGGGCAAAAGATCCTGATCAACGGTGCGTCCGGAGGTATTGGCACATTTGCCGTCCAGATCGCGAAGGCGTTTGGCGCGGAAGTCACCGGAGTCTGCAGCACCCATAATATTGATCTTGTAAAGTCGTTAGGCGCGGATCGCGTAATCGATTACACGAAAGAAGATTTCACCAAAAGCGATGAGCGTTACGACGTTATTTTCGATCTGGTTAATAATCATTCTTTTGCCGAACGCCGCCGCGTTCTCAAACCGGGCGGGATCTGTGTTCTGGCCGGGGTCGGCGGTTCAGGAATGCACGAAGAAACTTTCTCGCGAGCGCTCGGCGTTCTCACTGCCTTTGTTCGTTCGAGATTCGCGAAGGAAAAGTTCGTCGTCTTTGGCGTTGATATTAACAAAAAGGACATCGGAGTTCTGCGAGACCTTGCCGAAAGCGGAAAAATCACGCCGGCTCTGACCAGGATTTATCCGCTTACCGAAACCGCCGCTGCTTACGACTACCTGGAGACGGGGCACGCCCAGGGAAAGATCGCAATAACAGTAACGAGTAACCCGTGACGGATTTTCAATCCTTCAGCCCAACTTCAAACCTCGAACACTGACTTATGAAACGCTTTTTTAAATGGATCCGGCGCGGACTTCTGCTTTTGCTGTTCGTTGCAGGCGCATGGGTTTTCATCGCCTACTGGCTGTCGACGAACGACTGCGATCGAATCACAGCGGCGCCCACTAATCCGATGAAGGCCGTTTTGAATTGCGAATACGGTGTCGAACATCTTGACCTCCGCGAAATCGAGAAACCGACCGCGAAGGACGACGAAGTCTTGGTGCGGGTTCGCGCCGCTTCAGTCAATCCCGCGGACGGCCATATGATTAGAGATTCGTGGCTCGGCCGTTTGCTTGGCGGTTTGCGTAAACCCAAAAACAGTCGGTTCGGCACCGATTTCGCCGGCACGGTCGAAGCAGTCGGAAAAAATATAACCGAGTTCAAACCGGGCGACGAAGTCTTCGGTGCGAAAAACGGCGCGGTTGCCGATTACGTTTGCGTCAAGGCCGATCGAGCCATCGTCGCGAAGCCGGGCAACATCACGTTCGAGCAAGCCGGTTCAGTAGGAATTGCCGGCGTCACGGCACTGCAAGGTTTGCGCGATCAGGGAAAAATTCAGCCCGGACAAAAAGTGCTGATCAACGGAGCATCCGGCGGGGTGGGGACGTTCGCGGTCCAAATCGCAAAAGCGTATGGCGCCGAAGTAACCGCAGTGTGTGGCACGCGCAATATCGACCTGGTGAAGTCGCTCGGCGCAGATCACGTTATAGATTACAGCAAAGAAGATTTCACAAAGAGCGATCAGCATTACGACATGATCTACGACCTGGTCGGAAATCATGGATTTTCGGAACGTCGACGAGTCCTGACGCCGAAGGGCATCTGCGTCCTCGCCGGAATTGGCGGCGCCGGATTACATCCGGAAACAATGGGACGTATCGGCGCAAACTTCTGGAACGCATTTCGATCGAGGTTCATCGAGCAGAAATTTGTGTTCTACATCGCGAAACTGGCCAAAGCCGATCTGAATGTTTTGCGAGAATTAATGGAGTCGGGAAAAGTTTCGCCGGTGATCGACCGCACGTATAAGATCGCTGACACCCAGGCTGCCGTTCGCTATTTAGAGGAAGGGCACGCCCATGGCAAAGTTGTCATAACCCTCAACTGAAATGAAATCAGCCAGAAGTCGCTTATGAACGTACAAACTTACGCGAGAATTGCCGGCGCGTTATTCCTGCTTACCCTCATCGCCGGAGGTTTCGGAGAAGGTTACGTTCCGTCGACATTCATTGTCTCGGGCAATGCCGGCGCCACGGTTGCAAGCATCAAAGCTTCAGAGTTCACCTTCCGTCTTGGCTTTGCCTCCTTCCTGATCGAATCGATGTGTGATGTCGCTCTGGCGTTGATTTTCTATGTGTTGCTGAGACCGGTGAACAGGAACATTTCTCTGCTCGCGGCGTTCTTCGGTCTTATCAGCGCAGCTGTCTTTGCGGTGGCCGAGCTTTTTTGTTTCATGGCGATTCATATCTCCGGAGGCGCCGATTACTTGAAAACCTTCTCGCCGGACCAGCTCAGCAGTTTGGCCATGTTGTCGCTGAAAATTTATACGGTCGGCGGCGCAGTGTTCAGCGCCTATTACGGGCTTGCCTGGATTTTGCGAAGCTACTTGATGTTTCGGTCAGGCTACTTTCCGAAGTTCCTCGCCGTCCTGATGCTGGTCGGCGGTATTGGCTTTTTCTTGAGAAATTTCCTGGTCATTCTCACGCCCGCTTACGCCTCGGATGTTTTTCTGATGTTGATGTTTCCAGGCGGGCTGCTGCT
This sequence comes from uncultured Verrucomicrobiae bacterium, assembly GCA_963800015.1. Lineage (GTDB taxonomy): Bacteria > Verrucomicrobiota > Verrucomicrobiia > Chthoniobacterales > UBA10450 > AV40. The sequence goes on along the minus strand of CAWCZE010000004.1, from coordinate 197,545 downwards.
TACGTTCTGGTTACTCATCAAGGGTGTCGATGTTGCAAATTGGCGGGCGAAGATGACAACGGACACGGCATAATTTTTTCGCGGATGAACGGGACAAAGCTATTTGGCTAATCAATTTACTCATTATGAAACGGATCCTGAAGTGGTTATTTCTCCTGATCGTATTCGGCGGGCTGGCGTGGTTCGTTTACGCCTACGTGACGTCGACCAACGATTATGAACAGCAGACTGCAGCGCCGAAAAATCCCATCAAGGCCATTGTTTATCGCGATTTTGGCCTGGCCAATCTCAAGCTCGCCGACATTGAAAAGCCGGTCCCGACTGACGACCAGGTTCTGGTCAAAGTTCACGCGGCGTCGATCAATCCCTACGACTGGCACTTCATCGAAGGCACGCCCTACTTGATGCGGGCGATGGGTGTCGGGCTGCGCAAACCTAAAAACATTCGCCTCGGCACGGATTTTTCAGGAACTGTTGAAGCAGTCGGCAAGAATGTTACTCAGTACAAACCTGGCGACGAAGTATTTGGCGGAGCCACCGGCGCGTTCGGGCAATACGTTTGTCGCCGCGCGACCGGATCGATCGCGCCAAAACCGGCCGCGCTCAGTTTCGAGCAAGCCGCCGCGCTTAATATAGCCGGCATTACGGCGCTCCAAGCCGTTCGCGATAAAGCCAAAGTTCAGGCCGGTCAAAAAGTTTTAATCAACGGCGCGTCGGGCGGGGTTGGAACGTTTGCTGTGCAGATCGCGAAATCTTACGGCGCGGAGGTCACCGGCGTCTGCAGCGGGCGGAATACGGAACTGGTTCAATCGCTCGGCGCCGATCATGTTATCGATTACACCAAGGAAGATTTCACCAAGACCGATCAGCACTACGACGTTGTGATCGACAATGTCGCGAATCATTCGTTGTCTGAAATTCGCCGCGTCCTGACGCCGGACGGCAGTTACGTCATGATCGGCGGAGGCGGAGCGAGCGAACAAGGTGTGCTCGGAGTAATGGGCAAAGCACTGAATGCAGCTGTCTACTCGCGTTTCGTGAAGCAAAAGATGGGATTCATGATGGCCCAGCCGACCACGGACGATCTCACGCTGCTCGCAGGAATGGTTGAATCCGGAAAGCTCAAGCCGATCATCGATCGCACTTACAAGCTCGACCAAATCAAGGAGGCGATCGCCTACGTGGAAGAAGGCCACGCCCGAGGCAAGGTCATTATCACTGTCGAATAGAACGCCGAGAGTCGCTCGCATTGTAGCCGGGACCGGTGGTCCCGGTAATTGCCGGTGTCATCGATACCGGCGATTACAGCAGCGCTTGCGCTATCCGCCTGAGCAGCGAGTTTGGCGTGGCTTGAATTTTAAAACGATGAAGACAGTTGTGATTGCGGGTGTTGTTTCGATGATTTTGGTGGCGACGGGATTCGCGCGAATCGGAGACGATCAAAAACAAATCGAATCGCGTTACGGCGCGGCCGGAAAAGATCTCGGCGAGCGCGAAAACGTGCACGAAATCGGATACGTGTGGGAACCGTTTCTGGTCGTGGTCTCTTATGTGAACGGAATCAGCCAGCGCGAAGGGTTCACCAAACCGGACACAGCGCCAATGAGTGATCAGAACATTAAAGACATTTTGGCGGTGAGCACGGCCGAGGGTACAACCTGGCAGGAGGGACAAGCCAAGGGCGGCGACAAAATGTGGACCCGTTCAGATAAGAAAGTCGTCGCGATTTTTCCGTCGATAGGAAAATTCGTGTTCGTCCAGGACGTTAACTTCGTCCAGCCAAAGTAACGGCTCGCCTTCTCGTTCAAAACGACGGCGTCGAAAGGGATTGTTCGTTAGACGCTCAGTTTCAGCGCGCCGGGCCGGCACGCGACGACGAAGATCAATCTAACCGCTGCAGCGAGGAGATGCCGTAGTTTTCCTGAAGAGCCGGGGACTCCGCAGCAATATCTTTCGGATCGAGCTCGATCTGTTTTGGGTCCTCTTCGGTCTCGATCTTGATGAAGCCGCCCTCGATCGGCTGCTTCACGGCATCGGCAAGATCGTTCAGCGATTTAATTTCGCGCCCATTCACTTTCGTCACGGTGAGATAAGAAAACTCGTCGTAACCGATCGTGGTGTTCGCCGGAAGCACCTGGCTCAAAATAACAATGCGTCGGTGTTCGCCCGGAAAAAGCTCGGATTGGAACCGGTCGAAATAGACAAAGCGAGCAGGCGCTTCGCGTTGCCAATTTGGTCCCCACTCTTTGAGATACTGACGGGAAAGTTCCTGAAAGATCAGGCCGCCAAGGACAACATACTTAGGCGCTTCATCCAAAAGGTAGGGAGGGCAGACGTAATCATTGGCCTCGCGATGCTCGAGTGTAATTTTCAATTCCATCGGCTTGCCTTCACGCTGGATTTGAAATGGCAGCACATCGCCGGCGTAAGAATGCGCGCTGATCAAATTCGTGAACTCGATCTTGCCGTAAAGAGGATCGACGTAGTTGCCATTTTGATCGATCTCATGATTTCCAATCGCGGTGATGATGTCGCCAACTTTCATTCCCGCCTTTGTCGCGGGCATGTTTGGCTCCAGGCTGGTCACATAAACGCCGTCCGGCTTGCCGGTTTGTCCGGCAAATTTCCGCAACTGCGGATCGCGAGTTGGGAAAAACGAAAATCCGACCGACGGAAATCCGCGGTAATGTTCGCCTTCAGCTTCCTTCAAGAAATGGGTGATGATTGGCGCCGGGATAGCGTCAATCAGTTGTGAGCGCGGATCGTAACGCAAAAGCAAGCCGGCCAATTTGTTGTTTTTGACCAACGGAATGGTGTAGCTGTTTTCGCGGTACTGCATCGGCAGGCTGATTCGATAAGTGAGAAACTGGCCGACATCCGCCGGGTACTTCGTCATTTGAATCGTGGTGACCAACCCTTCGGTGGCCACCAGCGCGCCGGTCGGTTCCAATTGCCAGGCCGCGATCCGGTCTCCGACGACGGTGTCGCCGGAAATGTCGAGCGGTGAAATGCCTTGAAGGAAATCTTTGTCCGTCGGCTCGAGCAACGCGAGGTTTGCTTCGTAGTCGATCACCGCGACGTTGGCCGCGTTTTTCTCGCCGGACTCGGCACGTTCCAACTCAACGTAGTTTTGATTTAAGACGAGATCTGCTGTTACCAGGACGCGTCCTTTGGAGAGAACCGCGCCAAGAGCGCGTTTTGAAACCGGCGGTTTTTTTTGCCACGGCCGAAAGTAATCATACGACTGGCCGGTCACGTTCACGCGGACCAGCGAAAGCAGCTTTTGCTTAACGTCTTTGTTTGCGGGCGCAGGCGAAGGCGCTTCCTTCTTCGCGAATGTGCCGGTCGCAAAGATCGAAACCAAAGTCAGGCTGACGATTAACTTTCGCATGATTACTGCATCGCGGTGGTTTTCGCGCTCGGTTGCTCCTGGAGATTTTCTTCGCGGACCACGTTGTAACGCGTTTTGATTCGATCCCGCGCTGCTTCGACCTGTTTAGGATCGAGAATCAACGGCGGACCGTCTCCGATCATATCGATGACGAGCCGGTCTCCCGGTTGGGCCAGCGCCTGGGCCAAGTCATCGAGAGTGCGCATTTTTTTGCCGTTTACTTGGTCAACGATTCCACCGCGATAGGCGGAGAGATAAGTATTGATTGGATCGGGCAGAATGTTCGTCAGCACGATCACGTCCGGATGCTCAAGATAAAGCTGGTCGATGACGTAGAAATCAAAGTAATGACGCAATCGCAGATCGCCTGGCTGATAAGCTTCGAGCAAGTCGAGTGAAAGCGGTTGAAACAGCAAGCCTCCGTAAACGACATAACGGGGTCGCACGTCGTACTTGTGGCTTTGGATCAAATAGGGCGGGACTGAGTCGAGCTGGACGCTGCCGCTGATGGATTGTTTGTCGCGCCAAATATCGAATTTCACCTGGTCGCCTTTGAACTTTCGTTCGACCACTTCCGGCATTTCGACGTGTTCGCCTTCGAGATCGACGTTGCCGTCGCTGGCGATTGGATGATTATCGATCGACAACAAAACGTCGCCCGGGCGAAGGAGTTTTGCGCAAGGCCCGGCGGCGACGACTGTTTCCACCAGGACACCTCGTCCGTCATCTTTCAATCCGAGATACCGTCGCTGCGCGGGATTCTGTAATTTCGCAAAGGTCAAACCGAGATCGACATAGCCGTCGTAACGGCCGTCGGTCGTGTCCTTCAGAAAACGATTGATCACCGGAGTCGGGATCATGTAAGCGACGCCCTGCGCGACATCGCCACTGTACCCTTGAAACGCAACGCCAACGACTTTGGCGTTCTGCATCACAGGTCCGCCGCTGTTTCCCGGATTGATTTGAGCGCTGATCTGAACCGCGAGGTGCTGATCGATTGAAGAATGGGTGTAGAGCTGAAAATCGATTCGCGAGACAATTCCGGTAGTGACCGACATGCGCTCGCCGCCGATCGGATAACCGTAGGCTGATACCGTCGATTCAAGTTCCGGGATGCCGCCGAATTTCAACGGCGTCATGTTTTTGAAGAAGTTCGGGTCGACCGTGATCAGTGCGAGGTCGCAATCGTGTGCGACGAACAAAACTTTCGCCTGATATTTATTGGGATCACCGTCGCGCTCAACGGTGAGATACCGGCTGTTGCTCACGACATGCGCATTCGTCATGATGCGATTGCCCTCTATCACAAAACCCGCGCCGATACCGCGGCCAAGCATTCCGGCGTTCCACGGCGCGCGATAATCGGGCGCAACTTCGGTTGCGGTGATCCGGACCAAGCTCTTTTGAACCGGCCCGTTAGGCTGCGGGGGAGCGATTGGCACCGGCACTGCAACGACGTTTTGCTGCGGCGTTGACGCCTTTGGCCCTAACGGTCCGCCAGGCGGTGGAGGTTGCGGTTGGCCGGGAGGCTCTCCAACTGGCCCATTTGGCTGCGGCCGCTGTTGTTGCGGAGGTAGCTGCTGTGGACCGGGTTGCTGACCGAAAGAAATCGATGCGGCGAGGGTCAGCGTGCAAATAAATATGGAAACAATCTTCATGCCGGAAATTTTCAAGATGAGAAGAAGTGGTCGAAAAGCAACCGATCAAATTCCAGCGCGCTCAAGTAGCAGTTTCAGAACCGTTTCAGCCTCAAAAACTTCGCGCGCAATTCGTCGGGCTGCGCCTGAGTGTTTTTTATAGTCGGCGCGAATCATTTTGGCGGCCTCGCCGATATCATCGAGCGATTTGAACGCGAGAAGGCCCGCGTCGCCGCCATAATTTTTGGTGAAGCCGGTTTCCTGTGTGATCACCGGACGACCTGCGGCGAGGTAACACGCACTGCGATCGCTGAACCAACCGGTGTTGAGCCGAACGTATTGGTCCTTGGCTACCGTGAATTCACCCTTCGACTGTTGGATGTAATCGCGGTAAAGCCAGTAATCGACGCTCATTTGCAACGGTGAGACCAATCGCCAGCCGTTGCGTTCGAATTTTTTGCTAATGCGCGGCTCGGAAATGTTGGTGGCCAGCTCGAATGTTTCCTTCGCTTTCTTCGGCGCTTCGATGAAGCGCAGAAATTCGCGCGATTTGCTCCACAGATATTTTTTGTTTCGCCAGGTGATGTCTTTCAATCCGCTGGTCGACCAATTTGCGATAGACGTGAAAACAGCCGCTTTCGTTGGTGGACGATTCGTTTTCCATAAATCGGTGACGATCGGTTGCCGGGTTGGGTGCCATTTGAATCCGTGAAGCGGAACTGGAAAACTTTTTGTGCCTACGTTTTCACCGAAGGTAAACAAGGTGTGATGACGGCCGAGGTATTCGGCAGTCGATTTCACCCCGTTGTCGATCTTGATCTGCTCGACGCCGGGATCGCTCTCGACGTAGAGGATCCGATCGGACTTCAACAAGTCGTCGTTGAATTCCTGGGTGCCGCAAATGTTTAGGACCGCGTCGGCATCGCGATAGAGTTCGCGGATTCGATTCAGGGGCATACCGGCAGTCGGAGTGTCCTTGGCGTAACGTGCGCAATACGACCATCGATTTTTGAAATCGAACTCGCGGGCAAGCTGGCCGAGAATTTTGGCGGCGTAATCGAACTCGACGTTCACTTCGAACGTTTCTGGATTGTAGGGAATCCGCGCCGAATCCTCGATGTAGTAAACCTCGTGTCCGAGACGTTGCAGGCCAACGATGTAGTGAACGTGTTGCCAAATCACGCCGGCGATCGGCATCCCGCCCATGAAACCCATGACCACGATCCGCTTCTTCTTCATCAGAAAGAAAACACCGAATGCCGAACGCCCAACGCCCAACACCGAATGCAAAAAGGATCTGTCTGATTTCGACGTTGGACGTTCAGCGTTGGGCGTTGGGCGTTTGCTGTTATCATGGAAATCTTTTCACCTCGACGGCCGGATTCCCGGCCACAACTGTGTTCGCGGGAACGCTCTTGGTCACAATCGCGCCCGCTGCGACGACCGAATTGTCGCCAATCGTTACGCCCTTCAAGATCACTGCGTTCATGCCGATCCAAACGTTGTCGCCGATTCTCACCGGCGCAGTTTTCAATTTCGGACGAGGCGGTCGATCTTTGAAAAAAGGCGCGAGCGCGTGTGCATCGACTAATCGTTGAGCTGGCTCGAGCGGATGAAAATCGGAATCGGCAATCCCAACCCCCCAGGAAATCAGACAATGCGATCCGATCTCAACCAATTCCTCAGCCATGACGATCGCGCCATTGAGAAGAGTAAAATTCCCAACCGTGCAGCGGCCGTCTTTTTGGATGGCAAACGAACATCCGGCGTAAACGGAGACGTGATCGCCGAAAACGATGGCGTGCGCCTTTTGGGAAAGCATTTTTTTGAAAACCTGCGCGCTCTCGCAATAAAATCCCTCGCCGAAATCGACGTTGGACGGAATCGCGTTCCGGATACCAATCGTGCTCGACGTGGCGATCTTGTTTAACGTTGCTCACGTTGTTGTAAATTTTCCGGAACCGTAAAGTTTGGCGTAAACGCCTCCGCGCCTAACCAGCTCCTCCCCGCGACCTTGTTCGACCACGCTACCATTCTCAATCACCACGATCAGATCGACATCGTGAATTGTCGCGAGTCGATGAGTCACAATTAATGTTGTCCGTCCGCGCATGAGTTCCTTGATCGTGTCCATGATGGCAGATTCGGTCGTCGGATCGAGCGCCGAGGTTGGCTCGTCGAGAAGCAGAATCGGCGCATTTTTCAAAAACGCGCGGGCGATCCCGATGCGCTGACGTTGCCCCACGCTCAAATGACCGCCGCGTTCGCCAACCAGGCTTGAGTAACCTTCCGGCATCTGCCGAATGAATTCATCGGCTTGCGCACGTTTCGCCGCATCGATGATTTCTTCCTCGGTGGCTTCGGGCCGGCCGTAGGCGATGTTCTCCCGAATCGAAGTGGAAAAAAGAAGCGTGTCCTGCAAAACGATTCCGATTTGTGTCCGCAACGACTTCTTGGTGATTTTTCGCAAATCCCGGCCGTCGAGACTGACTGAGCCTGCTGAAGGATCGTAAAAACGCGGGACGAGACTAAGCAGCGTGCTCTTGCCGGCGCCGGTGCCGCCGACGAGGGCCATGATCTGATTCGGTTCGATGTTGAGATCGATATCGTGCAAGATTTCGCGTTCGTCTTTGTAGCCGAAGGAAACGTGTTGAAACTGAATGGCGCCTTTCGTTTCGGAAATCGTGACCGCGTCCGGCGCGTCGGCCACGTCGTCATGGCGATCAAGGACTTCAAAGCAACGTTTTGCGCCGGCGGTAGCGCCTTCCATCGCCCATGTCGTGTAAGTTAGCGACTCGAGCGGTTGATAAAGCATCAGCAGATAAGCGCTAAACACGAGAAGCGATCCGAGAGTGAGACTTCCAGCCAGAACGTGCATCGTGCCGACGTAATACATTGCAGCCGTGCCTACGACCATGAGCGTGCTGATCACAAGGGCGCTGTTAATGTTGGTGAGGGTCAGTCGCAGATTGGCCTGCAAACTTTGCTCGGCACGTTGTTGAAACTGCCGCACTTCCCAGTCTTCGCGTCCAAACGCGTGCACCATTCGAATCGAACTCAGTCCCTCCTGTGCCTGCACGAGCACGGCGCTTTCCTGTTCCTGAATCAGGGTCGACACCCGCCGGATGCGATGCGCGAAAAAATAAATGACGGCAATGAGCAGGGGAACGATGGCTAACGAGAGCAAGGTGAGTTCCCAGTCGATTCGCACCATGACGACGAAAGTGCCGACGAGGGTGATGACAGATCCGAAAACGCCGGTGAACCCTTTATTATAAATTGTCTGGATCGCCTGTGAATCGTAGGCAACTCGAAAAGTGGAATCGCTTGAGCGCCGCGCATCATGAAATTTCAGCGATAGTCGCTGCAGGTGAGTGTAAACGTCCGTGCGGATTTTGAGCAGCGCTTCCAATCCGATTTTGACGAAAATGTAATTCGTCACCCAATTGGTGATGCCCCAAAAGAGCTGGATGACGACGAGCGCGAGGCAGAGCGTTAAGATCGCTGAATTGGATCCACCCAAATACTCCAACACCTTCGGAAGATGGAAAACTTTCTTCGGAATTATATCATCGACGATGATCTTGAACGGCCATGGTTTAAGCAGATTCAACGCGATCCCGACAAGCGACAGCGCGAGACCGAGGAGGGATTTCCCGATAAAGGGGCGGTAATAGGCCAGGACGCGTCGGTAAATCGACATATCGATTTTGGATTGCGGATTGCGGATTTTAGATTGAACTAGTCGCGCGCTCGCCAGAGTAAACGGAAATCGAAAATCCAAAATCTAAAATTCGAGGATGCATCAACTGCTTCAACATTGGTCGGAATGGGTTCTCACTGGCGGTTATCTCGGAATCGTTGTGTTGATGGCGGTGGGGAGCACGCCGATTCCGTTGCCGGCTGAAGCGGTCGTGCCACTCGCTGCGTTCCTGGCCGCGCAGGGCCGCCTGAATCTGACCGGAGTGATCCTGGCGAGCACGTTAGGCGCATATCTTGGAGCGGCCGTGATGTATTGGCTGTCACTTTGGTTGGGTCGACCGTTAGTCGTTAAATTCGGCAAATTCATTCTATTTTCGCCGAAAAAATTGGAGGAGGCGGAGCATTGGCTGTCCCGCTATGAGGCCGGTGGCATTTTCTTCGCCCGACTTTTGCCCGGGGTCCGGCACTTGATTTCGATTCCAGCCGGAATTGTGCGGATGAATCTCAAGATTTTCACCGTCATGACCGTGCTGGGGTCGTTTATTTCCTGTTCGATTCTGGCTTATTTGGGCGTCCGCGCGCAGCGAGTTGCTCCCGATTTACTGCAGGATCCTGAAGGATTGGTCCATTTCGTTCGAAGCCAGACCAAATGGTTACTTCTGGTGGTTCTGGCATTTGCGGCGCTCTACGTCTTATCGATGTGGCTTTCCAAGCGAAAAGCGGAATAACCACCGGCGATCTCCGGATTTTGTTCGAACGAAGATTGAACAGGGGCATCGAAGCTGCTGTCTCACAGACATAACGCTATGAAGAAACACAGCCTTATCCTCAAAACCCGACCAAAACTTTCACTCGGCGATCTAATCCTCGCCGTCAGTTCCTGCACCAGCAACACCAAGGAGACTGTCGCCGCCGTCGCTGATCTGCTCGGCAGCGGCAAAGTGAAGCTCCAAAGCGACGGAAAATTTCTCCGCGCCAAGGTTTGCTAGTCTAAACTAAACCAAGCGAATTTCTCGAATCGCTCCGGCGGATTATCTGCCGGAGCGATTTTTTTTGCCGACAAAACACTTTCACGTTCGCCGCGGCAATCTATCTTGGCCGGGTGATTGATCGTTATTCCCGTCCACAGATGCGCCAGATCTGGTCGGACGAGCGCAAATACCAAATCTGGTTGGAGATCGAAGTCCTCGCTTGCGAAGCGATGGCCGAGCTCGGCCAAATCCCAAAACAGGACGCAGCTGAAATTCGCAAAAAGGCGCGGTTTTCGATCCCGGAAATTCTCGAGATCGAAAAGCGGACGAACCACGATGTCATCGCCTTTCTGGAAAACGTGGCCGGCTCTGTTGGTCCGGCGGCGCGCTGGATTCATCAAGGTCTCACCTCATCGGACATTCTCGACACCACACTTTCGGTTCAACTCAACGAGTCGATCGACATTCTGGCTGACGATTTGAAACACGTTCGCACCGCCATCGCCGGACAGGCGCGCCGTTACAAGATGACTCCGATGATCGGCCGCAGTCACGGCGTTCATGCCGAGCCAATCACGTTCGGCTTGAAGATGGCGCTGATGTTCGATGAGTTTGGACGCGCCGAAGAACGATTGTCGCAAACTCGCGAACGCGTTCGCATCGGCAAAATCAGCGGCGCGGTTGGCACTCATGCTCACGTTGATCCCAAAGTGGAACGCGAGGTGTGCGAAAAGCTCGGGCTGAGACCGGCGACGTTGTCGACCCAGATTGTTCAGCGCGATCGTCACGCCGAATTCATGACAACTCTCGCAGTGATCGCTTCAAGCATCGATCGCTGGGCGACGGAGTTTCGTCATTTGCAACGCACCGAGGTCCTGGAAGTGGAGGAATATTTTGGCGAAGGCCAAAAAGGCAGCTCGGCCATGCCGCACAAACGCAACCCAATCACCAGCGAACGATTGAGTGGGCTGGCGCGGGTGATTCGCGGCAACGCGGTTGTGGCGCTGGAAAATGTCGCGCTCTGGCACGAACGCGACATCAGTCATTCGAGTGCTGAACGAATCATTTTCCCGGATTCGTGCATTCTGATGGATTTCATGCTGCACGAGCTGCGCAATCTGGTCGAGCGGCTCCAGGTTTATCCCGATCGAATGGAACAGAATCTCGCGTTAACGAAAGGTTTGTATAATAGCCAATCGATTTTGCTCGCTCTGACTCGCGCCGGCGCCGACCGCAAATCTGCTTACGAAGCGGTGCAACGTGCGGCGATGAAAACGTGGAAAGGCGAGGGGAGTTTCGCTGACAACGCAAAAAGAGAACCGGAGATCACTGGCAAACTTTCCGCCGCTGATATTGATCGGCTTTGTTCGCTAGATACCCATCTCAAGCACGTCGACGAAACGTTCAAAGCGCTTGGGTTGAATTAACGCTTATCGGATCGGACGAAGGAGGACCTCGGCAATCCGTCCGGCGTTGTCGAGTTTTTCGACGCGCATGTCAAACTTCGCGGCGCTCTGCTCCGGTGCTTTCGGATTCAATGTGACGCGGACGGCATTGGATCGCCAATTCAGGATCAGTTGGGCCACTTGAAAGCCCGGGGTGAGTTCAACCGCGCTCAGCTCCAGGTACGCAAACAATTCCATCGTCATCGGAGTTGTTCCGGCCGGAGTCAGCTGCACCCGGGCGCGGTTTTCATTCGGAATGACCGCGACGCCGCCGATCTCAAATGCATTGCGCATTTGGGCGGGCTGGGGCGGCTTCCAGGTCGGAATCATCCGAAGTTGCGAGACGCGGCCCTCTGCGCTGAATTGGGCCGGCCCAAGTTGAAAACCGATCTCGGGAGGAATCGCGTTTCTCGCTGCGGCAGATTCGAGTCGAAGCGATCCGGTCAGCGATGACGGTCGTGCACGAATCGCGCCCATTTGCAGCTCCGAAGTGAGCTGCATTGAAACGACTTCGAGAAAAAGGCCGAGTATTGCGCCGTTGCCGTCGGTAGGCGCGATTCGAACCGCGGGCGTCTGAGCCGGCGTTGGCGTTTGGCGTTCCAAGTAAGTTTCGGCCGGCGAAAGCGGCCGCGGCGGCGGTTCAGGAGGCGCAACCTTCTCTTCTAACTTAATGGGCGCTGGCGGCGGAGGCGGTGCGACTGGCTCGTGCTTCACACGGCGCCTTGGTTCGGGCGGAATGATTTGTCTGGGTGGAGGCGGCGGTGCCGGAGGCGAAACAACCGGCTGCGGAAGAACTTCTTCTGTCGGCGGCGGCGGCGCTGCGGCCGGCTCGGCAACAGCCTCCCTTTCGGCAACTGGTTCTCTTTTGATTAACAGTCGCTCACCCGCGAGAGTTCGTCGGACAAGATCGACCAACGCTTCGGACAAAAACGGCTTTTCGATTGTTGCCACGACATTGCCGAATGTTGCCGCGGTCGAATTCATCTGCGCGACGTGTCCCGACATCATCAGGATCGGGATCTCTGCCGTATTCGCATTTTCCAAAAGGCGGCGGCAAACTTCGTCGCCATTAAAATCGGGCAGGCTGTAATCGAGCAGAATCAGATCGGGATGGACCTGTTCGGTCTCGCGCAAGCCTTCGCTTGCGTTCGTCGCGGTCGTGATTTGCCAATCCGGCTGGGCTATCGCGAGAACGTCCTCCACGAAAACCCGCAGCATTTCGGTATCGTCGATCAGCACGATTTTTTTTCCGGTTTTCGGTTGAACTTTGGGCGGTTGAGGCCGCGGCGGTTCTGGAATTTCCGGGCCGAGTCTCCTGTAATGCTTCGACGATGATTGCCGGCCAGCCGGCGCCGAGCGTCCGGCGAGACGAGCCGGTCAACTTTGTCTCGCTGAGATGAGCTTTGGGCCAGGTCAGGATTTCGGCGAGCGCATCATCGCCTTTCATTTTTCCCGTTTCAGCATGCGACAATTGACCCGCCGCGATGTGGATTTCGCCCGTTCGATTCCGCGATTGGACTTCCAAAATAACGCTGGCGCCGGCAGCGCGATGCAACAGCAGCATGTCGATCGTGTGCAGGACGTGCAACGCTCCGCGCCCTTCCAATTCCTGCCACGGACCCAGCAATGCCTGGACAGCTGCACAGAAAGCTGCCAGCTCGAATGGTTTTTCCAAGAATTGCAATCCACCGAGTAATCCGCGTCGGGCCGTGATTTCCCGCGGAATGGCCGTTCCGATCACCAGTGCCCGCGCTTTTGGATGCGCATCACGCAATCTTTGCAGGGCATCGGTGATGCCAGCCCAAGGCGGATCGACATCCAATACAAAAAGCTCGGGATCTAACTCCGAACCGAGTTTCTCGAGTTCTTTAATCGAGCGAGCGACAACCCCGACATGTTGCGGTGCGAATTTCTTCAGCGCAGAACTGATCGCCGCCGCCAACGCATCGTACTCCTCGAGCAAAACGATGTTTGGCTGCGGTCCATCTGTGTTGGTGGATTTCGGACGAGCAGGCACCAGAATGAGTCCCTAAACATCTAGAGTAGGATAAAGCCAAAGCGCTGGTCAAAGGGAAGCGTTGCCAAGAAGCAAAAGGCGAAGGGCTAAGTTGTAGCGGCGCTCTCCGAGCGTCGACGGTCAGAGACCACCGCTACAGGGAACGGCGTCATTCGTATCGCAGGGCATCGATCGGGTCGAGGCTTGCCGCCCGGTAAGCCGGGTAGAGACCGAAACCGATCCCGATTGCGGAGCAAACCACCAGTCCGGCGATCGCCCAGCCGTAGGGAAAGATCAGGTCGACCTTCAGCCAAACCGCAAGCAGATCGCCCGCAATAATCCCCAGCACGATTCCCAAAACCCCGCCGGCCTCGGAAATAAAAACGGCTTCGGTCAAAAATTGCCGCAAAATATCTTTACTGCGCGCACCGATCGATTTTCGGACCCCGATCTCCTTCGTTCGCTCGGTTACGCTCACCAGCATGATATTCATGATCCCAATGCCGGCGGCGACCAGGGCGATTAAACTGATCACGAACGCACCAACCCGCACGATTCCAGCGACCGAAACAAACGCGCTTTTGAGCGAATCGTTCGAGTAAATCTCGAAATCGTTTTCCTCATTGGCGCGCAGTCCGCGTGCGATTCGCATCGCGCCCACCGCCTTATCGAACGTCGCATTGTAGGCTTGGGTCGACGGCGCCTGAGTTGCGATATTCACCGTGCGCCTGGCCGATCCAAAGTCTTCGAAAAATCGCGTGATCGGCATCATGCAGACGTTGTCCTGGGATTGGCCGAACGCGGTTCCTTTTTCGGTCAGGATGCCGATGATTGTATACACGTGACCGGAAACGCGGACCATCTTTCCAATTGGCGATTCATGGGGGAACAGGCGGTTCTCGACCATCTTGCCCACGACGATGACGTTCCGGGCGAGCTCGACGTCTTCATCATTTAAATTCCGGCCGTAGCCGAGGGTGTAGGCGTTGGCCGTCAGAAAACTGCGATTGGTTCCGACCACCAGAAGACTCGGCGTCGTCTTCACTCCGTTGTAAACCGCCTGGCCTTTCACTTCGTAGCCGAAACATTTCAGGCAAATCTCGCGGGCATTTCCCTCCATCAATCGTTGGTAATGGAGCGCCTCCTGATACGTGATGTTGCGGCGGTTCATGATATTTCTTTTTGACGTCCCCGCCCGCGCTCACGTTGGCCGGATATTTCGCGAACTGGAAAATGTTCGAGCCGAGAAAGCTGATTCCGTTCTCAATCGAATTCTGCAACGCCCCGATCGCGGTCATCACCGAAATGACCGAGAAAACGCCGATGGTGATTCCGACCATGGTCAGGCCGGAACGGAGCTTGTTCACGCCTAACGAACCCAGGGCCATGGTGATGATTTCCTTAAAACGCATGGGTCAAAATTCGAAATCCGAATCTCGAAATCCGAACAAATTCGAAGCTCGAATGTCCAAAACCTTAATGCTCCGATTTGCGCACGATTGCGCCGAAGATGTTCATCAACTCCTGCGCCTCGCTTGCGAGACGTTCGCGTTCCTGGCTAAGCGCTCCCTCGAGGTCAAACAGGCGCAACCAGTAACGACTCTCTTTGGCTTCTCGCCGGCAGGTTTTGATTTTCATTACGAAATCGCGTTTTCCAATCGATTCATTCGCTTCGATATAATTGGCGCCAACGGAACCAGACGCGCGAATGAATTGCTTGGCATCCTCTATATGGGCAATCGTTCTAGGCAGCTTCTTAACCAACCCGCGGCTGTGCTGCGCAAACCGCGCGGTTCTCTCTTCTAAGTCGTAGGGTTTTTGATCGGATTCCATGTGTTCTGGGGGTTTTGGTTGTTCGATATTCGGGTTTGTTTCGACATTCGATATTCGGATTTCGAAATTTCATTCGTATCTCAATGCTGTGACCGGATCCAGCCTCGACGCTGACCACGCCGGCGCAAAACCCGAAACCAATCCCGTCAAAACCGAGACCGCCATGCTAAACATCACGAGTCCGAGGGAAAATTGAATCGGGAACGACGGAAACGCCTTCCCGATTCCAAAACAGATAAGATAGGCGAAAGCCAGCCCGATAAATCCGCCAAGCAGACACAGCGCTGTCGATTCAATCAGGAACTGCAGAAGAATCGTCCGTCGACGCGCGCCGAGCGCCTTGCGAGTTCCGATTTCTTTCGTGCGCTCCTTCACGCTCACAAAGGTGATGTTCATGATCCCGATCGCGCCGACGAACAGGGACAGGCCGGTGATGAAGAGGCCGGCGATCGCGATTGATTCTTTACGGGATCGAGCGTGCTCTTGAACGCCTGCTGTTCGTTGATCGAGAAATCGTCCTTCTTTTCCGGGGACAAACCGCGCACGCGTCGCATGATTCCGGTCAGCTCGTCCTTGGCTTCGGCCAGTTTCGTTTTGTCTTTCACTTTCACCCGCACGTCCGATTCGGTCGCCCGCCGCCGGGTCGCACTCTTTGCGCTTTTGACTGAAATATTTTTTGAACGCTCCGCAGCGGCATCGCGACCATCGAGTCCCAGCTGAACAGGCCGAGAAAGGTTCCTTGTCGCGCGTTTACGCCGATCACCTTGAAAGTTCTGGCCGTTGATCAACACCGATTTGTCGATCGGACTCTCAGACGGAAACAACGCGTCGGCCACGTCGTAACCGATCACGCAGACTTGAGCGCCTCCGCGCGATTCGATCTCGTTGAAAAAGCGGCCTTCCTTGCAATCGATCGTCGAAGTCAGAGTGAAATCTGAGGTCGTGCCCGAGAGTAAAAACGCCGTTGACTTGTTGCCGGTGTATTTGATCGATCCGCATCAGGCTCGATGTCGGCACGGCCACGACGAGATTCGAGTTTGGAGTGGCCTCGATCATTCGATTGATCTTTTCGGCGTATTCAGTCTCGATCTTTTTTCGGTCGCGATAATTCCACCAATCATCCACCGGCTTCCACGGCCATTGAGTCACGTAGAGAACGTCGTCGCCGAAGACCGACATGCTGTTGTCGAAACCGATCGAGATTCCGCTGATCGCAGTTCCCATCAGTGTGACCGCCACGATGCCGATGATCACGCCAAGCGCAGTGAGCGTCGAGCGCGTCATGTTCGACCGCATCTGCGCGCAGGCGATCCGCCAACTTTCGCTCCAATTCGTAAAGGAAGCGTTTCATTGTCAATTAACTCGCGATTGCGGTGTCGAGCTCGGGAACGACTCCGCGCGTCGATCGCTTTCGATCAAGCCATCGCGCAAGATGAACCGTGCGGCGCGCGTGCGCGGCGATGTCGCGTTCGTGGGTCACCAGAATGATCGTGTTGCCCCGCTGATAAAGATCTTCGAGCAACGCCATGATTTCGTCGCCGGTCTTGGAATCGAGATTCCCGGTCGGTTCGTCCGCCAAAATGATCGATGGCTTGTTGACCAGAGCGCGCGCGATCGCGACGCGTTGGCGCTGACCGCCGGACAATTCGTTAGGCTTATGATGGATCCGATCGCCCAGGCCAACGTCGATCAGCGCCTGTTCGGCGCGCTTCTTGCGCGTTTCCGGATCGACGCCGGCATAAATCAGCGGCAGTTCGACATTTCGTAGACTGCGTTGGATCGCGGGAGCAGATTGAAGGTTTGAAATACGAAACCGATCTCGCGATTGCGAATCGCCGCCAGCTCATCGTCATCCATCTCCGTGACGTTGCGTCCGTTGAATTCGTAACGGCCGGAGCTTGGGGTATCGAGACAGCCGAGCATATTCATCAGCGTTGATTTACCACTGCCGCTCGGGCCCATGACCGCGAGATATTCGTTGCGCCGAATCTGCAATGTCACGCCGCGCAACGCGCGCACGATCTCTTCACCCATCACGTATTCTTTCGTGATGTTCTCGATGTCGATTACGACCGCTCCCGGCGGTCGAGTGATGGGTGACATGTGGCGTGAAAGTGATGAGTGACGGGTGACGAGTGATGAGTTATTGGCGATCTGAAAGTTTGCGACGCAAAACGTTGAGCATCTTGCGCAACTCATCAATGAGACCAAACGCTCGTTCAGCGCCTCCGTCGGTCGTGAATCCCAATTCGATGCTCAAAATTAATTGTGTATCGAGTTCGGCCGCTGATCCTTCAGCGTGCGAAATGGACTGAATAAACTCCCCCGTCGTGTGTCTCGCTTGTCCCTCAGCCAGGTTCGATGGAATAGACACGGCGGCGCGCCGCATTTGGGAAATAAGACCGAATTTTTCGTCCGGCGGATAACTCTTGGTCAGCCGGTAAATAATTTTAGCGAGCTCGATTCCTTTTTGCCAAACCAACAGATCCTTGTAACTGCGGGGGGATTTATTCATGCCCGCCGTTGTATCGCAATTCTCATCACTCGTCACTCGTCACTCGTCACTCGTCACTGGTCAGTCATCACTTCGATGCTTCTTTGTCGTAAGCTGACTTTCGCGCCGTCTTTCAGTTTCCGGCTGATCGCGCTGTAACTGCCCGAAATGACTTCGTCGCCTGCCTGCACGCCGCTTTTAATTTCCATGTAGGTGTCGTCGGAAATGCCGGTCGTCACTTTGACGGATTGTGCTTTGCCGCCCTTTTTCAGGAACACGACTTTGGAGAGCTTTTCGCGTTCCTCTTTCTGGGCAGCTTTTTCCTGTTTTTCATTTACGAAATCGGCGTTGTTGTCACCTTTGTCGCGCAGCCGTCGTCCGCAATTTTCGTTTTTCGATTTCTTCCGGACTCAAATTGCTCTCGCCGGTGCGAATTGTGACCGCTTGCATTGGAACGGCGACAGCGTCCTTCACCATGTTCGTTTCGATATCTGCCGTGCAGCTCAATCCGGGCTTTAACGGAACATCATGGTCGTCGATGCGAACCTTGACCTGAAAATTCGTGACCTCTTCCTGAGTGCCCGAACCAGTCGTCGTTCCAGTGTTCGCAATCTGATAAACGGTTCCGTGAAATTTGCGATCGCCGTAGGCATCGATTTTTATGCTCGCCTTGTCTCCGACCTTCACGTTTACGACGTCGTTTTCATTTACATCGACGCGCGCTTCCATGTGATTGAGATCCGCGACGCGCATTACTTCCGTCCCCGCAAATTGTCCGGTGGCGACCAGGCGCTCGCCGAGCTTGCTATTCAGGACCGTGACCGTGCCGTCGAGCGGGGAATAAATCGTTGTCTTCTCAAATTGATCCCGGGCCTGGCTCGACGCCGCCTGCGCGCGTTCGATTTCATGCAGCGAGCTTTCATAAGTATTTTTCGCGACATCAGCCGCAGCCTGGTCGGCGTTATACTCCTGGATCGAAATTGTTTTCTTCGTGTACATGTCTTCGGCGCGCTTCAGATCCTGCGTCGCTTTCACCATGCGTCGCCTTTTGCTGAAGATTGGTCGCCTTGGCCGAGCTAATCGCCGCTTCCTGCTGTTCCAGGAGCGCCCTGTATGAATCGGGTTTGATCTTCACCAGAAGATCGCCTTTTTTGACGTTCTTCCCGTCCTCCACCGGCAGCTCGGTGATTTCGCCAGCCACTTCGGGCGAAATTTTCACTTCGATTTCGGGTTGAATCTTTCCCGTCGCCGAGACGGTCTGGAGAATCGTTTTGCGCACCGCCTTCTCGGTGGTCACCGGGATCGGCTTCTCGC
Source organism: uncultured Verrucomicrobiae bacterium (assembly GCA_963800015.1). GTDB lineage: Bacteria > Verrucomicrobiota > Verrucomicrobiia > Chthoniobacterales > UBA10450 > AV40. The sequence continues at coordinate 178,762 of CAWCZE010000004.1, read as the reverse complement.
GTTTCGAGAGCGCGATCGAAACGATCAGCCACAACACGAAAAGCCCGACTGCGCCCCAAATAATCTGCTTCCGGCGACGCGAGCGTTGCTTGCGCGCGGCCTGCGGCGACGTGTCAGGGGTGGTTAAGGTCTGATGCATGGCGGCCCAGGGAGCGGGAATCCGTCGGAAATTACCTCACTTTAGACCTTTTCCAACGTAAGCCGTTCACCGGTCATTAATAAGATGCAGGAAACAGGCCGGTCGGATTCAATCAACCTGAGGGGCGAGCCGTTGGCGGATTTCGTTGGATCGCCCATTGAGCATGTTCGGCGATCAAGGGCTCCGGATCAACGGCAGCCCGCTCCAGTGCAGGCAGGTCGTCCGCGTGTGCCAACGTTGCCCAGCGCGACGCACACGTTTCGAAGAAAACCGCGCCGTTTAATGCGTTTGATTGGCGAATTGCGAAACAAAGTGCGGAATTCCGCGTCGTTCAGTCGCAAGTAATCGCGCAAGCGCAAATGCCCGTAGTCGACTTGCGCGCAGCGAACGCGCTTTCGCGCGAAGTTTTAGCGAACCGGTTCCACGGGCACGCATCGAGACAATCGTCACATCCAAAAATGCGATCGCCCATCAGCGGCCGCAGTTCGACCGGAATCGGACCTTTTAATTCGATCGTGAGATAGGAAATGCAGCGACGCGCATCGAGTTTGTGAGGCGCAGTGATTGCGCCGGTGGGACATGCGGTGATACAGCGCTGGCATTTTCCACAACGGTCCGGCAACCGGCGCATCCGGCGGCAGTTCCAACGTCGTTAAAATTTCGGCCAGGAAAAACCACGTCCCGAGTTTTTCATCGATCAGCATGGTGCTTTTGCCGTGCCAGCCAACGCCGGCCGTGGCCGCGTGATCGCGCTCCAAAATCGGTCCGGTGTCCACATAACATTTTTGTGTTCCGCCAAATTCCCGAAGGAAGTTGTCGATCTTGTCCAGCTTCGAAGAAATGACGTCGTGATAGTCATCACCCCAAGCGTAACGAGCGAAGCGGCCGGTTTTGATGGCGGCCGCCCCAGTCGCATTTTCCATCGCGGGCGACACGCCCGCCTCTACACCTTGAAAATAATTGAGCGCCAAAACGACGATCGATTTCGCTCCGGGCAAGACCTCGTCGGGATTGCTGCGCTTTTTTTCGCCACGGGCCATGTATTCCATTTCGCCGTGGCTGCCATTTCGCAGCCAATCGTGAAATTCGCGAGTGTGGGCTGGGGGATTGCACGCAGCGATTCGACAGGATTCGAAACCGAGCTCATTCGCGAAATCGATGAGCCGCGATTTCAGATCGCCGCGCGTTGGAAGTGGTTTCTTTAAGATTTCGCCGCCAGGAACGGCGGCCACGACGACGTCATTCATTTTCTTGCGGTCAGTTCCTCCAACCTGGTCAAAATTGCGTCCGCGACCTGGTCGTGATCCAGATGTGAAGTGTCGACTTCGAAATCTGCCGCCGCTTGGTAAAGCGGCCTGCGTTTGTGAAATAGTTCTGAATACAGCCGCGCGGGGATTCTCGTTTCGAAGCAATGGACGGGTGTTTCGCCGCGAAGCGCGCTCGAAAAGAATCGTTTCGTCGCCCTTCAGCCACACCACCATGCCAAGTTGTTTCAAAATATCGGCATTCTCCCGGACGAACGACAATTCCGCCACCGGTCACAACAATTATTGGCTGTTTCGGCGAGATATTGCGGAGGGTCTCCATTTCCGCATCGCGGAATTTTTGTTCACCGCACGTCTCAAAAATTTCGGTGATCGACATTCCAAATTGTGCAGCCACGGTCTCGTCCGTGTCCAAACGGGTGAGACCAGTCCGCTTTTCCAAAACGCGGCCGACTGAGGATTTGCCGGCGCCCATCATTCCGATCAGGACAATCGATCTGGCCGCGTTCACGCTGGAAATATCTCATTAACGCCTGGGTTCAGCCACCTTTGCGTTAGATTCGAAAAAGCCGTTTAAACGTCTTTGGCGTCCAAGCTACCGTTGTTCACCGCGCCGAATCCGATGTTAACCAGACACCCGCTTGAAAAAAAGTTGCGGCACGCCGTTGGCCGATCAAACTGCGATATGGCTGAATCGAAACCGTTGGTCGCAATTGTAATGGGGAGCAAATCGGATTGGGATACGATGCGTCATTCATCGGAGATGCTTGATGAGCTTGGTGTGCCTAACGAGGCGCGCGTGTTGTCGGCGCACCGCACGCCGGAAGCCACCACCGAATTCGCGCGCAACGCCTCCGATCGTGGCGTGCGGGTGATCATTGCTGGAGCTGGCGGCGCAGCGCACCTGGCCGGGGTAATCGCGGCTAATACCCTTTTGCCGGTCCTTGGCGTGCCGATTCAATCGAAACTGCAGGGGCTCGATTCACTTTTATCCACCGCACAAATGCCGGGCGGAATTCCGGTCGGAACATTGGCGATCGGAGATGCCGGCGCAAAGAATGCGGCGCTTCTGGCGGTGGCAATCCTGGCGACGACGGACAACGAGCTTCGTCAAAAACTGGAAGCGTTTCGCAAGAAACAATCTGAGAGCGTTTTGGCGGCGAAATTGCCGAAGTGAAAACCGAAGTTTCAACCGACCGCAAGGCGGCGGTTGAATTGTTGGGTAAAGGCGAAGTCGTCGCGTTGCCGACCGAAACCGTTTACGGACTGGCAGCCGACGCACTCGATCCGATCGCGGTCGCAAAAATCTTCGAAGCAAAAGGCCGGCCGCGTTTCGATCCGCTGATTGTCCATCTTCCGAATCGCGATTGGCTCGAAAGAATCGCCAACATCCATGAAAACGATCGTGCATTGACAGCGAAGCTCGTCGACGCGTTCTGGCCCGGGCCGTTCACGATCGTTTTGCCGAGGCGCGATATCGTTCCGGAAATTGTGACCGCGGGATTGCAAACGGTCGCTGTTCGGGTGAGCGCGCATCCAGTTTTCGCATGACATTGTTCACGCATTCGGAAAACCGCTGGCTGCTCCAAGCGCAAACCGGTTCGGCCGTATCAGCCCAACCACGGCAAAGCATGTGTTGGATGAACTTGACGGTTTGATTCCGCTCATTATCGATGGCGGCCCGACCGCTCATGGAATCGAATCCACGATCGTCGCCATTCGCGACGGCGTGATCCAGATCCTGCGGCGCGGCCCGATCACGCCGGAGCAGCTTTCCGAATTTGGGAGAGTTGAGATCGCAAAAACCGAAGCGAAAATTTCTGCGCCCGGGCAATTGCCGTCACACTATGCGCCGCGGACGCCGACTGCGACTGATTGACGATGTTGAAACATTCACGCCAGGTCCGAATGAACGTGTCGCGTTGTTGGCATGGAGTGCCCCAAGGAGCGGCGAATTCCAGTCCGCCGATTTGGATAAACCGCGATCTGGAGATCGCCGTTCCTTGAATTTTGTTGCGGTGCGCCAGCTTTCTGAGACGCAAGATTTACGCGAAGCTGCCGCGAACCTTTTTCGATATTTGCGCGAGCTCGACGAGCTCGGCGTCGATCTTATCGTTGCAGAACGAGTTCCTGATCAGGGACTCGGGTCTGCGATTTTGGATCGGTTGATCCGCGCGTCGCACGCTTAGGATCAAACGACAGACACGCTTCGATAAAACCTTTGAAAAGCGGATGCGGCTTGTTCGGCTTGCTCTGAAATTCCGGGTGATACTGGCAGGCGAGAAAATACGGATGGTCCCGCAGCTCGATCAGTTCCGCGAGCGCGCCGTCGGGCGAAGTGCCGGAAATGACGAAACCTTTCTCCGCCATTTGCTCGCGATACTTCATGTTGAATTCGTAGCGGTGTCGATGGCGCTCGAGCACTTCGTCGTCGCCGTAAATTTTTTCCGCCAGCGTTCCGTTCGCGATTTTCGTCGGCCAGGTGCCGAGCCGCATGCTGCCGCCTTTGTTCTGAATCTTTTCACGCTGTTCTTCGAGCAAGGAAATCACCGGGTCCGGCGTCTCTGGATCGAACTCGGTGCTGTTCGCGTTCTCGATGCCGCAGACGTTGCGCGCGAACTCGATCGTCGCGACCTGCATGCCGAGACAAAGACCGAGAAACGGCACCTTGTTTTCGCGCGCGAATCGCGCCGCTTTGATTTTTCCTTCGACGCCGCGCTCGCCGAATCCGCCGGGAATCAAAACGCCGGCGACATCTTTGAGCTGGCCGTCGACGCCGTCCTGCAAGCGTCTCCGCGTCGATCAGCTTCAAATCGATCCCGCAATCCTGACTCGCCGCGGCGTGAGTGAGCGATTCGTAAATACTTTTGTAGGCATCCTGCAGATCGATGTATTTGCCGACGACCGCGATCTTGACCTGCTTCTTCGGGCTGACGACGCGCTCCACGAATTTCCGCCAGTTGGTCAGGTCCGGCTCCGGCGCTTCGAGGTGCAGAGCTCGCAAACGAGTTCGTCGAGTCCTTCCTCGTGCAGCATCAGCGGCACTTCGTAAATCGTGTGCTGCACATCGCGCGCTTCGATCACCGCTTGCGCCGAGACGTTGCAAAACATCGAAAGTTTCTGCCGCAGTTCGCGATCGAGCGGTTGCTCGGTGCGGCACATCAAGCACCTGCGGTTGCAGACCGATCTCGCGCAATTTCGCGATGCTTTGCTGCGTCGGTTTCGTCTTCAATTCGGCCGCCGCTTTGATGTAGGGCACGAGCGTGACGTGCATGTTGACGACGTTTTGCGGGCCGACTTCGAGAATGAATTGCCGGATCGCCTCGAGGAACGGCAGCCCTTCGATGTCGCCGGTCGTGCCGCCGATTTCGGTGATGACGATGTCGTCTTTGCTTCGTCGGAAACTTCGCGGATGCGATTCTTGATTTCATCGGTGACGTGCGGAATGACCTGCACGGTTTTGCCGAGATAATCGCCGCGCCGCTCTTTCAGGATGACCGCTTTCGTAAACCTGGCCGCTGGTTAGGTTGTTGTGGCGCGAGAGAACGCAATTGGTGAAACGCTCGTAATGGCCGAGATCGAGATCGGTCTCGGCGCCGTCGTTCAGCACGTAAACTTCGCCGTGTTGAAACGGATTCATCGTGCCGGGATCGACGTTCAGATACGGATCGAACTTTTGGAAAACGACGCGCAGCCCGCGCAGCTTCGAGCAGAGTGCCGAGCGAAGCCGCGGCGAGGCCTTTGCCTAACGAACTCACCACTCCGCCGGTGACAAAAATATATTTCATCGACGAGACGATCTCCGTCGTTGTCGCGCGAGCGAGGACGTTCGCTCCAGCGCTGTTGCGTCTGCCGGCGTGTCCACGCCGGGCGAGCCGTGTTTCGTGACGAGCACACGAATTCTTACACCATTCTCCAAGCGCGCGCAATTGCTCGAGCGATTCCGCGCGCTCCAGCGGCGACGGTTTCCAGCGCACGAAACGCAGAAGCAGTCTCGCGTCGTAACCGTAAATTCCCTGATGCCGCAAAATATGAGCGGCCGTGATCGATCGCGCGGAAACGGGATCGGCTGCGCGAAAAATAGAGCGCGTGGCCGTTGACGATCGAGGACGACTTTCACCTGATGCGGCGACTGCGCGTCGGCCGGATTCTGCAAATGGATGCGCGGCGGTGATCATTTCGATCTTGGGATCGCGCGCAGTTCGCCTAACGAGCCGATCGATCAACCTCGGATCGATCAGCGGTTCGTCGCCCTGAATTTGATGACGTGCGAAACGTCTTCGCATGTTCGCGCGACTTCGGCGATGCGGTCGGTCCCGCTGGATGTTTCGACGAAGTCATCGCGACTTCCGCGCCCCAATCGAAAGCAGCTTCGGCGATGCGCATGTCGTCGGTCGCGATGATCACCGACGTCCAAGCGTCTTCGCGCGGCGGCAACGTTCCCAGACATGCCGGAGCAGCGGCTTGCCGGCGATGAGATGCAGCGGCTTGCCCGGGAAATCGCGTCGAGCCCCAGCGCGCGGGAATAATTCCGACAGCTTTATCATGCGCTTGCATGCAGAATGATCTTCGGCTGCCGCTGCGAAATCTTCCGCGACCCAAGTCGGCGCAGCTGCCGTCGGTCATTCGCCGAAACCGGTCCGACCAGAATCGTCCGCACGCCGGCGTTGCGTCCGCACTCGGCGTCGATCGCTTTGTCGCCGACGAAAAACGAACGCGCGAGATCGAGGTGATGTCGCGCTGCGCTTCGAAGACCATTCCCGGCGCCGGTTTGCGGCAATCGCGACGGTCGGTCCGGGATGATCGGGGCAAAAATAGGTCGCGTCGATCAAATCGTGGCCGAGCTGCCGCGCAACTTCCGCTTCGACCGCGCGATATTCTGTCTCGGTGAAATAGCCGCGACCGATTCCGCTTTGGTTTGTAATCACGATCATCTTGTAGCCGCGCTCTTTCAGTCGTTCGCAGCGCTTCGGCACGCCGTCGAAAATCTCCACCTGTTTCGGATCGGAGCAGTAATTCGACGTCGCGCATGAGCGTGCCGTCGCGATCGAGAAAGACCGCGGGCGACGACTCGTTAGGCGTCATGGTCATCTCTCGAAACTGGCGATCAATTCTTCGCGCGTGACCGTGGCGGTGCCGAGTTTGCCGACCACGACCGCGCTGGCGTGATTCGCGATTTCGGCGGCTTCGACGCGGCGTCGCGTCGCAGCAAAGCGCGAGGGTGAAGAGCGCGATCGCGGTGTCGCCGGCGCCGGAAACATCGAAGACCTGCGCGCGCTTTGGTCGGGATGTGATGCGGCGCTTCGTCGCGCTCGAAAAGCATCATGCCTTGTTCGCCGAGCGTGATGAGAAGGTAGCTGCGTGTCCCATTTCTCGAGCAGAATTTCGCCGGCCCGCAGCAAGATCGTCATCTTCGTCCGGCGGATCGATCGGGATCGCTCCAGGAATGCCGGCGGCGAGAACGCTTCGCTCCGGTTTGGCTTCACCGCGGTCATGTCGCGCCACTCGATCGGATTGCCGCGGATTCGGATCGGCGGTCACGATTTTGCCGGCGGCGTGCGCATCGCGAGCGATCTGCGCAACGAGTTCGGCGGCGAGAAATCCTTTGCCGTAATCCTCGAAAATGATCGCGTCGAGCTTCGGCAAGCGCTTTTCGAATCTGCCGCGATCACTTTCGCGATCTGCGTCGGTCGACGGCGTCGCGAATCTTTTCGCGATCGACCCGCACGACCTGTTGGTGCCGCGCGATGATGCGCGTTTTCACGATCGTGCGGAAATTCTGGATCCTCGATCACGATCGCGGTGTCGATCTTCTTGCTCGCGCAGCAAATCGCGCAGCTGCCGGCCGCCGCGATCCGTTCCGATCATGCCGATCACCGACACGTCGCTCGACAAATTCCCGCAGATTCCGCGCGACGTTGGCCGCGCCGCCGGGATAGAAACTTTCGCCGGTCACTTCCACCACCGGCACCGGCGCTTCCGGCGAAATGCGGCCGACTTTTCCCCAGACGAATTCGTCCAGCATGAGATCGCCGATGACGAGAATGCGTTTGACGCGGCGCGGTCCAGAATTTCGCGCAGGCGTCCGTTCATGAAGGCCATGCTGCGGCAGTTGCGCATGCCGCCGCGGAAAGGGTTTGCGTGCGATTCAAAGTTGTCATGGCAAGCGTAGGTATTTGTGCGGCCGCAACGTTCTGTTTAGAATTAACCCATTAATCCTGAATACGAACTCGAAATCAACAGTCGAAGCTCGGATGATATCCATTCTCTAAACTTTCAAGCTTGGTCGCGATCGTCGTGATCGGCGCTGACGCTTTCGGTCAAGCGGCGCCGAAGCGCCGCAGCACATCGACGTGAAGCAGCTTTCGAAGACGGTCGAGGACGTGGTGGTGCCGTTGCCGAACGAAATCTTCGGCGCGCTGAACAAACTCGGCAGGGTGAACTGGAAGGAATACGTGCGCAACGAACAAGGGCGCGCAATTTCACGCGAGCGTCCGCGGATCGCGCTGCTGCTCGGAACGGTGATCGCCGATGGTTTCATCGCGGTGCAGGCGGAAGACGCGCCGGCGGTGAAAGACATCGGCCAGCGCGTGCTGAGTCTGGCCAAAGGAATCGGCGTGGAGAACTCGATCACGCCGCATGCGAAGGCGATCACGGAAGCGGCCGACAAGCGGAACTGGGACAGCGTTCGCCAGGAACTCGATCGCACGCAAAACAGCGTGCAGCAGGCGATGAACGAAGTGCACGACGAGAAGCTATCGCAGCTCGTCAGTCTCGGCGGCTGGCTGCGCGGCACCGAAGTGTTGACCTCGGTGGTGAACAAGACATTTCTCCGCCGACGGCGCGGAGCTGCTGCATCAGCCGGATTTGCTCGGATATTTTCAGAACTCAGCTGCAAGGACATGCCGGAATTCAACTCGCCAGCTCGTGCAGGATATTCAGAGCTGCGCTCGGGGAAGTGAAGCCGCTGATCGATGTGGGCACGGCAAGATCTCGGCCGATTCGGTGAAGAGGATCAACGAGATCACCACCCGGCTTGATCGGCGATCGTCACCGAAGACCGTAACGCATGCGATGAACGATTCGCAAAATCATTTGCTGCGTCAGCGCTGGTCGCGTCTGTTCTGCGTTGCGCTTCGAGCTGCGCGTGTCGCGGCTCGGTGGACGACGCGCATTCGTTCGCGCTGCAAGCGGCCGAGCCTTACGTGAAAGAAGGCTTTCAGGTGCGCGAAGATTACTGGGGCGGCGACCTCGGGGTCGGGCGAAAAGAAAGCGGTGCGGCAGCAGCTGTTCAAAGGAAACGAATATTGGTTTTGGATGGGCACCGAAGTGGAGCAGGCGAAGATTTCCGTGCACATTTACGACGCCGACGGCAAACTGGCGGAGCAACCCGACAGCTGGCAGAAAGGCCACTTCGCCGCCGCCCATTGATTCCGCAAAGCGACCGGCAGTTATTTCATCATCGTCGCGCATCGAAGCAATCGCCGGAAGAGCGCACGCACTGGGCGCTGGTTTACGGATTCCGCTAAGCAGTGATTGATCTCCTGAGTGAGTTGGCGCTCTGCGGCTGAGCCGCTGTAGATGACTGAAACGCGCACGCTGCAATTCGAGAACGCGCGCGCCCTGCAGTCGCTCTACGCGAACGATCTCAAACTGCTCAAGAATCTCGAGGATTCGTTAGGCGTGAAAGTCACGACGCGCGAAGGCTGGGTGAAACTGGAAGGCGAGCCGGAAAAGCTCGACAAGGCCCAACGCGTTTTCGATCAGCTGGAACAAGCGCGGCAAAAAGGCGTGGACATTCAGCAAGCATGAATTCAACTACGCGCTCAATTCCGTGAACGAAGCCGCGCGAGGACAATCTGAGCGACGTGGTCGACGATCAAGATCGTCACTTCGTCGCGCAAACCGCCGATCGTCGCGCGCACGCCGGGCAGCGGAATTATGTCGAGGCGATTCAAAAACACGACATCGTTTTCGGCATCGGACCGGCCGGGACGGGCAAAACTTATCTCGCCGTCGCGATGGCGGTCGCGGCGCTGAAGAAAGAACAGGTCGGCCGCATCATTCTCACGCGCCCGGCGGTGGAAGCGGGCGAAGCGCTCGGATTTTTGCCGGGCGATCTGCAGGAAAAAATCACGCCCTATCTGCGCCCGCTTTACGACGCGTTGCGCGACATGCTGGAGCCGGAAGAAATCGAGCGCTCGATCGCGCGGCAAACGATCGAGGTCGCGCCGCTCGCTTACATGCGCGGGCGCACGCTTGAGCAATGCCTTCGTCATTCTCGATGAAGCGCAGAACACGACCACCGAGCAAATGTTCATGCTGCTCACGCGCATCGGGCCGAATTCCAAATGCGTCGTCACCGGCGACGTCACGCAAATCGATCTGCCGGCGAACAAACGCTCCGGCTTGGTCGAAGCGCTTCAGGCGTTGAAAAACGTGCCCGGAATCGCGATTGTTTATTTCAACGAGCGCGACGTCGTTCGGCACGAGCTTGTCCGCGCGATCATCAACGCCTATCAGCAGCACCGTTCGCCGGCGCCGTCGGCTCCGCGCAAATAAGCCATGTTCGATTTCCTGAGACGCAGACGACTTGTCAAGACGCGGCCTCGCCTCGGCAAGACGCGCCGGCGCCGCGGCTCGAACGAATTGCTCGCGCAGTCTCGAACACGCGCCCTATGTGAAGGTCCTCGATCTTCGCGGCGTTCGTCGCCGGGCTCGCGCTTCTTGATTTTCAGCGGGCAACAACCGGAGCCGACGAAAAATTTCGTCATCGCGCTGCTGTTTTTCGCCACCGCCGTCGTCGCAGCTTTGGATCAATCAGCCGAAAACTTTCCTGCACAACTCGCGGCTGTTCCTGGTTTTCGGGATCATCTTCTTCCAGCTCGCGGCGATCACGAAGCTGGTCCTCGTGCTCTGCAACAGCGGCACTTTCCGTTTTCTCAAGCCGGAGACGGCGCTGGCTTGATCGCGCCCTACGCTTTCGCGCCGCTGGTCCTGAGTGTTTTGCTCGGGCGAAATCACGGACTTTACGCCGCCGTCTTCGTCAGTCTTTGGAGCAGCATGCTCTTCGGAAAAATCGATGCGCCGCTGCTCGTGAGCGGTTTGATCAGCGGGTTCACCGCCGTTTATCTCACGCTGCAAGTGCGGCGGCGCAGCAGCTTGATTCGCGCCGGTCTCGGCGTCGGCCTCGCGATCTGGCTTGCTCTCGCTCACCTTCGGCCTCATCGGGCCGATCGATCTCTTTCCTCCGCGCGACAACGATTGGGCAATGATCGGCATGCAAAGCGCGCTCGCGCATCGGCAACGGAATCGTCACCGCGATGATCGTCGGCGGCGCGCTCCCGATCCTCGAACATCTCTTCCGAATCACGACCGACATTTCGTGGCTCGAAGCGTCCGATCTGAATCATCCGCTTGCTGCGCCGGATGACGATCGAAGCGCCGGGCACTTATCATCACAGTCTGGTGGTCGCGAATCTGGCGGAGGCCGCCGCGGAAGCGATCGGCGCGAATGCCACGCTCTGCCGCGTCTGCTCCTATTTTCACGATGTCGGCAAATTGGTGAAGCCGGAATACTTCACCGAGAACATGAACTTCGAGCGCAACCCGCACGACGATCTCGCGCCGACCATGAGCGCGCTCATCATCATCGCGCACGTGAAAGAAGGCGTGGATCTCGCGCTGAAGCACGATCTCAATCAGCAGATCATCGACGTCATCCAGCAACATCACGGCACCTCGCTCGTTTATTATTTCTACAAGCGCGCCCTGCAGCAGCAGGAAGACGCGCGCGCCGGCGGCAAAATCATGAACATGCGCGAGGAAGACATTCCGGAAGTGCAGCGAGGAAAGTTTCCGTTATCCGCGGGCCGAAACCGCAGACGAAAGAGAGCGCGATCATCAGTCTCGCCGACATGGTGGAAAGCGCGTCGCGCAGTTTGGAAAAACCGACGCCGCAAAAAATCGAGCAACTGGTCAACGATCTGATCGAGCAACGCATCGCCGACCGTCAGCTCGACGAATGCGATCTGACCCTGGCGGAATTGAGCATCATCGCGGAGCGCTTCCGTTTCACGCTCATGACCATGCTGCACACGCGCATCGCCTATCCGAAAGGCGAATCGAAGTACGCGTCGATGATTTCGGACGAAGATCGCTTGCGGATGCGCCCCGATGTCATGGCGTCTTTGCGAAAGCCGGATTCTGCACCGCCAGTGTCAGCGGCCTAAAGGCCGCAAATTCGAAACTCGAAATCCGAAACAAATTCGAATGTTCGAAGCCGCCGACTGTTTTGAATTCGTTTTTTGATCGATTCGTGCTTGTTTCGATATTCGAAATTCGGGTTTCGAATTTATACAATCGATTCTGCTCGGAATGACAAAAGCAATTAACAGACTTGCGCGACTACAGCGGCGAAATCGCCATCATCCTCGGTTCCGGGTTGAACTCGCTGGTTTCCGATCCGGAACAAGATCAGATCGTTCCTTACTCCAAATTTTCCGAAATTCCGAAACCGTCCGTTCCCGGTCACGTCGGCCGATTTGTTCTCGGCGAAATCGAGAAGACAAAAATTATTTTTGCGCAAGGCCGGGTTCATCTTTACGAAGGTCACCCGGCGCACGACGTCACGGCGATTGTTCGTATTCTCGCCGAGGCTGGAATTAAACAAATCATTGTCACCAACGCGGCCGGCTCGCTGAATCCGAAGTTTAAACCCGGCGACTGGATGATGATTACCGATCATATCAATCTGACCGGCACGTCGCCGCTGATTGGTTCCGCGACGTTTATCGACATGAGCGATGCTTATTCGCCTCGATTGCGCGAAAAATTCCGTGGTGTCTCAAAGCCCGTCGGAATGGTTCTGCACGAAGGCGTTTACGCCGGCTGTCTCGGTCCGCAGTACGAAACGCCCGCCGAAGTTCGAATGCTTCAAAATCTCGGCGCCGATGCCGTCGGAATGTCGACCGTTCTCGAAGTAATCCAGGCGCGCGCGCTCGGACTCGAAGTCGCCGGTTTTTCCTGCCTGACCAATCTCGCCGCCGGCCTTTCCAAAGAACCGCTCAGCCATGAGGAAGTTTTGGAAGTCGGCAAAAAAGCCGCGGCCGATTTCGCGCAGCTGTTACGGGCTGCATTGTCCTAACGCACGACCGCAAACTTCTGGGGAGCGCACCCGGCTCGGGTGCGGGTTGCGGCGGCCCGCCGCAACAATCTTTCGTTTGAATTAGCTCAATCACCCAAGTTCGCGATTGCGAGCCGCAATCGCCAGGCACCCGAGCCGGGTGCGCTACCCAGAACCTCGCGGCCAGCATGTCTCTCGAAAAATTCATCCTTCAGCCGCGGGATCGGACTGGTAGCCGAAAACCCTTGGCTTTAACGGTCGTCAGCAGGCACCGACGTCACAACTCCGGCGGTCTGGCGCGCGGTTCGCGGAATTTGGTGATGGCCGTGCTGGGCCGAGTGACGAACGGTCCGCCTTCGAGTGGCGCGGATCTGGTGAACGCGACGTCCGGCATTTCGCTGGGAAGACCTTCCAGCGGGAATTCTTTGCGCAACGGAAAGAAGGGATAACCATCCCACATCAGGATCCTGCGGAGATCGGGATGGTTTTTGAATCTGATGCCCATCATGTCGTAAATCTCGCGCTCGTGCCAATTGGCAGTCGGCCAAATGTCGGAAACCGTATCGGGCTCTTCGCTCTCGCCGATTTTCAATTTCAATCGCAAATGAACGGAGAGCGTCATGGAGTAAAGCTCGTAAACGATCTCAAAACGCGGCTCTTCGTCGGAGTTATCGATGCTGGTGATGTCGAGCAGGTAATCGAATGAGAGATCGTCCCGGCAGAGCTTCGCGATTTCGCGAAGATCGGTTGCCGCAATCGTGTAGGTCGTTTCGCCACGAAATTCGTGTTGCGCCTGAATTTTGGCCCAAGCACTTTGCCTAACGAATCAAGAAGTTCTTTTCCAGTCATGGGCGGAAAAGTTGATGGTTGATAGTTGATAGTTGATGAACGGAAAGAACACCGGCTCAGACTCATGTGTTCACTTCCGCGAGTCTTGCCACTAATTCGGGCTTCTGCTGCAGAAACGATTTCTCGCCCGAAATCTTTTCCTGCAGTTTCATCAATCCGGCGAGAAGCGCTTCAGGACGCGGCGGGCAACCGGAAATGTAAACGTCCACGGGGAGCAATTGATCGATCCCCTGCAGCACGGCGTAGGACCGGTACATTCCGCCAGTCGACGCGCATGCGCCCATCGCGATCACCCATTTTGGGTCGGGCATTTGTTCGTAAATACGTTTCACGGCCAGCGCCATTTTGTAGGTGACGGTGCCGGCGACGATCATTACGTCGCATTGGCGGGGCGAGAACCGCATCACTTCGGCGCCGAACCTGGCGATGTCGAAACGTGAGGCGGCCGTGGCCATTAATTCAATTGCGCAACAGGCCAGACCCATTGGCATCGGCCACAACGAATTTTTCCGAACCCAATTGAAGGCAGCATCGAGCCGGGTAAAAATGACGTTACCCTCGATTTTCGAATCGTAAGCGGTCGAATGCTCAGCCACATCGAAACGTTAAGTTTCACAACCGAGCGCGCAAGGTAAATCAGGTAGGGGCGATTGACCTCAATCGCCCGCTCGGTGATTGTCATGACTCGCGTGGCGGGCGGTTCGGTGAACCGCCCCTACCTAATTAGATCGACATGCAACAAAACAGACGCACCCATCTCGACGATCTCGAGAACCAGAGCATTTTTATTTTTCGCGAAGCTTATTACGCTTTCAAAAACATCTGCATGCCCTGGTCGATGGGGAAGGACTCAAACGTCCTCGTCTGGTTGGCTCGAAAAGCATTCTTCGGCCGGGTGCCGTTTCCGGTTCTGCACATCGACACCGAATATGAATTCCCGGAGATGATCGAATTCCGGGAGTGGGCGCGGACGCATCACAACCTGAACCTGATCGTGAAAATTAACACTGAAGCGCGGGCGCGGGGAGTCGGCTACGAGACGCACGATCCGGTGACGGTCACGCACGAATTGAAAACCGTCGCGCTCCAGCAGGTGCTCGCGCAGTACAAATTCGATGCGCTCATCACAGGAATTCGGCGCGACGAAGATCCGACCCGCGCAAAGGAACGGTATTTTTCGCCGCGCAATGCGCAGTTCGAGTGGGACTACAAAGATCAGCCGCCGGAATTTTGGGGACAATTCGCAACCAACGCCGCCAAAGGCGAACACGTGCGGGTTCAACCGCTTCTCGATTGGACCGAGATCGACGTCTGGCGGTATATCCAGCGCGAGGAGATTCCGATTCCGCAGATGTATTTCGCGAGAGACGGAAAGCGATTTCGTTCGTTAGGCTGCCGGCCGATTACCCACCCGATCGAAAGCCAGGCGTCGAACATCGACGAAATCATCGCCGAACTTGAATCCACCAAAGTCGGCGAACGAGCCGGCCGCGCTCAGGATCATTATGAGCGGAACGCGATGCAGAAGTTGAGAGCGCGCGGGTTTTTGTAATCCGAGCGCACGAAATCTCATAGAAATGACCGACACCAAGAAGCCTTCTTCATCCAGAATCAAGAATCCAGCATCCAGCATCGCGGCCTTGCCGCTGCGGGTCGTGTTCGTCGGGCATGTCGATCATGGAAAATCGACACTCATCGGCCGCATTCTGCACGACACGGATTCGTTGCCCGAAGGGAAGATCGAGTTGGTCAAGAAAGCGTGCGAAGCGGAAGGAATGGAGTTTGAGTTCGCGTTCGTGCTCGATGCGCTGCTGGAAGAACAAAGTCAAAACATCACGATCGACACGACCGAGATCCGGTTCAAAACCGCGCGCCGCCAATACATCATCATCGACGCGCCGGGTCATAAAGAATTTTTGAAAAACATGATCACCGGCGCGTCGCGCGCCGACGCCGCAGTCCTCGTGATCGCTGCAAACGAAGGGGTCCGCGAACAGAGCCGACGGCACGCCTACCTGCTCGGGTTGCTGGGGATCAACCAGGTGATCGTGGTCGTAAACAAGATGGACCTCGCCGATTTCGCGCAGGAGAAATTCGATCAGATCGAAAGCGAATACCGAAAATTTCTCAAGGAACTCGGGCTCGAAGCGCGCGTGTTTGTTCCGGCTTCAGCCAAGAATGGCGAGAACATCGCGAAGCTGAGCGGCGAAATGAAATGGCACACAGGGCCAACCGTCCTCGAGGCGCTCGACTTATTGGAGCCCCAAAGCGCCGATGTCGACCTTCCGTTGCGCTTTTGCGTCCAGGATGTTTACCGATTCGATGACCGCCGAATTATCGCCGGACGGATCGAGACGGGACAGTTGAGGGTGGGGGACGAGCTCGTTTTTTCTCCGGCAAATAAGACCTCAAAAGTTCATTCGATCGAAGAATGGGGCAGGACTGGCGCCAAGGATGCGATCGCGGGTGATTCGGTCGGGATCACTTTGAGCGAACAAATTTTCGTCGAACGCGGTTACGTCGGCTCGCATCAAACCGAGACGCCGATCGAGGCGAATCGAATTCACGCCGACGTTTTCTGGATCGTCCGTGAACCAATGCGAAGCGGCCAGCTTTACGATCTGCGCTTGGCCACGCAGGAAGTGAAATGTGAAATCGCATCGATCGATCAGGTGATGGACTCGGCGACTTTGGAAACATCGACCGCCAAACGCGATCGGCTGGAGCGGAACGAAGTCGGCAGACTAACGATTCAAACACGCTCGCCATTGGTGATCGATAATCATGATCGAATCCCGAATCTTGGCCGGTTCGTCATCGTCGACGACGGCGACATTTGCGGTGGCGGAACGATTTTCGGCGGTGTTTACACCGATCGGACCGTCGCCAAGAGCAAAAATATCTTTTGGGTTGAAGGAAAAATCACCGCGGAGGCTCGCGCGGCGCGAACCGGTCATCGTGGCGCGGTCGTTTGGTTTACCGGATTATCGGGGGCGGGAAAATCCACGATCGCGCAGGCGCTGGAGCGCGAACTATTTGGACGCGGCATGCAAACTTACGTTCTCGATGGCGACAATATTCGGCACGGTTTGAATTCGAACCTCGGATTTTCGCCGGAGGACCGGGTCGAGAATATTCGCCGGGTCAGTGAAGTGGCGAAATTGATGGCGGATTCGGGAGTCGTTGCGATTACGGCGTTCATTTCGCCGTATCGAATGGATCGCCGGCGGGCGCGTGAGATAGCCCTCGAAGGTAACGCAGAATTCGTGGAGGTTTTTGTCGATGCGCCATTGGAAGTCTGCGAAGCGCGGGATCCCAAGAACCTCTACAAAAAGGCGCGGGCAGGCGAGATTCGCCAGTTCACTGGAATCGATGCTCCCTACGAGCCGCCGGAAGATGCGGAAATTATCGTTCGCACGGACCGGCAAACAGTGAACGAATCTGTTGCGGTCATTTTGGAAGGGTTGTTACCGCGACTCAGCCCCGAAAAAGGCGATGACTGACTCCAACAAGACGGCCGATATTTCAGTTCGTCCTGCGGAAATGGGGGACGCGGCCGCGTTGGCAGATTTGATGATCCAGCTGGGTTATCCGACCCGAACGTCAGAAATGGAAATGCGAATGGAAGCCATCTTCGCAGATAACAATTACATGACTTTCGTCGCGGTGACCGAAGGAAAAATCTGCGGGATGATCGGAACTCGCATTAGCTACAGCTACGAACACAACAGTCCGGGCGGAGCGATCCTTGCCTTGGTCGTCTTAGACGGGGTACGAGGTCGTGGCGTCGGCCAAGCATTGATCAACGCTGCGGAAAGTGCTTTTGCGGAGAGAAATATCCGGCGCCTTGCTGTTTACACGCATTTTCGACGCACTGAAGCGCACGAGTTTTACGAAAAACTAGGCTACACCAAAAACGGTTTTCGCCTGGTGAAGGAGTTGGAGATCTCGGTGGACTAGCAGCCAGCTGGCGCTATCCGGCAGCCCGCGACGAATAGTTCAGGCTGACGACGTTGGTCTGGCTGGATTCAATGGTCTCGTGCACGATTTTGCCGAGTTGCGCGGCTTCGTACGGTTTGGCAATAACGCCTCGGAATCCGAAATCCTGATAACGGCTCATCGTCGCATCGGTTGCGTAACCACTGGACACAATCGCGTTTACCGTCGGATCGATCTCGATCAGTTTCTTGAGCGCTTCTTTGCCGCCCATTCCGCCGGGCAGGGTGAGATCCAGGATCACCAAGTCGAAACGTTTGCCGGCGCGAAGTCGTTGTTGATAAAGCTCCACCCCAAGTAATGCAGTGGCCGCCTGTGAGACTTCGTAGCCAAGTCGGGTGAGCGTGAATTCAACCAGGTCGCGAATTGCATCCTCGTCATCGACAACCAGAACGCGCCCGGTTCCTTTTATTTCCTGCGTCACTCTGACCGGCGCTTCAATTGGCTGCTCCACTTCCATGGCCGGAGCCGCTGGCAAATAAATCGTGAATGTCGTGCCGACATGCACTTCTGATTCAACCGTGAGCAAGCCGTTGTGATTTTTGATGATCGAATAGGCAGTGGCCAATCCCAGCCCATTTCCTTTTGCTTTCGTGGTGAAGTATGGGTCGAAGATTCGCTTGATGTACTTCTCTGGAATTCCAACGCCTTCGTCGCGAATTCGAATGCGAACGTAATCGCCGGGGGCAAGATCGGGTATCACTGCGTCGTTGGTGTCGTAGCAGAAATTGTCGCAATTGACGTAGAGGGTTCCGCCGTTCGGCATCGCCTGGTCGGCGTTCACAACCAGATTTGCGACGACCTGACTGATTTGGCCGGCGTCGATTTCCGCCGGAGCGACATCGGGCGAAAAATCAAATTCGCTGCGATTTCGACTGCCGCGCAACGAGAAGCTAACCGTATCCTGAATGAGTTTGCCAATCGACGCCGTCTTCTTAATCGGTGCTCCGCCGCGAGCGAAAGTGAGAAGTTGTTGAGCAAGATCACGCGCCCGCAAGGAAGCATTCTTGGCATCGTCCAAACGAGTGGCCATTTCGTCGTCGGGCGGAAGGAGCAGCGAAGCCAGCGAAATGTTTCCGATGATTGCGGTAAGCAAATTATTGAAATCGTGAGCGATGCCGCCGGCAAGCAATCCAAGTTGTTCGAGCGTTTCCGCTTTGCGGCTCTCGGCTTCGGCGCGTTGCCGATCGGTGATGTCGCGGAAAACGAGAACCACGCCGCTGATTTCGTTCTTCTTGTCTTTAATCGGTGATGCGACCTGTTCGATGACGCGTTCGTTGCCTTCTTTCGACGTCAGAGTGACGGTCTCCGGAAGGTTGACCAAAATGGATTGCGCTTCGTTGCGGTAGCCGCTCTTTTGGACTTTCGCCTGGGTGGCGAGATCAACCGTCACATCAAAGACAGACTTAAGAGGTTGCCCGATCGCTTCTTTTGAACTCCAGCCGGTCAATTTCTCGGCTTCGCTGTTCATCATGATCACCTTGCCATTGACGTCGCAGGTGATAACGCCGTCTCCGATGGCGCGAAGGGTGACTGCGAGATTCTCTTTTTCGGTGTCGACCTGCTGCTCGAAATGTTTGCGCTCTGTGACGTCGCGAACCATTGCGACGTAGAGCCGTTGCTGGTCGATGACCATTTCGCTCAACGAAATTTCGACTGGAAATGAGAGGTTCTTTCGGGTCCGGCCGAGGGCGAGGGTCGTGCTGCCAGTCCGGCGCATGATTTCGGCCCAGTTGTTTACGACTGTTTTCAGCTCTTGTTCACCTTCATAACGTTTCGGAACCAGCCGGGTGAAATTGTTTCCGATCATTTCGTTGTCCCGGCAGCCAAACATTCTGTGGGCGGCCGGATTCATTGAACGAATGACGCCGGTCTCCTCGAGCACGATCATGCCGTCGAGAATGTTTTCGATGACCGACCGAATGTGAGTCTCAGCGTTTTCAAGTTTGGTTAGTTGCCGCCTAACGAAAACGAAGCTGTAGCTGTTCGATATAATGAGGAGCCCGACCGCGAAGAACGCGATGAAGGCCAGGGCGGACGTGCGCAAAATCCGCTGGCGAGTGACAGCGTTGGTCCGCAGCTGATAAACATTGACTTCGTTAGTCTCAAAGCTGGTCAGCATCTGCCGAATGTCTGACATGATTGTTTCGCCGGTTGCTGTCGAGGCGGCGGCTTCAGCATCCTTGCCGGAGCGTTTGGCATCTATTTGGGGAACGGCCGCAGTGTTGATCCAGCGTTCGACGTTCGCGCGAATCTCGGCGAGTAGCTGCGCCTGTGATGGTGAACTGGCGATCAGAATGGAGAGGTAGGCGTTGTAAGTGTAGAAATCGGCAACCGCGCGCTTGTAGGCTTCAAGGAAGCTGTTCTCGCCGGTGAGCAAATATCCCTGCTTTTCCTTTTCCATCTCAATGACTGCGCGATCGAGTTTCGGCAGGAAATCGAGAATCTGAGTGGACTGGGTGGCCCACTGCTGGTCATGGGTGCGTTCATTAAGGGCGATCTGTTCTTCGTCCTGAAGCGATTGAAGAATTTCGCGAGCTTGAGCCA
Organism: uncultured Verrucomicrobiae bacterium; assembly: GCA_963800015.1. Taxonomy (GTDB): domain Bacteria; phylum Verrucomicrobiota; class Verrucomicrobiia; order Chthoniobacterales; family UBA10450; genus AV40. Next base: position 158,841 of record CAWCZE010000004.1, on the reverse strand, counting down.
GTGCAGAGTTACCCAAAGTTGAGGAGTTCCCAGTCGGCGTCTCGGCCGCGCCTTTTGCGCGACGGGCCTTGATTTCGGGCTGAGCAACAGCGGTTGCCCATTGTTGGACGATGTCCTGGACCTTCATGATGTGCTTCCGCTGGGTCGGATTGTCGAGAATGAGGCCCATCAAATCCTGAACGCGCTGTTTGATCGAATCGAGCCGTTTATCGAACGACGCGACATAATCTTCCCGGCCGCTGAGCAGGAAGCCGCGATGATTACTTTCGAGGCTGGCGATGTCGTTCTCGATCAGACTGCTCAATCGGATGACCGAAATCGTGTGACTGCGCATCGTGTCCTGGTAGTGATCGCGCAAGCTGACGAGGAGAAAGACGCCGACCAGGAAAATAATGACGACGACGCCGACGGTGGTGCCGGAAAGCAACTTAAAGTGGAAATGCTTTTGGCTAAAAAGCCAGTCTCCGACTCCTCCGAAGGGGGACCGGCGCGCTTTCTTTGGTCGAGATGTTGCCTCAGCGTCGGCCGGTTGATTTCCCATAATTCCCATAGAGCAGCTCCCCTGCCAGCCCGACTCTTGCCTACCCGGCAACGTCTTCCGACCTCAAAAGCAGGGTCAGTACCACACTCTGATTAAGGTACAAACCTTCCGCGGGCGCAGTAAAACGGCCTTTGTTAGGCCTTCCTGATCGCAAGTTCTGCTCGATGTCACTGATGCTGGCTTTTCTCAGGGCCACCTGCGCCATCGATCCGATGATTAGCCGCACCATCTTATATAGAAATCCGTTGCCGCTGATCTCAACGACGAGATTCGCAGACCGGCCCCGAACTGCGACCGACCAGATAGTCCGCGTGGTGTCTTCTTCGGGTTTGCCGCGATTCGCAGCAAACGCACCGAAATCATGCTTTCCGACAAACTTTTTTCCGGCGGCAGCTAACAAGTCTAAATCGATCGGCGCCGTAACATGCCACGCGCGGTTGAATTCGAGAGGGGGCAGGACTGGCCCGGCCCAAATCCGGTAACGATACGTTTTTCCTTTCGCCGAGAAGCGCGCGTGAAAATCTTGGGAAACGTATCGAGAACGAAGAACGCGGATGGTCGGCGGCAGCACGCCATTGAGGGCGCTAATCCAGCGGGTTGCTGCAAGCCGCCGATTCGGCACATCGACATGAGCGCACTGCGCGAGAGCATGCACGCCGCTGTCGGTGCGACCGGCGCCGTGAATACGAACGTGCGAACCGCAAATTCGATTGATCGCGCGTTCGAGTTCGTCCTGAACTGTGTTGCGATGAGTTTGACTTTGCCAACCCGCAAAAGCGGATCCGTCATAAGCGACGATTAACTTAAGCCGCTCGGACATTCGCCTCAGTTTTCGGGCGCGTTTGTCTCGAGGCGAGCGTTTTCCCGATCCAAGTATCCCTGTAATATCATTTGGGCCGCGACCTGATCGACGATTTCACGCGTGTCTCGCGTCTTTTTTCCGGCCGCGGCGAGTGCGCGATTGGCTGCCACGGTGGTCAACCGCTCATCCCATGTTTCGACCGGGCATTGAACTTTTTGGCGAAGTTCACCCGCGAAATCCAACGCTTTTTGGGCCGACTCGCCGATTTGTCCGCTCATGTGGCGTGGAATTCCAATAACAACCTTGTCGACGTTGCGTTCTGCAACTATCTCGGCAATACGTTTGGCCGCAGTTTTGTCTGCGGAAATCGTTGCCACTGGATGTGCCAACAATCGGAGCTCATCCGAGATCGCCAATCCGATTCGGACCTGGCCAAAGTCAATTCCCAGGACGCGATTCATTTCGAATTACTGCAGCTCCGGCGGCAATTTTGCGACGAGATTCTTGATCCGCTCGGCTTCGTGACGGTGACAAATCAAGATCGCGTCGCCAGTTCGCACGACAATCAGATTGCGAACGCCAAGGAGCGCGATCGTCGTGTCTCCGTCGTTGAAAATAATGTTTTCGCTCGAATCGAGCGCGGTGAACGGCTGATTGGCCGCGTTGCCGTGGGCATCCTTCTTGAAATAACGGGCAACGGCCTGCCAACTGCCAACGTCGTCCCAATCAAAACTCGCTTCGACTACCAAAACGCGATCGGCTTTCTCCATGATCGCATAATCGAAGGAGATTCGCGGCAACTTTGCGAAACGATCGGCCAGGATCTTCTCCAGATTTTTTGAAGAGCGAACCTGCGAAATAAAATCGGCGAGCTCGGGCGCGTGCCGGTTAAATTCGCTCAACACGGTCGGCACCGGCCAAACAAACATTCCTGCATTCCACCGAAAGTTTCCTTTTCGCAAAAACGATTCGGCCAGATCCGTGTTTGGTTTCTCGCGGAAGCGGATGACATGATGAACTGCGATCTCGCCGCCATCGCGCAAACGAACGGCATCTCCTTGCTCGATGTAGCCGAAACCAGGACACGCCCAGGTCGGCTTGATTCCGATGGTAACCAACGCGCCCGTCTCCTGGGCCGCAGCTGCCGCGGTCTTCATGGTTTGCTGAAACGCTTCGCGGTCCGGGATCACGTGATCGGCGGGCAACACGAGCATGGTGGCGGCGTGATCTCGAGCCGCAACCCACCCGGCGCCAAGCGCAACTGCTGCCGCGGTATCGCGTTTCGCAGGCTCGGCGATGATGTTCTCTTTCGGAAAACGTTTTAGTAACTCGCGGACAGATTTTTCCTGTTCCGAGTTCGTTAAAATCAAAATGCGTTCGGACGGCACCAGCCCGTCGAGACGCGCAACCGTTTCCTCGAGAAGCGTGCGCTCGGAAACGAGTCGCAGCAGCTGTTTAGGCCGATTCCGACGGCTCAGTGGCCAGAACCGCTCGCCGCTGCCACCGGCGAGAATGAGCGCGTAGATCGAAGTTGCCATGTCGGAAGTCCCAAACAGCGAAAGTCACGCGGACGCGACGATTTCCCATTTATTTTTCGCAAACGATACGTATAAGAATACGCGATGTCGCTCTCAGTATCCATTCCAAAAGCTTCCGAGCAGGCCTCGGTTGGAAATCTGCTGACGTTGACGCGAACTGCGTTGGGGCTTGGCATCGGCATGCTCGTTGCCGACAAGATCAAAGCTCCGGCACGACAAACCGCTGCCATCGCGCTGATGTCGGTTGGCGCTTTGGCCGCAGTTCCTTTCCTGGTGAAAATTGCACTCGCGCGAATCAATCGCCCCGAATCCGAGCGCGGCAGTCGGGCGCGATTGCGGTCGATTCGTCGCGATTCCGGTTATAGCTCGGACGTCGACGTCTATTAAGAAGGCTGCGCCGCTGCGCGCGCTGCTTGATTCAACCTCCATCGCGGATTAAGCCTTTTCGCACATGGCCCGAGCTACTACCTCTTCCGCCGAACCGCTTCGGGATTTTTGTCGCGAGATCCTGAAACAGGAGGCGGTGCTTCGTCAAGGCGGCGGCAAAGCAGGGCTGGAACGGCAGCGAAAGCTTGGCCGATTGCCGGCGCGGGAACGCATCGCGCAACTTCTCGATAAGGATTCGCAATTTTTCGAGATCGGCCTCTGGGCTGCGCACGGCATGTATCAAGAGTGGGGGAACATCGTTGCCGCCGGCGTCGTCGCCGGAATTGGAAATGTTTCCGGCGTGTCCTGCATGATCATCGCGAATGACGCAACGGTGAAAGCGGGCGCGTTTTTCCCGGCTACCTGCAAAAAACTTCTCCGCGCCCAACGGATCGCGTTCGAGTCCGCGCTTCCGATCATTTACCTGGTCGATTCGGCGGGCGTGTTTTTGCCCATGCAGGATGAGATCTTTCCCGACGAAGACGATTTCGGCCGGATCTTTCGTAACAACTCAGTGATCTCAGCGGCCGGAATTCCGCAATTTGCCGCGATCATGGGCAACTGCGTCGCCGGCGGCGCGTATTTGCCGGTGTTGTGCGACAAAATTCTGATGACCGAAGGCAGCGGACTTTATCTTGCCGGACCGTCGCTGGTTAAAGCGGCGATCGGGCAAATTATCGACCAGGAAGAACTCGGCGGCGCGAAAATGCATTCCGAAATCAGCGGAACGGTCGACTTTTACGAAAAGACCGACGAGTCGTGCTTGAAACGATTGCGGTCGCTGGTGGCCTTGTTGCCCGAAGCGAAGAAAGCCGCCGCAACCGACGATAAAAATTTCAGGCCGGCGAAAGTACCCGACCTCCTTTACGATCTGGTCAGTCTCGACGGCCAGAAAAATTACGACACCCGTAATCTTCTCGCATCCGTTTTCGATGCGAATTCACTGGACGAATACAAAGCGGATTACGGAAAGACCCTCGTCACCGCCTACGCCCGCATCGCGGGTCGGCCGGTTGGAATTGTTGCCAGTCAGCGGTTGCAGGTCCGCACCAAAAAGGAAGGCATCCAAATGGGTGGCGTGATTTATTCCGACAGCGCCGACAAAGCGGCTCGGTTCGTGATGGATTGCAATCAAGACAGTTTGCCGATCATTTTCTTCCAGGACGTGACCGGTTTCATGGTCGGCCGTGACGCGGAGCAGAGCGGAATTATTCGCAGCGGCGCTAAACTGGTCAACGCGGTCAGCAATTGCGTCGTGCCAAAGATCACAGTGGTTGTCGGAGGTTCGTTTGGCGCGGGCAATTATGCGCTTTGCGGCAAAGCTTACGATCCGCGATTTCTCGTGGCCTGGCCGAGCGCTCGGTATGCTGTGATGGGCGCCGCCCAGGCTTCCGATACCGTTTTTTCGATTTTAGCGCGGGCGCGGGAGCGCGGGGACAAAAAAGCAAGTCACGAAGAGCTCGACGAGCTTGCGCAAAAAAGTGAAAGCGAGTTACGAAGAGCAAACTGATATCCGATACGGCGCGGCGCGCGGTTGGATTGACGCGATTATTCAGCCACACGAAACACGCGAAACATTGATTCAACTTCTTGGCTATGTTTCGCGGCCGATGCCGAAGGCGCATTTTCACACGGGCGTGATCCAGGTTTAAATTCTATGCCAGTTCTTTTGGTTGAGAAGCTGACACCGCAGATCACGGTCATCACCTTAAACCGTCCGGAGCGGCGGAACTCGCTCACGATCGAGTTACTGAATGACTTGATTTCGGCGATTAAAACCGCGTCCGATCAGCCTAACGAACGCGTGATCATTCTTCGTGGGGCCGGCGCTGCGTTTTGCACCGGACTGGATTTAAAGGAAGCAGCGGACCAAAGGAAAGCCCATGCCACCGCCGAAATGGTGGCTAAGACTTTAATAACGCTGGCCGAAGCGCATGTCGTCACCATCGCCGCCGTCCATGGCGCCGCCGTTGCCGGCGGAGCGGGAATCATGTCGGCCTGTGACTTCGTAGTGGCGGCGGAGAAAACGAAGATCGGTTATCCGGAAGTCCGACGCGGCCTTGTCGCCGGCCTCGTCATGACTTTCCTGCGGCGCCAAGTTGGCGAACGGAATCTTCGGGAACTCGTTCTCGGCGGCGAATTGATCGACGCCGCCCGCGCGAAAGAAATGGGTCTCGTGAATCGGGTCGTTTCGTCCGATGAACTAATGAATGAGGCTCAAAAATTTGCCAATTCAGTGTTGCAGGGTGCGCCCAATGCCATCGCTCAGACCAAACGCTTGGTGGAAGAGCTTTGGTCGACCTCCGTGAAACAAGACGTCGAGCGCGCGTTGAAGCATCACATGCAGGCGCGCGAATCTCACGAAGCGCGCGAAGGCATTGCCGCTTTCAACGAAAAGCGGAAACCGAACTGGGCTGGCTGAATCGTTAGGCTGCAGCCGGCAACGGGGCCGCGGGCGGCAATACGCCTTGGTATTGAGCGCTTCCGAAGGCAAGGATTGGGAAGAAAATAAACGGCAACAAAAGTAAGCCGATACCGAATCCGGCGCCTTTGCCGAACCGTTTAGCGAGATCGATGCAGAGAATGATGTAGATGATGAAATTGACGAACGGAATCAGCAGCAGGATGAACCACCAGCCGGGTCTGCCTGCAACTTTGCAGAGGACGTAGGTGTTGAAGATCGGAATGATCGCAGCCCAGCCAGGTTGCCCGGCCTTGCTGAAGATCTTCCAGAACGCGGCGACCATCAAAACGATGAACGCGATTTCGCAGATCCAAAACATGGCGCCCGGACCTTTAGGGGCTTCGTCGGCCGTTTCCTGCGCGAGAAATGAAGTGAGAAGGAGTAGATTTGTCATAGTGGGTGAAGCGTTTCGGACGCAGAGTTAGCGAACTGCGCCGAAATGAGCAAGAAAAAACCCCAGCGGCAAAAGGACTTACTTTGACGTTGCCGTCGTGAATACCTCAGCAGCCACGTGCTGGAGGCCGATCGCCAACTCTTTTGGCAAACTGCTGTAATACTTCGATTCAATCGGCGACGCCTTGAACATTGCCTGAAACAGGACGGCTGCCGCCAAATACGTTCCAACGGGCGTGGGATGCTGGGTGCCGTCGAGCAATCGAATTTCCGGCGCCATTTGCCGTGCGCGCTCGAATGCTACGCCAATCGGAGCCACGGTTGCGCCGGTGGTTTTCGCGACAGTCGCGTAGGCCAGGTCCAACCGCGCTTGCATGACCGGCGGGGATCCTCCGGAAGCTGCCTCTTTATAGAATGGATCACGGGCCGGCCGAGCCCATGTCGCGAACAGGATCGTAGTTGCACCAACTTGATCAGCTTCACTTTTAAGCCGAGCGGCCGACTGCGAGAAACTCTGGAACGCAATCAACGGTTCGAGGCTTTGGCCTTGCAGAACCAGGAACTTCGGATGCTTCTCGTGTAACAGCGCGACGGCTTGTCCATGTTTTACCTGATCGTAAAGAAATGCGCCGCCGGGCGTGACCGAACTGGTTTCGACATCAATATGCAACGGCGATTCGGCGGCGAACTTTTTGAACACTGCCGGCAAGTCGTTCGTGTAGGTGAGACTGTTCCCTACGAACAAAACCGAGACGCTTGATGCGGTGGCCGTCGTCGCGACCACAAACAGCGAAAAAGCGAGGCCAACTCTGCAGATTCGAAACATCGATTCGAAATTCTCGCAGATGCCGTGCCGTTTTTTAATTCTTACTTTCTTCAGCGCATTCCGCTGTCACAACGCCATTCCTGTCGAGTCATCTGGCCGGCGACAACAAGGGCATCGAACGGACCGTAACGGCCGATTCCCTGGCTTTGCCCCTTTTTTGTAATCGTGTAATGGCCGGGCTCGAGCAGAATTTTAAAATGGCCTTGATCGTCTGTCGTAAATTCAGTGCTCCCACCGCCATCCTTTGTAGCAACAAAGGTGATGTTGGTTAGTGGTCGCGAAGAAGTCTCCTCACCAACTCGAATCGGCCCGCCGTGGGTTGGCGAAATCGTGATTCTACCTTCAATTCCGGTATTAGCAGGTGCCACAGGCGTAGGTGAGGTTTGAGCGTAGCAAAAATCGGCAAGGGCCAGAATACCGATTACAATGAAGCGAGTTGTCGGCATATGAGACTTCGACGCTTAATACCGGTAATTGTTTAACGAAAAATAAAAAATGTTTGTCGATCGCATCAAAGTTTTTGCCCAGGCAGGAAATGGCGGACGGGGCTCGGTCAGTTTCCGACGTGAGAAATTTGTGCCGAAAGGCGGACCGGATGGCGGCGATGGCGGACGCGGTGGGGACGTCATTCTCCGCGCCGACCGGCACGTCGATAATCTTTCCAATCTCTTCTACGAGCCACTCATTAAGGCGAAAAACGGCAGCCACGGAATGGGAAAGAAAATGCATGGCCGCGCCGCGCCGGACAAAATGGTGAAAGTTCCCGTCGGAACAATTGTTTATCAACGCTGACGCTGTAGCGGCGGTCTCTGACCGTCGGGAAAGCTCGGACGACAGTCAGAGACTGCCGCTACAGCCAGTTGTTGATCTGACCCGTGACGGCGAGGAATTTGTTCTTTGCGAAGGCGGCGCCGGCGGAAAAGGCAACGTTCATTTCAAGAGTTCGCGCAATCGCGCTCCGCGGCAATACACCGAGGGTGTCGAAGGGGAGTCCGGACATTTTCTATTCGAGCTGCGGACGATCGCCGACGCGGGACTGATTGGTTATCCAAACGCGGGAAAATCAACGCTGCTTCGAAAAATTTCAGCCGCCCGCCCGAAAGTCGCGCCTTATCCATTTACAACGCTGCATCCGATCATCGGAGTGGTTGAGCTTTCCGAATATCGAAGAGTAACGATCGCAGACATTCCGGGGCTGATTGAAGGCGCCCACAAAGGCGTAGGGCTCGGCCACGAATTTCTTCGGCACATTACCCGTTGCCGAATTTTCCTATTCGTGGTCGATGCGGCTGGAAGCGAAGGGCGGAATCCGGTGGAAGATATTCAAAATTTGCGGCGCGAGCTGGATCTTTACGATGCGCGATTATCGGAACGGCCGTGGTTTATTGCCGCAAACAAAGTCGACCTGCCGGAAGCGAGTGAAAATCTAAAAGCTTTGCGCAAGAAATTTCCCAAAATCGAGTTGGTGCCGATCTCTGCCGCCGAAGGCGAGGGAATCGATGAATTGCGTCAGAAACTGGCGAGTTGGCTGGAGTAATTTCGTCCCGGATACAATGCGTAGTGGTCGGGTGAAAATTTCCTCCGAAAGTCGCTTGTCAATCGCGCAAACCCGGCTTTGGTAAGCGTCGTCAAGATTCGCGGCTCGATTTCCGAGCGCGGGAGATCACGGAGGGTGCCCGTGGCCTTGGCGAGCAACCAAAATGCGCAACCGTTGTTTACTAATATCGATCCTGGCTCTCGCGAGCAGCGCGATTTTTGCAACTTCGGCGTTCGCGGCTGAAGCCGCTCCGATAACGGAACACGAGGGCGTTTCGCTAAAGCCACAGATGCTGGTCGACTTCGGCCATGGTTTCGGAATTACCAACTCAATGCTGGTCACGTGGATCGTTGCAGTAGCTATCATTGTTTTTGCGCAGATTGCCACTCGTCGCGTGAAACCGATCCCGAGTGGTGCCCAAAATTTTTGGGAATGGCTGGTGGAGAGTCTCTACAATTTTCTTGAGGGAATCATCGGCCGGGAACTGGTCAGAAAAGGTTTTTGGTTTTACGCCACCACGTTCCTTTTCATCCTGTTTGTAAACTGGTGCGGACTCATACCGGGCATAGGGACCATCGGCTGGGGTCATTCGGACCCGACCGGAAATTTTCATATCGCGCGACCGTTCTTTCGTGGCGGTAACGCCGACTTGAACATGACCACAGCAATGTCTGCGATCTTTTTCGTGATGTGGTTCGTCTGGGCGATCCAGGCCAACGGTGTTGGTGGATTCCTGAAACATCTGTTCGGACCGAAAGGTGAGACGACCGGAATAATAAGGATCCTCATGCTGGTGATTTTCTTCGTGGTTGGCTGGCTTGAGGTGATTTCGATCATCTTTCGACCGATCGCGCTCAGCTTTCGATTGTTCGGAAACATTTATGCGGGCGAAAGTATTTTGGAAGCGATGTCCACCATGGTTCCGTGGCTTTCACCAATCCTGCCGATCCCGTTTTATTTTCTCGAAGTGCTTGTCGGATTCGTGCAGGCGCTCGTTTTCATGCTACTCACAGCGGTTTTCACGATGTTGATCGCAGAACACCAGGAGGAACCGGGACACGCACATTAATTTTCGGGATTTCATGAGGAAATCCCAAAACCAGCTAACAAAATATGATACTACCAATACTAGCAGAACTCGGCGGAAGCATTCACGTGGGTCTCGCCGCGATGGGCGTCGGAATCGGAATCGGTTTGACCGGACTGGGAATGACCAGCGCGGTCGGCCGCAATCCTGGTGCATTTACGCAAGTGCTCGTGCACGGAATTCTCGCCATCGCGTTGACCGAAGCGATCGTGTTCTACGCCCTCTACCTGGTTCACTAATCTTCGCGGGGGCAATTAATGTTGCGCCCGAAATTTAGGTTATGAATTTGTTCATTGCCGCGACTAGCGGAGGCGCTGCCGACATTTTGCGCGAAACAGCCGAGACTTTCGGCTGGAATTGGAAGCTGTTTCTCTCGCAGGTCATCAGCTTCTGCATCGTCGCGTTTCTTCTCCGCCGCTTCGCTTACAAGCCGATTCTTGCCGTTCTCGAAGATCGCCGGCAAAAGATCGAGGAAGGCCAGCTGAATGCGGAGAAAATTCGCAAACAACTCGCTGAAGCAGAAACGCGTTATCAGGAAATCGTGTCGAAGGCGAACGCCGATGGGCAAAGAATGATCGACGAAGCGCGTGCGAGCGCGGCTCATCTATCCGAGCGCAAACAGCAGGAAGCGATCGCTTCGGCCGAACAAATCGTCGCCAAAGCGAAGGAGGCTGCAACGCTCGAACACGAACGCCAAATGCAGGCCTTGAAACGTGAACTCGGTCATCTGGTGGTCGAGACTACGGCCAAGATCACCGGCAAGGTTCTGACCAGCGACGATCAAAAACGTTTGCAGGAGGAAGCAGCGCGACAGGTCGCCTGATGAAAATCAACAAAGAGATCCGGCAACTTTCTCGCGGAATGCTGCGGGCCAGCTTTACTGACGGGCAACTGGACAACGGCAAGATCACCGCGCTGGTCCAGTCCCTGATCACAAGAAAGCCGCGGCGTTACATCGACGTGTTGCAGCATTACAAGCGCTTGTTGCGACTCGAGATTGAGAAGCGACATGCCCGGATTGAAAGCGCGGTGCAACTGGATCCTGAGATGTCGACCCAAATCCTGGAACGGTTGAAACGAAAATACGGCAACGATTTGACCAGCGAATTTTTGGTGAATCCGGCCCTGCTCGGCGGAATGCGTGTTCGGGTGGGCAGCGATGTTTGGGACGGAACTTTGCAGAACCGATTGGAACGCCTTCAACAACAACTTTAATCAACCCGCCTTCGCCACGACGGCGGGCAAGCTAAACAAAATACCATGAGCAGCATTCTTGAAGAAATTGAAACGAAAATCGCGGGCCTGAAAACCTCGACGACGAAAAGTAACGTCGGCGTCGTCCGCGAAACTGGTGACGGCGTCGCGCGCATCGAGGGTTTGAGCGACGTGATGTTGAACGAAATGATTGAATTCCAGAACGGCGTCTTCGGTCTCGCCCTGAACCTCGAAGAAACCGAAGTCGGCGCAATCTTGCTCGGCGATACCACGAAAGTCGCGGAAGGCGACGAAGCGAAAACCACCGGACGGCTTCTTTCCGTCCCTGTTGGCAAAGCGCTGCTCGGACGCGTCGTAAACACACTGGGCCAGCCGTTGGACGACAAAGGACCGATCAAAAGTGAAACATTTTATCCGTTGGAGAAGATCGCTCCCGGCGTCATTAAACGAAAAAGCGTCAGCCAGCCGGTTCAAACCGGCATCATGGCGATCGACGCGATGATTCCGATCGGGCGCGGTCAACGCGAGTTGATTATCGGCGACCGCTCCACCGGCAAAACCACGATTGCGATCGACACAATCATCAGCCAGGCGCGTTTGAACAAAGCGGCCGAGGAAGATGGCGATAAAAATTATCGGCCGCTCTACTGCATCTACGTCGCGATCGGTCAGAAGAATTCGAATGTCGCGCGCGCTCTCGACGTTCTTCAACGCGAAGGTGCGCTGCCTTATACCACGATTATTTCCGCGCCGGCTTCCGACACCGCGACGAATCAATATCTCGCTCCGTTTGCGGGGGCCGCGATGGGCGAATGGTTCATGGATAACGGAATGGACGCGCTAATTATTTATGACGATTTGTCGAAGCACGCGGTCGCATATCGCCAGGTCTCGCTCGTTTTGAAGCGTCCATCCGGCCGCGAGGCTTATCCGGGCGATGTTTTTTATCTCCATTCGCGTTTGCTCGAACGAGCCGCGCGGGTGAGCGAGGAGTTCGGCAACGGATCGTTGACGGCGTTGCCGATCATCGAAACGCAAGCGGGCGACGTGTCCGCTTATATTCCAACCAACGTAATTTCGATTACGGATGGGCAAATTTATCTCGAAACCGATCTGTTCTACCAAGGCGTGCGTCCCGCGATTTCAGTCGGTCTCTCAGTCAGCCGAGTTGGTTCGGCTGCGCAGATCAAGGCGATCAAACAAGTTGCCGGCAAAGTGAAACTGGACCTTGCCCAATTCCGTGAGCTCGCTGCGTTCGCGCAGTTCGGTTCGGACCTCGATGCGGCCACCAAGGCGCGGCTCGATCGCGGTTCACGCATTGTCGAGTTGTTCAAGCAAAAGCAATACAACCCGATTCCGGTCGAGGAACAGGTCGCGATCATGTGGGCGATGCAAAACGGTTTTCTCGATGATGTGCCGGTGGATCGGGTGAAAGAATTTCAGGTCAAGCTGCAAGACTGGCTGCAGACGCGGAAAGGCCAATTGTTGCGGACGATCAAGGACAAGCAACAGGTCGATCCAGATCTGGAAGCGCAGCTCAAAAGCGCGATACAGGAATTCAAGACGACCTGGCATTAATTTTTACCTAACGAGTAATGGCAAACACACAGGACATACGCCGCCGGATCAAATCGATCCGAAACATCGGCCAGCTCACCAAGGCGATGCAGATGGTCGCTGCCTCGAAGATGCGTCGAGCGCAACAGCACGCTCTGGCCGGCCGGCCGTATGCCTCATTGATGAATCGCGTTCTGGTATCGCTCCAAAAACGAACGGATCCCCGTTTTCATCCACTGTTGGATGTTCGTGAGGTCAAAAAAGAACTCGTGCTGATCATCAGCACGGACAAAGGCCTGGCCGGGGCTCTCAACACCAATCTTTTTCGCGAAGCTGCCAGTTTCGACCAGGCGAAAACCAATTTCGTTGTTACGGGGAGAAAGGCGCGTCAATTCGTAGCACGGACGAAGCGCGAGTTGCTTGCGGATTTCGAACTGAAAGACGCGCCGACTTTTGCCGAGACGAAGGCGCTCTCAAAATTCTGCATCGAGAAATTCCTCAACCGCGACGTGGACAAGGTTTCGATTCTCTACACCCATTTCATCAACACGGTGAATCAAAAGCCGGTCCGGCAAACGTTGTTGCCGATCAGTGCATTTGATTTGCCCAAGGGCGAAAAAGTTGATGGCGCGGAGGGGGTCGATCCGATGCTTGGTTACATTTTCGAGCCAAACGCGCTTCAGGTTCTCGACGTCATGTTGCCCTATTACGTCGAGTATCAGGTATTCCAGATGATTCTCGACGCGCGCGCCTCCGAGCACAGCGCGCGGATGGTCGCGATGAAGAATGCGACCGATAACTCGATTCAGTTCATCAAGGATCTCACCCTCGAATACAACAAAATGCGCCAGGCCAGCATCACGACCGAGTTGCTCGAGATCGCGACCGCGCAAATGGCGGTCGGCGGTTAAAATATTTATGAATAAAGGAAAGATCGTTCAAGTCATCGGCCCGGTTGTGGACGTGGAGTTCCCCAACGAAAAAAGCATGCCGAGAATTTATAACGCACTCGAAATTGAGTACGAGGTCAACGGCACCCCGACCAAACTCACTCTCGAAGTGCAACAGCATCTCGGTGAGAGCTGGGTTCGCTCGATCGCGATGTCGTCGACCGAAGGATTGAAACGCGGAATGCAGGTCAACGATACCGGCGCCCCAATCAGCGTCCCAGTCGGCGAAGGCGTGCTCGGTCGCGTGTTCAACGTTACTGGCGATCCAGTCGATAATCGCGGTCCGGTCAAATTCACAAAGCGTTATCCGATTCATCGTCCCGCTCCTCAGCTGACTGAGCAGGACACAAAGATCCAGATCCTCGAAACCGGAATCAAAGTCATCGATTTGATCTGCCCGTTTTCGAAAGGCGGCAAAGTGGGCGCGTTCGGCGGAGCCGGCGTCGGTAAAACCGTCGTCATCATGGAACTCATCAACAACATCGCCAAGGGTCACGGCGGCGTTTCAGTGTTCGCCGGGGTGGGTGAGCGCACTCGTGAAGGCAACGATCTTTACAAGGAAATGAGCGAAGCGGGCGTTATCGACCAGAAAGATCTTTCCAAGTCAAAAGTGGGAATGGTTTTTGGACAGATGAATGAACCGCCGGGCGCGCGTTTGCGGGTTGCGCTTTCGGCGTTGGCGATGACGGAATTTTTCCGGGACGAACGTAACCAGGACGTTTTGTTGTTCATCGACAACATTTTCCGATTTTCACAGGCGGGCTCTGAAGTTTCCGCGCTGCTGGGCCGAACCCCGAGCGCGGTTGGTTATCAGCCAACCCTTGCCGCCGAGATGGGCGATCTTCAGGAACGAATCACTTCGACCAAAAAAGGCTCAATTACATCGTTTCAGGCGGTCTATGTTCCGGCGGACGATCTTACCGATCCGGCGCCGGCGAATACGTTCGCACACCTTGATTCGACCATTGTGCTTGAGCGAGCCATCGCCGAGCTCGGAATTTATCCGGCGGTCGATCCATTGGCGTCGACCTCCAAGTCACTTGCGCCTGAAGTCGTGGGCGAAGAGCATTACGGCGTCGCGCGCGGCGTGCAGCGAGTGTTGCAGCGCTACAAAGATCTTCAGGACATCATCGCGATTCTTGGAATGGATGAGCTCAGCCCGGAGGACAAACTCACCGTCCATCGCGCTCGCAAAATCCAGCGTTTCCTCAGCCAACCGTTCCACGTTGCGGAAGTGTTCACCGGAAGTAAGGGCCAATACGTGCCGATCTCGGAAACAGTGAAAGGGTTCAAAGAAATTCTCGACGGCAAACATGACGACGTGCCGGAATCGGATTTCTACATGAAGGGCAATATCGATTCGGTGAAGGAGAAAGCAGCCTAGTATGGCCGCAACGCTGAAGCTCGAGATCGTTACGCCCGAGGAAAAAATTTATTCCGAGGACGTTGAGATGGTCACTTTGCCCGGATCAGAGGGCGAGCTCGGCGTTTATCCTAATCACGTTCCGGTGCTGACTTCGCTCAAACCGGGCGAGCTTCGAATCGTGAAAGGTGGAAAACAAAGCGCGATGGCCATTGGCGAAGGCTTTGTCGAAATTAAGGCTGACGGTATTTCGATTTTGACCGACATGGCTTTGGAATCGGAGAAGATCGACCTCGAGGCTGCCGAGAAAGCTGTCGCCAGCGCCCAGGCAGCAATGAAGGAAGATACCACGCCGGAACAATTGGCCGCCATTCAGACGTCGCTGTCGAAAGCGCTCGCGCAATTGCACGTAAAGCGCCGCCATCACAGTTGACCAAAGTGGGCGGGACCTTAGTGTCCCGACTGCGAAGCGGATCGATCGCGGCACTAAGACCGCTCCCACATTGAATCTGTGCAAACGCCCGAACCTCTCGGAATCATCGCAGGCAATGGCGTTTATCCGCGAGAACTGGCGCAGGCTGCGCGTCGATGCGGCGTAAAACAAATTGTCGCGGCTGCATTTGTTGACGAGACCGATCGGTCGATCGAGAAAAACGCCGACACCGTGGAATGGCTGCGTGTCGGCCAACTCGGTAAGCTTCTGAAGTTTTTTCGCAATCAGAAAGTTCGCAGCGCCATCATGGCCGGACAGATCGCGCCGAAGAATTTGTTCGATCTTCGTCCGGATGTGAAAGCACTCGTGGTGCTCGCAAAACTCAAGCAGCGCAATGCGGAGTCGATCTTCACCGCAATCGCCGATGAGCTGAAAAAAGTGGAGGTCGATCTTCTGCCCGCGACAACATTCATGGACGATCAACTCGCAACAAAGGGGCTGATTGCCGGACAGAAGCTTATCACGCGTAGAAGAAGATGACGTCAATCTCGCCTGGAATGTTGCGAAGGAAATTGCCCGGCTGGATATCGGCCAGACGATTATCGTGAAAAACGGAACCGTGCTTGCAGTTGAAGCATTCGAAGGAACAAATGACGCGATCAAACGCGGCGGCGCGCTCGCCCGCGAAGGCGCGGTGATGATCAAAGTCGCGAAACCAAATCAGGACATGCGGTTCGATGTTCCGGTAATCGGCGTCGAAACGATCAAAATCGCCGCGGACGCAAAGCTGCGTGTTATCGCGGTCGAAGCGGGTAAAACGTTGCTGCTCGAGCGAGATAAAGTTATCGAACTGGCCGAGCGTTCGAAGATTTCGATTGTCGCGCGCTAGTTGCAATCGGCAATCGGCAACCTAAAATCTGAAATTCTTTAGCGGGGTCTTAGCTCAGTTGGTAGAGCGCCTCAATGGCATTGAGGAGGTCAGGGGTTCGAATCCCCTAGGCTCCAGTCTATCAGCGCGGGGCGAACAACCTCAGTCGCTCGCACCGAAGCGGCTACAGCTCCGGATAGATCAATTGCTGTCTTGCCGTTCGAAAACTTCAGCGACGACAAGGAGAACGCCTACTTCACGGATGGCGTGCAGGATGAGGTTCTCACTGATCTGGCAAAAATCGCGGATTTGAAGGTCATCAGCCGCACTTCTGTCCTCCAATACAGGAGCGGCGCGCCGCGCAATCTGCGAGAGATCGGTCAGCAGCTTGGCGTCGCGAATTTGTTGGAAGGCAGCGTGCAACGCGTGGGCAGCAAAGTGCGGGTGAACGCGCAGTTGATCGACGCGCGGAATGACGTGCATCTATGGGCGCAAACCTACGATCGCGATCTGGCGGATATCTTCGCCTTCCAACGTGAGATTGCGCAGGCGATCGCCGACCAGCTCCGCGCCAGGATTTCGCCCGAAGAACATGCTGTCATCGCGCAAGCCCCGACCAAAGACGTGCTTGCCTTCCAATTCTATCAACAGGCGCGGCGAACTGAAGGGCCACAACTCAGACCCGTACTCCGAGAAACGGCTCCTCGAGGCTGTGAAGTTGCTTCAGCACGCCGTCCAACGCGACCCGCAATTCCTGCAGGCGTGGTGTTTATTGGCCGAGGTTCAACTCGATCTCTACTGGGAAGCTATGGATTATACCGACGCGCGCCGCGAGGCGAGCCGGGCCGCAGTCGAGCAGGCTGCTCGTCTGCAACCCGCCGCGGGTGAAACGCATCTCGCGCAGGCAATCTATTACTACCATGGTCTTTTCGACTACCGCCGTGCCTTGGACGAACTGGCACTCGCCCGGCGCACTCTCCCTAACAACGCGGACGTGCCCTTTTATTCCGCAGCGATTTTTCGTCGACAAGGCCGCTGGGAAGAAGCCATCCGGCAATTCAAAGCTGCAGCCGACCTGGATCCTCGCGGTTTTGCCGTTCTCTCCGAGACCGCGCACACCGAGGAAGCCATCGAACATTACGCGGAAGCAACGCGTCGCTACAACCAGGCGCTCGCGGTTAATCCGGAGACGTTTACACCCGCGAGCGTCTGGCCTTGATTCCGTATTCCGAGCGAGCGATGTGCGACCCCTGCGGGCGCTCAACGCCGCAATTCTAACTAACGAACCAGGAGCCGTGGAAGCCAGCGCGTACTTTCGGCTCTACGCCGCCTTGGCTGACCGTGACGAGACTGCCGCCCGGGCTGCCCTAGCCAATTTTCCCGCTCGCGGATTTCAAAATACCGGTTTCTATCTGCCGCCAGAATGGTTCGCCACCAAGGTCCGATGTTTACATATGTAATCCCCCCTAAGGCTCCCTTTCAATAAATCGTGGCCGCAACGCCTCGACTGGCTCAACGAGTGCTCTTCTTCGGCATCACGATGACGAAAGGAAAGTTTATTGCGCTGGCAATTCCTGTGACGGCGCTTGCGGTTTTCGTACTCTTGAAGTCAACACCGCTCGGCTACGTTGCTCTTCAACTACAAAGAGCGCCATTCATTTGGCTCGCGATGTTGCGACATCACGGAAACCTGCCCTCGTCATGCCGTAGCAAAGAGTTGGACGCCAAGAAACCAATCGTGATGTCGCCGGGAGCCAGTTTGGTCGAATCGGACCGTGAATTGGCGCTGAAATGGGCAACTCGAATAACGCTGACAGAAGGGTACGATCGCGTTGGTTCACACGATCCAAAATGGAGCAAGCAAGCGAGAGAATTCATCCAATCGGCGCTGCCTTACTGGGTTCACGTGAATGGCGCGCCGACGGCGGAATCATTGCTTCCAACCGCCGATCACCTATTGGCAATTGGTTGCGACGATCCAATCGTTCTCCTTTTAGCTGGTCAGCTAAAGTTTGATTCAGATCGGCAATCTTCCGAAGCCGGCCTGTTGTTTAAACGCGCGCTTCACCTGATTATGGGGAGCGGTTACAAGGCCGCCCTCGTTCGCAATACGGTCGAACGATTCATTGCCGATTGCGAACGACGGAATGAAGGGACGGGACAAAGGGCGCCTCTAAAAGAGACGTGGGTGAAATACTTCGCTCTGCAATTGACGGACGGAAGTTATACGGCCGAAGAACAACCGGTCCTGACAAAACATTTTTCCACAGGGAGCGGTCGAAATCTTTTCAAAGAAAACATTGATCGGTGTTTGGAAACACTCCGCGATCGCAAAGGCAATTCTTTGGAAGAATGGGCCAGGCTCTTTCTGATCGGTCAGGGTGAAGTCGATCTGGCCTGGCGCGATCGAGGAGGTGGCTATTCGTCCACAGTTACTTCGGCGGGTTGGCGAAGTTTCGAAGCGCACCTGGCAAGCGCGCGTAAAGATCTAGTCACCTCCTGGGCACTCAATCCTTCGCGGCCGGAAGCAGCGACGGAAATGATTACCGTGGTAATGGGAGAGAATGGAGATCACGGAGAATCGGAACGACTTTGGTTTGATCGCGCCATTGCTGCTCAATTTGATTTCCTCAAACCATACTGCTCCCTGTCCTACGCTTACCTACCGCGTTGGGGAGGAAGCGTTGAAGCAATGCTCAATTTCGGGCGGCAATGTGCACAGACCCGCCGGTTCGACACCCTGGTCCCGTTGCAATACGTCTGTGTGATCCGCTCGATCGGTGAAGAGCTCGAAAGCCAGCCACAAATCTATCACAGCGCGGGCATAGCCAATGAGTTAGAGGACGTCTTCGACGGTTACGAAAGCGACACGACAAAGCCTGCGCGTCGCGAATACCTGGTGGGTCTGCATGCCTATGCGGCTTACCAGGGAGAGAATTTTAGTCGCGCCTTCGAATTATTGCGGGACATCAATTTTCGAGTCGATCCGGGGTTGGTGGCCGAAATGGATCCCAAAATAACTCCTGCAATATTTGTGGAACGCTCGGCGGCGCTGGGTGGACGCGGCGGAGATGATGTAGCGGAGGCCGATCGCGAGTTTAAAGCGGGAAATTTTGACGGCGCGTCCAAACTTTACGAATCCGCTCTCCATCAGAATGAGAACGAACCGCATGCAGTTCGTTATATTCAGTCAAAGACGTCGGTTATCCATTTTCAAAAAGAACTGGCTGGCGGAAACTGGGTTTCGTTCCGTCCATCTCCCGGGCTCAATGGTTGGTCGAGCGTTCTGGGCGATTGGAGCTTGGAGAACGACGGCTCGCTGATCGGACGCGCCGGTTCCAACGGAATGTTATTGGTTAACGATTCGGGCGTTGGTCCGGACTTCGAAATGCGGGGGACGATTGATTTCCTGCCGGATTCCACTGGTGAAGTCCAAGGCGGAGTAGCCTTTGGCTATCCGTCATTTAATTCATATGACTGGCGAAGCTTTCGTTTGCGCCGGAATCCGGACAATCGATCGGAAGTAGTAGTCGCTCAACACTGGCAGGCTGGACCAACCCGGCCGGTTCAAACCCGCAACCCTAACGAGTTTCTCGTGCAATCGTGGCGCGGCAAATTGACTGTTGTCATTAACGGAGCAGTCGTGTTCGAAAATCAGGACCTGAAGGACGGATTAATTAAGGCTTCGAACTCGCGAGTTGGCATCGGCGCTTACGCGCACGAAAGCAATGTCTTCAGAGTACGGTATCGAGATCTCCGAATTCGCCGGCTTAATTCTTCCCCGTCCTTGCGTGATATAAACATCGTGACAGCTGGCAATTAGTTTTTCTTTCCGAATTTTCAGACTAACATTCTGCTCCGCCGGATGGAGAAGAATCAACCGAAACTGTCGAACGGGAAAACGGTTCTGAGCGAGGAGCCGCTCGTTCTTGAAACGCCGTTGGAAAATCTCGGCGAATTCATCACCCCGACGAAGTTATTCTATGTCCGGAATCATTTCCCGATTCCGACGATCGACAAAAGCGAGTGGCGGCTGCGAATTGAAGGCGAAGTCGACAAACCGTTTGAGATTAATTTCGACGAACTGATCAGACTCGAATCGCGGGAAATTCCGGCGACGCTCGAATGCGCTGGTAATGGACGCAGTTTTCTCGAACCGAAGGTCAAGGGCGTGCAATGGAATATCGGCGGCGTAAGCAATGCGGCATGGACCGGTGTGCCATTGTCGACGTTGCTCGATCGCGCTGGACTTAAGTCGAGTGCGATCGAAATCATTCTCGAAGGCACGGACCACGGCTCGTTGGAAGATCCGAAAGCGCCTCGCGGGGAAATTAATTTTGCGCGAAGCATTCCAATTGAAAAAATCCGCGACGTTGTTCTTGCCTACCAAATGAATGGCGTCGATCTCCCGCCCGAACACGGATTCCCCGTCCGGGCAATCGTCCCCGGGTGGTACGCAGTCGCTTCAGTGAAATGGTTGCAGCGCATCATCGCGACGAACAAACCATTCAACGGCTATTATCAAACGCTCGATTACTCTTTTTGGAAACGAGAAGGGGAACACGCGCGGTTGACAGCGCTTTCCGATATTCAAATCAAAGCGGTGATCACCAGTCCTGTCGAAGGCGAAACTGTCCCGGCGAATTCGAACGTTCGTGTGCGTGGCGCGGCGTGGACCGGCCACGGTGAAATAATCAAGGTCGAGGTCAGTAGTGATAATGGATCGAAGTGGAACGAAGCAAGATTGGTGGGTGAATCGGCTCCGAACGCGTGGCGACTTTGGGAATTCAACTGGCAGGCGCCGGCAAAGGCGGGTCAGGCAACATTGATGGTGCGCGCCACCGATTCGGCTGGTCACACTCAGCCGACGTCGCGCGACGCCGATCGCGGCACCTACATGATCAATCATGTCGTGCCGATCACGGTGGAGGTCAGGTAGGTGGAACGCGTTCTCCGAACGCGTTTGATCGCCTTCGGAGAAGCCGATCCACCTTGTCGATCTTGTTGCAGTTGGTTCTTCCTTCGGGTTAACTCTTTGTGTGTCGCTCGTTTTCAAAACTGTTCAGACTCCGGGCATTGCCGAGCTTTCGTATCTGGTCGGTGACGACGACGACGGAGTCGCCGCAGTTTTCGATCCGCGTCCCTGACTGCGATATTTACATAACCATGGCGCGTGAAAGTGGGGTCGCGATTACCCACATTTTCGAAACGCACATTCACGCCGATCTAGTGAGCGGTTCGCGAGAACTCTGCGCGCGATTGGATTCGGCGAAAATCTTCGCAAGTCACGAAGGCGGCGCGAAGTACGACTTCGCCGGTCGAACTGCTGAAGGACGGAGATCGATTCGAATTTGGCGAGGTGATGATCACGGCGAAACACACTCCGGGTCATACCCCCGAACACATGTCGTATTTGCTGGCTGACGTCGAGTTGCCAGATGAACCATGGGGAATTCTGACCGGTGATTCGCTGTTCGTTTCATCGGCCGGACGTCCGGACTTGTTAGGCGAGAAACACACCAACCGGCTCGCCGAGCAGCAATTTCATACGTTGCGCGATTTCTACATGAAAATGCCGGACCACGTGATGATTTATCCCAATCATGGCGCGGGTTCGCCATGCGGCGCTGACATCGGGGCGCGTTTGACCAGCACCATCGGCTATGAGCGTCGTCATAATAAATTCTTGCAGTTCGACGACGTGCACAAGTTTACCGATTACGCCCTGAAAACCGCGCCGCCGGTTCCCAACTACTATCCGCGGATGAAAAAAGTGAACGCGGAAGGTCCGGAAGTAATTGGCGGACTGCCGCGGGTTCCGGGTTTACCGGCAAAACAATTCAAGGAGGCGATCGGCAAGAATGGTAATCAACTCGTCGATGTTCGCACGATGCTTGGCTTTGGCGGCGGTCACATTCCGGGCGCACTCAACATTGGCGGGTCTCCAAGTCTTTCGATTTGGGCTGGCTGGATGCTCGACCCGGCTAAGCCAATTCTGCTCGTTCTGGAAACCGACGGCGATTTGGAAAACGTTCTCCGACTCTTTGTGCGCACCGGCTATACCAAATTCGCGGGCTACCTGATTGATGGGATGAAATCATGGGATGCCGCCGGTTTCCCGATCGAACGACTTCCACAAATGAGCGTGCATGAACTGAACGAAAAGAAATCTTCGTTGCAGATCGTCGATGTGCGCGGACCGGGCGAATGGAAAAAAGGCCACGTCCCCGGCGCGCGTCACATTTTTGTTCCAGAATTACAAAAGCGAATCGGAGAACTCGATCGGAGCAAGCCAACAGTTGTTTACTGCGGCAGTGGATATCGCTCGAGTATTGCGGCGAGCATTTTGAAACCAGCGGGGTTTAAAGATCTTTGGAATGTGCCGGGAAGCTGGGAAGCGTGGAAGAAAGCAAAGCTTCCTATTGAAGGAGCAGACGGGCAATGAACGGCGACGCTACCGCTGGGTTGCCCTCACCTGGCGCTGCGCGTCCTCCTCTCCCTCAGGGAGAGGGTAGGGTGAGGGCGTTTTCACATCGCAGCTTCGGACAAACCATGCGGCCGGACGTTTGGTGGGCACAGCCGCTTTTTATATTTGTCGGATTATCAAGTTTCATTGTTTATTCGACGTGGGCAGCGTTTCAGGGCGCGCATTATCACTTCGGCAATTATGTCTCGCCGTTTTACTCGCCGGAAATTTTTGGCGATTCGCCTCACGCGTGGATTCACGGCAGACCCGAGCTGGTGGCCGGCCTGGATCAATTTTTCACCAGCGTTCCTGATCCTGTGGGCGCCCGGCGGATTTCGGCTTACCTGCTATTATTATAGAGGCGCGTATTACAAGGCGTTCTGGGCGGATCCACCGGCCTGCACCGTCGGCGAGCCGCGGAAAACTTATCTCGGCGAGCGTTCGTTCCCGCTGATCATGCAAAATGTTCACCGCTACTTCATGTACGTCGCGTTGTTCTTCATCGTGATCCTTACTTACGACGTTTGGAAAGCACTTTGGTTTGATGGCCACTTCGGCATCGGCGTTGGAACCCTTGTCTTGGCCGTCAACGTCTACCTGCTCGGCGGTTACACGTTTGGTTGCCACTCGCTTCGACACTTGGTCGGAGGATTTCTCGATCAGTTATCTGAATCAAAGGTCTGCAATCGCGCCTACAGCTGCGTGAGCTGTTTGAATAGCAGGCATATGCTCTGGGCGTGGATGAGTTTGTTCTGGGTGGGATTTACCGATCTCTACGTCCGGATGTGCGCGATGGGGATCTGGCACGACTTCAGAATCATCTAGCCGATGGCTGAATACGAAACGTTCACCCACGACGTTCTTGTCATCGGCTCCGGCGGAGCCGGGCTTCGCGCGGCGATCGAAGCTTCTGCAGCCGGCGTTTCGGTCGGAATGGTTTGCAAATGTTTGCTCGGCAAAGCGCACACCGTAATGGCAGAGGGCGGAGTCGCAGCCGCTCTCGCTAACGTTGACGACCGTGACAACTGGCAGGTCCACTTCGCCGACACAATGCGCGGTGGTCAGTACGTCAACAATTGGCGAATGGCCGAACTCCACGCCAAAGAGGCGCCCGCTCGAGTGCACGAACTCGAGGCCTGGGGAGCAGTGTTCGATCGGACAAAAGACGGCCGGATCTTGCAACGCAACTTCGGCGGTCACAAATATCCCAGATTAGCCCACGTGGGGGATCGGACCGGACTGGAAATGATCCGCACTTTACAGGACACCGGTGTGCATCGCGGAATCGACGTGCACATGGAGATATGCATCCTCACTTTGCTGAAGGATGGCAATCGGATCGCCGGTGCGTTTGGTTACGATCGGGAACGCGGCCGTTTCAAAATTTTTCGGGCAAAAGCAATCGTGCTCGCCACCGGAGGAATTGGAAAAGCTTACAAAATTACGAGCAATAGCTGGGATTGTACGGGTGATGGTCACGCCCTGGCATATCACGCCGGCGCGGAATTGATCGACATGGAGTTCATTCAATTTCATCCGACGGGAATGGTTTGGCCGCCGAGTGTTCGCGGCATGTTGGTAACCGAAGGTGTGCGCGGAGAAGGCGGAATCCTGACCAACAAAGAAGGCACACGTTTCATGTTCGATTCGATTCCAGAGAATTACCGCGCCCAGACCGCCGACAATCCGGAGGAAGGTTGGCGATATTGCACCGGCGACAAAAACGCCCGGCGGCCGCCGGAATTGCTAACCCGTGACCATGTCGCGCGTTGCATCGTCCGCGAAATCAAAGAAGGACGCGGAACTCCCCATGGCGGCGTTTATCTCGACATTTCGTGGATCAAAGAAAAAATTCCGAACGCCGAAGAGCACATCAAACGGAAACTGCCGAGCATGTATCATCAGTTTAAAGCGCTCGGCGATATCGATATTACCAAGGAGGCGATGGAAGTCGGGCCGACGACTCACTACATCATGGGCGGCGTCCACGTTGATCCCGATACCGAAATGTCGCGCGTGCCGGGATTATTCGCGGCCGGCGAGTGCGCAGCAGGAATCAATGGCGCGAACCGCCTGGGCGGTAATTCGCTGTCTGACCTGCTGGTTTTTGGCAAACGCGCTGGCGAGTTCGCGGCGCGCCACGCTCGCGATAATTCGTTAGGCCAAGTCGATAACCACCAGATCGACACTGCGGTCGCCGCCGCGCTCCGCCCGTTCGAGCAGGAGACCGGCGAGAATCCGTACGCGGTCCAACGCGACTTGCAGGAATTGATGCAACACAACGTCGGAATCGTTCGCAACGAGCAGGAAATGCAGACCGCCGCGGAAGAGTTGAAGAAGCTCTGGGACCGGGCCGGTCATGTTGGGGTGATTGGGAATCGCGATTTCAATCCGGGCTGGCACACCGCGCTCGATCTGAAAAGTTTGCTCACAATCTCAGAAGCCATCACGAAAGCGGCGATCGAGCGAAAAGAGAGCCGAGGCGCGCAATTTCGCGAGGATCTTCCTGACAAGGACGAGAAGTTTTCCAAGGTGAATACCGTGATCGCCAAAGCTGCAGACGGCTCCATGCAAGTTCGGCTCGAACCTTTACCGGAAATGCCCGATTATTTGAAACGCGTGATTGAGGAAATGAAATGAACGCCACGTTCAAAATCTGGCGAGGCGATGCCAACGGTGGCGAATTTCGCGATTATGCGATCGAAGTCTCCGAAGGAATGGTAGTCCTCGACGCGGTCCACGATATTCAACGCACCCAGGCAAACGATCTCGCCTGTCGTTGGAATTGCAAAGCTGGAAAATGCGGCTCGTGCTCGGCCGAGGTGAATGGAATGCCGAAGCTAATGTGCATGACACGGTTAAGTGACTTGCCGATGGACAAACCCGTGCGGATCGAACCGATGAAAGCGTTTCCGATCATGAAGGACATCATCACTGACGTGTCCTGGAATTTTCGAGTAAAGAAAAAGATCAAACCATTCAAGCCGCGGCCGCCGGACGCAGCCGACGGAACCTGGCGAATGAAACAGCACGATATCGATCGGATCGAAGAGTTTCGAAAATGTATTGAGTGTTTTCTCTGTCAGGACGTTTGCCATGTTCTGCGCGATCACCGCAAGCACGACGAATTTATCGGGCCGCGCTTCCTGGTCCACGTTGCGGCGCTGGAAATGCATCCGCTCGATACCGAGGACCGGATCGAGGAACTGCGAAAAGCGCAGGGGATTGGTTATTGCAACATTACGAAATGCTGCAGCAAAGTTTGCCCGGAAGGAATTCACATCACCGATAATGCGATCATTCCCTTGAAGGAAAGGGTGGTTGACCGGTTCTTCGATCCATTTGGCTGGATTTGGCGCAGTTTGAAGCGCAGATTGGATCGAACAGCCACGGGCAACGCGGCGGTGAGAAAAGTTTAATCGACATGTCTGAGCTGAAACATCTGTCGACCGATGCAATTCCAGCAGCGCTGGAAAAAGCGGAGCGTTATCGATTACTCAACGAACCAGGCGAGGCAGAAAGCATCTGTCTCGACATTCTGAAGACCGATCCCGAAAACCAGCAGGCCGTAATCACTCTGCTGCTCGCCTTGACCGATCGCTTCGAAAAAGGATACGCCGTCAGTGATACCCAAACCAAAGAACTGCTCGCGCGGGTGAAGTCCGAATATGACCGCGCTTATTATACCGGGATTGTAGCGGAGCGGCGCGCGAAAACGAAACTTCGGTCGAACACACCCGATTGCCGATTTCAAGCTCACGACCTTTTCCGCGAAGCGATGGAGTGGTTCGAAAAAGCGGAAGCGATTCGCCCGCCAGGCCATGATGACGCGTTGTTGCGCTGGAACACCTGCGTTCGGATCATCGAGCGGAACAATCTCGTTGCCCGCGAACCGGAAGAACGGGTGGAGTTTCCCTTGGAATAACGCGCAGCTTGCGCGTCGAGTGGTTGTCGTTCCTATTGCTCAATCATGGGGAATTTGCGGCTGGGAGTTAACATCGATCATGTGGCCACGTTGCGTCAGACGCGCTACGCCTCGATGCCGGATTCCAAAAACGCCGAGCCGGATATTATTGCGGCTGCGGCTATTTGCGAACGCGCTGGGGCGAGCGGAATCGTTGCCCATTTACGGAGCGATCGCCGGCACATGCAGGATCGCGACATCGACCGGCTCCGCCAAAACATCATGACGAAGCTCAATCTCGAAATGGGAAACACTCCCGAGATTGTCGATATCGCGTTGAAAATTGTCCCCGATGAGGTTTGTCTCGTTCCCGAAAAGCGCGAAGAAGTCACAACCGAAGGCGGCCTCGATGTCATTGCGCAACGAAAAGAGCTGGAGCCGACGATCAAACGACTGCAAACCGCCGGTGTTCGCGTCAGTTTGTTTATCGATCCGACTCTGGAGCAGGTCGACGCCGCCCACGAGCTCGCGGTTGAAATGGTCGAACTTCACACCGGTAAATTGGCCAACGCGTTTTCGGAGAAGATTGAAAAGCAGGAACTGGAAAACTTGCAGGCTGCGGCAAAAGCTGCATCCGAGTTCAAGCTTCAAGTGAACGCAGGCCATGGCATCAACTACACAAACATCGAGCTGATTCACAAAATTCCGAACCTGACCGAATTGAACATCGGCCACTCGATTATTTCGCGCGCGATGCTTGTCGGATTGGAAAATGCCGTCCGAGAAATGCTCAAGGCGATGGAAGATTATCAAGGATGAAACCGGATTCTGTAGCGGGGGTCTATGACAGCCGAGCTTTAGATTTTCTGTGCTCGCAGAGCGCCGCTACAGCAAGACGCACATGAGCGTGATCGGCATCGGCGTTGACTTGGTCGAATGCGATCGGATCGAGCGGTCCCTCGACCGTTTCGGCGAGAAGTTTTTGCGCCGCGTTTTTACCGAAGGCGAAATCGAATATTCGATGTCGATGAAATTTCCGGCGCGTCATCTGGCCGCGCGTTTTGCTGCCAAGGAAGCGGTCTCGAAAGCTTTCGGCACTGGAATCGGCAAAGCGATGGGCTGGCGTAACATCGACATTCGCAAAAAGAAAAGCGGCGAACCCTTTTTGGTTTTCTCCGGACCGGCCCAGGAACTAGCCACCGACCGCGGAGTCACGTCGGCGATGATTACGCTTAGCCATACCGATCATCATGCGATGGCCTGCGTGGTCCTCGAGAATTGAAGGTTTCAGGGCGTCACGCCTTTTGCCCGAGCCAATTGTTGTTGGACTGCAGGAATCTTGTCGCTGGTGGGAAAACGCCGGATGAACTCCTCGCAAATCGGAATCGCGCGTCCCGGTTGATTCAAAGTTTCAGTGAACAGACTGATCTGATTGAACAAACTGTTCTCGTGCTGCGGATTTAATCGCTGTGCGATCGTGTATTGATTTAACGCTTCTTCCGGCTGGCCTGAGAACCGATAGGCGTTGCCAAGATCAGTATGAACATCGGCATTGTCGATGCCGCTGGAGATTGCTTCCTGATATCTTCGAATCGCTTCTGACCAACGTTGATGATCGTACGCGAAATTTCCGAGGATGAGCGAGGCCTGGCTCGGAGACATTCCCGTTACGTCTGGGGCAACATCTGATTGAGCGACCGGCGCGGGGGTTGACAGAATTGGACGGGCAGCAGGAGTCGATCGCTGGGAGGTAAACATCCAGGTGATGCCGGCGCCCATGGCGGCAGAGACGATCACAGTCAAAATGTAGTTCGCCAGGTATTGTCGCCGATCGGCGTCACTTCTGTTTGTTTTTAATGAAGCCATCGCTGGGTCGCTAAAGTAGCGTAGGCGAAGACGCAAACACAGAAAAACCCCCGCCGGATTTCCCCAGCGGGGGCCAAGCTATCAGCTTGTTCTGCTATTTCTTGCAGCAGCAGCAATCACTCTTGCTGCATTGCTTGCCTTTGGCGCTGCCGTCTTTCGGCGCGGGCTGTGCCGTTGCCGTGCCGACCAACGCTGCCAGGCTGAGAATTAAAAGAAGATATTTCATATATTTCTCCTGTTGAAATTTGTTCTGAATCTCGGCCACGCGATGAAAATCGCGCGCCGAGCCGATGCTTAATTTAGGACAACGTGGTTCGCGGCGGGGGAACCGGAGGACGTTGTGATCGAACTGTCACGCGATCGCTAACAGCCGCCGCGAAATTGGCAGTCGCAATTCCGCTCAGAAAATCGTCTGAACCGTGAGAGTAGCTGACAAAACACGGCGACTGGACCGAGCAGCAGGTTGATCCCGAACTGGAGGTCGGCGAACTCGGAGCCATCGGGCAATGTTGACACGGGTCCACCTTTTTTGGCGGACGCGTGCAACAACTCTTCTGCGGCGATATCGCCTTAGCGATTTCGATCGGCGCCATTGGCGCGGCCAGTACCTGCGGCGGCTAAAGTCATCGAAAGCGTAATCCGGCCGAACATCATTGAATGTTTAGCACAAAACAGGGCGCGGTCGAGGACCGGGCGGATATTGTGGTGCGAGACGCCGCGAACAGCCGCAAACTGTCGATACGAAAACACCGAGTCTGACAAAACCGTGGGTACTACGAGATTAACAGCCGCAATCTTTGCCGCAGTTGCATTCCTTCTTGTCGTTCATCGGGCAATTCTTGCGAGTTTTCTTGCAACTTTGCTTTTCGGTCGCAAAAGAGCTTGTGCAAATCATCGCCGCGAAGATCGACAGTAGGACTGTCGTCATGGTTTTCATGGAATGGATTGTTCGTAGAATTTAAACCCCGCCGCGAGCAAAAAGTTCTGCCGTGTCCACGAGATGAATCAACCATTCTTACTTCTGGCGAATCCATCGTGGCTTTGGATGGGTTTTTACCATGGCCTGGCGATGTTTTGGGAGACTTTGTGGGCGTTGGTGCTCGGGTTCGGGATCTCCGCGGCTCTTCAGATTTTCGTGAGCAAAGAACGGATGACTCAGCTGCTCGGTCGAAACGGTTTAAAGCAAATCCTGTTCGCGACGGGTTTCGGCGCGGCCAGCTCATCCTGTTCTTACGCTGCAGCTTCAATCGGCAGGAGTGCCTTTCAAAAAGGCGCAGCGTTAATCCCAGCGCTCGCCTTCATGTTTGCTTCAACCAACCTCGTTATCGAACTCGGTGCGGTGTTGTGGATTTTGATGGGCTGGCAATTTGTCCTGGCTGAGATTGTTGGCTCATTCGTCCTAATCGGCGTGATGTGGTTGTTGATGACGATTGTTTTTCCGAAACAACTCGAAACTGAGAGCGCGCGAGGCATCTCCAGCGGAAGAGGATGAGTGTTGTCATCATCACGACCATGAGCACGATCGCGAGCATGAGCACGGCAACAGTTGGAGTCGACTTGCGAGCGCCTTCTGGATGGATTGGCTAATGTTATGGAAGGAACTTCTTGCTGGATTTTTGATTGCCGGCTTTTTGGCCGCGTTGGTGCCGCACGATTGGTGGAAGGCGCTCTTTATCCAAACTGATAATTCAGTTCTCCGCCTGATCGAGAACGCGGCGGTCGGCCCGATCATCGCGATCCTGTCGTTCGTTTGTTCGGTCGGCAACATTCCGCTAGCCAGTCTGCTGTGGGCGAATGGGATCAGTTTCGGCGGCGTCATCTCGTTCATTTACGCGGACTTGCTCGTTATTCCGCTGATCTTGATTTACCGGAAATATTTTGGCGGCCGAGCCACGTTTTATATCGTCGTGATCTTTTACGCATCGATGGTGTCTGCAGGAATTATCGTCGATCTCATCTTCGCGGGTCTGGATTTGATCCCAAAAGGAGCACGTCCGATGAGCGCGGTCGAGCATGCGACCTTCAGCTGGAATTACACAACCTGGCTCGACTTTGTTGCCATTGCCGTAGCGCTATGGTTTTGGCTTTTGAAAGCGCGTAGTGCGAGATCTAATTGATCCGTGGAATCGTTTTTGCTTGGCAACTGGGCGGCGAACCGAAAATCTCTCCAATCGATTAATTATCCATGCAAAACCGCTTTATCATCAAAGGGACTCTGATCGTAGTTTCCGCAACGGCTTTGCTTGGCTCCGTCGCGTTTGGACAAATGAAATACAGCCGTGCAAGGGCGCAGCAATCGCCAAGTCCCACGCCGACGCCGCTACCAGTAATTCCGCCCGAAAGAGAGCGGTGTCCGATCGCAAGCCTCTGCGAACGACGCCAACTCCGAGTCCATCGCGACAAGCATTTGGCCAACCCCAGGCGCCAATGCAAAGACCAACCCCGCTTCCGACTCCGGCGAAGTCCTGGCTATCCGCAGGTGCAGCGAACAAACGCCGCGCCGATCCAGGCCCAAGCCAGCCCGCATACCTGGTCAGAAGATTGTGGCTGCGCCAAATCAACCACGGATGTTCCCAACGCCGGCGCCGGCTCCGCAACAACCAACGCCGCCGCCCGTTCCGCCGCCGGACATACAGGCGTATCTCGACCGGCAGGTCGCCAGTTCAAAAGACAAAAAGTTCCATCTCATCGCAAACGGAAAGGATCTCCCGCTCACCCCGTTTCATGTTTGGCGTCAGAAAGAGGTCGGGCCCAATAGCACCTCCACCTGCGTCGACATGAGAAGCGATGAGGGAAGGGTTTACGACATCGATTTCGTGACGGCGGGCAAGGACGTGACGAGCGTCAGGGTCCATCGTATCAACGGCGAGACCGTAAGGTGTAGCGAGGAGTCCGCCAGAATTTCGGGCTTGAATTTCGCCGAACTCGGGCGAAAATGTTTAGTCCCAATCGGAAAGGAAATATGAATGCACGAATTTTTATTCCCATAATCATTGCGGTGTTCGTCGCGCCGCTGGCGTTTGGCCAAATGTATGGTGGAAGCTATTCGCAACCGCAGCCGCCTCAATCGTCATCGACGGGTCAGCAGGCAAAAACGACGACTACAACAACCAAAAAAGTCATGCCGGTCGGCGTAAAGGGTTATCTCGACGAGCAAATGGCAAATTCGAAGGACAAGAAGTTTCACGTTTCCTTAAATGGGAAGGATCTCGCTCTGACGCCGGTAACCTTTCACTCGGAGCAAAAACTCGGCGGCGGGAAAGGCACAACCGCGGTCGACATGAGAGGCGTCGACGGAAAAATCTACGAAATCGACTTCATCACGTCCGGGACCCAGGTCACGAACGCGAAGATTGGCAAGATAAACGGCAAAGCGCCGTAGACTTTAGCGGCGGTCTCCAATCGCCGATTTGGTGCGTCGACGTTTGCGGCAGTCATTGACCGCCACTACAGATTGACGGTGCCGAAGACTTTTTTCTTAACAACGGCGATCGATTACACGAATTCGCCACCGCATATTGGCCACGCCTACGAAAAGGTGCTGGCCGATGTCATTGCGCGCTATCACCGGCTCAAAGGCGAGTCCGTTTTCTTTTTGACCGGGGTCGATCAACACGGCCAGAAAGTGCAGCAATCCGCGGCCAAAGCCGGGGTCGCGCCTGCCGAATTTGTTCAAGGCGTTACCCAGAAGTTCAAGGATCTCTGGAAAAAACTTGACGTAAAATATGACGAGTGGGCGGAAACAATTTCACCTCGCCACAAAAAAGTCGTCCAGGGAATGCTGCAGCGGTTGTTCGACGAAGGCCAGATCTACAAAGACAAGCAGTCGGGATATTACTCCATCCGGCAGGAACAATTTTTAACGGACAAGGAACGCGGGCCGGACGGTGAGTTCGGGCCGGAGTGGGGACAGGTCGAGTTTCGCGAAGAAGAAAATTACTATTTCAAACTGAGCCGGCACAAAGAATGGCTCCTGCGGTATCTCGATAATCGCAAAGACGCGGTCATTCCCGATTTTCGCCAGACCGAACTACGGAACGCGGTCGATCGGATCGGCGGCGACCTTTGCATCTCGCGGCCAAAAACCCGACTCGATTGGGGAATTGAGCTTCCGTTCGACAAAGAATTTGTCACCTACGTCTGGTTCGACGCGCTGACGAACTACATCTCGTTCGCGGATTACGATCCGAGTGTTTGAACCTTCAACTCTCAACCCGCGACTTTTCTGGATAAATGGCCTGCGCTGCAAATTATCGGCAAAGACATTCTCGTTCCGGCCCATGGCATTTACTGGCTGATCATGCTTCACGCCGTTGGATTTCCCGACGAGGCGATACCGCAATTGCTCGTTCACGGCTGGTGGAACATCGGTGGCGCAAAGATGAGCAAGTCTACAGGTAACGTAGTTGATCCGAATATTCTCGCCGATAAATACACGGCCGAAGCGGTCCGCTACTATTTGATGAGCGATATCGCCACTGGCCGGGATGCAGATTTTTCCGAAGAACGGTTGATCGAGCGTTACAATTCCGATCTCGCGAACAATCTTGGGAACTTGCTGAACCGGACGCTGAACATGGCGCTCCGCTATCGTGATGGGCTTGTCAAACAGGCCGGCGGAGAGTCGCCGTTGGCAGCGCAGGTCGTGGATCTTGTCCGACGTTATAACGCTGCGATGACTGCGCACGAAATTCACTCCGGTCTCGAAAAAATCGGAGGCTTTGTCGCAGCCTGCAATACTTACATCGAGATGGCGGCGCCGTGGAAACTTGCGAAAGATCCAGCTCGCGCGGAGGCGCTTGATCACACCCTATTTGTTCTGGCCGAATCGTTGCGGGTTATCGCGATTCTGATTTCACCGATTCTGCCAAAAGCCGCCGACGGGATCCTGTATCAGTTGAATTGGAGTGGTGATTACGCGTTGTCCGACGCGAACTGGGGCGGACTTCCATCCAAACATCAACTCGGCAAGCCGGTCCCATTATTTCCGCGGATCGAAACGTCGACATGAAGATCGACATTTTGACGCTGTTTCCGGAGATCTGTCGCGCGCCTTTGAGCGAGAGCATGATGAAGCGGGCGCAGGAAAATAAAATCGTCGATCTTCAAATTCATAATTTGCGCGAGTGGACGACTGACAAACATCATATTGTTGACGATGCGCCTTTCGGAGGCGGGCAGGGGATGGTGATGAAACCGGAGCCGATTTTTGCGGCGGTGGAAGAACTGAAGCAAACGTCGAACGCTCAACGTCCAACACCGAACGTCGAACTGCAGAAACCAAAAGTGATTCTAATGTCACCGGCGGGAAGGCGACTCGACCAAAAACTCGCGGCAGATTTATCCAAAGAATCCCATCTCATTCTTATTTGCGGGCATTATGAAGGTGTTGATCATCGAGTCATTGAACATCTGGTCGATCTCGAGATTTCGATTGGCGATTACGTTTTGACCAACGGCGCGATTGCCGCAGTGGTTTTGGTGGATGCCGTCGTGCGCCTGATTCCGGGCGTTCTGGGCCACGAACAATCGGCGGCGGACGACTCGTTTAGCGGCGGATTATTGGAAACGCCGCAATACACCCGACCGGCGGAATTTCGCGGCTGGAAGATTCCGGACGTTCTTCTCTCGGGGAATCATGCGGAAATCGCAAAGTGGCGCAAGGAACAAGCAACCAAGCGCACCCAGAGCAATCGGCCCGACTTGTTAGGCTTATAATTCCTATTGACCACGCTACGGGATTTGTTCCACAGTCAAATCGATCTGGATTACGCGTTCAATGTTCTCGATCGCGTCTCCTCCTCTTTCAGATCTGCGGTTCAGAGTTAACCCATCGCAAGAAGAGGTTCCATATATGTATCAACCGACTCAATTCATAAGCATACGCTCATCAATGGTCGCAACTATCGCGCTAGCGTGTCTGGCGTTTTCATCGACGGCATGGGCGGTTAGCCCACCGCCGGACGGAGGATATACGCAATAATACGGCGATAACACCGCTGACAGGGCCACAATACGGCGCTGGTTTAAGGCACTCTTACACCACCGGCGGACCGACAATTCACGCGCTATTTCTGGCTTCTAACACGGCATTGGCTCAGTGAAGCCAACACAAACGGCGGAGGCAATATGGCGATCGGTTCACAAGCGCTCCTTTCCAATACGAGCGGCAACAACAACACGGCCAGCGGTTTCGAATCGCTGTTTACGCAATACAATCGGCGGCTATAATACCGCCAGTGGTTATCAAGCGCTTTTCTTCAATACTACTGGTGGCGACAACGCGGCCTTTGGTGATCAATCGCTGTTTTTTAACGACACGGGCAGTTTAAACACGGCCATTGGAGAAGCCGCGCTCTTCTTCAACAACGGCAGCAACAACATTGCTCTCGGTTTTGACGCGGGCTTCAACCTCGACACCGGCGACAACAATATTGTTATCGGCAATTTCGGTAACAGCGGTGACGCTGGCACCATTCGCATTGGCGACCAGGCCAATCAGACCGCGACGTTCATCGCCGGCATCAACGGAGTCGATATGAGCAGCGGCAATCCTGTCTTCATCGACGCGAATGGTCAGCTCGGCGTTGGAAGTGTCAGTGACTTGCAAGGTCCTCCAGGCCCAGCCGGATCTCCTGGACCACAAGGACCTCCGGGGCCAACTGGACCGCAAGGCGCCACTGGACCGCAGGGGCCCACCGGGGCAACGGGACCCCAAGGCGCCACCGGACCGCAAGGTCCCCAAGGTCAACTGGACCCGCCGGATCTCCGGGCCGCAAGGCCCTCAAGGACCAGCCGGGATCCAGGACCCGCCGGTCCGCTGGACCAGCCGGAGCGACAGGCCCTGTTGGACCTGCCGGCGTCACATTGCTGAATGCCTGGTCGAGCAACAATCTCGATGGCCATACTGCAGTATGGATCGGCAATGGCCAGTCGCTCGACGCCACTGCCACCGGCACTAAAGGCGCGGCTAACGAAGCGAGTTCATTCTTTTTTGTTTCTCGAACGGTTACCCTGACAGTTTTCCACGCCAGGATCACCGGCGGCACAACATCGTCTGCGCTCACGTTCCAAGTCTTCGACAGTTCCGGCAACCCGGTTGGCAGCGGACCTTCTGCTACCTGCGTGATTCCAGCCGGCGGCTCGAGCACGACCAATAACAGCGCGTCGATCACGCTTAACCGAAGGGCTCTACGCGGTGAAGGCGACGAGCGCTTCCGGCAACGTGCCTGGCAAACCGGGATTTTGGGCGCTCGGGAATTGAGCTGGCAACAGCTTCTAACGCCTAACGAGTTACGGATTGATTGCGGAGGTAGGGGCGATTAACGCAATCGCCGTGGCGGCTCGGTGAGCCGCCGCTACCTAGCCGCACCGGACGCGACTGAGCACGATTGACGCGTTGATTCCGCCGAAACCGAACGAATTGCTCATCACGTAATTCAATTCGGCTGAGCGACCGTGATTGGGAACAAGGTCGAGATCGCAGCTCGGATCTGGATTCTGATAATTGATTGTTGGCGGAACCCATTGGCGATCCAACGCGAGCGCGCAGAGGCACGCTTCGATCGCGCCGGTCGCTCCCAATGGATGCGCGGTGTAACCCTTCGTTCCGCTCACCGGAATTTTGCGGGCGCGTTCGCCCAAAGCGGCCTTAATCGACATTGTTTCGGCGCTGTCATTCAACTGCGTCGAACTCGCGTGCGCATTGACGTAGTCGATTTGCTCCGGCGACACCTGGGCATCGGCAAGCGCATCTCGCATTGCGCGAATGCAGGAATCTCCCGTCGGCAGCGGCGTTGTCATATGAAACGCGTCGTTGTTCAGACTGTATCCGAGAACTTCGGCGTAAATCTTCGCGCCGCGGGCCCGCGCATGCTCCAATTCTTCCAGAACAAGCGATGCCGCGCCTTCGCCCATCACGAATCCATCGCGCGATTTGTCGAATGGCCGGGATGCGAATTGCGGATCCGGGTTGCGACTCATTGTTTTAATGACGTCGAATGCCCCAATCGTGATGGTTGTTAACGGCGCCTCCGCTCCACCGGCGACGACGACGTCGGCGAAGTTGTCCCGAATGTAACGAAGGCCTTCGCCGACTGACACCGTTCCGCTGGCGCAACTATTGGAATTTGTTGTCCCGACGCCGCGAAATCCGAAATCGATTGCAATATTGGAATGGGCAGACCCGCCAAAGACTTGCACCGCCAGCGTCGGCTGAACTCCGCGCGCGCCCTTTTTCAAAAAGCGAATGTATTGCTCCTCGGCTTTGCAAACTCCGCCAAGGGCGGTTCCGAAGCTGACTCCGATCCGATCGTTTGGCTTGTCGTGCCCGTATTCAATTCCGGCGTCATCGAGCGCGAGCTTGGCAGACGCAACCGAGAACTGCGCGTAACGATCGAGCCGCTTTAGTCGATGAGTCGGGAAAAATTCTTCCGGATCCCAGTCGTGAATTTGCCCCGCGACACGAACACCAAACTGGCTGACGTCGAGGCTCTCGATCGGTGTAATGCCGGTCTTTTCAGCGCGAATTCCATTCCAAAACCCGTCTACACCTTTGCCGATGCAGGTAATGGGACCGAGGCCGGTGATGACAACGCGCCGTTTCATTTAGTTTTTACTACGAAGGACAGGAAGGTGTTTTTTGGTTTTGAAAATCAGCATTCCTTCGTGACCTTCGCGTTCTTCGTGGTGGATTCCACATACTTTTTCATGCAGTGCAACGTCTTGTTGGCAACGTTCGCGATAAAAAAGTCGCCAATGATCGCTTCCATTATCGGCGCCAGAACCGGAATGCGAAACTTAAACTCGTGTAGAATCTCTACCCGGACGCCGTCGGGCGTTTCATCAAATGTCCAGACAACGTGCATGCCTTTGGTGAATGCTTTCAAATGATTGAAATGAACCTCGCAGCGGTTGCGATCAATAATCTCTTCCGAAGTCCACTTGATTGGAATCCCGGAGCGCACTGCTGCCATCACCACGATGTTTCGATCGTCGCCGCGCTCGAGGTAACGAATATAGCGATAGTGCGGCAGAATTTTCGGCCACAGCTCCAAATTCGCCGCCGTCTCGAAGATCGACTTCTTCGGCGCGTGCATGATGATTGAATTCGTTTTGTGCATTTCAGTTGCGCTGAATCCGCTTACACTGGTCTGAAACCGATGCCGCTGGAAATGAAAAAAGGATGCGAAAAATGCGGAACGCCGCTGACCTCTGAAGGCGACGCCTTTATTTGCAGTTACGAGTGCACGTTTTGCGACAATTGCGCGAAGCAAATGAACAATACCTGCCCCAATTGCGATGGAGAGTTGGTGCGACGTCCGCGACGAAAAGATAAGGTGTAGCGCGTTTCTGTGAAACGCCGGCGTCTCATTCCTTCCTGCGCGATTTAATCCGGTAGGTCAGAAAACATTCGTCACCGACGACGCGCATATCCTTCATGACACATTGCACGCTTTCCCCCAGAAATTCCGACCCGAGACCGGTGAGCGTTGGCGCGCCGGCTCCGCCAAACAAATACGGCGCAATTGTCAGGCTGAGCTCGTCGATCAATCCATGTTCGAGCATTGAGCGAAAGAGAGTTGGCCCGCCTTCGCAGGCGACGCGTCGGACTTTGTAATCGCTTCGCCAAAACGCGCAGCATTTCCTCCAGATCGACCACGGCGTCTTGGGTCAAGTGCAGGATCGCCTTATCCGACAAAGCCGCCTGCGTTGTCTGTGGCATTCGTTTGGTGGAAAAAATCAGGATCCGCGAAAGTTGCCACTGAAAAATCTTCAACTCACTGCCAATGTTGCCTTCGTTGGAAACGATCACACGTAATGGCGCCGGACTTTGACCGCGTTTGATTCGTTCCTGGCGCAAATCTTCGGAAACGCCCAGCCGAACATTATCTCGTTCCAATGTGGTGTGGCCGATCAACACCGCATCGGCCAGCGCTCGTTGCCGAAACAAATGTTGTTTGTCTTCGCGCGAGGTAAAATCGACCGGCGCAAAATCGCGGGTCGTAATTTTTCCATCGACAGTCATCGCGAAGGTGGCGCTGACGAACGGGCGAGGAATGTGGGAGCGGCCTTGGCGCCGCGATTTTCGTTTCCTGCGTGGGGACACTGAGGTCCCCTCCGCCTTTTTACTGCGACTCGCTGATTTCATGCTCCATGGTGGCGACTTCGCGTTTCATCTCGCGCATCCGGATACGCCCTTCTGGGCCGCTCGGACGGTAGAAGAAATAGACAATGCCGCCAGGCAGGCAGCATACGACCATGATGAGAAAACTCAGGGAACCGATCAGGATCGCCACGCCCTCATTTACGCCACACACCTGATGCAACATTGTTTGGAGGACCTTTTCGCGAATGCCAACGCCGGCAAAACTGATCGGAAGCGCGGAGATCGTTCGCTCGATCGGCATGACGGCGAAAAAGTTTGTTACCAGAACATCCGCCCGCAACGCATAAGCCGCGCAAAGGAAAGTCGTGAAAGTTGCCAAATGCGCCACCAACGACGCGCCAAAAGCGAAGGAGGTAGCAACCCAGTGCCGCGCATAAAGATGATATGCGGCGGCGATTTCGATTAATTTGTCGCGTCCCGGAAATTTATGAGGCAGCAAGTGAAAGAGGTTGAACCCGCTGATTACAAAACTGGCAGCCAGAGTGGCCACCGAGACACCGAGGAGAATGAGCAGAATCCACAAATAACGCCGCGTTTCATACGTTTGCGAAAGCAGATCGAAACGCATGCTCACGAGCGTGACGGTAATTGCGACCAGCGCCACCAAGCCGATGAAACGATCGAATACCACGGCCAGCAATGCGCCCGCTTTGTGGTCGGGTGTTTCCTTGAGCAGCAGATAGCTCTTAATAATATCGCCACCGGTGCCTCCGGGCAGAAATTGATTGTAAAACATCCCGATCAAAAACAATCCGGACAAGCGCGGCAGAGTTAGTCGGATGCCCTGGACCTTGAGCAGCATTTGCCAACGAAACGCCGCCGCCGCTTCCACGATCAAGTAAGCGACGATGCCGGCCAAAAGCCATTCCACGCGGGCGTGGCCGATCGCCTGCCGCATCTCCGCCAATTTTTTTGGATCGCGATACACCCACACCAGCAGACAGACGGTGACCGCGAGCTGAACGACAGTGATGATGACTTTTTTCACGCGCTAAAATGTTTCTTCCAGGCTTCCACGGATCGCTGGATTTCTTCCGCTGTTTTACGCGGGCTCATCTCCCAAACCCAGGCGCAATTTTTCGGCAAGAGCGGCACCAGGTTCTGAAGATCCACGTCCCCGGCAAATGGCGGTTGATGGTCCTGGGCCGGCCAGATGCAATCCTGGACATGACAGCCAAGAGCGCGCGGACCGATTTGGCGCAGCCACTCGGCATGATCAAGGAACGCAAGGTTTTCTTTGATTTGGATATGTCCAAAGTCGTGCCAATAGCCTACCTGTGGCGAGTTTAATTCATCAAGCAAAGCCGGCAGCTCGCGCTCGCTCGGAATTTCTTCAAACCCGCGGCGACCTTCAATCCCGAGTTTCACTTTCTTGTTTGCGGCGTATTCAACGATGCGTTTCAAACAATCTTTCACTTGTTGAAGGTAGGGCGGTGCGGTCGCTTCGCGTTTCTCCAGTGCGCGAATTTTTTCGCGCACGTATTCGCGGGAGAACAGATTGCCCTTTCGCGCAAGCTTGATCAGATCATCGGTGACCGGCCCAATCGGCACTTCGCCCAGATGCATGACTACGAACGGGGCTTTAAGCCGTTCGGCAAAATCGATTGTCTGAAATGTTTGTTTCACTGCGCGCTCGCGTTCGTTGCCGTAGGGAGACGAAAACTGATAGCAATCCGGCGAGGCGTGCAGCACTTCCACCGGCAATGGACAAAAATTGTGCAGACTTGAGAATGTCACTTTGCCCGACTCGAACATTTTCTGGATACCGGGCATTAGAGAAATGCGGATGCCGTGGCCGAGCTCGATTCGCTCGAAGCCGAGATCGAGAATTTCCTGGAGCATTTCTGCTCCGTCGGTGTGACGGCTCGAATTCCAGCAGGTCGAAAACGAAATCATCGGTTTGATGAACTGTTCAAACAGTTGCGGCAGCTGAGGGAGCTGCCGGCGTGCCGATGTTCGTCTCGCAAACGCCGGGTTCGGCGCATTGCTTCCGGACGCGCGCCAGCACAATGAGCGTGATCACGCCGAAAGCAGTCGCGGCGACGATCAGCGCTGTCCGCATTCCAATCAAGTCTGATAATGCGGTGACGCCAAGACCTGCGAACGGCATCATCCCAACAAAGCTGAGCATGAACACCGCCGAAACGCGGCCTCGCAGATAATCCGGCGCGCGTTCCTGAACGATTGTGCTGCAAAGGCCGAAATTTGTGGCCAGGCCTAACGAGTTTACGATTAACAATCCCATCACCACATAGAAGCTTGGACCGAATGAGAGTGCGGTAATTACCAGCGAAATCGCGACTGCGTTGATCATCATGAGCGGCACCCGCTTGTCCCGCGGCAGGCCAATGAGAAAAATCGAGCCAACCAGAGAGCCGATCGCAGACGCGCCCATCAAAAATCCGAGACTGTCCGCTCCGCGATGAAGCACGAGCCGCACATACAGCGGCATCATCACCGTGATGATTGGAAAGATACAAAGCGATTGGGTCGCAATCAGCGTGACCATCGCCAGACTAGGGATGTCCTTTCGAACGAATCGAAACCCATCCACCATTCCGCTCGCACGTTTTTCTTCTTCCTCCGCCGTACCTTTCGCCCTCGGCGGTAAGGACAAGATCGCGATGATAAGCGCAACGAACGACAAAGCGTTCGCAAAAAACGCGGACGCGAGACCCAGCCACTTGATCAGGTAACCGCCAATTGCTGGTCCGAGCACACGGGAGCCGTGAAACACCGAACGGTCGATGGAGATTCCATTTTGAATCTGTTCGCGCCCGACCAATTCGGGGACCAAAGCGGACTGGGTTGGCATTTCGAAGGAATTGGAAATCCCGAGCAACACAGCAAAGACCAGAATCTGCCAGATGCGGATGTCGCCTTTAAGAATGAGGAAACCAATTCCGCACGCGATTCCGATTTGAACAACCTGAGTGATCAGAAGAATTTTGCGCTTGTCGAACCGGTCCGCAGCCATCCCACCGAGCATGGTCAGCGCCAGCATTGGGACACCGGCCGCGAAGTTAGCCATTCCCAGCCAAAATGCTTTGGTGGTCAGCATTGCCATTACCCAGCCTTGCGCCATCACCTGCATCCAGCTTCCGGTGTCGGAGATCAAGCTGCCGATGACGTAGCGGCGGAACGCCGCGTTGCGCAAAACGCCAAACGCGTGCATCGGAGTGATCTTTACTTCTGCGCTCATCGCCAAGACTGATACGCGGTCAGGCGCACCCCTGCAATGGATGTTGCACGCGCGATTGCCCCAGGCGGCACGTTCGTTATTTTGAGGGAATGAGAATCGACCGGTTCACGCAGAAGATGCAGGAGGCGCTGCAGGCGGCCCAGGACCTCGCTTCGAAGTCGACTCATCAGGAGATCACTAACGAACATTTCCTGTTGTCACTGCTCGATCAATCGGACGGCATCACTCAGCCTCTGCTCGAGAAGATTGGCGTTCCTCCAAATCAGCTGCGCGAAAACTTAGAGACCGAGCTCAATCGTAAGCCGCGAGTGACCGGCGCGGTGGATCTTCGCATGTCGAATGAGTTGCGGACCGTTCTCGATAGCTCGGAAAGGGAAATGGCGAAACTGAAGGACGAATACACCAGCGCCGAACATTATCTGCTCGCTCTGGCCGACGCCCCGTCCAGCGTTCCCGCCGCCAAGACGTTGAAGGACTTCGGCGTCACTCACGACAAATTGATGCAGGCGCTGCAACAGGTCAGGGGATCGCAGCGCGTGACCGACCAAAACCCGGAGGGGAAATACCAAACGCTCGAGAAATACGGACGCGATCTCACTCAGCTCGCGCGCCGCGGAAAAATCGATCCGGTGATTGGTCGCGATAACGAAATCCGCCGCATCATGCAGGTGCTTTCACGTCGGACCAAAAACAACCCCGTGCTGATCGGCGATCCCGGTGTTGGCAAGACTGCAATCGTCGAAGGTCTCGCACGCCGGATCGTGAGTGGCGACGTTCCTGAATCGCTCAAGAACAAGCGACTTATCGCAATGGACATTGGCGCGATGATTGCGGGGGCAAAATTCCGTGGAGAATTCGAAGATCGGCTCAAAGCATTTTTGAAGGAAGTCACCGACTCACAGGGCGAGATCGATTTTATTCATCGACGAGTTGCACACCATCGTCGGCGCCGGCGCGGCCGAAGGATCCGTCGACGCCTCGAATATGTTGAAGCCGATGCTAGCGCGGGGCGAGCTGCGGACGGTCGGTGCGACGACGCTCGATGAATATCGCAAATACATCGAGAAAGACGCCGCGCTCGAACGCCGGTTCCAGCCGGTGATAGTGAACGAACCCAGCGTCGAAGATACCATCGCAATTCTGCGCGGACTGAAGGAACGCTACGAAGTTCATCATGGCGTTCGCATCACCGATAGCGCCATCGTTGCCGCGGCGGTCTTGTCGAATCGTTACATCACCGACCGATTTCTTCCCGACAAGGCGATCGACCTGGTCGATGAAGCGGCTTCGCGATTAAAGATCGAACTCGATTCGATGCCCACCGAAATCGACGTCATCGAGCGCGAGGTCATGCAACGGGAGATGGAGCGGCAGGCCCTGAAAAAGGAAAAGGATCCTGCGAGCAAGGAACGGCTGAAGAAGCTCGAAAAGGAATTGGCCGAATTAAAGGAGAAATCGGGAGCGCTTAAAGCCGAGTGGCAAAAAGAAAAAGCGGTCATCGACGAACAGCGGAAATGGAAAGAGCAGCTTGATCAGTTCCGCACCGAACTGGAACGCGCCACCCGGCGCGGTGAACTCGGAAAGGCGAGCGAACTTCAATACGGAACGATCCCCGAGTTGGAAAAAAAGCTCGCGGACGCCGCGGCGAAAGAAAAGGGACGCAAGACGCGGTTGCTTCGCGAAGAAGTGACCGAGGAAGACATTGCCGACGTTGTTTCTCGTTGGACGGGCATTCCTGTTTCGCGGTTGCAAGAAGGCGAGCGACGAGAAGCTCGTAAAACTCGAACAACATCTGCACCAACGCGTCGTCGATCAGGAACGCGCCATCAAAGCAGTGTCGAACGCGGTGCGTCGTGCCCGCGCCGGCTTGCAGGACCCGAACCGTCCGATTGGCTCATTTATTTTTCTCGGACCAACCGGTGTTGGCAAAACCGAACTTTCGCGCGCTCTCGCTGAATTTTTGTTCGACGACGAGAACGCAATGATTCGGATCGACATGAGCGAATACATGGAGAAACACACCGTCGCGCGATTGATCGGTGCACCGCCCGGTTACGTGGGTTACGAAGAGGGCGGCCAATTGAGCGAAGCTGTCCGGCGGCGGCCGTATTCGGTTCTGTTGTTCGACGAAATCGAAAAGGCGCACCAGGACGTGTTCAACGTGCTGCTGCAAGTCTTGGACGACGGCCGGATCACGGATGGCCAAGGGCGCACCGTCGATTTCAAAAACACCGTGATCATCATGACCTCCAACATCGGATCGCAATACATCCTGGAGGAGGAACAAACTCAGGAAGCGCGCGAACGTCTCGTGATGGATGCGTTGCGTGGACATTTCCGTCCCGAATTTCTTAACCGCGTCGACGAAATCATCATCTTCGATCGTTTGAGCGAGGAGGACTTGAAGAAAATCGTCGAAATCCAGCTGAAGCGTTTGGCGAAGCGTCTCTCCGAACAAAAAATCACGCTCGAGCTTTCCGATTCAGCTAAACAACTTCTTGCCCGAGAAGGTTACGATCCAATTTACGGCGCCCGGCCACTGCGGCGCACAATTCAAAAACAAATTCTCGACCCGCTCTCGATCCAGATTCTCGAAGGCAAGGTCCGCGAAGGCCAGACCGTGAAGATCGACGCGCGCGATGGCGCGTTGGAGTTTAAAGAGAAGTAATCGACTTGTTAGGCGAACTCCGCTTCG
The DNA here is from genome assembly GCA_963800015.1 of uncultured Verrucomicrobiae bacterium. Taxonomy (GTDB): domain Bacteria; phylum Verrucomicrobiota; class Verrucomicrobiia; order Chthoniobacterales; family UBA10450; genus AV40. The sequence goes on along the minus strand of CAWCZE010000004.1, from coordinate 114,540 downwards.
CTCGCGGTTGCGCTTTGGAGTGCGGTGCGTACCCGCACCGCTTTCGAACCTTCGGAACAACAGCGGCGTAGTACACGCCGCACTCCAAATTATTTCGAGCGCTTTCGCAATCGAGCGATCCCGAAATTCAAAATCGCACCGAGTGCAATCAAGACACTGGGCGAGGGTTCGGGCACAGCCGAGCCATTGAGCTGAATTTCAGAAACGCCTAACGCGCTATCACCGGACGCTGCGCTTATCCGGACGGCATCAGTCACGATGGGCGCGAGCGACTGGAATGTCGTTTGATCCGCGTTGGGCCGGGTCGTGAAGCCAACGCCGGCGACGCCGGGCACATTCCAAAGGGTGAGCCACGTGCTGGTCGACGGGTCGCGGTACTGGAGAAGATAACTATCGTTGTTATCGGCCTGAATAATTGCGCCGCTAATTGCAAAAAAACCGCCGAGATCGATCTCCAATGTGGTGGGCGCATTGCCGGAGCCGGCAGGCCCTCCGTCGGTGGTGGTCCATTCAACTGCATTCGCGGTTGCCGCGCTGCTGAAAAAAGCGGTCGATTCCGGCAGGAAAACACCGTTGTCGATCACGCTCAACGACGTCGACGGATTTGTGATTTGCATCGAACCGTTAACGACAAACACCGGCTTGTTCAGCAAAACATTGCTATCGGCGTTACTCTGCGTGACCGCTGCTGCGAGGATTATGGTCGTTAGGCCAATTATTTTTATGCGCTTCATCATCGCAAACGTCTGTCTAATGGTGCGACACGCGGTTTAAGCGTCAAGGTTCAGGCTGTGACCTGTTTGAACGCATTCACAAACGCTTCCATTTCCGACTGTTTACCAATCGTTAACCGCATGTGATTCGGATAGGTCGGGAACAGGCGCCCGACTGCAACATCTTTGTCTTTCATCGCCTTGATGATCGGCACAACCGGTTTCTTGCAATCGAACATGATGAAATTGGCCTGCGATGGAATCGATTTGTAGCCGAGTTTTTCGAGTTCGGTCAGGGTGTATTTCTTCGCTTCGCTGTTCATCTTGCGGCCATTAATGACCTGATCATCGTCGTCGAGACTCGCGCTCGCGGCCGACAACGCCATGATGTTCACGCTGTCCCACATCTGAAAACCGTGCATTCGCTTGATCGTCTCCGGTTGGGCGACGCAATAACCACAGCGCAATCCGGCCATTCCATAAATCTTCGAGAACGTCCTCGCGACGATGAGGTTGGCGTGATCTTTCACCAACGGAATCACGCTCTCGTAATTTGGACTGTCGGCATAATGGAAATACGCTTCATCAACGAGAATCACGGTATCCTTCGGCGTCTTCGCGATGAAATCGCGCAGATCGTTTTTCGGCGTGATGCTCGCGGTCGGGTTGTTCGGATTGCAGATATAGATCAGGCCTTTTTGCGCGGAGGCTGCCATTTTCTCGAGATCGTGCGCGTAACTCGAAGTCAGCGGGACCTTCACAACGTCGGCGCCGCACGCTTTCGAGTATTCGAGGATTGCTTCGAAAGTCGGGTCCGCCACCACAAGTTTTCCTTCGATTGGGCCGGTGAAAGTTTCAGCGCAAAGTTTCAGGACCTCGCTCGAACCGTCTCCGAGAGCGATTTGATCGCGGCTGATATTGTTAATTTTTGCGATTTTCTCGATTAGAATGTCGTTCGCGGCGTCCGGATAACGATTGCAAATGCCGTGCGCGTTTTTCATCGCGTCGTGTGCTTTGGGCGATGGGCCGAATGGATTTTCATTCGCACTTAATCGAACTACTCCAGTCGCGGCGGGCGCAGGGACGGTCGATTCTTTTGCGATGGTAATTCGAGGGCGAACGATGGCTGCGGCTGCGCCGACCCCGAGCAAATGCGCGAAATGACGACGAGAGATGGAATGGGTATTCATAGGAGCTCCTCCGGTTTTGGATTTTCATACTGAATCGGCGTCAACGCGAGCGCGAAGTTCTGAGAATTGTAGAGGCGTTCGCCGCGGCGAACGCCTGCTTATTAATTCCGTGCTTGAGAACAAGCACCGCTACAATCACGTTCGCCTCATGCTCGGATTCCTGAAAGACCGGCAACGCAAGCGATTGATGGCACGGCCATTTCCAAACGAGTGGTCAAAGATCATCAAACGCAACGTGGCCTTCTTCCCGCGACTCTCGGGAGACGATCAGGCGGAGTTGCTCGGGAACGTTCAGATTCTTCTCAACGAAAAAAATTTCGAGGGCTGTGCAGATCAGGAAATCACAGACGAAGTTCGAGTGACAATCGCGGCCCAGGCCTGCCTGCTGTTATTGCATCGCAAGACCGATTATTTTCCGCGGCTCCTGACCATCCTGGTTTATCCTTCGACCTATCTCGCCGAGGAGAAACGTCCGGTTACCGCGGAAATTTGGGAAGAAGGTAAAAGTCACCGGTCCGGAGAAACTGCGCGGACGATGGGCTCGATGGTGTTGGCATGGGATGCGGTGAAATCCGGCGCGGCCGATCCGGCAGACGGCAAGAACGTCGTGCTTCATGAATTCGCGCATCAACTCGACTACGAAAATTTCGCGGCCGATGGAACGCCGGCATTGGCGACGCGGCAACAACAATTGGCCTGGCGCGAGGTGATGCGAACGGAATTTGCGTCGCTCCGCGCGGCGGAGGCAACAGGGATTCCAACATTGCTCGATACCTACGGCGCGACCAACGCGGCAGAGTTTTTCGCCGTATCGACTGAAGCGTTTTTTGAACGTCCGATGAGACTTCGATCGCAGCACCCGCGGTTGTATTCGGAGTTGCACAATTACTTTCGCCAGGATCCGGTCCAGTTTTCGGCGGAACAATCGACGGCAGGCTGATCGGAAGAAAAACCGCCGAAAGCCCTCAAAGTTTGAACGGGTCCGGGAACACCGGTGTCTCACGTTCACCTATGACCAAAATCATTGCGTTACTAGTAGCGGGAATGTTTGCAACAGGCGCGGTGTTCGCGGGTGAACACGGCGATTGCACAAAGCAGGCCGGCAACAGTGGAAAGGCCGCATGCTCGGTCTCGCTAGCCAGTCTCAATCTTACGCCTGATCAACAGACGAAGATGGATGCGGTGATGGCGGAACACCACAAGGCTGGTTGTTCCGAAGCCAGCGAATCGACTTACATGAAACAAGCGGAAGGCATCCTGACCAAGGACCAGTTCGCGAAGTTCAAAGCCGAGTGCAGCTCGCACCACAACAAGGCGAAGACCGAAACATAAAATTCGAAAACTTTGTAGCCGCTTCGCTCTGTCTCCGAGGGTTAATAATGGGGGCGGACGACAGAGCGCGGTGGCTACACTTTGTTTGACTGAAATCGCGTCTGCTGCGGCGGACGCGATTTTTTTTGGCAATCAGAACCCGTTGTTTACCACAACGACGCCATCACGAATCAGAACGCTGCGCGTTTTCATTTGTTCGTAACTGGGAGTGTTGAAAATCACCAAATAACCGGAAAGGCGCTGGCCACTTCCATTTGCCATTTCGGACGGCTTCGGTTCGCTTTGCCAATCAATTCGCGACGCATCGAGTCCGTATTTTCTCAACCAGTTAACAATCACTTCCTTGTAGTTGTCAGGATAACGGCCGAAGTCTGACGCGGCTGGAGGATTCGCCGGCACCGGAGCGGTAGTATTTGATTGTGCTTCCGCGGTTCGCGCAGGTCGCGGTGTGTCTTCGCTTTTTTCCGGCGACGCAACAACTGGTTCCGGAGTGGCGATTGCGGCTGACGAATTGATTGGCGTGGCCTCGACCGCCTGGCTGAGTAAATCCGCCAGTCGCCAACCCGCTTTGTGCAATTCATCGCGGACAGTTCGCCCGGCCCAATCGGAATAAAAAACTCCGTCGGCGGGAGGATTCTCGCGCGCGTCACCTGCGATCACGTTTCGGCCCTGATCAACGGTTGGATGCATATAAACGAAACGGAGGCGTTCATGGGCTTCGCGTGCGATCGGTAAAATCTCGTCGGCCCACATTTCCGAATACTTCTTTAAAGCTATTCCGCTCGGTTCGCGGAAATTTGGGGGTTGTTGCTTGGCCAGTTTGGCGACGATTTCTTTGTCGTCGCGTTGCAATGTCTGTATTCGTTCCTCTTTGCTCAAACTGGGAGATATGGGCGGAAAATTTGCCAGAACTGCGTCGTTATCCCAATAACCGTGCAGCTTCAGACCTCCCTTGTGTCCGGATGAATCCGGCGCGCCATGCGTTAATTTCAGGATTATCGTATTGCCGCCCTCGTCTTCGGTGCCCGCTTGATTCGCATCGGGATCGACCGGTTGTCCCGCCTGGTTGAAATATTCCGCGCCGACATGGAGCGGCTGATGAATATCGCCCACGTAGTGCGCCAGCAAGATTACCGCGACCGATTTCGTGATTTTACGCGGATTGTTTTCCGGCACTTCGCCGCGCAGAACATCGACACAATACGAAATCATGTGAACGATATCCCACTGAGTACGGCCGGTTTTGCCATCGGAATATTTGTGTGGGTTGAGAATCGGAACATCGGTGTAATGGAACCAATGGTGCGATGGAACCGGAGATGCCGGATCCGAAGTCGGCGGGTTCGCGCGCCAAAAGTCGCGTAATTGGCTGTCGATCTTCGGATGATCCGAGTAATGCGGATACGCGTTTGGATCGTCGACGCCATTTTTATCCCAGGCTTTGATCTCATCCGGGATGAACGCCGCTTTTCTCAGGGGGATGCCGTCGGTCAGTGCATAGATCTTCTTTCCTGCGGGCGTGTTTTTGATGAGCTCATCAGCGATTGCGCCGACGATTTCGTGGCCATCCTGGCCGTAGCCAAGAACCGACGCCCGTACCGTGATGAACGCGAACGCAACCAGGATTTGCCAATGTCGGGGCACCATCAGTGGGGGGAATTAGAACTTCAGTGACGTATCAAGCAAATGGTATTGCCAGGCGAACAGTCCAAAAGCAATGCCGCCGATCGCGAGCAGAATCGCGTGAGCGCGCAACCAAAGCCCGTGTCCCGGAAGTTTCGAGAATCGGATCGCAGCGATGATTAGCACGACGATTCCCGCAGCTACAGTCCATCCTAAGATGTGCAACGCTTGCAGCCACGGATTAATCCGATCGCTCAGTTTTACGATAAGTTCGATGCCTTGGCTGAGCGCAATCGCTGGCGCCAAAATGAGAATCAATTCGCCGACGCAAACCATTCGCGAAATGAAATACAGAACCCGGTCGCCTGGTTTGGAAAACAATGGGCGCTGATATTTCCGTCGAATCAAAAATGCCACCGGCCAGAGCAACACCGTCAAAAACACGAGCAGAAGATTTCCGCCGATCACCGGATTGAGAAGGCGTTTGTTATTAAACCACGGAACGCGCTGGCCTTCGTAAATCGCGGGGAAGGGAAGCATTTCGGTAACTTTGCCGGACGCATCGCGTCGAAACGCGATGCGGTCTCCGCCGTCGACTTCGCTGTAAACCAGCGGCGCGATTTCCTTCCATTTCTTGAGTTCGCCACGTTGGTTTTTGTTCTCTTCGACGGTCAGAATCCCGTCTTTGTCGCTGTTGACGCTGAATTCGTCGAGCAACGAGATCATCCGCAAAAAGTTGGTCTGGCTGCGCCGCGTTCCTTCGTAAACGCCGCGAACTGCCTGGCCGTCGGTCACGGCAGTTTTCGGATCGATTTCGCTCTTCACTTCCGTCTGGTTAGGAAAATAGCGATTCAGAAACGCGTGCTGCAGTTCGCCGCGTCCGCCGCCGACATTTTTGCCAAGAGTGTTGTAGGAAAGGAAATAGCCAATGTGCGCATCCGGCACGAGCACCAGGTCGCTATGGAAATAAATAGTGTCACCGCCGTGACCAATCACACGAACTGGCGTTATCGAATATTCCATGAAGGTGATGCCGAGTCCGCAAATCATTGGATTCAATTCCAGCTGCCGGGTTTGCATTTGCCGGACGGTCTCTGGTTTCAAAATCGAAACGCCGTCAACCGTCCCGTCTTGGAGGAAGGCCAGCATGAATCGCGTCATGTCCGCCGCAGTAGTGGAAAGCGCTCCGGCGGGCGCAACTTCGACAAATTCGAAGTCGCGAGGTTTCTGGGCTGCGTTGAGATATCCCTTCGACATTTGCGGCGCAAGCTGTGGCGGAAGCGGCTGATCGAATGTCGAGTTGTTCATCTTGAGCGGCTTCAAAATATGATTGTCGACGTAACGCTCGAACTTCTCGCCGCTGACCCGCTCGACGATGTATCCCGCCAGAGTGAATCCATAATTCGAATACGACGGAATTTTGCCTGGCGGAAAAATTCGCGCCGGTAACTGGTTCGCGAGGTAAGTCCCGAGCGGCTTAAGATCACTTTCACGACCGACGAACAAGTTTTTGAGCGTCTCCTCGAATCCCGCCGTGTGCGTTAGCAATCGGCGCAAGGTGACCGGCTCCGGATAGGTGTTTGGAATCGCGAAATCGATGTAACCGTTCACGTCGCGATCGAGATCGAGTTTGCCCTGTTCCACCAGCTGCATCACGGCCGTGGCAGTGAATAGTTTCGAGATCGACCCAGGCCGAAACAATGTTTGATCCGGAAGGACCGGCTTTTTCGCATCCAAATCTGCGTAGCCGTAGCCTTTTTGAAGGAGGACCTGGCCGTCCTTTACGACGGAAACAACGGCGCCGGCGAGATTTTTAGTCCGTAGTTGAGAGGGGATCAGCGCATCGAAAAAAGGCTCGAGATCCTGTTTGGTCAGGACGGGAGCAGGGCTCGCTTCGGGAAGTGCCGGTGTCACTTTGGCCGGAGGCGGAGACGGCAGCGAAATCAGCGGAGACGGAGCGGGCCCCTGCGCAAAAGCAGCAGCGCCCAAGATCAACGTCGCTACGAAGCCGAAAACAAATCTTTGCACGGCGGCGAGTGTGCCAGTTGGCCTGCGGCTTACAAGGCTGCGCTTTACCTGCGCACCTCAGCACTGATCCGAGTTTGAATCGCTTCAATTCGCTTCTGCAATTTTTCGAAATGCGATCCCGACCAGTACACCTGTCCGCATTCCGGACAGCGCCGGAACTGGTCATAATATATCCGGGTAAGCGGTTCGAGCTGCTGAACGATGCTCTCCTTTGCGGTCGGCTCTAAAATTGCATTGCAGAGCAGGCACCGGCTAAATGGTGCGAAACTGTTCGCAAGATCGAATCGGCCGATTACTTCGACCGTTTGGTCGAGCGGATTCTGCGACCTCAAGTAATAGCCGTGGCGGATGGCTGCGTGCATCAGTAAACGCCGGTCGCGCGTGAGCAGCGCCCGGTCTTCCAAGCTGGAAATCTCGACCAGGCGGGGATCGTTTGCGTCCCGATCGTAAGTTACGTCGATGCCGAGCAATCGAAGGTCGCGAACGAGCTTTCCTAAATGGCCATCGGCAACAAACTTTCGAAGGTTACGCACTTGCAATCGATTTTCCGGAAAACGGTAAGGGGTTCGGACTCGATTGGAAACACTTCAATCTCCAATTCTGACTCGATTACCCGCGAAAAATCGGCCGGCGCACCGTCTATCAGGATCAAGTCGACCTCAGTGTGAGGAACCCCGCATCCTTCGATGATGTCTTTAACCGAAGTTCGCTCGGACAGCCGCCGTTCAATGGGGGCCGATCTCCGCCGTAAGAAGAACGAAAGATCGCCATGAAATGTCAGGCGAACCTTGAACGCCGTCATCGAGCGATTCGTGCGGTGGAATACGCATATTCGAAAGTTGTGCTTCGGGGGCGCGCCATCATTCTTCCAGGGCCAAGCGGCTCGTCTTCGCCGTAATAACAATCGATCTGCCAGCGATGCAGTCCGCCGCCGGTATCGACGATTTTCCACCGCGTGCTTCCAAAAACGTTCTGAACTTCCGCGGCCGGAGTCTCCAGCACCAAACCGCGATGAAGCGGGCCGGATAATCGTGCCGCTGCGGAATACCGAGAAATCAGCACGCCTCCGCCACCACTCGGCGGTCCCGCAAAATTATAGGAACCTCGATTGTAACGAATGTAGTTGTGGCCGTTCACCGGTGTTGCGATGCGGCCATAGCCTTCCTTTTGCACTGATCGCAGGAAATCGCGCGGATAGGTGTGGCCGTGCAATCCCGGTCTGCTCACTCGCGTGGCGTCGAACCCTCGCTCGAACGTGAATCCGGATTCTTTCGGCGTGTAATAGAGTGTGCAGACAACGAAATATTCTCCGGCATGTCCGCCAGCTCGCCGCGCGAGTTTTTCGTTTTCGACGGCGAGACGCTGATTAACTTCAGGCCACGGGATGTCCGCGAACGCAGTGGGTAAAATGAATAGCGTGGCGATCGCCACGCTTAATCGTGAAAGAAATCTTCGGCAGGGCCGCCGAGCAGGATCTGAATCGGCAGCTTGTGGATATTCGTATTCGTAAGGCGGCTGCTTCCACGCGAACTCCTCTCCGTATAACCTTCCAATACATCGGATGATTTCAACGCCCGTCTCGAAACGAACGATAAACATCGCGATCCAGCACGTGAATTTGCGCGCCGCCGCAAAGCTTCCCGGCGAATTTTTGGAACGTCGGCTGGAAATAATTTTCACGAAAGAACACGCCCGGCAGCTTCAAGGCATTTAGCTCATGGCAGAGCGTTTCAGCGTCGATGAATGGCGCTCCGAACATTTCAAACGGACGCGTTGTCCCACGGCCTTCGGAAATGTTGGTCGCTTCGAGCAAACACATTCCCGGATAAACCGTTGCGGTATCGATGCTGGGCATGTTCGGCGAGGGCATCACCCACGGCAGACCGGTTTGATCGAACCACATCGCGCGCTCCCAATTTTTCATCGGCAACACCGTCAACTTGCACTTCGGAAACGCTTCGTCGCGAAACTGTGTTGCAAGTTCACCGATTGTCCGGCCGTGGCGAATCGGAATTGGATGCAACCCTACGAACGATTCATAACCCTTTTCAATCACCGGTCCTTCCACGCTGATTCCGTTGATCGGATTTGGACGATCGAGAACGACTACGTGAACGTCGCCGCGCTCGCAGGCGCGCATGCAAAGGTAGAGCGTCCAGATAAATGTGTAATAACGCGCGCCGATATCCTGAAGATCGACCAGCAACACATCGAGATCGCGCAGCATTTCGTCGGTCGGCTCGCGATGTTCTCCGTATAAACTGTAAACCGGCACATGAAGACGCGGATGTTCGTAACTTTTCCATTCGATCATGTTGTCCTGGGTTTGGCCCAGGAATCCATGTTGGGGTCCGAAGAAAGCCGCGAGCTGAAACAGATCGCCATTCAATCGTTCGAGAATTCGGGAAGCGTGCTCGAGTTGCGAAGAAACCGATGCGGGATGTAGCAACGCTCCGACTCTCGTGCCCGCGAAGTTCTTTCGGCCAAAGTTCGCGAAGATGATCGAGTGGAAGTTGAACAGCCATCCGCGTGTTTACGCACACGATGTTGCAGTGGATGCGAGCGCTCCGCGTTTGTGTCAGTTAGGCGGCGGAGCCGCACTAGCTATTAACATGGCGCCGCGCGAGACGGCCGCACTCCTACAATCGCTCACGCGAAGAGCACCGAACGATTGCAATGATCGCGATCCCGTCAGTGCTGCGCAACATTCGGCGAACCATTCGCCATGGCGGACGTAAAACGTCAGCTGCGCCATCTTGGGAGACGCTGATTTCGCCGGTGAGAACACCTTCGGTGAATGTGTCGCCGGTATCGTCCTGCAGGAGTTGAGTCACATGGCCAAACTCATTCACGAAACAGGTCACGCCGGTATTAGCGGCCCGCACCATCGGCCGCCGATTCTCCACGCAGCGGAAGATCGCATTGGCCAGATGTTGCTTCGATCCCGACGAATGCAGAAACCAGCCGTCGTTAGTTATGTTGACCAGAACGTTTGCGCCGTTCGTCACGAATCGCCGGACCAGATCGCCCACCGTATCTTCAAAACAAATCAGCGGCGCGACGCGGGCATTTTGGTTGGTCAAACTGAACACGGTGAAGTCGGTGCCACGGGCGAAATCTCCGGGCACCCAGGTTCCGGCAATCGCAGCGAATAACGGAAACGACGTTCGCAACGGAATGTATTCGCCGAACGGCACCAGATGAATCTTGCGATAGATCTGCATCCGCTCGCCGCCATTTGAAACGATACCGCCGCGTTGTAATCGCTGCCTGGCTCGAAATCCAAAGTGCCGAGCAGCAAATCGGTCTTTGATGACGCGACCAGTTGTTTTACAAATCGGTTGCTGCTTCCGTTTTCGTCGCGCACCGCATCCGGCATCGAACTCTCCGGCCAAACCAGCAAGTCCGGCGGCGGATTTGCTCTCAAGGCTACGTCGCTCAACCGGGTGAACTTCTCGAAAATCTCGCGGGTGAATTGCGGATCGAATTTTTCGAGCTGCGGCACATTCGCCTGAACCGCGGCCACCCGCATCGATTTGGAGGGCGATGCAGTTTGAATCCGATCCAGGCCAAACGCCATCAGCGCGACAATGCCGATCATCGTCAGAGTGAGATCGAAATGCGGCCGCATGCGACGCGTTTTGGCCTCCAGAAACAGCCGGACCGGCGTGGTGACGGCAATGATGTTTACGAAGGCGACAGCAAACGAAAGCCCGGTGACGCCGGTGAATTCCGCGATTTGAATCACCGGATATTGCGCATGCAACGAGACGCCGAGGCCGTTCCACCCAAATCCGGTAAAGAGCCAGCCCCGAATCCACTCGTGCGTTACCCACGCCGCGGCTGCAAGGAAGCGCAACCAGCAAATTGCGCCAGGAAGTCGCGAACGTTGCGGGCTTATCAAAAGTCCGATGAACCACGCCCAAAAGGCGAAGTGCATTCCGCGAGATAGATCGACAACAGAAACGACAGTCCATGTAGAAAAAAACTCTGATACAAATAGCCCAGCGAACCGAGCCAACTGAATGTTCCCGTGAAAAAGACGATGCCTGCGACGTAGCCGAGCAGGAGATTCCGAAGCCAGAGACGCTTTGAATTTTTGCCGGAGAACCAAACTGCCGCAGTAAGCGGAGTCAGTGCGATCCAGCACAGCCAGTTTTGGTTGAACGGCTCGAAACAAAGGACGCCGAGAGCTCCGCTAGCGATTGCGGCAAGCCACGGCCAGATGCTTTTATAACTTCGGAGCACGGGTTCGCAGCTTAAAGGGCCAAGCCGGAAATCCCAAGTTCCAAGCAAACACCAAAATGTTTAAATCCAGAGAGTGATCCGAAATCGGATCTTTTGCAGTCGGCAAAGTTGAATTGCCGCGAAGCGGTTATCCGCGCCGGCGGCGGCGTTGTTCGGGTTCGCGACGGCCCGGGCGAATGGCGTCCTTCAAATCACGAGCGTAAGAAGCGTTCACCCTGAAAACTGCGCGTTCCACATCTTCCATCGTCCGAACATTCACCTTGTCGCTAAGAATATATCCTTGCCCCATAAGCCCGGTCAGGTCGTCCAGAAACTCGGCTTCGGCCATCTCGCCCATTTGCTCGAGGAGCAGCCTGCCAGGATTCGGCGTGCCGGAAAGTCCGAGGCTTTTCAGCAGGGTGATTTCTCCGCCACTTAAATTGATCTCGCGATGCATAGTAATTCCTGGAAATGGCCTCGCTCGAAATCGAGCAGCTATCGCGCCACCCGGGCGTGAGCATCCTGTTCCAGCCATTTCCAGACTGCGTCGAGCCTCTGACCGACCTCGGATTTGATTTGCTGCAACTGTTCAGCGCTGAACTTGTCACCGTCCGGCCGCCGTTGGGCGAAGATGTAGTATTTGATTTTTGGCTCCGTTCCGGATCCGCGGACCGCGATCCGCGTTTTGTCCTTCAGTTCGAAAATCGACATCTTCTGTTTCGGAATCACGTCGCCTTCCACATCGCGAATTGTCTGCTTTTCGAAATCCGTAATGCTGGCGACGGCTGAGCCGGCGATTTCCACCGGCGGCTGGTTGGTGTACGATTCGAGTAATCGCGCGATCTTGTCGGCTCCCTCCGCGCCTTCGAAATAAATGGACGCACTTTTTTCCTCGAAATAACCGAATCCAGCGAAAGCTTCATCGAGCAACTCATCGACCGTTCGCCCGCGCGACTTCGCGTAAGCGGCCATTTCGCAAAACATGATGGCGCCGGCGTTACCGTCTTTGTCCCGGACAAAGTCGGCTCCACTGTAGCCGTAACTTTCCTCGGTCCCGAAAACGTAAAACGAAGAATGTTCCAAACGTGCCGCCCGCGTTTCTTGTTCGGAGAGCTGGCGGTATTTTTGCCGAATCTCTTGCGGCAGCGCGCGCTCGTATTTTTCGAGTTTGGCGCCGAAGTATTTGAATCCGGTTAGGGTATCGACGCATCGAACACCGAAGCTTTCCGCAATCACCCTTTGCATGTCGGTTGTCACGAAAGTCTTGATCGTGACCGCATGAGAACGGTTTTGCTCGTTCAGGATTCCAAGCTCGAAAAACTTTTTGAGCCGGTAATAGGAAAGCAGGGAACCGATTTGGTTTCCGGTAATGAGCTTCATTTCGCCATTCGCACTTTTCACGGCAACGCCGATCCGGTCGCAATCGGGATCGGTCGCGATCACGATGTCGGCGTTGTTTTTCTCGGCGAGCCGAATTCCAAGGGTGAGCGCCTCGGCATTCTCCGGATTTGGAGATTTTACGGTTGAGAATCGCGGATCGGGTTTCTCCTGTTCGGGCACAATCGTGACGTTGAACCCGAGCCGCTCGAACATCGGCCGGAGAGTGATCGCACCAGTGCCATGCAACGGCGTAAAAACGATGCGAAGCGATTTGGCGTCTGCCAGCACACTTGGATCGACCACAATTGTCTCAAGTCGCTTCATGTAAGCTTCATCCACATCCTTACCAATGGTTGTGATTGCCCCTTGTTGATTTTTCGGGAGCGGCTCGTAGTTCTCGGTCTGAGTCGCGTTCACCTTCTCGATGATTCCCGTGGCGTGGGGATCAATCACCTGGGCACCGTCTGCAAAATAAACTTTGTAGCCGTTATCGTGAGGGGGATTGTGACTGGCGGTGATAACGATTCCCGCCGTTGCGTTCAGGTATCGCACCGTAAATGACAGTTCAGGTGTCGAGCGCGGCCCATCGAACACAAACGCGTCACAACCGTTCTCCGCCGCGACTTTGGCAGCCAGCGCGGTGAACTCGTTGGAAAAAAATCGCGTGTCGTGAGCGATGACAATTCGCGGCCTGGATTCGATTTTGTTTTTCGCATGCCACTCTTTGGCGTAGGCGACCAGGCCTTGAGTCGCGCGATTCACATTCGCGAAATTCATCGCGTTAGTGCCGACGCACGGAAATTCAGGACGATCTTCGGGCCCGGCGGTGCCGCGCTCCGCCTGAGTGACGATTTTTCCGATAGTGCGTCCGCGCAGACCGCCGGTTCCAAACTCGACCGTTTTGTAAAAGCGATCGTTAAGCTCGTCCCAATGTTCTCCGGAGATAAGTTCGTTAATTACGCGCGAGTAAAGATCGGAAGACGCGCCGGACAGAAGCGAGCGAATGTTTTTTGCTGCGGAGGGGAGCAAATGTTTACTCCCGACCGCGCTCTCAATCTTGTCGCTCAGATTATCTCGCACCGGCCGCAATTTTCCGGCGCAAGTACGCTTTGCAACGCTTTATTTGCAGGGTCCCGGCACGGGAATCACGAGCTTGCCGTCTTTCTCTGCTACCAGACGCGTGCTGGCGTTGGTTGAACTTCCATTAGCATCCTTTTGTTCGACCGTGATTTGTAATTTCTTAGTCGGCTTCAGGGTGACACAAATATCCCCGAAAGGACCTTTCTGCGGTTGTTCAGCTTTTGCCACCTCATCAGGAGTGAGGGGAACGAGTTCGATCTTTGAAATTTTCGAACCTGTCTCGGCGGTCATCATCATTTTGTAGAACTCGAGCACACCCTGGTCAGAGCCCTCCGTGTAGAGAAACGATTCCAAGGTCTTCGCGTCCTTCGCTTCGAACGCGGTTTTGTATTTATCAGTAAACGCCTTTTCATCGGCGGGTGAGGCCGCGAAAATACTGAAGCAGGAAAGGATGAGGACCAGAGTGCAGATGAATTTCATAATTGGTTGGACAGTCAGACTAGCCAGCGCAGTTCGAAAACAACAAGGCCAAAGAAAAAGCATTGCTGATGTGCAATCCGCGCGGTAATTGCACGATCTCGCGCTTTTTTGTCGAATGAACATCCACGAATATCAGGCTAAGGAGCTCCTCGAAAAGTTCGGCGTCGCCACGACTCGCGGGAAAGTGCCTCGACTCCGGATGAAGCCGAGAAAATCGCACGGGAAGTTGGGCGCGACGAATCTGGTCGTAAAGGCGCAGGTTCATGCCGGCGGGCGTGGGAAGGGGACGTTCCAGAACGGATTCAAAGGCGGCGTCCACCTCGTGAAATCCGCCAGCGAAGCCCGTGAGGTCGCGGAAAAAATGCTCGGCCAAACCCTGGTGACACATCAAACCGGAGCCGCGGGGCGCGTCGTGAATAAAGTTCTCGTCGCCGAATCGGCCGATATCGCGCGCGAAATTTATTTTGCGATCCTTTTGGATCGCGCCACTGCGGCGCCGCTGGTGGTCGCGAGCACCGAAGGCGGCGTCGAAATTGAAACCGTTGCCGCGACGAGTCCCGGAGAAGATTATCCGCGAGCCAGTCGATCCGCTGGCCGGCCTGCAACCATTTCAAACCCGGAAGTTGGCGCAACAACTCGGCTTCGATCATTCACAAACCAAAGGCGCTACCAAATTATTCGATGGTTTGTATCGCACATTTCATCGGTTGCGATTGTTCGATGGTCGAAATCAATCCGCTGGTGGTGACCAAGAACAACGAAGTCCTCGCGCTCGACGCAAAATTCAATTTCGACGACAACGCGCTTTACCGGCATCCGGAAATCGCCGCAATGCGTGACACCGCGAGGAAGATCCGCGCGAAGTAGAAGCTTCGAAGCACGAACTCAACTACATCGGACTCGACGGCAACATTGCCTGTCTTGTGAACGGCGCCGGTCTGGCCATGGCCACGATGGACATCATTAAATTCTACGGCGGCAATCCGGCAAACTTTTTGGACGTCGGCGGCAGCGCGACCGAAGAACAGGTGACCGAAGCGTTCAAAATCCTGATCGCCGACAAAAACGTAAAGGCGATCCTCGTGAATATTTTCGGCGGGATCATGAAGTGCGACGTGATCGCGAAGGCATCATCAACGCGGCAAAGACAGTGAAATTGACCGTTCCGTTGGTGGTTCGTCTTGAAGGAACGAACGTCGACAAGGGTAAAAAGCTCCTGAAGGAAAGCGGCGTCACATTAATCACCGCCGACGATCTGGCCGATGCTGCGCAGAAAGCAGTCAAAGCGGCGCGAAAGGAAAAATGAAAATAAACAACATCGCTTTCACTGGCATTCCGGTCACGGACCTGAAGCGCGCGCGCGAGTTTTACGAAGGCGTGCTGGGATTGAAGCTGACCGGGGAAATGGGCCAGGGGCATTGGGTCGAATACGCGATCGGCACCGGCACGCTGGCTTCGGCGAATTTTCCCGATCAATGGAAACCATCGCCGGAAGGTACCAGCTCGCCCTCGAAGTGGAGAATTTCGAACAGCCAATCAAACGGTTGAAAGAGCGAACGTGCAATTTGACGCGGAGCCGTTCGAGAGTCCGTGTTGCCGAATGGCGGTTGTGAAGGATCCGGACGGAAACAAAATCATCATTCACAAACTGAAGCCTGAGAACGAAAAGGAACCCTGACCATGATCACAATGAAGTCGCATTTATCGCCATCGCGGTGACTGACAAGGAACGGTCGCGCAAATTTTACCAGGAAACGCTCGAATTAAAGCCGGCCACAACCGCGAATGGACGGCGCCTGGGTCGAATATGAGCTCGGCGCAACCACGATTGGCGTCGGTTGCCATCCTGCGTGGAAACCGTCGCGCGAAGGAACGACCGTTGCATTCGAGGTTTCGATGATTCATCGACGTGGTTCAAAAACTGAAGTAGCGCGGCGTCGAGTTCGAAGGCGAGACAATGGAAACGCCGGTTTGTTGGATGGCGCAATTCCGCGACCCGGACGGAAACAAACTTGTTGATCCATCAGCGAAAAAAATGACGAATTCAATCTCTAAGGAATCAGGAAAGCAGGAAATTATTTTTCTGTTTGTTCCTGCGTTCCTGCTTTCCTTAGATATGTCTGTCCTAGTCGATAAAGACACACGCCTCGTTGTTCAGGGAATCACCGGCAGCGCCGGCGGCTTCCACGCCCGGCAATGCATGGAGTACGGAACAAACGTCGTCGCCGGTGTCACGCCTGGCAAAGGCGGTCAGAAGTTCGACGACAAAGTGCCGGTGTTCGACACGGTGTGGGAAGCGAAGCAGAAAACCAATTGCAACGTGTCGGTGATTTTCGTTCCGGCGCCGTCGCGGCCGATTCCATTCTCGAGGCGGTTGATGCGGATCTCGATCTGGTGGTTTGCATCACCGAAGGAATTCCAGTGATGGACATGATGCGGGTGAAAGCGCATGATGCGCGGAAAGCGAACACGGTTGATTGGACCGAATTGTCCGGGAATCATCACGCCGGGCGCGTGCAAGATCGGCATCATGCCAGGTTATATTCACAAACCCGGCAACGTCGGCGTGATCTCGCGCAGCGGAACTTTGACTTACGAAGCGGTCTGGCAGCTGACCGCGCGCGGCTATGGTCAGTCGACCTGCATCGGCATCGGCGGCGACCCGATCAACGGCATGTCGCATCTCGATGCGGTGCAATTATTCGAAGCCGACCCGGACACCGAAGCGATGATTCTTATCGGTGAAATCGGCGGCACCGCCGAAGAAGAAGCTGCGGAATGGATCAAGCATCGCGGTAAGAAACCAGTCGCGGCGTTCATTGCCGGCATGACAGCTCCGCCGGGAAGACGAATGGGTCACGCTGGCGCGATCGTTTCCGGCGGAAAAGGAACTGCCGCCGGCAAAATCGAAGCGCTCAAAGCCGCCGGCATCGCGGTGGCCGAAACTCCGGCGACGATTGCCGACACGCTGATCGCGCAGATCAAAGGTTGAATCTAACCTCACTCGATCGCCGGTTCAGGTGCGTCGAGATTGGGGCAGGGCAAGTGCGCTGCTTTCCATTCCATCCCCATCAGAATTCGGGCACGACCGCTGGGATGATCAAAGAAAATAAATTCTTCGAGAGGAGACGGATCGAGTTTGCGATAGGCGCCGAGTTTTAGCGCGACTTTCGATTCGCCGTCCGGTTCACGCGATGTATTGATCCCAAATTGATCGGCTTCACGCTCGGTGATGCGAACGATCGAATTCAGGACCGGCGTCATCAGGAACGTGAACGTCACTAAAATTAGCATCAAGATCGGTAAACCGGCGGGATCGGAGATGTCGCGCACGCGCCATTGTTCACCCCATCGACGCAACACGCGCTCGAATACGAATCGCCCAATCGCGAAACCAAACAGCGCCAACACTCCGAAATAAATCGTGAGCTTGGCGCCGTGATTCAAAACGTAATGGCCCATCTCATGCGCCATGACCGCACGGATCTCCGGAATCGTGCATTGCTTGAGCAGATTGTCATTCAACGCGATTCGAGTCGTGCCGAGCATTCCCGCGACGTTCGCGCTCACTCGGGTGGTTTGGCGCGAAGCATCGACTTCGAACACTTGCTTCACCGGAATTTGATTAGCCTGTGCCATCGCCAGGATTGGATCGCGAATTTTCGGATCGTCTAGGGGTTTGTAAGTGTTGAAGAGTGGCTCCACGTACACCGGCGCGATAAAATTACCGACAAACGAAAGCACGACCGCGACAAGCGTTCCCCAAATCCACCAAGTTCGCGGGGCGCGGCGGAAGACTGCATATAAAATCGAGATGGCGATTACGCCTGCGATAAGTCCGATGGCGAGGCCGATTAGTTGTTGGGCAAACCATGGCCCGAAAGTTTGAGTAGCAAATCCGTATTGATGTTCGCGAACGAAGTCCTGATAGAGCGTGAGCGGAAAACTCAAGACAGCGACAATGAGAATGAAGCCAAGCGTATAAATCGCAACGTGAACCGTTTTCAAATCGGTCACGCGTTCGGCGAAATCACGCAATCGAGCCGAGAGCTTGGAGGTGAGGAGGAAGATCGCGATTGCCGCGGCCGACCAAAAAATTCCAAAGCAACAGCCAGTAACCGCCTTCAAAATAGGCGTCCGATTTCGCCCGCTGATCGGCTGGAACCGTGTCCAGCCAGGCCTTTGTTGCCTGAACGGGATCGAACCCGGTTACATTTTCAGATGGCGAAGGCGACGCAGCCTGTGCGTGTGCGACGCTGGAAAACGCGAGCCCAAAAAGAACAGTTGCCAAGATGCAGCGCAAAATCATTCTGCATCGATACAGAATTCCTGGAACAAAGGGAAGCCAGGCGTAACCCGGCTAGGGTCTGGCCTGTCTATTATGACATGAGAGCTTTCATTTTAGGTTTCCTCGCGGCGGCTGGTATCGTTACCAACTCTTTCGCGGCCGAACCGACGCTTACGAAATTCACCGTCGACGCTGTTGAACGTGAGGCGTTGATCTTTCTGCCGCCGACAACCAGCAAAGCGCCGGTGATATTTGCGTTTCACGGCCACGGTGGGAACATGCGTTTCTCCGCAACCGGAATGGCATTTCAGAATTTCTGGCCGGAAGCGATCGTGGTTTATCCGCAGGGGTTGCCGACGCCCGGAATCATCTTGGATCGCGAAGGCAAGAAGCCTGGCTGGCAAGATTTGGCCGGACAGGAAGGCGACCGCGATATCAAGTTCGTGGACGTCATGCTCAAGACGCTTCGCGAAAAATATTCGATCGACGAAAATCGCGTTTACGCGACGGGTTTTTCCAACGGGGGATTGTTCAGCTACCTGCTCTTGTCTCAGCGCCCCGATGTTTTTGCGGCGTTCGCACCGGGTGGCGCGGCTTTGTTGCCACAGGTGCACCTCACCAAACCCCGACCGGTGCTTCATTATGGCGGCCAAAGCGATCAGCTGGCGAAGTTCGAGAGGCAGCAGGCAACGATTGAAAAGATTCGCCAATTCAATGGCAGCTCGGCGCAGGGAGAATCCTGCGGCGCGAACTGCACTCTCTATCCGTCGTCGAAATCGGCTCCGGTCGAGACATTTATCCATCCGCTTGGCCATATGTATCCGCCGGCGGTCACGCCGGTAATCGTCAACTTTTTCAAGCAACACCCGCGGACGTCGTGAGTTGATTCGACTGGACTAGCAAATCGCAGAGTGGAAAAATCGCGCCGCATGAAAGGGCTTGCGTTTTGCGCCGCGATATTGTTTTTCATCGGCGGTCTGGCCGGACAGGTGCAGCAAGGTACGCCGGCAGACCCGGCCCTCTATGGGACGTATCCGACGAATTACAAAGAAATCGTGACGACGTGGCTTAACCAGCAATTACTCGACTCGGCCAGCGCCCGGATCGATTGGCAGGGCGACCCGCAACCGGCCGATCTCGGCAAAAATGGCGAGCATCTCTACGGATATCTGGTTCAATTTACAGTCAACGCCCGCAATCGGTTCGGCACTTACACCGGAAAACAACAGCATGGTGCGCTGATCAAGAACGGCCAAGTGATTAAAGGTTTAGGATTAGGTTATTGATAAAATTATGAAACTTAGCTCCCGATCGAAATATTCAGCGCAAGGTTTGGTTGTCGTATTTATTCTCGTCGCCATCCTGGTCGGCATTTGGTGGTATCTTCATACAACCAAAGCGTCCACCGAACAGGATGCGATCCGTTACGGCCATGACATTATCGACCGGCTGGTGATGAAACATGATCGTTCGCTCTTGGACACCGATCTTGCGCCGCAGGCGAAAATGGAGATGCCTCCGTCCCAGCGCGATTTTCTAATTCAACAAATCGCCCAGTACCGGTTCGCCCATGCAACCCATCAAGATTGAAGACAACGTGTCCTTCGACCAGGTTTTGGGCGGACTCATGGCCACGAATCCACACGGCATTTTCACCGCGCATTTAAATTACCCCGCGCAAGCCGGTGACGTTGCAGCTTGCCACCTCGCAAGGCGCCACGAAATGGCTGATTGAAAACATTACTCTGACGAAGGGCAATGTCGCTCAGTAGATCAGCCTAATAATTTCTCGATCGCGTCGAGGCAAATCTGCGACCACGTCTCAAGTGACTCGCGTCGCGCCAGCAGCTCGTTTTTCCCAAGAAACGCGACGTTCGTGATCATCGCCTCGCGTTTTTCGACTTTGGGCTCGGCCAGTTTGAAAACATGAACGATGCCGAGATGAACCTGTCCCACTTCGGTACTGTCATCGTTTAACAGTGCGACGATGCGGTCTTCGAATTTGGTGTTGATCGAAATCTCCTCGCCAACTTCGCGTTCAACTCCCGCGCGGTAGGCGGCTTCGTCGAGCGCAAACAGCGTTTCGTCAGTTTCGTTCATGTGGCCACCGATGCCGATCGATCCCTTCGAGACCAGACGTTGTTCTCCCGCTTTCTTGCCCCGGACATAGTGCAGGACCGTGTTTCCGTGGGCGAGCAGCACGTAAGGAATGATTTGTTTATGAGTGGGATCGACTTCCGCCTTTGGCCGAGACAGGAAAAAATTATTTCCGCGCGATAAAATTGCCTGAAGATATTTGTGCGGCTCGAAGTTCAGCCCCTGAAAACTGCCGAGCTCATCGAATAGCGAACGCTTAATGACGAGAACATTTTCTTCCGGCGGATTCATGGGAAGTGATCAGTGACGAGTGACCAGTGATCAGCAGTTTCTCTTCGCGAAACATAACGAACATTAGAAAGAGTAGCTCACGCCGATTTGGGGCCCGATCAGATTCAAGCTTGGATTCGGATCCGTTTGTCCGCCGTTGGACAAATGTTGGTACTCCACGCCCGCGTCGACTTTCCAGTGCTCGTTGATTGGATAAGCAAATCCAATCCCGGTCAGAATGTTAAAGGTGAAGTCTTGTCCCTGTGATCCGCGGAAATCGGGGCTGCTGTCGATCCAACCCAGGCCAAGGCCGCCGGAAAAGTAGGGGATAACGCGCCAGTTTCGTTGAACAAAATTATAACGGCCGCCGAAATTGATCCCGAAATAATGATTTTCAATGCCGCGAACGATCGGCTCGGCCATCAGGGTGAAGCAAAACTGGTGGTAGCCGCGGGTCCAATTATCCGAATCGTTTACGCCCCAACGCACTCGTCCGGCCAACCATTGTGGCGCGATCTCGTAATTGTCGGGATTGCCGAAAACCCCGAGCAGGTAGGCGGATTGAAAAGCGACTTCGAAGCGCGGAGGATCCAAAACTTCGCTTGGCCCAGCTTGAACTCCGCTCGCAAGCAATCGGCCACTGCATAGCGCCAAGCCTAAGATTCCCGCGCTCAACAATTTCATTCCGCGCGCAAGATAGAAGGCGGCCGATAATTTTCAATCGCGCTTGCCGGCCACGAAATGGGTAATTGCGGCACCGGCGAGAACGAGCGCGGCCGCAAAAAGCCATGTGCGATGCATGCTCGTCCACAACTGGGGGCTGTGATCTGTTGCGCGCAAATCAAAGCTGCCATGCGTGCCATGATCTTTTTCCGCGTCGACTGGTTCCCACAAATTATTCGGGCGGTTCGGATCTTCAGGGCCGTCGTGTTGTTGTGAGTCGTAGCCGGTGCGAGCCAGATAATGGTCGAGGAGTCCGGGAAAAACCTTGTTCACCGTAATCGCAGCGACCGTCGGCATTCCGACAAAAATCTCGCGCCGCGCGTAATGCGATGCGTAAAGGATCGCTTCTGCCGCAACTTCGGGCTGAAAGATTGGCGGCACCGGCTGGGCTTTGCGCGGCAGACGGCTTTTCACCCAGCTAAATTGCGGCGTGTTCAAAGCCGGCATCTCGATCATCGTCACGCGGACGTTGCTCTTGTCGTGAATTAATTCGCACCGGAGCGAATCGACAAAACCCTGGATCGCGTGTTTGGCTGCGCAATAGGCCGCTTGCAATGGAATTCCGCGATAGGCGAGAGCCGATCCGACCTGAATGATCACGCCGCTGTCGCGCGGCAGCATCCGCTTCAGCGCGGCGAGGGTTCCATAAACATAACCGAGATAAGTCACTTCGGTGACGCGTTTGAAGTCGTCCGCCGTCATTTCTTTAATCGGCGAAAAAACCGATGCCATCGCGTCGTTTACCCAGACATCAATTGGGCCTAATCGCTGTTCGATTTCCTGAGCCGCGTTTTCGACGGCGGCGGCATCGGCCACATCTAACGGCAAAGCCAGCGCGGTTCCGCCGAGATCTTCGACTTCGCGGCTCGCTCCCTCCAATCCGGCGCGACCGCGCGCGATCAGCGCGATATGTGCACCTTCGCGCGCAAACGCGTGTGCCGTCGCGCGTCCGACACCAGCAGATGCGCCGGTGATAACAACAACTCGACCGCCATTTGTTTGCACAATAAAAGATCGCCCGTGTGCAACAGTCCGGTTTTATGGGGTGGGCGGAAGCTTTTTGCCGAAGCAATCACGCAACGCTGCGCGCGCCGCGTGATAACCGCACATTCCATGAACACCACCGCCGGGCGGAGTTGAAGCGGAACACAAATAAACTCCCGGTAACGGAGTTCGATACGGCGTGGGGCTGAGAATTGGCCGCGCCAGTAAATGCCAGAGATCGGCCGCGCCGCCGTTGATATCGCCACCGACAAGATTCGGATTCGATACTTCCAGGATTGCGGGGCCCATTTTGTGTCGGGCCAAAATGCAATCTCGGAATCCGGGAGCAAAGCGCTCGATTTGTGATTCGATTTTTTCCGACAAATCGACTTCGCAGCCAAACGGAGCATGGCAATATGCCCAAAGCGTGTGTTGATTTCCTGGTGCCCGCGTCTCGTCGAACAAACTTTGCTGCGCTACCAGCACGAAAGGTTGATCGGTTATTGTTCCGTTCGCAGTTTCGCGTTGCGCAACTTCGATCTCCTGGAAACTGCCGCCAAGGTGAACCGTTCCAGCGCGACGGCAGGAATCGGCTTTCCATGGAATCGGCGACGATAACGCATAATCGATTTTGAAAACTCCCGGTGCATGGCGAAAATTTTGCAGCCGGTGACGATAACGTTGGGGTAACTGATCGCGGGCAATCCGCGCAAATTGCCAAACGGTGGTATCGAAAAGTGTTACCCGCGCGTTTGGGACATCTGCGAGTTGCCGGATCGATCGATTGGTCTCGATTTTTCCGCCGAGCTCGCGCAAGCAATTCGCGAGCGCGTTGGAGAGCGATTGCGACCCTCCGCGCGGACTTGGCCAGCCAACTGCGTGTCCCGCCGCCCCGAGGACAAGTCCGAAGGCGGCTGATATCGGTGACGTCAACGGAAGAAATGAGTGGGCGGCGATTCCTCCAAAAAAGGCGCGGGTGTTTTCTTGTTCAAACACCGATTTGACCAGAAGTGTGGATGGCATGAGCGCGCGCAGTCCAAATTTCGCCAAAGCAATGGGATGACGTGGAAGATGCAGCAATGGTTGCAAGAATTCGGCGGCTAATTCATTCCAATCCCTGGTGAGCGGCCGGAAGAGTTTCTCATAAGCTTTGCCGTCCCGGCCTAACGAGTCAGCTGTGGTCGTTATGTCGCGATAAAGGCATGCGGCCGTTCCATCGTCGAATGGATGCGCCAGCGCGATTTCCGGTTGAATCCATTTTAGACCGAACCGCTCCAGCGGCAGCGTATTGAAAAAAGGCGAACCCGCGGCCAGCGGATGAATTGCCGAACAAGTATCGTGAACAAATCCGGGCAGGGTCAGCTCGGCAGATCGCACGCCGCCGCCGATGGTTGCGCTGGCCTCGAGCACTACCACCGATACTCCGGCGCGTGCCAGCGTGATCGCGGCCGCGAGCCCATTTGGGCCAGAGCCCACAACGACAGCATCATAATCGTCCGGCATTCAGTACCAAAACCGCAGAGCGCACCGCGCGCGAATTGTTTTTGGGGTATTGCCGCAACTTTCTTCGCTCAACCAAAAGTTTCACTCATGAGCCACACAGTCAGCGATTTTCTGATCAAACGCATCACCGAATGGGGGATCCGGCGCATTTACGGTTATCCAGGAGATGGAATTAACGGAATCATCGGGGCGATCGATCGCGCAGGCGACGCCATCGAATACGTGCAAGTGCGGCACGAGGAAATGGCCGCGTTCATGGCTTGCGCGCATTCCAAATTCACGGGCGAGGTCGGAATTTGTCTGGCAACCTCCGGACCAGGGCGCCATCCACCTGCTCAATGGTTTGTATGACGCGAAAATGGATCACGCGAGCGTGGTTGCGATCGTTGGTCAGCAAGCGCGTTCCGCAATCGGCGGAGATTATCAGCAGGAAGTCGATCTGCTTAGTTTGTTCAAGGACGTCGCCCACGAATACGTGCACATGGCATCAACTCCGGCGCAAATTCGCCACCTGATCGATCGTGCAATTCGGATCGCAAAGGCGGAGCGCACGGTTACCTGTGTAATAATCCCGAACGACGTTCAGGAAATGCGCGCCGTTGAAACCCCACCGCGCAAACACGGCACCATTCATTCCGGCGTTGGATACAGGTCTCCTCGCGTTGTCCCGAAACAAATCGATCTCGAAAAAGCCGCCGACATTCTCAATCACGGCGAAAAAGTCGCGATGCTGGTTGGGGCGGGCGCGATTCAGGCCGGCGACGAAGTTGTCGAAATCGCCGATATTCTCGGCGCCGGCGTTGCGAAAGCATTGTTAGGCAAGGCTGTCATTCCGGACGATCTGCCGTTTTGCACCGGACCAATCGGTTTGTTAGGCAGCAAGCCGAGCTGGGTGATGATGAACGAATGCGACACTCTGCTCATGGTTGGCACCAGTTTTCCCTATTCGGAATTTTTGCCGAAAGAAGGGCAGGCGCGCGGCGTTCAAATCGACATCGATCCGAAAATGTTGAGCCTGCGTTATCCGACGGAAGTGAACCTGGTCGGCGATAGCGTTGAAACTTTGCAGGCGCTCATGCCGTTGCTGAGTCGAAAACCAAATCGATCGTGGCGGGAAAAGCTCGAGGGCGAAATCCGGGAATGGTGGCGGGTCCTGGAAGCGCGGGCGAAGAACGACGCCGACCCGATTAATCCGCAACGCGTTTTTTGGGAACTCTCGCCGCGGCTGCCCGACAATTGCATCATCGTGGCCGATTCGGGATCAGTCGCCGGCTGGTGGGCCCGCGATCTCAAAATCCGGCGCGGGATGATGGCGTCGCTATCGGGAAATCTGGCAACGATGGGTCCCGGCGTTCCTTACGCGATCGCGGCGAAGTTCGCTTTTCCTGAGCGAGTTGTAATTGCCACCGTTGGCGACGGCGCGATGTTGATGAATGGAATTAATGAGCTCGTAACGATCGCAAACAACTGGCAGCAATGGACCGACCCGCGCCTGGTCATTCTGGTTTTGGCAAATCGTGACCTGAACATGGTGACATGGGAGCAACGCGTTCTGGCCGGCGATCCGAAGTACGTTGTTTCGCAAACGGTACCAGAATTTGCTTACGCGCGTTACGCCGAAATGCTTGGGCTGACCGGTATTCGCGTCGACAAAACGGAAGATATCGGTTCTGCATGGGAACAGGCGCTTAGCGCAAATCGCCCCGTCGTTCTGGAAGCGATCACCGATCCCGAAGTTCCAATCCTGCCGCCGCACATCACATTCGAGCAGGCCAAAAAATTCATGGAATCAATGGTGAAAGGTGAACCGGACCTTGGCCACATGCTGAAGCAAACTTTCAAAGACGCGATCGAAACTTTCCTGCCACGCAAATAATTAATGGACCAAACACATACAGACAAACGCTGGGCGCGAGCGCAGAACGACGAGCCGGATTTTTCGATCGAGAAGTATGGCGAGAAAACGGACGAGAAGGAGGAATGCGAGGAACAATTGCTGGCGGAATTCGCGGGGATGATGACATTTTACATAACGGCGTTCGCGGTGCTCGCCGGTGTTGCGGTTGAACGAAAGGCGTTGCCGCGGCGATTCGGTGTGCTCGATCTGGCGCTACTCGGAATCGCGACGCACAAGCTCAGCCGGATTGTCGCTAAAGATCGAATCACTGGAATTTTGCGCGCGCCATTTGTGAACTACATCAAGAGCGCCGGAGCTGGAGAAGTTGAGGAAGAACCCCGCGGGCACGGGATTCAACGAGGAATTGGAACTTTGATTTCGTGCCCCTATTGCATGGGTCCGTGGTCCGCGGCGGCGCTTGGCTTCGGATTTGTTTTCGCACCGCGAGTGACGCGTTTCTTCGCGGGAATTCTCGCCAGCGTGGCGATTTCAGATTTTCTGCATCGCGCCTACATAGCGACGAAGGATGAAAGTTAGCCTGGCGGACGAAATCCGTACTCCGCCTGCAATTTTCCGAACAGCCACTTGGTTAATGGCTCGTCGCGGTTCTGAATTGCGACGGCGGTCGATTCGGCTTTCGCAACCTCGTGATTCAGACAGCAAAGATAAGTGAGAAGCAGCAGGTCATCCTGATTTGCCTTGGCAGAAACGCGCTTCATCTCGAGCAACTGAATCGCACGATCGTAATTTCGGTCCGCAAGCGCAGCCGCAATCAGATCCGGCACGGTATCGGCGGGTGGCGGATTCAAGTTGTCCGCAACTTTTTGCGCCAGTCCGACTCGAAATGAGTTTGTTTTCAATGTTTCGAGCACAGGCTCCCGCAAGTTCGATCCGCGCAAATGAACGTCGAGGTCAGCCAGCCAGTTTCGGTTTTCCAGTCGCGCTCGATATCGCATTTCGCGAATTACAAAGAACGGCGTCAACTGAGTTGCCGAGGCATTCGGCCAAATCTGTTGAATTAATCGCGACGCCCGGAAACGCGCTGCGGCTGAGCTTGAGTGAACGTAATCGAGAGCGAATTCGTGAATCGCGGGGTCGACTTGGGTAATATCGCCGAGGCGCCGCGGATACAGGTCGGTTAGCGGCTTGGTCTCGCGCGTGATCTGATCGATCTGATCGCCGTCCATCAAAAACATGGTCATCAGTTCTTCAGGTGATTCGATCCCAATTCGGCCGAGATCCGATTTGGTGTCGGGGTGACGAAAGAGATCCTGCACGTGGTCCGCATCGATGTTTTGAAGCGTACCTTTGATTCCCATCATGACCCATTCCTCGTCCGGACCGGACCAAACGATTGTGTTTGGGAACGCATTATGAAACGCGCGCAGAATCGATTTTGTCTCATCGACCGAAAGCTGATAGATCGGCAGCCAAAAAGTGGCGATGCCGCCATCGTCCAGGCGCTCGCTCATTAACCGGAAAAATTCCTCGGTGTACAGGCTAACTGCGCCGGCAACTTTCGGCGGCGGCGGTTCGCCGGTGATGATGTGATAATGTTTCGGGCTCGCTTCCAGGAAAAATCGTCCGTCCTGGATGATCGCCGTCACTCGCGAATCTGTCAGCGGATTGGAGTAACCCGCGTCGCGATAATCTGCCGACAGCGAGTAAACTTCCTTCGAAATGTCGACAATGTCGATCGCTTGCAGGCCGGCATCGTGGGTCAACGCTTCCGCTGTCACACCGCAACCGTAGGCGATTAGCAACGCATTGCCCGATTCCGGAAGAAGCGCCATCGGCAAATACGCAAACGACCGCATGTAGCGCTGATTCACCGGATTAGTGGCCGACATTGAAAATCCGTTCGTGACCAATCGATAATAGTAAGGCCGGCCAAACAGATCGCGGCGCAGCAACTGCCACGTATCCGAAGTGCCCTCTATTTTCTCAACCAGGTGCTGGTCTTCGTTCTCGTACAACTTCCGCGCATTGAAGAAGTGGACTTCATCGCGATGATACGGAAACAGCACGATCGTCACGACAAAACCGATGACCAACGCGATCAGCACGAGCCGCGAGAATCCTGAGGCCCAAAATGTTCGGCCTGCGATCGACAGCGCCAGGCCGGCATAACCAACTGCGCAGAGCACCAGACTTGTCTGAAAACCAAATTTCGGCAGCAACACGAATCCGGTCAGTACCTGGTCCAAGCGCTGCGCCTGCCGTGTTGAATAAGGTGACAATTCCGACGCTGTTCATGCGATTTCCCACAGTTTCCTGAACCGCGGATGCGATCGCTGGAAACAACACGCCGGACATCAGCGACACCGGGAACATCAACGCAATCGCGAGACCAGCGATGATCTGCCACCCTTCCAAATAAAAATTGGCTTCGCCAGGTTTGAGTGTCGGAATCGGGAAGAATTCGTAACAGAGCAAGGTCGCGATTGCTGCGACCAACAAAAAAATCGACAACGCGTTTCGTGACAAACGCGAGATCGTTCCGGAAATAGCGCCGCCAATTCCGATACCCGCCAGAACAACTGCGAGCATTAAGCTAAACGCGCTCGCTGCTGACGTGATGTAAAGCCGAAGAAACCGGAACCACACAACTTCCAAACACAACAACAACAGTCCCGCGCCGAAACTAACGATCAACAGTTTCCAAGGTGGTTGATAATCGAATCTAAATCGCAATGACGGCGGCATCGCTGCCGGTGTCGAACGCCTTTCACGACTTGCCAGGACCAACGCGATAATCGCCGCGACGATATTTAATGTGCCCGCGCACAGGCTCGTTCCCCAAAGTCCAAACGCTTTGATCAAGAATAGTTCTCCGATCAGCGCGCCGACGACGGCGCCGATCGTGTTAAAGCCGTAAAGCAGTCCAATCGCGCGACCAAAACGTTGATCGGCGAGCGCCGGGTCTTCAAGAACGACGGGCAAAGTAAGGCCCATCGCAGTGGTCGGAATCAGCAGAATCAGGAACGAAATAACCACGCGCAAGCCGAGCAGAATTGTTTGATGTGACCAAAGGGTTTGGAAAACTGGCCGCAACAGTTCGCCGATAAGCGGCAACGCGAAGACGATCGTGCAGCCAAACACGGCGACCGCAATTTCAAGCCCGGCGTAAAGTTTTAAAGGACGGCTCCGAAATTTTCCGGAAGCGGCGATCGCGGTTCCGAGCGCGAGTCCGGCCATGAAACTGGAGAGGATCAGCGCCGCCGCCCAGACCGAGTTGCCAAACGCGAGTCCGCTGAGTCGCAACCAGAGCGTCTCAAAAATCAGCGCGCTGATTCCGGAAAGAAACAGAACAACCGAAAGAATCGCCAGTCGCACCGCGCGATAATAGCGCGCCTCAACGCGATGTCACCCAAGGGAATTGCCGGTTTAGATCTAAACCAGATCCGCAGGATTAAAGAATTTTCTTGGCAACACCGCTATCAGGAGTTTTTCACAAACTCGCCAAAGCGCGGTCCAGGACTTCGAGAAGGAAATCGGCATCCTGTTCGTTGATGCACATCGGCGGGGAGAAACGGATGGTTTGTCCCCACAGTCCGCCTTTGCCTAACAACAAGCCCATGTCTTTCGCAGTCTCCACCACCTGCGCGCATTCTTCCTTCGCCGGCTCTTTCGTTGCCGATCTTTCACCAGCTCGATCCCGAGCATGAGACCCTTTGCCGCGGACGTCGCCAATGACGTTGTGTTTCTCTTTCAGCTTGTTCAGGCCGGCGAGGATTCGGTTTCCGATCTTCAGCGAATTCTCCTGAAGTTTTTCGCGATCGATCACATCAAGAACCGCACTGCCTTGCGCGCATACGACCGGATTGCCGCCGAAGGTGTTGAAGTGAGTTCGTTGCGGCAAGAGTCAGCGGCGATCTTTGGCGTCGTGACGACTGCGCCGAGACGGACAACCGTTGCCGATTCCTTTGGCCATGGTGACGATGTCGGGAATTACGCCCTGGGTTTCGAATCCCCAGTAATGTCCGCCTGTGCGGCCGAATCCGGCCTGCACTTCGTCGGCAATGCAAACTCCGCCCGCCGCGCGAACGTGTTCGTAAGCATGTTTCAAATAACCGTCGGGAAAAACAACGCAGCCGCCAACGCCTTGGATTGATTCAGCGATAAACGCGGCGACCTGGCCGGGCGTGGCGAAATCGATCAGGTTCTGAACATCGGCCGCGTATTTTTTTCCGGCATCGGCATCATCGCGTCCCCATAATCCGCGATACGGATCGGGCGTGATCGCGTGATGAACGCCGAAACTGTGCGGCACATTAAATTTCCAGGTGCGATGTCGCGGTCAGCCCCATGGTCAGCGTGCTGCCGCCGTGATACGCGTTGCGGAGCGCGATCATGTCGTAATTGCCGGTGTAAGCGCGCGCCATCAGCAGCGCGAGATCGTTCGCTTCCGATCCGGAGTTGACGAAATAACAAACTTTCAGGTCGCCCGGCATTTTCGCCGCCAGCTTCTCCGCGTACTCGGCGATGTTCGGATGCAGATAAATCGTGGTGGAATGCTGCAGCGTTTCGTTCTGGCGATTTGCCGCGGCCACCACGTCGGGATGACAATGCCCGACGCTCACCGTGACGATCCCGCCAAGCGCGTCGAGATATCGGCGGCCGTGCTCGTCCCAGACATACTGCATTTTTCCTTCCACCATCATGATCGGCTTCTTGTAGTAGAGAAAAATTCCCGGGTTCAGGAATTCTTTGCGCAATCGCAGCACTTCGTCGGCGGAAGGGCCGGTGTATTTGCGTGGGTTGATGGTCGAACTCTGGAAGATCAGGCAATTTCATGACTGCAGTTACTTTGTAGGGCGTTTCTGTGAAACGCCACAGTTTCTACACTCCGTTTGGGCGTCTGACACACACGCGCTACGAAGTTTTACTCGCTGTCGTTCGTCGGAGAACGAGATACGCCGTAAACGCGATCGCGAATCCGACGAACCACGCATAATCGTAAAGCCGAACGAAAAATGCCGGCACGCTTGCGGCGTCGACGAGTTTTACTGTCACGAGAAATCCGGGAAGATTCGGCAGGATTGCAATGATCAGCGCGACGATCGCGACGATACTGAAGCCGTTCGTGTAGCGGTATTCGCTGTCGGGCCGATACAACGCGTTCACGATGAAGTTGGCGATGACGCAAGCACGAAATAATCGGCGATCATGATTCCGCCGATCGGGCCGAGCAACGCGCTGTAGCCGACCAGCCAGGTGAAAATGTAGCCGGTCGGATCGGCCACCAGTTTCCATGGCATCATCACGACGCCGATGATGCCGGTGATGAGTCCGCCGGTGCGAAACGAAATTTTGTGCGGCGCGAGGTGCGAGAAATCGTTCGCCGGACTGACGACATTCGCGGCGATGTTGGTCGCCAGGGTCGCGATGCAAAGCGCAAGCATCGCGACCACCAGCACGACCGGATTCGTGAAACGCGTCAGCACATCCACCGGATCCCAGATCGTTTTGCCGTAAATGATCGTCGTCGCGGAAGTCACCGCGACGCCGATGAAAGAATAGAGCGCCATCGTCAGCGGCAAGTCCGAGCGCCTGGCCGACGATCTGGTCGCGCTGGGAGCAGGCGTAACGCGAGAAATCGGGAATGTTGAGCGAGAGCGTCGCCCAAAAACCGATCATGCCGGTGAGCGCGGGAACGAAGAACGACCAAGAACTGTCCGGCTTTCGGCTGGCCGGGATCGAAGGCGGACGGCTGGGCGAGAATCGGTCCGAAGCCGCCGGCATTTCGATACGCCCACCACAGCAACAGCAAGCCGAGCGCGATCAGCAGCGGCGCTTTGATGTTCAACAACCAGCGGATCCAATCGATGCCTTTGTAGACGACCAACATGTTGATGCCCCAGAAAAACATGAAGCAAACGAACTGCGCGAACGTGATGCCGAGAAACTGTCGGGCGGCCGTCCGGACGCGATCGACGGCCGGAAAACACGCCCAGGATTTTGTAAATCGCGTTGCCGCCGATCCAGGTCTGGATTCCAAACCAGCCGCAGGCGACGAATGCGCGCATCAGCGCGGGAACATTTGCGCCGCGCGTGCCGAACGAGGCGCGGCAAAAAACCGGGAAGGGGATTCCGTAACGCGTGCCGGCGTGCGCATTCAGGATCATCGGAATGACGACGATCAGGTTGCCGAGAAAAATCGTGATGATCGCCTGCGACCAATTCATCCCGCCGCCGATGAGCGACGAGGCGAGCATGTAAGTCGGAATGCAGGCCGACATCGAAATCCAAAGCGCGGCGAAGCTGCCGACGCGCCATTTGCGGCGATCGCCCGGCACCGGCGCGAGATCTTTGTTGTAAAGATGATTGATGCTCGATCTCGATATCGAGACCTCGACATCCGGCGCGAGCGAGATGCGAACGTCATTAGAAATGCGTCGGCTCGCGCTTCAGCATCTGGCCGCGGCCGATTCGTGCCGACAAACTTTCCATCGCGCGCCGCGACTTTGCCGCGCACCGTGACGACATGCGGCCGGCCTTCGATTTCCAATCCTTCGAACGAGCTGTAATCGAGATTCATCTGGTGCGTCTTCGCGGAGATTTTTCCGCGATAATTCGGATCGTAGACGACGAGGTCGGCATCGCTGCCGACTTGGATCGCGCCTTTGCGCGGGAATAATCCGAAAAGTCTTCGCCGCCTGCGTGCTCGCGACTATCGACGAACCGTGTGCAGGTCGATGCTTTCCCGCTTTCACGCCGTGGGTGAAATAGCAGATTCACCCGATCTTCGAGCGACGGAATGCCGTTCGGAATTTTCGTGAAATCGTCGTTGCCCATCGGCTTTTGGGTGTCGAAATCGAACGGCGCATGATCGGTGGCGAGCGGTTGCGACCGTTCCGTCCGCCAACGCGTTCCACAGCACTTGCTGATTCTGTTTGTCGCGCAGCGGCGGCGACATCACGTATTTCGCGCCTTCGAAATTCGGCGTTCGGCGTCTGTCTCGATCGAGCAACAGATATTGAATCAGCGTCTCGACCCAGACGTTCACGCCGCGCTGTCTTGCCGCGGATGCGCTTCGCTGCAGCGCTTCTTCGCAGCTGATGTGCACGATGTAAACGTGCGCGCCGGTCATTTCGGCGAACGTCATCAGATGATGCACGCCTTCGGCTTCGACCACGCGGCGGCCGGCTCCAGTAATGAAACTCCGGTCCGGTTTTGCCTTCGCCCAGCAATTCCTTCTGCAGCTCGAGCACGAGGTCCCGTTTTCGCAATGCGCGGTGACGATGACGCCGAGTTCTTTCGCCAGCTTCAGCGTGCGATAAAGCTCTTCGTCGGTGATTCCGAACGCGCCTTTGTAGGCGAGAAAGATTTTGAAACTGAGCTGATGCCGCGCTTCACGATTTCGCGAAATCGCTTTCTGCGTTCCGGCGTCGTAGCGCGTCACGCCCATGTGAAAGGTGAAATCGCACGCGCTTTTGCCCTGCGCTTTGCCCAGCCAAAGTTCGAACGCCTCCATCGGCTTGCTCACTGTCGCGCGAGGACAAATCATTTCGATCAACGTGGTCGTGCCGCCGACCAGCGCGGCGCTGGCTCGCCGTCTCGTGAGTGTCCTTCGCGAACGTGCCCATGAACGGCAGATAAATGTGCACGTGCGGATCGATGAAGCCGGGGAAGACATATTTCCCGCTCGCGTCGATCACTTCGTCCGCCTTGACGCTTTCGATGTTCCGTTCGATCCGCGTGATCGTTTCGTTCTCGCAGAAAATGTCGGCGACGTAGCGCTCGTCGGCTGTGACGATTTCGCCGTTTTTGATCAGGAGACTCATGAATGACTGCCAGCGATGAATACGCGAATAACGCCAAGATCAGAGTGTCGATGCATTCATCCGTATTGTCATTCGCGTAATTCAGCTGGCTTGACATTCGACATCTATTTCTTCCACACGTCGCCCGACGCCGTCGCCGAACCAGCGCGTGGTAACGACTTTCTGCTGGGTGTAAAACTGCACGCCTTCTTTCCCCTGGATGTGCAGGTCGCCGTAGAACGATTCGTCCCAGCCGGTGAATGGAAACATCGCCATCGTCGCGGGCACGCCGACGTTGATTCCGACCATGCCGGCCTTGACGCGGTTCTTGAATTCGCGCGCGGCTTTGCCGGAGTTGGTGAAAATCGCGGCGCCGTTTCCGTAGGCGGATTTGTTCGCCGCGTTCGATCGCGTGGTCGAGATCTGTCCATGCGCATCACGTTCAGCACCGGACCGAAAACTTCTTCGCGCGCGATCGTCATTTCGTCCTGCACCTGATCGACAATCGTCGCGCCGATGAAAAATCCGTTCGGCGCATCCGGAATTTTCACGCCGCGACCATCGGCGATGATTTTCGCGCCTTCTTTCTCGCCGCTGGCGACCAAACTCGAGAACGCGGTCGCGATGTTGCGCGGTGATGACCGGGCCCATGTCGGGCTGCGATTCGGCACGTCGGTCGGGCCGACCTTGATCGCGCGCGCCGCTTCGACCAGCGACGGCAAAACGCGATCGGCGGCTTTGCCGACGGTGATCGCAGTGGATCCGGCCATGCAACGTTCGCCGGCGCAACCGAACGCCGCGGTCGAAAGCGCTTCGACCGTCTGCGTCGACATCGGCATCGGGCATGACCACGATGTAATTCTTCGCGCCGCCATTGGCCTGCACGCGTTTGCCGTGGCGCGTGCCGGTTTCGTAAATGTATTTCGCGACCGGCGACGAGCCGACGAACGAAATCGCTTTCACTTTCGGATGCGTCAGCAACGCATCGACCGCATTCGCGTCCGCCGTGAACGACATTGAGCACGCCTTTGGGCAAGCCGGCTTTTTCGAGCAAGCTCGATGATCAGCAACGACGGTGAGCGGAACTTTCTCGCTCGGCTTGAGCACGAAGGTATTTCCGCAAGCGAGCGCGAGCGGAAACATCCACATCGGCACCATCGCCGGGAAATTGAACGGCGTGATGCCGACGCAAACGCCGAGCGGCTGGAGCATCGTTTCGCAATCGACGCCGCGCGCGAGATTCTCCAGCGTGTCGCCCATCAGCAGCGTCGGCACGCCGCAGGCGTATTCGACGTTCTCGATTCCGCGATAAGCGCTGCCGCGCGCTTCGGCCAGAGTCTTGCCGTGTTCGCGCGAAACGCTTTCGCAAATGCGATCGAAGTTTTCTTCGACCAACTGGCGGTAGCGAAAAAATAATCGCGCGCGTTCGACCGGCGGCGTGTCGCGCCAGGCCGGAAACGCCGCGGCCGCCGCTTCGACGGCTTCATCGACATGCATCCGCGCCGCACATGCGGCACTTCCGCGATGACTTCGCCGCGCGATGGATTGATAAACCGGCGATGTTTCGTCGCCGGTGAATTTCGCGCCATTCGCCGTCGATGAAGACGGGACAAGGAGAGAGTTGACGAGTGACGAGTGACGGTGACGAGCGGGAAGGCATAAGATTGTACTTTCGTCACTCGTCACGTATCACTGTCAATTCCTGCCGCGCAGCGCGTCCGATTGTTTCACGAAATCGTCGCCGCTCCATTCGCCGTCGGCTTTCACCATCTTCTTCGCGCGGCTTCCTCAGCCGCGCTTTTTGTGCGGCTTTGCGTTCGCTTTGCATGCGCACCAGCTCGGCGTGGGTCGTGAAATAATCGAGGCTCTTGCCTTTGAAATCGGCCAGCGTTTCGAATTTGTGCTTCTCCATGAACGCGAGCAGTTCGTCGCACATCCGCTTCACCATTCGTAGCCGAATTTCATCACGCCGGTGCAAACCTGCACGGTGTCCGCCCCGAGCAAGATGAATTGCGCGGCATCGTCGCCGGTTTCGATGCCGCCGATCGCCGACAAGCTGCGTCCGGGAAATTCGCGCCGAATCATGGTCGCGATTTCCATGACCATGCGGAGCGCGATCGGCCGGACCGCTTTGCACGAATAACCGCCGGGCGTGGTGTAACCTTCGACGGTCGGTTCCGGTCGCAAGCGTGTCGAGATTCACGCCCATCACGCTGCGAATGGTGTTGATCGCGCTCACCCCCTGGCAGCCCGCCGCGCAACGCCGCGCGGCTCGGATCCGTCGATGCGCGTCACGTTCGGCGTCATTTTCGCCCAGACCGGTTTCTTCGCCGCGCCATCACCCAGCCGCAAACTTCCTCGAGAATTTCCGGGTTCTCGCCCATGGCCGCGCCCATTTTCCGCTCGGGCAATCCGTGCGGGCAGGAGAAATTCAGCTCGAACGCATCGACGCCGGCGTCCTGGCAACGCTCGACAATTTCGATCCAGGCGTCGCGATTGTATTCCTCCATGATCGAGGCGATCAGGACGCCGTCCGGATATTGGTCTTTGCACTTCTTGAATTCCTCGAGCCAGATTTCGAACTTGCGGTCGCTGATCAGCTCGATGTTTTCCCAGCCGATCACTTCCTTGCCGTCGGCGCCGATCAACTTGGCGTAACGCGGCGTGACGTTGACCACTTTGGACGCATCGAGACTGACCGTCTTGGCGATGACCGCGCCCCAGCCTTCTCGGAACGCGCGAGTGATGACGTTCAGATTTGTCCCGGGCGGGCCGGAGCCGATGACAAACGGGTTTGGAACTTTCAGTCCATCGACGGTGGTAGCGAGTGTTGGCATTCGGCCTCCTTAGGTAGCGATGCTAGCAGTGACGAGTGGCGAGTGACAAGTGACGAGTAGGACTACGTCGGGCGGTTCAGCGATCGCTGCGGGCGATTGGGGTCAATCGCCCCTACCTTGCAATCCATTGCATCGCCTTATCGGCCAACTTGTCGAACGCTGTCACCGCCTGCTCGAGATGCTCTTCTTTCGTGTCTTCGATCTTGTTGTGACTGATGCCGTGCAAGCTTTGGACGAACATCATCACGGTCGGAACGCCAGCCCGCGCCACTTCGGCTGCATCATGCAGCGGGCCCGACGGCAAACGGTGTGGTTTGGCGCCGGCTTCGCCGATGGCGTCGTCGGCCATTTCGATCAACTCATTATTAAATAGGACCGGCTCGATGTTCCAAATCCGTTCCCAGGCAACGTCGACGTTCCCTTCCTTTGCGAATTTGTCGCTCGCTGCCTTGGCCTCATCCAACATTCGTTGCAGCGCTTCGGCGTCGAGATGGCGTTGATCGAGTGTGATCCGGCATTCTTCGACCACGCTCGTGACGATTCCGGGTTTTGTGGTGCAGGAACCGATCGTGCAAACTCCACCGCTCCGGCCCGACCCTACCGCTGCGGTTCGCAATTTCGTAGATCGCCGGGCCATTTTGCCCGCGGCAAGAAATGCGTCACGGCGCCGATTCATCGGAGTGCTGCCGGAATGCGCGGCCTGGCCGCGAAATGTGATCGCGTGGCGTTCGACGCCGAAGGTTCCGAGAACCGTGCCTAATGGAAGGTCGAGATCGAGCAACACCGGGCCCTGCTCGATGTGCAACTCCATGTAAGCCGCCGCATGTTTCAGTTCCTTGCCGGAATCTTTTACCTTTTCGAAATCGATGCCGTGCTCCTTGACCGCGTCGACCAAACGGATGCCATCCTTGTCTTTAAGTTTTCGCGTTTCATCCATGTCGATCTTGCCGGAGCACGCCGACGATCCGAACAAACTTTTGCCGAAACGCGCGCCTTCTTCGTCGCCCAATCGACCAGTCGAACCGTCACCGGCGGCTTGCCTTTGTATTGCTCCGCGATGCGCCGCAAAATCTCGACGCCGGCCATCGTGTTTAAACATCCATCGAGCCAGCCACCATTCGGAACGGAATCGATGTGGCCGCCGATCAACAGGGCCTTGTCCGATTTGCCCGGCAGCGTTGCCCAAAAATTTCCGGCGGCGTCATTATGAATTTCCGCACCGCGTTTCTTCGACTTTTGATCGCAACCATTTCCGCGCTTTTGCCCAGGTCGGAGTGAATGCGACGCGCTGCGCGCCGTTTTCGTCGCCGGTGAGTGAGCGCAGTTCTTTCAGCTCGGCGACGGTTCGTTTCGGATCGATCGGCACGAAGCGCGATGCTAATCGGCTCCGCC
This sequence comes from uncultured Verrucomicrobiae bacterium, assembly GCA_963800015.1. GTDB lineage: Bacteria > Verrucomicrobiota > Verrucomicrobiia > Chthoniobacterales > UBA10450 > AV40. The sequence goes on along the minus strand of CAWCZE010000004.1, from coordinate 76,730 downwards.
ACTTTGGCGAATCCAAATTTGCCGAGCAAATTCCGGCAATATCTCACCGGCTTTACCGAGAAAGGAATAATCGGCGAGGGGAGTCAACGGCGTTGGGTCTTTATTAACTTCGATGATGACCGCGCCGGTGTTTTTCGCGCGACGCCAGAGATCGGCCGCAGGATAAACCAGACTCGAAGTTCCGATCGAAAAGAAAACGTCACACGTTTTCGGCGGCCTCCACGGCTGTTTGGATCGCATCAGCGGGCAACATTTCGCCGAACCAGACAACGGCGGGCCGCAAATGTCCGCCGCACGACGGCATCGACCGTTTTCGCGATGTCGAAGTTGTCGTCTCTCGCAATCGTTTTCGAAACAGCGAAACCGATGAATATTGCCGTGCAACTCGACCATTTGCTTGCTCCCGGCGCGCTGATGAAGGCCGTCGACGTTTTGAGTGACCAGCAAGAACTCCGGAGCGCGCTGCTCCATTTGCGCCAAAGCGAGATGTCCCGCGATTCGGCATCGATTTCAGCGCGTTCTGTCGCCGCCAGGCGTACCAATCCTGAACGAATTTTGGATCGCGCTGAAACGCTTCTGCAGTGGCGAGTTCTTCAGGCCTGTATTTGCTCCAGAGCCCGGTCTGGGCATCGCGAAAAGTCGCGAGGCCGCTTTCGGCGGAAATGCCAGCGCCGGTGAGAGCGACGATTCTTCGGGCGTGCAAGCAGCCTCTCGATGAGCGATTCGGGAAAATTCACGCGCGAAATGATTTTATAGACATTGTCTGTTGTTCAAAACTGCTGATCATAGCCCCGCCTGACTAACTCATCGGCAATATCTACATGAAAAGGGTTTTCTTTATTTTAATCGGATTAGCAGCGTCGTATTCGATTGCGTTTGGCGCTGAAAAGCAAAGTGCTGACGCACAACTCCGCGCCATCTACACGGAAGAATGGAAATGGCGGTTGGAACAATTCCCGAATCGCGAAGACGACACCAAGGCGGTCGCCGATCACTTGCCGAAGGAAGATCCGGCCACGCAGGACATGCGGCAGCATTACTGGGAAGATGTTTTGCGAAAGCTTAAAGGAATTCCGCGAGCGCAACTTTCGCCAGACGAGCAGGTCAATTACGACATTTACCGGCGTGAGATTGAAGATTTCGTGGCCGATCAAAAATTTCGCGATTTCGAGATGCCGGCCAATTCGGACACGGCGTTCTGGACAAATTTCGGTTACACCGCTCGGCGACCTTTCAAAAATGCCATCGATTACAGGAACTGGATCGCCCAAATGCGTGATATTCCGCGTTATTTCCGGGAGGAAATCGCGAACATGCGGGCTGGACTGGCTCGCGGTTTCACGCCGCCGCAGGCGACATTGCAAGGGCGCGAAAAATCGATCAGCGCGATCGCGGAAGGAAAGCCCGAAGATAATTTGCTCTACACGCCGTTTCGCGAACCGATGGTCGGAGTGGAAGCCTCCGAGCAGACCAGGCTAAAAGCTGAAGCGGCGAAAGTAATTCAGGAGATCGTGCAGCCGGCTTACGCGTCCTTATTGAAGTATTTCCGTGACGAGTACGTGCCGCACACGCGAACTACGGTAGCGGCGCAGGATTTGCCGGACGGAAAAAATTACTATCAGCAGAAAATTCGCGAGTTCACCACGCTCGACCTTTCACCCGACGAAATTCATCAGACGGGACTAAGCGAAGTCGCGAAGTTGCATGCCCAGATGGTCGACGCGATGCATGCGACTGGATTCAATGGCGAGTTTCCGGCGTTTCTGCAATTTCTCCGTGACGATCCGCAATTCTACGCCAAAACGCCGCAGGAGTTGCTGAATCGCGCGGCTTGGATTGCGAAAGTGTTCGATGGAAAATCGTCGCAGTATTTCGGTTACCTGCCGCGGATGCGTTTTACAATCAAGCCGGTGCCGGACGATCTTGCGCCGTTTTATACTTCAGGCCGCGGTGGGCCGGGCATTTACCTTCTGAACACCTACGATCTGCCGCATCGGCCATTATATAATCTGGTCGCGTTGACGCTGCACGAATCAGCCCCGGGTCACGCGTTTCAGATTCCGATCGCGCTCGAGCACAAGAACCAGCCGGAGTTTCGCCAGCACGATTACATTTCGGCTTACGGCGAAGGCTGGGCGTTGTATTGCGAAAAGCTGGGTGCGGAAATGGGTATGTACGAAACGCCCTACGACCGTTTCGGCATGCTGGGTTATCAGATTTGGCGCGCGGCACGTCTGGTTGTGGACACCGGCGTGCACTCGAAAGGTTGGACGCGCGACCAGGCGCTTAAAATACATGCACGATTACACTGCGCTTCCGGAGCACGAGGTTGAAACCGAAGTCGACCGCTACATCGCATGGCCCGGCCAAGCCCTCTCTTATTATATAGGTGAGTTGGCAATCCTGCAGGCCCGCGAGAAGGCGGAGAAGGCGCTTGGACCGAAGTTCAACATTCGCGCGTTTCATGATGCAGTGCTGGAACTCGGCTCGGTGCCGCTGCCGGTTCTCACTGCCCGAATTGATCATTTCATCGCTGATGGAGGCAAAGGTCCATATCCGGACATGGAATAGTGCGCCACCGACGATACGGTTCATTGCAGGCCACGATCCCGATTCTTGAACGAATTATCTAGTGGCAGCGTCCTAGATTCTGCCGATGTTCACTTCCTTCGCCTTATGAAACTAACTCATCTCAAGCTGGTTAACTTGTCTCTCACACTTTTTGCCGTTTGCCTGCACCGCTCGCGCGCAGAACGATCTCAATCTTCCGGACGCCAGCCAGGCTGCCGAAGTCAAACAACGGATCGCCCTGACCGATTTGACCATTAATTATCACCGCCCACTCGTGAAAGGTCGCCAAATCTGGGGCGGACTCGTGCCCTACGGAAAAGTTTGGAGAGTCGGCGCGGACGAGAACACGACTTTCGAGGTCAGCGATCCGGTGACAGTTGAAGGTCAGGCGTTGCCGAAAGGCATTTATGGTCTGCACGCAATCCCGACTGCCGACAGTTGGACGATTATTTTTTCGAAGACCACCACCGGCTGGGGCAGCTACAGCTACAATCAATCTGAAGACGCCTTGCGAGTCACGGTGAAGCCGCGTCCACTTCAACAAAGCGAAGAAGCTCTCGAGTACCGAGTTTGAGGACCTGCAGCCGACTTCGGCAACGGTCACGTTGAAATGGGAAAAGCTGGCGGTTCCATTCAAAGTCGCGGTCAGCGATCAAACCACGTTGGACAATATTCGCGCGCAGATGAAAGGACGCGGTCAGTTCACCTGGCAAGCTCCCGATGAAGCAGCCCAGTTTTGTCTGACCCACAATCTTGACTTGGAACAGGCATTAAAGTGGGCCGACATGTCTATCGCCAACGAGGAGCGCTTCGATAATCTCAGCACCAAAACAGACCTGCTACGGGCCCTTCATAAAGATGATGAGGCGAACAAGACCTGGGCGAAGGCAATGGAAAAAGCGACCGCCGTACAGCTCTATTCTTATGGTCGCCGTCAGCAGAATGCGAAGAAAGCCGATCAGGGCCTCGAGATCATGAAAGAAGTCGCGAAACGTTATCCGCAAGATGTCTATGGGCATCTGGCAGCGGCGCGCGTTAAATCGGCGGCGGGAGATTTCCCGGGTGCCGTCGACGAAATGAAAAAGGGGCAAGCTGCGGCAACTTCGGATGCGCAGAAGAGCAGTTTGCAGCCGTTAATCGACCGATTAGAAGCGAAACAGGACATTAACAAATAGCCGGCTTCGATAGTTGCGCGCGGAAGGGGTTCAAGGGAATGTCGATGCGATCATGAGGGACGAACTCGGTCTCGTGCGAATTTCTTGAGAGTGAAACAACTGCGAGCGCGCATCGTTCAATGTTTGATCGTCGCCGGTGCGAGTCTGTTTTACGCAGTTGACGTCATGGCCGCGACACCGCCGCTTTTCCCGATGCGATGGACGCGAGCGAAATTCAGCTGCGGCTCCAGAAGCTGAATGTGCTCGGCCGCGTTCTTTATCTGGCAGCGCATCCGGACGACGAAAACACCACGTTGATTTCGCTGTGGGCTAACGGATCGCTTTACGATGCTGGATATCTGTCGGTTACCCGCGGCGATGGCGGCCAGAATCTTCTCGGCTCCGAGCTGCGCGAAAAACTTGGCGTCATCCGGACCCAGGAACTGCTGGCGGCGCGCCGGATCGATCATGGCCAACAATTTTTCACGCGTGCAGTCGACTTTGGATTCTCGAAAAATCCTGAGGAAACCTTGCGATTTTGGGATCACGACAAAATTCTTTCCGACGTGGTCTGGGTAATCCGGCGTTTTCGGCCGGATGTTGTGGTAACTCGGTTTAGCCCCGAAGACAGACTTACTCATGGCCACCATACCGCGTCGGCCATCCTGGCAACTGAAGCGTTCCCGGCTGCGGGCGATTCAAAAAAGTTTTCCGATCAACTCGCGCTCGCGAAACCATGGCAACCCAAACGGCTGGTTTGGAATACGTCTCCATTTTTCTTTACTAACCGTAAGCTTCCATTCGATCCGACTGGCCTAACGACTATGGAGGCGGGCGGCTATAACGCGCTTCTCGGTAAAGCCTACACCGAAATGGCTGCAGCGAGCGTGAGCATGCATAAAAGCCAGGGCGTCGGTAGCCCAGCCAGAAGAGGCCAACGGACGGAATACTTTAAAGAGCTCGCCGGCGAGCCGATGAACGGCGGACTATTCGATGGGATCGACACGACCTGGAAGCGGGTGGCGAATTCGGAAGCGGTTGCCAGCTAAAATTTCAAAAGTGATCGCCGATTTTCGTCCGGCCGATCCGTCCGCCTCTGTTCCAGGACTTCTCGATGTTCGCGACGAGTTGGATCGAATTAAAGAAGACGACTGGGTTCCGCAAAAGAAAGCGGAAGTCGATCAAATCATCGCTGCCTGCCTAGGGCTCCATCTTGAAGCTTCCACCGAAACGGCAGTTGTAAGTCCGGGCCAGGAGTTGCCAGTGAAGATCGAGGCGATTAATCGATCGAATGTTGCGGTGGATTGGATTTCCTATCGCGCGGCATCGGCTCAGGCGACTTCGGTGGGTGAATCACTCCCGACCGACAAGTTGGTCGACAAAAGAATTCAAAGCGCCGGTTTCCGGAGACACAAAATATTCGCAGCCGTACTGGCTTCGTCAGCCTGCGACCGTGGGAACGTTCACCGTCGAAGATCAGAATTTAATTGGAAGGCCGACAAATCCGCCGCATTTCCCTGCAGAAATCACCATCAAAGTCGCTGGCCACGAAATCACTTACACGCTGGATACCAAATACAAGACCGTCGAACCAATCGCAGGCGAAGTCCGCGATGACATCGTGATCGCGCCTCCGGTCTTCGCGAATTTTGTCGATCCGGTTTTGGTTTTTCCTAATGCGAACGAAAAGAAAGTCCGAGTCCGCGTGCTCGCGTCCGATGGTCCGGTGAAAGGCGACGTCCATCTCTCTGCGCCAAATGGCTGGTCCGTTTCGCCAAACTCGATTTCGGTCGATCTGAAAAATGCGAATGCCGAAAAGGATCTCGAATTCTCGGTTCGGCCGCCAAGCAGTCCAGGCGAGGGAACTTTGAAAGCCATCGTCACAAGCAACGGCCAAACTTTTTCGTTTTCCCGCGAACGAATCGCTTATCCGCACATTGGGGTTCACATCCTGATGCCACCAGCGGAGGCCAAACTCGTTAGGGCGGACGTCCGGACAACCGGTCATCTGATCGGCTATATTCCAGGGGCAGGGGACGATATCCCGGCCGCGCCTTCAACAAATTGGTTACACGGTGAAACAGCTGGGCGAAGGAGATCTGGCGCCGGAAAATCTTCGCCAATTTAGCGCGATCGTTCTCGGCGTTCGCATTTTCAATTCCCAGGACCGGATCCCAACCTGGTTGCCCGAGCTGGTGAATTACGCGAAAGGCGGCGGCGTGGTTGTCGTGCAGTACAACACGACAGCGGATCTCAAATCGAAGGATTTCGGACCTTATCCGCTCGAACTTTCGCGCGACCGGGTGACCGACGAGACGGCCGAAGTCAAGATGCTCGCGCCGGATCATCCGGTCCTGAATACGCCAAATAAAATTACTGCGCGCGATTTCGAAGGATGGGTTCAGGAGCGCGGCCTTTATTTTCCGGACAAGTGGGATCCGGCATGGGTTCCGATTTTGTCGAGCCATGATCCAGGCGAGAAACCACTCGATGGCGGTTTGTTGGTCGCAAAAGTTGATCAGGGATATTTTATCTACACGGGCTACTCCTGGTTCCGGCAGCTTCCAGCGGGAGTTCCCGGAGCTTATCGGATCTTCGCCAACATGGTTTCGTTAGGCGGAAAATGAGCGAGCGCTCGGACGAAGAGCTGCGGGAAGAGGAATCACCCTGGTCCCGCGTTTATGGCTTTGTCCTGGGCTTTTTCGCTTTGGAGATCCTGCTCCTCTATCTTTTTACAGCCAGGTTTTCGTGAGCGGGATCGACTATCTCGTTCTATTCGCCACCGTCCTGGCGATACCGCTCTACGGACTTTGGCGAACCCGCGGACGCGAGTCGTTAGGCCATTATCTCAAGGGCGATCGAAGTATCCGTTGGGGAACCATTGGGCTCTCGGTCCTCGCCACCCAGGCCGGGCCGATCACGTTTCTTTCCATGCCGGGGCAGGCCTACGAAAGCGGCATTGGTTTTATCCAAAATTATTTTGGTCAACCGCTGGCGCTCCTGGTGGTTTGCGCCGTGTTTGTGCCGATTTATCAAAAGCTAAAGGTTTTCACCGCTTATCAATATCTTGGCAAGAGGTTCGATCGAAAAACGCAAATGCTGGGCGCTTTTCTGTTTCTCATACAACGGGGCCTTGCGGCCGGAATTACAATTTACGCTCCGGCGATCATTCTGTCCGCAATCCTTGGATGGCACCTTAATCTGACGATCTGGCTGGCCGGCGGTTTCGTGATCGTCTACACCGTTGCCGGCGGCACAACCATCGTCAGTCTGACGCAGCGTTATCAGATGATGATCATTCTCGGCGGCATGGCGGTCGCCTTCGGGGTGGTGATTTATCGATTGAGTCCGAGCATTTCGTTCATTCATGCGCTCACGGTCGCGGGCAAGCTCGATAAATTGCAGGCGGTTGATTTCTCGGTCGACCCGCACAAGCGCTACACGTTCTGGTCGGGAGCGATCGGAGGATTTTTTCTCGCTCTTTCCTATTTTGGCGCAGACCAGTCGCAGGTGCAGCGGTATTTGGCGGGTGGTTCTCTGCGTTCGAGCCGGATTGGATTGCTGTTTAATGCCGTGGTCAAAATCCCGATGCAGTTTTTCATTCTTCTGCTCGGCGCGATGGTTTTCATGTTTTACCAATTCGAAAAGCCTCCGGTATTTTTCAATCGCCCAGCTTACGAACGCGCGGTCGAGCACGGCGCCGGCCCGCAGCTGAAGGATTTGGCGACGAAGGAAGATCAACTGTTCGAACAAAAGCGAGAGGCATTGCGAGCCTACGCGGCACAGCCGTCGCCTGAAAAAATGGAATCGGTTAGAGAACTCGACGCGCGGACGCAGGCATTGCGAGCGGAAACCAAACAAGTTCTGAATCAGAACGGCGCTGATCCGAGAAGCAAGGAATCCGATTACGTCTTTATAACTTTCATCCTGCGGGAGTTGCCGCGCGGCGTTGTCGGCTTGCTTGTGGCGGTAATTCTTTGCGCGACCATGTCCGCCACCGCCGCTGCCCTGAACGCGCTTGGCTCAACCACGGTCGTCGACCTTTACCGGCCGCTGCGCTCTTCAGCTGCGAGCGATCATCATTATGTTGTCGCGGCCAGAGTTTTCACGGCTGCGTGGGGACTGGTCGCGATCGGAGTGGCATCATTTGCCAATTTGGTCGAGAACTTGATTGAAGCGGGCAACATCCTCGGGTCGGTATTTTACGGAAGCATTCTCGGTTTGTTTCTGGTCGCTTTTTTCATTCGGAAGGTGCGCGGATCGGCAGTTTTCTTCGCGGCGCTAATTGCCCAGGCGTTAGTGTTCCTTCTCTTCTTCACCACCGGCATTGGCTACTTGTGGTACAACGCGATTGGTTGCGGCGCCGTGCTTCTAGTCGCGCCCGTCCTGCAACGGCTAATATTCCGCGGCGAGCCAACGGAGGCTGCCTGAAATGTCCGACCCGATAATTTGTTTTGGTCAGCAACCCTGCGGAATATTTCCCAAACGATTTCTTTTTGCCAAGATCCAGACTGCCCGCCGACTCCAGCGTGAGATCGGCGGGACGATCGTCTTTTTTTATCATGACAGCGATCATGACCCGCGTGAGACAGCGACTGTTCTGCAAGACCGACACAGCGGTAAGAAACTGTCGCTCAACTTCGCATTCGAAAACAAAATCCAGAAACTTTACTCACCGCTCTATTTGAAGCGCGTGGCCCCCGATTGGAAGACGAAGATGGAGCGAGGCCTGCCGGCTTACGTTGACCGCGATTTGGTTGAGATTTTCAAAACCAACACGGAAAACACGGTCGCGGATTTTTGCCTGTCGATGTACGACGGCGAATGGGTTTGATGGAAGGAATTAAGATCGCGCGTTCGAGCGATCGCTCCTTTCGTTCGGCAGCATGTTCGATCGAGGATTATTTCGTCGATCTTCCGTACGAAGGCGAGATTGTTCGGGCGCGAGCGCGTGACGGAAAATTCTGGTTACACAAGGGCGGCGACAAGTTCATCGAAGTTCCGGCTCGAGATTTTGGACCCGAACAAGTGAGCCCAACTCGCGATACTCGATTTCGATGGATGCAGAGCGTCATTCACTGCACTCATTATGTTTGCGGCGCGAGCGAACAGGATTACATCAACAAAGCGGACGGCCCCGGCGTGACTTTTGTTGAGCGCCAGACGATCGATAATTCCGCTGACGCGTATATTGGCGGGAATGAATAGGGAGCCTCTCCGAATTGGTATCGCCTGTTTCCCGCTAATCGGGGGAAGCGGAATTTTGGCGACCGCGTTGGGGTCCGAACTCGCGCGGCGCGGACATCGAAGTGCATTTCTTCAGTTACGCGCGGCCGGTCCGGCTGGATACAGCGGAGGAACGACTTCATTTTCATCTTGTTGAACTTGCGCATCATCCGCTTTTTCCGTGTCCCGATTACACTTTGCCGTTGGCAGTGAAGATGGCAGAGGTCGCCTCGACGGTTTCGCTCGATATTATTCACGCGCACTACGCGGTACCGAACGCGATGGCTGCGGTCCTCGCTGCGGAAATGTCAGGCGCTTCGCCAGGTATCGTCACCACATTGCACGGCACCGACACAAATCTGTTAGGCCAGGATCCGGCCTATCGTATGGCCATCGAATATGCGCTCGGCAAATCGGACGCCGTGACGGTCGTTTCGAAAAGCTTGGAGGAACAAACCCGCGAGACCCTTAACGTTTCGCGCGACATCGAGATCATTCCTAATTTCTTCACGCCTCGACCAGCTAGTCGCACTCGAGAAGAAGTTCGCGCCGATCTCGGCGTGGGCGACGACGAATTCCTGATCCTGCATATGTCGAACATGCGATCCGGGAAGAGAATCGATCTTCTTTTGCAAACGCTGGCAGCGATGCGGACGCGACACCGAACCCGCTTACTCATCCTGGCTGGCGAACCCATTCAGCCTTACGCGGAAATGATTGATCTCCTCGGTCTGAAGAAGCAGATCATAGTTCGAGAGAACGAACCCGCGGTTGAAGACTTTATCGCAGCCGCTGACGCCGGACTCTACACGTCCGATTACGAAAGTTTCGGACTGAGCATCCTGGAAACGCTTTACTTCGGAAAACCGATTGTGGCCTTTGATGTCGGGGGAATTCCGGAAGTAGTGGGCAACGCTTATCCGCTTTATCCCTTTCCCAATGTCACTGCGCTCGCTGCCGCTTTGGACAAGTTGGTTGAGTCTCCCGATTACGCGCAAAGTCTCGGCGAGCAGGGGAGAACGCACGTCGTCGGGAAATTCTCAGCGGACATCATTGTCGACCGTTACGAAACTCTCTACCGCCGGGTCAAAAGCAGCAATCGCTGCGAAAAAGCGCTCCAAAAGTAGGATTTGCCAGTCGCGAGCTGCGAACCGACCAATAGAGCTAAACTCAGCGCCAGTGTCGAAATCTCTATAGGATGATCGTCCCCGCGCACTATTGTTCGAGCGCCTCGATTGACGTCGCTGGATATGGTTCCTGGTCGCCGCCGCGGTAGGTTACTTTAACCGATTGATTCAGCCAGAAGTTGAGGCTTGCGGACATTTGGCGTAAGGTCCGGTAATTTTCGTCAAACCGCTGATTGCGAATTCGTGAGTTTCGCCACCGCCGGTAACGGTTAATACCCAACCCTTGGCGCTTTTCACCACACCCCGAAATGTTTGTCCGTCCTGAGCCAAAACCGGTGAAATAGCGATCAACACACCGGCGATCGTAGCTGTCCCGAGTAGAAATAATTTTTTCATCAGCAATGGAGTTCGTTCTAGCCGAGGTAATGGCGCACGGAAGAAAAAGTAAGGCTCAAAATGAATGTAGGGCGCAGTCTGGCACGCCAATTCTCGGTTTGTCTTGACCACAAAGTTGGGCGGCTCGCATCATCAATTCGCTTCTAATCATCCGCCTACCTTACCTCTATTTCCTCCTAACAGATATTAACTTATGAATCGTAAATTGCTTTTCCGATATACCGGTCCGCTACTCGCCGGACTCTTCGCCACCGTATTCGCGTTCTGTTTATCCATTGCACCGACGCGCGCGCAAAGTGGCGGCCCTGGCACCGATCACGGTACTGTAACCAGTATTGATGACATGCTGCTGGAAATTCGTGGAGGTGACGGAACCGGGACCAGGACTTACAAGGAGGCAGATGGCACCCAATGGCTGGATAAGAATGGCCAACCAATCGATCCCAGCGATGTAGTCGACAAAAAGGTCGCGGTCCGTTTCCAGTTTGTCACCGGCGGCATGAAGGCGCTTTCGGTTCAACTGTCGTCCGGTGCCAAAAATGTGAGCAGCGATAGTAAAGCCGCTAACAGTAGCTCGAAATCCAGCAGCGGTGCCCCGTCGAATAAGTCTTCGTTGAGTGGGAAGGACACCGCGGTTGAGGCGCGCGAATTCGTCCAGAAATTTTATAACTGGTACGTGCCGTTCAGCGCCCATAGTAAAACTCTTGCCTGCAAGGAAGTGCTGAACGCTCATCCCGAATATTTCAGTAAGGCCCTCGCTCCGGCGTTGAAGAAAAACATTGCCGACATGGAAAGGACTGGGGGGCTAGGTCTTGACTTTGATCCGTTTCTCAACAGCCAGGATCCATCTTCCAAGTATGTAGTCGGACCTGCTGACGGCACCGACGAAGGCTACGCCATGGAAGTTTACTCTGTTCAGGATGGCCGCAAACAAAGTGAGCCTGATGTTATCGCAGTGGTAGAGAACCAACACAACAGCTGGGTCCTGACCAATTTTCATTATCCGAATTTAGGGAAGAGCCTGAGGCAGCTTCTCCAAGCTGAGTAGCTCGGAATCTTTTGTCAGTAACCAATCAACGCCACTACTTATGAATCAGAAAACCAACCACATCACGCAACGCCTAACTTTCTTCGTTCCGGGTGCGCTAATCATTCTTCTCGCTCTTTCTTTTCCAATCGCGTCGCGCGCGCAGAGTGGCGGCCCCGTCACCGATCACGGTACTGTAACCAGTATTGATGACATGCTGCTGGAAATTCGTGGAGGTGACGGAACCGGGACCAGGACTTACCACGAGACGGAAGACACGCACTGGCTGGATAAGAATGGCCAACCAATCGATCCCAGCGCTGTAGTCGACAAAAAGGTCGCGGTCCGTTTCCAGTTTGCCACTGAGGGCATGGAGGCGCTTTCGGTTCAACTGTCGTCCGGCGGCGGGAACTCGAGGCCAGCTCACATAGAAGACGGCGGCGATCCTTCATCCGTTCGTCATGAACGTGCCGACCAAGTCCTAAAGGGCACGATTGGAGGCGGGGAAGCGGTGTTCCGCTTAAGACTTGAAGACGGGAATGTTACCGGCACCTATTCCCAAGGAGGTAAGAGCTACCGAATCGAGGGAACCTACACGCCCGGTCACATGTCGCTAGATGAATATACCGGAGAGCGATTGACCGCGCATATCAAATTGACTTTAGACGATCTGGAAACCACCTGGACGGGAACGATGCACAACGTTTATCCAGACAAAAGCCAGTACCCAGTTTCGCTTTCGAAATCACACTAAGATCTGTAAACCTTCACTCGCAGCCGTTGCGCTGATTGCCTTGACCGCTCCGCCTTTGCGCAGGAGCACGAACTCGTAATCCGACTCCACGATAAGTTAAACATCGCAGTGTTCAGTGAGCCCGATCTCACTGGCGACGTTCATCCATGACGCTGAAAATAAGCGGGTCTTATCTGAGCAATACTGTTCTGTCAGGAACTCGCGGAACCGTTGAGATGAAAGTGCGAGCGTGGAACTCGCTGGCATTTCTTTGGTTCGCCTTCGCCGGATCTACCCTGAGTGCGACGTTGGACATTGGGAAGGGCGAACATCCTCCCGACGTAACGCGCACGTTCAGCGGGATCGTGCAACGAATCGATTCGAAAACGTTGAGCGTCAGTCGACCGAACGAGAGACACACCTTTCTGCTCCGTGATTGCAGCGAAGCGCCCGCGAGTCATAATTCCTACGAGCGCACTACATCGTCCGGTTCTGGTCACTTACGTCGGCGGTCGATTGAACCTTATTGCGCGGTGAAAGTGAAGTTCTTAGCGCACTGCCAAAGCCAACGCCAAAAGAAGAAGATACGCCGACTCATTATATAACGGGTGTTACGCGAGGGCTTGAAGGAGAGCGTCTCATTGTTCAAAGCGGCGGCGCGACGCACATCTTCTACATTGACGCAGTGACGACCTACTACGACCGGCAGGGATACGTCATGACCGATCCTAAGCCGAAACGCGATCTGCGCGACGGTGTTCGGGTCAAACTAGGTTACACTGGCAAACGAGAACCATTCCGGGTGCGGTCGGTAGAGCTGGTGAGGTGACCGCCGTATGGCGAACACCTACACTGCCGCGATGACCAGTCGGTTCGGCTTACCGCAGTTGAACTGAGAGCACTTCTCTGTCGTCGCCGCGACCCCGGTAGGTAACCTCGACCCATTTCCCAACCGTATCCCCCGCGTCGATTCGTTTTCCGCGCTTATTCAACCACTGGGTTTCCTCTGTTTCCCTCAAGGTCTGGGGATTACCATTCGCATCGCGAAGGTCGAGGAGCATGTCGTCTATCGACTTAACAAAACCCCATATTTCTTCGGAACTGCGGCTCTTTGCGCGCGAACTACGTGCACCAGAGTCCTCCGCAGACCTCGAACCGCCGGAAGAAATTTGAACCGAAAGCGCCTCCGAGCCACCGGTAATCCACCTGAAACGGACCTCAACCAACTTCCCAACCACGTCCCCCGCGTCGATTCGTCGCCCATTCTCGTCCAGCCACTTCGTGTTATCCGTTTCAGTGTACTCGGTGGTGTGAGAGCCACTACGAATTTCCAGAATACCGTCGTCGATGCTCTTGACCACGCCGGCATCTGCGCCGGGACCACCACTTTGCGCATGCGCGTGCGGTCCAACTGCTGACGAGAACGCCAGGAAGGTCAGAACGAACCAGGCAAGGACTTGTCCGCTTTGTCGAACGCCGGATTTATGATTCAGTTTTGTTTTCATAAGTCTGCAATTATGCGAGCAACCCGCTTACTCGCGGTTAATCCCTGCGGAAAGATGGTTAGGTAGATCTCCTCAGGGAAAGCTCTAACAAACTTGGCGCGAGGAGGATAATGCGGGTCGCGCAACCCCGAAGTCAAGACGAAGAAAGTGCAAGTGCTTAGCGCATTGCAGAAACCGACCATTTCGCGTTGTGTCGGTAGAGTTCTTTCGGTAACAACGCTGGAGGATGAAGCCGTGAAACGAATTGTTCAGATTATCATGGCAATGATCCTGGCCTTCGTTGCTCACAACTTAGCCACAAACGCCGCCGAAATCGGGCCAGAACGAAAACTGAATTTCCAGCGCTACGACGGTAGCTATTTCGAGAGGAATGATACCGGTCTGACAGCCCAGACGTCTTACCTGGTCTTCACCAGCCGGGAGCAATTCGACAAAATATTCGGCGCTGCGCCAAAAATGGGACAGAACCATTTTCTGCCCGACAACATTTTCAACACCAAAACGGTCATTGCCACCATTGGGCGCGGGCATTTTCTACGCAAGTATGATGACCCGAGAGTGACTACGAAAAACGGACAGATTTACGTTTGGTACAAGGTCAAGGATACGCGGCAGACCAGCGCCACCTTCGCCTCGCCGCTGATTCTGGCAGTGGACAAGGGTCAATACTCCGACGTCGTCTTTATGGAAGACGGCAAAAGAGTTGGGACCGCAACCTTGTCCAAATCAGATAGCGGATCACGCGCTTCTCATAATTAATGGGGAATTCATGCCGGCCGAGCCTTCGTCAAATCTGAAATTCGAAATTGGTCATGTCCTGTTCATCGACATCGTCGGTTATTCCAATCTCCTGATCACCGAACAGACCGATCACGTCCAAAAGTTAAACAAGATCATCCTCGGAACGGAGCAATTCCGCATCGGCCAAGCCGAGGGCAAAATGTTTCGCCTGCCGACTGGAGACGGAGCGGCTCTGGTTTTTCTTACTACTCAAGAGGCTCCGGTTCTGTGCGCGATCGAGATTGCCAACGCTCTAAGAGACCATCCCGAACTCCCCGTCCGCATGGGGATCCACAGTGGACCGGTCAACCAAGTCAGCGATGTGACCGAGCGCGCCAATATTGCCGGCGCCGGAATTAACATCGCCCAGCGGGTGATGAATTGCGGCGACGCCGGCCACATTCTTCTGTCACGCCACGTCGCCGAAGACCTCGAGCATTATCCCCATTGGCGGGTTTACTTGCACGAATTAGGCGACTGCGAGGTAAAAAATGGCGGGCACGTTTCGGTTTTTAACTTTTACAGCGATGAAATTGGAAACCCGGCTTTGCCAAAAAAATTCGCTCAGAAAAAACAAGATGAAAAGAGCTCGTCCCGACGTCTCCGGACAAGGATTGCCGGGCTGATCCTGCTAGCAGCTCTCGCCGCCGCCGGCTCCTGGTTTTTCTCACATCGTCTGAGCTCGAAACCGGAAGCTGTTACAGGTCGTACCGCAAAAATCCATTGCCGTCCTTCCGTTCGAAAATTTGAGCGAAGAAAAAGCAAACCAGTTTTTCGCCGACGGCATGCAGGACGAAATCCTGACCGATCTGGCCAGGATCGCCGACCTGAAGGTGATCAGCCGCACCAGCGTCATGCAATACAAGACCGGTGCTGCGCGCAACTTGCGTGAAATTGGCCAGCAATTGGGAGTGGCCAATATCCTCGAAGGCAGCGTGCAGCGCGCGGCCAACCGGATACGGGTCAACGCACAGTTGATTGACGCGCGGACCGACGCGCATCGTTTGGGCGCATACTTACGATAACGATCTGGCCGATGTCTTTGCCATCCAAAGCGAAATTGCCAAAGCCATTGCCGATCAACTGCAGGCGCGTCTTTCACCGACCGAGAAAGCGGCGATCGAAAAGCCGCCTACCACCGACTTGCCCGCGTTCGACTTTTACACCCGGGCCAAAACACTTCTTCTCTCGCTAGGCTTTAGCAGCACCGACGAAGCGACCCTGGGCCAGGCGATTGATCTTCTTAACCAAGCGGTGGCACGCGATCCCGGGTTCTTCCAAGCCTATTGCGAACTGACTCTGGCCCATGCGAAATTCTATTCACTCAATCTGGATCACACACCTGGGCGGCTGGCTTCAGCGGAAGCTGCCCTTGAATCGGTGGCTCGTCTCCGACCCGATGCGGGCGAAACCCATTTGGCGCGCGCGCAGTATTTGTATTTCTGCCGCCGCGATTACCCTGCGGCATTGGCCGAGCTGGAAATTGCACGACGAACTTTGGTCGAACGATCCGCGTATTTTTGAACTGACCGGTTACATTTTGCGACGGCGCGGGCAATCAGAAGAAGGTATGCGGAATCTGCAAAAAGCAGTCGATCTCGACCCCCGCAATTATTTTACGATTCAACAGCTCGCGCTCAGCGATCAAATTCTGCGCCGTTATCCGGAGGAAGCCGCCATGCTTGACCGTGCCTTAAGCATTGTTCCGAACGATGTCCCAGTCAGAGTTCAACGACTGCTGGTCGATTTTTATTGGAAAGCCGATACCCGGCCGCTGCATGATGGAATCGACTCGATTCTTGCCACCAATCCTGGAGCAATACCCGACGCGGCCGACACCTGGTTTCTCTGCGCCCTGGCGGAACGTGACCCGAGCGCGGCCGAACGGGCTTTGAACGCCCTCGGCAACCGTCCGTCCTTTGGCGAAGCCGGTGTATATTTAAGTACAAGTTTTGGTCGCGGTTTGCTCGCGCGAATGAACAAGAACGACGGCGCGGCCCGGACGGCTTTCACCCAAGCGCGTGAGGAAGAGGAAAAGATCGTTCAAGCGCAGCCAAATTCTGCCCACGCTGTTTGCGTGCTTGGTCTTATCGACGCCGCTCTTGGCAATAAGGAAGCCGCTCTGAAAGAAGGACGGCGTGCGATTGAACTTTTACCGGCGGAGAAAGATTCTATTACCGGCAGCCTCATGATCCAGCTTTTCGCGGTCACCGCTGCGTGGATCGGTGAAAAAGATTTGGCGTTTGAACAACTCAAACTTGGAATCCACAATCACCCGGCCGGAATTGTTGTCACTTATGGCGGATTAAAGCTACTGCCGTTTTGGGATCCGCTTCGTGACGATTCGCGCTTCGAGAAAATCGTCGCCTCAGTTGCGCCGAAGGATGCCACGTCTTCCGCGAAATGATTTAACTGCGGCAGCTGTCCGACACAACCGCTCTCCATCGGCTAAGTTCTACATGTCACCCTTCGGGGTAGAGTCGATGGAAGAGGGGACCGGGCTTGTCATTATGATGAAGCGTGTCGTCAAGGGGAAACACGATCTTGGGTGCATGTTGGATCAATTGCTTTGTTGCCGGTGAATTGGCGAGCTTGTCTTTTTCGAGGAAGCTGCTCGACCGCAGCGATAATTTCTGGCCGCTCCAGCTTTAACGCTTCAGCGAAACGTTTGTCGCCGAGCTGGGAAAGAAGCTGTCCAAAACAAGTATAGATCCCTTCCATGTCTTCGCCGCCAGCCCATTGGGTCGTTCATGCGCACGTAGGCAGCAAGAAAGCAAGTGTGCTGCGCCAGTGCATTACCTTTTGCCGCGGCATCGCACTGATGATTGCAAGCCCGATAAGGATCGAGCGACGGCTCGTCCGCTTTCGCTTCTGGGCATAAAGCATGCTGCCGCCAAGACAATGGCCAAATAAAATGCAAGAGCGAACGGCGATGTGGTTTCATGGTCATGCCGGCGATGATCACAATGCATTGACGCGTTGTGCAAGAGCTTTTTCGCCATCACTCTGGTCGGGGCGATCCGTTTCGCCATCACGGTTAACAGTTGCTACTGAACTGCTCGAACTTTGCGCGATCCCACGAAGCTGTTGTCCGTCTTGCAACTAAACCCGGCGATTCTCGTCCCTCTCGCTTGCATCGTTCTTGGCCTTTACCGTCGCCCGGGAAGAAGATAGCAATGGAAGCTGTCGCTTAGACGAAACAACCGCCACGCTCGTACCATAAGTTCATGCACATGACGAAGCTCGCCTTATGTGGCTTGTTGTTTTGCGCAAATGCGGCGCAGGCGAGCCTGAAAGAATACTCGTCGTTGGTTGTGGCAGACGCCCATGGCCAGTCCGTCTCTCCTCGTCACGGCGTTCGCATAACCTATCTTGGCACGAATGGCTACCAATTCGAGACCGGCCGACATGTTTTGCTGGTCGATCCGTATTACACCCGGATCGGTTTCTGGCAAGTCGCCTTGAATCAAACGATTTCGTCGGACAGAACACGCGTGGCCGAATATTCCAATCATCTCCGGACCCCGGTGGAAGCCGTCCTGGTGACACATGCGCATTTCGATCATTTGCTTGACGTTCCCGCGATCATGAAAAGCACGGGTGCGCGGCTGTTGGCCGGCGCCAGTGCGATTAACCTGATGCAGTCGGAAGGAGTTTCACCGGCTAAATGCGAAAAGGTGGAGCCCGGCGCCGTGCGAACAATCGGTCCGTGGACGATTCGTGTATTTGCGGCACGACATGACAAACTCTTTGGCTCGACGCCCTTTCCCGGTCGGGTCGACAGGATACCTCGTCCACCGAAAAAACCGTCGGACTGGGTCGAAGGCGAGCCGCTCGCATTTGTCATCGAAGCCGACGGCAAACGAATTTATGTCGATTCCGGCGGTCGTCCGGGATATCCGCCGAGTTCAAGCATTGGCTCTGTCGATCTCGCGATTATCGGCGTGGCCTTACCCGATAGTCGCAAGCGCTACTCCGAGGCGGTGCGATCGTTGCACCCGCGCTACATATTGCCGAGTCATCAGGACGATTTTTTTAGCCCACTGAGCAGCGGATTTGTATTTGGGAAAATGACTGGTTTCCCTCAACTGCTCCGCACCCAAACCCGGGAACATTTGCCCGGCCGCATTATCCTGCTCGATTATTTCTGTCCATGGACGCTGCGTTGACCAGCCAGCGGACCATTCGGCATCCTCTCCTGGTTGCGGCGTTTGCCCCCATCATCCCTCAACTTTTAGGCGGCGCGGTTAATCTTTGGTATAATATGGTGATCATTGATCCGTTGCTGCGCGCTGCAGACCTGAAGCAACGCTTTATCTCAACAGCGATTGTTTGGAACGCGACGGTCTACCCCATCGCTGTGGCCATATGGTGTGGCGTAATACTGTCATTGCGTCCGGCACTTCATCACCTATTAGGCGGTGAAGCGCTCCCTGAAAAGCTCGAGTGGTCGCGGCGGCGTCTCGTTAACCTGCCTTGGTACGGCGCCGGGATCTCCGCCATAGCATGGCTGCTTTGTGTACCAGTTTTTTTGATTTCGCTCGCGCTGACCGGCCGCCCCGTGAGCATTCAGTTACTCTGGCATCTGCCAATCTCTTTTTGCGTCTCCGGCTTTATTGCGATCAGTCAGAGTTTCTTTTTAATCGAGCTGGCCAGTCATTGGGCTCTTTTTCCCGTGTTTTTTCGCGATGTTCGGCCTGACCGGCTCAAGGGAATTCACCCGATTTCGCTGCGAACCCGCGGATTAATGTGGGCCATCTCGGCGGGCATTTGCCCGATTGGCTCGCTGTTGCTTCTGATTTTTGCGCCGCCGTCTCCGGGAGCGAATTCACAATGGTTGGCCTTTTCGTCGGCATGATCGGCATCGCTTTTGGATTGTGTTCGGCGGTCTTGATCGGTCGCTCCGTGGAGCAGCCGGTGCGTCAACTGCGCGCTGCGGCCCAGTCAGTGAAAGACGGGCATTTGGATGTGCACGTGCCTTTGCGCAGGGCCGACGAATTCGGCGAACTCATCGCTGAGTTCAACCTAATGGTCAGCGGCTTACGGGAAAAAGAAAATCTTCGCCAGACCTTCGGCCTCCACGTTGGACAAAAAGTAGCGGAGCAAATCTTGTCGCGCGATCCCGGCCTTGGCGGCACAGAACAGGAAATCACGGTGATGTTCGTCGATATTCGGTCCTTCACGGAGCGCTCCGTCCATCTCACACCGGGCAAAACGGTCGGACTGCTGAATGAATTCTTGCGCGTGATGGTCAGAGTGGTGGAAGAGGAGCACGGCGGCATGATTAACAAGTTTCTCGGCGACGGCTTTGTTGCGCTGTTCGGAGTCGATAACCCCACGCGTAATCATGCCGACCAGGCCCTGGCTGCGGGTCGTTCCATGCAGGGAAAGTTGGAAGAGCTCAATGTGGAACGGGCGAGACGCGGTGACGATTCCATCGCCATGGGAATTGGAATCAACACCGGACCGGCCATTGTGGGCAGCATCGGCTCTGCGGAACGAATGGAGTTCACCGCCATTGGGAATACCGTGAATGTGGCATCCCGTATCGAGGCTCTGAACAAGATTATAGGCACGTCACTCCTTATCAGTAAGTCGACCCGCGATGCATTGGCGCACGTCCCGGAAATGCGGGCATTGCCTCGGCAACAGATCAAGGGCGTGCACGAGCCCGTGGAAGTGTTTACGCCGGTGGCGTAAGCGATGCGCAACTTGAGGGCTTTCCACTTCGGTCAAAGAAAGCCGCACCTGACGAAAATCCTAACCAGTCGCTCATGGCTCCAGAGGTAGGATTCGGCGCTGTGTTCCCCTGTTTTAGGCGCAGTTTACACAGCTTTACCTGAGTAATCAAGCGGGCTCGAGCGACTGCTCGCGCAGACTCTTCACTGCTAGTTTGCTGGCAATTTTGCTGGCAAGTCTTGCGGCATTCGATTCAAGGCTGCTGTCTCTCAAATAAGAAAAAGCGCACGTTGCTGTAACCAAAATTATGCTTTCTTCCCGCACCACCTTTCGAGTTAATTCGGGTGCAGACCAAGCCGGTTGGGCCTTCACTAAAAGAGCTGCCACTCGACCCGTTTTTCACCGGTAACCGCAAGCAAATGGCCCAGCTCGGCAGATCGAATACAGAAAATGAAAATGAACTCAGTTCAAAACATGTGACTCCTTGTTCTCGCGCTTCCTCTCTTGGCGATTGGCTACACATTAATCAGGCCGGCGTCGGCCAACACCATCGACGAGGCCATCAAACAATGCGTCGAAAAAAAAAGGATAAATGCGACAAGGATTGTTGGAAATGGGGTGGTAATCAAACTTGCAGGAATCAATGCCAGAAAGACTACCCAGGATTGCCTGCACGATATCTCGTCTCGTTAGAAGTTCACTTTGAAATATTCTTCGATCTGTCTCCTACTGGTCGTGGCGCTCTTTGCCATTCCTTTTCCAGAAGCAGCGGCTCAATCAGGGGAGTCCCGGATGTACCCGGCGCCTCAATCCCGGAGGCGTCGCAGTCGCGACGACCGGGCGGGAAATTCTCGATCAGGACATAGCGAAGTGAAGGCGTGCCCGGATTGCCGCGCACAGATCATTGGCTACTCTAGGCCAAATGAAAGAGCTCAAATCCGAGCCCTCGTGGAGTTTTGCCGAGGCTGAGCCCAAGCGGTAAAGACTTACTTTGTGTTCGGCGGTATCGATCCGGCGCGATCACCACGTAGGGGAAGGTTCAACTGATTCAGACGAGCAACGCCAAGTGACAGTCACGCTGAGGTAGGATTCGGCGCTGTCTTCCCTGTATTTGACTAGAGATAAACAGCTTACACCTTAGTGATCAAGCGAACTCGCGCATTACTCGCGCGTACTCTTTCACTGCGGTTTGCTGGCAATTTTGCTGGCAGTTAAAGCCGTGGATGCGGGTTCGACTCGCGAAAGGCTCAGTGGGTTTTGTATTACAAGAATGATTCGTTAGGCGGGCGGTAAAGGAAGGCTCGGCATCGATGGATTAAGCGGCATTCAGTCAACGCTGTTGCCTCTCGAATAAGAAAAAGCGCACGCCGCTGTAACCAGATTGATACTTTACTTTCGCGCCGCCTTCTGGGCTAATGCTCCTCAGCGCCAAGCCGGCAGCTCCCGAAAAGGTCATCAAATCATGAAAACAAAAGCAAATTGCAAGTCACTTTTCGGACACAACAGTCGAGTAATCACCTGGCTCATTGTCGCCTCCTTCGCGCTTTCCTGTTCGTTCGCGCCGCGCGCGCACGCGCAGAGTGGTGGTCCCGGCGCAGATGCCGGCGTGGTCACGAGCATCGACGACGGTATGCTGGAAATTCGCAGTGGCTCTCACACCACCGAGCTACATTGAAACGGAATAACACGCAGTGGCTGGACAAGAATGGGCGACGAATCGACGCGGGGGATGTGGTTGGAAAAATGGTTGAGGTCCGTTTTCGATGGATTACCGGCGGCTCGGAGGCGCTTTCGGTCCAGATTGACTTCCGGGAATTCGCGCGGGTCGGGAGTTCGAGGTCTGAAGGACCGAGATCAAGCTTGGCGGCGGCAGTTCTTTCGCCGGAAATTGGCGAAATCCTGAAAACGGACACACGGTCAAGATCACCGTGAACCGGCGATAAGGCGATACTGGATCATTCACCGGGTTCGCCGGACCAAGGAACGATCCGCGGCAATGTGATCTACTTTGAGGGATTCGCCAGAAGTAATGGAAAATTAAACAAAGAAAAGGGATCAGTTTGGCTGTCCAGCGACGGCATGCGTCCCTTACGCTGACAGGAAGAGCGAAATTCTCTTACAATGTACCAGCGGTTAGTGTTATATGAACCGCTTTCGCGACCGTAGATTGACAGTTTCCATCTTACTGTTGATCCGATGAATTGTCGGCACTTGGGTCACTACATTGCTGTTAAAGCCGATCGTCCGCGACGTAACGCTTCGGCACCGTGCAACAATTCGATGCGACGACGTTAGATTCTCCCGGCCGCATGAAATTGGAGCTAAGTCGATTAATACCGCTCCAGAGGTAGGATTCGAACCTACGACCAATCGGTTAACAGCCGACCGCTCTACCACTGAGCTACTCTGGATCGTTTCCGCTCGATTGAGCGGCTTGAAGCTTGCTCAGCACTCCGCGCGGCAAGTGAAATTTGGGTGCGGGGGCTGGATTTGAACCAGCGACCTTCAGGTTATGAGCCTGACGAGCTACCAGGCTGCTCCACCCCGCGGTGGTATTATGCCGATCTAATTGCCGGAATCAACCCGCCTGGAGACAATTGTTGCCCACGACCACGTCTTGGAGCCTGACGTCTGGGAATTTGCGTTCGGCGGAACGGCGGTTTGGTTACGGAATGGGGGCGACTGGAAAAGCGCAGAAAGGAAAAATTCTCGTCGGCACCGCAAGCTGGTCCGATCCCGGATTTGTCGAGCGCTGGTATCCAAAGAAAATGCCGGCCCACGAGCGGCTCGGATGGTACGCGCAACATTTCGAGATGGTGGAGGTGAACTCCACGTTTTACTCGATACCCGACGCTCGAACGGTTGAACGTTGGTGCGCAGCAACGCCGAACGATTTCGTGTTTGATGTGAAATTGCATCAACTGTTCTCGTTTCATTCCACCCAGTCCAAATTGCTGCCGCCGGCGCTGCAGCGGATCGCATCGACCGATGCGAAAGGGAAAGTGAACGTCTCGCCGGAACTTCGCGATGCGATGCTCGAGTTGTTTGTCGCGACAATGTCGATCCTGCACTCTGCCGGAAAGCTCGGAGTATTTCTGTTGCAACTTTCGCCGGCATTCTCCCCGCGAAAACATGAACTTGAGGAATTGGAGCCGGTGATTTCCGGAATTGCGCGACTATTCGCTTGCGATCGAATTCAGAAATCGAAACTGGGTGGTCGGCGATCAATTGAAATCGACGCTGGATTTTTTGCGGAAGCGAGACGTCGGATTTGTGAATGTCGATGCCCCGCCGGAGGAACATTTTTCCATCGTGCCGTCAGATTTGAATGAAGTTACGAATTCGAACTTTGGTTACCTCCGGCTCCACGGGCGGGACCCGAAGGCGTATCTGACCGGCAAAACCGTCGCGAAGCGTTTCGATTACGACTATTCCAAAGACGAGATCGAAGAAGTCGCTGAGCGCAGCGGTGAATTGGCAAAGGAAGCCAAGGCCGTTCACGTGGTATTCAACAACAACAATCTCGACTACGCGCCGCGGGCTGCGATCCGGTTAAGAAAAGCGCTCGGCCAAAAAATCCCAGCGCCGCCGGCGGAGACACCCGAGTTGTTTTAGAGTAAGATCGCGCCCGTGCCGGAGTCTCCACCAATTGCAGAACGCCGCGACGGGCCAAGCCTGCCGAACTGGCTCCGGCGAAAAAAGAAATGGCTGGCCGATCACCACATGACCCTGGTGACCATGGCTGACACGCCGCACTCGATTGCGCTCGGCTCCGCAATTGGAATGTTTTTCGGGTTTACCCCGCTTTACAGTTTGAAAACGCTGCTCTCGATCGCGTTCGCCTGGATCTGTCGATCGAACAAACTGGCCGCGGCGATCGCATCGAACCTGCACGATGTCTTTCTGTTGGCGATGCCCGCGGTCTATTTTTTCGAATACAAGATTGGATGTTGGGCCCTCAGACGACCGCCGAGTCCGAAACCGCTTTCACCATTTTGTGTTTGGTGATTACTTCCACTGGCATTTTCTGATGCGAGTGGTTTGGCCGGCATTAATCGGCTCGGTGTTCATCGGGGTGCCGGCCGCCGTGTTGACTTATTTTGTGATGCGGCTGCTGATTAGCCGGGCGCGGGCTCCCCAATTGCGCGAGCTAGCTGGCCAGCTTCGGCGACAATTTTCCCGCGGAAAACGGCACGAGAGTTGCATCAGATAGCGCGAAAATGGCGCGCTGTTGCCTCGAAATAAGGCGGGTGCGCCAGCAATACTAATATGAAATCTCTCATCGTTGTCGCTTCCAGTGTCCTGCTTTGCTCATGCGCAGACATGTATGTTTCCCATACCGACGTCTCTACACCGGGCGGCCGGAATGTGGCCGCTATCGATGCCAAGGACGTTTACGGCTCCAAAGGTGTGCACATGATTACGAATTGCGGGGTTGGGGCAGCCAATCCGCGGGCGATTTACATTCGCCCGTTCTGCATTGACACCGCTATTTTCAAAGGCGACGAAGCGTTAAGCGACGGCGAGATGCCGATTCGCAAAGCACTTGCCCCCGTGGAGTTTGCAAGCGATTTAAAGGAACAATTAGAAAAAATTGCGCCCGCCCGGATCCTCAAGGATTCCGAGAAGCCGCGCGTCGGCTGGCTGGTTGAGGGCAACTTCACTTTGGTTGACGGCGGCGATCCTTACGCCCGCTTTTTCCTGGGAGATCTTGGCGCCGGTCATTCTGAGCTGGTGCTCCACGTCCGGATCACAGATGTCGATCGCGGCACTGTTGTTTACGAATTCGACATGGCCGGTGGAAGCCGTTTCCAAGGCAGACACGGCACTCTCCGTGCGAGCGGATTAGGCCGCGCGACGCACTTCGATATGGTCAACGCCGCCGAGCGGATCTACATCACGCTCAGCACCAATCCGTATCGATACGGCGAGCGACACGACCTCACCCTGCCCGAATAATTTCGCGGCGTCCGCGCGTTTGGCTGGTTGCGAACTGAGCAGCGACGATTAACGTCCTGCCGTTTGAAATCCAAACACGTGAATCTTCCGCGCCGTTTTAGTTTCGTCATCGCTGCAGTTTCGCTGTTCGCGGGAACGCTGCGTTCATCCTCTGCGGCGCAGGCGTTCATCATCGCCGATGCCACGACCGGATACATTCTGCAGGAATCGAGATCGCAAGATAAACGTCAGATTGGCAGTGTGACCAAGATCGCGACGGCGATGGTGGTGCTCGACTGGGCGGAGCACAAAGGCGGCGATCTCAATCAATTCGTAACCATTCCGCCATCCGCATTTGTTGGAACGCTGGAGAACAATGTTGGATTTCGGCCGGGAGACGACATCGCGCTCCGCGATTTGCTGTACGCGGCGCTGGTCCAATCCGATAACGTCGCCGCCTACGCGCTGGCGAGTTACGTTGGATCGCAGATCCAAGCGCCTACCGCGAAACTTTCCGCGGTCGATATTTTCGTCACCCAGATGAACGCGCTGGCCAAGCAGCTGAAAATGGAAAAGACGCGCTTCGTAAATCCGCATGGCGTGGACACAAATGTGAAGCCGTTGCCATATTCGACTGCGGAAGATGTCGCGCGGCTTACGCGTTACGCGCTGAACAAGGCCAGCTTTCGCTTTTACGTTTCACAAAAGGAACGCCAAATTTCGTGGCGGCGCGGCGGAAAAGAGCAGCGTTATCTTTTGCGCAACACGAATGAGCTTCTCGGCACAAACGGCATCGACGGCGTGAAGACCGGGCAGACCGCGCGCGCGGGGCAGTGTTTAGTCTTGTCGTCGGCTCGCGAGCCTCAGGTCGTGCCGGAGGGGACGGCGAATCGAATTTATCCGCGCCGAATCATTGTGGTGTTGCTTGGCAGCGCCAATCGATTTGGCGAAGGAGCTCAGCTTATCGCTCAGGGCTGGAGCTTGTACGACCAATGGGCAAACACAGGACGGCTTGTCGATCCGAAAAAAATGCTTTGATTAGTCTTCGTCAATGAAGACGCGGATCGGGATCCTGACTAGCGGAGGGGATTGTCCTGGACTGAATGCCGTTTTGCGCGGTGTTGTCCTCGCCGCAGACAAGCTCGGCTGGGAAGTGATCGGCTTCCGCGACGGGTTTGAAGGATTACTGCCGCCGGGAGATCACATCGTGCTCGATCGCAAAACCACCGAAGGGATCATGCCTTTGGGCGGAACGATCATTGGAACCACCAATCGCGGGCATTTTATCGCCAAGATCGGCGCTGGCGATCGCGCAGTGGTTGCGAGTGAAGTGATCGAGCGCGCGAGAAAAGTTTTGGATGAGCTCAACGTCAAGGCGCTCATCATTGTTGGCGGCGACGGCTCGATGACCACGGCCCTGCAAATGCAGGAAGCGGGGATCAATTGCATCGGCGTGCCCAAAACGATCGACAACGATCTTGAAGCAACCGCCATGACGTTCGGCTTTGACTCCGCAGTCGCGGAAGTGATGGACGCGCTCGATCGATTACACACCACGGCGACAAGTCACAAACGCGTGATGGTCGTGGAAGTTATGGGACGTCACGCCGGATGGATCGCGCTCCACGGCGGCATCGCCGGTGGTGCCGACATTATTTTGATTCCGGAGATTCCGTTTGATTACGACAAAATCGCGGACGCGATCAAGAAACGTGACGCGGCTGGCCGTCTCGGTTCGCTGGTTGTGGTTGCGGAAGGCGCCCGGCCGAGAGACGGCCAACAAATCAAGCGCGATATCCAGGGCGGCGAGTTTAAACTCGGCGGAATCGGCGATGTCGTGGCGCATGAAATCGCGCAGCGCACTGGCAAAGAAACTCGCGCCTGCGTTCTCGGTCACTTGCAGCGCGGGGGCCCGCCGACAACTCTCGACCGAATTCTGGGCACGCGTTTTGGAGTAAAAGCAGTCCAACTTGCCAACGAAGGACATTTCGGAGCGATGGTGAGCTATCAAAACTATCAGGTTCGCCACGTTCCGATTGCGGATGCGGTCAACCGGCTGCGTTTCGTCCCGCCTCACGGCGAAATGGTCCAGACCGCGCGGGACGTCGATATTTCGTTTGGCGATTAGGACGTCTATCTTGTAATTGCCGATCTTCTGAGCGAAGAAAACACCCAACGCTGAACACCGAACACCGAACGTCGAATTCAAATTCCGAGTTCAACATTGGATGTTGGACGTTGGGCGTTCGGCGTTTTCTTCTATTGCCGTGAAAATTGTTCTCGCGTACTCGGGCGGTCTCGATACCTCCATCATTCTCCGTTGGCTCAAAGATAATTATCGCGCCAACATCGTCGCGTTCTGCGCCGACATCGGACAGGAAGAAGAACTCGCGGGCTTGGAAGAAAAAGCGCTGAAGACCGGCGCGTCGAAATGTGTGATCGACGACCTGCGTGAAGAATTCGCCCGCGATTTTATTTTTCCGATGTTTCAGGCAGGCGCAATTTACGAGAACCAATATTTTCTCGGAACAAGTATTGCCCGGCCATTGATCGCGAAGCGAATGGTCGAGATCGCGCCGCGCGGAAAAAGCGGACGCGATCGCCCATGGCGCGACGGGAAGGGGAACGATCAGGTTCGCTTTGAACTAACCGCGGCCGCGCTCGCGCCGGAATTGAAAATCATCGCGCCCTGGCGGGAAGAACGTTTCCGTAAACAATTTCCCGGGCGCAAGGAGATGATCGCGTTCGCGAAGAAAAACAAAATTCCAGTCGAGGCGAGCGCGGCAGAAACCGTATTCCACCGACCGCAATCTTCTTCACATTAGTTTCGAAAGCGGCGTCCTGGAAGATCCGTGGTTCGACGCCGAGCTCAAAAAAAATGCGCGGGATGTACAAACTGAGTGTCGCGCCGGAAGATGCGCCAGACGAACCGGAGCAAGTCGATCTCGCATTTCGAGAGCGGCAATTTGCGTGAACGTCCGTGGAAAGCGGACAAACGATTCTCGCCAGCTTAAGAGTTATGCAAACGCTGAACAAGCTCGGCGGCAAACACGGCATCGGTCGGGTCGATATTGTCGAGAACCGGTTTGTGGGAATGAAAGGCCGCGGCGTTTACGAAACGCCCGGCGGCGCGATCCTGCATTTCGCGCATCGCCAGATGGAAACGCTGACCATGGACCGCGAAGTCATGCACTTGCGCGACAGTCTGATTCCGAAATACAGCGAGCTCGTTTACAACGGCTTTTGGTTTTCGCCCGAACGCGAAGCGCTTCAAGCCCTCGTCACCGAAACGCAACGGAACGTCACCGGTCTCGTTCGGCTCAAGCTTTACAAAGGCAACATCATCGTCGTAGGCCGGAAAAGTCCGAAGAGCCTCTACGATCCGAAAATCGCGACGATGGAAGGCGAAAAATCCGCCTACGACCAGGGCGACGCCACCGGCTTCATTCGCCTGAACGCCTTCGTTTGAAACTTCGCGCGACTTTAAACCGACCTAAAGGCTCAACCAGCAGGAAAGACAGTCGTTAGATCCGCCGCTGGATGGTTGTAGCGGTGCTTGGTCTTCGAGCACGGAATTGAAAGACAGGCGCTCGCGGCGAGCGCCTCTACAACTGTTCGTGGTTAAGACAATCCTTGCGACGGGGGATTGTCGATCTTATATTTAGAGGACGCGCGCGGAGGCGCGGAATCGCGGAGGTAATATTATGGCAACGACAATTGCAGCTCCGAAAAAGCAAGCGGCGCCGGAAGAAGCTGATTTTCTTCCGCTTCAGGGAACCGACTACGTTGAGTTCTATGTCGGCAACGCCAAGCAGGCCGCGCATTATTACAAGACCGCGTTTGGCTTCCAGAGTCTCGCCTATTCCGGACCGGAAACCGGAACGAAGGATCGCGTGAGTTACGCGATTCGGCAGAACAAGCTCACCTTTGTCCTGACCACGCCGCTGCGGCCGGCAATCCGATCGCCGATCACATCTCACAAACATGGCGACGGCGTGAAATTTCTCGCGCTCAAAGTGAAGGACGCGACTTCGGCCTGGAAAGAAACGACCAAGCGCGGCGGCAAGAGTTTCATGGAGCCGACGACGCTTAAAGACGATGACGGCAAGTTGGTCATGAGCGGCATCCACACTTACGGCGAGACGGTTCATCTTTTTATCGAGCGCGGAGATTACAACGGCGTCTTCATGCCCGGGTTCGAGAAATGGGAATCGAACTACAACCCGCCCGAGACCGGCCTGCTCTATGTCGATCATTGCGTCGGCAACGTCGGTTGGAACCAGATGAATCCGTGGGTGAAATTTTACGAGGACGTGATGGGCTTCCGCAACATCCTGACCTTCGACGACAAGGACATCTCGACCGAATACTCCGCGCTCATGAGCAAGGTGATGAGTAACGGAAATGGCTTCGTGAAATTCCCGATCAACGAGCCGGCCGAAGGCAAAAAGAAATCGCAGGTGGAAGAGTATCTCGATTTCTACGACGGCGAAGGCGTGCAGCATGGCGCGATCGCGACCAAGGACATCGTCAAGACGGTGACCGACTTGCAAAGCCGCGGCGTCGAGTTCCTGAACATCCCGTCGACTTACTACGATGACGTTGCCCGATCGCGTCGGCCACATCGATGAAGACCTCGAGCCGCTCAAGCGTCTCGGCATTCTGGTCGATCGCGATAACGAAGGTTATCTGCTGCAGATCTTCACCAAGCCGGTGGAAGATCGGCCGACGTTGTTTTTCGAAATCATCCAGCGCAAAGGCGCGAAGAGCTTCGGCAAAGGAAACTTCAAGGCGCTCTTCGAAGCGCTCGAGAAGGAACAGGAACGCCGCGGAAATTTGTAACAGGAGACGATCGACAATGCCGTATTATCAAAAGCTCGGCGAAATTCCGCGAAAGCATCACATCTGGTTTCATCGCAACGGTGCAGGGACCGGGTTACAAAAACGAAGGCATCTACTACGAGCACGTCATCACGACCGAAGGTTTCAACGAAGCCTTCTCGATTCATGTATCACCTGCGGCCGCCGACGCGCGTGCGCAGCGTGAAGTTTCTGAAATGCGAGGAGCTGAAGAAAGCGGCCGATAGTCCGCTGCGCCATCATCATTTGAAAACCGCGAACATTCCGCGCCGCGGCGATCTCTATAGCGGCCGCATCCCGATGCTGTTCAATCAGGACATGACCGCGTGGCGTTGCCGGCCGGAAAAGGACTACGGCGAGTTTCAAGTATTACAAAAACGGCGGCGCCGATGAGATCATCTTCGTCTTCAAAGGCGGCGGAACGATCGAATCGCTTTTCGGCAAACTACGTTATCGCGCGGAAGATTACATCGTGATTCCACGCGGCATCACTTACCGGCTGGTGCCCGACAAAGTTCAGGAAGAAGATTATTTGATCCTCGAATCGACCGGGCCGGTGCGAATCCCGAAACGTTATTTGAACAGCGAAGGTCAAATCCAAATGGGTTCGCCCTATTCCGAGCGCGATTTTCATGGGCCGACCGAGATCAACGCGATCGATAAAGAAGAAGACACCGAAATTCTGGTGAAGGACGGCCCGCGCTGGACGTGCGTGACGATGGCGCATCATCCGTTCGATGTCGTGGGCTGGGATGGTTATGTTTATCCGTTTACTTTCAACGCGCAGGATTTCGAGCCGATCACCGGCACGGTCCATCAACCGCCGCCGATCCATCAAACCTTTGAAATCCGCGGCTACGTCGTCTGCACCTTTGCGCCGCGATTTCTCGATACGCATCCGGAAGCGGTGAAAATCCCGTGGGTGCACGACAACGTCGAAGCCGACGAAGTTCTGTTTTACGTGCGCGGGAATTTTGGTTCGCGCAAGGGCATCGAGCCGGCTCGATCACGTTGCATCCGCGCGGTATTCCGCACGGCCCGCATCCGGGCACGATCATGGCGAGCAAAGACGCGACCCGCACGGAAGAGCTCGCGGTCATGTTCGACACCCAACACACGCTCGAGCTGACCGAAGCGGCGGTGAAACTCGACGACGAAAAATATCCGCTAAGCTGGCTCGACTAAGGTGAATTCTCGGGAAACGGCGAAACAGAATTGCAGGCGGCGGAACGTCGAATCCGCAGCCTTCCAAAATGCGGCGCGGCCAAACTCGCGCGCATGGAGCAGTCGTTTCGCGATCTGCTCGAAGCGTTCGGCGAAGATCCGGAGCGCGAGGGTTTGCTCAAAACGCCGAGCCCGCGCGGCAAAAGCGTTCGAATTTCTCACCAACGGCTACCGGCAGGATCTCGAGCAGATCGTTAACAGCGCGATCTTCAACTCCGAAGCGAGCGAGATCGTTCTGGTCAAAGACATCGAGCTTTATTCGATGTGCGAGCATCACCTGCTGCCGTTCATCGGGCGCGCCACGTCGCCTACATTCCGAACGGCAAAGTCATCGGCCTCTCGAAAGTTGCGCGCATCGTCGATGTTTTCGCGCGACGATTGCAGATCCAGGAGCAACTCACGATTCAGATTGCCGACGCGTTGATGAAATGTCTGCAACCGACGGGCGTAGGCGTGGTCGTTGAAGCGAAACATTTCTGCATGATGATGCGCGGAGTCGAGAAACAGAACTCGGTCATGAAAACTCGTGCCTGCTCGGCTCGTTCAAGGAAGACGCGCGCACCCGTTCGGAATTCCTGGCGCTGCTCAAATAGGTGGAACGCGCTCTCCGTAGCGCGTTAATCGAGCTCGGAGAGCTCGATCCACCTTGCGGAATTGGCCGCGGCGTGTTTGCTCTTTCATGGTCCTGACCGTCAGTAAACGGCTCGAATTTTCAGCGTCTCGACGACTGTTTGTTCAGCGTTGGAGCGAAGCCGAGAATCTCGCCGCCTTTGGTGAGGAAAGCCGCGCCAAACATGGGACCGGCCGGAATTATGTCGCATATTTTATTTTCAGCGGACGAGTCGATCCCGTGACCGGAATGCTGATTAACATCAGCGAAATCAAACGGCGCGCAGGCCAGGTGGTCGACAACGGTTTTGACCACAAGTTTTTGAATGAGGACAATCCGGCGTTCCGTCCGGCGGCGGCCGGAGCTCCAACGGCCGAGAACATTGCCGCCCAGCTGTTCAGTGATGTCGCTCCATTGTTTTCCGACGCCGACGCCAAGCTGGTGGGCGTTCACCTGATCGAAACCCCTGATCGAAGCGCGACGTTTTTCGCCGATGGCGTCTGCGAAAGTAATTACTGGTTTGAGTTCTCTGCCGCTCGCCAAACCATGTCACCACGGCTGACCGCTGCCCAAAATGCGCAACTGTTCGGCGCGGCTTCGAATACGCACGGGCACAATTACCGGGCGCGCATCACGTTTCGAAAAGAGAAAGCCGACAGCCAAGTTATTCAACAGGTCGACATTGATCGATGCTTGAAATCGTTACATGACGAGCTTGACCACAAATTTCTCAATGAACTGCCGTCGTTGAAGGATCGGCCAATGACAACGGAGAGCCTGACTGCTTACCTGCGTGAGCGAGTTGCTGATGCTTCCTTGCCGGTCCACCGGGTCCG
Organism: uncultured Verrucomicrobiae bacterium; assembly: GCA_963800015.1. GTDB lineage: Bacteria > Verrucomicrobiota > Verrucomicrobiia > Chthoniobacterales > UBA10450 > AV40. The sequence goes on along the minus strand of CAWCZE010000004.1, from coordinate 44,064 downwards.
CCTGCATGAACGGGAAGATTTTTTCGCGGAAGCATGGAGCGACCAGAATATCTTCCTCGGTCTGCAGGCTCGTTTCTGCGCGGCCCATCGCTTGCATGTTCAATCCTTTTCCGACGCCAAAAACCAGGAGCTGTTCGGCAAATGCGATAATCCTCGCGGCCACGGTCATCTTTATCTCGCCGAAGCAACAATTGGCGGCGGTTATGACGAACGAAGCGGAACCCTCTACGATTTTGTCGGCTTTCCAAAAGGCGCTGCACGACTCGATCACACCTTGGCAAGACCACCACCTGGATCTGGAGACCGAAGATTTTAGGGAGAGTCCTTCCACTGGTGAAAATATCGTCCGCGCACTTTGGTCGAGGATCGACAGCCGGGTGAACCAGCAGCTGGTTCGGTTGCGGTTGTGGGAAACCAACAACAATCGGTTTACTCTAAGACGAACGTAATTGTAGCGGCGATCTCTGATTGTCGGTGGCGAAAGATGTTCGACGATCAGAGATCGCCGCTACAGTGAAGCATGAAACGCATTCTCATTACCGGCGCCAGCCGTGGAATTGGGCGGGCGATTGCGCAAAAACTCGCCGCGCCGGATGTGACATTGCTGTTGCACGGACGCGATACGGTTGCTCTGGCTGAGACTTGCAAATCAATCCGATCGGATTGCGCCGAACGTCGTAAAGCTCATTCATGATCTTGCGACCGAAAAAGGAGTGATGGACTTGATTTCGGAGGTCGGCAGCGAGCCGCTCAATGTTCTGGTAAACAACGCCGGCATCGCAGTTGTAAAACCATTTCGAGAAATCACTATCGCGGAATGGAACCAGACGATCGGGGTGAATGTGACGGCCCCGTTTCTTTTAATGCAATCCTTCGCCGGCCAGATGCCGCCGGGCTCGAGCATCGTGAATATTCTTTCCGTAGCGGCGAAAACGGCCTTCCCGAACTGGGGTGCGTATTGCATGAGCAAGTTTGCCCTGGAAGGATTGTCCCAATCGGTTCGGCAGGAACTGCGCGACCATTGCATTCGCGTGATCAATATTTATCCCGCGGCAACCAACACCGAGATCTGGGACGATGTCGCCGGCGATTGGCCGCGTGAAAAAATGATTTCTGCCGAACAAGTAGGCGGATACCGTCGCCTACGCGCTGTCGCGTCCGGCCGACGTCGCGGTCGAGAATATTACGCTCTCAAACTCCGGCGGAAACTTGTAAGCTCCAGGCGCGATGATTTCGCCTAACGATATAACGGTAAACGTCATCGCCTCCATCATCGCGTCGGTATTCTTTCTCGCCGCCGGGTTCCTTTGGGGGAAATACAAGGAACGCCGGCGCAAATTCGGACGCAATCTCGAGGAGTACGATTTTTACCCGTTCACCGTTACCCGGGAGAATTTCGGGGAGTTCAATCTAAATAATTTCCGGCTTGGAATGCATTATTTCCTCAAGAACGAAGATCACACCGCCGCGCGGCAGCTGATTTTCATTGGCGAACAAAGCAACGTGCGAGAAAAGCTCGAGCCGGCGGAGCAAAAAGAATACGCGCGCTTGTTCGAAAAGTATGACGGTAAAAAGATTATCGACGACACCCAGGAGTTTCTCGCGAACTATGAGCGGATCGTCCGACTGGTGGGAAAGTCCTTTCCTAACACCGGCATCGAAATTCTACTTCACAATCTGGCTGATCCGGCGCATTCGCTCATTACTCTCGAGAACAATGTAACCGGCCGTCATCTCCGGGACGGAGCAACCAATTTGCTGATCGATTTCAAGCGCCGTCAGCTCACGAATGAGGACAAGCTGAATTACGAGCTGAACATTGGCTCTCGAAAATTCAAATGCACTTCGATCCCGATCAAGCGGAAGGATTTCGGAATTGTCGGTGGAATCTGTATCAACATCGACGCCAACTACATCACGGAAGAAGTTCTAAAAGACCGGCAACGAATCGAAACCTGGTTCCAAAATTTCCTGCGGACCGACATGCAACTCGATGAGAATATTTTGAGCAAGGACGAGTACGCCAAGGCCCTCAAGGGCAAGCGCCACTTCAAAGACGAGAGCGTCTAACCTTTCGGAGTGCGGTGCGTACCCGCACCGCTTTCGACCTCTGCACACACTGGCAGAAAGCGGCGCGAGTACGCGCCGCAGTCCAAAGTCACTTCTTCGAAGCCGTCAACGCCGCCTGGTATTCCGGCTTCTTATGATATTCGACCAGCCGAAATCCCCAGCCGATCAGAGTCGAAAGATCTTTTGTCTTCGATTTCTTGTCGTTCAGGAATTTCTCGATCTTTGCTTTCAATTCCGGTTGCTGCTCGGTCATGTCGAGGATTTCGAAAATTTCCATCGATAGCAGCCAGTCTTCCGGATGCTCGGCCTGTTGCGTTTCCCAAATCTCGCCCAGACGCTCGTAGCCTTTCTCGGTCTCGCGAATCTTCCGCACCTGGGCGTAGAGATTCTCCAGCTTCTTTCGTTTCGCGTCGGACGGAACTTTGATTGTCCGATCCTTCGGAACGAGCGCTACCTGATTGTAGGCGTCCTTGTCAGCCGCGCCGTTGAAGACGGAAACGATCCGATCGCCCACCGCCATATCGTACGTTCCCCAACTCGGATCGAACAAAATGCGATCGCCATGCTTCGCTGTGCAATCTGAGAATGTGACGACTAGCAATTTTCCGTCACGCTCGAGTAATTGCTCGATCTTGCCTTCGACGGTGATGCCGCTTTCGAATTCCAACTTCGTCCTGTTGCCGACTTTGATTTCAGTCGGCTTCCAGTTTCCGATCGGCGAACTGAAGCCGTCCTTGTGATAATCGCGGCCGTGGCCCGCCAACTCCTTGTCTTTATAAGCAAGCGCGCACGGTCCCTTGGCGTGGACATAAATTGGGGTGTTACTCTTATCGACAATCACTTCATCGAACACGCCAGTCACTTGAAGTCCCGACGAATACTGGCAAGTGGCCACATTCGCGCATTCGATCGCTTTGTTGATTCCTTCGCAGACCGCCGACCGAATACGCCATCTTGCTTGCAAATTCTTCGAGCACGTCTTTCAAATGCTCGAAATCGCGGCAAACGAAGAGCTGCGGTTGCTTGGTCGTGATATCGAACGGCTGATTCATCGCGTCGATGGAGTAGGGGATCTTCTTCACGTGCGGCTCAAGACACGAAACCGATTCGCCGATCGATGAAAGCAAACCCGCGCCGTAGATCTTCGGATTGTCCAGTGTGCCGATCAGACCGTATTCGACCGTCCACCAATGCAGTCGTGACAAGCAGCGCCATTTCCGACGGATCTCCGAGATTGGCGAAACGCCGTTCCACTTCTCGCGTCGCCTCCGCGACTTCATTTGCGTCGCAGTTCGGCTGCTCCTTCAAAATCGATAGATGCCGAATCGCTTGATAGAGCTCGAAATCTCTTTTGGACGACATCGCCTTCGCGCCAACTTCCCCGAAACGCTGAAGGTAATTCGAGTATTCGCGATCGACGATGATCGGCGCGTGGCCGGCGGCTTCGTGAACGATATCGGGCGCGGGGGTGTATTCGATGTGATGGATCTGGCGCATGTCGCACGCGATCACCAATACCTTGTAGGCTTGGAATTCCATGAACGCGGCCGGCGGAATGAACCCGTCCACTGCCACCGCGCCCCAGCCGATTTTGCCGAGGATTTCGTTCATCTCTTCGATCCGCGGAATGCGTTCGAAGGAAATGCCGGTGTCGAGCAGGCCCTGGAAATAAACTTTGTGGGCGTATTCGCGGAGGAAAAAAATGTTCTGCCGCATGATGAACCGCCAGACGGCGTGATCGACCGGCGTGTAATCGTCGTAACGCTGATCGACTGCGAACTGGAGCAAATGCTTCGGACAACTCGCGACCGCAGCGTTGTCATAACTGATCCCGCTCTCGGACTTGATCGACATCCTAACCGGTAAAATACGATCTGTTTCGAACACGGGCAAGTCTGGGGAGCGCACGCGCCTCGCGTGCTGGCGATGGCGCCTCGCCATCGCGAACTTTAATGTAAGCGGAGGTGATTTGAGTTTATGTCCGAGATCGTTTCGGCGAGGCGCCGAAACGTGCACGCGAGGGCGCGTGCGCTCCCCAGAACGTCACCTAGTGCCGTCTCCGACTCCCCCGCACAATCCAAACCGCGACGACGGTAGCCACAATTTTCAAATCTGGCGGAACGCGATCTCCGAGCGCGTTTACAAGCCATTCGAGCATCGCGCCCGGACGTCGCAATCCACCTTCGCGCCTCGACCTTAAAAAATGATCACGGTGTTGCCGACGCTAACCACATCTTTGAGGCGAATGACGTCCCAGTTGGCGACCCGAATGCACCCGTGACTGGCCGCGCGGCCGATGGTTTCGGGATTGTTGGTGCCGTGAATTCCGATGCCGGGTTTGTCGAGACCCATCCACACGACGCCGACCAGGTTATTCGGCCCGGGCGGAAGATTGTAATATTCCTCGCTCCGAACTCCGTAGTTGAGCATCGATTCGTCATATCGAAACCAGGGCCAGGTCGCAGTCCCGACGATTTTCCAGGTTCCAATCGGCGCAGGCAGGGTAGTGGAACCGGGCGTGATCGGAAAGACACACACGAGTTGCTTGTCTTCGAATACCTCGAGCAATCGCTCGGTGGTATCGACATAGATAGTCCGCTTCGCGAATGCCTTGTTCGGCTTCAATTGCATTTCCTTCACCTTCTCGATTTCGAACGGCAACACGTTCGGAACTTTCAACTCGTCACCGACTTCGAGTTGGTCGCAATCGAGATCGCGGTCTTTGTTGATTTTTCGAATGAAATCTTCGGCAGAATGAAATCGTTCTGCGACAAATTCGAGCATCGAGGTGTAGGGCAGGAATTTCAGCTTCGCCTGGCTCGGATGATCGGAAGGCAATTCGCCGACATACGCGAGGTCATCGGGCTTGATCGTGTAAGTGGTAAATGTTTGCGGAACTTGATCGAGCATCCATTGATCCACCACGCCGGTTTCACGCTGGGCGTGGGCATGTTTAAACGAAATCAGCGCCTTCCGGAAAAATTCGCCCATTTTTCCATCGATTTTCCCGGGGCCGAATTCGTTATTATCCAGAAAAATCTGGAGCCGAGTCGCGGTTTCCTCGTTGTAGTTTGGCAACGCCACCGCAATTTTCGGCATTGCTCGCGGTGGTACCTCTGCCGGGGTCGGTTTCGCCGGGCGCGCCGGAACGGCCCGGACCGGCTGTTGTTGCAGCGGCGATCGCCTGGGCTGTTGCGCGTTCGCGATCGCACAGATCGATGCGGCAAAAACCGAAATTGTGACTGCGAAGCATTTCATTGGCGGGAAGTTATGCGCTGCAAAAGTAAATTGCGCAACTCGCAGAGCTGATTTCATTTTCGGCATGAGCGACGATCCGATTGCAAAATTCAAGGAAACGCAAAGACAAGGATGGTCGCACTTCGCTCCGCTCGCATCTCTGACCACGCCGGTTGCCGGCCGTCTAGTGAGGTTTGCAGGGATTCGAGCCGGACAACGCGTGCTCGACGTTGCCTGCGGCACCGGCGTAGTCGCAGTCACTGCGGCGCGAGCCGGCGCAAAAGTCAGCGGTCTCGATCTCACACCGGAGCTGCTCGCGGTCGCGAAAGAGAACTCTGAAATCGCGGAGGTCGAGATTGATTGGCACGAAGGCGATGTTGAGGCGTTGCCATTCGGCGATGGTGAATTCGACGTCGTGCTCAGCCAGTTTGGTCACATGTTTGCGCCACGGCCGGACGTCGCCATCACGCAAATGCTTCGGGTGCTTAAACCCGGCGGCACCATCGCGTTTGCTACCTGGCCGCCCGAATTGCTTATCGGTGCGAGTTTCACTCTGGTCGGTACATACATGCCGCCACTGCCACCGGGAGTTTCGCCGCCGCCGCAATGGGGCGATCCGAACATTGTGCGTGAACGCCTGGGGAACGGCGTGTCAGATATCGTGTTCGATCGCGATCGGATGCTGTGTCCTACTCTGAGCTTGCAACATTATCGGGCTCTCATTGAACGGACAGCTGGACCAATGCTTAAACTGGTCGAGATGTTAGGTCGCAACGATCCCGCGCGGCTCGCTCAGTTTCGCCGCGAATACGACGCCATCATCGCGCCGTACTTTGCCGACAACATCGTCCGCCAGGATTATTTGCTGACTCGCGCGATCAAACGCTGACACGAGTCCATTGCTCGCCGCTAATTCTTTTGTAAACGGCCGCGATACCCCGAACCATCTTATTAAAGACGCTTCCTTTTTGAAACCAAAGTTGATACGATTTCCAGAACCGTAGGGAAGATGAGAACGTATCGGGCAACGCGAATCTCGGCCGCAGGTGGTTTCTTCCTTTTTTTTGTTTTGGTTGCCTCCGTGGCCATGGCAGGTCCCGTTCCGACGGATGGCACTTACGACGAAACCACGACGCAGAGTAACAACGTCGATTTCAATGCCACTTTCAGTTCCGGAACCGGCGGCGGAACTGCTGCTAACACAATCACCACCAGCACGGGCAATGGCCCTGTGTATTCGAACATCGGACCTTTCAATGCCCTTTTGGCAGCGGCTTTCGCCGCCAACACCGGCGGCGTTTGGAATTTCGATACCGAGCCGGCCGGCAACATCCCTGAAGCGAATGTTCTTAGCTACGGAATCTCTCAATCCAAAACAATCACGATCACCCAAACAAATCCGAGCACTCCGATGTTTGTGAGCTCGGGCGGACCGAGCCACGACGCCTCGTCGATTTCACTGAGTAACTATCTCGATAACATCAACGGCTTTAGCTACGCATTTTCGTTTAGCAATCTGACTGGCGGTTCGCCCGGCGAGACGGGTGTGCTGGAGCTAGGATTTACGGCTTTATCGGCGAGCGATCCGAACACCGGCGTGCCAATCAACTTTGGAACCGTCACCGCAATTGCGAATTTTAGCGGAGGCGGATCGGTGACTGAAACTGCCAACATCGACAGCATTAAGGGCGCAGGCGACACTTTCTTTGGTTTTGTCGCGCCTTCGGGACAAACGATTTCCAGTTTTTCGATTTCGTCTTCGGGAATCGGAACTGGCGCGCCTGATCTCGATGACATTGCGTTCATCACCAATGCCGCCGCGATCCCCGAGCCATCGACGTTACTTCTGTTACTCAGTACGTCGGGCGCGACATTTGTCTGCGCCAGGGCGCGGCGCAGAAAATAATTCGATCCCACCGGCCACATCCGGCCAGGGCGAAACCGATTCAATAAGATCGACATCCCGCGGACCTGGGCGACAATCCGAGGTCGCATGTCTCACTCCGTTTTCGTGACCGGCGGCACCGGCTATATCGGTTCGCGGCTGATCCCGCTCCTGCGAAAACGCAGTTATCAAATCAAAGCGCTGGTTCGTGCGGGATCCGAAACGAAACTGCCCGCTGGGGCCACCGGCGTCATCGGTGACGCGCTGAAATTCGATTCTTACACCGAGCAGGTCCGCGGCGCCGACACCTTCGTCCATCTTATCGGCGTTCCCCATCCCAGTCCGGCCAAAGCAAAGCAGTTTCGCGAGATCGATCTGGTTTCAATCCAAGTGGCAATCAAGGCGGCGCGCGAGGCTGGCGTTCAGCATTTTGTCTATCTGAGTGTCGCCCATCCGGCGCCGGTGATGAAAGACTTCATCGAAGTCCGAAGCGCAGGCGAACAAATGATTCGGGAGAGCGGGATCAACGCGACGTTCGTCAGGCCGTGGTAAGTGCTAGGTCCGGGACATTGGTGGCCTTATGCGATTCTGCCCGCGTATTGGATTTTGGAAAAAATCCCGAAGACGAAGGAATCAGCCGAGCGACTCGGATTGGTTACGATTCGTCAGATGCTGAACACGTTAATTTGGGCGGTAGAAAATCCGCCCATGGGAGTTCAGATTCTGGATGTGCCGAGAATCCGCGAGATCAGCTCGAAGTCGCCGTCGGGTGGAACGCGCTCTCCGTAGCCCGTTAATCGAGCTCGGAGAGCTCGATCCACCTACCGCTCTTACTAAAATAACTCGCGCAGAACTACAGCGTCTTCAAATACTCGATCAGATCGCGCTTTTCGCCATCGGACAACTTTGTGCCGTAATCGTGGCCCGAATTTGAATTACCGCTGCCGGCCGTATCGAAAACGTAAGCGCCGTCATCGGTGTAGCCCATTTCTTTTTCGTCAAACACCTTTGACCCGCGGTGAAAAGTTTTCGGGCGTTGGCCGGGCGAGGTGAGGAGTTCGGACATCGTGCGGACCGAACCGTTGTGAAGATAAGGCGATCGCGCCCATACTCCGCTCAACGTCGCTGCCCAATATTTTCCGGTGCTGCGAACACCGAATTCTTTTGGCGGTTGATATCCTTGCGATTCGAGATCTGCCAGGAACTTGTTGAAACCATCCGCGAGTTTTTGGGTGAACATTTCCGCACGATGAGGATCGGTCCCGACGTCGGCCACCGCGAATAATCGCTTGTCGCTTTCGGGGCCGCCGTGGCAGCTATTGCAATTCTGCTCAAACAACGACGCGCCACGTTTCGCCGACTCGCTATCGATTGCGAAGGGATACTTTGGAGGCGCGATTTTTTCCGACAGGTCGGTTTGACGCTTCACATCTGCGAACGTCAAACCACCGTGGCGTTCCGTGCATTGGCGCGCCAAGACCAAGTGAGGCCAGAAGATTGCGCGCGATCGGCGACTTTGTATTTCCGTCCCAGTGCGACCCAGGTCCGTTTGTCCGACGTTCCACACCAAACCGAATTTAATCGGCGAGTATGGCTGCGGTGAATGCAGCAGGCTTGCGGCAAGCAATCCGAACGCGTCATTACGACCCGGCCCGGATTGCGGTGGAATTTTGTCCGGCGGTTCGTCCGGCACATGGAGCGCGGCGCGCATGTTGTGGAACAGCTTGAGCGTGGAGTGCACGCGCGCCGGAAAATCAATGTCCCCCTTGTCGAGCGCCTTGATGTCAAACTTCACATCCTCCGGCGCGATGTTGTGAAGCTCGCCCGCGGCTACGTCTTTACCGCCAAAGGGATCGGACTTCATGACCGCGAGTATTTTGTCCTGGTGCTTCGTCCACGCCGAATTCACTGCGGTCTCCGCCTGATCGCCATGCACTTTCTCTGTGTCGGAAACGTAGTTCCTGAGAAAACGTTTCATGTTTTCCGGGTCGGATGTTTTGAATGTGGCGACCAGCACCGATCCGAAGAAACCTTCGACATTGAAATGGCTGGTGACGCCGAGGATCCGAATCGGCTCATTAGAAGATGCCGAGGTGATCTGGGCGACATGGCAGGAGGCACAATTGATCCCGATTGCCGACATGTTGCCGAGGTGTTCGACGTTTTTGCGCGAGAAGCCGATCGGCCAGCCAAATTCCCTGTCCGGAATAAGTCCCAGATGGGTGAGGTCCCAGCTTGGAAACAAATCGGGATAAGTTTTGATGAAGGCGCGAAGCACCGATTCCGGCACGACTTCGGTGCTCATTGAGCCGTGGAGAAAGAAATTCAGATCGTCGCGCGACCAGGTTGGGACCTGTTGCTCGGCAATCGTGACGTTGACTGAAGGACTGCCCGGTTTCGACGCGGAGATCGCGTTGTCCCAGACTGCGGACATCACTAAACTGCCGCCGGAAACGGCGCCTACAGCACAGGCGACGATTGCAAGGCGTCGAAGTTTCATTGCCCCGATTTATCGAGACGCGTTTGAAATTTCAACGCGAATCAAACCGGTAGTTTCGGGCCTGGTCATGAACGCCTGCACCCAACCGTCGTTCGCGTAAAAAAATTGTTCGTACCGCCACACCATCTCCAACTTCGCCCCGGCTCGCTTTCGTCCAGGTGAGCTTGCGATAGATGAACCGTTTCCACTTCGGCGAATTGCCGCTCATGTAGTTCACCTCGAAAAAATTCGGCCATGCCAGCGCGCTGTGACTAATGGATAAACTGGCAGCGTCCTCCCGATCAGGAGTCGCTCGCAATTGCTGGGTGTCGATTGGGATGTGGCCAAATGCGAATACCCGGCCCGCATAGGAGAGCGCGAGCTGTCCATCCAGGGTCGTTCCAACGTTTGGCCGGCCACCCGACAGCTGCATTTCGTTTAAATTCAACGTGACATCGTCGATTTGGAGACTGCCTCCAGATCCTTCGCCGTTGTAGGCGATCGCGGTGACAGGCTGTGAACTCGCTTCAATTGTCCTGATTCGATCGGCCAACGTTACCACGTCCCGTCCGCGCCAAAGCCACAACACTGCCGCCGCAAGGATAATCAGGAGCCCGAGAAGAAGCTTTCGCACGGCAAAAATCCTAGACACGAATTACACCGATGAACACAAATGATTCAGCATTCGTGCCGATTCGTGCAATTCGTGTCTTCCGAAAGCAACGACGGCTTTTACCGAGCAGCGAGCTTCAGCGGCAGATTTTATCGATGCTTTTGATGAGCCGGCGAACCTCGACCGCGATTTCGCGCGGCAGAGCGCGATGCTCGTGATCGAGTGTCTTGAGGCCAAGCTTTAGCTCGCCATAGATCTCGCTGGAGGTCGTGGCGGTAAAATCGTGGATCAAACGATGAAACCGATCCGCTTCCACCACAAAATGCGCAGTCCGAAGTTTCTCCGCGAGTCGATCGATCACTTCCGGAAAGTCTTCGGGCTGGGCTAACTTGCCTTTTCGAAACGGCCACATTTGCTCGAACCCGATCTCTATCAGACACTTTGCCAAATGAGAAGGCGATCACGCCATCACGTTGCCATTCGATCCGGGCAGGTCGAATTTGTCAAAGTGAACACCGACGCCGGCAGGTGGCGGGACGTTTACCGATGGTTGCTCGGACTTACCTGGCCGCAATTCGCCGGCTTCGTCTCGGTTATTTACGTCGCGCTCAATCTGGTCTTCGCGGTTTTTTATAGCGTCGATGGTAACAGCATTGCCGGCACAACGATGTCGCAATGGTTTTTGGATTGTTTTTTCTTCAGCGTGCAAACCCTCGCCACTGTGGGTTACGGCCACATCTATCCCCAGGACATTTACGGTCACATCGTTAGCACGACCGAAATCATGGTCGGCGTATTTTTGCTCGCGGTTATGACCGGCCTGATCTTCGTGCGTTTCTCGCGGCCAGTTGCGCGAGTGGTGTTCAGTCGGCCAATCGTCGTCGGTCCGCTTAATGGGAAACCGACATTAATGGTGCGCGTTGGCAACGAGAACCACCACAGCATGGTCGAAGCGAAATTTCGAATCATGTACACTCGCGACCAAGCGTTGGCCGAAGGAGGCGACTTCAGATATTTTCACGACCTGAAACTCCATTTCGATCAGCTGACTGTTTTTCCGGCGGCCTTGACCCTGCGTCACGAGATCGACGAGAAAAGTCCGCTCTTCGGAGCTACTCCTGAGTCGCTCGAAGCTGAGAAGGCCCTCTTTTTTGTTTCAATTGTCGGCATCGATCCGGTCATTGCCGCCGAGGTTCAGACCCAAAAAGACTACACGTTTCGAGATGTGAAATTCGGCCACCGGTTTGTTGAGATCTACACGTCAACCGGCAGCGGCAGGTTGACCGTGGATTACGGCCGACTCCACGACACCGAGCCGGCAGGGTAGGGACGCGACAACACGCCGTCGCAACTTTCGGAGTGCGGTGCGTACTCGCACCGCTTTCGAGAGGTCGGTAAAAAAGCGGCGCCGGTACGCGCCCCACTCCAAGGAGTCTATCTGCCTATCAAAATGAAAACGCCGGCCAGGACTGCCAGAATTCCCATGAGAACACTGGGGATGGCGATCGCAAACAGCAGCCCCAAACCCGCCAGGATCAGATAAACAGCCAACAACAGCATTCCGATATTTTTGGTGAAGTTCATGAACGAGCCTTTCGTTAAGTGGGCTCGATCTTTCACGGCGCGAAGGATTTGTCACGATGAAAATCTGAAGTCCGAAATGCGAAACAACTGTTTGGGCTTTGGAATATTCGAAGTTGGTTTTGAACGATTCCTCGCAGAGCCGGAAGTTTTTGTTATACCAGCGGAGTGACCGATCCGCGGAATCACATCGATAAACCGGAACCGCGCTGGCAGGCTTTGGCCGCCTTCGTGGCGATCGGCGGAATCTATCTGGCCCTTCCGGCGAATCTTATCATCGGACCGATTTGGCTGTTGCCTACTCTGATTGCGCTCCTGCTCGTTCCAACTGTCGTGAGCCACAGAACCGGCAGGCGTTCCATCAATCGTATATTGGGAATTGTCATCAATGGCGTCACCACCATCGCGCTGATCGGCTCGGTCGCGCTTCTGGTCCGCGCCTTGCCGTCGCATAAAGAATCGCCACTCGCGCTTTTGCGGTCCGGCGGACTGCTTTGGCTCACCAACGTGATTGTCTTCACCCTGTGGTACTGGCGACTTGATGGCGGGGGCCCAACCGTGCGGCACGAAGAAAAGAAATTCGGCAGCACCAGTTTTCTTTTTCCGCAAATGCAGGTGCCACGAGAAGAACGGGCAGAGTTCGCCTGCACGCCATGGCGACCGCGCTTCGTCGATTACTTTTTCGTAGCTTTCACGCAAAGCTCGACCTTTGGTCCGACCGACGCGCCATTGCTGGCCCGATGGGCCAAGATTCTGTCCATGATTCAGATTTCTATTTCGCTCAGCATCGTCATCCTGCTCATCTCCCGCGCCGTCGGCGTGCTGTAGAAAACCGAGATGCGGCAGATTTAAAACCTAACCACGAATGGACACTAATGGACACCGATCAGAAGGCCGTGATTCGTGTTTATTCGTGTCCATTCGTGGTTAAAAGTTCCTTCCAATGAACATCTGGATCGGCACTTCCGGTTTTCAATACGCTGAATGGAAGGGGAATTTCTATCCGGAGGATCTGTCCACGGCAAAAATGCTTCCGTATTACGCGGAACGATTTTCGACGACTGAGATCAACTACACCTTCCATCGAATTCCGGCGCCAAAGACAATCGACAATTGGAAAGCGCAGACCCCGGAGAAATTCCGGTTCGCATTGAAGGCACCGCAAAAGGTCACTCATTGGTCGAAACTGAAGGATTGTTCCGACTCGGTTGAATATTTTTGCAAAGTGGTGACCGGGTTGGGGGACCGGCTCGGCCCAGTCCTGTTTCAATTACCGCCCACGTTCAAGAAAGACGTCGACGTCCTCAGCTCGTTCCTGCGCGAATTTCCCGATATGCGCGCGGCTTTCGAATTCCGACACGCTTCCTGGTTCGACGACGAAATTTTCGATCTGCTCAAATCGCGAAACATTTCTCTTTGCATCGCCGACACAGACGATCTGGCGACGCCGAAGCAAATCACCGCCGATTATGGTTATCTCAGACTCCGTCGCGAGGATTATCAGAAAAAGGACGTCGAGAACTGGTCGAACTTCGTGGCTGAGCAGAAAGCGAATTGGAAAGATGCCTTCGTCTACTTTAAGCACGAGGAAAGTGGCACCGGTCCGAAGCTGGCCAAACAAATGTTGGATCTGCTCGCAGAGTGAAACGTATTTGGTAGGGCGACACTCCGTGGAGCCGTCCCGATCGTCTCCACTCGCGGCTCGACAGAGTCTCGCCCTACCAGCAATCTGTCTACGCGATGAACCGAACCCACATCAAATGGTTACCGATTGCCGCGGCGCTTCTGTTTGTCGCCTATCAATATTTTAGCTCGGAAAAATTTGTAAATCCGGAGACGGGGCGGAAAAGCCACGTCGGAATGTCGACCGAGCAGGAGTCGACTCTCGGTTTGCAGAGTTATCAGCAGATTATTTCTCAATCGCACGTGGTCAGTTCCGGACCTGAAGTCGATCGGATCCGGAACGTGGTCACACGTCTGGCCGGAGCGACCGGCGATGCCGGCAAAAATTTCGACTGGCGCGTTTCACTGGTGCAGAGCGATCAGGTCAACGCGTTTTGTTTGCCAGGCGGGAAAATCATCGTCTACACGGGGATTCTGCCGGTTGCGAACACTGACCCGGCGCTTGCCACCGTGCTCGGTCACGAGATGGCGCATGCAACTTCGCGACACGGAGCACAGCGCGCCTTGGAACAGAACCTGACCCAAGCCGCCATGATGGGCGTCGCCGGCTCACTTTCCGACATGGATTACGAAAAACAGCGGGCCGTTATGGGAGCGTTTGGCGCCGGTGCGCAATATGGCGTGCTCATGCCGTTCAGTCGCAATCACGAATCGGAAGCCGACCACATCGGACTCATTTACATGGCTCGCGCCGGCTACGATCCGCACGAGAGCATCAACTTTTGGAAACGAATGGAACAATCCAATTCGGCGCAGCCGCCGCAGTTCCTGTCCGATCATCCGTCGCACGGCACCCGCATCCAACAGCTCGAGAGCTGGATGCCGCAGGCAGTGGAAGAATACAACAAGAGCCGGCAACGGTAGAGACGAAGCAAGTAACCGAAGCGGCCAGTCTTACGGAAAGGTTGTAGCGGTGCTTGTTCTCAAGCACCGAACTGCGCTTGAGAGCAAGCGCCTCTGCAACTTTCAGTTGGCAGGCGTAGCGCCGGCGCTCCAAACTGCACAGGTGCCTGGTTACGCATCGACATCGCGCAGACCGATCGCAGCGATTTTTCGACGAACTGCTGATGCCGCGACGCTGTTTTGTGTTCGCAAGAGGATTCATCCGGACACGATTTCGTATTTGTCGATCGTGGCCTCGCTCGTGGCAGCAATTTGTTTTTGGATGTCGGGCGAGAATCGCTGGCTGCTGATTGTTGCGCCGTTGTTTTGTTATCTGCGGCTTTGGTTCAATATGCTCGACGGCATGGTCGCGGTCGCGGCGAACAAGGCCAGCCGGCGCGGTGAAATTCTAAACGATCTGCCTGATCGAATATCCGATGTCATTATTTTCATTGGCGTCGCTCACAGCGGATGGATGGAGCCACTTTGGGGATATTGGGCGGCGCTCCTTGCCGTCCTCACTGCGTATGTCGGTTTGTTCGGGCAAGCGCTCGGTGGGCAACGCGAGTTTGGCGGAATCATGTCGAAGCCCTGGCGAATGGTCGTGTTAAGCATAGGCGCCTGGCTCACGTGTCTCCTGCAGCAGCAGCCCGAGCGGTTCAGTATTCTCGACCTCACCTGCCTTCTGGTTATCGTTGGCTGCCTCCAGACAATCGTTGTTCGCTTGAAACGAATCACTGGGGCGCTGCAAGATAAGCAGTGATGTCGCCGCAGATCGCACTGCACGATCCAGTTTTTCGCGCTTATTTCGTTATCGTCCTAATTTCACTCGTTATCGGCGGAACGATCCTCGGATTCCGGCGTTTCGTTTTGAAGAAAGAAACAGCGTCGATGTTCCGAACCTATTGGTCGTGGATTCTTATGGCCGGAATCGGGCTCCTCATCGTTTTCCTGGGTCGAATTCCGACAATTGTTGGAGTTATTTTGCTCGCGATCTTCGCTTTCAAAGAATTCGCGAGAGCGTCGGGATTGTATCGCGATTGGTGGATGACCGGCGCGGTTTACGCGGGAATCATCGCGGTTGGAATCGCTTCGCTCATTTCACATCCGCGCGGAGAAGAGCCTGGAACCGGCTGGTATGGATTCTTCGTCGCAGTGCCGGTCTTTGCGATAGCGCTCATTCTGATCATGCCGATTTTGCAAAATCGGGCTCGGGGAGAATTGCAACGAATGTCGCTGGCGATTGTCGGATTCATTTACATCGGCTGGATGTTTGGCCATCTCGGCTTCCTCGCCAACGCGCGCAACGCCTACGGCTTTCTCTGCTTCATCATTTTCGGCACCGCGATTTGCGATGTTGCCGCGTTTACGTTTGGCAAAATGTTTGGCCGACATCCGTTGCGGAGCGAGATCAGCCCGAACAAAACATGGGAGGGAGCGATCGGCGCGTTGGCCGTCGCCATGATCCTGCCTTGGCTACTGCGATTCTCCTTTCCGTTTTTCGGCGCCCGCGAATTGATCCTGACTGGCTTAATCGTTGGAATCGGCGGACAACTCGGCGATCTGTCGATTAGCATAATCAAGCGCGACATCGGAACGAAGGACATGGCCGCCACGATCCCAGGCCACGGCGGAATTCTCGATCGGATCGACAGTTTAATTTATGCCGCGCCGCTGTTCATGCACATGGCCGGCTACTATCATCCGCTCAAATGAAGAAGTGGCGTTACGATTCCGCACGAGATCTGGATCGGACTCCAGTGGATCGGCTGCGGCAGTTTCCCCGTGAGCCCGACATGCTGGTTTATGGATTGCGCTCGATTTGCGCCCTGATAATTCGTGGACTCCTGCGGATTTACAATCGGTTCGAAATCGTCGGACATGAAAACCTGCGGACGAACCGCTCGCTGGTAATTGTGGCGAATCATTGCAGCCATCTCGATACGCTTTGCATTTTGGCAGCGTTGCCGTTGCGAAAACTGCATCGGGCGTTTCCCGCGGCCGCGGCGGATTACTTTTTCAATAGGATGCACCGACTCTGGGCGGCGGCGGTGCTGGTGAACGCCCTGCCGTTCGGGAGAAACGGGCGAACCCGGGCGAGCCTGACGATTTGTAGCGACCTCCTCGCCGATCCAGGAACTATTCTGATTGTTTTTCCGGAAGGCACTCGCTCAACCACAGGTGAAACCAAGGAATTCAAATCCGGAATTGCCGCGTTGGTCGCAGGCAGGGACGTCGCGGTCGTTCCTTGTTTCATCGATGGGACTTTCCGAGCGTGGCCGAAGGGCAAACGTGTCCCGCGCCCGCGAAAGGTCCGATTAACCGTCGGGCCGCCGCGACATTACGCGACGTGCGACGCGGACAAAGTGGAACTCACGACGATCGCTAACGAACTGCGCGATGCCGTGGTCGCGTTGGGCGAACGTGGAACGCGATCTCCGAGCGCGTTTCTAAAAAGAAAGCGGCTGCGCCGCTAACTTAAAATCGCCTTCGGAGAAGCCGATCCACCATGACAGAAAACACTTTCTCGAGTTGGGACGGCGCCGAACTGTTCTACCGCGCGTGGATTCCGGCTAAACCCACAAAGCACGCGTTGCTTCTTTTTCATCGCGGGCACGAACATTCGGGCCGATGGCAGGAGACTGTCGACTCGTTAGGCTTGGAAGATGTAGCAATTTTCGCGTGGGACGCGCGTGGCCATGGCCGGTCGCCGGGCGAGCGCGGCGCAGCGAACAGCCTTCATAATCTGATCAAAGACGTCGACGTTTTCGTTCGGCACATTTCAAAAAAGCATTCAATCCCGATCGAAAACATGATTGTGCTCGCGCACAGTCTGGCGGCCGTGACGGTGGCCGCTTGGGTGCACGATTACGCGCCGCCGGTTCGCGCGATGATTCTCGCGACCGCCGCGTTTGACGTGAAGCTCTACGTACCCTTTGCAATCCCGTTTCTTCGGGTTCTGAGGCCGCGGTTCGTGAAAAGTTATGTGAAATCGAAAATGCTGACGCACGATCGCGAGCAAGCCGCGTCGTACGATTCCGATCCGCTGATCTTTCGGCAAATCGCCGTGAATCTGCTCCTCGACCTTCACGATACGGCCAAGCGGCTGGTCGCAGACGCGGGCGCGATCCAAACCCCGACGCTGATGATCGCTGCGGGAAAAGATTGGGTCGTCAGTCTTCGAGCGCAGGAACAGTTCTTCGGCGGACTTTCTTCAATCAACAAACGTTTCGAGCTTTTGCCGGATGCGTACCACGCGATCTTTCACGAAAGAAATCGCCGCGAAGTTGTTAATTTGGTTCGCAAATTTGTTCGAGATTGTTTCGACATGCCGGCAGCAGCCAATTCACTATTGGATGCCGACAAAACCGGCTACACCGCCGGCGAATTTGCACGACTGCAACGTAACGGAAGTGCGAAGTTCGTCTTGGCGCGTGCTGGATTAAAGACTGCAGGACGGCTGAGTCGCGGCATCGAAGTTGGTTCGCGGAATGGTTTCGATTCCGGCCTGTCGCTCGACTACGTGTATGAGAATCAACCGCGCGGATCGTTCGGAATCGGTCGCCTGATCGACAAATCCTACCTCAACAGCATTGGATGGCGCGGAATTCGACAGCGCAAAGTGAATCTCGTGGCGACGCTAAGCCGTCTTATTGAGCTGCAACGAGAGCAAAATAAGCGCATCCACATTCTCGACATCGCCGCCGGCGGCGGGCGTTACGTTCTCGAAAGCATTGCGGCCGATTCAAACTCGACTGCTTCAAGCAGTCGGGTTTCAGACGGCGGCAATGGCCGAGTCAGCGCGGTGTTGCGCGATTATAAATTGGAAAATGTCGAAGCGGCGCGCTCCTTGGCCTCCAAGTTGTCGATTCAGGACGTTACATTCGAACTGGGCGATGCTTTTGACCGCGTTTCACTCGAATCAATAACTCCGCGCGCGACGATCGGGATTGTGTCCGGTCTCTACGAATTGTTTCCGTCGAACGACGCTGTGTTTGAATTCTCTCCGGGGGTTGTCGGAAGCAATCGAACCCGGCGGCTATCTCATTTACACGAACCAGCCGTGGCACCCGCAGCTTGAATTCATTGCCCACGTGTTGCGCAATCGTGAAGGCGAACCATGGATCATGCGACGGCGGACAACAGCGGAAATCGACGAGCTCGTCGCGTCAGTTGGATTCAAAAAGATCGACATGGAAATCGACCAATGGGGAATGTTCACGGTCAGCGTTGCGCGCAAGGTGGATCGTGCGCTCCGCGCGCAATGCTCAAATGGCAGCGAAGTCGCAAATTCGTAGCATCGACCAAGGGACTGGTCGATCCAACTTACATCCAGCGATCGTTTCAGTTGCGCTGTCGATTCTGTTTTTGATTGTTTACGGTGGCTGCAACTGGATCACCGCACGTCGTGCGAACGTCGGCACATTTTTCTTTTGGTGGGAAATCACGATCCCGTTCGTGCCGTTTTTCATTTTGCCCTACATGTCGATCGATCTTTTCTTCGTCGCCGCGCCGTTTCTTTGCCGCACCGATCGCGAGTTGTCGCTTTTCACGAAGCGCACCGCCACAGCAATCATCGTTGCGGGAGTTTGCTTTCTTTTGGTTCCACTCCGATTCGCGTTTCCGCGTCCGCAGGCCGAAGGCTGGCTCGGAGGGATCTTCAATTGGTTCCGCGGAATGGACGCGCCATTCAATCAGCTGCCATCGCTCCATGCCGCGTTGATGTTGATTCTCCTGGATATTTACCTACGTCATACCCGTGGGATGGTTCGGGCAGCGGTCATCGTCTGGTTCATGTTGATCGCGCTCTCGCCGTTGCTGACCTATCAACATCATGTGATCGACATTGCCGGCGGTTTCGTTCTCGCCCTGGCCTGTTTTTGGATCTTTCGCGACCAAGATTTGTCCTCGCCTCAACCAAATCCGAAACCTAATAATCCTGACTCGCCCTTATGAACTACAACGAACTAGTCCAGCTGTATTTCGAACGATCGAATGCAATCCAGGGATATTGGAATCTTTATGTCATCGTCGTCGGCGGGCTGCTCGCTTTTTCATCTCTCCGCAAACAACCGGCGGCCATCACCACGCTCATCGTGTCGGTTCTGTTCGGATTGTTTGCCTACGAAAATCATGACGCAATCCAAATTGCCACCGGGCAACGGTTGGCGACGCACGCAGCGATCACGAAATTTGACGCCAGCCGATGCTGCGCCGAGCACGAAAATGGTGCGCGACCAATTGGAGCCTACTTTGACACCAACGAGTCACGCCGGAGTGCGAACAACCCATGTGATCAGCGATATCCTCGTGATTGCCGGCTTGTGGGCGATGGAAATGAGACGCCGACGATTGGCCGGCGCCACTGCAACTTCATAATCGTCGAGTGCGTTCTAGCGGTGCTTGTATCAAGCACCGAATTTTGTAAATAGGCGCTTGGCGCAAGCGCCCCTACAACTCATGCCTTCGATCGCAGAAAACCTGGAACGCGTTCGCGAGCAAATCGCTCAAGCGGCAACAAAGTCCGGCCGATCGATCGAAGATGTCGATCTCATTGCGATTTCAAAAACGCACGAGGCCGCGAAAGTACGTGAAGCAATTGACGCCGGACAAACGCTCTTCGGCGAAAGCAAAGTTCAGGAAGCGCGAGTTAAAATTCCCGACCTGCCGTCGCACACTCGTTGGCATTTCGTCGGACACCTGCAAAAGAACAAGATCCGTCACGCGCTTCCGCTGTTTGAGCTGATTCACAGTGTCGATTCACTTGCGCTCGCACAGGATATTAATCGGATTGCGGAGGAGGAAGGGTTGCATCCACGAATATTGCTCGAGCTCAATGTCGCGGGCGAGGGGAGCAAGTTTGGTTTCACTGCGGAAAAACTACACGCCGACATGGAAACGCTGCTTGGCTTGCCGCGATTATCAATTCTCGGACTGATGTGTATTCCGCCGATCGCTGATGAAGCTGAAGCCTCTCGAAAATATTTCGTGCAGCTACGCGAAGAGCGGGATCGACTCCAAACCGAGTTCCGGGTCGATCTGGCGCAACTTTCGATGGGAATGACCCAGGATTATGCGATCGCGGTGGAAGAAGGCGCGACGCTGGTGCGAGTCGGGACAGCAATATTTGGGGAGAGAACCAAGCCCAAACCAGAATAAGTCGACGACGTTGTAGCGGTGCTTGTTCTCAAGCACCGAAGCTAATAAACAGGCGCTCGGCACATGCGCCTCTACAACCAAGCCCGGGAATTGCTCTCATGAGGCTCGCTGTGATAGAATCAAAATTCCAATGCGTCTGGAACCGACCAATGTTCAGCAGATCGGCAACGAATTGGCGATCCGCTGGAACGATGGAGTGGAATCTTATCTCGATTTGCAATTCCTTCGCAGGGCTTGTCCGTGTGCCGCTTGCGGTGGCGAGCCGGACGTACTCGGAAATATTATTCGCCCTGAAGTCAGCTATTCCGACAACAGCTTCGATCTGGCCGGATATCAAATTGTCGGCGGTTACGCGTTGCAACCGGTATGGGCGGACGGCCATAACACCGGAATTTACAGCTTTCAATATCTTCGCAGAATTTCGCAGCCGGTGACTACGAAATGAAACTCTCGATCAGATTCGCCACGGTTGCCGGCAGTGTCCTGCTTTGCGTGGCCGGAATTATTCTGGCGAGATCCCAATCGGGTGAAGCTTCAACGGATGCATGCGCCTTGGGCTCAATGGACCGTTCTGGTGCCATCGGGGATTATCAATTCGCCTCGAGCCGCGCGCCCAGCCTCACGTTTCAGCAACTCGAGACCATCATTCGACGCGATCCCACTGCGAAACAGCAGCGCGGAAAAATCGAATTTGGCTCCATGCGGCTCGATCAGGGGACGGCGTTGGCGGAAGTGATGTTCGTTAGCGACGACGGCCGAGTCTTGCCATTTCTCTACAAACTTCTTCCGCAGCGAAATTCGTGGAAGATCGTGAACGTGCAGCGAATCTGGTACGTTCCCCGATCGCATTTGTTGCGCGGAGTCAGGGCGTAGTTGCGGGAATCGTCACTCTCAACAACGTGGTTCCGTCTTCGCGCGGTTGAACTTTTCGGTCTGCCAACGCCGCCGGCACTAATGCGAATTCGCCCGGTCGTAAATCCACATCGACGCAACGGACGGCGCCGGTGAGACAGCAGATGATTGCAAATTGACCGACCGGCGCGACAACTCTGGGCCCGGCGAGAGTCCACTTCTGAATTTCGAAAAGGTTGTTTTGGACCAAGAGCTCGCCGTCCGGCTCAGTTAGCTTTGGCGTGATGTCATTGAAATCGATCGATTTCAAGGCTGGTTCGACGTGAAGCTGACGTGCTTTGCCGGTATCGTCGGTCCGATTCCAATCGAAAACCCGATAGGTGGTGTCGCTGTTCTGCTGGACCTCCACCAGGACGTTGCCCGCGCCGATTCCATGAAAGCGGCCGGACGGCAAAAACATCGAGTCGCCGGTTTTAACTTCGAAACTGTGAACGAGCTCGGCAACCGCTCCGGTGCGGACCGCCTCCGCGAATTGGTCCGGCGTCACTTCTTTGCGAAGTCCTACATACAACTTCGCGCCTGGAATCGCCGACGCGATATACCAAAACTCTGTTTTCGCCTCGCCGCCGAGAGTTGCAGCGATCTTTTCCGGCGGATGGACTTGCAAAGAAAGCCGGTCATGAGCGTCGAGCAGTTTTATTAACAACGGAAAACGAGGCGAATCTGGCAGATCGCCGAAAATCGATTTCCGGTCGCGGCTCCAAAGTTCATGCAATGTGCGATCGCGAAACGGCCCATTTCGGACGACGCTTTGGGCTTCGGGCCGGTCCACAATTTCCCAGGACTCGCCAATTGTCGCGGTGGGCGGTGTTTTTTTTCCGAACAACGAGGCGAGGCGATGACCGCCCCAGATTCGCTCCATGAAGACAGGCTCGAAGGTTAACGGCGATATGATTTCTCCAGTCACAATTACGGCCGCAAACGTCCAACGCACAACGCCGAACGTCCAACGCTGAATTTAGAAATTCACAGACGGTTGTGTTCCAGACAAAACAGTGAAAACTGTCGCGGTTTCTTGAACATAACGTGCGCCAATTCGTCAGATACTGGATGCCGGTGATAATCTGGATGACGCTGATCTTCATCGGCTCAACCGACGTCCTGTCGGCCGAGCACACGTCGCGTTTTCTCGTGCCTTTTTTTCGGTGGCTGGATCCTCAAATCTCGTGGGCTGCGCTAAACTCGATTCAGATGATGATTCGCAAACTCGGCCATGCTGACTGAGTACGCGATCCTGGCAATCCTGCTCTGGCATGCGTTGGTCAACCTGAGCTGGAAATCATCGATCTCGTTGACGATTTCGCTTCTCGGCTGCGCCATTTTTGCGGCCAGCGATGAGTTTCATCAATCATTTGTTCCATCGCGAACCTCGTCCGTGTACGACGTAATGATCGACATCTGCGGCGCGGTAATCGGCCTGGCGATTTGTATTGCGCTCGCGTCCCGAAAAGTTGTTAAAGAGCAGCGTGTTTAAACCAGCGCGGCTAGCTCTCTTTATTGCACTAGCTTTATTCAGTTTGGAACGGCTGAACGCGGAAGATTACGCGCGCCCGTTTCAAAGAATTGCAGAGCGAAAAGGCCGACGGTGCAAAAATCGACGCGCTGCTCGATGAATGGCGAGCGAAGAATCCAAACGAGCCGAACGCCTGGATCACCAGCGCGAATTATTACTTTAACGAATCGGTTGGACCTAACGTGTCCACTAAAACGCCTGATAAAGGCGATCTTGTCGTCAAGGACAAAAAGACCGGCAAGACCGCCGGCAGCATTTCTTTCAAACCGAACGTGGCTCAAACTTCGCGCAGCGCGACGAGATCTTTTGCAGGAAGCGACCACAAAATTTCCGGATCGTCTCGATATCTGGTGCGGCCTGGCATTCATCTACCAGGAGAGCGGGGATTTCGATAATGAGCTGGCCACGTTAAAAAAGATGGTCGCCTACACCAAAGCGCATCCGGCCGGGTTGAAGTGGCTGAATGGTGAGCCGATTGAAGATCCGGAAGACCATTACGTTCCTGAAAAACTGCACGCCTACGGCCAATATTACGAACAAAAGGAAAACCGGCAGGACGACAAGCGTTGGTTCGAGATTGCCAGTCTCGCGACGCAGGAATATCCGAACCATGCTGAAGGTTTCAACGACTCCGGCGGTTACTATGCCGATCTTCAGGATTGGAAAAAGGCTCGCGAAATGTTTGAAAAGGCACGCCAGCTCGATCCCAAATCGGCCGGACCGCTGATGAATCTCGGAAGTGTTTGCCTCGAAGCGAAAGATTATCCGGCAGCGCGAAAGTATTTTGAGGAAGCAATAAAACTGGACCCGAACGGCCGATTCGCCGGCGAAGCCAAACAGGCGCTGGCGAAGCTGAAGAGGAAATAGTTGATAGTTGATAGAACGGCGGGCGAGCGCGCCTTTAGTTGAGAGTCTCAGGAGAGATGCCTGGTCATAAGGTCTGATCGATGACTTCTGACCGCTGACGGAAAAATGTGGGCCTGACTGGGCTCGAACCAGTGACCCTGCGCTTATCAAGCGCATGCTCTAACCAACTGAGCTACAGGCCCGCTGAAATTTAGCGACTTAGTCGATTTAGCGATTTAGCGATTAGACCGCAAATTAAATCGCTAAATCCGCCTTTGCTAAAGTTACGGGGCCACAATTTTGTTTAGTAACATGGAGGCAAGGGGATTCGAACCCCTGACTTCCAGCTTGCAAAGCTGGCGCTCTACCAACTGAGCTATGCCCCCGCAAAAAGATGATAGTTGATGGTTGATAGTTGATAGAAAATCAAGTCGCTATCAACTAAAGGCGGAATCCCTCCGCCGTTCCATCAACTATCAACCAATCCCTACCAGATCCGAACGCGTTGATCAGCCGGGACAAACATCTTGTCGCCAGACTCCACTTTGAACGCCTCATACCACGTATCGGTGTTGCGGGCGGGACCAATCACCCGGAATTGGCGGGGAGAATGCGGATCGCTCACGACCTGTTTCTTCACGTAATCGTCGGTGACTTTTCCGCGCCAGGCCTGCGCCCACCCCAACAATACCCGCTGCTCTCCAGTATATCCGTCGAGCACCGGCGCTGATTGTCCTTTGAGGGAGGCTCGATAGGCGTCAAGAGCCAGAGTCAATCCGCCGAGATCGGCGATATTCTCGCCCATGGTGAGTTCACCGTTCACGTGCACTCCGGGAATCGGTTCGTATTTAGAATATTGCGCGCCGAGCACCTTGGCGCGCGTCTTGAAATGTCTCCGCGTCTTTCTTCGTCCACCAATCGCGCAACCTTCCCGACGCGTCGATTTTGCGGCCCTGATCGTCGAACCCGTGCGTCAGTTCGTGACCGATCACGCCGCCGGCCGCGCCGTAATTGATCGCCGGGTCTGCATCCGCATCAAAAATCGGCGGCTGCAAAATTCCTGCCGGGAAAACAATATCGCGCAAACTTCCGTTATAGGCGTCGTTGGTTTGCGGCGTCATGCCCCAATCGGCGCGGTCGACCGGTCCGCTAAATCGCCCGGTGTAAAAATCCCAATCCAGTTCCGCGCATCGTTTGACGTTACCGGTCAGATCGTCCGCCTGAATCACGAGTTTGGAATAATCGCGCGCATGATCCGGATAGCCCACCTTGATCGTGTAGGTATCGAGTTTCTTCAGCGCTTCCTTTTTGGTGTCAGGCCCCATCCAATCAAGTTTTTCAATGCGCGCCCTATACGCCGCCTTCAAGTTGTCCACCAGCGACTGGATCTTTGCCTTCGCTTCCGGTGGAAAATATTTTTCGGTGTAAAGCTGGCCGACACCGAATCCCATTGTGCCGAAAGTTCCAAAGCGATCGCCGACGCCAAAATCACCGCCACTGACCGTCGTAATCGCGCGCTTCCAGCGGGCTTGTTGCTCCTTTTGGCCGGACAACGTCTTATTGTGCAGTTCGAAATACGCATCCGCAAAGGGCTTTGAAAGATACGGCGCGGCATTGTCCGCAGCGTGAAATCCCTGCCACGCCCGAATCGTCTCAATCGGCGTCTTCGCGTAAAGGTCGACGATCTTCGGGAACGCGCTTTTCTCGGCGACGACCACGCGATCCAACTTCGGCATCTTCGCTCCAGCCAGAAATTTCTCCCATGCGAAACCAGGCGCGAACTTTTTGAGTTCCGGAATCGACATTGGATTGTAGATGGCGTTCAGGTCGCGCTGCTGCGCTTTAGTCCAGCTGGCTGCGGCGATTTTGGTTTCGAAATCGACGATGTCCTTTGCGCTTTTGTCCGGATCGGGCCAGTTCAACAGCTTCAAAACTGTCACGACATAGTTTTGGTAGGCGGTTTTTTGCGCCGCGAAATCAGGCTTAAGATAGTAATCGCGATCCGGAAGGCCGAGGCCCGCCTGCGAAAGGTAGAACGCATACTTGTTCGGGTCTTTTAGATCTACGTCGATCGCGGGATTGAACAGCGAGAATTCGAAATCGATCGTCGAGCGTCCCATCAAGCCGGCGAAATCGTCTACGCGTTTTTGCGTTTTTGATATCGCTCAACTCAGGATCAATTGCTTTTGGGCCGAGCTGATCGATATGCGGCTCGTCCATGAACGAGTGATAAAACGCGCCGGCTTTTTCTTCGAGCGAAGATGGATTGTCGGTCGCTTTGCTGCCGGCCGCCTCGAGCAGATCCTTAAGTCTCTGCTCGGTGAGATCCGTCATGGCAAGCCGAAGCGAATAAGCCGGCTTGTCTGGCGGAATCTGCGTGTTATCGATCCAGGTTCCGTTGGCATAACGGAAGAAATCGTCGCCCGGCTTCGTATTCTTATCCATGCCCGCAAGATCAAATCCCCAACTGCCGTATTTTAGCTTCGCGGGCGGCGCGTCGGCGCCACGGGCGAGGGGACTGAAGCCGACAACGACCAACAAAAGAGCGCGGGCAAGTGGGTTCATATAGGGCCGGCTATTCTTCTTCTTTGTCTTCGGCTTTGGACGGCTCTGCTTTTGGTTTCGCCTCACCGTTTTGCGTTTTCGCTTCGGTGTGTTTCTCGCTCTCTCCCGACTTGGCTTCTCCTGATTTCGAATGCTTTTGTTTGGTGTAATCTTCCTCGTCCTGTTTGGCTTCCGCGGCTGCGGTTGCGCGGATTTTGCCGCCTGGATCCAACTCGTTCAGAAGCGCTTCGCGTCCTTTCGTATCGAGATCGGATTCCGAATGGTCGATGTAATCTTCTTCCGCCTCTTCGACTTTGTGATGCGTTTTGGCAATTTGGCCTCGCGCGGAAACAAAAGTAAATCCGATGAGGCAGAGAGCGATGGCTCCTACCACCAGCGATGCAAACCAGGCGGGTCGATTGCTCAACAAAACTGCTATTGAAGCGATGATCAGCGCAACCTCGGCGACCAGTTGGGCGTGCTCGTATCCTTCCGCGGCATCAAAATGCGCGTCCACCAATGGATCGGAAGCGTCGTCCCAGGTTTTCGCTAAATCGGCTTCGGTATTGTAGTCGGCGTCCATTCGGATAAGCCTCGCCACTGCCGGGTTTCCGGCGGTATTTGGTTGGCCACGCATTTTTTGCATGTCAGCCACCGCCATTTCGTCTTTAACGACCGCGGCGACCCAGCTCGAGTGCGCCCAACTTTGATCGAGCAGCGTCGTCATCAATTCCTGGCGCTGCGAACCGACCATTGCCGCACAAACGGCGATGAGGACGGCAAGTATCGCCATGGTTACGCCCATTTGTTTCGAGCCGTGCGCGTGGCCGGCGTGTTCGGCATGTTCAAGTGCTTCATGTGCTCCCATAAGAATTCTTTCGTTAAGCTCTGCGGCTGAAGTTCAGTGGCGAAAATCTGCTCAGAAAGCTGGGCAGAACCGCAAGCAAATCCCGCCAAATCCGACAATTATCGACGGTCGTAAATACTTGCCTGCAGGGCTGATGCTGCGCACACTCGTGCCGATGAAATCCCTGGTTTTCGCCGTCGTTCTTTTACTCGTCACTTTTTGCAACGCCCCGTCTCCGCGCGGCCGATGTCGAATGGGAACCGGAAGCGAACATGGATCATCAACTATTTCCATCGCTGCTGATTTCGACCGCCTCGGTTCGCCCCGTTGAACCGGATGATCAGGAAGGCGAGGAGAAGGATGCTTCATTACTTGGAGACCGGTTCGGATTGGTCGGCGTCCAGATCCATTCCCCGGCTGCTAACACGAAAGTGAAAGTCACGCTGAAGGGCAATGACCTGATGAACGAATCCGTCTGGGAAGGTGAATTGCCAGACGCTGATGAAGACTACTTCATCGCCCCGAAGGTAAACTATAAATTTGATCACCTTCGGAAAATGACCCAGCAGGTTCCATTGAGTATCGATTTCGCGGTCGAGATCGACGGCGAGCCGGCGGGCGACAAGGGGGACACGTTGCAGGTCCGCTCACTCAACGATTGCCCGTTCGGCGTGAGCAACGATGAAGAGACCATCAACGACGAAAACTTCATTGCCGGTGCGGCCTCCCTCGGGTGGATGTTCGCCGCCTATGTAAATGAAAACCATCCGATGCTGGACAAAATTTTGAAGGAAGCGCTCGACACGAAAATCGTAAACGCATTCCTCCATTATCAAGGCGACGATGAAGCCTCAGTGTTGCAACAAGTTTTTGCAGTATGGACCGCGTTGCAGAAGCGGGGAATCCAATACAGCTCGACCACTACCACCCCCGGCGGATCGGAAGTCGTTTACAGCCAGTACATCCGCTTCGTGGATCAATCGATCACCAATTCCCAGGCAAACTGCGCGGACGGCAGCGTGATGTTCGCGTCAGTTTTGCGTAAGCTCTCGATCAAGCCGTTTCTGGTGACGATTCCCGGCCACATGTACATCGGCTTTTACACCAAGCCGGACAAATCGGCGTTCGTCGGTTTGGAGACCACCGTCATCGGAGTTCCAAAAGCAACCGATGAAGCAAAGCCGGATGAGCCGGGCTCATTGACCGCGCTGCGGGAGAAACTTCCGGACAACGTCAAGGAAACCAAAGCATGGGGACTCGTTTGCTCGCGCGATCCAGATCGCTTCGGAAGATCTGGCCAAGAACGCAGAAAAATTCGACAAGGGCGATCCTGGTTATCAAAAGATCGATCTCGATGAGGCGCGGCAGGAAGGCATCATGCCGATTCCAGCAGCGCAATAACGCTCAATTGTAAGGCGTCTGTATCAGACGCCGTTATCTTCAAGGAATGGCGGTCTCCAGTCCGCCGTTTACCTAGTCGGCGGTTGCCCAAACCCCCGCTCCTTGGATGCAATCCTCAGCAGCCATCTCGCAGAGACGGCCTACAATTTAGAATCCGAGCTCGAGACCGTCCTTGCAGAAATCGTGCTTTACTGGTTTCGATTCCGAGCCGCCTTCGAATTCAGCTTTGACGAACTGTTCGCAGGCCTGACTGTTCGTTTCTTTGTTCCAAACGAACTTCGACGATTCGCCCGGATTGAGTCCGGCGCCGACGTCGAATTTCCCCCATTTCTCGCCGTCTTCGGAGACCATGAGTCCGGTAATCTTCTCCTTGGTCGTGTTGTGAAGGATGAAGGAGTATTCCGATTCGTCTTCAGCTTTCGCAAAAGGCGGCAGAACGAACGCGGAGGTGAGGGCGAGTGCAAGCAGGGCGGGTTTCATCAAAGAAATCTTTTTCATGGTGTTTTTCGATTAGTTTAAGATTTGGAAGCGCGCTCAGTTTAGATAAGTCGCATTGCGGCTTCAATTTAAAACGCATTCAGTCGAAAAAATGCTTGAACCGAAGCAGACGACTGGAAGAGGCTCGATCCACTCATGAACAACGTCTTAAGATTTGCGCTCGCAGTTGTCATCACCGGCCTCGCCTCAACGGCTATTGCCAGCACGATGTCCGTTCCGAATGAGGAACATGCCGTTTACACAGTCGACATACCATCCGACTGGAGCCCAAAAGTTAGCAAAGAGGATGAGAGCGTCGAAGCAACGGAACCAGACAACCATGTTTATGTCGCGGGTTGGGTCGTTACGAAAAGCGACGTCGGCGATTTGAAGAAGGACCTCGCCGATTTGCTCAAAGGCGAACTGAGATCAATTGAAGGGCAGCCGACCGAGGAAACGATCGAGAATAACGGCATCAAATTTTCCGTTTTGCGCGGGCACGGCAAAGACAAGAAGGAAGGCACCGATGTAAATTTCTTCGTTACCATTTTCCCGGCTGGCCAGGGAAAGGCAGGAGTATTTTTTGCCGACTGGGATGCTGACGCTCCGTCCGACATAAAGGACAAGCTCAATGCTTTGATGAACTCAATTAAGGTTCACAAGGGATAGGCGAAGGTTTCATCACTTTGATCTTCGAGCTACCAATCCGATCACGAGCCGTGCGACTCAGCGGGTGGTGGTCGTGGTCGCACTCGTTGCTCTGGGATTGTCACCGGCGCACGCAGGCCAAACGGGAACCCTCGAAACCAAAAGCTTCAGTATTTCTATCGAGGTCAAATGCGAAGAAGGGGAAGTGACGTGCGATAACGTGAAATATGTCGGCACGAACAAGAAAACCGGCGAATCAGTAGAACTCACTGGCAAGACAGCCCATCACCTCGGATAAGGAAGGAAATCCTGGCCGTTTCCTCGGTTACATCTTCAAGAACAAAGGCGTAACGTATTTTCTCAGCGAGGAGGGAATGCTCCGTGTGACGAAGGGTGATGAAGTTCTCCTCGAAGAAAATGGAACCTGGACGTGGGGCGATAGCGCAGAGGATTCTGCCGCTGATTCACACAAAAACGTCTGACTCGCACAAACGTCCGTAAAGCGCCCGGACCAGGAGTTGCCAGGTGGATCGAGCGCTCCGTCGCTCGATGTTGTTAAGTCATGCGGCCGAAGGCCGGAAATATTTGAGCATTGCCCGCGGAGCGGCCAATCCACCCGCGCGTGTGCGCGAACGAAGTGATGACGAGACCCTGCGAGCTATTTATTCTTCTTCTTCCGCCGATGCTGACGGGGAAGGGGATGCTGCTGCTGGCGACGCAGAAGCTGCGGGTGCCGTTGTAGACGTAGCAGTAATTTCTTCGCCTCGCTTGTGACTGCCCAGCGACTTGGTTGCGGGCAACTTCGCCGCCGGCGCTTCTCCGACTGGATGCGGATCGTAGGTTTCGCCAACGACCGTCTTAATCTCCTGTCCGTTGAGATACTTGGTCAGCTCAGTCATGGTCACTGCAGTTCCTGCACTCGCGCCGGAATCGGTCGCCCAAGTGGTCTTAGCGGCGTCAATTGTGTTCAGATTATTAATAATCTGTTTCTCCTGAGCCTGTTCTTGCGCGCTGACTGAAGCTCCGAGCAGCAACGTCGAAATTGTCGGAGCAAGAAAAGACCACGGGAATAATAGAAGAGCCAAAATGATGAGAATAATTCCATGACCGGTTCCGCCGCGCATCATCATCACGATCGCGAAGATGATAATCAGCGGGCCGACGATCCAAACGATCAGCGCACTCGCGAATCCGAGCAGAGGCACGATAGCAAGAAGGCCAGTAAAGATCAGCAGGATCCAGCTGGTGATTGCCATTCCTTTATAACTCCTGGCCGGTGCGGCGACTGGACTGACCGGAGTTGGAGCAGGAGACGCAGGCGGCGGAGTAGTGTTGTCGGGCATAAAGGACGATCTTGGCGACAATTGAGTTGCGCGGTCAAGACCCAACCTGCGGCTCTCCGTCGCCGGCCGGTTATGCTGCAGCCGGGGCAGCTTGAACTCGACGTCGAGCCGCGCCTTTTCGAATGTGGTGAATTAAGAGCACGATGCCGCCAATCGCCACTGCCATCATTGCGCCGCCGATTAACGGACGCGCCACCATCCAGGCGAGCGCAACGAAAAACGCCCACACCGCGATCGCCGCGAGCAAACTGACAAGAAATATTCCGGCCTCGAAAATTCCCCCGAGGAAGGGAACGATCGAGCTCATGGTGGAAAGGGGACTCAATAGAAGAAGAAATCCGAACAGCAATAGCAGTAGCCCGCCAATTCGCGCGACCCAGGTGAAGGTCCGATTCGCAGATTGAGCATTGGCGAACATTTCCGCCGCTGTTTTACTCCCTGGTTCGATCAGGCCGATCACTTCGCCGGCCTTAGTTTGAAACGGCGCGAGTCGTTCTTTTGGACCCTGTCCGGCAACAACACTCACCGGTCCGTTTGGCACAAGTTTCTCCGTGATGCGCAAATCGCCGATCGCCGGATTGTTTTCGGGATCCGAGCCGATGTAGATCGTATCACCTGAGACTTGGGCACCGCTTGGAAGCTTCAGCGAATCCTTTTCCAGCGAAACCGGTTTGGAGTTGTTTAACTTTCCAATGAGTTCGGGACTTAAAGTGTAATCTCCTAGCGTGACACTGTCGGCTTCAAACGAAGCAGATTTGTACTTCATTTCTGAAGGGTTCTCGTGACCCTCGGATTGTTTAAAATGATCGCTCTTCGGCAGCGAGGAAACCCACTTCTTGTCGTAGGTATAAGTTTTCTTTGTCGTCTTTGTTCCCGTGGCGCTCGTCGACGTGTTGCTCGATTCTTTCTCCGTCCACGCATAAACCTGCACATCGCGATTGAGACGGATGCCTTGCCCGCTCACCCCAAAAATTGGATCGCGCAATGTTTGTTCGGTCGCCGTCTCGCCGGTCGCGTGAACCAGCTCGCCATCATTAGCCGAATCGAACTCGTCGGCTTCGACTACTTTGGCCGCGCCCTCCTTTAAACTTTTGATCACGCGCACGGAGTGCGATTCATTCCAAAAGATCAGAATAACAGCCGCGATCAACAGAAGCGGCCCGATGATGAATCCGAGAAACGCGTCCCGGATTCGGCCGAAAAGGAGGTGCTCGACACCGTTGTGAATGTATCAGCCATGGGATTGGGGATGTTGAGATTGAGAGACCGGCGTCGCGAGCGCACCTTTAGTTGATAGAACAATCGCGAGAATGCTTGGATCACCTCGGCGCGGTCAACCCCAAATGTCGGCGATTGATCGTCGAATCCGCTTAGCAGGCGCAGGAGAGGCGCGCTTAATGAATCTGGCCTAGCCCGGCGAGAACGCGTAATTGAAGCTGCTGCGTTTGACGCAAGGCATACCAGGCAGGATCGAGCTCGCGAAGTTCTTCTTCGGCTTCTTGGAACAACCCGAGGTCAACGTAACCCTCGATCGCCTGCAGACGGCGCATGTTCTGCACGTCCTCTGCGGAGATCGTTTTGATGATGATTCCTCGCATAATTACTCCATTAGGTTTGACGGGTTCGGAGATGGGATGTTCACCGTAGAAGTGGTGGTTAGGGCGTGCCGATCTATCAGGAAAAGTTGCAGACGAGGTCGAAACCCGGAGGTTTGAGAATGCGAACGCCGGTTACTGATTACAAAGAAACGAAAGGCATGGTCTACTTCGCGCGAATGCTGGACAAAATTCGATTGAAGGAAAAAGGGGAACTGCCGGCAGGATATTTTACTGGACCGGAGCCGGACGACACCGTGTTCGACGCGCGATGTGTGCGATTTCTCGGACTCGAATACAACAAGGTTCGAGATCGAACGCTCAAGGGCGGGACCGATGAGGAAATCCTGGAATGGTGCTTCGAGAATGGCCGGCGTCCGACTGAACAGGACATTGAAATCTGGAACGCGTTTGTTTTGAAACGCGGTTGGCGTGACGGAGGCAGTGAAGAGTTAGCTGCGGTCAAGAAAGCGGCTGGGTTGGAAAATCGCGACGACATCCAAACCTGGGTTGATTTCCATGACGTGGATGAGGGCCGAAAGCCCGGCGGAACGAAATAAGAAGCAAGGTGGATCCTGCTCTCCGAGCGCGATGTTAAAGTTGGCGGCGAAGCCGCGTTAATTTTCAGCATCGCCCGCGGAGCGGCCGATCCACCTTAGGTTTGTGGTGGAAAAGGAAAATGCCGTCCGGCGTTAGCAGGACGGCATTGAGTCGATTTTGCAGCAAAGACTGAATTGTGCGTTACCCGTGTTTTCCTTGCGCTCTGGTTTCTTTCGATTCCAAAGTCTTCACGGCATGTCGCCTCAGATGATCAATTGATTCACCCGAGGGATTTAGCCGTCGACCTTTTCACAGAGGTCCGACATCAGATGTCTGACGTCTGACTTCTGGAAATTTCTCCTTAGAAAGGAGGTGATCCAGCCGCAGGTTCCCCTACGGCTACCTTGTTACGACTTCATCCCAATCACCATCCATACCTTCGGCACCTTTTAAGGGGTGACTTCGGGTACAAACGGCTTTCATGATGTGACGGGCGGTGTGTACAAGGCCCGGGAACGTATTCACGGCGCCGTAGCTGATGCGCCATTACTAGCGATTCCGGCTTCATGGAGGCGAATTGCAGCCTCCAATCCGAACTGGGCCCAGTTTTGAGTGATTTCCTCCACCTCGCGGTATCGGATCGTTCTGTACTGGGCATTGTAGTACGTGTGCAGCCCAGGCCGTAAGGGCCATACTGACTTGACGTCGTCCCCACCTTCCTCCTCGTTAAAGCGAGGCAGTCTGAACAGAGTGCTGGAACCTCTCGGTTCCGTGGCAACAGTTCACAGGGGTTGCGCTCGTTGCGGGACTTAACCCAACATCTCACGACACGAGCTGACGACAGCCATGCAGCACCTGTGCAAATTGTCTCTTTCGAGACTCGCTGGCTTTCACCAACTTAGAGATGCATGTCAAGGCCTGGTAAGGTTCTTCGCGTTGCATCGAATTGAGCCACATACTCCACCGCTTGTGCGGGCCCCCGTCAATTTCTTTGAGTTTTAATCTTGCGACCGTACTCCCCAGGCGGCACGTTTAACGCGTTAGCTCCGGCGCAGAAGGGGTCGAATCCCCCCACACCAAACGTGCACCGTTTACTGCCAGGACTACCGGGGTATCTAATCCCGTTTGCTCCCCTGGCCTTCGTGTCTCAGTGTCAGGAACTGTCCAGAGACCCGCCTTCGCCACTGGTCTTCCTTACGATATCTACGCATTTCACTGCTACACCGTAAATTCCAGTCTCCTCTCCAGTCCTCAAGCACGCCAGTATCGAATGCAGTTTCGGAGTTAAGCTCCGAAATTTCACACCCGACTTAGCGCGCCACCTACACACCCTTTACGCCCAATGAATCCGAACAACGCTTGAGACCTCTGTATTACCGCGGCTGCTGGCACAGAGTTAGCCGTCTCTTCCTCTTCTGGTACTATCAACGCGTGCACAGTTAATACACGCGCCTTGTTCCCAAATGACAGGAGTTTACAACCCGAAGACCTTCATCCTCCACGCGGCGTCGCTCGATCAGGGTTTCCCCCATTGTCAAAAATTCTCGACTGCTGCCACCCGTAGGTGTCTGGGCCGTGTCTCAGTCCCAGTGTGGCTGGTCGTCCTCTCAGACCAGCTACCCGTCAACGCCTTGGTGAGCCGTTACCTCACCAACAAGCTGATAGGCCGCGGGCTTCTCAAAAAGCGGTAGCTGTATTGCTACAACCACCTTTAGCGTCCCGAAGATGTCTCCAGTAGCCACATGCGGTATTAATCCGGCTTTCGCCGAGCTATCCCACACTTTAAGGCAAATTGCCCACGTGTTACGCACCCGTTCGCCACTGAACTTTCCACTGTATTGCTACAACGAAAAGTCCCGTTCGACTTGCATGTCTTATCCACGCCGCCAGCGTTCGTTCTGAGCCAGAATCAAACTCTCCGTTAAAAACGGTTCGGTCCTCGTGAGAGAACCGAAAAGTTTGGGTCGAACCCCGCTATGGGGCCGACAAAATCTGACCATTCGATAATCTGTCCCGGCCCGTAGGCCGACACAGGTTCGTCCGATCTGTAATCTTTTTATCCAAAGAAAATCAACAGATAACGCACAATTCAATTTTCGCTGACTTCATATCATTCCAGATCCGCTCAATGTTCCGGCTTGCGCCAAAACAATTGTGACCGCGAATCCAAAACCAAACTGTCAAAGATCGAATTCCTCCCCAGGTACAAAACAAAATCCGACCATCTCAACAATCTCAACGTTTCAAACGCCTCAACTTCCGAGAGGTCGGCTCGCTTCGAGCCAGAGGAGAACAACCCCGGAAATACCGGGACCGCTTATCTGCGGGGCATCAAAGTAGTCGAACCCGTACGGTCTGCAAGTGGGAAATCTCAGAATTTCCGCAAAATGTTGGGGCGGCTGTCACCAGCCGCCCCAAAACCTGCCATTAAATATGATCGCCCATCTCCGACTTTAACGCCTGGACCGGGCAAGTCGCCTACGCTTTGTCGTAAACTGCTGTCGATCTGACCATTTTGCCCTTACGACCCGGAGACGTATAGGTCACCGTTCGGGTTTTCCCATCGGCCGATAGAACGATCTTTCCGCCGCCCATGACTTTGCCGCCCTTTTTCTGCCAGAAATTAAGGGTGTGATCGTCTACCTTATTATAAGAGCGCGAATCAAAATCGGCATCGCCGGTCACCGCGTAGTCGGTCCCATTGAACATCCCGGTCCATACGTTGTGAGTCGGCTTTCCCTTGGCGTCGATTCCGTCAACCGTGACCTTGGTTTGAAATGGAAAAGCCATTTGGTACTTAACCGTCTCGTTCCGGCCCATTCCCCGGATATGCGATTTTTTATGGTTCAATTTCCAGGTGCCGTCAAAGCCGCTGCCGAAACAAATTGTCCCGGCTGCAAACCAAACTGCGAGAGATACTAAAGAGGTTCTACATTTCATGGCCGCAGATGAAGCCGGGATTTCCTCCGGGCGTCAATCTTTTTCGCCTCTTCAAAAAGCGCACACTTGCGGAAGTGACCATGAGGGCTTTCTCGGATCAACAAGACATTATTTTGTCACTCGTCACTCGCCACTCTGAGTTATAACCGTTCTGACATGATCAATGGAATCCTGGAGTCGATCGAGCGCGCTGTTGATCTGGCCAGCATCGAGATCGACTGCCTGAATTGAGTCTTGCGGAAAAGAAAGTTTGCCGCTGCGCGCAAACTCGATCAGCGAGGGAATTTCACTGGCCAAATGATCGGACACTCCGATGACTTCGGCTTCTTTGTTAATGATTTCGGAGTAGGGGAAGATGGACATAGATTCCGCGGTTAATCCAACAAGCGCCGCGCGACCGAGAACCCCCAAACACTGCACTGCTTGCCGCATGGTACGAGCAGAGCCGATTAGCTCCAGCGACACGTCCACACCTTTACCGTTGGTCGCCTCTTTGATTTGTTCAACCGGATCGCCTGCGTTCGGATCGATCGCAACGGCGCCAAGCTTTGCTGCGGACACAAGCTTTGCCTGGTTGATCTCAACGACGAATATCTGGCCGCAGCCGAGCGCTTGCGCCAATTGCAAGGCTGAGAATCCCAATCCTCCGAAACCGAAAATTGCAATCGATTCGCCGGACCTCAGTCGCGCCTTGTTCAACGCGTGAAGCGCCGTTGCAGATGAGCACATCATGATCGCGCCGACCTCGAATGAGATTTCGTCCGGAAGCTCGAACGCATTACGCGCCGGAACTTCGATGAACTCAGCGTATCCGCCGTCGCGATGTTTACCGATCATTTGAACGGTCGTGCAAAACTGTTCCAAACCGCGCCGGCAATACTCGCAACTCCCGCAGTGCACTAAATAATGCAGGCAAACTCGATCGCCGGGTGCAATGTGCGTAACTTTCGCGCCGACTCGTTGAACCCGCCCGGCGACTTCGTGTCCAAGCGTTACCGGCAAATTGTCGATCGTGGAGATGCCGGCGCGATAATGCGCGTCGGAGTGGCAGACGCCCGCGGCTGCGACCCGAATCAAAGCATCCTGCGCCCCTATCTCAGGCACTGGAAGGTCTTTATTTTCCAGCAGCGTCCCAGTTTGAATGAGCTGCACTGCTCGCATGCGCTGACCTTGTCACTGCTCACACGTCACTTGTCACTTTTTTTCCCATTCGCAGGCTGCGCCGGCAGATCGGAGCTGAACATATCGATCACACATTTCCAGGTGCCGTCCTTCTGTTTCCAGATCTCACAATATTTGCCGGTATCTTTGGTGCCGTCCTTCATTGTTGTTTCATACATACCGGTCAGCACCGCCATTTCGCCGGAATTGGCCATTTCTATACGCGTCGGTTTCCATCTTATATTGGTCAGCGAATCCAAAAATCCGCCCCAAAGTTTTCGAATTGCGTCTTTACCTGTGACCGCCGGTTCGTTCGGCGGCAGAACGAGAGCGTCCTCGGAATAGAATGACACGGTTTTGTCGAGATTCTTCGATCCCGCCGCGGCTGACCACGCGATGTCCGCTTGGCGAACCGCATCATCGTCGAACGCCGCAGCGAAGGTGGTACGGGGAAAATTCGAGACGAATAAAATCGGAAGCACTATCAAAGCCACACCTGAAATCAGCCGCGTTTTCATCCCGTCATCGAACGCTGGCCGTCTGCCGCTCGTCAACCCTTTTTGGACACGAATTTCACTAATGCACACGAACAAAGCGCACGCGTCCGCGCAGAACTTTCGTGTCAATCGGTGTAATTCGTGTCTAGTCTTTTCATGAAAAAGATTGAAGAGAAGCGCGCCGAATTTCGCCGCTTACACGAGACGGGCTGTTTTGCTCTTCCAAATCCTTGGGACGTCGGTACAGCGAAATATTTGCAGCATCTCGGCTTCAAAGCGATCGCAACCACCTCCGCCGGTTTCGCATTTTCACGTGGACTTTCCGACGGCTCGGTCAAGCGCGACGACATGATCACGCACATTCGCGAACTGGTGGAAGCGACAGACATTCCGGTCAACGCCGATTTCGAGAATGGTTATGCCGACGAACCGAACTGGTGCGCCGAGAATGCACGACTTTGCGCCGAAACTGGAGTCGCTGGGCTTTCGATCGAAGACGCTGCCAATCGCAAAGAATCGCCGCTTTACGATGTCAATCTTGCAGTGGAACGAATCCACGCCGTTCGTGAAGCGCTGCACGGCACCAACTGTTTGCTCGTTGGACGCGCGGAAGGATTTCTAGTCGGCCGGGAAAATCTCGATCAAGTAATCAAACGCCTTGTGAAATATTCAGAAGCCGGCGCGGATTGCTTGTACGCGCCGGGCTTCAAAGATCGGGAGAGCAACAAGGCGATTATCGACGCCGTCGCGCCTAAGCCGGTGAACGTTTTGATCGGTGGACCCGGTGGCCTAACGATGCGCGACGCGGAAGAAATCGGCGCGCGTCGGGTCAGCGTCGGTGGCGCGTTCGCTCGCGCGGCCTGGGGCGGATTTGTTCGCTCCGCCAAAGAACTGATAGAGAAGGGAACCTTTGACGAGCTGAGTCACGCCACTTCCTACGCCGATTTACAGAAGCTGTTTGATCACCATTAACGCTGCTTCATTTCTCGCGCGCTATCGTCGTCATATCTTCGATCGCAACTGTCTAAATTAGTCAATTCTGCATCGTGAACTAAAACACCTTTAAATCGCCTTGGTTAGCGCACTTTCCGCTTTCCGCGACAGAGGCGATCGTTCTAGGCTTCGCACGAGCCATCTTTTCGGCCCGCAATGGACCATCCTCCTGCAATTCAAACTAATCATGTGCCGCAAATGCCTCACATACCAATCCGATCCATCATCGGCGTTTTGGTGTTTCTGGTTCTGATCGTCCTGGCGTGGACCTCCTATTACACCGTGCAGGCCGAATCCGAAGGCGTCGTTCTTCGCTTTGGCCGGTTTTTGAAAACGGTCGAGCCTGGTCTGCATTTCAAACTTCCATTTGCCATCGACCAAGTCGAAGTCGTGCCAACCCGGCGGCAATTAAAACTTGAGTTCGGTTTTTTCACTCCTGGTTATACAAATTCCGACCAGCCGGCCAAAGAAAGCGATGATGAGAAATCAATGGTCACTGGCGACCTCAACGCCGCGCTTGTCGAATGGGTCGTGCAATATCGCATCGACGATCCCAAGCAATATCTCTTCGACGTGCGTAATCCCGGCCAAACCTTGCGCGATTTGTCGGAAGCCGCCATGCGTGAAGTAATCGGTGACCGGACGGTGGATGAAGTCATTACTATCGGGCGACAAGACATCGAGGTCGCGGCCTTGAGCCGCATGCAGGAATTGGCCGCGCGCTACAAGCTCGGC
Organism: uncultured Verrucomicrobiae bacterium; assembly: GCA_963800015.1. Lineage (GTDB taxonomy): Bacteria > Verrucomicrobiota > Verrucomicrobiia > Chthoniobacterales > UBA10450 > AV40. The sequence goes on along the minus strand of CAWCZE010000004.1, from coordinate 4,483 downwards.
ATTCGCGTCGATCAAGTGCAACTGAAGAACGTTAATCCGCCGGCGGAAGTGCAGGCGTCCTTCAACGAAGTGAACAAGGCGCAACAGGATCGGGAAAACGCCATTAACATCGCAAACGGCGATTACAATCAAGCCGTTCCGAGGGCGCGGGGCGAAGCCGATCAGGCGATTCGCGGCGCCGAGGGCTATCGATTCAAGCGCGTCAATGAAGCGGAAGGCGATGTGGCTTCGTTCAACGCGATGCTCGGCCAATACGTGAAAGCACCGGAAATCACTCGGACGCGACTTTATCTCGAGACAATGGGCGACGTGCTCCCGGCCTCCGGCGAGAAAATTATTATCGACGATACGATGCGAAACCTGTTGCCGATCTTGCCACTCACCAAAAATCCTTTGGAGAAGAAATGAACGCGCGCGGTTGTTTTACACTTTTGAGCGTGGTGCTGGCGTTTGTTGTCCTGCGCATCTTTGTCGGATGCTTCTTCGCCGTTCATCAAACCGAACAAGTCATCATTACTCAATTCGGGAAACCCGAAGGTGAGCCGATTACCGAGCCCGGCTTGCACTTCAAGATGCCTATCATTCAGGAGATCAACCGGATCGATAAAAGATTTCTCGAATGGGACGGCCAACCCGTTGCCATTCCTACCCGGGACAAAACTTACATTCACGTCGATACCTTTGCTCGGTGGAGGATTAGTGACGCCAAGACTTTTTTCGTTCGACTGCGTGACGAACGGAGCGCTCAATCCCGGCTCGAAGACATTCTCGGCAGCGAAACCCGCAATGCCGTGGCCAAGAACGATTTGATCGAAATCGTTCGCACCAACAAAGATCGTAAGCCGTTACGGGACGAAAATCTGAAAAGCGTTCAGACCGGCTTGGGAACAATCGGCGTGCTTCCACCGATCCAATTCGGTCGAGAAAAAATCGAGGAGGAAATTAAATCCAAGGCGGCTGGGAAGTTGGCCGAGTTCGGCATCGACCTGCTCGATGTCCGGCTCAAGCGCGTCAATTACAATCCGGACGTGCTCGATCGCATTTATCAGCGAATGATTAGCGAACGCCAGCAGATCGCCTCCCGGTTCCGCTCTGAAGGTGAAGGCGAAGCAGCCCGAATCGCCGGGCAAAAAGAACGTGACCTGAACGAGATTCAGTCAACGGCTTATCGGCAGGTCCAACAGATCCGCGGCGAATCCGACGCCAAGGCAACCGAGATTTATGCCAAGGCCTACACTCAAAATCCGCAAGCGGCCGAGTTCTACAATTTTCTGAAGAGCATGGAGACGTATAGAAAAGTGCTCAACAAAGATGCCACCCTCGTCTTTTCCACCGACAGCGACCTTTTCGGTTTACTAAAACGCGCAAGCGCAAAACCCCAAAATTTGCCGCCGGCTCGATAAACGAGTCTCAAAGCCGCTCCGGCGGCAGGAGTTATCACGGTCTCTCCATCATTGAGCAGGGCACATTTGCCATGAATTTGTGGGCCGGATCTGCGATCGGCTGCCACTCTACGGACGGCCCCCCGGGATTCTCTGGTTTTCCGACGTCTGACCTCCGATGTCCGCCTCCGTCTCCGGCCCGGCAATTGCTCGCTCATATATATATGAGTCGCAGGCAATCCGTCTTTTTCGCCCTCGCGGTCGCTCTCAGCGCCCCGGCGATTTCCTGGCTCATTTGGCGCGAGCCGGATCACACCAAAACTGAGACCCTCGTGTCCGACGCTTACCGGCTCGACAAGATTTACCGGTCGATGCAGGGACCAATGTCGATCGCGAGCGGCATTCACGTGGCGAATAACACCGACAAATGCCCGGTTCAATGGATCACCGGCGTGCAAGCCGAAGTCGTCGATGCCGACAAACAAACGCCGGTGTCGCAGGAATTTTTCTGTCATTCCAATCTTACCTTTGCCGAACACAGCGGCACGCCGGATCAATACAATCGGGAACTCGGCGGCAAAACCCATCTCGACTGGCGGCTGTTCACCCTGGCGCCCGGTCGATTGTCGATCCAACTGCCACCGGGCTTCGGTGTTCCGGTTCCGGCCGACGCGTCGCTCGATTACGTAACGATGTCGTTAAATCTGAACGCGCGGAAGGAAGCGGTGAATGTTCGGATGCGCACGAAGTTGCAAACCATCGGCGGCGATCAACCCGGCGCGCCGACCAAAGCGCTTTTCCGACGCGCGCTTTACGTTCTCGATAGCCACGGAATTACTTCCGATATGGGCCCATCGTGCAACATGCAGTCAATGACTCAACATATCGGCGCTGGCTGCGGTGAGATGTCGAAGATCAATTTGGTTGAGAAACCCGGCGATAAACCTTTGATGAACCACTGGATCGTCCCGCCGGGGCATCACATTTACAAAACCGAGATCACCCGCCAGATGAACCTGCCGTTCGACACGACCGTTCATTACGCAACGATCCACGTGCATCCATTTGCGCGCGCCATGGAGCTCCGCGACCTTACCACGGGCAAAGTCGTTTTCCATTTAACATCGCAAGACTGGCCCGACCGCATCGGAGTAGCCCACGTCGAAGAATTCAAATCAACCGAAGGCGTTCCAATCTTCCGCGATCATCGTTACGAGCTCACCGCCGAATACGACAACACCTCGGGCGCCGACACCGACGCGATGGCGATCTTGTATTTGTACCTGCTCGAGAAAAATCTTTCCTGATCCTGTAGCGGCGGCCGTGTCGGCCGCAATTCTGCGTCGTCGCTTTTTTGGCCGTACGGATCGCGCCTTGAAGCTATTGGGCTGACTCGTCAAACGCCACTGCCCAACGACGCAAATGTTGAATGTTTAGGTACGACCCGGACAAGCGCGGGCGGGCAGATCAGTAACTCTCAACCAAAGGGTCGCCTGCGAGCAGTTCTATCAACCATCAACAAAATGGCGACTGAGGTCAGTCGCCGCTACCTGGCTTATTTTGGCGCGAGGGATGCCACGATTTTTTCGAAGCGGGGGTCGCCCCGTAGCGGATCCCAGTAGGGGAGCAATTTTAGTTGGCCGTAACTGATTGTGCCGGGAAGTTGAGCGGCCTTCGCAAGCTGGTCGCATGCTAAATCTTTGTCGCCAACCCAGGCCGCGATCATCGCCAGATATTCGATCATGTGCGCGCCGTTGATCGAATCTTTAGAGACTGGAAGAAGTTCAACGGCGCGGCGGCCTTCCTGCAATGCTTCCTGTTTTCGGCCAAGGCCGGCGTCGATCAGTCCCAAAACGCAGATCGCAGGCGCCCAATCAGGCTGCTGTTGCAAAAGTTTTCCCTGTTTGACCCGAGCGGCAGTGAAAGCGGCGCGCGCTTTGGTTTCGTCTTTGGACATCCGGGCGATCAGGCCAGCCGAAACGTCGTGATTCAGGTAAATGGCATCGTTCCCGATCTCAGTGTCGCCCAAAACAGCTAAGGCGCGTTCGGCCGCGGCCGGATCGCGCTCCGCCATCGCACAATTAAACCAGGTATCGGCGATGTTTTTCATGGCATCGGAATTCACGGACTGAAGCATTTGATGCAACGGCCGGGGATCGGCTTTCCAATCGAGATCCACTAACGCGCGGGCCGCGCGAATATCGATGTCTCCTGGCTTGATGATCAAGCCGCGGTCCAATATTGCCGCCATTTCGGGATAGCGACGCAAATTTTGATAACTGAGCGCGATCTGTTCAATAATGAAAAAATTTCGCGGATCGAGTTCGAGCGCGCGTTGCAGGTATTTGACCGCTTCTTCCTGCTTGCCCTGGCGGCGAACGATGTAACCAGCGAGTTCCGGCACCCGCGAGTCATTCGGCAGAGTTTTGCGCGCCATCTCTAATTCACCGAGAGCTCCATCAAGATCGAGATAACCGCGGTAAAGATTTTCGGCGCGGGCGAGATGCGCTTCGCCAGCATCGGGACGTAGACGAAAGGCCGATTGAATCGCCGCCTCGGCCGCGCGAGCCGCGCCGGAGTGTGGTCGTTCCCGAGGAAGTAGAGATTGTCGTTGGCATAGGCCAGCTGGCAATAAGCCTCGAAAAACGACGGATCGCGAGCGAGTCGCCTGATTGAGAAGATCAATCGCTTGCAAATAGAGAGCTGAACATTTGCGTTAAAGCTGGTCGTTAAGAGAATGTTTTTGGCGCGGTTGTTGAGATCGAACGCCGTAACGTCCGACGTGGGCTTCTGCTCGATCGCTGTTTTCTCGCTCGGCGAAAGTTTTGCCTGCAATTGATCGGCGATCGCCTTTGCGATTTCGCTTTGAATCGCGAACACGTCCGCGATATCGCGATCGAAATTCTCGGCCCACTGATGAGCATCGGTCTGGCGTCGATCAACTGGGCGTTGACTCGCACTTTTCCGCTGGCCCGCTGGACGCTGCCTTCGAGCAAATGGGCGACGCCGAGCTGTTGCCCGATCTCGCGCAGATTCCGTTGCGCGCCGGTCTTGTATTGCATCACTGAAGTGCGGCTGATCACTTTGAGATCGGCCACCTT
>CAWCZE010000003.1:0-34421 GCA_963800015.1 uncultured Verrucomicrobiae bacterium | reverse complement strand
CACTCACCAGCATGAGCAAAGTCGATCGTGGCAAATGAAAATTGGTCAGCAGCGCGTCTACGATTTGAAATTCGAACGGCGGGTAGATGAAGAGGCTCGTAGCGCCTTGTTGCGCGCTGATTCCCGCCGCGTGCCTTTCCAACCTGAATGCATTTTGCATTCGAGTTACAGGTTGATCCCCATGCAATCTTGAATGCATTTTGCATTCAAGATTACGAGCGGCGAACTCCAATGTTCGCACGGTCGTTGTGCCGACGGCAATAATCCGGCCGGCGCCGTTAATCTTTTTTGCAGCCTCCTCCGAAATTGAAAATGATTCGGCGTGCATGTGGTGGTCAGTGATTTTTTCCTCATGCACGGGCTTAAACGTTCCAGGTCCCACGTGGAGCGTGATGAACGTGTGCGCGATTTGATCTAACAGCTCGGCTGTGAAATGAAGACCAGCCGTCGGCGCGGCCAACGCGCCCGGCCTTTGCGCGAACACAGTTTGGTAGCGTTCAACGTCGGTAGAATCACTTTCCCGCCGAACGTAGGGCGGAATCGGCATCGACCCGTGCATGTAAATGTCGATATCTTCAGCCAACGAAACGACCCGCTCGCCTTCGGCCAAAATTTCGTCGACACGCAATTCTACGTTCTCGATTTTCGCCGTCGCGCCGACCCGCATCTTGCGACCCGGTTTGACCCAACATTTCCATCGAGCTGGCCCGAGCTTTTCCAGAAATAAAAATTCGATCGCCTGGTCGTCGGAAAACCTTCGGGCGGCGAGAACGCGGGTGTTATTAAGAACCAGAAGGTCGGCGGGCCGCAGGAAAGTTTTAAAATCGCGAAACTGGCGATGCTCGATCGTCTCCGAATCGCGATGCAACACCATCATGCGCGACTCATCGCGCTGCGGAAGCGGGCGTTTCGCGATTAGCGATTCGGGCAACGGATAATCATAATCGCTCAGTTTTAGGGACATTTTGATTTAACCACGAATCGACACCAATAGACACGAATGCGACTCACCGGCCACGATTCGTGTGGATTGGTGTCCATTCGTGGTTTTCTGGACCGAGTTGAATCTAATCGCAGCATCAAATTGTTTGCCGAATCGCAGTAAACTTTACAATATCGGTGATGCAGTTCCCGCAGGCGCTCGAAACGGTTTTGGAAGCGCTCGAGCGGATGCGCGATCAAAACGCGCGACATCCCAGCGCGTCGCGAGCCACTCTAGCCCGATTGAAAGACGCTAAGGCGGTGGCCGTTATCGCCGACACGCCGCGAACGCCAGTTCGGCTCGAACCGACCGAGGCCAATCGCCCCTGCCTTGAGTCGCAGAAGATCGAGCTTTCGCAGCAGGACACCGCGACAAAATCAAATCAACTTTCGGCCATTAATAAACGCGTCTGCACCTGCGTGAAATGTCCGAACCTGGCGAGCTCCCCGGACCCAAACAGTTTTTGGCATCGGCAATCCTGAGGCAGATCCCATGTTCGTTCGTGAAGCGCCCGGCGCGGACGAAGATCGCGCAGGGCGAACCGTTCGTCGGTCGCGCAGGTCAGCTCCTGACGAAAATCATCAAGGCAATGGGCTTTGGCCGGGAAGACGTTTACATCGCGAACATTTTAAAATGCCGACCGGACACGCCGGGCAGCGCTTACGGCAATCGACCCCCAACTCCGCGCGAGATGGAAACCTGCCGTCCATACTTGATGGAGCAGATCGACATTATTCAACCAAAAGTGATCGTCGCGCTGGGTGCAGTAGCAGTGGAAGGACTTCTTGGGACGCGCGCGCCGATGCGCGAATTGCGGGGACAGTGGGACGAATTCAACGGCACGCCGCTAATGATCACTTATCATCCGGCATACCTGTTGCGAAACCAAGCACCGACGGAAAAACGCAAGGTGTGGGAAGACATGATGCAGGTCCTCGAGCGGCTCGAAAAACCGATCAGCGAAAAACAGCGCAACTACTTTCTCTAGGTAGCGGCGGCTGACCCAGCCGCCATGGTTATTTCCCAAAAATCGAAAAACCGTGAGTAAACCCAGTTGACCGCACCGATCGATCTGATCAGACGCTCGATTGCGCAGCTGGCGACACGAAGAAGTTTCGCATGAAAAGATAGGCGCCGAAAACGGAGCCAGCCCGACGACGCTGTTGCCAACGAAGAAACCAATTGCAACCGGTGCGGCGTCAGTTTGGAGATCGAGATGCAGAGATTCCACCAGCGCAGTTAACGGCATGAGTGACCAACCCAGGACGCCAGTCGTGACGATGTCGTCGTAGATAGAGGCATCCCCGGTCTGGGACTGAGTTGCAACTGCGAAATAAACGCAGAAACCGATCACGTGCAGACAGGTAAGAGTTAGAAGCAGCTGTAGGTTGCCTTTTTTCAACTGAGTAAGCGTGTAAGTGGAGGAGACAGCTAGAGTTGTGCCCGGGTAAACGCTCCCTTCGATCGCAGACGACGCATGACTCAGGTCACTCGGCGCTGCCCAATTCGCGATAGAGGCTCTGGATCCGCGAGCGCGAACCAAGGCTGAAAGTCAGTGACGTCATAATCGCGCGAACTTCTTTGCGCGGCACTTTGACGTGCCGATGCAAAACAGTGCCGCCGGCTTCGCGCAAAAGGGCGAGCGTCCGGGCCCCAATCAGTGCCGGGAGCACGGTTGCAATGCGAACGCGACGATTTCGAGTCGCGAGCGAATACTCGATTCCGGCTTTGATCCCCTGCTCTGCTTTCTGCTGCCACTGCCGATAAATCGGACGGAAACGTTGCGGCTCACGAATAATTTGTGAAGGCTCCATCGCGACATTGAGCAATTCGTCATTTGGAAAATAACAGCGGCCGGCGCGAAGATCGTCGCCGGCGTCGCGCAGAATATTAATGAGCTGCAAGCCTTGGCCGTAACGCTTCCCTAGCTGGAGCATTTCAGTTTCGCCGCGGAGCGAAAACTTTTTCAAATAATGGAAGCAAAGCCGCGTCCAAAATTCTCCGGCGCTGCCGGCGACCAAGTAAGTGTATTCATCGAGATCGGCCGCAGTTTCCAGCGCGGAAATTCGTTTCGGATCGCGGAACCGCTCAAGATCGAGAATTTGGCCACGATGGATCTTTTCCAGGACGGCGCGGACTTCTTCGCGGTCGAACGGCCCGCTTTGTTCGAGCCAGATCAGCGTCGGTTGTAACGATTCGATCAACGCGCGCTCAGATTCAATTTTCTGCAACGGCGCGACCGCGGCGATAAGCTCGTTGATTGCACCTTCAATCGCTTCGCCCTGGGTCGCCGTCGCCAACAGCTGCAATTTTTCAACGCGCAACTCGATTGGCAATTCGGCTGTGTCAGCAATCGTGTCGGACGCGCGGGCCAGCAAATAACCGAGCGCAACTGGATCGCGCAGTTTTTTCGGCAATAGAAAAATCGACAGGTAAAACGAGCGCGATACCCGGCGGAGAATCGGGCCGCGAAGATTTGAAATCGAAACGCGATGTTGCGATGGCTCCACAATGAAAATTCTCAGCGGCCGACGTTCTTCACTTCGATTCGGCTCGAATCCGAATTTCCGAGACCGACTGTCGTCGCAGTCTGGATATAGCTGGCGAGCCGGCCGATGGGCGGGAAAGCGGCTTTGGCCCGCAACGCTTCGAGGTGTTTGAGCGCGACCGCGTCCAAGGCGACCGGATCTTTGCTCGCGTAAAGAGTTGCCTGATGCAGCGCGAAATTGGGCTGCGACGACGGACCGCCGCCATATTGCGCGAGCAATCCGTCCATGATGTTGAATACGACTTTCTGCGAAATCACCGGATTCGAATAAATCATGGCGATACTTTTGGCGCCGAACGGCGTTCCCTGGGCGAACCGTCGCCAGTTGTCGATGTTCGGCACCGTCATGTTATAAAGACAACCCGCAATGCCATTGGTGGTGCTGTTACTCATCACCGGCACGTTGATGACTTTGTTCACGTCGGTGGACACGATTTTGCAAAAATGACTGACGTTGCTCGTGTTTTTGGTGTCGGAGAGGGGCACGCTCTTTCCTTGTCGCTGATGTAGTCGACGTCGCCCCAGACGAGTTTTCCAAGCAACGGCGCGGTGAATTGCGCTTTCGGGTCGTAGCCAGTCCGCGGCGCGATGCTTTTCAATTGAAATCCGTCCCGCTCGATTTGTAACCCGCGCCTTTGGTTCCCTCGAGCGAGCGGTCCCACACGATGATGCTGCTGCGGGAATGGCCGGCCGCCACGAGGCCATCGACAATCGCGGTGATGATGTCGTGATGGGTCGTGAACAATTCGCCGCCGGCGGCGGAGATTTTGATTCCAACTTTGTCGTTAGGCGAAACCAGAGAATTCCAGGCCGAGGCCAGATCGGGCTGACCAGTCGCCGCCAGGACCAGGCGATCGACCATCGAGCGGATCGCGCGAGAATTTGTTTTGTAATCCACGATCGCGTTAGCGTCGTGCGTGGTGTAGACAGTCGACTTCAGGGGCGGCGAACTTTGCGCCCAGCCACTGGCGATGGCGCAGAAAAAAACCAGAGCTACATTTCGAAACGACAAGGGACTTTGATTTTATGGTCGTTAACAGGAATCACAACTGCGAGATTTCGCCCGCGCAACAAGATCGGCCGGATCGCCCGGCACCATCCGTCACATTTACGTTCACATCCCGTTCTGCGCTCGAATTTGTCCGTATTGCGCTTTTTACAAGGAACTGCTGGACCGCTCCCAGACGCCGCGGTTCTGCGAAGCGCTCTTGCGCGAATTGGAATTACACGCCCGAGAACAAAACGCCGCAACGAATGATCGACCACAGCCTCTCACAATTTATTTCGGCGGCGGAACCCCGACTGCGCTAACCACTGCGCAGCTGGATTATTTGCTGACCGGTTTTCGACGCGCGCTTGATCTCTCGGAATTGGATGAATGGACAATGGAAGCGAATCCGGGAAGCGTTTCCCACAAAAAGCGGCGCTGCTTCACCAACTTGGAATCACTCGGATCAGTCTCGGCGTTCAATCGTGGGACGATGCTCTGTTGAAATTGCTCGGGCGCGAGCACAACGCCGAACAGGCGAGGCAATCATTTGAGATTTTTCGTCGCGCCGGATTCACGAACATCAACGTCGATCTCATGTTCGGATTGCCGGGCCAAACCATCGATCAATGGCGTGAAACGTTGAAGCGAACGATCGCGCTCGAGCCGGAACATATCTCGACTTACTGCCTGACCTATGAAGAAGACACTGAGTTCTTCCTTCGCCACGCGCGCGGCGAGTTTCGACAGGATTCCGATGCCGATGCCGAATTTTTAGACGCGGCCATGTCGATGCTGGAAGCCGCCGGCTACGAACATTACGAAATCTCGAACTACGCGCGGCCAGGATTTCGATCGGCCCACAATGGCGCCTATTGGTCCGGCGCCGATTACCTTGGAATCGGTCCGAGCGCGTTTTCCACGATCGGCCTGGTGCGCCGCCAAAATGTTTCAAATTTCCGCGAGTATTCGGACGCGGTACTTTCCGGCAAATCTGCAACCGGATCGGTCGAGCATTTAACCGAGACGATGAAACGGACCGAGAAGATCGCGCTCGGCTTGCGAACAGATACCGGCGTTCCGGAGCGAATGCTCGATTCGTTCGAAGCTGAAACTCGCGAATTTGTAAAGTTGGGGTTGCTGCAGAAAGCGAATGATCGGTTCGTTTTGACGCGAGCGGGTAAATCGGTCGCCGATTCTGTGGCGGCGGAATTGATTTAGCAGGTAGCGGCGACTGACCTCAGTCCCTTGGCGCGCTCGGATCCCATGGCGGCTCGGTGAGCCGCCGCTACCTATTCGCTTTTGCCGTAGCGGCGCTGGCGCCGGCCGTATTCTTCAACTGCGGCCGCGAGATCTTTCCTGGTGAAATCGGGCCACAGTTTCGGCGTCACGTACATCTCGGTGTAGGAAGTCTGCCAGAGCAGAAAATTCGAAAGCCGCATCTCGCCCGAAGTTCGAATCAACAAATCCGGGTCGGGATAGTATCGCGTGTAAAGATGTTTACTGAACATGTCGACATCGATCATTCCCTTGTCGATGTGGCCGACCTCGATCGCGTGCAGCAAACTTTTGATGCCGTCGATAATTTCCAGCCGCCCACCATAACTGAGCGCGAGAACTAACGTGACGCCGGTGTTTCCGGCAGTCGCTTCGATTGACCTATGCAACTGTTGCTGACACGAATCAGGTAAATCGGTCAGTCGTCCAATTGCCTGGAGCCGCACATTTTTTTCGATCAGCTCCGGCGTCTTCTCCTTCAAAAACTTTTCCAGTAACTTCATCAGGGCGAAGACTTCCGCCTTTGGACGTTGCCAATTCTCGGCCGAAAAAGCGTAGAGCGTGAGGAAATCGACCTTCAGCTCGGCGCAACCTTCGACGCATTCGCGCGCCGCCCGGGAGCCTTCCTCATGACCTTTGATCCGTGGCAAACCGCGCGCTTCGGCCCACCGTCCGTTGCCGTCCATGATAATGGCGATGTGGCGCGGGACAGATTTGCCGGCGGCGGCCATTGTTACAAAAAGATAGTCTGCGCGCGCATCGGCCCGATGCTGACGATCGAGACCTTTGCTCCGGTGAGCTGTCCAAGACGTTTCACGTAATCTCTGGCGGCGCGTGGCAGTTGCGAAAGTTTTTTCGCAGAACTCGTGGATTGCTTCCAACCCGGCATCTCTTCATAAATCGGTTCGCAATTGTCCAATTGCCCCGCGTCGCAAGGCGGAACGCTGAGCCGCTTGCCGTTCAACCGGTAGCCAACGCAGATTTTGATCGGGTCGACCGTGTCCAGGCCGTCCAAATTCGTTACCGCCAACTCGTCGATCCCGTTGATCATCGCTGCGTAACGCGTCGCGACTGCATCGAACCAGCCGCAACGCCGCGCCCGGCCCGTGGTCGCTCCGAATTCGCGCCCGAGGGAGTGAAGCAAATCCGCCACATAGGAATCTTCGCTCGGCAGCGGCCCCTCGCCCACGCGGCTCGTGTACGCTTTCATGACGCCGACGACGCGATCGATTCGGTTTGGAGGCACGCCGGTGCCGGTCGAAGCGCCACCCGCAGTCGTATTCGACGACGTCACGTAAGGATAGGTTCCAAAGTCGATATCGAGAAAAGTTCCCTGCGCGCCTTCGAACAAAATCATTTTTGCCGCGCTGAATCGCGTTGTGCAGATAAACAACCGTGTTCGTCACGAACGGCCGCAACTTCGCGCCCGCAGCCAGATAAGCCTTGTTCACTTCCTCATAATCGATCGGCTTGGCGCCGAGCGCGCGAAGCACCGCATTGTTTTCGCGGTTTTTGGCCTGCAATTTTTTCGAGAACAACCTCGGCTGCATCAGGTCCGAGATCCGCAACCCGGTCCGCGACGCCTTGTCCGCGTAAGCCGGACCGATGCCGCGTTTGGTCGTTCCGATTTTGGTGTGGCCTTTTCGCAGTTCGCGTTGCTCGTCGAGCGCGCGGTGATAAGGCAACACCAGGTGCGCGCAATCGCTCACCAAAAGATTCTTACCGATTTTGACCCCGACGCGACGCAGCTGATCGATTTCATTCACCACCGCGATTGGATCGACCACGACGCCGTTGCCGATCACGCAAACTTTTCCACTGCGCAAAATTCCTGACGGAATCAGATGCAAAATGTAAGTCTTGCCGCCGTGGACAATGGTATGGCCGGCATTGTTCCCGCCCTGGCTGCGAACAATCACGTCCGCCTTGGTAGTCAGGACGTCGATGATTTTGCCCTTACCTTCATCGCCCCACTGCGCGCCAATCAGAATTGTGTTTGCCATTTTGGATTACAAATTCGGGCAAAAAATTTTCCCGACGCATCGGGCAAGACGCAGTCGGGACTTGCCCACGAATGATAAGAACAGTTCCTGCCCGCGCAAGCGGTTTTACATTTTGCCCGTGCAAAAAAGACAACCGGGCCGTGAACCACGCGCGTAGTCAGGGTGATGCGAACTATTCTACTGATCATCCTTATCATTCTGCTGCTGGGAGCATTGCCGACGTGGCCATACAGCAGCGGCTGGGGATATTATCCAAGCGGCGGACTCGGATTGATTCTGCTGATCGTGATAATCCTGGCAGTGATAGGGAGAGTTTAACCGCGCAGCGGCCAGATTTTAGTCGCGCCGACTGCCCTGGGATGCCAGCGCTTTCTTAAGCGCGTAGGCCGACTCGCTTGTTCCGCTGCCGCCAGTGTGGGCGTGACTGTAATTTTTCAGTTTCTCCCACGGAATTCGCGAGTCGTATGTAAATGTGTTCATCGCGACCCGGCAGCTCGCTCCGGTGCTCTGCAAGTGGCGATGTGAAGTGATGAACTGCGACGGATCGTAGTAATTGCTCGAGTCCTGCGCGAATTTATCGCGACTCATTCCAATCTCGAGGTTCTTCCGAATTTCAAGATGAAGATGCGCATCATAAAGACCGTGCGCGTTTCCGATCGTCGCGATTTGTTGTCCGCGTTTCAGGCCTTGTCCTCGCTTCACCAAAATTCTGTCGAGGTGGCCATAAAGCGAATCGACGTAACGCGTGCCGACTCCGTCGCGATACGCGTGCCGCACAATGATCACGTTCCCCCAGCCCTGATGACAATCGCGTGCAAAAACCACCACGCCGTCCGCGATCACCGAAACCGGATCCCCAGATCGGTATCACCGCCGCCGACGCCATCCCAATCTTCTCCCATGTGTCCATGTGCACGAAAGCCGCGCGCCCGATAGTAACCACGGGCTTCCCTTTACCCACCGGCATGTCGAAGCCGTCTGCCAGCCTAACGAATGCGGTCTGTCCGGAAAAATTAACAGGCGGAGCCGGGAAAGTCTCCGATTCCCGCGAAGGTTTCTCGACAACGCGGACTGCATTTGCAGGCGCCGCGATCTTTTTCGGCGGAGCAGGTTTCGCTGCAGGTTCGTCTTCTTCGATATCATGCATCTCTTCGCGGAGATGCTGCCCGGCCGACGCGCCGGCTTGCCGCATTTCGTCGAGACTCAAGCTGTGGGTTGGAGCTGGCGCAGTAGTTGTGGTGTAGGAAACGGTCTGGACCTCGGGCGCAATTCAATCTGCGGTTGGGAAGCCTGCTTGGTTTGGACAACCGCGACTGGTTTGGTTTGAACTACCGGAGCGGACTTCGTTTGAACAACCGCCATCGATTTCGCCTGAACCACCGGCTCGGGTTTCGTTTGAACAACCATGGCTGGTTTGGTTTGGACAACCGCCATCGGCTTCGCTTGAACGGTCGGAGCGGGTTTCGTTTGAACGACTGCGACTGGTTTCGGCTGAACGATGGCAACGGGCTTTTCGCGCGGAATCTCCACTTGCTGTGCAGAAACCGAACCAATCAAAGCCAAAGAGCACACCAGTGCCCGAGTGAGGACCTTCCCGACCATGGACGCCTCGGTTGATATCGAATCCGCCGCCGGGTGGCAAGCAGTTATTCACAGCGCGAATGCGGTAGGGCGAGACTCTGTCGAGCCGCTGTGAAAATCGCCGGCGTTCGCCGCAGCAGACGTCAGACGTCAGAAGTCAGAGGTCAGCGGTAGGACATCGACGCCAAAGTTGTCTCGTCACCGTCAGTCTTGCCAAGCCGTAGCCTTGTCGAAGGCTGGTCACTGGTCACTGATTAGTTCTTCCTCTGAATCATCACCACCGGCAGCGGAAAACGCAGGCGCAGTTCCTCCTGCAAATAAATCTCAACATGGTGGAGGCCGAACTGTTGGAACTGCACGCCGCCAAAGTAATGAACGTTGGTGGCGTGGCCTTCCATCTCCTTTAACACAAATTCGACTTCGGCCTGGGCCAGCACTTTCTGTTCGTCCACTCCGACAATCCGCGAGCGTTGCTTGAACTTTCCGCTCCCGCTGCACCAACGTGTCCAGATGCAAAGCCGCATATAATTTATCGGCAGCGACGGCGCCGCGATCACGTTAAGCACTCCGACGAGCGTATTCATCCCGTTGAATTCGCAGCGGACGTCCTCGCATAGCACGCAGCTTTGCAAGTCAGGAAAAATCGCCTCGGTGGTTGCATCATACGATCTAAAGACCGCGGCGTGAGAAGAATGATCAGGACGATGCCGAGGACGATCCGATAAATCGCAAACGGCGCGAAACCGCGGCGACGCACCCAATTCATAAACCAGGCGACAACGCCTAGCGCGACGATGAACGAAATAATGAACCCGATCGCGAGCACGATCCATTCGTGCGAATTCATGACAGCGGCGCGATTGCGCCCTCGCCGGCGTTGTCGTGACTCGGCTTCAACGTTTTGTAGAGATCGTACAACGTCGCCACCACCATCGTCGGCATCGAAAGGAAAAAAGAAAACTCAAGCGCCGCCTGCGCGACAACTCGCGATCTGTCCCGCCGCGATCGTCGACATTGACCGCGAAGTCCCGGGAAAAACCGCCGAAAGAATCTGGCATGCGCCGATCCAGATCGCCTGCGGCAAGCTCATTTCTTCCATGTGCGTTACCCGGGGACGCGTGCAGACCGCGTCGACAATCCACATCACCACTCCGCCGATCAGCAGCGCGAGTCGCGATCACCCAAAGTTTTTCCAAATTTTCCCCGATCTTCTTGTGCAACGCCCAGGCCGGGAGGGCCGTCACCACAAACGCAATCATGGTCAGGCTCAACGGATGAGTCAGTAGATTCCGGTCGCCGCGCTCGCCTCTTGGAAAAGTGCCGAGGAATTTCAGGATTCGGTTCCAGAAATAAACCGGCAAGGCCAGGATTGCGCCAAGTTGAATGACGATCGTGTACATTTTCCAGAAACTGTCATGCAAGTTCAGATGGAAAAGCGCTTCCACGATCCGGAGATGACCGGTTGAGCTGACCGGCAAAAATTCGGTCAAGCCCTCGACGATTCCCAACAAAACCGACAACAAAAAATCATTCATCTGAAGTTGAGCGGTTTAGAGGTTTAGTTGTTGAGAGGAGGTTGGGAAATCGCCGCACGCTGGCTGCGATGCAGTGCATTGAGTTGAGCCGACACATTTTCAATCTGCCGCCGAAGAGTAAATTCCGATGCATCCGAAAGCAGACCAATATCTCGGCACAAAATCATCAGACAGGCGAGTTCAGTTAGTGACGAATATGCGATCTCCGAAAAATGCGCCTGATCTCGTTTGCCCTGACGCGAAGTGCCTTCAGCCAGATTTGCTGCAATTGAAATGGCCGCCCGATTGCATTGACTGGTAAGGCCATATATTTCGGCGCGGAGGAACTAGCCTGGTTGCCAAGTAAACTGCTTTTGCAAGTTCACGCGCTGATTGCCAAACACGAAGTTTTTCGAATGAGTACTGGCGGGGTGTTTTCACGAGTTCCAGTCTCTTCTCAACGACTCAACAGCTCAACTTCTAAACGTCCCTATGAAATCGCTGCTGCGCCCTGCTCGTCCGTCCGGATCCGAATTGCTTCCTGGACCTCGGTCACGAAAACTTTTCCGTCGCCGATCTTCCCGGTCTTGGCCGATTGCATAATCGCTTCGACCACGCGCTGAGCGATGTCATCCGCGACCACGATTTCAAATTTCACCTTCGGCAAAAAGTCGACGGTGTATTCGCTTCCACGATAAATCTCGCTGTGGCCTTTTTGCCGGCCGAATCCGCGAACTTCGCTCAACGTCATTCCTTCAATGCCGACGGCCGCGAGCGCGTCTTTGACCGCTTCGGTTTTGAATGGCTTGATGATCGCCTCGATTTTTTTCACCGCGCCACAGTAGAACCCGCATCGTAAAGCGCAAGCAAATGGGACGCGATGCACCGCCCAGCCGTTACTTGCAATTGTTGTAGGGTGGCGCCGCAGCTGACACGATCTACCTAAACAGGCGCTTGGCACAAGCGCCTCTACAACCGACATTGGCCCCCGTGAGCTCCGGACCCACTACCGTCGCCTACGCCGAACCAACCCCGCAGACCTCCGCCGGGCCGGCCCCGAGTCGGACACCCACACTCCGGCTTCGCCCGACCAAAGGCTGGGCCGCATTGAATTTGCGGGAGCTCTGGAGCTATCGCGATCTGCTTTGGATCCTGGTCGAGCGTAACATCAAGGTTATTTACAAACAGACTGCGCTCGGAATTGGATGGGTCGCGCTCCAACCTCTGATCGCGGCTTCAATTCTGGCGCTGATCACCGGCCGGGTAGCAAAATTGCCGAGCGACGGAACCCCTTATCTTTTGTTTGTTTTTTGCGGCTTGACGATCTGGAATTATTTTTCTCAAACGGCGCAACGAAGCAGCACCAGTTTGATCAATAACGTCCAACTCGTTTCGAAAGTTTATTTTCCACGCATGTTGATCCCTCTCTCCCACACGTTTTCAACCTTGGTCGATTTCGCCGTCATGCTGGTGATGATTTTTATGTTCATGGCGGTGTATCACGTCGCGCCAACCCTGCGCTTGCTGGCGATTCCAGGATTTTTGTTTTTTACGGCGATCGCCGCCACTGGCGTGCTTTGTGGTTTTCGTCGCTCAGCGTGAAGTATCGCGACACGAATTATGCGTTGCCGCTTTTTCTCCAAATTTGGATGTAGGCGAGTGCCGTGGTTTATCCAACGAGCATGATTGCATCTTAGCGATGGCGAGCCTTGTTCGCTCTCAATCCGGTTGTCGGATTTGTTGAAGGTTTCCGTTGGTGCGTGCTCGGCCGAAGCGCTCTCACTCCGACGATGTTCTGGATCACGGTCGGAGTGTCCGTGTTTGACTCTGGTCACTGGCGCATTTTTCTTTCGTCGAATCGAACGCGATTTCGCCGATATGATATGAGGAAACGGCAAGAGCAAAGGTTTTTGCGAACAGGCATTCAATGATCCCGCGCCGATTGTGATAAATTGAGTCAATGATCGCCGACTACTCGACAACCCAGTAGCGTTTACCAGTTCCCGCTTAGCGTCCCTTCATGTCTGACCTCGCGCTTTCCGTTCAAAACCTGAGCAAGTCGTTCAAGATTGATCATCGGCGGCGGATTTGGCGGTTACCGAACCTTGCATGATGACTTGATGACGCTGCCGCGGCGAATGTTCAACCGGTTTCGCTCCAACGGTAAATCCACTTCGGAAACGTTCTGGGCGTTGAGAAATGTTTCCTTTGATGTCAACGCCGGTGAAGTGCTCGGGATCATCGGGGCAACGGCGCGGGTAAGAGCACGCTGTTAAAAATTCTGAATCGAATCACCGAGCCGACGATTGGAGGCGCCGATATTTACGGCCGGGTCGGCGCTCTGCTGGAAGTCGGCACCGGTTTTCATCCCGAGCTCACCGGACGCGAAAACATTTTTCTGAACGGCGCGATTCTCGGAATGACCCGCGCCGAAATCAAAAGGAAATTCGATGAAATCGTCGCCTTCGCTGAAGTGGAAAAATTCCTCGATACTCCGGTGAAGCGTTATTCGAGCGGAATGTATGTGCGGCTCGCTTTCGCCGTCGCCGCTCATCTCGAACCGCAAATTCTGCTGATTGACGAAGTCCTGGCCGTCGGAGACGCCGAGTTTCAAAAAAAGTGTCTGGCGAAAATGGAAGACGTGGCCGCAAAGGAAGGTCGCACCGTTATTTTTGTCAGCCACAACATGGACGCCGTCTGTCACCTCTGTTCGCGCTGCATTCTGCTGCGCAACGGCGAGATCGAAAAAACCGGAAGCGCCTCGGACGTGGTCGGGACCTATCTTGGCGGCGAACGGCAACAGCTTCCGACAATCGACTTTCCCGCGATCGATAGCGACGCGAGTTTTAGCTTTGCCGGCCTCTACCGCTCCGAAAACGAACCGGCCAACTCGTTCAGCGTAAACGAACCGATTCTTCTGAATTGTTCGTTCAACGTGCGCCGGCACATTGAGGGACTTCAGCTCGCGTTCTCCGTGTTTAATTTCAAAGACGAACGCATTTTCTATTCGTCGGTATCGATGGCGAAGCCGGAGATTTCAGTTGAAGCAGCGGGCGAGCATAATATTACCGCCGTGATTCCGGCACATCTGCTTCTTCCCGGCCGTTATTCCATCACTCTGGCCCTTCACACGCCAAAGACGAAGCTTTATGACGCTCGCAAACAGGCGCTCGGTTTCAAGATTCTCGCAACCATGCTCGACCGATACGACGGTTTCTCCGGAGAGGATCTCGGCCAGGTTTACGCGGACGTGCAATGGCGGGTTCAGCAAAATCGCGCGTCATCAGCGCGCCAGCCGGCTTTGGCTTCGACTCAACGTTGAATTCGGCCATCGTTACGCGACAGGATAAATTCAGCCGG
This sequence comes from uncultured Verrucomicrobiae bacterium, assembly GCA_963800015.1. Lineage (GTDB taxonomy): Bacteria > Verrucomicrobiota > Verrucomicrobiia > Chthoniobacterales > UBA10450 > AV40. The sequence goes on along the minus strand of CAWCZE010000003.1, from coordinate 20,167 downwards.
CGATCACTTTGAAATATTTATCTCTGCGCCATCACCCACGCTCGGCCCAATCGCCTCGCTTACATGTGCTGAACGTTTGATAACATGACCAAATACAACATTCCGCTTTATCAGCCCGATTTGCGCGGCAACGAGAAGCGCTACGTAACGGAATGTCTGGATTCAACCTGGATCTCGTCCAAAGGACGTTTCATTTCCGAATTCGAAGCTCAATTCGCAGCCGAGCTCGGAACGAATCACGCGATCGGGGTTTGCAACGGGACCGTGGCGTTGCATCTCGCGCTCGTCACGCTCGGCATCGGACCAGGCGATGAAGTGATCGTTCCGACCCTCACCTACATCGCAGCGGTAAACGCCATCGCCTACACCGGTGCGACCCCGGTTTTTGTCGATTCGCGGCAAGACACCTGGCAAATGGATCCGGACGAGGTCCGTCGCAAGATTAGTTCCCGGACAAAGGCGATCATGGTTGTTCATCTTTATGGACAACCGTGCGACATGGATGCGCTTCAGAAAATCGCGAAGGAGCATGAAGTATTTTTGGTCGAAGACTCTGCGGAAGCTTTTGGCGCGCGTTACAATCAGCGTTCAACCGGCACGTTCGGTCATTTCGGGGCGTTCAGTTTTTACGGGAACAAAACGATCACCACCGGCGAAGGCGGAATGGTTGTGACCAGCGACCCCGAGCTCGCCGAACGAGCCAGGCTTTTCCGCGGACAAGGTCTGGCTGCTAATCGTGAATACTGGCACGAAGTGATCGGTTACAATTATCGAATGACGAACATTTGCGCGGCGATCGGTCTGGCCCAGCTCGAACGCGCCGGCGAATTTCTGTCGCGCAAACGCGAATTGGCAAAGATGTATCAACAGCAGCTCGCTGGTTTGCCGGTTGAAGTGCATCGCGAAGCGCCGAACACAACCCATTCGTGGTGGATGATCTCAATCCTCACTGCAGATCCGGCCGATCGCGATCCGCTTCGCGCTTATTTGCGCGAACAGGGAATTGAAACCCGGCCGTTGTTTTCGCCAGCGCACACGATGCCGATGTATGAGCAGTCCGGAAGCAATTATCCAGTCGCCGAAAACTTGTCGCGGCGCGGAATCAATTTGCCCAGTTGGCCGGGATTGACGGACGAACAACTCAAAATAATTACCTCTGCCGTCTCAGGATATTTTGAGAATCGAGCTAAATCGCGGTGACTGCTCCGACAAAATCTGCGCCAGTCTGCGCCGCCCTCACACCAGAGCACAAATCCTCGCTCGCCGATTTGTTTGTGCGCCTGCGCGAAAACCAGGACGGGAATTTTTTTCATCCGCATCCATTGACCGCGGAGGAGGCCGCAGCCCGCGCGAATTACTCCGGTCGCGATTTTTACTGTGTCATGCTCCTGGAAAATCGCGCGATCGGGTACGGGATGCTGCGCGGTTGGGATGAAGGTTACGAAGTGCCGAGCCTCGGGATCGCCATCGATCCTCAATCGCGAGGCCACGGCTACAGTCGGATTCTGATGAATTTTTTACACACCGTCGCCAAAGAACGCGGCGCGAAGCGCGTCCGACTCAAAGTTGATCCTCAGAACAAGGCGGCAGCCGAACTCTATCGGTCCATCGGTTACGTTCTCGAGCCGCAGGAGGATGGACAACTGATTGGTTTGTTGGAATTGGACCAATTAAAAGCGTGAAGCGACTCAAGATCGGCATCACCGCCCATGATTTCTTAAACTGGAGCGGCGGAATCGATTTTTTATGGACGGTCACCGATTCGTTGTTGACCACACCTCGAGCAGAATCCACCGCATTCCACCTCATCATTCCCGATTCTGGTCCGCGCACAATTTTGCAAAAGGCTCGCGAATTCTTCAAAGCGGGACCCGAATCGAGCCTGAAACCACAAGAAGTTCGGAAAGCGTTTTCGGAATTCGGCGAAAAGATTCTCGTTCATCACATCGACATTGGCGCGGGTGCAATTCGCGAAACAGCGCAAAAGCTCGATTTGGATATTCTTCTGCCGGTCACGCATTCGCTCGGCCCGGATTTCCCGCGTCCGTGGCTGGGATACGCTTACGATTTCCAACACAAATATTTTCCCGAGAACTTCACTCCCGAAACTCTTCGGGCGCGAGACAAACATTTTGAGACGTTGTTGACCCAAGCGCGGGCCGTGATTGTTAACTCGAAGGCGGCCGCGAACGACATTGCAAAGTTTGTCCCACAAGCAACGGCGCGAGTTTTCAGTTTGCCGTTCGCTCCCGCGCCTCGACCCGATTGGATTCAGGATCGTGTCGACGTCCTGTCGCGTTATGGAGTTCGTCCGCCGTATTTCATTATTTCGAACCAATTTTGGACACACAAAGATCATGCGACCGCCTTCCGGGCGTTCAGCGAAATGTCGGATTCCAATCCGTCGCTATCCCTCGTCTGCACCGGATCTACCGCAGGTTCAACCCACACGGCAACTCTTCCGCCGCTGCTGGCGTTTCTCGAAAAAGCCGGGATCAAGGATCGCGTCAAAATTCTCGGTCTGATCCCAAAACGCGATCAGATCGAATTGCTCAAACACTCGTGCGCGCTGATTCAACCGACCCTGTTCGAAGGCGGACCCGGTGGCGGCGCAGTTTACGACGCGTTTTCACTTCGCGTTCCGGCGATCGTTTCCGACATTCCGATAAACCGCGAACTTCCCGCGGACGAACTGATCACATTCTTTCCAGCCGGCGACGCCGGCGCATTGGCTGCACGAATGCAGGAGCAACTCACCAAACCGCGAGAGAAATTTACGCCGGACGTGTTGTTAAAATCAGGTCAAGAACGCCGGCTGGCCTGCGGAGAAGTGCTCTGGAACGCAATCGATTTCCTACTCTAGGAAATTCCCATCTCCTATCTCCTATCTCCTATCTCCTATCTCCTATGACATCCTCGAAATCCGTTTCCATTCGTGAACCATATTTCTTCCGATAGCGACGCGAGAGCGTTTCGCGATTTTTCCGGCACGATTCCAGAACGCGATCGCGCACTTCTTCTTTTGAGAACAAATGCAGATCGCGTCCGTCGGTAGCGAACCGATAGCCGTAGTGTTTGCCGATCTCTTCCAGGCTACGACGCGTGTAGAAGGCAACGTGTTGCCCGTTATCGGTGAAATACCACCAGTCCGGCGCTTCGCCCTTATATAATAATGTGGAGAAGAGGACGTATTGCGGGCCTAACCTCAACAACTCGCCGAAATCGTCGCGAGGATTCGGAAAATGTTCGGCCACCTCAAATGCGCTAATGCAAATCCAGTTCTTGTCCGAGGGGTTGGCTTCGAAGCCGCGGGCAAAGACATTTCGTGGATAGCGATCGTGATAGAAAAAATTCATTCCATAATCACGACACAGACGAACGAACAGGCCGGTGCCAGCGCCCCAGTCCAAACCTGGCGCGTCCGGCGCGATTTTCATTCGCCAGGCGAACGCAACCATAGTTTGTGCTGTCCAAACACAGCGGTCCGCCATTCCGACATCCAACTTGGAATCGCGATCGCGATACGCTTCCTCGAGCCAGTGCGGTTCTTCCGTTTGAACCTGCCCGCAAGTTTCGCATTTGAAATACGCAACGTCGTATTTCCCAAGGATGCGCTTCTCGAAAAAGAAATCCGCGCTGTTGCCGCAAACCCGGCAAACGCGTCGATTGATGCTTCGTCATTTCTTCATTTCCAAACAGAACACGGCGCGAGCCGCGGCCGCAAAATCGGGATCGTAATCCCGGGCCGAATGAATATCGAAAATCGTCGCGGTTGCGGCGTCAGCTGGAGCGCATTTCTGCCAGCCTTCCGGCCGATATTGGAAATAATCTTCTTTCAGGTCCGCCGGGTTGAAGTTTCGAACCAGTGATTGCACCATGTCGTGATCGAACACTTGAAACCAGCGATGATTGACTGCCTTTCCAAACGGAGCCGTCATATAAATCGTTCCGCCAGGTTTTAAGACTCGTTTCAATTCGGCCAGCGCCGCCAGATAATCATCCGGTCGCGAGGCATCCTTATTTTTTCCGTCACCGGTATAAAGCGCGTTGTCCATCCCGACATGCTCGATCGTCGACAAACACACGATCCAATCAAACAACTCGTCGCGATACGGGAGTCGCCGCAAATCGTCGTAAACATAGGAAACACCTTTTCGCCACAGACAACGCGACTCCGGCGCCAGCGTGCAAATGTCGACTTTTTTCTGCCGCAATACCGGCTGTTCAATCAAGAATTCGAAATTCAAGGTCGAGCCCGCATCCAGCAAGCGACCTTCGCCCATCGGTAATCGCGAAAAGAGCCACGGATATTCGATGATTCGTTCGTCCAGCCGAAAACCGTATCCCGCCGGTAATTTGTTCGACGAGAACGTCCCTTCCCGAACCACGCGCGAGATTTCGTCGTCCTTGTATTCCAGGTAACCAGTCTTCCACGGCTTCATTCCGTTCCGGACGAATCGCCATCGCCGCCATGCCCTTCCCGCTTTTTGGAGGGCCTTGCTCATCGAAAATCCAAGATTGTTGAGGAGTTGAGACGTTGAGTTGTTGAGAAGAGAGATTTCAATTCGATCGTGTTCGTTGGCTGCGATGAAGAGCGTTCAATTGCACGGACACATGCTCTATACCGGCGCGAAGGTCCCGTTCGGAACCCTCTAACAAGATGCCGATGTCCTTTGCGAGAATTAATAAGCACGCGAGTTCGGCTAGTGATCCGTACGCGATCTCCAAAAAATGCGCCTGATCTTTTCGGCTTTGACGAGACGTCCCTTCAGCCAAGTTGGCGGCGACGGAAATCGCGGCGCGATTGCATTGGCTGACAAGGCCATAGCGTTCGCTCTGAGGAAACGTGGCAGTGACCTCGTAGACTTGCTTCGCTAGCACTCGAGCGGCTTGCCAGACACGTAGCTTTTCAAAAGGATATTGTTGTGAGGGGCTCATCCTTCGAGTTTGCCCGCAATTGCGCAACAACTCAACAATTCGAGTCGCCTCAACGCTTGCTCAACTTAGCTCAACGCCTCAACTTCCGCCTCCACCATTTCCCGCACGAGACCCTGAAACGTGCCGCTCGGCTTCCAACCAAGTGTCTTTCGAATCTTGTCTGCACAACCCACCAAGCGCGCGGGTTCGATCGGTCGATCGAATGCGGCATCGCGTTTCACATACTGTTCCCACTGCAGATCCACCATCGCGAACGCAGCTTTGACGAAGTCACGTACCGAATGCGCTTTGCCTGTGGCAACCACGTAGTCGTCGGCTTGGTCGTGCTGCAACATCAACCACATAGCCTTGACGAAATCCTGAGCGCGGCCCCAATCGCGTTTACTTTCCAAATTGCCAAGAACCAGCTCGCTATCCAATCCGCGAGAGATCCTCGCCACTGCCCGGGCAATTTTTCGAGTAACGAAATTTTCACCACGCCGCGGTGACTCATGGTTGTAAAGAATCCCGTTGCAAACGAACAAGTCCGTAGGATTGTTGGTAAACGCGGCAAATTGCGTCGCAAACGCTTTGGCGCATCCGTACGGGCTGGTCGCCCGCATCGGTGTCTCCTCGTTTTGCGGCGATTCAATTGCATCCCCGAAAATTTCCGAGGTCGAAGCATGATAAAATCGCACCGGATGATCCTGGTCGCGCGCGATCTTGAGCAATCGAAGCGTCGACATTCCGGCTTCGTCGCAAGTGGACTCCGGAATATCGAAACTCAGACCGACGTGACTTTGGCCGGCCAAATGATAAACCTCGGTCGGCTGCACCTCCCGAAAAATTCGACGCAACGTCGTCGTGTCCGACAAATCGCCATAATGAAGGAAGAAGGTCGTGTCGTAAATCTTCGGATCGTGTCGCAGATGCTCGATGCGCGATCGCTGCAAATTGCTCGTCCGGCGGACAATCCCATGGACCGCGTAGCCTTTTTCCAGAAGCAATTCGGTTAAATACGATCCGTCCTGCCCGGTAATGCCGGTCACCAGCGCTATCTTCGTTGCTCACGGCAGTGAGTTAAGCATGAAAGATGCAAAGGCAAAGCCGCTGTGGGGATGTTTAGCTGTTGAGACATTGAGTTGTTGAGAGGTTTGGCGCATTGTTCTTCTCAACCGCTCAACTGCCACTCAACTTCTCAACTTCAATTTGTCATCTCAGTTTGCCCAAACCAACACCCGGCACTTCTCCTATCGGATAACAGTTCATCTCAAAGGCGGGACTCTTGTGCGGTAATCGCAGATCGCGTTTCGTGGGCGCAACGAATTTCAAGTCAGCCACCTGGCTGCCATTTTCCAGGCCCAACTCAGCCTGAACTGCGTTGATCGTCGGATAAGCCTCGATGACGCCGCCAGTCGGTTCCCCAAACGAACAACGGCTGAGCATCTTCGTGAGCGTAAATATTTTGCGCCATAACGATCCGCAGCTTCTCCAGTGACAATGCGCCGTCGGAGTCGACTGCATGTATTCGGCTCGGCCAATGACGCTCGTCATCCACGTCAAACCAGCCGCGGGTTTGGGCATCGCGATTGTAAGCGATCACATTATTACAAATGCGCTCGTCGTGATTCCAAATCTGCTCTTCATGTTTTGGATCCGGATCGTCGATGCGCGGTGACGTCCGATTTTGTTCCCGAAAATTAAAGCCTTCACGATTTCCAACGATCAGATTGCGCTCGACCACACAATTCGGCGATGACGAAAGAACGATCCCCGCTTGTCCACCCCACGCGCCGGCAGTTGAGGCGAATCCGTTGCCGATGATTACGTTGTCGTGCGCGTTGAGGCCGTTCGAAATTTCATAGAAAATCCCGGCGTCCTGGTTATCTGCGATCAGACAGTTATGCACAGTCGCATTTTCGTTGCCGGTATCGAACCAAATCCCGTTGCCGCGATTTCGAATGAACCGACTCTGCTCAATCGTGACGCCGCGCGAGAGCACGATCTTGTTCCCGCCGGCTTCCCATTGGTGATTGAAGCCTTTGATGTTGTTATTTTGAATCGTGCAATCAGTCAGCCGTAGATTGTGCGCGCCGATCGCACCGAAACCGAGCTGGCCGTTGTCGCTGAATGTGCAACGCCGCACGATTTGGTCCGGCCCGACGAAGCTTGCGCCCGGGCCATTCATTTTCTCGAAGCTACAATCTTCGGCACGGTCAGCGCGCCCTTCGAAAATCACTGCACCTTGCTGTGCCGCATTCGCGGCATAATGAAAATGAATTCCACTCAAGTGCACATGATTGCCTTTGCAATCCCACAGAACTGGCCGGGTCGCCGCTTCGATTCGAACCGAATTGATTTTGTCGCCGTGGTTCAACGCAATGTAGAGCCGCTGTTTGTCGAGATCGACGTAGAAGGAGCCAGGCGACATTTGATCGCGCTGCAATACTTGCCGGAGCAACTTTCCGTTCACCACCACCTGCTCCGCCCGCCCGATTAACCGATGATATTCATCGTCCGGATGTGCGTTGATTTTGCTCCAGCCGATAAACCGATACGGCCAATTGCTGCTAAAAACATTTCCCGGCTCCTTGCTCCAGTGGGTCAGCCGATCGACCCCGGTCACAACTACATTTGCGCCCGGCGCAGCTTCGAACCGAATCGGCTTCTGTTCAGTTCCACTCTTTCCGATTGTCACCGATTCCCGATAAACGCCAGAATGAATGATAACGGTGTCTCCGGGCGAGAGGCGATTCGCCACTTTGTTAATTGTTGTGAACTGCTTGCCGACAGGAACAGTCGGTAGCGGGTGCTGCGATACGTGCCAGACAGTCGCTGAGGCAATCCGCGCCACCAAAATAAAAGCGCCGCTCAAAAGCCCAAGCCTCATAGACGATCAGCCCAACATAGCAGCCTGCGGTGAGCCACGGCGAAAGATGAATTCACGCTCAGATGGGTTATGATCGGCGGCTTGGCGAAACTTTTCGCCAAAACCACGCAACCCAGATGATTTCGTTTGGCAAACGATGGATCCAAAGGCTGTTTGATTTGACGGCCAATCGATCTGCCCCGGCAACGGAGCGCGAGCGGCGGTCGCGCAGCGTTGTCCGGGACACAATCGCGGCGTTTGGGGCTAGAGCCGTCGGTTCGCTGACCGGTTTAATTACGGTGCCACTAACGGTCCGCTATCTCGGACCAGAGCGTTACGGCGCCTGGATGACAATCAGCAGCCTGCTAGTTTTCCTTGGTTTCACCGATTTCGGGCTGGCTTCCAGCCTAACCAATGCGCTCGGACGCGCATTTGGCGAAGACGATCGGGACAGGGCGCGCCGTTATGTCAGCACGACTTTAATCGCACTTTCGATCGTCGCGGTCTTGTTCGTGTCTCGGGAATCATGTTCGCTCGGCCAATCGGCCACGTCATGTTTCCGCAGGTTGACGATTCCCTTTTTCGCGACTGAGCTCGTTCCGGCCCTCGTTATCGCCTTGTCCATTTTCGCTCTGAATTTTCCGCTGCTGGTGACGAACCGAGTGCTGGCCGCATATCAAGAAAACGCGACCGCAAATTTGTGGATCATGGCGAGTAGCGTTGCAAATTGATTGGTATTTTGATTGTGATCGGCTTTCGCGGTGGACTTCCATTACTCGTGCTCGGCTCCGCGGGCGCAGGCCTGCTCGTAAACGCGGTGAGTTCGGTCTGGGTTTTTGGTTGGCACAAACGCTGGCTGGCACCGAGTCGCACCGCGGCTGATCTCCGATTTGCGCGAGAGTTGTTTTCCACGAGCTGGAAATTTTTCATTGCTAACACCGCGTGGCTGATCAATTCGCAAACCGACAACATTATTATTGCGCATTATCTAGGACCTAGCCAAGTAACGCCGTACAGTGTGGCGTTCCGACTTTTTGCGTATACAACACTGATTCAGGGCCTGATCGTGCCAACCATCTGGCCGGCTTACACAGAAGCAGCCGTTCGAAAAGACTTTGATTGGATTCGAGGCACATTCCGCAAAAACGTGAAATTTGCGCTGCTGATCGTGATCCCACTCGTCGGCATTCTCGTTATCTTCGGCCAGCAGCTAATCAAGCTCTGGGCTGGGCCGAACGCCGTGCCCCCGTTTGCGCTGATGATTTGGATGGCGCTTTGGAACATCATGCTAGCCTACCTCTTCGTTTCGGGCGCAATGCTGCAGGCGCTCGACAAGATCACAGGGTTAACCGTCTGTGGCGTTCTTACTGCCGTGATAAACGTCGGCCTGTCCATATTTCTTGTGAAGATACTACGGGATCAGTGGGGTGATTGCTGCCACGGTGATTGCGTATTTGGTCGCCAGTTTTATTCCGGTGCTTTTGCAGGTGCGCCGCGTGCTACAAGGTCTCGGCTCGTCCAAAGTTACCAGTTCCTGATGTCACCTCTTGCCCGAAACGCGTTCAATTCCATTCGCGATGCAGTTCCTAAACCGCTCAAGACTGCGTTGAAGCATGTCGCAAATCCGTGCCTCGCGAAAATCAATGGCTACACACGTCGGTGTCCGTTTTGCCGCCTTTTTCTGCGGGACTTCACTCCGTTGCTGACCGCTAACGCAACTTTGAAACATGATCTGGAGCATTACGGCTTCGATCCGGCAAAGCTGCACCAGTTTGAGACCTTGAACGTCGATCATTATCTGTGTCCCCATTGCGGCTCGACCGATCGGGATCGTCTTTATCTACTTTTTTTGCAGCGTGAACTAAGTAAGTCGCAACCAAGATTGAAAATGGTTGATTTCGCACCTACCGGACCCCTTCGCCGATGGCTAGCTATGAACCGGTCAATTCAGTACCGCAGTGCAGATCTGTTCATGGATGACGTTGATGATCGCCTCGATCTCCAAAATCTGTCGACCTATGGCGACAGTAGCTTCGATTGCTTTATCTGTTCGCACGTTCTCGAGCACGTAACTGATGATGCTCGAGCCCTTCGCGAGCTGTATCGAATCCTCGTAGTCGGCGGTTGGGGAATTGTAATGGCCCCTATTCTGTTGAGTCTGCAGGCAACTGAAGAAGACGCGACGTGTGCCGATCCTGCAGAACGCGTCCGCCGTTTCGCCCAGGCGGATCATGTGCGACTTTATTCGAAACAAGATTTCATCAAGCGCGTCCAAAACGCCGGTTTTGACGTTTCGCAACTGACTGCACATGAGCTCGCGGGCAGGTTGTGGGAAGAGTTAGGGATTGCACCAGCCTCAGTGCTTTACATCGTGCGCAAGTGACAATGGAAAAACACAAGGTCATCGTCTGGGGCGCAGCAGGACACGCGAAAGTCGTTGCAGACGTAGTGCGCCTTGGCGGCCACGAAATTGTGGGTTTTCTCGATGATGTTCAGCCGAACCGCAAAGGGGAGATCTTTTGCGATGCACCGATTATTGGCGGTGATGATGCGCTCCGCGATTTGCACCAGCAAGGTGTCACCCATGCCATCGTCGCGATTGGAAATAACGCGGCGCGCGCCCGCACTGCCAGAACGTGTGCTCAACGCGGATTTTCGCTGCTAACAGCGATTCATCCAACCGCCATCATAGCTCGTGACGTAGCGATCGGCGACGGCACCGTTATCGCAGCGGGCGCGGTCATTAACCCCTCGGTTCGCATCGGTGACAATGTGATCGTGAACACACACGCCACGATTGATCATGATTGCGTTGTCGAACACAGCGCTCATATCGGACCAGGCGCGACTCTTGCCGGCGCCGTTTATGTCGACAGTTGTGTTTGGATCGGTATCGGAGCCAACGTCGTTGATCGCTGTCGCATTGGGAAGAACAGTATCGTGGGCGCCGGAGCGGTTGTTTTGGACAACGTTCCCGAGAACACTGTAGTAGTAGGCGTTCCCGCGAAGTTCTTGCGATCAGTCGATCCGGAGGAAAATCGATGACGCCAAAACTGGCGATTCTGGGCGGCGCGCCCGCATTTAGCGAGCCTCTTCACGTAGGCAGGCCCAACGTCGGTAATGCTTCCGCATTTCTTCGCCGGGCCGAACAGGTCCTCGATAGCCGCTGGTTCACGAATGATGGACCACTGGTTAGAGAATTCGAATCTAAAGTCGCCGATTTTGTGGGAGTGAAACATTGCGTAGCGATGTGCAACGCGACAATTGCATTGGAAATCGCGATTCGAGCGCTCGAGCTCAACGGGGAAGTGATTGTTCCGGCATATACATTCATCGCCACCGCCCACGCGTTAATGTGGCAGGAGATCAAGCCGGTCTTCGCCGACATCGATGCGGCAACTTACAATATCGATCCGCGGAGCGTGGGTGAACGAATTACTCCCAAGACGACGGCGATCATCGGCGTGCACCTTTGGGGACGCCCATGTGACACTGACGCCTTGGCCACGATCGCGGCCGATTACGATCTGAAACTCATTTATGATGCCGCGCACGCGTTCGCTTGCTCACATGGCGGCAAACGGATCGGCGGCTTCGGTGATTGCGAAGTATTTAGTTTTCACGCGACGAAATTCCTAAACAGCTTCGAAGGAGGTGCCGTTGTCACCAATAACGATCAACTCGCCGCCAAAATGAGATTGATGCGCAACTTCGGCTTCGGCGGTTACGATCGAGTGATTTACATCGGCACGAATGGAAAACTCACCGAAATCTGTGCCGCAATGGGACTAACGTCACTCGACTCGGCGAGCGAGCTGATCGCCACTAATTTCCGAAACTACAAAGCTTATTACCAAGGGTTTCGTGACGTTCCAGGTATTTCGCTACTCGAATATAATGAACAGGAGCAAAATAATTTTCAGGACATCGTAGCAAAAATCGATCCGGTAAAAGCCGGCCTCAACCGAGATCAACTCGTTGATGTTCTCCACGCCGAAAACGGACTTGCGCGAAAATACTTCTGGCCCGGGTGTCATCGCATGGAGCCTGTACAAGTCGATCGAACCAAATGCGGCTGAGTTTCTACCGGTGACTAATCGAGTTGCGGCAGAGACTATCGTGTTACCAAACGGTGAAATGGTGAATCCCGCCATCGCCGGCGAAATTTGCGGTCTTATCGCGCAGGCGATCGCCCGCAAGTCGGAGATTGTCGAGCGATTTGCAACTCAGTAATGATCGGGCCGGACTTGGGGTGTGAAGTATCCTCTTATCCAGAATGATCTTCTTTATCAGATCGGGCTGGAGTGGGTTCGATCATCACAAGCTGACCCGGACACTCTGGCCGAAGCGAGCTGGTATCTAAGTCGATTCGCCTGGTATCATCATCCGGGCCGGTTTGCCGATGGCGCAGTTGAAAATCCATTGCTCAATGCTGGCGCTTCAATCGCCGGGTTGCCGAAGCTGAATCGCATCGGAAAGGATGAAAGCCGGCCAAGAACTCTACATGTCGCTTCTGAAATCTATTCTGTCGGCGGGCACACGCGTTTCCTCGCCAAATGGATTATGCGCGACCGGCGATCTGCGCATCAGGTCGTTTTGACAAGACAAAAAGGAGAAGTCGACGACCGGTTTAAGCGCATCATCGAGGATTCCCACGCAAGTCTATTTCGTCTTTCGCCTAACGAATCTCCGCTCAATCGCGCAAAGCGCTTACGCGCATTTGCGAACGACGTCGAGCGCGTTGTTCTGCACACACACTTTGACGACCCGATCCCCAATCTCGCTTTTTCTAGCCCGGGCGGAGCGCCGGTGGCGATGTTCAACCACGCTCATTTTGGCTATTGTTTGGGAACTTCAGTCGCTGACGCTGTCATCAATACTTTCCCCTACTTTCAGCATGTTACCGAGCGATACCGATTCCCGCAGCGAACCGCGGTGCTTCCAGTAACGTTGGGCTTGGACCCGATTGGTTCGAATCAAATTGATAAGCAGCTCGCGAAAACAAAACTCGGGATTCGGCGTCGGCGCCAGTAATAATGACAATAGGTCACGAAGGTTATTTCAGGCCCGCGGCGGGTTACAATTTCTTAAGGACAGTCGCCAAGATCATGGCCAATGAGCCATTGGCACATTTTATCGGCGTGGGACTGCCTTCGAGTTGGCAATGGATACCTGACGCGATTCGCGATGACCCGCGCTTTCATTTCGTCGGCAGTGTTGTAGATCCAGCGCAGTATTACGAGGCAGCCGATTTATGTCTGGAGTCGTTCCCATTTCCATCTTTAGGGGGTCTTGTAGAATCGGTCGCGTTCGGTGAGGCATTTCCGGTTCCGGTGTATGGGCCCGGAGAGAGTATCTTACGCGTAACCCAAACGCCGCTGCTCGACGTGTCATATCGACCACCTTCCGAAACGTGTACTTAGAATATATCACTGCGCTACTTTCCGACTTACCGACAGCTCGGCGACAAGCGACAGAGTGGAGATTAAGGATTAAGACCTTCGATGATAATTGGGATTCACGATTGGCCGAAGTGAACGCTCTGATCGATTCACTACAACATCAACCTCAAGAAATCCCGGTAACCTCTCGCAGCGATTCGGAGGATTGTCGCTTACTGGCGCAATTACATCCATCGTCCCTGCCACAAAAGATCAACGACCTATTTCCACTTGGGCGAGCCGCGAAGTTTCATCTGAAACTTCGATGCAGGGAATTCACAACCTATCGTGATTCAGGAAGGAAATTTTCGCGCGGATCCGCGCCGGTGTAACGCGGAGACTTCCAAAGAAAAAGGGTTAAAATGGAGCAGCCGCCAAGTTCCGACCCCGCCGAGCTGGACCAATACTATCGAACACGTGCGCGGTGATCGTCACGTTCAAGCCTGATGCAGAGCTTCCTGCCCGCGTGATCCGGATTCCGCCACACGCCTCCACAATCGTGGTAATCGACAACGGATCGGGTTTGCAGTTCTCATCGACTTTAGAGACCGCGCGGCAAAACAGCGGCGCCAGTTTGATGGCCAATCCTGAAAATCGCGGCCAAGCGGCCGCTCTTAATCAAGGCATTGAATTCGCAATCAATCATGGCTTCAAATGGGCCTTATTGCTCGATCAAGATTCAATTGTGCTCCCGGAGCTACTCAGCGGCGCTCAAGCCGCTTATTGTGAGTTCCCGAGGCGAGAAAAGATCGCAGTTATTGGAGCCGACCATGATCACCCGTTTCACTTTAAGAAGAGAAACGGTTTCCAAATGCCGGCGCATATCGAGAGATGCGAACCGTGATCACTTCGGGCAGTTTCGTTCAACTCGATATTCTTCGCGAAATCGGCGGATTCAAGGATGAGCTATTCATCGACAGCGTCGATGACGAATATTGCATGCGGGCGCGAGATCATGGATTCGCTATAATCGAAGCGACCGCCTTTGGGACCGAACATAAAATCGGCGCGCCGAGAATCGTCCGGTTTTAGGAAAGCCGCGTTCGACTTCAAATCATTCGCCGGTGCGGCGTTACTACATGGCGCGCAATCGGACGTCGCTGGCGGCCAAGGACCTGTTGCGCGACCGAGCTTGGAGTTTTCTTCTCCTGAAATCACTGCTGAGAGAAGTTGTGTTCATTGCAATGTTCGAAGAACAAAAAGCAGCGAAATTTAAAGCCACCACGATCGGTATTTGGGACTCAATCGTGGGACGCACCGGTAAACTCGACGACACGCGACTAAGCTGATGACTTCGCTCCCGGACATCAGTGTCATCATTGTTAACTGGAACACGCAACAACTACTGCGCGATTCGTCTGAATTCCGTTTTCGCAGAGCCAACCGGATTACGGCTCGAAGTGTTCGTGATCGATAACGCTTCAACCGATGGCAGTGCGGAAGTTGATTCGGAAAGATTTTCCGCAGGTCCGCTTGATCGAAAACCAGGAGAATGTCGGATTTGCCCGGGCCAACAATCAGGCGTTTCCACTTTGTCGATCCGATAAAATTGCTTTGCTGAATTCAGACACGGTGATTCGCGATAATGCCCTGGAAATTCTCGCGGAGTTCCTGGATCAACATCCCAAGCAGCGGCCGTAGCTCCGAAACTCGAGCAATCCCATAGCGTTGATATTCTTGGATGCGGCCGCCAACTGACCCTCCGCACCGCCGTTAATCACTGGTTACTGTTGGCGCGATCGTCTCCCGCGCGCCGTTCTCTCGAAGGCATGTACGATTATAGAGGGGCTCACGACGACAAACCTCGCGAAGTCGACTCGGGTATCGGGCGCGTGCATGATGGCCCGCCTGATCAGTGATCAACGAAGTTGGACCGCTGAGTGAGAATCGTTTATGTATGCAGAAGATCATGAATGGTGCGTGCGAAGACAAAGCGGGCTGGCAAATTTTTCATCTCCCAAAGCGGCTCTTGGAACATCGACATGGGGCGAGTTTCGAGCAGAACCCGCAAATTGCTGCCCTGCCCTACCAGGCCGCTCGGAAATTGTTTGTGTACTTGAACCATCCTTCCCGGCTACAGCTGTTGGTCTACGATCTCGCGGTATCGGTTGGTCTTGTTGTTCGCGCAGTCGCCGAATTTGTTCGCAGCCTCGGACCGCCACCGGATCGCCGTAATATGAAGCGCCGGCGGGCACAAAAATTTCTTTCTGATGCGAAATTAAATATGGCGAACGTCGGTCGGGTCGGCTGATTGACTTTCGCCCGGCTGGTGCCATTGATCCGCGAATGTCTGCCATAGTCCAATCCATCCTGATTGCAATTATTGGACTCGTTGTCGCGGTCATCGTCGGTGCGCAACTCGGTGGCGGGTCGTGGATTATACCGATCGTCATCCTCAGCATGGGGATTCTGTTCGCAGTTTATAAAATCTTCCTGAAAGCGATCCGTATCGAGGCGTTGATTCTCGGATTCCTGATTTTTGGATACATCGTCGGCAACCGCGGGTTTGCCCAGCTTACCCTGACCAGCTCGAGCCCGGTTTATCTCGGTGAAGCGGGAATGCTTATCTGTCTCGCCATTCTGGCGGCGCGAGTTGCCCTAAAGCGCGAACAACTCATTCCGAGAACGCCGCTGTCCTGGGCAATTCTCGCGTTCCTTGGAATCGGCGCCGTCCGCCTTTGTTGCGATGTGTTCCTGCGGCAGAGCCCTGCGGCCCTCACGATCACGTTGCGCGACTCGGCGGTCGTTTACTACGCTCTGTTCTTTTTTATCGCCTACAAAATCGGGTCTGAATTCCTGGTCGCTGGAAATTGATGGAAAAATGTGTGATGGTCGGTTGCATCATTCTGGTGCCCGTCTTCATCATTCAATTTTTTGCCGCGCCAGATTTCTTTAATCGAATTACGGTTCGCGGATATCCGCTGATCGCGCAGAAAGGCGACCTGACGACGACGTATCTTGCGTTCGCCAGTTTCTATTTCTTTCTGCAACCTGCGTCCGGCGCGAAACGGTTTGTCCTTCGGTTGCTGTCGATCGTTTTCTTTGTTGGGATGTTGATGTTAATGGCGAGAGCGGCGCTCTTTGGTTACGCCTGCGCAGTTTGTCTCTTGCTGCTCGCGCGCCGGCCGCAATTCGCAATTTTTCAGGTCGCCATTGGAGCGGCCGTGCTGTTGGTAATCGCCTCTTTGCAATTCGGCCACGTAAAGGGTGAAAGCAATGTCCTGCCGCGTCAGACGGACCGGGTGGAATCAATGGTGGATGTTGGCGGTTCGGGTAAATACCGCGGCACAGTAGGAGACTATTCGGCCAGTAATAACGAATTCCGGACCGTGTGGTGGAAAGCAAGTCTTTAACGACACGATCAACAAGAACCCCATTTTCGGCAAGGCGTTTGATGTACGATATCTCGGCGACTTTCGTTAGAAGCTATTATTCCAATTACTATTCCGATTGGGATACCCGGAGCCCGCACAGCATATGGGTGACCTGATTCGGAATATCGGGCGTCGTTGGCTGGCTTTCTTTTGCCATAATCGCACTTCTTATCGCGGCGAAACGCCATCACAACGGCGTCTTTGGTCGCAAGGGGGAGATTGCCCGCGTGGGCATTGGCATTCTGGACTGGAGTGATCATCATTCTGGGCAGCGCGAGTTTTGGTGTTGTTCTGGAAGGTCCGATGGGAGGCATCTTGTTCTGGACCTTTCTGGGATTAGCGGCAAGCCAGACCGGGCCGGCGCAAACGTCACCCGAGCCCACTCCCCAGCAACTTCCTCGCAAAAGGCCAGAGCCGGCGCTGGCGATCAGTTTGCGAAAACGATTTGAGCCTCGTCACCGTCCGGAGGCTGCCACGCTTTCGTAGCATCGCAGCGTTCGTTCTACACAACCCTCCCATGAGAAACGTCGCTCGATTGATCTCGTTTTGCGATGATCTCCGACCAGTCGAGCACCAGCACTTCATCGATCGCAACGGCGAAGGAGTCATCGTCCAATCGAAATCCACCTGGCGAGTCCGGGCGAAGGATCTCTTCGACCGCTGTGTTTTTGACGTAGGCGACAGGCGTGCCGCAGGATATGCCTCGAGCGCAGGCAAACCGAAACCTTCGATCTCCGACGGAAGTATTAGCGCGAGCGCACCGCGCATTGCGTCGAACATTTCCTGGCGCGGACCCAGGGAGAAACTTTTACGTCTTTGAGCGCGCGAATTAAGTTTTGGCCGGCGTCGTCAAGCTGGCCAATCACTCGCAACGGTGGCGAACCACTGTTGTGGTGTTGCAGTCGTTGCCATTGTTCGAGCAGCCAATTGGTTTTCTTGTGTGGCGCTGTAGAAGCCAGGTGCAAAACATGGTCGCGCGACGGCTGGTGCCCGCTCGAACCCGAATTCTCATCCACGCCTTGGTAGGTGACATAAACCGCCGGCAGTTTAATTCGGTAGCGCTCAGCAAACTCCAAAATCTCCCGCTTTGAGAATTCCGAGACGGTGATGATGCTGTCGAATTTCCGGACGGCGTTTGAGCATCCCAATCCAATATCGATAGTCGATCCTGCTGCGCTTATGCGGAAATTTGTCGGCGTAAAATTGCAAAATCGTATCGGCGATCGTGCCGACCTTCGGTTGTCGAACTTGCGAGCCCAGCGGCAAAAACCCTTTTGGTAATGCCACGTTTCCGTTCATCCGTTGCCCAGCAGCGGGTGGAAATGATCCGCAAGCAAACGTCCAGGAATGTTGTCGGTCGCGAAAGGCAAGATCGTGTTGGCAATTCCATCGGGCAAGGCGGGCGACGATTTTGAACTGACCGCGTGCAACTTGGTCGCGCCGTTCTTTTTGAGCGCTTGGAGAAGACCCAGAGTGTAATTGGTGATGCCGAGGCTGCGATCGCGATGAGGGTTCTGATCAGCGCAATAAAAACAAACGCTGCTCAGCTGGCGACTCACAGAGCTTTGTTAATTCGCAGCCGTCATCGACTGCGGCTGGAGTTGCGGCATGAGATCGCGGAGAAGGCTCTTGATCATTTCGTCGGTTTCGCCTTCAGACCGGCCAAGTGGCTGCAATCCTTTGGTGATATTGCTTACGACCGTGACATACGCCCACTGGATTCTCGCCTTTCAAAACGCGGTCGCGAATATCGATCCAACCGCGTTTCAAATGCGAAGGAGTTTGAACGTCGTGGCCGACAAACCAGTAGTAATCGAGCGAATAAACATTTATCGGCGCGGCGTTCTCCTGCCGGTAAACCAGAAAGTTACGCAGCCGTGTCGCTTAAGGCTGCCATTGGCCAGCGGAATTGTCGCAACTTCCTTGTTCACAACCGTCCAGCCTTGCGCCGGCAGACAACGCTCGGGCCGATGAATGCTCGTCGACATGTCCGGCCCTGAAATCACGAGTGACACAAAGATCTTATCGCCTTTGCCATCCGTATACAGCTTTCGCACAAATTGGGTGTCAGGTCCGAGGCTGTCCTTCTCGCCCTGAGACACCGGTTGGTCCGCGCTGTACCAGTCTCCGACAAAAGTCGGTAACGATTTGGCAGCGCGGAAGGTTGAATCTCGATTTTCTTCGGCAACACAAGCACGATTCCAAGACCGAGAGCCAAAACCGCCTCAAGTGTCATCAGACGCTTTATCATGACGCGTGCGCGTTGACGGTGTCCACCCGCTTGGCGAAGACTCCTGAATTGATAAACCGGCTGAAGAAATACATCGCGAGCAGGGCAATCGGGAAAAAGAGCCAGTCCGAGTAATCGTGATAAAGGCCTTCGGCGAATTTGGGGCTGATGAATCTCGCTACCAGAACGATCGTGAAAATGCGCCCCCTACGTTGCCGACGAGCGCAAACAGAACGGAAAATCCGAAGATCACGATTTTTTTCCAAAGCCGGTCCTGGCTGATGTGAACGTAAACCGCGGTCAGCATTGCCATGGCCGTCAGAGATCGGGTCCCCGCTGCATCCTTCCGCAATCATGAAATTGAAGCGGTTGTCGCTGGCGGTCAGAGTCGTTCCGATCGCATCAACATGGAGACCGACTAGCTTGCACAACGTTCCGATCGCGGCGGTGATTACAAACTGAAGCCGAAACGTCGCCTGTTCGACGGCACCGAAAGGGATGAGGAAGATCAAAAAGACGCACGGGAAAAGAATTATCCGCGCAGTCGGTTTGCCCCAGAGATAAAGGACGCTGCCGTAAATTAAGAACGGCAAGGCGCCGAGAGCTAAACGAGGTTGCAAACATCGCGCCGCCAACACAAACAGCAAAACGCCGGCGCCAACGAAGAAAAGGCCGCGATTGTCGCCCGCTTTTGGAGCGGCCGCGAGCTTCTTGGGATGTACCAAATTAGGCCAAGAAAAATCAGCGGGACAATCTTCGAATGGTCCTGGTTGGCTCCTGGGTTCCAAGCCTGCCATGCCCACGCGAAAACTGAACTGGCGCCGTGGTTGAATGTTCCACGGATAAACAATGGGATGACGCCGAAAAAATAGACGAACGTGGCGACGATCGTTGCCAGGAGCAGCGCACTTAGCGGTTCGCGTTTGATGAAGTCGCTCGCGCGATCAAACCAGGTCACGGATGCCGCTTCGTTCATCGCCTAAAGCTGCCACGTCGAAAGCACTTTGGTAGTCGGGGGAAAATTTTAGTAAACTGGTGCGTACCGCGGCCAGGGACAACAAATTACCGCAACATCGATGTCCGTCCGGCTGTTGAGATCGTTGAGGCTGTTGAGATCGTTGAGAAGTTCAAAATCTTTGAGCTGCGGATTGTTCGCCGCGGTCGCCGCGAAATCGTGAACGATCACTCGTCGTCCCTGTTTTTTGAGATTCTGTGCAAGATGAAGCCCGGCCGATTCCTCGGTGATGTAAGTGTCTGGCTTGTAGGATATTCCTAAAACCAGCGCGGTGGCGTCGGCCGGCGCAATCTTGGTCACTCTTTCGAGTAAACTTGCTTT
>CAWCZE010000002.1:0-676466 GCA_963800015.1 uncultured Verrucomicrobiae bacterium | reverse complement strand
ATCGAAGCCAGCTTGGCAAAGCCGGACTTGAACGCCCCCACCAGCGTGTCGATCTCCGCTTCGGTCATCGGCGTGGAGAACGTGCACGTACCCGTGCTGATGATGATGCAACCTTCGTTGTAGAGGTGATCGAGCAACGCCTTGAGTCGGCGCGACTCGTCAGGCGTCGGGTACGCCTCGCGGTAATTTCGTGGCGGCGTCTGCTTCATGTGCACCAGGAACATCGAGCCCGCCCCGGTGACGCTCGCGGGCGCGCCCGTCGCGCGGATCGCGTCTTCGATGCCGTTCCTGGCCCGATCGGTCAGCGCGTTTAGGCGCGCCACCGCGGGTTGGTCGAACTTCAGCATCGCCGCCATGCCCGCGGTCATGCTGATCGGGTTGGCCGTGAATGTTCCGGAGTGCGGGAACACGTACCGGGGCGACTGCGGGTTGAGCACATCCATGACTTCGGCGCGGCCGGCGACGGCGCCAATGGGAAATCCACCGCCGATGATCTTGCCCAACGCGGTCATGTCGGGCGTGACGTCGTAGCGCGCTTGCAAACCGGCGTGCTCGGCCCTGAACGTGATGACTTCATCGAACACCAACAGCACCCCGTGGCGCGCGGACCAATCGCGCAGCGCCCTAACGAACTCGACATCCGCCGGACACAAGCCGACGCGGTGCGGCATCAGATCGATCAATACGCACGCGAGGTCGTTGGCGTGCTCGTCCAGGATCGCCAGCGTGCGCTCGGTGTCGTTGAACGGAAAGACAACGACGTCCTTGAGCGCGGACTCGGGTGTCCCGTGCACCAGCGGAACGCTGCGCGGATGGTCGATGCCGCCCCAGGTCGCCGGCGTGGAGCCCTGGCTCACCTCGGCGTAATCGTATATGCCGTGGTAGGCGCCCTCGGCCTTGGCGATCTTCGGCCGCCCGGTAAATGCGCGGGCCGCCTTCAGCGCGACCATGATCGCCTCCGTGCCCGAGTTCATGAAGCGGATCTTCTCGAACGAGCGATTGCGGCTGCACAAGTGCTCGGCATAGCGCACCTCGATCTCGGTCCCCATCATGAACGCGGTGCCGCGGGTCATCTGCTCCGTCACCGCGTCGACGATCTCGGGGCAGGCATGGCCGTGGATCAGAGACGCCATGTTGTTGGAGAAGTCGATGCGCGTGACGCCGTCGACGTCGGTCACGCGGCAGCCCTTGCCGTACTCGACGTAGGTCGGGCCACCCGCCCGCAGGATGGCGTTGCGGCTGACGCCGCCGGGAAGGACTTTGAGGGCCCGCTCGTAAAGGGCGGCGCTGCGCGAGAGGTCGGCGTCGTGTTCCGGTATCACGATGGTTTTGTCGTTAGGCATTTTCGTTTGCGTAATCATGTCATTCTTCTTTGATGTGTTTTGGCTCTGCCGCCGCCACTCATCTCCCTCGCCGCTAGATCGGCTCGGGACAAGTGCTGAACGTTTAAAAATTCGGGTTGCGAAGCAGAGGCGCAGCGGTGCGCTCCTGCACGAAATCGAAATCGATGCCGGGGCTCAGTTCGACGAGCCGAAATCCGTTAGGCGTGACCTCAATCACGGCGAGATCGGTGTAGATGCGGTTCACGACGGCCAATCCGGTTAGCGGAAACGTGCACTTCTGCACGAGTTTCGACTCGCCTTCCCTGGTGCAATGCTGCGTGATGACGAAGATCGACTTCACGCCCGCGACCAGGTCCATGGCGCCGCCGACTGCGGGGATGGCGTCAGGCTCGCCCGTGGACCAGTTGGCCAGATCGCCGTTCTGTGCGACTTGGAGCGCGCCGAGTACGCAAAGATCCAGGTGGCCGCCGCGGATCATGGCGAAGCTGTCCGCGTGATGAAAGTATGCGGTGCCCGGCAGTGCCGTCACGCGCTGTTTGCCTGCATTGATTAGCTCGGGATCGCCTGCGCCGGGCTTGGGCGCGGGGCCCATGCCGAGCATGCCATTTTCTGTGTGGTAGATGAGCGAGCGGCCCGCCGGCACGAACTTGGCGACCAGCTCGGGAATGCCAATGCCCAGATTCACATACGAGCCATCGGGAATGTCCTGCGCCAGACGCTGCGCCATCTCCTCGCGCGTTCGCCCGATCACTGCCGCCTTCGTCATGGGTACGACGCTCCTGCCTCGACGAGTTCCGATTCGTGGGCGGGGTTGGCGATGCCGACCACGCGATCCACGAAGATGCCAGGCGTGACGATCGACTCGGGGTCCAGCTCGCCTGCCTCGACGACCTCGGCGACTTGGACGATCGTGACCTTGGCCGCCATCGCCATCACCGGGCCGAAGTTTCGCGCCGTCTTATTATAGAGGATGTTGCCGTGGGTATCGGCGACCCGCCCCTTGATAAGCGAGAAGTCCGCGCGGATGCCGTGCTCAAGCAAATATTTTCTGCCGCCGAATTCCCGGCATTCCTTGCCTTCCGCCAGTGGCGTTCCCACCGCGGACGGCGTGTAGAACGCCGGGATTCCAGCTCCGCCGGCGCGGATGCGCTCCGCGAGCGTTCCCTGAGGAACCAATTCCAATTTCGTGCGCCCGCTTCGGTAGAGCTCGGGGAAGACGGTCGAGTTGGCGGTGCGCGGAAACGAACAGATGACTTTAGAAAC
This sequence comes from uncultured Verrucomicrobiae bacterium, assembly GCA_963800015.1. Taxonomy (GTDB): domain Bacteria; phylum Verrucomicrobiota; class Verrucomicrobiia; order Chthoniobacterales; family UBA10450; genus AV40. The sequence continues at coordinate 673,860 of CAWCZE010000002.1, read as the reverse complement.
GCGGCCCGCCTTGAGCAGCGCCGCGAGGCCGACCTGGCCGCTGCCGCAGTTGTTGCTGATCATCGTCAAATTCGTGGCGCCCTGGTCGATCAGCGCGTGGATGAGCTCGATTGGACTGCCCGCTTCGCCGAAACCGCCGAACATGATTGTAGCGCCGTCGAAAATGTCCGCGACAGCCTCGGCCGCGCTTGCGACCCGCTTGTCGATCATTCTACAAGAGCGGCTTGAAGAGTGCCGACACGCGACGCCTGTGCGGCAGCCGTGGCGCGAACCGGCGCCTGTCCGGGAGCCGCCACCCGCGCGTAGTCGTACAACCCGGCCTCGTCGAATAGCACGCGGTCCTCGTAGTCGTCGAACCAGAGAGCCTCGGGGTTGCGGCCAACGATGCAGACCTTGCCGCGGTCGGGGGCGCTGCCGGCGTTCCGAAGAATCTTGAAGATCACGACGCCATTCTCGCTGCCCGCGAGTCCGGGTATCGCCTCGTTAGTGACCGCCGCAACTTCGGTCTTGCCTTTGTAATGTGTGATGGAAAGGCGCGCGTGGGTCTCGACGCCCGACAGTCCCTTCTGCGAAGTGTTGAGAATGTTCCACGCGGTCTCGATCGGAACGTTGAATTGCTTGTAGGCGATGATGTCGCGCCCGCAGAAGAAGTAATGGTTATGACCGCCGGCGCGCACGAACTCGCGCTGCAGAATGCGGAGGGCGTCCGGGTCATCGTTGATGCCCTTGATGATCGGCGCCTGGTTCTCCACGGTGAGCCAGCCGCGCGAGGCCAAGCCCCGCATCCCCTCGTGCGTCGCGGGGACCCATTGCTTGAAGCCCTGCGCGTCCTCGATGTAGTTTCCTTCCGCATCCTTGGCGAGGAACTCGTCGGGGTGCTCGAAGTGCAGCATCATGTGCAGGCCGACCTGCGGATAGGTCTCGTGGAACCGATCGAGCATCGACAGGAAGGTGTGGTCGAAGCGCTGGGGATAGAACGCCATCTCCTTGGTGCCGATGCGGATCGACTCGACGCCGGCTTCGGCCAGCGCGCCGAGCCAGGCCGCGATCTTTGAATTGTTCAGCACCATCGGGTCGCCGCCCGAAAGCAGGATCTCGCGCAGCTTCTCGCGTCCGCTTTCGGGGTGCACGCCGCCGTTCTTCGCCACGGCCGCGTTGTGCTGCTTGATGTACGGGATGATCTCGGGGATCAACGCGAGACCCTTCTTCGCGATGGTGCCATCCTTTCGTTTGATCTGCTTGCGGGCGATCAATTCTTCCCGATAGCAGAAGCGGCAATGGGCCGAGCAGGTCGAGATTACATACATGAGTCCCATCTCGTACTTGTGCAGCAGGCCCTCGACGGGGCTGTAGTCCATCTGGTTGCCGGGATCCTCCGAGCCCGCAAGATCCATGGTCTCGCCGGGGTCGGCCTTGACGATGCGCTGAATCGCGGCGCTGGTCCTGGCCAGTTCGTAGTAATGGCGCGTGATCTTCACGGGCATCCGGCTTTCAACGTCACGCTCGGTGCCCTTGAGCACTTTGAGGTTTGTCACCTCGTCCTTGGAGTAGAAGTTGAGCATGTCCTCCGGCGCCTTCTCGTGGAAAAAGGGGCCGAGCCCACTGATAATTTGCCGCTCATAGTGGCCTTCTTCGACGCTCTCGAGAAACTTCTGCTCGCGTGCGGTAGGGGCGTAAGATTGTGGCTGTGTCATGGTTCCGGTCCCAAGTGCGAAAAAATCAATGTCGGTCCGTCAGTTCCTGCTTCGGCGGTGTACTATATATATAGTATATAGATCGGCGGGTTCAAAAGGATTCAATCAGCACGCCGTCAGCCTGATTACCGCGGGATTGTAGCCAAATTTCGGGTAGCGCACGCGTCTCGCGTGTTGGCGATTGCGTCTCGCAATCACGAACTTTGAAAGCTTGTTTCGGCGAGACGCCGAAACCCACACGCGAGACGCGTGCGCTACCCGGACGTGCGCGATCTCGTCTGCGATACCGATCAATTCAGCACGTGCCTGGCTTTGATTTATTGATAGAAAATAAGCGGCGTAATAGTGTCGATCGCCTTTAGATATGACCGCGACCTCGCTCGATTACTACCGGATCGAAGAATTGCTCACCGATGAGGAACGCGCGGCGCGCGATCGGGCCCGGCGTTTTGTGCAGGAAGAAGCGATGCCTGAGATCGTGCCGAGCCATCGGGCCGGCAAATTTCCGGACAAACTCATTCCGCGCATGGGCGAGCTCGGATTTTTTGCGCCGTACTTAAAAGAACATGGCTGCGCGGGTGTGAGCTACACCGCGTTTGGATTGATGATGCAGGAGCTTGAACGCGGCGATTCGGGACTGCGTTCGCTCGCATCGGTCCAAGGCGCGCTCGCGGTTCACGCAATTCACTCGTTTGGAACGCCGGAGCAACAGGAGCGGTGGCTGCCCGGTTTAGTCTCCGGCAAAACCATCGGTTGTTTCGCGCTGACGGAACATGGACACGGCTCGGACCCAGGCGGCATGGAAACGCACGCCAGGCGCGACGGCGACCATTATGTTTTAAACGGCAGCAAATGTTGGATCGGCAATGCGTCGATCGCGGACGTAAAAGTTGTCTGGGCGAAAGGCGACGATGGAAAAGTTGGCGGATTTATCGTCGAGAAAGACGCGCCCGGATTTCGCGCACAAGACATCGAAGGAAAATTCAGTCTTCGCATGTCGCGGACTTCGGAATGCTGGTTTGAAGATTGTCGAATTCCGATCGGGAACCGTTTACCGAAAGCAATTGGACTGCGTGCACCGTTAGCGTGTTTGTCGCAAGCCCGCACCAGCATCACCTGGGGGGTGATCGGAGCGGCGATCGACTGTTACGAAACCGCGGTGGCTTATGCGAAGTCGCGAGAGCAGTTCAATAAACCGATTGGAAGTTTCCAATTGGTGCAGGAAAAACTGGCCTGGATGGTGACAGAAATTACCAAAGCGCAATTGCTGGCGTTACGTCTTACCCGAATGCTGGAAGCCGGCACTGCTCGGCCGGAACAAATTTCACTCGCCAAGCGCAACAACGCTTGGATGGCGCTCGAATGCGCCCGAAAAGCCCGGGATCTTTTGGGCGCAGCCGGTATCACCGATCGTTACTCGCCGATTCGGCACATGATGAACCTGGAAAGCGTGAACACTTACGAGGGCACCGCGGACGTGCATCTCCTGGTGATCGGGCGCGACGTCACCGGGATCAACGCGTTCGGCGGCTAAGTTCTGGAGTGCGGCGCGTACGTCGCGCCGCTTTCGTCAGTGTCGACATAAATAAAGCGGTGCGAGTACGCACCGCACTCCAAAGGTTTCGGCGCGAAGCCGTCTGATTTGTCTCGCCCTTGCAGAAATCCAGGCCATATCATATATGTTGTTACAACACATATGGCTTCATCACAGCTGGATCGTGAATTGAAAAAAGGCAGCGCCGAATTGCTGATCCTGTCCCTGGTCGAAGACCGGCCCCGCCACGGTTACGACATCGGCAGACTGATCGAGCTCCGATCCCGCGGCGCGTTGCGATTCAATGTCGCATCGCTTTACCCGTTGCTTTACCGGCTCGAAAAACGCGGCTGGATTCGCGGGCGCTGGGTCGAAAAAGCGGGGCAACGGCGTCGCCGATATTATCGGCTGACTTCCGCCGGAAAGCGGGTGTTGGCCGCGCAGCGAGAAGGATGGCGCGACTTCGTCGAGGCGATCGGCCGCATCACCGGAATTGAGTATGCCTGATTTCAAAACCGAGATCAGAACGCGCCTGGCCGATCTTAATCTCCCGCCGGCCCGCGAGAACGAGATCGTTGAAGAACTTTCGCAGCATCTCGAGGATCAATTTGAAGAAGCAGTCAGTCGCGGCGTGTCGGAAGCCGAGGCGAACAGCACAGTTTTGAGTGATCTCGACGAGCGGTTGAGGCGCCAATTGCAACGAGTGGAACGTCCGGCTCCGCAAAATCAGCTGCCAATGGGCAGCCGCGCCAGGGGCAGTTTCATTGGCGACGTTGTCCAGGACGTGCGGTTTGGCCTGCGAATGTTTACAAAAAATCCGGCGTTTACCGCGATCGCGGTCCTTGCCCTGGCGCTCGGGATTGGCGCGAACACCGCCATCTTCAGTGTGGTCAATGCAATCTTGCTGCGGCCGTTGCCGTTCAAGAATCCGCGATCAGCTCGTCATGGTGTGGGAGAACGCGACCCATCTCGGGTTCCCGAAAAACACACCATCGGCCGCGAACTTTCTCGACTGGCGACAGCAGGCGACGGTGTTCGATGGATTGAGCGCGTTCGCCGAGCGCAGTTACAACCTGACCGGCGTCGGCGAACCGGAGCGGCTCGATGGGCGCCGCGTCTCGGCCAATCTGTTCGACTTGCTCGGCGTGAAGCCGATCATCGGCCGCACGTTCGTCCCGGAGGAAGACAAACCGGGGACGAAGGTGGCGATCCTAAACGAGAGTTTGTGGAAGCGTCGCTTCGGTGGGGATCCGAGTGTCATTGGTCGCGCGATCACGTTGAACAACGAAAGCTACACCGTCATCGGTGTGCTGCCGAGCAGCGTCCGATTACCGGCGTTCGGAAATTGGCGCGATCAAATCTGGGTGCCGCTGGCGTTTTCATCCGAGGAAGCAGCGAACCGCGGCGACCATTACCTGGAGGTGATCGCGCGAATGAAGCCGGGCGTCAGCTTTGCGCAGTGCGCGAGCAGAGATGGAGACGATCGCCGCGCGGCTGGCCCAAGAATATCCGAAATACAACGTGCGGATCGGCTCGGTGGTTAATCCGCTGCACGAAGAGACTGGTCGGCAACATGAAGCCGGCGCTGTTCATCCTGTTAGGAGCCGTCGCTTTCGTGCTGCTGATCGCGTGCGCGAATGTGGCGAATCTTCTGCTGGCGCGCGCGGCGGTTCGGCAAAAAGAAATCGCGCTGCGACTAGCGCTCGGGGCGGACCGCGCCCGCCTAACGAAACAATTTCTCGTCGAAAGCGTGATGCTCTCGCTGATCGGCGGCGATCGTAGGTCTCGGCTTTGCTTACGGCGGATTGCAAGTGCTAACGAGTTTCATTCCGCAAGATCTTGCTCATGCCTGAGACGATCGGGATCGACGCGAAGGTTCTCGGGTTCACGCTGATCGTCGCCCTAATCACCGGACTGGTATTCGGACTTGCTCCGGCAACTCAGGCCACACGTCTGAACGTGAACGACACGTTGAAAGAAAGCGGTCGGGATTCGCGAGCGGCGGCGCAGGCGGCAAAAAGCTGCGCAGCTCGCTCGTCATCGCCGAAGTGGCGGTTTCGTTTATTTTGCTGATCGGCGCCGGGCTGTTGATCAACAGCTTCATGCATCTGCGCAATCTCGATCCCGGTTTTCGGGCTGATCATTTGCTCGCGCTGAACGTCGATTTGTCGGAAGTGAAATATCCGGACAACGCGCGGCGGACAGCGTTCTTCGATGAAGTCGTCAGGCGCGTGAAAGCTTTGCCTGGCGTGCAATCGGTCGCGGTCGCCGGCAATCTGCCCTTCACCTACAACGGCGATTCGATGAGCATCGCCGTCGAAGGAATTCCCGATCCGCCGACCGATCAATGGCCGGACGTGATCTATCGCGCGGTCGGTCCGGGTTACTTCAGCACGATGGGAATTCCGCTCGTGCGCGGACGCGATTTCAACGACCAGGACACTCTCGACACCACGCTGACCGTCGTGGTGAGCGAAAAAACTGCGAACCATTATTGGCCGAACGCCGATCCGATCGGCAAACGTCTGAAGGCCGGTTCGACCACATCAGAAGGGCCGTGGCGCACCGTCATCGGCGTTGTGAAAGACGTGCGGCAAAACGACTTCATCGCCGAGCCGAAGATGCAGATGTATTTCAGCTATCGCCAACTGGTGAGCCTGACGCCGAATGCGCTGGTCGTACGGACGGCGGTCGATCCGCTGAGCCTGGGCGCGTCAGTGCGGAACGCGATCTGGGCTGTCGACAAAGATCAGCCGGTCGCGAACATCGATTCGATGGACCACATCGTCGCCGGGGCGGTCGCGCGACAACGTTTCAGCATGCTGCTGCTCGCGAATTTTCGCCGGACTCGCGCTCGTCCTCGCCGCCGTCGGCATTTACGGAGTGATGAGTTATTCGGTCGCGCAACAAACGCGCGAGATTGGTATTCGCATCGCGCTCGGAGCGAAACGGTCTGACGTGTTGAAAATGACGGTGAGGCAGGCGACTGAAGCTCGTGGGCGCTGGTCTTAACTTGCGGAATTGTGGTCGCATTCATACTGACCCGGGTGATGACGAGTCTCTGCTGTTCGGCATCAGCGCGACCGATCCAGTAACCTTCATTGCCATCGCATTCGTGCTGCTTGGCGTAGCGTTGGTTGCGAGTTATGTGCCGGCGTTGCGGGCGACTCGGATCGACCCCATGATTGCGCTCCGCGCCCAGTAACAAAGCACGCGGTCGCGTTGCTCACTTCCGGCATTTCGTTTAGATTCCAGGACTAAACCGGAATCATTTTATGGAACCAGTCTACATTCTTGGCGCCACCCGGACCGATTTTAAGCGCAACCTGAAGAAGGAGGGCAAAACGATCCGGCATTTGATCGTCGAAGCCGGAAAGAAAGCGCTCGAAGATGCGAAGATTGATGCGGGAGAAATCCAGGCGGGAGCGGTGGGAAATTTCAACGCCGGCCAATTCACCAAGCAGCTTCAGCTCGGGGCGTTTATTCCGGAGATCGATGAGAAACTTCGCGGGATTCCCACGATGCACACCGAAGCGGCCTGCGCGTCCGGCGCTCTTTCGGTTTTGCTCGGAGCGCAGTGGATCATGGGCGGACTTTACGATGCGGTTCTGGTCGTCGGCGCCGAACAACAGAAGACAATGTCATCACTGGATGGCTCAGACGTTCTTGGCGCGGCAGCCGATTATCACAATGAAAAACCGGAATACGGCGATTTCATGTTTCCGAAATTGTTCGGGAAAATTGCCCAGATTTACATCGATAAGTATGGCGCGAGCGAAGCGGACCTTGCCACAGTTGCCTGGAAAAATTACGCGCACGCAAAATTGAACCCGTTAGCCCAAATGCGGGACGCTGATCTCACTCTCGATTGTGCGTCGCAGGTTTCGGATAAAAATCCCAGCGTCGCTCCGCCGTTAAAAGTTTCGGATTGTTCGCAAATCACCGACGGCGCCGCCGGACTGGTCCTGGTTTCAGGCAAATATCTGGACAAGATCGGCCGCGACAAAAAGACAACGCCGCGATTGCTTGGCTTTGGTCACGCGACCGATTATTTGCCGCTCGACAAAAAGGACGCACCGACTTTTTCAATCGCTCGCAAAGCAGCCGAACGCGCGTTTGGGATGGCAAATTTGAAACCGCGCGACATTCAGGGCGCAGATGTGCACGATTGTTTCTCAGTCACCGAAGTGGTGGTCTACGAAATTCTTGGACTCACCGAGCCAGGAAAAGGCGCCGAGCTCGCGAAAAGCGGAGCAACCGCGCTGCCCCAGGTGCGCAACGAAAAGATGAAAGGCAAATTTGCCTTCGAGCTTCCAGTGAATCCCGGTGGTGGATTGATTGGAGATGGTCACCCGGTTGGCGCGACTGGGGTCAGGCAGGTGGTTGAAGCATATCAGCATCTGACCGATCAGGCCGGCGCGCGGCAGATTCCGAACGCGAAACGTTATCTGACCTTCAACATGGGCGGCAGTCTTACGACGAGCGTCGCGATGTTGTGGGGCAAAGACTAGATCACGCTGTCGCGAAGTTCGGCGATTCGAACCCGCACTGCTTCACAGCGGACGCGTTCACGGACGGCGTCTGATTCGGGGAGACATTGGGTTTCGTAAGGGGAACGGGCGGGCTTCAAACAACCTTCGACAAAATCGTTGGCCAATCCGGCGCTGGCAATTTTCGCTGTTGTATGAAGATTTTCCGCTTCATCGAGCAGCTGATCACGGATGGCGATGTAAGCGTTGATTTCGGCAACGGAATAAACGGAGCCAAAATCCGGCGTTGTGAATAGATTCGGCTTTGATTCGCGTTTTGCCGGCTTGGTGGAGATGAGTGCAAGAGGCATGCATCTTCAAAGAGCATTTCTCATGCTCACATTTTCCCGGGAGGAACCGCTCTTTTCTAGATGAGCAGGTAGCTCAAACCGATGCCGAAAACGAATGCTGCGCCGCCGCAAAGCATTTCCACGGTGCGTGACCGGGCCAGCCACCAGTCGATCATTTTACGATGACGTTCCAAGCCCAGGATCGGCATCACAATCGCGACGACGAGGATCAATAAACCCAGAACTTGGAGTAATGCGGGAGCTTTCGATTCGCTCGCGCCGGCAAGAAGCCCAAGTCCGAGCAGCCCGCGAATCGCAGTCGCAGTCCACATTCCAGTTTTGTCGGCAAACAGCCGGGTTAAATCGTGCGCCAGGGTGGGTTTAACAATCACCACCACACCGAACGCCGCCATGGCGACGCATAAAATTAATGCCAACGCGACCATGTTTGAATGCGTTCTCTTTGGCAGGATTGGTGCCCATTTGAAATATGAAAGTGAAAGTTCCGTTCAAAGTAGGGGTCGTGGGCCATTTTGGATTGGCTGTGCGCGATCCAAAAAAAAGCGCGGACTGGTTCCGGCGCGCGCTCGGATTACAAAAGCAATTCGAGTTCGACCAGGGGATTGCGATCGGCAATGACAACGTGACGATCGCGCTGTTTAAAGGAAAACCGTCACCGAAAACGATCGACCACATGTCGTTTCATCTTCCGAACATGGCGATCTTACGGAAGGCGCTGGCGTATTTGAAAAAACATCAGGTGGACATCGAAGATCCCGGACATGAAATCGGACCGGAGGCCGAGGGTTCGAAGAACATGGGAATTTGGTTTCACGATCCGGACGGCTATCGCTGGGAACTCAGCGTGCAGGGAGGCCGCTGAGTAGATGGTCAAACCCGCGAGGGTAGCGGGCGAGTTGGCGGGAGCCAATGAGTCAACTCAGCGTACAGGAGGCCGCTGAGAAGAAGTGACAAGTGATGAGTGACGGGCAAATCGAAGGCAGGAAATTTGCGAACGCATCCATGCGACGGCTCCCAACTGCTTGCTCCCAGTTGCGGCGATTCGTTGCGCCGAGGCAAACGCTCACAGGGCTGAAAATTGAACTTTGTAATCGCGTAGTTACACTAGGTTGAGATGCTTGATCTCACCTTGGGTTCTCTCAAATGGGCGGCCGTCGGTTTCGTCGTCGCCTTTGTTTTGATGAAGCTTTACGAGGGTAGTCACATCCATGACGACATTCCGCGCCCTGAATTCAAGGTGCGTCAATCGCGTCGCGCGGCGCTGGTGTTGTCCTGTTTCGCCGCTGTGTTGTCGGCCGCGGTCTGGTTGTTAGTTCAAACTCTCGACTAAAGTTTTTGCGCAAACCAATCGGGGCGTAGATTGCGAGTCACTATTGATTATGACTGCCAACACAAAAGCCTACGCTGCCCCATCGGCGAAATCGCCGCTCGAGCCGTTCTCATTTGCGCGCCGGGACGTCCTGCCTAACGACGTCAAAATCGACATCCTGTTCTGCGGCGTTTGCCATTCCGATATTCACACCGCGCGGGGCGAATGGGGCGGAACGACCTATCCATGCGTTCCCGGGCACGAAATTCTGGGCCGGGTCGTGGCGGTCGGGCGCGACGTGAAGAAATTCAAAGAAGGCGACCTCGCCGCGGTCGGTTGCATGGTCGACGCGTGTCGTGATTGCCGAAGCTGCCACGAAAATCTCGAACAATTCTGCGAGGACGTCGTTTTCACTTACAATAGCCCGGACGAACACACCGGCGGCGTTACTTACGGCGGCTATTCAACCAGCATTGTCGTCGATGAAAATTTCGTGCTGCACGTTCGTGATGGGGTCGATCAGGCGGCGACCGCTCCTCTTTTATGTGCCGGGATCACGACATATTCGCCGCTGCGTCATCACAAGATCGATAAAGGAATGAAAGTTGGCGTCGTCGGTCTCGGTGGACTCGGACACATGGGAGTAAAGTTTGCCAACGCATTTGGCGCCCACGTGGTTCTCTTCACAACTTCGCCGGGAAAAGCGGAGGACGCGAAACGCTTCGGCGCGCACGAAGTCGTCGTTTCGAAGAACGAAGATGAAATGAAAGCGCACGCACTGAGTTTAGATTTCATTCTCGATACCGTGTCGGCCAAACACAGTTACGATTCGTATCTTGAATTGCTGAAGCGCGACGGCACGCTCTGTTTGCTCGGCGTTCCGCCGGAACCGGTCCCGTTGGGGGCGTTCAGTATTATTCGCTGGCGGCACAGTCTCACCGGATCACTTATCGGCGGAATCGCCGAGACCCAGGAGATGCTCGATTTCTGCGCGGACCACGGGATCACCTGCGATATCGAGAAGATCAAGATGGATTATATCAATGAAGCTTACGAACGAATGCTGCGGAGCGATGTGAAATACCGGTTCGTGATCGACATCGCGTCGCTGAGGTAGGGACATCGCAGCGGACGGCGCAGCGCGCCGTCCCTGCCTATCCCATATAATATCCGCCGTTTACGTTCAGAACGTGGCCGGTGATGTAGCTCGCCATCGGCGAGGCCAGAAACAAAGCGGCATCGACAATTTCGTGAACGTCCCCGAGGCGGCCGAGCGGAATTTGTTTTTTAAAGTTCTCGGTCACTTCGTCCGGCATCCCTTTGCTCATGCCGACATCGATGAAGCCGGGGGCAATTGCGTTAACGGTAATATTTTGTCGAGAAAGCTCGCGCGCGGAGACTTTGGTCAGGGCAATGATCGCCGCTTTGCTCGATGAGTAATTCGCCTGACCGAAGAGTCCCATTTCGCCGCTGACCGACGACATATTGATCACGCGGCCGCCGGTTCGCAAAACCGCCATCGCCTTCTGGGTGACGTTAAATGTGCCGGTGAGATTTACCCGAATGATGCTCTCAAATTCCTCCAGGGTCATTTTCTTTATGGTTCGATCACGGATGATTCCGGAGTTGTTAATCAGAATGTCGAGGCCGTCGCATTGTTCCTGGATTTGTTTCATCATCGCTTCGACCTGGTCCGGCTTCGTCACATCGCAATCGATCAGGAGTGGTTCGTTCAACTCTTTGGCCACAGTTTCGGCGTCGCCTTTATTTTGGCCCTGCGGATCGGTGAAATAGTTCACCACGCATTTCGCCCCGCGTTTGCCGAAAGCCTTGATCATTTCCGCGCCGATGCCGCGCGAACTGCCGGTGACGAGAACAATTTTTCCGGTGAAATCGAGTAAGTCATTCATGGTTTGGAATATCGTCTAAGGATCAATGCAGTAGGTAATCCGATCAAAAATATGTGGACCAGGACGGCGGTCACATCTCGGGTCAACGAAGGGTGCGCATTTGGAAAAACAAGACGGATTACGACCCAATACATCACGAGGTAAACCGCGATGCCGTAGAGTATTCCCGAGACGACCGCATGTTCGGTCAGAAAAACAATCCTCCGGCTGGCCAGATAAAAAATCGTTACGACGGTAAATGCGATGAGGAAGTGAATCGCCAGGCCGTATGCCGCAGTTGTGAGGCCGCCTTGAAAAGATCGGGTGCCGATCAAGCCACTGGTAATTCCCTGCAACATCCGGATTGAACCGGTCCCTCTGACCGCTGCGATCACAAACGCAGAGGTGATATCGAGTATGCCCACCACCAATCCGGCCACTACGATGCCAATTTTGCCTGTGAAATCGCGACCTGACATTGCTGGACAGGATTTACAGGATTAACGAGATTTCAAAAGAAGAAAGCTGTTTGGGAAATCCATAAAATCCTGTTAATCCTTTCTAGTTCATGGCTGCACCAATTCGAGTTTTAACCGCGGTCCCGATTTGCGATGGGCACGACAGCGCGATCAATACGATCAATCTCGAGTTCATCCGGCACGGAATCGAGGTCGTCTATCTGGGATTTCATCGCTACGTCGGCGACATTGTGCGAGCGGCGATCCAGGAGGACGTGGCGGCGGTCGGCATTTCCAGTTACAACGGCGGGCACATCGAGTTTTTCGCCGAGGTCGTCAGGCAATTGAAGCGGGAGGGGGCGGGCGACATCAGGGTTTTCGGCGGTGGCGGCGGCACGATCACGCATGACGATGCTCGCAAAATGAAACAGAAAGGCGTCGACCAGATTTTCTTCGCCGGAACATCGCTCGCCGAAATGGCCGATTACGTGAGGAAACATTACGCGAAACCGCGGAAGCGTCCGGCGAAGGCGAATGCCGATCTCGATCTCGCACGGCGGCTCACTGCAATTGAGGAAAGCTTTGCCACGGGGAAAGGCAAACGCTCGACGTCTAACGTTAAAAAACGAACGCTCGGGTGATCGGATTCACCGGTCCGGGCGGGGCAGGGAAGACAACATTGATCGATGAGCTTGTCCTGCGTTTTCTGAATCACGATTCGCGTTCGCGTATCGCCATTTTGTCGCACGATCCAAGTGTGATCGGCGAGGGCGCGTTGTTAGGCGATCGGGCCACGATGATTAATTCGCAGGATGATCGCGTGTTCATGAGAAGCATGGCGACGCGCGGACAGGCTGGCGGTTTATCGCCGGCGACAGAAAGTTGTTTGAATCTCCTGGCCCATTCTGGATTCGACTACGTGATTATTGAGACGGTCGGCACCGGCCAGGAAGCATTGCCGTTTCGCAATCAACTGGTCGATCAAACGATCTTGGTAATGAATCCTGATTACGGCGCGCGGTTGCAATTGCAAAAGATTGTCATGCTCGATGTCGCCGAGATCGTGGTGGTGAACAAGACTGATCTCGAGCGCGCGAAAGCAGCTCTCTCCGAAATCGAACACCGGCTTACCCAAAACAAGCGCAAACAGCAGATCGTGGCGACTGTCGCAAAACGGCATCGTGATCGTGGCGTAGATGAACTTTTCGAATTAATTACCAACAAGAAATTGTAGCGGCGGTCTGTGGCCGCCGACTAAACGAAAACGGCGCTCATAAAGCGCCGCTACAGTGAAAGGAGTCTTTATGAGCAAGCTCGGAGCAGTCGTTGAAGCGGTTGAGAAGAGGGAAAAATTCGTGCTGGAGCAGGTCCAGCGGGCCCGGACGGACCAGCAATTCGCCCAGCAGGTGGTCGATCGCTGGAACAAGATCAAATCCGAGATTCCCGTTTCGAAAACGCCGACCGGATTGCCGTTGCCGCGGCTGGCCCTGCCCGAGCTCGATGAGCCGGGAGAAATCGCGCGATATCTTTTTGGCGATGGATTGCCGGGAGAGTTTCCTTTTTTGAACGGCGCTTATCGCGAGATGTACCTGGAGCCGTTGAAGAACATTGAGGAAGGCAGTTATAAAAAGACGGCTAACGGATCCAACGGAAAGAAAAATGGCGCCCGCCCGCCGGAAGAACCGACCCGATTGTTTTCGGGCCTGATGCTGGCCGAAGATACGAACAGACGTTTTCATTTCCTGAGCGCGCATCAGCGCTCAAAACGTCTCAGCACCGCATTCGACGGCCCGACACTTTATGGGATCGATTCCGATGCGGACGGAGTGTTCGGCAAAATCGGGGAAGGCGGAGTCGCGGTCGACACCGTCGAAGACATGGTCCGGCTCTACGACGGATTCGAAATGGGCTCGCCGGATTTTTCCGCGTCGATGACGATCAGCGGTCCGGCGCCAATCATCATGGCGATGTACATTGCTGCGGCGAAACGGCGCTTCGGTCCGGGCGTTGTTCCGCATCTGCGCGGCACGATCCAGGCCGACATTTTCAAAGAAGTTCAGGCGCAAAACGAAACCATTTTTCCGATCGAAGCGTCGTTGCGGTTCCTCCTGGACATGATCGAATGGACGAGCCAGAACATGCCGCGCTGGTACCCGGTTTCGATTAGTGGTTATCACATCGGCGAAGCGGGATCGACGCCGGTCCAACAAGCCGCTTACACGCTTTCGAACGGATTCGCGTATGTCGAAATGTTGATGGCGCGCGGCGCTGACGTGAACGTGTTCGGTCCGCGGCTGTCGTTCTTTCTCGATTGCGGTCTTGATGCCGAGTACATCGCGCTGTCGCGTGTTTCGCGAAAAATCTGGGCGATCGGCATGCGGGAGGTTTTTGGCGCGGACCAGCGTGCGCAGATGTTCAAGCTGCATACCCAAACCAGCGGTCGATCGCTGATTGCGGCCGAGTTCAAGAATAACCTAACCAGGACTGCGGCGGAGTTGATGCTGGCTTACATGAATGGGACGAATTCGTGTCACTCGAACAGTGCGGACGAGCCGTTCACCACGCCGAGCGAGGAATGGATTCGTCTCGCCGCGCACGGGCAGGCGATCCTGCTCGAAGAATCCGGTATCTTCAAACACACGATGAACATGCTGACCGGTTCGCCGGGAATGAAAGCGGTGGAACGGGCAGTGGAGAAAGCGATTCTCGACGAGTTTCGCGAGATCGAGTCGTTAGGCGGAGTGATGGGCGCGGTGGAGAATCGCTACCAACGCAGCCAGATCCAGAACGCGGCCCATCGTTACGAACAACAAATCTATGACGGCACCCGACCCATTGTCGGGTTGAACCGCTACCGGAACGCCGCCGAGGAGATGCCTGAGATCGAGCTGGCGCGAACGTCCCGGGCAAAGCAGAAACTGCAAGTCGATCGACTGACGAAATTCAAAAAGAAAAACGCGGGCAAGGCGAAGGTCGCACTCGATAAACTGGCGAAGGTTGTCGAAAAAGGCGACAACTGTTTCCCGGCGCTGCTCGAGGCTGCCGAAGTTTGCTCGTTAGGCCAAATCGCCGAACGCCTGCAGGAAGCGGTCGGCCGATTTCGGCCAATGGTTTGAAATAATGTGGGAGGGGCCTCAGTGCCCCGACCTTTCGATGTGAATTCCCCCCATTCACGTAATTTGCGACTCCATCGTTTTATCGATGGGGCTGAAACATTTTTCATAACGAAGTCGATACATCCGAAAAAGCCAACGTTGGATGAATCGGCGCGAGAAATTGTAGTGATGTCTCTTCAGTTCGCTTTGGAATCGCATCGGATTTATCTCGCGCGCTTTTGTCGTCATGCCTGACCACTGGCACGCATTAGTCGCGTTGATTGAGCCATGGACGCTACCCAAATTCATGCACAGTATGATGAGTTTTGTCGGTGCTCGGACACAAAGACAATTAGATGCGAATGGCGCACGATGGCAGGACGGCTATTACGATACGCTGGTTAAAACTGGAAAGCAGTTCGGTTATGTTGCTGATTATATTGAGCAAAATCCGGTGGCGAAGGGGCTTGTCGGGCAACCAGCGCACTGGAGGCGAGTAGTGCTTACCGGCCGATTTGGTTACCGATCCTTGGCCTGGTTTTATGATTAGAAGTCGGGGCGCTGAGGCCCCTCCCACATTCCGATTAGCGAATTGATGCAAGCCACTCAAACAGCAACTGAAGACACGGCCCGCAGTCGAATTGCGTGGCGGCTGTTGCCGTTTCTTTTTTTGCTCTACATCGCGAACTACATCGACCGCACCAACATCGCCTACGCGACATTGGGAATGAAGGGCGATCTCAGCCTGAACGATTCGGTGTTCGGCACGGCCAGCGGAATTTTCTTCATCGGATATTTTGCGTTGCAAATCCCCGGCGCGCTTTTAGTCGAACGCTGGAGCGCGCGCTGGTTGTTGTCGCTAACCCTGATCACGTGGGGCGCGCTGACGACGCTGACTGCTTTTGTGCACAGCGCCCATCAACTTTATGGCGCGCGATTTTTGTTGGGTGCGGCGGAAGCGGGCTTTTTCCCGGGTGTAATCGTTTATCTCTCGCATTGGTTTACGGCGCAGGACCGCGGCAAAGCGATTTCGCGTTTTATGGCGGCGATCCCGATCGGTTTCATGATTGGCGGGCCGATCGCCGGCTACATTTTGGGTGTGCACTGGATGAATCTCTCCGGATGGCGCTGGCTCTTCTTGATGGAAGGCGCTCCGGCAATTGTGCTTGGCATCGCGACATTGTTTTATCTGCCCGACCGGCCCGACGACGCGCGTTGGTTGCCGGCAGCCGAACGTGATTGGATCAACACCCGGCTCGCTGATGAACGCGCCGTAAAAGCTCACGTCGAGCGGATGTCGATCTGGCAGGCAATCCGCCATCCGGCCGTATTGATTCTTACGACTGCGCTTTTCTTCACTTATGTCGGTGGATATGCATTTTGGTTTTGGTTCCCGACAATCCTGCAACGGCTTACCGGCTGGACAGATGTGCGGCTGATCGGATGGGTTGGCGCAATTCCTTTCGCCGGAGCAGCGATCGCGCTCCTTTTCGTCGGTTGGAACTCGGACCGAATGCGGGAACGGCGATGGCATTTCGTTGTTCCTCAGCTCGCCGCAGCCCTCGCACTCGCCGGCTGGTTTGTGTTTCCGCATTCAAACGCACTGCTCGTTGTGCTGTGCACGGTGATCGGGATGGGAACGGTCGCCTACTTCCCGGCTTTTTTTAGTTTGCCTTCTGAATTTCTGATTAGCGCTGCGGCGGCCGCGGCGGTTGGGTTCATCAACTGTACCGCCAGCATCGGCGGATATTTCGGGCCGAAGATTTTCGGCGAACTCAGTCAGCGGACCGGTTCATTCAACACCGGTTTCATTATGATGATCGCGTGCTGGATTATCGGGTCAGCGTTGGTCCTGATTTGCCCGCGTGACAAAACGGCGTGAAGCGCACAATCCACGGTGTCGAAGTCAGCGGTGTCGATGTCGACGCCGAAACGAGATGCGCGCATTATCGTGGACCTGACGACGTCGTGGCGATCAGGTTTGCTTGCTGCGAAAGACATTTTTCCTGTCACCTCTGCCATCAAGAACTAGCGCAGCACCAGCCGATCGTGTGGCCGACGAATAAATTAAACGAATTGGCTGCGTTTTGCGGAAGATGTGGACGCCAGATGAGCGCGCGCGAATATCTTAACGCTGCTTCAATCTGTCCGGGCTGCGGCGGATCGTTCAATCCCTGTTGCGCTGCGCACGCACATTATTATTTCGCCGTTGGGTAAGTTCGCGCGCTATTTCTTGAGCGCGACTTCGAACGGCGCGCCTGTTTTCGACTTAATATCATCCACCGTCGCGTCGGAATGAATTTCGGTGAGAACCAGACCGCCGCCGGGCTTCACTTCGAACACGCACAAGTCGGTGATGATCAGATTAACTACGCCGAGGCCGGTGATTGGGAGGGTGCATTTCTTCAGGATTTTCGGGCTGCCGTCTTTGGAAGTGTGTTCCAGCACTGCGACGACGCGCTTCACCCCGGCGACCAGATCCATCGCGCCGCCCGGCCCCTTGATCATCTTGCCCGGGATCATCCAGTTCGCGATGTCGCCGCTGTCGGTCACTTCGAACGCGCCCAGAATCGCGAGATCGATGTGGCCGCCGCGAATCTGACCGAATGAATCCGCGCTCGAGAAAAACGCCGAGCCCGGCATGGTCGTGATCGTTTGTTTGCCGGCGTTGATCAGATCAGGATCTTCTTTGCCGGGTTCGGGAAACGGGCCGATGCCGAGCAAACCGTTTTCCGATTGCAGCGTAACGTTCATTCCTTTCGGAATGTAATTCGCGACCAGTGTCGGAATGCCGATGCCAAGATTGACGTAATAACCGTCGCGCAATTCCTGCGCGGCCCGCTTCGCCATCAAATCGCGAATCGGCGATGAAGTTTTCTTATTGGGATCGGCGCCTTGGACCGTCCGAAATTCGATCCGCTTTTCGTAATTCGCGCCCTGAATGATCCGATCGACGAAAATTCCGGGCGTGTGAATCTGATCCGGATCCAGCGTGCCCGATCTCAACCAATTCCTCCACCTCGGCCACGCAAACTTTCCCGCAAGTCGCGATCATCGGGTTAAAATTTCGGGCGGTTTCGTGATAGACGAGGTTACCGGACTTGTCGCCCTTCCACGCTTTAACAATCGAAACCTCGGTCGTGATTCCCGGTTCGAGAACGTATTCGGTATCGCCGAATTTTTTGGTCTCCTTGCCTTCGGTGAGCTTCGTTCCGAAACCGGTGCGAGTATAAAATCCGGGAATTCCGGCGCCGCCCGCGCGTAACCTCTCGGCCAGCGTGCCCTGCGGAATCAATTCCAGCTCCAGTTCTCCGGCAAGAACCTGTCGCTCGAATTCTTTGTTCTCCCCGACGTACGAAGCCATGACTTTTTTCACCTGGCGCGCCGGCAGCAAAACGCCCATTCCGAAGCCATCGACGCCTGCATTATTGCCGACAATCGTAAGACCTTTGACGCCGCTATCGTGCAGAGCGGCGATCAAGATTTTCCGGAATGCCGCACAACCCGAATCCGCCGGCGGCGATAGTCATGTTGTCGTGGAGCAGGCCTTCCAATGCGGCTTTCGCGTTCGGATAAACTTTGTTCATCTGGAAAGAAGTTTAACCATACATCGCGTGGATGCACGCGGATTGGGTAGCGCACGCGTCTCGCGTGTTGGCGATCGTGTCCCGCAATCGCGAACTTTTCGGAAAGAGTGTTTCGGCGAGACGCCGAAACCAACACGCGAGACGCGTGCGCTACCCAGAGTTGCTGCAGAAGAAATCTTTGGCACTGTGGTGTTTCGCTTTTTTATGACAAAGACACTTGCCCATCAACTCGCGGAATACGCGACGTCGCTAAATTTTGAAGACCTGTCCAAGGACGTCGTTCACGAAGTGAAACGGCGCGTGATCGATTCGTTGGGCTGCGCTCTCGGCGCCTGGAACGAAGAACCCTGCGCAATCGCGCGCAAAGTCGCATCTGATTTCTCGGCGAAAAACGGATCGACAATCATCGGCACGACTCAAAAGGCGCCGCCGGATTGGGGCGCGTTCGCTAACGGCTGCTGCATTCGATATTTCGACTACAACGACACATATCTTTCGAAGGAACCGGCCCATCCGAGCGACAATCTCGCCGCGGTTTTTGCAGTCGCGGAAAGTGTTGGCGCGTCGGGAAAAGAAGCGATCGTCGCTGCGGCAATTGCCTATGAGGTGCAATGCCGGCTTTGCGACGCGGCCAGCATTCGCGCGCGGGGATGGGACCATCCGACCTACGGCGCATTTTCGACAGCGCTCGCGGCCGCGAAGTTGATGAAACTTGATCCGGAGCGAACCCGGCATGCCATCAACATCGCGGGTGTGAATTGCGCGGCGTTTCGACAGGCGCGAGTCGGAGAGCTTTCGCATTGGAAAGGTGTGGCGTTCGCCAATGCTGCCCGTCACGGAGTTTATGCTGCTCTTCTCGCGCGAGCGGGAATGACCGGGCCCGCGCCGATTTTCGAAGGTCAAATGGGATTCGAAAAGGAACTTGGGGTGTCGTTAGGCGATGTCGCCTCGGTGTTCGACAGGAAAAAGGAAGCGATGCCGGGCAAAGGGCCGGCCTCGATGATTCTGAAAACGAGCATCAAATATTGGCCGGCTGAATATCACAGCCAAAGCGCGATCGAAGCCGCGTTGTTTCTGCGGAAAGATATTGGCGATCCCGCGAAGATTCAATCGGTGCGAATCGAAAGCCATGATGCGTCCGTCGACATCATTGGCAGCGAACCGGAAAAATGGAAACCGGAGACGCGCGAGACCGCCGATCACAGTCTGCCCTACATCACCGCGATCGCATTGATTGACGGTGAGGTTACGGACAAACAATTCCAACCGGAGCGTTTCACCGACCCGAAGATCTGGAAATTTTTGGAAAACGTCACCGTTCAGCGCAACGACGAGCTGAGTGCACTGTACGCGACAGCGGTTGCGAATATTGTGCACGTCACGTTGCAGGATGGCCGCGAACTGACCAAGCGCGTCGATTATCCACTCGGCAATGCGTTGAACCCGGTGAGCGACAAACAATTGGAAGGAAAATTCAACGCCTTGGTCGTTCCTGCGCTTGGCGATGAGCGGGCGAAAAAGATTGTCGATCTTGGGCTGGAAGCTGGACCAGGCAGAAACCGTCAATGCCTTGATGCAAGCCTGTATAATGACAATGACGAATGACCAATGCCGAAGGAATGATCAAATGACCAATGTGATCAGCGACGAGCGGGCGATCTGTTTTTGTTATTCGTGCTTCGTTATTGTTTCGTCATTCGTCACTTCGTGCTTCGTCATTCTTCAGAGCACAAGTATGAGCAAGCGTGCACGATTGCGAGAATTGATCGCAAAGGCGCGGTCATGATGCCGGGTGTGCCGAATGCGTCTATGGCGCGGCAAGTGGAGACAAGCCGGTTTCGACGCAGTCTATGTAAGCGGCGCCGGAATGGCTAACTCGACCGCCGGTGTCCCTGATATTGGTTTGTTGTGGCGGGACGAAGTGGTGCGGCTGGCCAGTTACGTGGCCCACGCGGTCAGAATTCCCGCCATTGTGGATGCCGACACTGGTTTCGGCGAAGGCGATGCTGTTGCCCAAACAATTCGGCAACTTGAAAAAGCCGGGCTCGCCGGCTGCCACCTGGAAGACCAGGAATTCCCCAAGCGCTGCGGACATATCGAGGGCAAAACGATTGTCGACGCGCGAATGATGGTTGCGCGGATCAAAGCGGCCGTGGCCGCTCGTGAGGACAAGGATTTTCTGATCATCGCCCGAACGGATGCGCGCGCGGCCGAAGGCATTGATGGGGCGATTTCGCGAGCGAACGAGTATCTGGACGCGGGCGCGGACGCAATTTTCCCGGAGGCTTTGCAAACCGCCGAAGAGTTCTGTCGATTTCGCGCAGGAAATCGACGCGCCGTTGATGGCGAACATGACCGAGTTCGGGAAGAGCCCGTTGCTGACGTTCCGAGAGCTGTCCGATTTCGGTTACCGGATGATCATTTTTCCCCAGAGCGCGTTTCGTATTTCGATGAAAGCCAGCGAGAAATTCTTCGCCGAGCTTAAAAAGACCGGAACCCAAAACGATTGCCTCGACCAGATGCAAACTCGCAAGGAACTTTACGATCTGCTCGATTACGATCCGGCTGAGGACCAGTGGAAAGGTTTTCGCGACTGATTATTTGTCGAGCGCGCGTTTAGTCGTTAACGTGAACCAAAGAAATGACCACCGAAGCCAAACCACAATATAGCCCGGGCCTGGCCGGCGTGATCGCAGGTGAGACGGCGATCTGCTGGGTCGATCCGAACGCGGGCCTGATGTACCGCGGCTACGACATTCACGAGATGGGCGACAAGGCGACGTTCGAAGAGGTCGCGTATTTGCTGCTCAACGGGGAACTGCCGAACCGGCAAGCAATTAAAGGAATTCAAGCAGCAGATCGCATCCGAGCGCGCGTTCCCAAAGAAGTCGAGCAAATGTTGCAGTTATTGCCGAAAGACACCCACCCGATGGACGTGCTCCGCACCGGCGTCTCGATGCTCGCGCCGTTCGACAACGATCTGAACGATCACTCGCACGATGCGAACATTCGCAAATCGATCCGATTAATCGCGAAGCGTGATGACCTTGATCACCGATGGGTTCCGCATTTCTCAAGGACAGAAACCGTTGCCGGAAAAACCGGAGCTCGAGCCAGGCGGCAAACTTCTTTTACAAACTCGACGGCAAAGTCCCGGAAGACGTGGAAAACCCGGATGATGGACACGATTTTCAATCTTTACGCCGACCACGAATTCAACGCGTCGACTTTTGCCGCGCGGGTGACCGCGTCCACCCTGGCGGACATTTATGCGGCGGTCACTTCTGCCTGCGGAACGTTGAAGGGTCCACTGCACGGCGGCGCGAACGAAGAATCGATGAAGATGCTCGAGGACATCGGGACGCCCGATCGCGCTGAAGCGTGGTTGAAGAAACAACTCGCAGGCCAAAGCGAAAATCATGGGATTCGGTCATCGCGTTTACAAAAAGGGCGACTCCCGGGTGCCGGTCATGCGCGAGATCGCGCGTGACCTGGGCAAGCGAGCCGGAAAAGAAAATTGGGTCGCCGATTTGCGAAAAACTCGAAGAAGTGATGGATCGCGAGAAAGGTCTTTGCGCGAACGTCGATCTCTATGCCGCGCCGGTGTTTTGGATGCTGGGATTCGAACCGGAGCTGAATACGCCGCTCTTCGCCGCATCGCGCGTCGCCGGATGGTGCTCGCACGTGGTTGAACAACACGATCACAACCGTTTGATTCGGCCGCGCTCGCTCTACGTCGGCCCGCAATTGAGAAAATATCCGGGCCCGCCGAAGTAATTTTGTCCGGTCTGCCTCTTAATTAAAACGAAGCGGAAGCGTCGATATGGCTGAGCAATCGCTTCAGGAAAAATATGCGCCGAACAATGCCTGCTTCGGTTGTGGACCGGCGAATCCTGAAGGTCTGCATATTCGCAGCTTTGCAAAAAACGGCGAAGTCGTCGCGGAATGGAAGCCCGAGCAAAAATACGAAGCCTTTCCGGGCGTTTTGAACGGCGGAATCATCGGGGCGTTGCTTGATTGCCACTGCAATTGGACCGCCGCTTATCATTTGATGAAAAACGCAGGCGAAGATCATCCGCCCTGCACGGTGACGGCGGAATATTCGATCAAACTTCTCGCGGCCGACGCCGACCAACGGCCCGATTTCGCTTTCCGCCCATGTCGTCGATTTAAGCGGCGATCGCGCGACAATTGAAGGAACCTTGAGCGGCGGCGGAAAAGTTTGTGCGACCTGCCGGGGCGTTTTCGTCGCGGTCAAAGAAGGCCATCCGGCGTTTCATCGCTGGTAAGTTCGTTGGCTGTGCGCTGGTTGCTTTTTTCGTGGTGGCGTTCGATGCATTGCAGTCCCGCGCAAGCGCTCGATGACGGCCGCAACTCGAAAATCGCATTGCCAAGATCGAAAGGGAAACAGGAGCGCGAATCGGACTTGTCGCGATCGATTCGGCAACAGGGCAGTGAATCGAGACATCGGCCGAATGAGCGTTTTCTGATGTGCAGCACTTTTAAGTTGCTCGCGGCTTGCGGCGGTTTTGCAGCGGGTTGATCGTGGCGAAGAAAATCTGGATCGTTTTGTTCGTTACAGCCCAAGCGGACATTCTCGATTACGCGCCAGTGACGAAACAACACCTGGCCGAAGGCGGAATGAAGCTCGGCGCATTGTGCGAAGCCGCGATCGAGCAAAGTGACAACACTGCCGGAAATCTTTTGCTGCAAGCGATTGGCGGTCCGGCTGGTCTTAACCAAATTTGCGCGCTCGACTCGGCGATGAGTGCCACCCGACTCGACCGAATTGAGCCAGAATTGAATACGTTCGAAAGAGGGCGAAGACCGTGACACGACATCACCTCGGCGCCATGTGCAGCGACATCTGTTCGTTTCTTACGACCGATCGTTCTTTCGGAGAAATCGCGCAGTTTGCTGCAGGACTGGCTGTTGAAAAATGAAACCGGCGAGACGTTGATTCGTGCCGGCGTTCCGAAGGATTGGCGAGTTGGTGATAAGACTGGCCGCAGCGGTCAGGGCGCAACGAATGATGTTGCGTTCTGTATCCTCCGAACGGCGTGCGGATTTTTGTCGCAATTTATGTTGACGTGCCAGTCGGTTTCCGATGAAAAGCGATCTGAAGATTCTGGCGAACGTGGCGCGCGAAATCGCTGCTGCTTGGTCAGCGAACTCGAAAAAATTAGAGCTGCGGCGAAAACAGAGCCGCGGCGTGCTCGAACGGATTTTCCACATGCAATCCGCCGACTTCGCTGAGCGGGATCTCGCGCGATTGGCGTTTATCGAGGTCGAACAGGTGAACTTGTTGGGCGGCGAAATCTGAATCCAACACATCGAGATTGGCTTCGTCATTCAAACGAATCGAGCGATTGTCGAAATTGCCCGAACCGACTGAGACGAATTTGTCGTCCACGATCAACAGCTTTACGTGGACCATGGTCGGTTGGTATTCGTAGATCTTGATTCCGGCGCTGATCAGTTCCGGCCAATGCCGTCGGGAAGCCGAGCGGACCAGCTTTTGGTCGATTTTTTTTCCCGGAACGATGATCTCAACTTTTGCGCCGCGCTTGGCTGCGTTGACCAATTCTTTGCGAACCAAGTCGTCCGGCAGGAAGTAAGCGTTTTCGATCCGCAGACTTTTCTTGGCGGACGCGATCGCCAGCAAGTACATCAAATCGAGATTTTCGTAATGCGCGCCGCTCCGAATCGCCTGCGCTTGCAATGAGCCGCTATCTTCCAACGGCGGAAAATATTTCGGTCCGTGGAGCACATCGCCGCGAGTTTTGAGCCAGTTGCTGACAAAGCTCGCCTGAAGCTGCGCCACTACCGGACCAGTGACTTTGTAATGATTGTCGCGCCAGTGTTTGGTTGAATCGGCGTTGCCGGCCCAGAGATCGGCAATTCCTGCGCCGCCAATGAACGCGACCGTGCCGTCCACAATCAGCAATTTGCGGTGACTGCGATTGTTGTAACGCCGCGGATCGGGCCAGAAAACGCTGTGATATTTCACAACCTGGGCACCGGCGTTTGAATCTGGGCGCGATTTTCGCAACGCCCATTTTTGCGTTCCCTTGGGCGTCGAGAATCAAATTGACGGCCACTCCGGCGCGGGCCCGCTCGGAAAGCGCGGCGGTAAATTGTTTCGCAATTGCGCCGTCCCAGAAAACATACGTTTCCAAATTGATCGAGCGTTTGGCGGAACGAATCGCACTTAACATCGCCGGAAAGATTTCGTCGCCGTTGACCAAAGTGCTGATGCTGTTTCCGCCAACGAAATCGGGACCAAGCAAATTTCCGGCGGCTTGTCGAAATTCCGGCGATCGCGCGGAATAGAGGGACTGGACTTCGTTTCGGGGTTGCTTCCCCATTTTCATTGCGCAGCCGGACGACAAAAGCCCAGCCGCGAGCAAAGAAATTGTCCCCAGCAGTCCCGTGATCCGGATCATCATGCGTAACCGACAGGATTGACGGCCGTTAGCAAGGGCGCATTCGAATTTAATGTTGTTATGCCGGCGTCGAGGAAACTGCTGATTGCGATCGGACTTATTCTAGTGCTCGGAGGCAGCGTTTACTTGAGCGCGACGCGAGCGGTCGATCGGTTAATTCGAAGCGACGATTTTCTTCGATTCATCTCCGAAAAAACTGCGGTGAAGCTGGGAGTTTCGGAATCCGGCTATTTGCCTCCGGCGCGCCGAGGTATGTCAGTTCATAGCGCTGGAATTCTAGCGCGCAGCCGGCCTCCGCATCATCTCACCGCGCTCAGTGCCATCAACCTGCACGCCCACTGTAGTCTGAACAATCTGTGGCAGCGCCAATTCACAATCACACGGTTGCAGGCCTCGCATCTTCAAGCGGCTTACGGGGACGCTGCGGCCGCGTATTTGGAAAAAATCCTGCCAGCCGAACCGAACCTCAGTCCCGAGCGACAAACCGAATCGTTGGTGAACATCGACATTCGCGAGACCGACATCGATCGGACAGACGTTTATTGGGGCTCCACCGCTGGAGATGTCGGTGGGCTCAAAGGTGTGAGTTCACGTTTTTTCCCCAAGGATCACGGGCTGGAGATTTTTGGCCGAGGCGGAACGTTTCAACAGGCCGGCTGGCCGGAGTTGAAGATCGACGAACTCCATTTCGATTGGTCGGACGCAAAATTGTTCGTCAAAACGGCGATTCTTTCTTTGGCGCAGCCGAAAAACATCAACGTCACCGGCCAGTTCGATTTCGGCGAGGACGGTTTGATGCAATTGCACTTGAGCACGAAAAAAACGCAGGCCGAGCCGTTCGTTACCGGTTATTGGAAGGGAAAATTCGAAGGCCTGGTCGATTCCGAGAGCGATCTGCGGAAGAGTTTTAAGCCCGGCGAAAAGGTCGACGCGACTGGCGACCTGACTTTTTCGCGTGCGATGGTCCATGACGTCAAAGCGCTCGGCCAGATTGCAACCGTCACGCGGCATCCACAATTTGAGAAGCCGAAGATCGACGTCCTACGGTTTCATTACCGATTGGCGGGAGATCGTCTGGAGATTTCGAAATTCGAAGCAGAGTCGAAAGGGCTGTGCCGTCTCGAAGGGGAATTCACGATCGAAAATAAAAACATCGACGCCAAGTTCAAAATTGGCGCCGCGCCTGACGTGGTTGAAACGCTGCCGGGCGCGCGTGAAGAAGTATTCACCGAATCGCGCGATGGCTATTTATGGACGCGCTTGGATCTTCAAGGTCCCGCCAGTCATCCGCGCGAAGATTTGAAGCAACGGCTGATCGCTGCCGCGCAAAAGCATTTCGCGAAAGGTATCCTGGCTCCGCTGTTTAAGACGGGAAAACCTGTGATCGATCTTTTGCAGGACATCTACAAATAAACTACTCGGTGCGATGTTTCTTCAGGGCATCGGTTAACCACTCATCGAGTCGCATTTCTTTTCCCTCGGCAGTCCGAACTCGATACGGCTGCCCCGTCAGCAAGCTTTTGCTCGCCGAAAGGCGAATAAAATCTTCCGGCGTTTTGATTTCTTTTTTGAAATGCTCGTACTTCGCTTTGATGTGATCGACCGCTTCCTGGGGCGTGTGGGTTTGGCCGTTACGAATGAAAGTCGCATTCGAATTTGCAATGTAATCGAGAAGGTAATGAATCGAATCGTCCAGCGATTCCGCCGGCAACACTTGTCCGGCCGTCAAAGCGAGGAAAATCAACCCGACAAGAAAATTGGACAGACGCTTCATGCTAATGAATCGCCGCCCGGCAGCGGAATGAGTGGAAGCGGACTTGAGCGCGCGCCCGGGGTGACTCGAACACCCGACCTACGGATTAGAAATCCGTTGCTCTATCCAGCTGAGCTACGGGCGCAAATGGCGGGAAATATTACCGACTTTCGCCGCAAATGAAAGCAGCGGCGCCCGCGTTGTAAACGGGTGCGCGTTAAAA
Organism: uncultured Verrucomicrobiae bacterium; assembly: GCA_963800015.1. GTDB lineage: Bacteria > Verrucomicrobiota > Verrucomicrobiia > Chthoniobacterales > UBA10450 > AV40. Next base: position 647,032 of record CAWCZE010000002.1, on the reverse strand, counting down.
TCGCGGTCGTGCGAGATTTAGATCAAGCTCGGACTCAAGCGGTAACGCTTAGCTCAACCTTGATCGTGAATCCGGTGTTTGAGTTCCCAAACTTTAAGCGCGGCCAGTAGCAACGCCTTGGTTCGGGTGAGGGTCCCGGCGGCAGCCATGGTGGCATCGTAAGTTTGGCTGGCGGTTTTGCCGTTGCGTGGGCGACCACGTTTCCCTTTAACCTTGGTCTTTTTAACCCGGCGTGTGGACGGTGCGGTGGCGGTCAGATGAGCGCTGCTATTCATAATTCCTATAATTCCCCTATTACCCATACCCCCCGAGCAGCTTCCTTGCCACTGAAACCTAGAGCCATTGAAATCCCTTCGCAAAGCTTCCTCCATGACATTGTGGTAACACCGCTTTTGCCTCCCAAGTTGCGCTGGAAAACCGCTTGTGCCCGCCCCCGTTCTCCTCCAGTTTCACCCACACTCATGGCTGACAGGAAATTCGGTTGTCTCAGCATATTTCTGTTCGTGGCACTGTGCGGAAGCGTGTTTATCAATTTCATGCTGGCCCTTGTCGCCTTGCGCGGATTTGCCAATGGAGCGCGTTTCGAAGAGCCGATTCCGCGATTTCGCGAGGTTGTGGTCCAGCGCGGCGCGCGTTTGGTTCCGGACCGGATCGCGTTGATTACGATGCGCGGGCTGATTAGCGGCTCCATTCCGGGCAATGTCAGTGAATCAATGGTTGAAGATATGCGGCTGGCGCTGGAACAGGCGCGTGACGACAGCCACGTCAAAGCGATCGTCCTGGAGATCGATTCCCCCGGCGGCGAAGTCACAGCCGCAGATCAGATTTACAACGCGGTGACCAAAGCCCGGGCGCGCAAACCGGTCGTGATTTACATGGATTCGCTTGCCGCGTCCGGAGGTTATTACGTTGCGTGTGGCGGAAAATATTTGATGGCCAACGAGACGACGATCACCGGGAGTATCGGCGTTATCATTCAGACGCTGAATTATGAGCAGCTGTTCAATAAGATTGGATTGGCGTCGGTCGTCTTCAAAAGTGGCAAGTTCAAAGACATTTTAAATGGCGCGCGTCCGATGACTCCGGAAGAGAAAGAGTTGATCCAAAGTTTCGTGATGCAGACTTACGACAAGTTCCTCGGAGTAGTGTCCAAAGAGCGAAGTCTACCCGCGGACATGCTGCGGAACACGATCGCTGATGGCCGAATTTTGTCCGGTAAAGACGCGTTGAATGCGAAACTAATCGACGGGCTTGGCCAGCTTGAAGACGCTTACGCGAAAGCAAGACAGCTCGGCAATGCTCCGGAAGCCACGGTGGTGAAATACGGGCCGCCTTTCAACCTGGCGCGAATTTTCCGCGCATTCGGCGAGTTTAACGGCAATTCGAAGCTCGAATTGCAGCTCCCGAAAGAGCTTGTCCCGCGTCTCGAAAGCGGACGCGCCTACTTTCTGCCGAGCTTCTACGCTCCGTAGTTCGCGAACGAATGTTTGCGAGTGCTTTTTCCAACGCAGTTGGAAACATTTTCGTCGCCCTGCTGGTGCTGGCGGGTTTTGCGATTTACACGACCCTGATCCGGCAAATCAGCGTTCGAGTAGCAGCTCCGCCCCTGGACGCGGCGCCTGATGCGCCCCCGCCGATGCGAACATTTGGGTTGGCCGAAGCGTGCGTCGCGCTGGCGTTGATCGCGCTTCTGATCCTCAACATTGTCACGTCTTTTGAACGAACGTCGCCGATCCAGTTAAGCACCCGCGATCTGATCGCGAATCTGCTGCTGAGCCTGTTCGTGGTGCTTTTCATCGCAGTAGTTTTGAAACTCCGCGGCCTGGACATTGACGCCCTTGGCGGATTTTCGAAATCGAGCTTTAAACGCGCCGTCAGCACGGCAGTCGTGTTGTTGCTGGCTGCGACGCCCTTGATTGCCGTGGCTGAAGGACTGACCCAAACTTTCTTTGGCGGTGAGTCGAGCAAGCAGGAGATCGTCGATCTTTTCAGCAACTCCCAGTCGATTGAGCAGCGGGTCACGATCATTGTCTTGGCCGTGGTAATTGCGCCGATCTGCGAGGAATTTATTTTCAGGTTCTTTATTTATGGCGTCCTGCGCCGCTATTTCGGCGTTACCGTCGGACTGTTTCTCAACGCACTTCTTTTCGCGGCCGCCCACACCCATCTGCCGTCCGCTGCGCCGTTGTTCGTGCTCGGGGTCTGCTTCACTCTTGCCTACGAGTGGAGCGGCTCGATCATTGTTTCAATGGCGATGCATGCCCTGTTCAATTCTGCTCAGCTTGTTTTCCTCGCCTTCCCTCAATTGTTTCAGCAATGAAACTGAGCCAGGCCGGTGAAGACGCGCTTCTCGCGTCGCTCCTCCGCGGCTTGCCGGAGTCGCGCAAATTTATCGGGGATGACTGCGCGGTCGTTCAATTTCGTGGCTCCCGAGATTTGCTTGTTTTGAAGACGGACTGCGTGGTCGAGAAGATTCATTTCGAATCGCGCGCCAATCCGGAGCTTGTTGGGCGAAAAGCGATGATGCGGGCTTTAAGCGATTTCGCAGCGACTTCCGCCGTGCCGCAGTTCGCGTTGATTACGCTGGTTCTCCCTGCGGATCGAGCGATCTCGTGGGTCAAGAAACTGTATCGCGGCTTAAAGCGAGCGGCGTTGAAATTCGGAGTCGCAATTGTCGGCGGTGAGACCAGTGCAACGCGCGGGCCAGCGGCAATTTCAGTCAGCGTCTGCGGGTTCGTCGAGAAGGGCCGGCGCGTTTCTCGTGCCGGCGGAAAAAAAGGCGACGATCTCTTCGTTACCGGCAAACTCGGCGGATCGTTGCGCGGCAAACATCTTCGGTTCGTTCCGCGGATTAAAGAATCACGCTGGCTCACCCAGAATTTTCGCATTCACGCGATGATGGACCTGAGCGATGGCCTCGGCGCCGACCTTCCACGTCTCGCGCGAGCAAGCAAACTTGGATTCGAGATTAACAAGGATGGGCTGCCCCTCGCGGCCGGCGTAAACATCCAGAGCGCAATTTCCGATGGCGAAGATTACGAACTTCTTTTCGCTGTCTCACACCGCGATAGCAGTCGCCTCCAGCGCGCCTGGCGAAAAAAATTCCCGAAAGTTCGACTGACTCGCATCGGCTCTCTTACTCAGCGTCTCAACAACTCAACCTCTCAACATCTTTCCGGTGGCTACATTCATTTCAAATAGTCCGGACGAAACTGAATCGTTCGGACGTCAGTTCGCGCGACACCTGAAACCGGGTGACGTGGTCGCTCTCAGTGGCGAACTGGGAAGCGGTAAAACGCAGTTCGTGAAGGGCCTTGCCGCTGGGTTGGGAGTTACAACGCCCGCCACCAGCCCAACCTTCGCCCTAATCCATGAGTATTCCGATGGCCGCTTGCCTGTCTATCATTTCGACTTTTTTCGAATCGAGGATCGTCAATCGGCTCAGCGGTTAGGGCTGGACGATTATTTCTTTGGGGACGGGGTGTGTGTCATTGAATGGGCCGACCGATTCGTTGATTTGATGCCGGAAAATGCGCACTGGATTTCGTTTGAAACGAAATCGGAGGCGCAACGGGCGATAACGTTTGCTGATAATAGCCCAGCGCTTCAGCGCTGGGACAAAAATGCATAACGCGATCAAGTGCCGGCAGGGACGACAGAAATATGTGCCGTTTTGGTGCCAGTCGGGACTCGGCTTCTACGCATACCCGCCGTCAATACGCCGGGTTACTGTGTATCCATGAAAATCCTCGCGCTTGAACTTTCCAGCGCTCGAGGAAGCATCGCATTATTGGATGCCGACAAGATTGAATTCGAGCGCGACTGGCCGAATGACCGAAAGAATTCGGGCCCGTTCTTCGAATATCTCGCTGAAGTGCAGAAGCAATTCGGGAATAGCGACGCGATTATCGCCGGTTTGGGCCCCGGTTCTTATGCCGGAACGCGGATTGCAATCTCCGCCGCAATCGGACTGCAAATCGCATCGCAATCCCGCCTGATAGGCTATCCCTCGATCTGTGCGATTGAATGTGATGCACCGGAATATTGCGTGATCGGCGACGCGCGCCGTAATTCGTATTTTTACGCGCGGGTTTACAATCGAAATCTGGCTGGGCCGCCAACTTTGATGAGCGAACCTGAATTGCGCGAGAAAATCGCTAGGCTGGAAAAGAAGATGCCAATTTTTGCTACCGAGAAACTTCCACAGTTCCATGAGGCCGAGCTTCGCTATCCGGCTGCGAAAATGCTCGCGCAATTGGCGACCAATGCGGAACGTAATTTTGCGACGCCGCCGCTGGAGCCGATGTATTTACGCGAACCGCACATCACGATTCCAAAGAAATGACGCAGACCTACCGTTGCTGGGTTGAGATCGATAAAAGTGCGCTGCGCTACAACGCGAAAATCGCGCGCGAACGCATTGGCAAAGCCGAAATGCTTGCGGTCGTGAAGGCGAATGCCTACGGACACGGAATGGCTGGAGTCGCCGAGGCGCTGGCCAACGACGTCCAACTGTTTGGGGTCGCGAATTTGGAAGAAGCGCTCGCCCTTCGAGAAAAAGTAAAACACCCGATCATCACATTGAGTCCCACGCTGCCGGATGAACGATCAACCGTGGTCGAGCGCGAAATCATTCCGACAATTTCCGGCGTCGAAGAAGCTGAAGCATTCGCGAAACACGGCCGCGCTTCGGTTAATTTCAAGATCGACACCGGCAACGGCCGAATGGGCGTCGTGGAAAATCAAGCTCTTGAGGTTTTCAAGCGGGTGGCTGCGTTACCAAACGTCAACGTCCACAGCGTTTCCACGCACATGGCGGTTTCGAATGAAGACGAAGAATACACGCGCGATCAGCTGGTGCGGTTCGGCAAAATCGTGGATCGATTACGCGCGGAAGTTCCTGGCAAATACAAAGTGCACGTGTTGCAAAGCGCTGGAACGCTCGCCTTCAACGAACGGCCCTACGACATCGTGCGCGCCGGAGTTATCCTTTACGGGATTTCGCCATTACCGGAATTTCAAAACCTGTTGAAGCCTGCAATGACCTGGAAAACGCGAATCGGATTGATTCGCGATGTGCCCAAGGGCTGGTCAATCGCTTACGGCCGCACCTTCATCACGCCAAAGCCGATGCGAGTGGCGACGCTGACTGCCGGTTATGCCGATGGTTACCCGCGGCATCTTTCGAATCGCGACGCGCAAATGTTGGTCCGAGGTAAACGCTGCCCGTTGCTCGGCCGAGTGACGATGGATTTGATGGTGATCGACGTATCGCACATTCCCGATGCGCAGGTCGGTGATGAAGTTGTGCTGATGGGAAAACAGGGTGACGCGGAAATTCCGTGTGAGGAGCTGGCGGACAAAGCCGGCACAATCACGTGGGAGATCACGACCCGAGTTGGCCAGCGAGTCAAACGAGTCTTCGTTTGATTTAGCGATTTAACGATTTAGTGAGTTAGCGAATACTCGTCACGTCACAGGTCACTCGTCACTTTTCTTCATGTTTCAGATAATTTTTAACGAACTCAGCGCGGCCGAGATGTCGGCGTTGCCGAAAAAAATGCAGCTCGATCTTCTGGCGGAGTTTCAAATTTTGCCGGAAGATCTCGATCGTCTTGACGCGAAGCATTTTGGGGTGATCGAGCGCGAGGGAAAAAAGTTACATCGTTACCGCGCGAAAGATTACCGGATTTATTTCGAACAAACCGCCGAAGGAGTCACCATCCACCGGGTTTTGCACAAGAACACGTTTCGCGATTTTCTTTTCCGCAGCAAACTTCCGGGCTCGGAAGACCAGGCGCTCGGCGGCACCCGCGAGTTCTGGAAACTGATCGACGAAGGCAAGAAAACGCGGAAAGCGTAGAAGAGAAGAAAACGCCGAACGCTCAACGTCCAACGCCGAACTTCGAACGGCGCAAGCACCGATTTAACAACAAACGCTCGGCACGAGCGCATCTACAATTTCGCGAAAACCCGCGATGGCGCTCGCGCTATTTCATCAGCAGCACGGAACGGCTGCGTTTGATTTCGCGGGTGATCTTGCGATGGAGATGGGCTGGCATGCCGGTGACCCGGCGCGGGAGGATCTTGCCGCTCTCGGTCACGAATTTTTTCAGCAGGTCGGGATTTTTGTAATCGATCGCTTCGATCGAAATATCGATCCGGCGCCGGGGCATGGCGCGATTGGCGCGGCGAAATGCGGAACGGCGTTTGGCGGTTTTGGGTTGCATGTAAATTTATTTGGTTTCGCGATGAAGCGTGTGCTTGCGCAGGAACGGGTTGTATTTCTTTTTCTCGAGCCGGCCCTGGGTGCGCGGGCTTTTTTTGTTACGCGTGGTCATGTAACGCGAAGCCGGTTTTCCCAAAGCTTTCGCTTCGGTGCATTCGAGAGTGACAATTTCCTGGGCCATATTTGTTACTCCTTCGGTTCCGGCGCTGGGGTGGCTTCGGATTCCTCCGCTTCGCCATCGCCGCCTTCGTCCTCGGTCAAACCGAACAGCGAGGTGACCGATTGGCGGACACGCGATTGTTTATTCTGCTTTTCGAGCTGCGATTGACATTCCACCGTGAACCGCGCGAACGGGATCGCTTCCAAACGCGCGTGCGGAATTGGTTTGCCGGACATTTCGCAAACGCCATAGGTGCCGAGCTCGATCCGCTTCAAGGCCTGATCGATCTCGTAAAGGGCGTCCTGTTCCTGTGAAAGCAGGCTCAGAGCAAAATCGCGATCGTAGGCATCGGAACCCGCGTCGGCCTGGTGCATTCCAAATGCGGACGCTTCGCTGCCTTCTGCGCGCGAACGCAGCGTGTCCTGGGCGACGCCAGCCATGGAATCGACCATCGCGTCGCGGAGTTGAAGAAGCTTTTCCTTTTGCTGACGAATGAACGGGGCGAGCTTTTTGTCGTGATTATTGCTAGTCAACAAGGCGACGCGGGGACTCTCGCTGGCTGCCTTGGCAGATACCTTCGGGGCCGGCTTTTTGGCGGCTTTCTTAGAGGCAACTTTTTTCTTTTTTGTGGTGGGCATAATTCAAAAGGGCGGTCGCTGCACTACCGCCGGAAAAAGGAGGCTTAATTAAGAACGATTCCTGGTTCGTGCAAGGGAAGATTTGACGAATTTCTGGCCGGTTTGTTCATCGGTTTTTCCCCGAAGACCCTGTTAAACACGAATTCATACGAACTAACATGAATTGCTGGATGGCACTGATCTCCGTCTTATTCGTTTTGTCGGTGTCCGTTCGCCGTGAGAATTTTCAGGAGCTGGCGCTGGAGTAGCGCCTCAGGGCGAATGCCCAAAAACTGCGAGACAGGCAAAAGATGACGGTCGAGGCAATCACGAGCTTCGACATGAGGCCCCACGGCTGCCCCAACGATTTCGCGAGGACGCGGGCGGGGACGTTCGAAACCACCACCACGGGAACGATCCAGCTGAAAATGAATTTGAACAGGCGCGGGAAGATTGAATCGGGGTAGCGCGCGATGTTCAGAAAATTGAAATAGCCGTAGACCAGGCCTTGCGCCCGCACGATCCAAAAACTCACCGCGGCCAGGGTTAGCATGATCGAATAATGCACCGCCACGCCGAAACAGATTGCGATGAGATAGAGCACGACTGACGTCGGACTCGGGACGTAGCCGAGTTTGGTCAGCGAGAAGACAACCACCACGCCGCCGACGATCGTATTGACGATACTATCGAGGCCGAATTGTTTGGTGGAAACGGCGAATTGGCTGTCGACCGGCAACACGAGGAGTGAGTCGAGTTTTCCGGTCCGGACGAGCTCGGGAATGTTGGCCACGTTCACGAAAAAGAACGCCTGGAAAAGTTGGGAGATCATCTGGTGGGTTCCGATGAGCAAAACGACCTCCCATTTTGTCCAATCCCCGATGCGGTCGACATTTCCGAAAATGATCGAGAAAAAAACGATCTGCCCGACAAACCAGAGGACTTCCACCACCATCCAGAGTAGAAAGTTCGCCTTGAAACTCATCTCGCGGATGAGCGAGTTGCGAAGCATGATGGAGTAGATCTCGATGTAACGCCGGACCACGTCTGCCTGTCATTTTAATTAGAGCTCAAGTCAAATCACATCCTACATGAAGCGATTTCTCCCTATCGGCATCATCATTGTGGCGCTGCTCCTGACTTTGTTCGTGGTGCGGCGATGTACATCCGGTAGCAGATCGAGTTACCAAACCGCGAACGTGACGCGCGGAGCGATCACCCAAGTGGTGACGGCCACGGGAACGCTGAATCCGGTCGTGAACGTGCAGGTCGGCAGCCAGGTTTCGGGAAATATTGCGAAGCTCAATGCTGATTTTAATTCACAAGTGAAAGCCGGACAGGTGGTCGCGCAGATCGATCCGATGCTTTTCCAGGCGGCGGTTACCCAGGCAGAGGGCGATGTCGCAAGCGCGCAGGCGGGATTGGAATTGGCGAAACTGAACGCCGAGCGAATTCAAAAGCTGTTTCAGCAAAAGAATTCTGCGCAACAAGATCTCGACTCAGCGATGGCGGCGCTGCATCAGGCAGAAGCAAACGTGAAGATCAAACAGGGCGCGCTCGACAAAGCGAAAGCAGATCTGGACCATTGCACGATCACTTCGCCGGTCGATGGCGTAGTAATTTCGCGCAACGTAGATGTCGGCCAAACCGTGGCCGCCAGTTTGCAGGCGCCGATTATTTTTCAGATCGCGAACGACCTGACGAAGATGCAAATCGATTCGAACGTCGCCGAGGCGGACGTTGGCGCGGTGGAAGTGGGTCAGGATGTTGATTTCACCGTGGACGCGTTCCCGAGCCGCACGTTCCACGGCAAAGTTGTGCAGGTGAGAAACGCTCCAATCACGGTTCAGAATGTCGTGACTTACGACACGGTGATTGGAGTTGATAACAAGGATTTGAAATTGAAACCGGGGATGACGGCGAACGTTTCCATCATCATTGCGCACAAGGACAACGTTTTGGAATTGAAGAACGCAGCATTGCGATTTCGACCGCCGGATGCAGCCGAACCGAAATCCGCGCCGTCGCCGGGCGGAGGGGGCGGTCAGCGGCCGGCCTCAGGTTCTACGGCGGGCAGGCCTGCAGGCGCGCGCCAACGTTCGCCGGAACGGACGGTTTACATTTTGTCTTTTGGGCGTCCGAAACCGGTGCAAATCAAAACCGGAATTAGTGACGGCATTGTGACCGAAGTGACCGACGGATTGAAAGAAGGCGACAACGTGATCACAGCCGAGTTGACATCTGGATCGGCGTCGAGCTCGCCCTCAACGAACCCTTTCAGCGGCGGACGAAGGTTTCCGTGACATCACTGACGAAGCACGAATGTTGAATGCCGAAGGAAATCCGAATTCACTAATGACGACAGCTGTTATGGTTTCTTTGTCATTGGACGTTGGTCATTCGTCATTGTCAGAGACCAACAAGCGCACGGGCTAAAGATGAACAACGGTTCGGTTGTCCGATTAGCGGATGTTCATAAAACGTATCACACCGGTGACGTTGATGTTCATGCTGTTCGCGGCGTCTCGCTCGAGATCCGTCGTGGTGAATTTGTCGCGCTGATGGGCGCAAGTGGTTCGGGCAAATCGACGTTGATGAATATTCTTGGCTGTCTCGATCGTCCGACGTCCGGCAGTTACCTTTTGGACGATGCCGACGTCTCCGTGCTCGATCGCGATCAGCTCGCCGACATTCGCAATCATAAGCTCGGGTTTGTGTTTCAAAGTTTTAATCTGCTGCCGCGAACATCGGCCCGCGAGAATGTCGAGCTGCCATTGCTCTACGGCACGCGCAGTTTAACCAACGTGCAGTTGCGGCAAAAAGCAGACGCAGTGTTGGCTTCGGTTGGGCTGGCGGGGCGCGAGGATCATCATCCAAGTCAGCTCTCCGGCGGACAACAGCAACGCGTCGCGATCGCGCGCGCCCTGGTGAATGATCCCGAAGTCGTCCTCGCCGACGAACCGACTGGAAATCTCGACAGCCGGACCAGCATCGAGATCATGGGAATTTTTCAACAACTCAACGATCACGGTATTACCATCATCATGGTCACGCATGAAGCCGACATCGCTTCGTTCGCGCGGCGTAACGTCGTCATGCGCGACGGTGTGATACTCAAAGATTTCGAAGTCAGTCAGCGATTGAACGCTGCGACTGAGCTTCAAAAGATCGCACCGATCGATTTGGGGGCTTTGTCATGAAAGTCTGGTCACTTGTCACAGGTCACTTCGCATGAAAGTTGGATCCACTCTCAACATCGCTCTTCGCGCGCTCCGCCGAAACAAGATGCGATCCGTTTTGACTGCGCTCGGAATTATCATCGGCGTCGCTGCGGTTATCGCGATGGTGGGAATTGGCAACGGCGCCAAAGCGCAGGTCGAAGCGCAGATCGCGAGTCTGGGTCAAAACGTGATCCTGATTTTTTCCGGAAGCACGACTGCGAGTGGAATTCGCACCGGGTGGGGCGGTGCCGGAACTTTGAAAATCGAAGATGCGGAGTCGATACGCCGGGAAGTGCCGGACGTGATCGCCGTCAGCGAGGAAGTTGTTTCGACCACGCAAGTCGCGGCTGGAAATCAAAACTGGTTCACACGGATTTACGGCGAGTCGGCTGATTATTTCGACATTCGCCAATGGCCGTTGGCCGACGGAACGTCTTACACCGACCAGGACGTTCGCAGCGCGAACAAGGTTTGCGTGATCGGCAAGACGACTGCCTCGGAAATTTACGGCAACGAGGATCCGGTCGGCCAAATTTTGCGAATCAAGAACGTGCCATTCACGGTAATGGGCGTTTTGACGCCAAAAGGCTTGAGCACGCAGGGAGTCGACCAGGACGACATCGTGATCATGCCTTACACCAGCGCGATGAAGCGCGTCGTCGGCGGAACCACGTTACGCAACATCAACGTTCAGGTCGGTGACGGTAGCCAGATCAACGCTGCCCAACAGCAGATCATCGGGCTGTTGCGCCAGCGTCATAATATTCGTCCCGGCCGCGATGACGATTTCACCGTGCGCAACCAACAGGAAATCGCGGATGCTGCGACCGCCACGACCGCGGTGATGACGGTTTTGCTCGGTTCAATTGCAGGCGTGTCGCTGGTCGTCGGCGGAATCGGCATCATGAACATCATGCTGGTTTCTGTTACCGAACGAACGCGCGAGATTGGAACCCGCATGGCAGTCGGAGCGCACGGAAGCGACATTCTGATGCAATTCTTGATCGAGGCAGTGGCGCTCAGTTCGGTTGGCGGAATCATCGGGATTCTTTTTGGAATCGGTGCGTCCCAGATTCTGTCCAGCTATGCGCACTGGCCGACGCTGATTTCGCTGAGCTCGATAATCATTGCGTTCATGTTTAGCGCCGCTGTCGGAATTTTCTTTGGGTTCTATCCCGCGCGTAAAGCCGCCGCCCTCGATCCGATCGAAGCGCTTAGATACGAGTAAGTTTCTTCCACAGATTTCGCAGATTCATTCATGATCTGTTTTGAAAAATCTGCGGCAATCTGCGTAATCTGTGGACAAAGATGAAGCCGCGACATCGGCGGAGATTTTTAGTGACGCTGGGTCTTTGCATTGTGTCCGTCGCTGTGCGAGCTGCCGCTCCTGCCGAACTGGGCTGGGATCCGGCCCACACTTGGATTTTTGCGGTCGGCGTTTTGCATTGGAAACACAGCGAGATGTTTGGGTCGTTTCCGGTCAAGGAGCGCCGCGATGCTGAGCTGGTTGATTTTTTCAAACAACACGGTGTTCCGTCGGACCACATCGTTTACTTGCAGGATGAAAATGGAACTCAGAAACGGATCGACGCGGCGTTTAGAACCGAGTTGAAAAAGATCGGCCAGAACGATCTGCTCATTGTTTATTATGCGGGCCACGGTTCGAAATCCGCCAAAGGCCAGGACGTTCATCTCGCTTCCTACGATGCCGGCGACGAAGGCGTTCCGGGTTGGTCGGTGAATTCGATTCCGAAAACAATCAGCGCGAACTCTTCAGGTCAGCGCGTGCTTTGGTTGATTGATTGTTGTTACTCCGGGCAAGCCGCCCGCGCGATCGCGAATTCGGAAGCTTCCCCGGCTTACGCGTGTGTGACTTCATCGTCAGCCAGCGAAAGCTCGACCGGGCATTGGACGTTCACGGAAGCATTGCTGGATGCGTTGCGCGGAGCCGGATATGTCGATCTCAATCACGACGGCGTGATCACGCTGGCAGAATTCGCGTCGCACGCGCACGCCGACATGGCGTTGGGCGAGGAACAGCTTTCAACGTTTGCCACGACCGGCGGATTCGACCAGCAAATGGTCCTTTCGCGCGCTGCAACGCTTGAAAGCCCGCGAGTAGGCGAACGCGGTCAAATCCAATGGCATGCCGATTGGTGGCCAGTCCGAGTGATTCAGGAAAACGGCGGGAAATTAAAAGTGCATTACATCGGTTACAGCGCCGGCGACGATCTGTGGGTCACGCCGGACAAGTTACGTCCCATCAAGCCAGTGCAATATGCGGTGGGTAGCGAAATCGAAGTGCTTTGGAAAAAGAAATGGTATCCGGCGAAGGTGTTGAAGGTGGAGGACGGCATTCATCTCATTCATTACACCGATTACGATTCGAGCTGGGACGAATGGGTCGCGTCAAAACGCATTCGCCGCGCAAAATCTTAACTACAGATCTCTAAGGAAATCAGGAACGCAGGAAATCTGATTTGGTTGCGTCTCCTGCTTTGCCGAGTTCCTGAGAAATCTGAAATTCGTGTTTATTCGTGTCGATTAGTGGTTCAAATTTTGCGATGGCTGATAAAAGTTATCGGGATTTGGTCGCGGACGCGAAAAAGAAGATCACCGAAATCTCGCCGACTGACGCAGCGGCTAAGGCTAAGAGCAGCAACGCGGTGATCGTCGACGTCCGGGAGAAGGATGAGTTCGAGGAAGATCATATTCCCGACGCGGTTCATCTGAGTCGCGGCACGATTGAACTCGGGATCGAACAGAAATTCCCCGATCGCAATACCGAAATCATTTGTCATTGTGGCGGTGGCGGCCGATCTGCGCTTGCGGCCGAGACTTTGCAGAAAATGGGTTACAAGAACGTTCGTTCGATGGCTGGCGGATTCAAAACCTGGAAGGCCGTTGGATTGCCGACAACGAAATAGAAGGCTTCGCTCCACACTGAGCTTGTTTGTAGCGCGCAAAGCTTCTAGCCTCGCAACAACTTGAACATGAGGACAAAAGGACTTTTTTCGAGATGTTGTGCGATCGGCGGCATCGCGCTGATTGCGTTCGGAATTACAGGCTCCGCTGGTGACAATGTCGCTATCGCGCTCGGACAAATAAAAAATGCCGATCCGGATACGCGCATTGAAGGAGTGCGGCAACTATTGACCTCGCTCGATTCCAGGATTCCCGAAACGATGCTTTCGCTTCTGACAGATGAAGGTGATTCGATCCGCAGACTGGCGGCGCGCGCGATCGGCAGTCGCTGGTGGCAGATTCCAAAAGACAAGCGCGATGGCTACGTCAAGGCGCTCCAGGCAAACATGAAGTCGGATGAGGAACATGAAATGGAAAAGAACATGGCCGATCGCGCGATCGGTCTTCTCACCCGGCAGTACGATTCAAAAATGTTCTCCAAGAGTCCGAATCGCCGCTGGGTGATTTACGAGCGTTACGGATTGCCGTGCTTGATCGACACCACGACTGAGACCGAGGAATTGCTGGGCTGGCCCCGAGCGGAGAATGGGGGCATGGACATGCTTGTGTGCTCGTTTGGAAATGAGCCCATCAGCGACGATCAAGCGGTCTGGCATCCGAGCAAGGAAGCGATAGCGCTTTCGGTTTTGTTGGATCGCCGCTCGTCAACGGTCTGGATTTGGGAGCATAAAGTCGGACTACAAAAATTACTGCGCTCGGAATTGGCTCGATTACTCCATCCAAAGGGAAAGGTTGATGAATCGTACGTGACCGATGCAACGATCAAAGGCTGGAAGGGCGACGAACTCCAGGTTTCAGCGACGGGCGGATTGGACGAGAGCGAAGGAGCACTGCTCGGCTGGAATCTTGCCAAACATAAATGGCGCGTCATCTCGCGCGGCAAGCAGAAGCAGTCTGACTGAGCGCGCCGGTTCGGCGAGGACGAAATAATTCAGGCACTAGCCGCCTACGGCTTGGTAATGGCGCAAACCGCTGCGCCACATGAATCGCGCGACCGCCCAGGTCAGAAACAGCCAACCGGCCTGGATCGCGAGCGCTTGCCAGAGATCGGCGCCTTTCAACCGCTGCTGAAAAATCGCGACCGGACAGAACAGCTCATAATAGAAAGGCATCCATTTCAACGCCGCCTGGACGCTGACCGGCATGATGTCGATCGGAAACATCTGGCCGCCGAGGAAATATTCGAAGGAGTAAACGATGAACACGATGGTCGTGATCTCCAAAATCCAAAACGCCATCATCGCGAGCGAGTAGGTAATGAAAAACTGGATAAATGCCGCCATCGTCGTTGACAGAATCGCGAGGATGTAAGTCGCCGGATCGTGCGGGAGCGTGACGTAGCTTCTGAAATAAAAGAAAATCAGCGCGATCGGCGGCAGGGTGACGAAAGTATAAACAAGCCGGCCGCTGCAAAAAATGCTGAACCGATAGCCGAGATAACTCATCGGCTTGGTCAGGAGCGCGTTGATCTGTCCGTCGCGAATGTCCGCCGCGATTTGCCATTCGTCTTCGGTCGGCGTGACCAGGTTGCTGACCAGGATCGTCAGCAGGTAATAATAGATCATCGAGGCGTAGTCGTAGCCGTGGACTCCGCTGCCACGCTCTTTGAAGACTGCGCTCCAAAGAAAGACTGTGCCAGCGAGTGGTATCAAGCCGAACGCCGCACGCAGAAAATAATTCCAGCGATAAACGAAGGTGTTTTGGAGCCCAATGTTGAATACCGAGAGATATTTTGTTGTCGTGTTCGGGCTCATGCGCTTGCGGCGGAAAATACGAAATCCGAATGTCGAAATCCGAAACAAATCCGAATATTGAAATTCGAATTGGTCAGTGTTCCCGAAGGGTTTCGGACATTCGAAATTCGAGATTGTTTCGGATTTCGGTATTCGAGTTTCGACATTTTCCTAAAGGCCAAGCGATCGCGGGTAGGGATTACGGCGTTGTAGTTTTATTTGATACCTCGGCCAATTGCCGATCCTGCCATGGCCGCATGAACAAGAGCGCGCAAGTCGCGCCGACCAGGCACATGAACATGTCTTCCTGGGTATCCCAAACGTCGCCCTGAGTTCCGAGAAAGTCGGTGGAGGCCGTGCCGCCGATCAAGGCGCTCCACCATTCGATGAATTCGTAGGTGCAGCTAATCGCCAGGCAGATCGAAATAATGAGGAACGGTTGCCAGCGTTTCCGGTTGAGAACGTTGAGCCGGATAAACATTTCGCGCGCAATCAGCGCCGGCACAAAACCCTGAGCGAAGTGGCCGAGACGATCGTAATGATTCCGGCTCCAATGAAAAACTTCCTTGAGCCAGTTGAAAACGGGTTCGCGTGCGTAGGTCCAGTGTCCGCCGACGCAAAGAATGCAAATGTGAATAGCGATCAATGTATAAACCAAGGTGGTGAATTGAAATCGGCGATACGTCGCGCCGAGAATGAGCAGACCGAGGACAGCTGGAAAAACCTCAAGGTACCAGGTTACGCGGTCGTAGGGATGAATTCCCGACCAGATGAAGACTATGCCGACGGCGATTAGCAACGCGAGGTGAGAGGATTTCATTTTGTTAATCGGCGGATTTCATTCGAATGTCGAAATTCGAAATCCGAATATCGAAACAAATCCGAATGAGCAAATTCGAATAGGTTCGGACGGCAGGATACGTTTTTGTCATTCGAGCGTTCAACATTGTTTCGGCATTCGACATTCGGATTTCGTCATTTCGCCGCCGCTAATTCGACGGCAAGATTGATGGCGGCGATCATGCTGTCGGGTTTGGCGATTCCTTTGCCGGCGATCTCGAATGCGGTCCCGTGGTCAGGGCTGGTCCGCGGAAATGGAAGGCCGAGGGTCGTATTCACTCCGTCATGAAATCCATGGACCTTGAGCGGGATCAAGCCTTGGTCGTGATACATGCAAAGGACCGCATCGAATTCACCTTCGATCGCGCGATGGAAGACAGTATCGGGGGAATGGGGGCCTGAGAAAACTAGTGATGAGTGACTGGTGACGGGTGACGAGATTAATTCTTGAATCGCTGGCGCGATTATTTCGATTTCTTCGCGGCCGATTTTTCCGGACTCGCCAGCATGAGGATTCAGTCCGGCGACAGCGATTCGAACTTGGCGGCTTAAACCATTTACGTCGCGTTTAAGTTCCGGTGATTCTTGAATGCTTGTTGCATTCGAGTGTTGCTGACTCTTTCTGCGTTGAACGAACTCGCCGAGCAGCATACCGACGCGAACGATTTCGCCTTGGCTTAGCGCACTCGGAACTTCCGCGAGTGGAATGTGACAGGTGACTAGCGCGACCGTGAGTTTGCCGCCCGTGAGACACATCGCGAAATTGTTCACGGAGCAGCGCTCGGCGAAGAATTCGGTTTGACCGGGAAACTTGAATCCGGCTTCGTACATCCGCGCTTTGTGAATGGGGCCGGTCACGACGGCATTCAGTTCGCCGCGTCGCGCGCGGGTGACCGCTTCCTCGAGAGCGGCCGCCGCAGCGCGAGCGGTTTCAATCGACGGCGCGCCCGGTTCGCAGTTCGGCTGCCGACCGATGACGACATATTCGGCGGACTCGGTAACGCGGCCGGATTTCAGCGCAGCATCGACAATCTCCGGCCCAATGCCGGCGCAATCCCCGAGCGTGATTCCGATGCGTAGTCGCATGGCGCATCTTCAACAAACGAGTGATTGCGGTCAATTGCCCTACCGAGAGATCACCGCCTTCCCAAGCTTACGCGGGACCGGCTAACAAGAGAACGCGTCGACCTGTCGATCGAACGATTAGAAAGTCTTGATGTAGGCCTTCGATCGAAGGCTGGCGAGCCACTTTTCCTGAAGACGCTGGGCTTCTTCGTGCATCAGTTTCTTTTCGATATCGGGGCGTGCGTCGGCGAGGGATTTAACTTCCCCGCCGTGTTTGTCTTCGACTTTGAGAATGTAGTAGTTGCCGCTGAACTCGAGAATGTTGCTGATTTTTCCGGGTTCGAGATCGAAAGCGGCTTTCTCAAGCGGGCCCGCCAGCGTCTTGCGATCAACCCAGCCCCAATCGCCGCCATTTTCGCGCGTACCTGTCTTCGGAATAAAGCTGAGCCATTCGATCAAACTCGGCACCGTGCTGAAGTTTACTGAAAATTTCTTCCGCCATCGCTTTTTGGGCGGCGGCTTCGCCGTCACTCGCATGACTGGGAATCATGATCAGTCGGAGCTTGATCTGCTCCTTGCTGGTGAATTGGTCGCGGTGAGCTTTGTAATATTCCTCGACCTTCGCCGGCGAAGCGACCAGGTCCATCCTCACGTTCTTGCTCCGCATCGCCTGGACGATCATTTTTTCCATCTCCATCTTCTTGAACTCGCCCATGGTGTAATTCTGGGCTTCCAGGGTTTTGATGAAGGTATTGCGATCGCCGCCAAAATCGGTGCGGATAATATCGTGCATCCGATCTTCCACGAAGTGATCGGGAATCTCGAACTTTTCGCCCTTGAACGCCTGAAGGATCAGCTGGCGGTCGATTAAATCCTGAAGGGCAAGCTCGCGGGTCTCTTTGATTTTCTTAATCAGGTCCTCTCCGCTAAACTGGGCGCGCAATAGCTTCTCGCGAGGTCCGACCAGTCCGCGGACTTGCGAATAGGTAATGACATCGCCGTTCACAACCGCAGCGACGCCGTCGACGACTTCCGCTTCCGGTTGAGCAGCGTAAATACCTCCGCCGATGAAGCTGGCGGCGATCAGTCCGACGAAAATAGGGCGGATCATGTAAATTTCTTAGTTAGTTCCAGGACCTCGCTGAGGTGTGGGGGTTTTGCAACTAAACGAGGGAATTTGCCGTCGACAAGTAGAAAATCACCTCGACGGGTCAGCATGAGCTTGCGTTCCTTGGTCTCCACCCGGGAGATGCCGGCCTTTGCCGCAGCCAGTTTAATTTCCGCCAGGAGGAACAAGTTCTCGACCGCAGGCGGGAACTTCCCGAACCGGTCCCGCCATTCCTTCCGAACGCGGTCGAACCGATCGCGCGTGCTGATCTCGGCCATTTCGCGATAGGCTTTGATCCGCAACGCGGTATCGCTGATGTAGCTGGACGGCACAAACGCGGGCATGCGCTGCTCGGCTCCGGATTGCACGAACTCGGCTTCATTCGTCGCCACAAAGTCGAGACTAAGATCGACGTCCAACCGCGGGCGAAACTTCCGGCCTTTTAACTGCGCGACTGCCTGCTTGAGCAGCTGACAATACAAATCGAAACCGATTGCGATGATGTGTCCACTCTGAGCCGTGCCGAGAATGCTGCCCGCGCCGCGAATTTCCAGATCGCGCATGGCGATGCGAAACCCGGCGCCGAGCGAGCTGTATTGCTTGATCGCATTAATTCGCTTGCGGGCCGCGCCGACCGTCATCATTTCGCGGGGCAACAGGAGATACGCGTAAGCTTTGTGTTCGGCCCGTCCGACGCGGCCGCGCAGTTGGTAAAGATCGGCCAGCCCGAAGCGGTCTGCGCGGTCGATGATGATGGTGTTCGCGTTTGGAATGTCGAGGCCGCTCTCAATGATCGTGGTGCAAACGAGCACGTCGATTTTTCCGGCGACAAAGCGCGCCATGATTTCCTCAAGCTCATCGGCGTGCATTTGCCCGTGGCCGATCTCGACCCGCGCACCGGGAACGAGATCGACAATTTTCTCGCGGACCCGCTCGATCGACTGAACGCGGTTGTGGAGAAAATAAACCTGGCCCTGACGCTCGAGCTCTCGATTGATTGCGTCGCGAATGATTCGTTCATCGTAACCGCACACGATCGTCTCGACCGGCAACCGATTGAGCGGCGGAGTTTCGATCGTCGACATGTCTTTCACCCCGACGAGTGAAAGATAGAGTGTGCGTGGAATTGGCGTCGCCGAAAGAGTGAGGACGTCGACGAGTTTGAAGAGTTCCTTGAATTTTTCTTTGTGAAGGACACCGAAACGTTGCTCTTCGTCGATAACGACGAGGCCGAGATCTTTAAAAATGACGTCGCCTGAAATCAGACGATGGGTGCCGATTACGATGTCGATGCCGCCCTGCCGAAGCAGTTCGATGATTTTGCGTTGTTCACCCTGCGATCGGAAACGGCTGAGCATTTCGATTCGCACCGGATAATCCAGCATGCGCTGGCGAAAGACTTCGAAATGCTGCTGAGCGAGCACGGTGGTCGGCGCGAGGACCACGACCTGTTTGCCGTCCATCACCGATTTGAATGCTGCGCGAATCGCGACCTCGGTTTTACCGAAGCCAACGTCGCCACAAATCAAACGGTCCATCGGTCGCGGACGTTCCATGTCGATCTTTGAGTCGATGATCGCGCGCATCTGGTCGGGCGTTTCCCGAAATGGAAATGAATGTTCGAATTCGCGCTGCCATTTGGTGTCGGGGCCGAAGGCGTAACCGGGAACCGTTTCGCGCTCGGCCTGCACGGTGAGCATTTTGCCGGCGTAATCGAAAATTGACGCGGTGGCGCTGCGTTTGGCGCGGGCCCATTTTGCATCCGCCAGGGAGCTCAGGTGCGGCGAACGTTTGCCGACTCCGACGTAACGTGAAACGAGATATGCTTGTTCGAGTGGAACGTAGAGTTTGGCTTCCTCCGCAAATTCAAGCGTGAGGACCTCTTGCTCTCCATTTGCGGACGTCGGGATTTTCGAAAGCCCAAGAAAACGACCGACGCCATGTTCGAGATGAACCACGAGATCGCCTTCGTTCAATTCGCTAAAATCGATTTGAGCCCGGTGACGCTCGGCATGATAAAGCCGGCGCCGGGCGTGAGGCGCAAAACGGCCAAATAATTCGGCCGCGGATAAAATGACAAGATTCGCAGCCGGAAAACAAAAACCGCGAGACAGCGTGCCGAGGACGAGATCGATATCCTGAAGCGCTTCGGCGGTAATGAGTTCACGAAATCGCTCGATCTCGCCTTCCGTTTGGAAATAAATTACGACTCGCGCCCGATCTTTTCGCCATTCATGCAGGCGTTTGATGAATTGATCGCGTTTGGCCTCCGCCAGCAGAAAATCGCCGATCGCGAATTCGCCTATGTTGCAATCTTGAAACGCGCCGCTGAAATCTTCCGGGCCTTCTTCGATCCAGTTTTCGCTGATTTGAATCCGGGCCGCTGAATTTTCGTCCGGATCCAGATCGATGATGGCATCGTCTTTGCCGACGTAATCGCGAACGCTGCCGCTCTTATCTTCGGCGGCGCCGATAAGGATGTCGACTTCGCGTAGATCGCGGACAGACGTCTGAGTATCGACATCGAATTCACGAAGAGATTCAACGTTGTCGCCAAAGAACTCGACGCGAACCGGCAGCGGGGCCTGCCAGGAATAAAGGTCGACGATGCCGCCGCGAACAGCGAGCTGGCCGCGAGTGGTGACTTGGGGCACGCGTTCGTATCCGGACGCGCTCAATTTTGCCAGAAGCCGCTCCATCGTTATGCCGGCACCGGGTTTGATCTTCAAAGTAGCTGCCGGAACTGCACCGCGTTTCGGAGCGGGTTGATCCAGACTGGCGCGGGTGGTGACGATCACATGGGGACCGGCTTGCCCGTCGATCGTGGCGAGAAGGGCGAGCCGCTCGGCGGCGATTTCCGGATCGGGCAACACGTTTTCGACTGCCGCGAATTCTGCTTCGGGCAGAAACTGCGCCTCAGGCAGCCAGTTGAGCAGAGTCTCGAAGACGGAATCCTGCGCGCGCACGCTTCGGCAGAGAATCCACACCGTTTTGCCGAGCGTTCCGGGCGATCACCGCGGCGAGAAAAGCCCGGGCCGGTTCGATGACGTGTGAAAATTTTACACAAGCCCGAGATGCCCGTATCTCGTGCAGCTTGCGCGCAATCGGTTCCGATTGCGCGACGCGCTCAATGAGGTGAGTAGCGAGCGGCTTTTCCACCAGCAACGTTCGATGAAATCACGCAATCCATCAAAGGTGGATCGGCGACTCGTCGCAAGGACGATGCATTCCCAATTCAGAATATCGAGCAATGAACTGCTCGACCGATCTCACCTGCGTGCGCGCCAGATTTAATTCGTGATTGTGACCGGCGTTCCGACCGAGACCGATTTGAAAAAATTCTCGGCCATGAACTCCGGCATTCGAATGCAGCCGTGAGAAGCGGGATAGCCGGGCAGATATCCGGCGTGAAGCCCGAACCCGGGAGCGATTTGCATGTAATAAGGCATGGGCGCGCCTTTGAAATGCGTGCCCGGGCGGTTTCGGATCACTGACAGCGACGTTGGGTTTCACGACCTGATCGCTTTTATCCACGAAATCGCCGTACATGCTCGAAGCGTGGGTCTTGTCTTTATTGATGACGGAAAAATGGCCAATTGGCGTATTTTTTCCTTCGCGTCCGGTGGAGAGCTGCGAAATCCCAACCAGCATTCCATTCTTATAGAAGTAGGCGCGCTGTTCCTTGATGCTGATTTTGATCGTTGGCTTTCCGCCGATGTGATCGCCGTCCCAGTAGGAGACGTTGTCGACCGGCGCATTGGAGGTCGGCTGATTTCCGTAGGCTCCGCCGAGGTACTGGGTTTGGCCGGAATAGCGGATGTCCTCCTGGCAGCTGGTGACGAAAAAGGCCGCGGCCGCGACGATTAAGAGCGAGAGATAAAATGAGGAACGCATAAAAATTTTTCGGTCGAACCCTCTACCGGGAAGGCAGTCAAAGTCAAGCGAGCTGGTCCCGAGAATTCCGCGGAAATTAGCTGCAGAGCGCGGCTTGAATTGTGCTTTGCCTAAGCAGACTTTCGCGGGGATTACTCCCGCCATGCCAACTTACGAATATCACTGCGAAAAATGCCATCAGAACTTCGAAGCATTCCAATCGATGCGCGATAAACCGTTCACTCAGTGTCCCAAAGAACTTTGCCGGCTTCCAAAGTGGGGCCATGGCAGGGTAAAAAGATTGCTCGGGACGGGCGCCGGAATAATTTTCAAAGGCTCGGGGTTTTACACCACCGATTATCGCAGCAAGGCCTACAAAGAAGCGGCCAAGAAGGAAGCGCCGGCGAGCGCGAGCAGCGACAAATCGTCAGGCGGTAAGGAATCAAAAACAGCTTCGCCGCCGCCAACAACCAAGCCGAAGAAAGATTCAGCGGCATGACGACAGACACGATCACAAAAATAATCTGCGCGGAATGCCGGCACGAGAACGAGGCCGAGCGAATTTACTGTCACAACTGCGGCGAACGGCTGGATCGTTCTGCAGTCGTTGCGCAAAAAGAAAGTCGAAGATCCGGCCGAAACGCACCGGCGTCTGCGAAAGATGCTGTCGGGTCCGAGTCGCACTCGTCAGAATTTTTTTACTGCGAGCAAATTGCTTTTAGCGGCTGTGGCTACCGCCGGTTTGGTCCAAATGGTCTCTACCGCCGGATTTTCCCGAGCCGGTGAAAAACGTTGGAACTGGTGCAAATCGGTCTCCAGCTGGAAAGCGCACCTCAGCGATCAGTGGAATTGAATTACTCGCAGCAGGACATCAACGCATATCTGACTTATCGCCTCACTTCTAAAAAAACAGTATTGAACAAGCCGTTCCTCGATTTCGGGCGCGCGGCCGTTGTCTTCAAAGAAGGCTACTTGCGTAATCGGCTGGGAACGATTGTTCTTCGGATACCCGCTTTACAGCCAGTCCGCGTTTCGCACGGATTCGAACAGTGGAAAAATTTCGGCCGTAAGAACCGGCGCTTGGATCGGGCGCCTTCCAATTCATCCCGCGCTCATGAAATATGCCGATGTGATTTACGCTGACGTTTGGTCGGCGTTGGATCATGAGCGCAAGCTGCTGTCAAAAATGGGCAGCGTGACCTTTCACGACGGCAGCGTCACGATCGCTCCGCCGGCGCGTGGATAGAAGAAGACCGGCGGTCCTTTCGAACGCGCCGGCCAACCAACCAAAAAAAGTGGTTCTGGTCATCGTTTCGTAGCGAATACCCATCACTCCGAAGAACGGGGCGCTGATTGTGCGTCCGGTCTCAATATTGGACGTAATTCGTCCTGAGAGTTTCACTTTTTCTAAGGAAAATCGGCCTCGCCAATGGCGTTGTTGCGCAACTAATCTGAGCGCAACTCGTTGTGAAAATTCAGCTCAGCCGGATCGTTTTCGCGTCGCTTTTAGCGTTTGTCCCAGCAGCCGGCCGCGGTTTGGAATTGTCTAAGCATACTGTCAGTCCGTCCGGACAATTTGTCGTTTACGGCGCCGATGATGCGACTCGCGGCGCATTGTCGGAACTGGCCGAACGGATCAAGGCAAATTTCCTGTCCGTTCTGAAACGTCGCGACGCGTGGAAGATTGCGGTCGTGGTCAATTTGCAATCGCGGGCGGTGAATCTGCCGGAGGTTCCAGCCACCGACCTCCGCTTCAGCCAGACTGAAACCGGAGTAAAGCTGCAGCTCAATCTCGCGGTTTCGGCCAAAACCGATCCGCCCATAATCGAGCGAGCGATCGCCAGGGTGATAGTCATAGAAATGATTTATCGGAATCAAGGTGCAGTAGTCGCCGGAGACGTTTACGTCGAGCCGCCGAGTTGGCTGGTAAATGGTTTGCTCGCTTCGGCGCCGAATGGAGATCGGGCTGAATTGATCGGTGTCCTCTCAACTCCGGGCCGCGAGACTAGTTTGACGGAATTTTTGAATCAGCGCCCGGAAACGTTGGATTCTTCGGGCCGGCAGATTTATCGCGCGTATTCCTTCGTCTTGGTCCAGATGTTGATCGACAGCCCAAATGGACGTTCGCGCCTGGGCCACTACATCGACAATTTGGCGTTTGCTACCAACGATCCGAACGCCGATCTGCGCGCAGCATTTCCCGAAGTTCGTGACTTCGACAACGCTTGGAAAACGAAAATCGCTGATTTAAAAACCGGAGCCGACAGGGATCTCCTGACTTTTTCGCAAACGGAGGAAAAGCTAAACGAATTACTGCAAACGAATTTCGCTTCGACAGATCGCGGCCACGAATCTGTTTCGCTGGAAAGTTTTTCGCACACGAAACCGAATCCGATTCAGCGGCGGACGTTGCAGGAGTTCAGCCAGCAATTGCTGTTGCTCGCGACCCGATCGAATCCCGTCCTGCGACCGATTATCCAGGATTATCAGCGAGTCGCCGATGAGGTTGTTCTTGGCCGAAAGCGCCGGATCGAGAAACGCCTGGCGGAACTGAGCTCGTTGCATACGAAACTCGCAGCACGGATGAACGACGTCGAAGATTACCTGAACTGGTTCGAAGCGGCGAAACTCGAAACCCCGAGCGGCATGTTCGATAATTACTTGCAGGCGACGACGTCGATCGAAATGCAAAAGCCGCGACGGAAGGACGCTCTTTCGGTCTATCTCGATGCGATGGAGATGGAATTTTGACGTTTACGGCTGCCCGATAAGCCCAAAATCGCGCCGGACGTGCTAAGTTACTGTGCAACAATAGGTGAGAGACGCTGTTTAATCGATACAACCTCAACCCAAAGGAATTCAAAAATGCATACTAAATTGTTTATCGCCGGCCTTCTGGCCGTCATCGGTCTGGTTGCTCCTGTGCAAGCCGGCAACGGTCATCATGGCGGCAGCGGCGGAAATTTCGTCTCAGGTCGCTCCGGGGCGGCACGTGTCAGCCCATCGTTCAGTTCGATGCCGGCCCGAAGCTTTGGCGGCAATCGCATGATGTACTCAGGGCAACGCTTTTCCTCATCTGCAATGCGTTCTCCGAACGTAATGCGGTATCACCCTCAATCGGTGAATTCGAACTTCGGCGCCCAGCGGTTCGCCCAGGGAAATTTCCAGGCGAACGGGTTCAATCATTCGGCAAACAATCCGCGGATCGGCGCGAATCGAAGCGGTTTCGCCTCGAATAACCGTGCGATCAACAGCCAGCGCATTGGTTCCGGCCAAGTTCGCAACTCGCAAGGCCGCCTGGCACCCAACTGGAAGAATCACGTGGTTGCCCAACATTCAGCGAACTGGCACTCCAATTGGAGCCATCACGGTGTTCATCGTTGGCACGGCCACAATTGGTGCTTCATCGGCGGCTCGTGGTTCGCCTTTGATCTCGGATTCTGGCCTTGGTGGTGGGATTACCCGTACTACGGTTACGGTTACGGATACGGCTATCCCTACGGAGATGCGTATGGCTACAACTACGACAACGGGTACGACCAGGGTAATGGAGATCCCGCTGTTTACGACAGCCAGCCGGCCAATCAAAATGGTTATGAAGACCGATCCGGCTCCCAAAATGGCGACGGTAGTTCCAACAATCAGTCGGCCAATTCGACGGTTGCCGGAGCTCAGGACCGTTTGACGCAAGAAGGTTTTTATCATGGCCAGATCGACGGCGTTCTCGGGCCTGAAACGCGGCATGCGATCGTGCGATTCCAAACCAAGCACGGTCTTCGCATTAGCGGCGAGTTATCGAATGACACGCTGAACGCGATGGGATTGCGGCAGTACGCGAATTATTAATCAAAACGACGAACGGCTGCTGGTTCAAACCCGGCCGCCGTTTGCGTGATCAACTTCGTTGTTGGCGGGAGTTGCCGAAGGCGAGGTTGCCCATTACACTTGCTGGCGCGGTTGAAGCCGCGCCTTTTCATTAATGCAGAAGATTGGATTTGCCGAAGCTCTTGACTCGATTGTGACGAGCGATCCGCGTTATCAACGCGAAGCCTACGGTTTTCTGCGGGACGCGCTCGATTTCACGACCAAACAACAAAAGAAAGTCAAAGGCACGACTGTGCGGCATGTCTCCGGCCCGGAATTGCTCCATGGCATTCGCCAGTACGCCTTGAAGGAATTTGGGCCGATGGTCGTGACCGTGTTCGAGAGCTGGGGAATTCATTCCACGGAAGACATCGGCCACATGGTTTTCAATCTCATCGGTTCGGGGATTTTTGGAAAAACCGACGAGGATTCGATCGAAGATTTCAAAAACATTTACGATTTTCAGGAAGCGTTTGTGAAACCGTTCGCCCCTGAGAAAAAAATCGAGCCTCGTCCGGGGCTGCCCGCGCCAAACGTCTCCTGATCGAACGTTCGCGGGGGGTCGGGAATCAAAGAAGCAACAATTTGTGTATCGCGCTAACTTAGCGGGACTCGTTTCCGCATTCGCTTTAACTATTTTAAATTTACAAGCTGCATCCGCGCCTCGTTCTCACTCTGACCAGACGAATTCTACTGTGACTAACAAAACGAATCATTCTGCTGAAATCACCTTTCCCCGCAACGGCGCGAAGAAATGGGTCCTGCCCGATGGGCTCACCTTAATTGTGAAGGAAGATCGCAGCGCGCCGGTGGCGAGCGTGCAGGCATGGTGCGGCACTGGCAGCATTTACGAAGACGACAAACTTGGCGCCGGTCTCTCGCACATTTTGGAGCACATGCTTTTCAAAGGCACCAAGACTCAGAAGGCGAGCGAGATCGCGCAAAAAATCCAGGACGTTGGCGGTTACATCAACGCCTACACTTCGTTCGATCGCACGGTTTTTTGGATCGACGTGCCGAAGGATGGGGTCGAAAGCGCGCTGAACATTTTGTCCGACGCGATGATGAACTCCACTTTGCCGCCGGAGGAATACAACAAGGAGCAGGAAGTCATTCGCCGCGAATTCGCGATGGGCTACGATGATCCCGACCGGGTGGCGAGTTTGTTACTATTTGCGACTGCTTATCAAAGGCATCCCTATCGCCTCCCAGTCATCGGCGAGATGGAAATTTACAACCAGCTCACCCAGGAACAGGTGATGCAGTATTACAAATCGCGTTACGTCCCGAACAATCTGACCTTCGTTGTGGTCGGCGACGTTGATGCCGAAAAAATTCGTCGCCAGCTCTCGGATTTCTTTAAGCCGTATCCGGAAAAGTCGCTCAAGCCGGTTTTTGTTCCTGAAGAACCGCCGCAGCTCGGACGGCGCGAAGTGCACAATGAGTTTGCGACGGAGCTGAGCAGACTTTCGCTCGCCTGGCACATTCCGGAGCTCACCAACCCCGACGTTCCAGCGCTCGATCTGCTTTCCACTATTCTTGGCGAAGGGCGCAGTTCGCGTCTGTATCGACGCGTGCGCGAGCAAGCGGCGCTGGCCTTTGGTGTCTCGGCATTTTCCTACACTCCCGGAGATCCTGGATTGTTGGGTGTGGACGCGACAGTCGATCCAAAGAAGCGCGATGACGCGGAGAAACTGATTCTGCAGATCGTCGACGAGGTGAAACAGGCCGGAGTGACCGCGGATGAATTGATGAAGGCGAAAAAAATGACGCTGAGCCATCATCTGGACGCGCTCACGACGATGCGCGGTCAAGCTTCCGATATCGGCTCGAACTGGCTCCTTACCCGTAATCTGGATTTCAGTCGCGATTATTTGACTGCCATCCAGAAGGTGACGCTAGACGACATCAAGCGCGTCGCGGCAAAATATCTGGTCGATCAAAACCTGACCGTTACGTCGTTGAACCCGCAGGGTTCGCTGGCCGGAAAAGAAGAAACCGCCAAACCGGTAGCCGCGGGTGAAATTAAAAAATTCGAGCTGGCGAACGGCTTGCGTTTGCTCGTGCGGGAAGATCCTCGACTGCCTCTGATTTCAATGACAGCGGTTTTTCGCAGTGGTTTACTGGCGGAAACGCCGCAGACAAATGGCGTCACCCGGTTAACCAGTCGGGTTTTGATCAAAGGAACCAAAACTCGCACGGCCGAACAAATCGCCGACCAAATCGAGGCGATTGGCGGATCGATTTCGAGTGACGCCGGAAACAACAGCACCAGCGTTTCGGTTCACGTGATGCAACCCGACCTGAAAACCGGCGCCGATATTTTGGCCGACGTTTTGATGAACGCGACCTTCCCGGAAAAAGTGGTGGACCGGGAAAAGCAGGTTCAGATCGCCGGGATCAAACAGGAAGACGAGCAGCTGACTTCGGTCGCTCGTAATATTCTGCGGCAGGCACTGTTTACCGATCATCCTTACGCCCTTCGGGCCAATGGCTCGGCTGACTCGGTGAAGAAGCTCACTCAAAACGACCTGATCGCGTTCCGCGACAAGTATGTGGTCGCGAAAAATGGCGTGATCTCGGTCTTTGGCAACGTGGACGCCGGGGAAGTGAAACAAATTTTCGAGCAAACCCTCGGGCAAGATGAAACCCGGTGCGCTGGCTTTGACCGATGTCAAACCGTCGGCGCCGATCACGAAAATTGAGACGGTCGAAAGCAATAGAGATAAAGCGCAGGGCGTGCTCATGGTTGGTTATCGCGGAGTGGATATGTTCGACAAGGACCGCCACGCGCTGGAGCTCATCGACGAAGCGAGCAGCGATCTCGGTTCGCGTTTCTTCATTCGCATCCGCGAAAATATGGGCCTGGCCTATTACGTTGGCGCAAGCCAGATGCAGGGATTGGTTCCGGGCCTGTTCGCTTTTTATCTCGGCACCGACCCGCAGAAAATCGAGCCAGTAAAGACGGCGTTGTTGGATGAGATCAATAAACTGGCGAGCGAAGGTCTCACCCCGGAGGAATTGACGCGCGCAAAGCGGAAAATGATCGGCCAACATCAAATCGCGATGCAGAGCAATGACGCTTTCGGGTACCAGGCTGCGCTCGACGAGATCTACGGTCTCGGCTTCGACAACTACAAGAAGCTCGACCAGGAAGTGAACGCGGTCACGTTGGATGAGATCAAACGGGTCGCTGCGAAATACTTTCGCGATCAACCTTACGTTTTGGCAACGGTGCGGCCGGCCCAGAAATAGTTGATAGTTAGTTGCTGATAGTTGATAGAAGCCTGGATATCAAAGCTATCAACAATCAACCCTCAACTATCAACTTTCTGTCATGGCTGAAGTACAAACAGGACAAACCTTGGGCGAGTTGAGTCAGCGCTTCATCGAATTTGTGATGATGCACGCCCAAAACGCGGCGCTGTTTCTTGGTCAGATTCCGAATCCGAAAACCGGCGAGGGCGAAGTGAATCTTGAGCTGGCCAAAATGTTTATCGATCAGCTCGCGATGATTCAGGAAAAAACCCGTGGAAATCTGTCCAACGAGGAAGCCACGGTCCTTCGAAACACGCTTTCGAATTTGCAGATGGTTTACGTCGAAGTTTCGCAGCACGTGACGAAGGGCGGCGCGGCAGCAGAGTCCGCACCAGCGGACTCCAGCTCGGCAAAACCTGCGGCGGACCAGCCGGAACCTCAGAAATCTGCGCCGGAAGCTTCCGCACCGGCGGCGGAGCCTTCAAACGAAGGTAGCGGCGAATCGAAGAAAAAGTTCACCAAGAGCTACGGCTCGTGAATTAAACGCGCCCTCTGCGCGTCAGTGATGAACGGACGGTGGTCACCACGTCCCTCCAAGTCTCCAACTGCGAATTCATTACGTGCACGCTCAAGCGACGAAGAATGGAAACGGCAATGGCTCAAAGCTGGTTGCTGAAGCGATTGAAGCAGCACAGGAAGCCGGCCTGCGTTACGTCAGCGACCATCGCCCGGGTTACACTCGCAAACCGAAAGGGAGCGATTTCGAATACTTCGACCTCGAAGGAAAACCGATCACCGACGAGCAACGGTTGTTACGGATCAAACGGCTCGCCATTCCGCCGGCTTGGACAGAGGTCTGGATTTGTCCGTCGCCGAACTGTCATATTCAAGCAACCGGGCGCGACGCACGACGCCGGAAACAATATCTGTATCACGAGCGCTGGCGGGAAATCCGGGATGAAAACAAATACGATCGCATGATCGATTTCGGCAAAGCATTGCCAAAAATTCGCCGCCGCGTTGCCAAAGATCTGAAATTATCAGGTCTCCCGCGAAACAAAATCCTGGCCACCGTCGTGCAGTTGCTTGAGCGCACGTTCATTCGGATCGGCAACGAGGAATACGCGCGCGACAACAAATCGTTTGGTCTGACCACGATGAAAGACCGGCACGTGGAAGTGAAAGGATCGAAGCTGCGTTTCCGTTTCCGGGGCAAGAGCGGTAAGGATCATGAGGTCGATGTGACCGATCGGCGCATTGCGAAAATTGTTTCCAAGCTGCAAGACCTGCCTGGCCAGGATTTATTTCAATATGTCGATGACGACGGCGAAGTGCACGACATCACTTCGCAGGATGTGAACGAGTACTTGCGCGAGATAACGGGTGAGGATTTCAGCGCGAAAGATTTCCGCACGTTCGCCGGAACAGTGCTGACCGCGGTGGCATTGAGCGCGCAGGAAAAATCCGAAAACAACAAGCAGGCGAAAGCGAACATTACGACCGCGGTCAAGGCAGTCGCTCAGATTCTCGGAAACACGCCCGCGATTTGCCGGAAGTGCTACGTGCATCCGGCAATCTTCGAAAGCTATCTCGGCCGCGAATCAATCGAGGGATTGAAACAGAGAACCGAAGAAGTGCTTGAAAAAGAAAGTGCGGATCTTCGTCAAAGCGAGAAAGCCGTTCTGAAGTTTTTGGAATCCCGGCTGGCTAAGAAAGCTGCCTGATAGTCCGTTTCCACCCAGACGCATGCCGTTTGCCACAGAGCGCCTGCAAATCAACGTCCGCCGTCGCTGCTTGCGGTCTTGGGTGTTGCCGTCGCTTTTGGTTTCGCGCTTTTTCGAACGGTGATGGTTGCTTCGCTCGGAGTTGGCGCTTTGTCGGGATATTTCTTGGTCGTGGGATACACCAATCGCCACGGCTGGCTTTTGATGGTGTCGCTGAACTCCGCGAGGTTTTTCCCAACCGGCTCGAGATCGTGCATTGTCTCTTTTAATTTTTCCGACGAGGTGCGCAGATTTTCGAGCGTCAGCTTGATATTATTGTTTTCGGTCAGGCTGGTGCTGATCTTTTCAATATTATCAAGAGAATGGGACAACGCGCTGTCCGGAGCGGTTAGATCGGCCATGTGCTCGCCGAACGTTTTCACCTGAGCGAGAGCCTGACTCAGCTCGGAATTTTCGTCAGTAAGATGGTTGATGTTATCGGCTGTCTCTTGCAAACCCTTCATCGTGGTGGCGGCTTCGGCGGCAACCGGTTTGATCACTTCCAACATTTTGGCGGCGGCTTCGCTGAAGTCGGGTGTCCGTTCGCCGGCAAAAATTTCGCCGTCACGGGCGCGTCCGGATGCGTCAGTGCCCTGGGTGATGTCGATCGCCATTTCGCCCAACAGACCGAGTTGCATCAACCGCGTTTTCGCATCGCGATACACAATGGCATTGCGGTCGACTTGGATCTCGATGCGCGCTTCGTATTTCGGCTTGTTTGTATCTTCCGGAGTTGGGTTTGGTTC
This sequence comes from uncultured Verrucomicrobiae bacterium, assembly GCA_963800015.1. GTDB lineage: Bacteria > Verrucomicrobiota > Verrucomicrobiia > Chthoniobacterales > UBA10450 > AV40. The sequence continues at coordinate 615,570 of CAWCZE010000002.1, read as the reverse complement.
AGGTGCACGAAAGGCCGCCGCCGCTTCTTCGGCGCGACGCTCTTCTTCTTTCGAAACCGGTGAGAAAAGCCTTTGAACCTGGCCAATTTTTCGTCCTGCCAGCATCACCGTCGCCCCCTGCTTAATTCCTGCAGCGTTGTCGACGTAGATCTTATAAGTCACCAATGGTCGGAACAAACCCGGCGCGCCGAGCAAGACCAGGACGAAGACCAGCACGGCCACGGTGCCCACCACCAGAAGGCCGGTCATGATCTCATTTTTTTTCAATTGCATCTTGGCTTCCTTCCAGAATCGGACCTTCCGTGCTTCCGCTCAAGAACTGAGCGACCACCGGGTTTTGAGAATTCTTAAATGTTTCGGGATCAGCTTCTTCAATGATCTTGCCCTGATACAACATAGCCATTCGTGTGCCGACGCGAAAGGCACTCGCCATTTCATGAGTCACCACGATCGACGTGACTTTTGCGTTTTCGGTGAGGCTGATAATTAATTCGTCGATCACCGAACCGATCACCGGATCGAGCCCCGCGGTCGGTTCGTCGAACAGCACCAGCTCGGGCTCCATGGTCAATGCCCGGGCAAGGCTGACTCGTTTGCGCATTCCGCCGCTCAATTCTGATGGCATCAAGTCTTTGGTGTCCTTCATCCCGACGAGGTCGAGTTTTTCGTCGACGATCGTGTCGATCTCTTTACGCGACTTCTCGGTCAATTCTTCCAACGGCAGCGCGACGTTGTCCCGAACGTTTCGTGAACTGAGCAACGCCGAATATTGATAGACCATTCCGATCTGGCGGCGGACCTGCTGCAATTTCCGACGTCTCAACCGCGTGACCTCGAATTGTTTGAAGAAAACTTCTCCGGCGCTCGGGTGAAGAATCCCAAGGATCAAACGCAGGATCGTGCTCTTGCCGCTGCCGCTTTGCCCCATGACGACCAGGCGTTCCTGCGGCTCAACCGTGAGCGACAAATCATCGAGGATCTTTTTGTCCTCGAATTCCATAACCACATTGCGGAGCGCGACCATATGGGCATTGTCGGAGCTCATGTCGGGAAAAAGTTCGTGTAAACGACGTTGTAAAGTGTATCGACGCCAATCACGACGGTGATGGCCGTCACGACGCTCGAAGTCGTCGCCGTGCCGACGCCGGCGGCGCCGCCTTTTACATTGAGCCCGCGATAGCAGGCGATCCCCGCGATCAGCAATCCGAACAGGAAGCTTTTCAGCACTCCGGTGATTAGATCGCGAATGAGCAACGAGTCGCGAACCAGATCGACGAAATATGGAAACGCGATTCCGAAGTAGGCCTTCGAAATCAAACTCGTAGCCACAATCGCCGAGATGTTCGAGATCGTGGAGAGACACGGCATCAGGAAGAACAGGGCGAGCATTCGGGGCGCAACGAGGAACCGCAGGGGACCGATGCCCATGGCTTCGATAGCTTCGACCTCCTCGGACACCGTCATGGTTCCAAGCTCGGCGGTGAACGAGGCGCCAATTCGCGCCGCCAGCATGATTCCAGTGATGAGCGGTCCGAGTTCGCGGGTAAAACCGATTGCGACCAAACCCGGCACGAGCCGTTCGGTCCCGAACCGTTGGAGTTGATATCCAGTAAGCAGCGCCATGGTGAGTCCGAGGAAAAACGAAACCAAGCCGACCAGCGGAACCGAGTCGACTCCGGCGCGTTCGGCATGCCGGAAGAAGCTGCTGGCGGTGAATGGCACCCGTCCTTCGCGCAAACGCTCAATGGTTTCGTTGAAGGTGTTGATGATGAACCAGAACATGCTGCCGACCTCGGCCAGAAAGCCCCGGCCGGCACTCCCGATTTCCTGCAGTGCAAGCACCGGGGCGGCGATCAATCCTTCTTCGGTGGTTTGCTTTTTTTGGTCGGCCATGCAGCAAGCAAACTGCCTCAGGTCGCAAACCGGACAAAGCGTTTTCTTCCCGCTGGCATCGGGCCCAGGCGCGGACTACTTGTTCCCACGTAAAATCTATGTGGATGCGAATCCTTGTGACTTGTGCAGTGTTCGCGTTTGCGGCATTAGCTGGCGCGCAACAATTCGGACGAATGAGTTCAGCCAAAGAAGCGAAGATTGGATTGGTCGTTCACGGCGGCGCTGGAACGATGGAGCGCAGCAAAATGAGCGCGGAACGCGAGCGCGAATACCGCGCTGGAATTGAAAACGCGACTCCGCGCGGGTTGGGAAGTTTTGCAACATGGCGGATCCGCGCTGGATGCAACTGAAGCTGCAGTCCGCATGTTTGAGGACGATCCGCTGTTCAACGCCGGAAAAGGCGCGGTTTTCAACGCTGCCGGCGTCAATGAAATGGACGCTGCGATTATGGATGGCAAAACGTTGCGCGCAGGGACGGTCGCAAATCTGGAGCACGTCAAAAATCCAATCACGCTCGCCCGCGCCGTTATGGAGAAATCCCCGCACGTGATGATGGCAGGCCCCGGCGCTGAGGCATTTGCCAAAGAGCACGGCGTCGATTTGGTAGACGCAAAATATTTTTTCACCCAGGAACGCTGGGATGAATTGCAAAGGGACAAAGCGAAAGAAAAGGGCGGAGTGGCGATAAGAAATTTATTGTCACTCACGATACCGTTGGCGCGGTCGCGCTGGATCGAAACGGGAATTTGGCGGCGGCCACTTCAACCGGTGGCAAATCGAATAAACTCCCTGGGCGCATTGGCGATAGTCCGGTGATCGGCGCCGGCACTTACGCGAACAATGCAACTTGCGCGGTCTCCGGCACAGGAGACGGCGAATTCTTCATCATGTCGACTGCCGCTCACGATGTATCGGCACTGATGGAGTACGAGCGGAAAACCCTTCAGGAAGCGTCGATCGCGGTTATCGACAAAATTCGCAAACTTGGCGGCAGCGGCGGCATGATCGCGATCGACAAGTCCGGCAATATCTCGTTGCCGTTCAACACTTCAGGCATGTATCGCGGCTATGTGGACGCGAATGGCAAGTTCGTTACGGAAATTTTTCGGTAAAGAATTGCTGGGCGCTCGGCACAGCCGCCTCTACAACTATTCGGCGATCTAATCAGGATGCTTACGCCGTTTACCGTCGTCATTCCGTGCTATAACGAAGCCGCGCGCATCGGCGACACAGTTCGTTCGACCCTCGATTACTTGTCGACTGAGAGCCCGGGCGCCGAACTGATCGTGGTGAACGATGGATCGACTGACCCAACGGCGGCGATTGTTCGTGATGCTTTAGCCGGCGCGAAAATTGAAACGCGTCTTGATGGAAAATTTTCCGAATCGCGGCAAAGGCGCGGCAGTCCGAACCGGATTGCTCGCCGCTACGAAACCGATCGGATTGTTCTTTGATGCCGATCTGTCGACGCCGCTGAGCGAAATTCCGAAACTGGTCGAGCCGATTGCGAACGGCGACGTTGATGTTGCTTTTGGTTCGCGAGCGCTCGACCGCAAATTGATTGGAGTGCATCAACCCTGGCGGCGCGAGCAGGCCGGCCGGGTGTTTAATTTGATCGTGCGGCTGGCAACCGGCATGCCGTTTTGGGACACGCAATGTGGGTTCAAAGCATTTCGGCTCGACGTTTGCCGCCCGATTCTCGAGAAAGCGCACACCGTCGGCTTCGCGTTCGATGTTGAATTGCTGCTTCTCGCGCATCGCGCCGGGTTACGACTCCGCGAAATTCCTGTTCGATGGAACCATGCGGAAGGCAGCAAGTCCGCGTCGTTCACGACAGTTTGCGAATGCTCCGCGAAGTGATCGCGCTGCGGATGATCGGTAGGGCGAGACTCTGTCGAGCCGCTACCATGCGCAACTCTTCGGCTCGACAGAGTCTCGCCCTACCACTTCTCTTTAAATTCCGTCAGTCTGAATTAAGTTACTGGTCCGATAGCTCGGATTTCCTCATGGAATCGCTTTCAATTTCATCCCGCGGTCGCGCGCTGGTTCGAACGAACCTTCGGATCCCCGACCGAACCGCAAATTCGCGGCTGGCCGGAAATTCAATCTGGCCGGCATGTATTAATTTCTGCTCCGACCGGTTCGGGTAAAACTCTGGCCGCATTTCTGGCGTCGCTCGATCAGTTATTCCGCCGCGGCGCTGCTGAAGGACTGCCGGACGAAACGCAAGTCGTTTACGTTTCGCCGCTCAAGGCGCTGAGCAACGACATTCGCAAAAATTTGCAGGAGCCGCTTGCTGGAATTCGCGAATTGTTGAAGGCCGAAGGACACGACGTTGATGTTCGCGCTGAAGTTCGCACCGGCGACACCACTGCGGCGCAGCGTCAGGCGCTGATTAAAAGACCGCCGCACATTTTGGTGACGACGCCGGAATCCCTTTATCTCCTGCTTACGTCCGATTCCGGCCGCAAAATGTTGAAGACCGTCCGCACGGTCATTCTCGACGAAATTCATGCCGTAGTTGACGATCGTCGCGGCGCGCATCTCGCGCTTGAGCATTGAACGTCTTGCCGCGCTGACTGAAAAGCCGCTGCAACGCATCGGGCTTTCCGCCACGCAAAAACCAATCGAAGAAGTTGCGCGTTTTCTGGTTGGAACGCGCAATGTCGACGAAAACGGAAATCCAAACTGCGCCATCATCGACGTCGGACATAAGCGCGAGCTTGATCTCGGCGATTGAAATTCCGAAATCGCCGCTCGAGGCGGTGATGTCGAACGAAGTTTGGGAGGAAGTTTACTCGCGCCTGGCCGAGTTGATTCAGGCAACATCGCACCACGCTGGTTTTCGTGAACACGCGACGGATGGCCGAGCGTGTGACCCATCATTTGAGCGAACTGCTTGGAGCCGACGCAGTCACGTCGCATCACGGAAGTCTTTCCGCGAAGTTACGTCTCGAAGCCGAAGATCGATTGAAGCGCGGCGAATTGAAAGCGCTGGTCGCGACCGCGTCGCTCGAGCTTGGGAATCGACATCGGATCAGTCGATCTTGTTTGCCAGCTCGCGACCACGCGTTCGATCGCCACCTTGTTGCAACGCGTTGGTCGCGCGGAACACAAACGCGACGGTTTGCCCAAAGGACGAATTTTCCCGCTGAGTCGCGATGAACTGGTCGAAGGTCGCGGCATTGCTGCGCTCGGTTCGCCGCGGCGAATTGGATCGGCTGCTGATTCCGGAAAAGCCGCTGGATGTCCTGGCGCAGCAAATCGTCGCTGCCAGCTGCGACTGATGATTGGAGCGAAGACGATTTATTCGAACTCGCGCGCGCAGCCTGGCCCTATCGAAATCTTTCGCGCGACGAATTCGAAAGCGTCGAAAAAATGCTGGCGGAAGGGTTTAGCACCAAACGCGGCCGGCGTTCGGCGCTGATTCATCACGACGCAGTCAATCATCGCATTCGTGGCCGCCGCGGTGCGCGATTGACCGCACTCACTTCCGGCGGCGCAATTCCTGACAACGCCGATTATCGAGTCATCCTCGAACCGTCCGAAACATTTGTCGGAACCGTGAATGAAGATTTTGCGGTCGAAAGTTTAGCCGGCGATATTTTCCAGCTGGGCAACGCGTCGTGGCGGATCATCCGCGTCAATGCCGGCGTCGTGCGCGTGGAAGACGCGAAAGGCCAGCCGCCCGGAATTCCGTTCTGGCTCGGCGAAGCGCCCGCGCGCACCGCTGAATTATCCGGCGCAGTTTCCAAATTGCGCGATCGAGATCGAACAGAAACTCAGCGAGGGAGAAAACGTCGCGCAATGGCTTGTTAACGAAGTTCAGTTGCCGGCGGCAGCCGCCCAGCAGGTCGCTGATTATTTTGCAGATACTTATCGCGCGCTCGGAGCGATTCCGTCGCAACGAACGCTGGTGATGGAACGGTTCTTTGACGAATCCGGCGGGATGCAGCTGGTTTTGCATTCGCCGTTTGGAAATCGAATCAATCGCGCGTGGGGTCTCGCGTTGCGGAAACGTTTCTGCCGTTCGTTCAATTTCGAGCTCCAAGCCGCGGCGACCGACGATTCAATCGTCATTTCGCTCGGAACCCAGCATTCATTTCCATTGGAAGAAGTTTTTCGGTATTTGAATTCGAAAACAGTTCGCGACGTTCTCGTCCAGGCTTTGCTCGACGCGCCGATGTTTACGATTCGCTGGCGTTGGAACGCGACGAGATCGCTCGCCGTTCCGCGCTTTCGTGGCGGCTCGAAGCTCGCCGCGCCGCTGCAACGAATGGAATCGGAAAACTTGCTCGCCGCAGTTTTTCCGGACCAGCTCGCCTGCCTCGAACACATCGTCGGAGATCGCGAGATCCCGGATCATCCGCTGGTAAAACAAACGATCGACGATTGTTTGACCGAGGCGATGGACATCGACGGTCTCGAAGAAGTTCTGCGCAAGATTGAGAACGGCGAGGTTCGATGCATCGCGCGCGACTTGCCTGAGCCTTCGCCGCTCGCATCGGAAATCTTAAACGCGCGGCCGTATGCATTCCTGGACAACGCGCCGCTTGAGGAACGCCGAACCCAGGCTGTTTACACTCGGCGCGCTTCCGAAAGAAATAACGGCGACGGATTGGGCATTCTCGACGCGGCCGCCATTGAAAAGGTGGAAAAGGAAGCCTGGCCGGAAGCGACCAACGCCGACGAACTGCACGACGCGTTGATGCTTCTCGTGGTCATGAACGATGACGAAGTGCGACGAACAGTTCATCACGAATCGAACGGTTCCGGCGCAGAGCAATTGCTAAACGAGCTCGTTGACTCCAAACGCGTCGACCCGGCTGCGCGTTGCGGACAGAACATTTTGGATCGTTGCCGAGCGTTTGCCGATGTTGCAGAACGATTTATCCGGAAAGCGAAATCGAACCGGCCGTGATCGCGCCGGAATCCGCCGAAAAGCAAACCTGGGAACGGCCGAACGCAATTCGCGAACTGTTGCGCGGCCGAATGGAGGTTTCGGGCCCGGTGACAGCGACTCAACTTGAAAACATCCTTGGAATCTCTCGCTCAGATGTTGAAGCCGGCTTGCTCGGACTGGAAAGCGAAGGATTTGTCCTCCGCGGAAAATTTCATCCGACCGCAATCGAACAAGAATGGTGCGATCGCCGGCTGCTCGCACGAATTCATCGGCTCACGATCGATCGGCTTCGGGCGGAGATTCAGCCGGTTTCGGTGCAGGATTTCTTCCGGTTCCTGTTCGCGTGGCAGCGCGTTGACTCACAACATCGCGTCGAAGGTCCGGAAGGATTGCAGTCTGTTCTTGATCAACTCGACGGCTGCGAACTACCACTCGCATCATGGGAGTCCGCGGTTCTGGCCGCTCGCGTTGCTGATTATGATCCTGAATGGCTGGATCGCCTCTGTTTCTCAGGCCGCGTTGGCTGGGGTCGCTTGAGTTTGCCACAACATCCAAATGCGCGCGCCGCGGCTCCGTTGCGGACAAGTCCGATTGCGCTTTATCAACGTGAGAACTTAGAGGATTGGCTGCAGCTGGCGTCTGCAAAATCGGCGATCGAACTTTCATCGGCTGCACAAACCGTGCGCGATATGCTGGCCAGCCGGGGCGCGTTGTTTTTCACTGAAGTCGTTCGACAAACTGATCTGCTTCCGTCGCAAGTGGAAGAGGCGCTTTCTGAACTTGCGGCGCTCGGTTTTGTGACCTGTGACAGCTTCGACGGTTTACGCGCCCTGCTCGTTCCGTCGAACAAACGGCCTACGCTTGGTCGCAACGAAGGCAGACGTCGTCGTAAGACAAGTCTGGCCAGCATCGAGTTCGCCGGACGCTGGTCTTTGATTCGAAAACAAACGCCTGAACAATCGGACGGTGCTCAGACCGCTACGCGAGATGCGGCCGTCGAAAAGTTTGCCCGGGTTTTGCTGCGACGATACGGCGTTGTTTTCCGAAAATTACTGGAGCGCGAAAGTTTGGCGGTCACCTGGTACGAACTCGGGCGGATTTATCGGCGACTCGAGGCCCGCGGAGAAATTCGCGGCGGCTACTTCATTGCCGGAGTGAGCGGCGAGCAATTCGCGTTGCCCGAAGCGATCGGTTTATTGCGCTCGATTCGGAAAACGGGCGCCAGTTATGAACTGATTACTCTTAGCGCCGCTGATCCTTTGAATTTGCAGGGAATCCTTACCCCGGGCGCGCGGATTGCCGCGTTCACAACGAACCGCGTTTTGTTTTGCAATGGGTTGCCGGTCGGCGCGCTGGAAGGACGCGAGATTCGCAGGCTTTCCGAAAATTCTGTTGCCGACTCCGATATGGAAGCCGCGCTGCGGGTGGGCAAACTGCGTCCGTCGCTGCGACCGTACTATAAGTGATCGTTATTTCTTAACGATCTCGGCGTTTTCGAGCAACGCGATCCCGCCACGCTCAACGAATTTGCCCTTGAGGGTGATCGTCTTGCCGCAGGAATCGGCGAGTTCGTCGTTCATCGGCTTGTGTTCGCCCACAACAAGATAGGCTTTGCCGTTTTCAACAATGCCAACCGGGCCGCCATTCTTGATGCACTTCGAGCCGCAAGATTGTCCGTGGCTCTCGCCCATCGCGTTATGATCGGCGTAACACATCATGTCGACGATCTCCCCGGTCACGGATTTTTCAGCGGCCGTATCCGTCTTCGCTTCGTCGGCTGGATCGTGCGCAAGCGCCAACGGCGCGGTCGCGAACGATGCGATGACGACCACCGCGAAGATGTTCCTGAATGTCTTAAACCGTTTCGAATTAAACATGACGGAAATCTCGGAAGATCGTGACTGACGTCAATCCACAGGCCGATTTGTCCTCAGTCGCGCGCGAACCGTTCAACAGCGCGCCTAGCCTTGCTTTTTGCCTTCGATCAAATCGGCAAACTGCGAGAAGAAATAGGATGCGTCATGTGGGCCGGGCGCGGCCTCAGGATGATATTGGACGCTAAAAATCGGAAGTTCCTTGTGCTGCATTCCTTCGACGGTGTTGTCGTTCAAATTGATGTGGCTGACTTCAACATTTTTCGGCAACGACTGCGGATCGACCGCGAAACCGTGGTTCTGCGCCGTGATTGCGACCTTGCCGCTCTTCAAATCCTTCACCGGCTGGTTCGCGCCCCGATGTCCAAATTTCAGTTTGAAGGTCGATCCTCCAAATGCGAAGCCGAGGATTTGATGGCCGAGGCAAATCCCAAAGACCGGTTTCTTGCCCATCAGATCGCGCACCGTCTTGTGCGCATAAGAAAGAGCTGACGGATCCCCCGGTCCATTGGACAGGAAAATTCCGTCCGGATTTTGCGCCAACGCCTCCTCGGCCGTGGTGGATGCCGGGACGACTGTGACGCCAAATCCTTTCTGCCGGAGCAATCGCAAAATATTTTGTTTAATTCCGTAATCGTAAGCAACAATCCGGAACCGAATCGGGGGCAACGTTGGTTTGTTGTCGCCGTTACCGTTTTGGATCGACCATGGCTGACTCAATTTGTCGTCGGGATCCCATTGATAAATTTCGGGCGTCGAAACTTCCTTCACGTAATCCATTCCGATAACGCCTTCACCTTCGACCGCGCGTTGGACGGCTTGATCAACCGTCATCTCTTCGGTCGTGAGGCATGCCTTCATTGCGCCACGCGTCCGCAGGTGCCGGGTAAGCGCGCGGGTGTCGATTCCCTGCACGCCGGGGATGTCGTACTTCTTTAAATATTCGTCGAGCGACATCTCGCTTCGCCAGTTGCTCGGGGCCTCGCTCAATTCCTCGATCACAAATCCGCGCACATGCGGTTCGCGGCTTTCCTGATCGAGCGCATTGATGCCGTAATTGCCGATCAGCGGATAAGTCATGGTGACGATCTGTCCGCGGTAGGACGGATCGGTCAGCACTTCCTGGTAACCGGTCATCGCGGTGTTGAAACAGATTTCGCCAACTCGCGTTCCGGCGGCGCCAAATGATTCGCCCTGGAAAAATTTGCCATCTTCGAGAGCGAGCAGGGCTCGCATCGGCGGGTGATTGTCGCATGTTCATCGCAATCGCAATCTCAACTGAATCCTTCGAGTTAGGGCTTCGCTCTAACATTCGTCGATTGACGATTAGCCGATAATGAAAAAGCCCGGATTCGAGATTGATCCGGGCTTCTTAAAGTTTTACCCCGCTGGTGCCGTTCAGGTGAATCTCCCGTTCCCTTTTGTTAAAGGGCGGATGACCGTCGGTGCGGAAGCTGACTTCCAATGAAGGCGTGCCATTTTCCGCAACAACCAAGCCTCCTCTGTTCATCAACTATCGGTTCGGGGACTTCGCCTTAATCGCGAACATCGCAGGGTAAATTGGTCGAGAGTTGCTAATTGAGGGTTGAGAGTTTGTTCGGAAACACTGGTTCCGCTCTCAACTCTCAACTAGGAACTCTCAACTCTTTCAAAGAACTATTCGCGCAGTTCTGCGCCGAGGTCGTTCCGCAATCGTTCGCGAATTTTCGCGTGCGCTGCATTCACTTCCTCACTGGTCAGTGTCCGACTCCGGTCTCGATATGTCAATCGATATGCGAGCGACTTTCTCGCCGCGCCGACTTTTTCTGTGAATAAGTCGAACAACTCGATGCTTTCGAGCAGAGGATCTTTCGGATTTTCAATCGTCTGCAAAACTTTCGCGTGAGAAATTTCCTCCGGCACAATCATCGCGATGTCGCGAATGATCGACGGATAGCGATCCAGCTCGCGAAATTTCCTGGCCGAGTCGGTTGCAGCAAACAACAGATCAGCGTGCAGCTCCGCGACCAGCACCGGCCCCGGCGCATTTGATTTCGAGGATACAAGTTGGCCGGCGAATCCGACTTTCTGGTCTCCTGAATAAATGTCGACCGCCAGAACCAGGTCGGGAAATTTCCCCGGCCGGAACGATAACTTTGGAACGATTGGATCCAACGCGCCGCGGAGATCGAACAAATCGAGGTTCCGTTTGGTTTGCGATCGCCAATTCGCGGCGCCCGCGGAATTTCCCCACAACAGAACACCGAGATGCCGTTCTTCTTTTCCGTTTGGCGGAATGAAGGCGCGTCCAATCTCAAAAATCGCCACGGTTTCGGCGCCGGCGTTCACATTTCTTTCCAGCACGACCAACAGTCCGCCGATCAGGCTGGCGCGAAGAGCGACATGATCTTCGCTCAGCGGATTTTTCAGCGCGACCGCATCGCTGCCGAATCCAGACGCAGTTCTCGGAATCAGTTTGGATGTGCGCGCTTCGAAAAGTCCGCGGGCCACCAGACGCTGCCGCATTTCAGATTCCAAATCGTGAGCGTGGTCCGCCACACTCGAAGCCGTGAACCGGCTCCGGTCGGTCCCCGGGATTTTGTTCGAGCCCGTAAGCGCGGACGATTTCCTCAATCAGATCGACGTCGCGCAGCAAATCCCGGCGATAGCTCGGGATTTTCCATTTCATGAGCTTCGCTGCGCTGGTTTTCTTCAAACCAAAATGGGTGAGGATTTCGTCGACTTGTTTTGGATTGATCGCGACGCCGACGACGCGATCAACCTTTTCGTAGCTCAATGAAACATCCGCAGGATTCGCCGGAATCTTTCCGGCGACATTGATTTCTTTTGCCGGAGTTCCTCCGGCGATTTCCTGAATCAATTCCGTCGCGCGATGCGATGCGCGCAAGACCATTTCCGGGTCGACGCCGCGTTCAAACCGATAACTTGCGTCGCTCGGCAAACCAAGTTCGCGCGCAGTCTTCCGAACGCTTGCTGGAAGGAAATAAGCGGCTTCGAGCAGAATGTTTTTGGTCGACGCGCTGACGCCGGTTTCTTCGCCGCCCATTACGCCGCCGATTCCAACCGCCCGCTGTTGATCGGCCACAACACAATTGTCGGGCTTGAGCGAATAAGTCTTTCCGTCCAGCGCGAGAAATTTTTCGCCATCGTGAGCAAGCCGGACGTTGATCTCGCCGTCCAATTTATCGGCGTCGAATGCGTGGGTGGGCTGGCCGAGCTCGAGCATCACGAAATTCGAGATGTCGACGATGTTGTTGATCGAACGAATTCCAGCGCTCTCGATCTTAGCTCGCAACCATTGCGGACTCGGGCCGACGGTGACGTTGTTGATCCTTCGCGCGGAGAAGAACGGACATTCACGCGTTGACGCGATTGTCGCGCCGGTTTTCCTGATCTCGATCTTAGGATCGGCCGGGCGCGATTTTAATTTTTTTCCGGTGAGCGCTGCGATTTCACGCGCCAAACCGTAATGGCTGAGCAAGTCGCCACGGTTCGGGGTGATTTCAACGTCTAAAATCGTGTCGCTCGGAAACAAATCTGAAATTGGGGCGCCGATCTTCGCTTCGGGGGACAAGATCAAGAGACCGGCGGCGTCCGCGCCTAGCCCGAGCTCGATCGCGCTGCAAAGCATTCCCTCGCTCTCGACCCCGCGCAGTTTGCTTTTTCGAATCTCGGTTCCGTTAGGCAATTTCGCTCCCGGAAGGGCTAGCGGAACTTTGTCGCCAACTTTGTAATTGGTCGCGCCGCAAACAATCTGGCGTTTGATTCCGCTGCCGTCGTCGACTTCGCAAACACTCAAGCGGTCCGCATTCGGATGGCGCGAAGACGCATTGATTTGCGAAACAATCACATTATCGATTTTGGCGCCGCGGCTTTCGATATTTTCAGTTTCGACGCCTGCGCGTGTTAACAAATCGGCGATCTCTTCCGGATTGTTTGGAAGATCGACAAATTCGCGCAGCCAGTTAACGGAAAATTTCATTCGAGAGATGCACGCGCCCTCGCGTGCACCGATTCGGCGCCTCGCCAACGGAATGCGATCGAGGCAGGTTTCCGGCGTGGGCGTCGGAAACGGCACGCGAGGCGCTGCACTCCTCGGGATGACGAAAGACCGTGTTCACGCGAATTGCCTCAAAAATCGCAAATCGTTTTGGCTGAAATACCGAATGTCAGGGATGTCGAACAAGATCATGGCCAAGCCGGTCCATTCCGAGACCGAACGCGAAGCCGCTCCATTTCTCGGGATCATAGGCTTTGTCGCCGCGCGCTTTGTTGACCTGTTCGAACACAGCGGGATGGACCACGCCCGAACCGGCGACTTCGATCCAGCGCTCTCCGCCTTTGAGCGCCTTCGATTTTACATAAACCTCCAGGCTCGGTTCGGTGAACGGGAAAAAGTGCGGACGAAATTGAATCTCCGTGTCCGAACCAAACAGTTCGCGCATAAAAAATTCGAGCGATCCTTTCAAATCGGCGACGCTGACGTTTTCATCGACGTAGAGTCCTTCGATTTGATGAAACTGCGGACTGTGGGTCGCATCGAGTTCGTCACGGCGATAGGCGGCGCCAGGCGAGATGACGCGAATCGGCGGTTTCGCCGCTTGCATGGTGCGGATTTGAACCGTCGAAGTGTGAGTTCGAAGCAATCGGCCATCGGGCAAGAAAAATGTGTCCTGCTCATTTCGCGCCGGATGTTCGGGTGGCGTGTTGAGCGCGTCGAAGCAGTGCCACTCGTCATCGATGTCCGGCCCGTCGGCCAACGCGAAACCCATTCGCCGGAAAATTTCGATCGAGCGTTCCCACATTTGAGTGAGGGGATGGAGCGCGCCGATCTCGCGCGGCGTTCCCGGCAACGAGATGTCGATCTTCGCAAGCGCGCCGGATTCTTTCGCGGAGCGAAATTCTTGCGTACGCGATTCGATCGCTGCCGTAACCGCGGTGCGAATTTCGTTGAGCAACTTGCCGACGATTGGCTTTTCCTCTTTGGGGAGCGTCTTCATTTGCTCGCCCCAAGCGGAAATGCTGCCGCTGCGTCCGAGATATTTTACCCGCGCGGCTTCGAGCGCTTGCTCGTCACTGGCGGATTCGATCTCGCGCAGCGCGTCGTCGCGCAATTGTTCCAGCGGATGGGCCATAGCTAAGAGCTTTCCGACAGAATTTACAAAATGAAACAGAATTTCATTCCGTTAATTCCGTTCATTCTGTCAGAAGACAGAAATCGCGTTGGCTACGCCGCTGCCTTCTTCGATTTCGATTTCTCGTCGAGCGCGCCCTTGGCTTGTTCGACGATGGCTTTGAAAGCGTCCGCATCGTTGACCGCGATGTCGGCGAGAATTTTACGGTCAAGTCCCACCCCGGCGGCTTTCAAGCCTTCGGCGAAGCGGCTGTAAGTCATACCGTGCGCGCGGGCGGCGGCGTTCAACCGTTGGATCCAAAGATAACGAAAGGTGCGCTTGCGGGTTTTGCGATCGCGATAAGACCAATACTTGCCTTTCATCGTCGCGTCTTTGGCGTAACGGAAAAGTTTGGATCTGCGTCCGCGATAACCCTTGGCGGATTTGATGACGCGTTTGCGCCGGGCCCGGCTGGCGGGCGAATTAGTGGCTCTTGGCATTTGTTGTTATGTCGCGGATTGCTCCACGACTCCTTCGTTCAGCGGGCTGTTCGTTTTAATTATCGATCTTTCCGACCTCGCTCGCTGATAAATTCTCCCGCCGAGGCGGGATGGAATAGGTGGAAAGATGAACCAGCGCACTGGCGCCGGGGCGACAAGGTAGATGAAAAACGAACACCTTCAAATCGGAATTCGGTGGGCGGAAATCCGTGGGAAAATTCCGAAATTCGAATATCGAAATCCGAAACAAATTCGAATCAGCGAATCTCGAAACGGCAGGCAAAGCAACTTGTCCGATTCGGATTTTGGAATTTCGGGCTTGTTTCGAAATTCGAGTTTCGGATTTTCCTTAGAGATTTCGATATTCGGATTTCGAATTTTCTTTGGTAGTATGCGCCGTGCATTGGCTGGCGCGTCACCGGTTGATTTTACTCGGGCTGATCGCAGCCTGCTGGACGGCGTTGGTCGCGCTGGCGCATTTTTTTCCGTCGGCGCCGTTTCTGTCCGGAGTGTGGAACGGTGAGCGCAGTTTCTCGGATTTGCTTCGCCGGGATGGGCGCAAAACTGCCGTGCATCCGGAATTTGTTTTTCGTCGGAATCGATCAGCAATCGTTGCAGCCGGATGCGGTTGGCGCTGAAGAGGCAGCCGGAAATCGCGCCCTTCAACTGATGTTGCAAAAACCGTATCCGTGGTCGCGCGAAGTCTGGTCGTTATTAATGGACCAACTGTTCAATTCCGGTGCGCGGCTGGTGATTTTCGACATCGTTTTCAGCTCGACCAACGAAGGTGACGCAGCGTTTCGCGCGGCGTTGGACAAATATCGCGACCGCGTCGTGATCGGCATGCAATATCGATGTCCAAAACGGCAATCAAATGGTGTTGCCGAACGAAAGCCTGATCGCGGCTCCGCAAGGCATGGACGACCGGGTTGGCTTTGTGAATTTCTGGCGCGATGTCGATGGAATCGTTAGGCGGGTTGAATTTCACGAGTCGGATCGCCATCTCGCCGCTCTCCAGCGAGGTCCTGGATGAGTTGATTTACGATTCACTCGCAACACGCGCGTTGAAAAAACTCGGACGCGCCGATCCCGCTCCGAACGATCTCGATTCGCATGCGATCCGGTTCGGTCCGGACGACGCCTATCCGCCGAATTCCGTTGTACGAGCTTTTCCGCCGAAAACGTGGCACGCCAATTATCAGGATGGCGCTTTCTTTAAAGACAAGATCGTGGTCGTTGGTGCCGCGGCGCAGATTCAGCACGATTTGCTGGCGACGCCGATCGACGAAAACATGCACGGGCCGGACATGCATTTGCACACATTGGCGGCGGCGCTTGATCACGAATTTCTTCGTGAAGTTCCGATCAACGCTGATTTCGCCTTTATCATCGTAGCGGCGGCTCTGGCCTGGTTGGTCGTGGCATTCGTTAGGCGGCCTTTGTTGTGTATTCTCGTTCTCGCCGGAATCGTCGTTGCTTATCTGGTCGCCGCGCGAGTTCTTTACGATCGCGCCGGTCTGCTGATGATGGTGGTGCCGCCGTTGATTGTTTTCGGCGGGAGCGGCGTGTTCGGCCTGGGATTTGAATATGCCCTGGAGCGAATGGAAAAAATGCGCACCCGAAGAACGCTCGAGCGTTACGTTTCGAAAAATCTGGTTAAAGAAATCCTCGATAATCCGGGCAGTTACTACAGCTCGATGCTCGGTTCGCGTAAACCGGTCACGGTTTTGTTTTCCGATCTCGTCGGATTCACCAGCTTGTCCGAGAAGGCCGATCCGGCAGCGCTGGTGTCGCAGTTGAACCGTTATCTCAGCGCGATGGTGCCGACGGTTTTCGATAACGGCGGCACCCTCGATAAATTTATCGGCGACGCGATCATGGCGGTGTGGGGCAACGTCAGCAGCCACGGCGTAGCGGAAGACGCGAAAGCGGCAGTGCGGGCCGCGTTCGGCATGCGCAAGATGATGGCGAAATTAAATGAAGAGTGGCGCACGGAAGGCGTCATCCCGCTCGCATTTGGCGTCGGAATCAATCATGGCGAAGCAGTTGGTCGGCAACATCGGTTCCTACGAGCCGCACGAACGGCTCGATCCAACGGTGATCGGCGACGCGGTCAATCTGGCATCGCGCCTGGAAGCGCTGACTCGACAGTACCGGCTGGATATTCTGATTGGCGCGAGTGCCGCGGATTTGGTGCGGGACGAATTTCATTTGCGCTCAGTCGATCTGGTTCAAGTCAAAGGTAAAACCGAACCGGTCGACGTGTTCACGCTTGTCGGATCGCGCGGCGAAATGGTCGATCATGAATTTTCAAAGTGGCTGGAATCCTACGAAGAGGGGATCAGGAAATTCCGTGGCCGTAAATTTACCGAAGCGAAAATTTTGTTTTCGCAGTTCCTGGAATTTTATCCCGACGATTTCCTGGCCAAGATGTATCTTGATCGGGCTTTGCGTTACGAAAAAGCGCCGCCGGACGAAGCCTGGAATGCGGTGGAAGTATTTAAAAGAAGTGATCCCGCGTCACCGAATCAAAACTGCTGCCAGACACGAATTACACGAATTGTCACGAATGGGGGAGCTTGTTTCGGCATCGAGTTGCGAGGCGGCTGCAAAAAAAATCATTCGTGGAGTTTGTGAAACGTTCCCGGTAGCCAAAGCCTTCGCCTCGGCGTAGAAGAGGCGCGTGAACAAGGCCGGGCCGCAAAAGTTTCATTTCATCGGGATCAGCGGCACGGCCATGGGATCGGTGGCGGCGGCGTTGCGGGAACGCGGATTCAAAGTCACGCGGCTCGGACGAAAACGTTTATCCGCCGATGTCCACATTTCTCGAGGAACGCGGAATCAAAGTGCGTCGCGGTTATTCCAAAGAAAATATCCCGGACGACGCCGATGTCGTGGTGATCGGCAACGCGATGAAGCGGGGCAATCCCGAAGTCGAAGCGGTGCTGAATCGAAAACTTTTTTATCTTTCGCTGCCGGAAGTTCTGAAAAATTATTTCCTTCGCGGCAAACACAATCTGGTTGTGACCGGCACCCACGGGAAAACGACCACGACGGCGTTGCTGGCCTGGATCATGGAGAAAGGCGGTCGCAAACCGGCTTACGTCATCGGCGGCATTCCAAAAAATTTCGGTCAGGGCGCGCGGCTGAACGATTCCAAATATTTCGTGATCGAAGGCGACGAATACGACACCGCGTTTTTCGACAAGCGCTCGAAGTTTGTTCATTACCTGCCGGAGCTGGTGATCGTGAACAACATCGAGTTCGATCACGCCGACATTTTTAACAACATCGACGATATCAAGCTGAGCTTTAAACGGCTTGCTCAACATTGTGCCGCAAAACGGAATGGTGCTGCTCAATGGCGACGATCACAATTGCGTCGAAGTCGCGAAAGATTGTCTGGCCCAGATGGTCGAGGTCGGTTTCTCGAAAAATTGCGCGCAACGGATTCGTGACGTCTCATATTCGGACGAAAGGCTCGCGGTTCAAACTCGGCGACGACTTTTACGAAATTCCGCTGGCTGGCGAGTTCAACGTCCGCAACGCGGCGATGGCAGCGACAGCGGCGCGATTTTATGACGTGCCGAAGGCGAAAATCGACAGCGCGCTGAAAACGTTTCAAGGGAATCGCTCGCCGGCAGGAGCTACGCGGCGAAGCGGGCGGCGTAAAAGTTATCGACGATTTCGGGCATCATCCGACCGCGATCGCGCAAACATTACAGGCATTGAAGCATCGTTTTCCGGGCCACCGGCTGTGGGCGATTTTCGAACCGCGCTCGAACACGACGCGCCGCGCGGTGTTTCAGAACGAACTGCCGGAAGCGTTTGAACTCGCGGACGGAGTTTTCATTTCGCAGATCGCGCGGCTGGAACAAATTCCGGAGAAGGAACGCCTGCATCCGGAAGCGGTGGTCAAGGCAATCTCAAAAGACGGCCGGCCGGCGTTTTACGAAAAGAACGCGGAGGCAATTGTTGATCGGATCGTGCCGATGTTAAAAGAACAAGACGTGGTCGTCGTTTTTAGTAACGGTGGCTTCGACAACATTCACGAAAAGCTGCTCGCAAAGCTGAAGGATCTCTAAAGAACGCCGGAAAGCAGGAATTTTATTCAGTTGTTCCTGCGTTCTTGCTTTCCTGAGAGATCTGCTTGCGCGGCCGATGTGTGGTCGTGAATGATTTTCCAGCCGTCCGGAAATTTTCGGAAAATCAAAGTGAACCGGCCGTGTGGCTGATCAGAGGCGCGTTTCAATTTCCAACTGCCTAGCGCAACGGCTGATTCGCTGCTCAACGGTGTAATCTCGAGATCTGAAAAGGTGAGCGTTCCCATCTTCGCGCGGTCGGAGTATTTCGCTTTGTAACGGTCGAGAACTTTTTGCCATCCGCGCGTGACGTCGTCCCCCGAAACAAAAATCGTTTTGTCGGATTGCCAGTAACCGTTCATGAACGCGTCGATGTCGCCGCGGTTCCAGGCGTCCTGTTGCGCGTGAATCACAGTTTGAATTTCGCCGGCGGAAATCTGGGAGTCCGCTCCAAGCCCGGTCGATCCGACGATCGCGATGCCGAAAAGCGCGAGGAGATAGCCTTTTGTCATGTCGAGCGGAGCCGAGACATCTCTAACCATTTCCGCCCTGGAAAGTGATGAAGCAGCCAGAAAATGTTTAGAGATTCCTCCACTTCGGTCGGAATGACAAAGATGGCTAAGGCGACGCAGTCGCCGACGGAGCAACTGTGGGAGTTGGAGTCGGAGTTGGACTTGGTGTTGGAGTTGGCGTCGGAGTCGGCGCAAGCGTGGTCGAATCCAAATCATCATCGTCGTCCAAAGACGTGGATTTGGTTGGGGCAGACGCGGTCGATGATTCCAACGAAGTGGCAGCAGATAAAGTCGTCTTCGCGGACGAGGTAGGAGCCCGTGTTGTTGTTGTTAAACTCGACACCGTCGCCGAAGCCGTCGGCTGAATTGGCTGAAGATGCTTTCGGTACGTAATAGTAAGCGTTGCGCCTGCGACTGGATCGATCGTCAACGTTGCCGGACCGGCAATTGTGATTGGCAAGTTGTAATCATTTGTAACGCCCGTAGTCACCTCGGCGAGCGACGCAGTGAGAACCGTTCCGAATACCGGCGCCACAGTCGGTGTTGGAGTCGGCGTCGGGGTCGGAGTCGCGGTTGGTGTTGGAGTCGGCGTTGCGGTTGGAGTCGCCGTCGGGCTCGGCGTTGGAGTAGGCGTGGGCGTTGGAGTGTTGGTTGGGGTCGGGGTTGGACTCGGTGGAGGAACACCGGCGACAATAACCCCGCGCGCACCCGTGTCGTGGTCCTGGGTGAAGTTCTTGATGATTATGTACTGACCATCTTTTACCGTAATCGTAAGACTTGCGGTTGTGATGAGCCGGGTTTTAAAGCCCGTGTCGAGAGCAAGCGCCCCCGCTACAAAAATCGACGTTGCAAGCAGAGTTGCGACTAGCGTTTTCATCATTGGGCGAACGCTTCGCAATTAGCGGAACTATTCCTGACCTTTACGATAAGTAATAAAACAGTTCGTGGTATCGCCGCAGGTCACGGTCACCGTTGCCGGACCGGCGACAACAAAAGTGTCGATCGGTTCATTGAGAACAAATGTGGAAGGATCTTCAACACTTGCGACAAACGCATTCGTTACCGTCAGGCCATCCTTTGTCACGGAAACATATCCCCGAGCAAAGCCGCCTACTTCCTGAGTGAAGTTTCGAATCTGGAAAAAATGGTCGCCGGGAATTGTTATCGGTCCCAAAACCTGATTGGCTTGGAGGACGGTGCTTATGAAATCGCCGGCGCTAGCGAACCCAGCGAAACTGAAAACGAACAGGACAGCGAGCAGTCGGAAGAAATTTTTCATAGAAATCGTGACCTGCTGGATGAAGCAAAGCTGATGCCTGCACCTGCGTCAAGAACGGCTGTGTGACAAGCGGCTGCTGCATTCACGTCGACATCATCGGTCCAGCCGAAGCGGCCGAAACTTGATCGATGATTTCGGTCAATTTCGAAGCCAATGTTCCTGCGTTCCTGCTTTCCTTAGAAATGCTTGCACTCCGGATCCTTGACCCGGGTGTTGCCAGCGGAGCTCGCCGTGGTTTTTCAGACCGAAGCAAATTGACCCGGCGTAGCCCATCTGTTAGCATCCGCGAGTCCACCTACACGTTGTGCGTCGAATCCTGGGGTTTTTGTTGCTCGCCGTCTTTGCGGCAGGTTTGAACTTCGCGCAAGTCGCGCCGGTCACCCATCCGAAAAGTTCCAAGGCCAAGACCAAGTCATTGACGACTGCGCAAGTCGTCACGACCCCGAACAAAGACGACGACCAAACCAGCGACGATCAGGATTCGCAGCAACCGCCGCAGATCGTCCAGGCGCCTGCTCGCCCCAACAATCCGCTGCAACAGCAGCCTCGGGGAGTTCGTCCGGCGCCGGTGGTCCCGGGAGCAGTTGCGACGGCCGCGCCCGACGCCAACGGCAATATTACTCCCGCCGCGTCACAGCAGACCGTGAAGCTGCAATTTCCAAACAGCGACGTGCAAGACGTGCTGCGGTTCTACGAATCGCTCACCGGCAAAAAGCTGATCATGGACAATTTTGTGACCGGCAAGGTGAACATTTTCCTGAGCAAAGATGTGCCGCGCGATGAAGCGATCAGAATCATTGAGATCAGTTTGTTGTTGAACGGTTTTTCGCTGGTTCCGGCCGAAGGCGACATCGTGAAAGTGATCGGCACCGGAAAAAATCCGCGCACGACCGGCGTGCCGATCATTTCCGACGAATCCGATATTCCGGACGGCGATCACGTAATCAGTTATCTGTTCAAGCTTCGTTATGCGGATCCGCAGGAATTGCTCCAGGCGCTCGGCCAGTATCTTTCGCCGCCGCAGCCCTACACATCGTTTCTATCGCTGCCAAAAGCCGGCGCGATTTTGGTGACGGAAAATTCGAGTGTGATCCGGACTCTCGCGAAAATTATCGACCAGGTGGACGTGCCGCCGGCCGAAGTGGTGAGTGAGTTCATCAAACTCGAACGAGCCGACGCGAGCAAAGTCGTCGACATGCTGAAAGACGTTTTTGAAAAGACCGACACCAACAAGACTGGCCAACCGGTGCCCGGACAGCCGGGATATCGGCCGGGTGTCCGCGCGGTGGCAAATCCAAATGCGCCGAGTACCGCCGCCCAATGTCGAAGCCGGCGAACTGGCGGGATTGACCGCGCTCACCGAAGAATCAGTCATCGTTGGAAAAATCAAACTGGAGCCAGACGTTCGGACCAATCGGATCCATGTCATCACCCGGCCGGTCAACATGCCGTTTGTTCGCAAATTGATTTCCGAGTTCGATGCGAATGTCGAATTTGCCAAACCGGTGACGCGCCCGCTGAAATACATTTCGGCGGCCGACGTTCTGCCGGTCATCGTGCAGGCTTTGACCGAGCCAGGGCAGACCGGTGGCGGCGGCGGATCCGACCAGGGGACGGGCGGTGTGCCGGGGCAGAGTCCGCCAAACCAGCGACGCACGAATACCACCGGCGCGGGCGGCGGAGCGCTGGCGAATTCGACGGCATCGAGCGGAAGCTATGGCGGCGGCGGCGGCGGAGAGCTACCTTGAACGTTTCGGAAGAACTTCAGACCGCAGCCGGTCGATACGACGCCGAAATCGGTAACGGTCGGCAACGCCAAGATCATCGCCGATCAACGCGCCAACAGCATCATCACTCTCGGAAACCAGGAGGTGGTGGTGAAAGTGCAGAAGATTCTGGACGAGATGGACGTGAGAGCGCCGCAAGTCGCGCTTAGCACCGTCATCGGCGAACTGACCTTGAACAACGACGAGGAGCTTGGGGTGGATTGGTTCGGAAAGTACAAGGGCAAACTGGTCGGAATTTCGCGAAACACCGGCGCGCCAATTCCGCAAGCCACGGCGGCGTCGTCACCGCGATCGCCGGAGCCACGCCGGTAATCGGCTCGGCGTGGTAGATCCGGCTGGCCTGGTTAATTTCGGACAAGCTCTGCAGCAAGTGGCGGGTGGCACCAACGTCTACGTCGCCGCCGGCAATTATCTCGCGACAATCGTGCATGCCGCTGGAATCACACCGGAAAATTCAAAGTGATCTCGCGGCCGATGGTTTTCACCAGCAACAACAAGAAAGCGATCATTGCGTCAGGACAGGAAGTTCCGATTCCGGTCAATACTTTGACCAACGTGTCAGCACCGTGGTACGAACGTTCAACGCTGCGGCGGTGGCGTCGAACATCGAGTATAAAAAAGTCGCGCTCCAACTCGAAGTCGTGCCGCTGATCAATTCCGAAAAGGAAGTTTCACTCGATATCTTGCAGAAGATCGACAGTCTGGTCGCGGGCGGAACCGTAAGTATCGGCGGCAATACGGTACCGACGATCGCGACGCGCTACATTCGCACCAACGTTTCGGCGGCAAACGGATCGACCATTGTTCTCGGCGGATTGATTCAGGACAACAAGCAAAAGAGTTTCAGCGGCATTCCGGTGCTGGACAAAATTCCGTATCTCGGCGCCGCTTTTCGAAGCACGAGCTACACCCGGACGCGAAGTGAGCTCATTGTTATGATGTGTCCCGAAGTGACGCTCACGAAACTCGATCTCCTGCGGTTCCGCGAAAAGGCCGAAGACCACACCCACTTCGGACCGGAAATCGATCAAGGTTATTGTCCGGATTGTCCGACGAGTGGAATGGAGGAGAAGCAACTCGACAAGCAATTGCCGCCGCCCGATCTTCCGTTTGGGAAGGAACCGATTAAGGCCCACTAGTTATGAAAAAGATAATTCTGATCCTGCTGTTCATCGGACTGAGAACCGCCAGCGCTCAATTCTTCGAAACCTTTATTTACGATCCGCCCTACACGCCACTTTTTCATCACTCCGATGTTTTGGCGCCGCGCGATGAACTGGATTTTCTGCACCAAAGCCGGACCACGGTTTACGATACGGATTTCGCGCCGCGATTCACTTCGCGGGTGGCGTATTATCCGATGTCCGGCCGCGAGCTGGTGAAGCAGCCAGCCTATGTGGCTGCGTTGCAACGTGATTTGAAACGGCTCGGCTATTATTGCGGACCGATTGATGGCGTTTACACCGCCGAAGTCGCTGAATCGATCGCCCGAGTCCAAAAGAATTATTCGCAACGAGTTACGGGCACATTGACGCCGCCAGTCAGGCGGGTCCTGCATTTGCCGTAGGCTTGGGGTGCGGCGCGTACTCGCGCCGCTTTCAGTCAGCGATTCGGAAAAAGCAAAGCTGCGCGAGCATGCGCCGCACCGGGAAAAATGCATTTCTCGCAATTTGAGGTAAAATAGCCGGCCACCCATGACTCAGCCGGCCAGCCAGTCCGTAATCGATCTTCTTCTCGCCAGCGGCGTCTCTTCGCGCGAGGAGGCGGCCCAACTTGCCCAAAACATGAACGGCGGTTCCTGGACCGCGCAGGTTTTGGATTCCGGAAAGGTCGACGAACAAAAATTTCTTACCGTAATCGGAAATTTCTTCAAGGTGCCGGTCATTTCGATCGATGCCAAAAAGATCGATCGCGAAACGTTGTCGATCCTGCCGAGCCGGTTCGTGTTTCAGCACCACATCCTCCCCATTGAAGTGAAGGATAATTCGGTCGTGCTTGCGACCTACGATCTTTTCAACTCGTTAGGCCGGCAGCTGACCGGCCAACTTTTGAAAAAGCCGGCCGAATGGGTGCTGGTGCCGCGGGCGCAGTTGCTGCGGGCGATGAAAGCTCTTTACGGCGTCGGCGCCGAGACATTCGACGAAATTCTCAAGTCGAAACGCGATTTCGAAATTTTGCAGGAAGGCGAAACCGCGACCGATATCAACGCGGACGATCCCGAAGCGTCGGTTGTGAAATTCGTGAACCAGATCATTCGCGAAGCGATCGTCGAACGGGCCACGGATATTCACGTCGAACCGTTGGAGAACGACATTCGGATCCGTTATCGGATCGACGGCATTCTTCACGAAGTGGCGGTGCCGCCGCAATTGCGGCTGCTTCATTCCGCGATCATTTCGCGATTGAAAGTCATGTCGCACATGGACATCGCGGAACGGCGTTTGCCGCAAGACGGCCGCATGAACCTGCAGGCCAACGGGTCGGAGATCGATGTTCGTGTCTCGACAATTCCGACCGTGAACGGCGAGTCGATCAGTTTGCGATTGCTCAGCCGCGGCGGCCAGCATTTCGGTTTCGAACGCCTGGATTTGGGCAAGAAGCAGGAGAAATCAATTCGCCATCTGCTGACCCAGCCGAACGGAATCATTCTGCTGACCGGGCCGACCGGCTGCGGCAAGTCGACTTCGTTGTATTGCTTCTTGAGCACGATCAACTCGGTGTCGCGCCGGATCATTACGATCGAGGAGCCGGTCGAATATAAATTGCCCGGTGTTTTGCAAATGGACGTTAAGCCGGAAATCGATTTCACCTTCGCGAAAGGTCTCCGGCACATTCTTCGGCAGGATCCAAACATCGTGATGGTTGGAGAAATTCGCGACGTGGAGACCGCGGACATTGCAATCCGTGCGGCGATGACCGGTCACCTTGTTTTTAGCACGCTTCACACGAACGATGCGGTGGGCGGCATCACCCGTTTGCTCGACATGGATGTTGAGCCGTTCCTGCTTTCCTCGGTCGTTAAAGCGTTCATCGCGCAGCGATTGGTCCGCACCACCTGTCCCGAGTGCGCCGAAGACGTCGAATATCCGAGCGATTATCTCGCGGAAATTGGATTTCCTGTGAAAGAGCTCGGCACGAAATTCAAGCGCGGCAAAGGCTGCGAACATTGCCGGCATACCGGCTATCAGGGTCGCGCCGCCATTTACGAAGTCTGCGTGGTGACCGAACCGTTGCGGAAAATGATCATGAAGAAACGCGACGGCAGCGAACTGAAGCAATGCGCGACTTCTGAGGGAATGACGACGTTGCGCCAGGATGGCTGGCGAAGAGTCGCCACGGGACACACCACGATCGAGGAAGTTGTCCGCGTCACTCAGACCGATGAAGTGATGGCGGAGACGGCCGAAGAGACCGAGCCGGTCACGCGGTAGCGCTTCCGCTTTGGAGTGCGGCGTGTCACGCCGCTTTTCAACGCCAACGGAAGCGGTGCGGCACGCACCGGACTCAATTGTAATTCCGGGAAAAGCGGTCACGCACCGCACTCATTTATGCTCCGCGCAAATCGCGAATCGCTTTCGCGTAATCGTCCATTTTGAAAATCGAAGTTCCGGCAACGAGCACATTCGCGCCGTTCTCGATCGAGACACGCGCGGTTTCGGCATTGATTCCGCCATCAACTTCGATATCGATTTTTCGCGAACGCGATTCGTTCCATTTTGCCGCGCGTTTCACTTTGTCCATTTGTTCGGGCCGGAACGATTGACCGCCGAATCCCGGATGCACCGTCATGATGAGCAACATGTCGATCCCATCCAGGAATGGCTCGACGAGTTTGAAATCGGTGTCCGGGTTCAAGGTCAATCCGACGCGACATTTCGCGTCCCGGATCTGTTGCAAAGTTTTTTCAACGTCGTGTTTCGCTTCCGATTCGACGTGAACGGTAATTGAGTTGGCGCCGGCATCGACGAATCGCGGAACGTAATGATCGGCATGCTCGATCATCAGATGCACATCGAGCGGCAGGTTGGTTTGTTTGCGAACAAAACCGACGATCGCCGGCCCGAACGAAATGTTGTCCACGAAATGCCCGTCCATGATGTCGCAATGGATCCAATCGGCCCCGGCTTGTTGAACCTTGACGATTTCCTCGCCCAGACGGGAGAAGTCGGCGGCCAGGATTGAGGGGGCAATAAGGACCTCCGACATGCGCTCTATATATATTAAGAGCTTGACGACGCGAGCCGCTGTTTCATGTTACCGCGTTTCAGCCGGTTAGAATCGCGCTCCGAGGCGCACCGTTTGCTGGGAAGAATTAGCGTTTTTGAGCGCGCTGAAACAATAAATTCATGTTCAACGGACTTTTCGGTTTTCTCTCGAACGACATCGGTATTGATCTCGGTACCGCTAATACGCTCGTTTACGTCAAAGATCAGGGCATCGTCTTGCGCGAACCCTCGGTTGTCGCCGTCCAGGCGGGCACGAATAAAGTGCTCGCAGTCGGTGATGAGGCGAAAAGGATGCTGGGTCGAACTCCGTCCAACATTGTGGCGGTGCGGCCACTGAAAGATGGCGTGATCGCGGACTTCGAAGTTACCGAAGCGATGCTTCGGCACTTCATCACCAAAGTTCACAATCGGCGCGTGAAAGCGCGGCCGCGGGTTGTGATCGCGGTTCCATCGGGAATTACCGAAGTCGAAAAACGCGCCGTGCGCGAATCAGCAACTCACGCCGGCGCGCGGGAAGTTTATTTGATCGAAGAACCGATGGCGGCGGCGATCGGAGTTGGCCTGCCGGTTCAAGATCCGGCTGGCAACATGATCATCGACATTGGCGGCGGAACGACCGAAGTCGCGTTGATCTCGCTTTCGGGAATCGTTTTTAGCCGAAGCGTGCGAGTCGCCGGTGACGAGCTCGATGAAGCGATCGTTCAATACATGAAACGCGCTTATAATTTAATGGTCGGCGAGCGCACCGCGGAGGAAATTAAAATCAAGATCGGCTCGGCGTATCCGAGTGAAAAGGAAACCAGCGTCGAGGTGAAGGGCCGCGATCTGGTCGCGGGATTGCCGAAGACGTTGATGATCACTTCGCAGGAAGTGCGAGAAGCGTTGCTGGAACCGATTTCGACGATTGTTGATTCGGTCCGAATCACCCTTGAGCGGTGTCCGCCGGAACTCTCGGCCGATTTGGTGGACCGTGGTTTGGTTTTGGCCGGCGGTGGCGCGTTGTTGCGCGGGTTCGATAAACTTTTGAGCGAGGAGACTGGTTTGCCTGTCCATGTGGCGGAAGATCCGCTGAGCGCGGTGGCCGAAGGCACGGGCAAGTGTCTGAATGAACTTAAATTTTTGCGTCAAGTGGCGGCGGCAGATCGCCAGTGGCGCTGACCATAATTTCGAACTTCGAATTTCGAATTTCGAATTTTCTTTGCGATGAGCCGGACCAGCATCATTGCGCTGCTGATTTTCGGAGCGATTCTCGGTTACTTTCTGAGTTTCGGCGCTGACACCACGCGCAAGTTCCAAGCGAGTGTTTATCAGCTTCTGGCGCCGTTTTTCACCACCGGCTCGAGTGTGCAGAAACAAATCACGTCCGTTCGGACGGGATTGAAGTCGCTGGACGAGCTCGAAAAGGAAAATTCCTCGCTCCGCGTCGACAACCGCCAGTTGCGCGCCACCAACTCGGCGCTTCGTGATGTCGAGCATGAGGTGAACCGGTTGCGGCACGCGTTGAATTATCGCGAACGCTCGGTTTTTAAACTGATTCCCGCCGAGATCGTCACGCGGGACGCGTCGACCTGGTGGCACACCGTGACGATCAATCGCGGCAAGGAAGACCACATCGAAACCGACATGCCGGTTGTGACTGATGAAGGATTGGTCGGAAAAACGACGACCGTTAGCAACACCATCTCGGTCGTGCTTCTGGTCACCGATGAGAATTGCAAGGTCGCCGCATCGGTCGAAGGAACCCGCGAACAAGGGATTGTCTCGGGGGAGCGGATTTCCGGCGGATTGGCGCCGCTGCTGGATCTGAATTTTTTAACCAAACAAGCCAACCTCCAGCCGGGACAAAAGGCCTACACGTCCGGCGTAGGCGGCGTGTTTCCATCGGGATTGCTGGTCGGGACGGTGAAAAGTTTTAAAGTTCGCGAGCTCGACGGCCAGGCAAAACTGGCGCCGGCGGTCGATCTTTCGCATCTCGAAGACGTGTTCGTGGTCACGGGGCGGAAATGATTTTCTTTTTCATACTCGCTGGCGCTGGTGCTGGTCGCGCAGATTGCCGAATTCTTTATTCCGCCGCTCGACTGGATGTATCACGCGCATATTTACATTGCGCCGGTGATTGTTTTTTACGGCGCAATGGCGCTGCCATTTCCGTTGATGCTGGCCATGGCCTTGTTCGCCGGAGTTTTGCTCGACGCGCTGACTGTGCAGGTGATTGCCACCAAAGTTGAAATTTCGCTCGGCTCGTCGATACTTATTTACGCGGTGCTGGCGGGAATTATGCATGGCTTGAGGCCTCTGTTTGTTCGCGGCCGCTGGGAAGTTCATTGCGTGCTGACCGGCGTCTGCACCTCCGCGATCATTTTGGCGCAGTATCTCATGATCACATTTCGGCGCGGCACATTCATGTTTACACGCGAAGTCTGGTGGCAAATCGGCGGACCGGGATTGATGGCAATGCTGATGGCGCCCGTGATTTTTTGGATTTTGAACTGGGTCGCGCGGGTAACGCGTTATCCCTATTTGCCGGAAAGAACTTTCGAATGAACTCGTATTTAGGGGAAAGGACTTTTGAATGAACAAGCGCCGATTAACCCCACGATTGCGGATCCAATTTGTTGGTCTCCTGATGCTGCTTGGAATGGGGGCGCTCGCTGCGCGGCTGTGGTGGATTCAGGTCGCGCACGGAGCTGAGTGGACTTCGCAAATTCGTGGCAGTTCTCAGGCGACGGTGCGGATCCCGTCGGTCCGCGGCGAGATCAAAGATCGCAACGGTCTGACCCTGGTCCAAAACCGCGCCAGCTACGAAGTCGATTTTTATCTGCCGGAAATGGTGAAGGGTTATCGGGAACGGTTTGGCTCACCTCCGTTGGCGGAACATCGCGCCATCATCAGCGGAATGCCGAAGGACGTGAAAGAGCCCGACATCATCAAGATCGTTAACGACGGAATCATTCCGCGTTTGGAAGATCTGGATCTGGCGCGTGATTACAATTCCAAAAATCTCGAGCGCCATTATCGCAACGACACCGAAGTTCCGTATTCCTACATCAAGGACATCGATTTCCCGACGATGGCGAAATTTTCCGAACACGACGTCGGACTTCCGGGCGTCGATATTGCGATCAAACCGGTCCGATCCTACGTCTACGGCGCGCTGGCATCGCACATCCTGGGTTACGTCGGTGCGCCTGACGACACCAACCAGGAAGAAGCGCGGAAATTCACGTTTTATCAAGGCGACGTCGAAGGAAAATCCAACATCGAGAGGTCGATGGACGAATATCTGCGCGGCAAACCCGGTATTCGCTATTTGCGCCGAAATGCCAAAGGCACGATCGATGGCGTCCTGAAGGAAGATCCGCCGCAGCAGGGGGCCAACGTCTTTCTGACCATTGATGCGCGCATCCAGGCGATCACCGATGAAGCGATGCGCGCGGTCAGCCGCGCGGGCGCGGTCGTGGTTGACCCGAACAACGGAAACATTTTGGCCATGGCGTCGGTGCCGTCATTCGATCCGAATACTTTTATCCCGAGCATCAAGGCGAAGGATTGGCAGGCGTTGCGAAAGGATCCGGCCGATCCGCTTGTAAATCGAGCAATCAGCGGACTTCCGCCGGGCTCGACATTTAAATTGATCACGTCGTTTGCCGGTTTGCGAAAAGGCCTAACGAATAACAAATATAACTGCGGCGGCGGCGTCAGTTATGGCGACCATTTCTTTCAATGCTGGGTGGCGTCCAAACATTACACCCACGGCACGATTGGCCTGGCTGACGCGCTCAAAGTTTCGTGCGATTCGTTTTTCTATCAGTACGGCAACGCCGCCAGCATCCAGTCTATCGACGTCATCGGGAAAGATGCTGGGAATCGGCGAGGAGTCGGGGTTGCAATTGAGTGGCGAGTCACACGGGCAATATGCCGGGACCGGAGTGGATGCAGATCCATCATCCGCAAGAACGATGGTCGTCAGCGCAGACGGCGAACGTATCGATCGGACAGGGCTACACCTTGGTCTCGCCGTTGCAATTGGCGATGGCCTATGCCGCGGCGGCAAATGGCGGCACCTGTTATTACCCGCGACTCATCGACAAGGTTCTGAATCAGGACGGCACTCCCGTCCGCAATGACGAAGGGAAGCCAGTGAATTTCGCGCCGCGAATCCGATCGGATCTCCGACGCGAAGTAACGCCCGCCCAGATGGAAGTCGTTCGAAAGGGTTTGTGGAAAGTCGTGAACGAAGATGGCGGCACCGGCGGCCGCGCCCGCCTGAAAACTGTTCAGGTTGCCGGCAAAACCGGAACTGCGCAGGCCACCGAACATGGCCACGAGGAAAACGTCGCCTGGTTCGCTTGTTTCGCGCCCTACGACAATCCGAAATATGTGGTGATCGTGATGGTGCAGGGCGCGTCCGGACATGGCGGCGAGGTTGCGGGTCCGATTGCAACTCGAATTTTGGAACGGACTTTGGCGATGGACGAAGGCAACTTTGACATGCAGGTCGCCTGGGCGGCTCCGGCGCACCACGAAAATCCAATGGCGCTAATCAAGTCAGTGGAGTTCAAAGGATCGAATGTGGGCGGCGGCGACGATGAAGAAGACGCCGCCAGCACTTCGAACGCGGACGTGCAAATGGCCAGCGACAATGCATCACCGGACGTCGAACAGGAAGCGGACGCCCAAGGACAAGTTTCAAAGCGCCCTCGGGTCCAGCGCGCAGTTCCGGCCGCAACCCCGAGACCTCTCAACTTTTTCGAAAGACTATTTGGTGGAGGACGACGTCCGGCTCCGCAGCCGACGCCCGTTCCACGTCGTCGGTAACAATGGCGATTCAACGAGCAATGAACAGTTACTTCATCATCCTTCCGCTCGAGATCGCACAACCCTTGGAGATTTATGTTGGACAGAGTAAAAAAGATTTTAGGCATCGGTGCACACAAGACCGGGAACAAACTGGTAGTCAGTGCGGAAAAACTCGAGCGGCGAGTGGCCTTGCTCGAGAACGGCCGGCTCGAAGAATATAGCGTCGAGCGCAGCGGCTCACGCAACATCGTCGGCTGCGTTTACAAAGGCCGGGTCAAGAACATCGAAATGGGCCTCAAGGCCATGTTCGTCGACATCGGCCTCGAGAAAAATGCGTTTCTCCATTTTTGGGACGCGCTTCCCGCCGCGCTTGATAGCGGCATCGAAGAAGTCGACCGGCCATCGAAGAAAAAGCGGAGCCGGATCACCGCGAAAGATATTCCAAGTATTTATCCGGTCGGCTCCGAAGTGATCGTCCAGGTCACGAAAGGTCCGATTGGAACGAAAGGGCCGCGGGTCACGACAAATTTGAGTTTCGCCGGCCGCTATCTGGTGTTGATGCCGTTCAGCGACCGAAGCGGTGTTTCCCGAAAAATCGAAGATCCGAAGGAAAGCAAGCCGGCTGCGCAAAATTTTGCGCGAACTGGATATTCCGGAAGGAATTGGCGTCATCATTCGCACCGTTGGCGAAGGCCAGCGCGCCCGTTATTTTGTGCGCGATTTGTGCTTTCTGCTGGATCAGTGGGCTGAAGTCGAGCAGCAGATTCGCGACAAGCCCGCGCCTTGCCGGGTGTTTGAAGAACCGGACCTGGTTGAGCGCACGGTCCGCGATTTCCTGACTGAAGAAATCGACGAAGTCTTGATCGACGACCGCGAATCGCTCGAACGAATGATCCAGTTGGTCGACAAAATCTCGAGACGGTCTCGCGGCCGCCTCAAACAATATGATGGCGCCGAACCGATCTTCGAGGCGCTTGGCGTCCAGAAACAAATCGATGACGCGTTTCATCGGCAGGTGTGGTTACGCTGCGGCGGCTACATCGTGATCGATGAGACCGAAGCTCTCGTCGCTGTCGATGTGAATACCGGTCGCAATAAGGGCGGGCGCGATCCGGAAAAGGCAATTTTGCAAACCAACCTCGAGGCTGCGGATGAAATCGCGCGCCAATTGCGTTTGCGGAATATCGGCGGCCTGATCATCGCCGACTTCATCGACATGAAAAGCCGCAAGGATCAGCAGGCGGTATTTAACTTGATGAAAGAGCGGCTGCGCCGGGACAAGGCCAAAACCCACGTCCTGCCAATTTCACAGCTCGGGTTAATGGAAATGACGCGGCAACGCGCTCAGGAAAGTTTGAGCGACACGATCTATGAAAATTGCCCGTACTGCGGCGGGCGCGGTGTGGTTAAGACGTCGATGAGCACGAGTGTGGAATTGCATCGGATGTTGAACACTGTGATGCGGAAATATCAGGACACGGTTCACGATTTTCGCGTCATCCTGAATCCCGACGTGCTGAAGCGATTGAAGGAAGAGGACGAAGAATTATTGATCGAACTCGAGCGCCGATATGCGGGCAAATTGATGTTCCGGGGCGATCCGACGTATCACCACGAAAAGTTCATTGTCACTGACGCCAACACCGGCGCCGAGCTTAAGTCGTAACCGCAACGGCAAGACGGTAGCGCCGGGCAACGGTGGCGGTTAGGGGATTTGCCCCGGGGGAGGGCGGGCTGTCCTGCACCTCAATTAGGGGGTTGACCGCCCGGCTGCGTTTTGTTAGAACGTGCGGCCTTGGGTAAAAATAGGGAAAATTCGGTGCTTGACGGTGGGTAACGGTTTCGTGTTAAAAGGCACGGAACAACCTAAATCGGCCTCGGATTGGCCCTGAAACAGCCTATAAAAAACAATTATTTTTTTTATTGACGAACTTCTGCAGAAACCCTAAACGCATAGCCAAGTTATGAAAAAACTGACCTTAACCTTTTGCGCATTGTTCGCATTATTCGCAGCAGCGCCGGCAATTTTTGCCGACGGTCCGGAACAGTATTCCGGCAAGAAAGAAGTGATGCAGCCAGCACCTGCTGTTTGCGACTTCTATCGCGCTCATGAATGGGACCTCGGAATTTGGGCCTCATGGTCCTTCGCGTCCGACACCGGCCACTTCGATGTACCGGAAGTTGATCCCTTCACACCAGATACCGATCCGAGCACGTTCGATATCGGCACCGGCTTCTTTGGAGAACAGCTGAGCCAAAATCGGAAGGAACGAATCAACATCGGTCAGTGGAGCAAGAACCAACTTTGGGCCCGCGACGAAGCGTTCGGCGGTGGTGTTGACGTAAAATATTTCTGGAGCCGCTACTTCGGTATCGGCCTCGAAGGCCTCGGATTTGCCGCGAAAACGAACTTTTCGGGCGGCGGCCTGATGACCCTGACTGCGCGCTATCCGTTGGGACGCTTTGCGCCTTACGCATGGTTCGGTCTCGGTTTCATCGACGGCGGTGCAACCACCTATAAGTATTTCAATGAGAAACCTACTGAAACGGCCCCTGGCACCGCGCTTCCGGGCGGAGCAGCGATTTTGTTTCCGGGCGGTGTCTCTCCTTACACCGGTCTGTTCGTTACTAACGAGCAGGAATTCTATACGACGGATCCGGTTGACAACCACCATGTCCGCGGCCTCGGCCAGTTAGGCCTCGGCTTGGAGTTCCGGGTCACCTGCCATATCGGTTTGATGGCTGACTTCTCGTGGAACTTTGTCTTCGGTCACGACGAATCAGATCAGCTGACGACCTTCACCACGCAGGGCACCAATTTCACCAACTTCTTCGGCGCTCCGTTCGCGTCGACGCCGGTGATCAATACGGCGCCGAAACTGAACCCTGGATCAGGGAGCGATAATCAGGACTTCGGAATGGCCCGATTCGGTGTCACGTTTTCCTACTAAGGTCAGAAAAGCGTAATTTTAAACGCCGGAATGCTTCGAGCATTCCGGCGTTTTGCTTTTTAGACCGGCGCATTTGCGCAGACGGCTGTCAGCGTAAAGCGTATACATATGTCGTTCGCTGCGGTTTTGGACAATCTAGCGCTCCGGAAATCCGATTCGGTCCGGCAGTTCGAGCAACTGATCGCGGCCAAGTCGGACATCCAGCTCGAATCGATGGCGCAAGAATCGCGAGCGCTCACGTTGCAGAATTTTGGGCGGACCATGCGCTTATTCGCGCCTCTCTATCTTTCGAACGAATGCATCAACAACTGTCAGTATTGCGGCTTTTCGCGCGATAATCCGATTTTCCGCGTCACCTTAAGTGTCGACGAAGTAATGGCGGAGGCGCGTTACCTTCGTGATGCGGGGTTTCGCCAGGTTTTATTGGTGGCTGGCGAACATCCCAAGTTTGTGAGCGGCGGTTATTTGAGTGAGTGCGTTCGTGCCCTGTCGTCCGACTTTCCTTCAATCGCAATCGAGGTTGGACCGATGACGACCGACGAGTACCTCCCGGTCGTGCGGGCTGGGGCTGAGGGTCTGGTGGTTTATCAGGAGACGTATCACCGTGGCGCCTACGCGGAGTTGCACACCGCTGGACCAAAACGCGATTTTGATTACCGCTTGGATTCTCCGGAGAGAGCATACGCCGCTGGTTTTCGGCGGATCGGCATTGGAGCGCTGCTGGGTTTGTGGCGCTGGCAGGACGAGGCGGTCGCGCTTGCCGCTCACGTGGAATATCTGCTTCAACATTGCTGGCAGGCGCAAATCACGGTCAGCCTTCCCAGACTCCGGCCGGCGGCCGGAGGATTCCGCCCACTTTTTTCCATAACCGACCGTGAGCTGGCCCAGCTGATTTGCGCCATTCGATTGACCTTTCCACAGGTTGGAATCGTGTTGAGCACTCGGGAGCGGCCCGCATTGCGCAACGCTTTGATATCGCTGGGTGTCACGACGATGAGTGCCGGCAGCCACACTGAACCCGGCGGCTATACCGGTCGCGGCACGGAACATCTTCATCACACCGTGCGCGGGCGCATCGTTCCCGCGGATTTTCAAGACGGCGAAGATGAACTCGCGACCGGCCAGTTTGAAATCAGCGATGACCGGTCCCCTGAAAAAATCGCAGCACTGCTGCGACAAAGCGGATTCGAGCCGGTGTGGAAGGATTGGGAACAGACGTTGACTGGCTAATGCGGATCTTTCTGAATGGCGAACAAGCGGAGACTCGGGGTGCCGGGAACGTGGCCGACCTTGTCGATCGCTACCAGATGCCGCCGCAGGCAGTCTTGATTGAACACAACGGGGTTGCGTTGCATCGGCGCGAATGGGATCAACGCACTCTCGCCGAAGGCGATCGTATCGAGATTATTCGAGTGGTTGCCGGCGGTTAGGACTGCGCCGCCCTAACGACTACACGCATTCCATCCTTGCGAACGACAATTATCGCGGTGTTTGGCGGAATGAATTCGCCCTGCGTGATCACGTCGATGATCTGATCGAGAAAACGGGCCTTGCCGCTTGGACGCAAGATCGACAAAGAAGTTCCTTCAGTGCCGGGTGACAGATCAAGAGCGCTAGAGAACTCGCGTGGCGTTGCAGCAAAGGATGGCCCCGACGGGTTCGCCGTCATCAACGCAAAACGGCGGTAGATGCTCGTCTTCGGCAAATATCGCACGAGCACGGCAATCACGATCGCCGCCGCGATCAATGCGATCAGAAGATTGCGCAGGGGGATTGCCAGCATCTCGCCGGTGGGGAGAAGCGGCTGGTCAGGGTAACGGTCAATCATTGCCCAAAGAATAGAGCCGAGCATGAGAAATACGCCGAGCACGCCGAAGACAATCGTCGAATGAGCAAAGAAAAGTATTTCGATGATCACCAGAGTGACTCCGAGAACAAAGAGAGCGACGACCTCCCATCCGGCTAGCCCGGCGAGATAATGGCCAAGAAAGAAGAGCGCAAAACAAATCGCGGCGAGGATCCCCGGAACTGTGGCGCCGGGAATTTTGAATTCGAGCCATGCGCAAACGATTCCGCCGAGCAAAAGTAGCGGCGCAAGGGCAGTGATCCAAAACGCGAGATGCTCGAAGCCGGTAGGATGGATTGCTACCAGGTTTCCTTTCAGATCCGCTTTCTTTGTAAGATCGCCGATCGATTCAGCGATGCCGTCAGCTAGCACGGGTTTGCCATTTACCTTTTCGGTCGCTTCCTGGGCGTTAAGGCTCAGCAAAGTTCCTTTTGGATGAATTACGCGGTCGCCAATCTTCACTTCCTTGTCTTTGTCCATGAACGCGACTGCTACATCAGGGTTGTGGCCGTTTTTGGCGGCTGCCCCCCGAATGACGGCCGTCCAGTAGGACACCGTTTTATCTTTTAACGTAGCCGGAAGATCTTCGCCGGTTGCCAAAACAGGAGCGGCCGCGCCGATCGCGCTCATCGGTGCCATATAGATATGTTGCGTGCCGACGGCAATAATCGCGCCCGCCGAACCGGCGTTATTGTTGACGAACGTGTAGGTGGGAATCGTGGTTTGGTTGAGTGCATTCACGATTTCCGCCGCGGCGTCGAGCCGGCCGCCGTAAGTATTCATTTCAAAAATGATCGCGCTCGCGCCATTTGTTTCTGCCAGCTTCTCCGCCCGTCGCAAAAACATGAGAAGTGAAGGAGAGATTTCGCCGTTTAACGGAACCGCTACCACGTCGCCTTTGTGAATAGTTTGTCCTGCGTAAACCGGCTCAAGCAGGGCTGAGGCGGCGATCAGACCGAGGATCAACAATCTCTTCATCGTTTGGAAACCTTTCGGCGTTGGCTAAATTTGGCATCGCTTCACGGCGCAAACGAGCGAAAAATCGAACCAGTGATTCCTTCCGAAACAATCGAACAAATAGCGGGTGCGAACGATATCGTCGAAGTCATCGGCGCCTACTTTCCGCTGAAACGTGCCGGTGCCAATTTCAAGGCGCTCTGCCCGTTTCATCAGGAGAAAACGCCGTCGTTTCACGTCAATCCGCAACGGCAGACCTTTCACTGCTTCGGGTGCGGCGTCGGCGGAAGTGTTTTCCGATTCGTGATGGAATATGAACACGTCGACTTTCCCTCATCTGTTCGGAAACTGGCTGCGCGGGTCGGCATTCCCATTGTCGAGGAACGCGGAGGCGAAGAGGGGAGCGGGCAGCATGAATCGCGGCGGACGCTGTTAAAGCTGCACTCGGAAGCTGCGGAGTGGTTCCAGGATAATCTTTTGAAAAGGGAATTCGCCGAACCGGCGCGGGCGTATTTGAAAAACCGCGGGATCGACCGACAGGTAGCCAAGGATTGGCAGCTCGGATTCGCGCCGGAAAGTTGGGACGCATTTTTGAAATGGGCACTCGAGCGGGGGTATTCGCGCTCGCTTCTTTTGCAAAGCGGTTTGGTCAAGCCGCGGGATGAAGAACGTCCAAGCGGCGATATTTACGATCGTTTTCGAGGCCGCATCATGTTTCCGATCTGCAATGACGTCGGCGAGGTGATTGCTTTCAGTGGGCGATTGCTGGAGGCCGATCCGAAGGCGGCGAAATATGTGAATTCGCCCGAGACGCCCCTTTTTCAAAAAGGCCGCGTTCTCTTTGGCTTACACAAAACGAAACGGGCGCTGATTGAAGCGAATTGCGCGATTCTGTGTGAGGGCCAGCTCGATCTTATCAGTTTGTTTGAAGCGGGAATCAAAAATGTTGTGGCACCGCAGGGAACGGCCTTCACCGATCATCAAGCGCGGATCTTGAAGCGTTTCGTCGGCGAAGTTGTGCTCTGCTTTGATGCCGATCAGGCCGGGCAAAAGGCAGCTGCGCATTCACTGGATCCATTGCTTCAGCATGATTTGGTTGTGCGAATCGTTGACATGCCGGCCGGAGAAGATCCGGATTCGCTGGTTCGGCGAAATGGGAAGGAAGAATTTGAAAAGCGAGTGGCCTCAGCTCGCGATTTTTTCGATTACTGGATCGAGCGTGAAACGGTGAAAGTCGACATGACTTCGCTCAGCGCAAAAATGCAGTTGGCGCGAAGTCTCGCCGAGACGGCCGGTCAGGTCCGCGATCCGCTGATGCGAGGACAAGTTCTAAATAAGATGAGCGCTCGACTTGGGTTGCCTGCTTCCGAGTTCGAAAAGCTGGTGCCGCAGGCGCGGCGTGGCCGTGGGGCCGATCGGGAGACCGCCGGCCCGGATTTGGCGATCATGCCGCGTCATGATTTGGCGATGCTTTGCCTGCTCGGGTTGCGTGATCGAGCGGCGCGCGCATTTCTGTTGCAGCAAAACTGGCGCGATCTGCTCGAACAAATCGCCGGAACGGATTTGTTGATTAAAATTTTGGAAAGTAAATTGGACCCGGAAGATTCGGCCTCGCTGAACGCGTTCATGTCGAAACTTTCCGCGAAAGAGGAGGGCCTGGTTTCTGCTTGGCTGATGCAAAAGGTGCCGGCCAATGGGCTGGAGGTGACCGAGAGCTGGTGGAAGGGCTTAATGCAGGGAGCATTACGTCGCCAGCTCGAGATCGCGGAAACGCGAATTAGCCTCCCGCAACTGACGACCGGCGAGGTAGTGAATTTACAGAAAGAAATTGTTGACCTACGTGACCAACTCCATCAGATTTCCGGGCTTTCGTCTGTTCCTGAGGCTGGCCGTTAATTGTCCATCCGCAGGAATGCTGAGCGAAGGCCGCAACCCTTAACCTACAGTCTTGGCCAGACAATCGAAAGCAAGGAGAGCTCTTCGCCGGTCAGCGGCGAAGCGTCCCAAACTTAAACGGGCACGACGCCCGGCCGCCGCCGTTTCCCCAGCAGTGGTGCGTCGCAAAACGGCGCAGTCCAAATCACCGCCTTCAAAGCGAAGCGAATTACCAAACTTGTCCGCGCCCGCCGGACCGCGCCCGCTGCGTTGCTTGCGCCAAAAAGCGAGGCCGATGCTGCCGCCGAAATCCAGGCGCGGTTGCGCGAGCTCATCAAGCTGGCCAAAGAGCAAGGCTATCTCACGTTCGATGATCTAAACGAAGCGCTCCCGGAAGGCGTTACCGATCCGAACGAACTGGATGCGATTCTGACCAGACTGCGCCGGCTGGAAATTGACGTCATCGAGGCGTCTGATGTCGATCGGCACAAAGACGTCAAGAAGGATGCCGATGAAGAGGAAGAAGAAAAGCCGGAGACCGAAGCTCGATATCCTTGACGATCCGGTCCGGATGTACCTCAAGCAGATGGGACAGGTCCCGCTCCTGACCCGCGAACAGGAAGTTGAAATTTCCAAGCGCATCGAAGAAGCCGAAAACATGGTGCAAAAGCACATCAACCGTTTTGGTTTCACCGCCCGTGCTCATCTTGATCTTGCCCAAAAGTTAACCGAAGGCCGGGAACGTTTCGACCGCGTGATTCTCGACAAGAAAATCGAGAGCCGTGAGCGCTACATGAAAATTCTGCCGCGCTTGTGCAAGCAGGTGGAAAAACTCGCGAACGAGATCACGGAGCAATACGCGAAGGTATCGGCCGGGCCGAAACGCGATTCCAAACGGTTGAAAGGATTTCAACGGTCTCTCGGTTCGCTGCAGCGGCTTTATCCAAAGTTCTATTTTAAGCAAAAGGTCACCGAAGAATTTGTTCACCTGGCCGACGAGCATTACCGGACATTGCTAACGATTCAGGATGATCCGTCCAAGAAAGGCGCCACCAAAACTGCTCGCTCCCCGGCCA
Organism: uncultured Verrucomicrobiae bacterium; assembly: GCA_963800015.1. GTDB lineage: Bacteria > Verrucomicrobiota > Verrucomicrobiia > Chthoniobacterales > UBA10450 > AV40. Next base: position 575,895 of record CAWCZE010000002.1, on the reverse strand, counting down.
GTCAAAAGTCGCGCGACCTCGAAAAGTCGCTTTGGCTGTCCCTGGACGAATACACCGAAGAATATCAATCCCTCAAGAATTGGCTTCGCAAAGCACTCCGCGCGAAAACGGAAATGGTCGAAGCCAATCTTCGCCTCGTCATTTCGATTGCGAAGAAATATACAAATCGCGGACTGTCATTCCTCGACCTGATTCAGGAAGGCAACATGGGGTTGATGAAAGCGGTCGAGAAATTCGAGTATCGCCGCGGTTACAAATTTTCGACTTACGCTACGTGGTGGATTCGGCAGGCAATTACTCGTTCGATTGCCGATCAGGCCCGAACGATTCGAATTCCAGTCCACATGATCGAGACGATCAACAAGTTGATGCGCGTCCAAAAACAGTTGGTTCAGGAGTACGGACGCGAACCTACCCCGGAAGAAGTCGCCGAGGAGATCTTGCTGCCGGTGGATCGTGTTCGCGCCGTTCTCAAAATGGCGCAACAGCCGATATCCTTGCAATCGCCAGTCGGCGAAAGCGAAGAAACCAACTTCGGCGATTTCATCGAGGATAAGGGCGCGGAAAATCCGTGCGACATGACGGCGATTGTCCTGCTCAAGGAAAAGATCAAAGACGTGCTCGAAACCCTGACTGAGCGTGAGCGCCAGGTTCTCGAACAACGTTTTGGGTTGGTCGATGGATACAGCCGCACATTGGAAGAAGTCGGACGGCAATTTCGCGTGACTCGGGAAAGAATTCGACAGATCGAAGCCAAGGCGCTGCGAAAAATGCGTCATCCAACACGTATTCGGCAATTGGAAGGGTTTCTGGAAGCTCCCGAAGCGTAGGGCGTTGCCGCACTTTTGAGTGTCGGCTCGCGCGCAACTTTCAAAGATCAGGTTTGTTCAATTTCGCGAGGAAATGAAACGCGAAGACGATCAGCAATTGTGGGACCTGTTGGGCCAGGCTTCGGAGCCGAAGCTCTCACCTTTTTTTGCCCGCAATGTCATTCGCGCAGTTCGACAACGTTCGCGCCGGTTTGAATCGCTGCGCAGTTGGCTCACTCCGGGCAAACTCGTGCCTGTAACAGGTCTGGCCATCGCAATCATCGCGGCCGTCCTGGCATTTCATCATCCCGTAATTCGCAAATCCGACGAAATCACGCCGGATGTGATTGCCCAAATCGACCCGCAGGATTATGACGTTGTCGCTGACTTGGACGAACTGCTGGTCACCGACGAGAGCAACCTGTGGGACGACGACGCTCAAACTTTATAAGCACGGCGGCAACCGCCGCGTTCCTGGTGGCCGCGCCAGTGGCTGCAACGGCCCAGCCGCATGGCCAGCAAGGTGCGCCGCTGAGAGCAATGCCGGCACCCCATCGCGGTCCCGCTTTTAACGATCCTCGTCAGCGCTTGATGGCGATGCCCCCGCAAGATCGCCAAATCTTTCAACGAAACGCGGAGCGTTGGATGCAAATGGGACCGGAACAGCGAATGATAATGCGCGAGCGCGAGAAAATTTATCGAGCGCAGCTCAACCGGGATATTGATGCGGCCTTGCGCGCTTCGGGCTTACATCTCGAAGGTGAAAGGCGCGCCCAGTTCGAGCAACGTTACCTACAGGAGCGGCGTCGAATCGAGCACTCGTTGCGAGAAGAAGTCGAAAGCCGTCGTCAGCAACAATTGCCAGCTCTTCAAGATCGCTTGAAGAAAGAATTCCAGGAAACGTCGCCATCGGCTGCGAGTTCGGCTCCGGCAAACTCAGCCGCGCCGAAAAAATAAACGGCGGACGTTTCCGCCCGCCGCTGTTCAAAGCCGCGCGAATCCCGGCTCAACGCCAGTGCCGCGCATACCGGTGATGCCGATAATAAACACGGTGCCCGTTTGACCAATAAAAGGTCGGGCCGACGTAACCATAATACGGGTACGGCCGGTAGTATCCATATGGATAACCGTAACCTACCGGAACTCCGAATCCTATGCCGACCGCAACGCCCGCGTTGGAACTTGGGGCAGATGCCATGGCAATGCCGCCCGCGGCTAAAGCGATTAGTATTAACTTCTTCATTATTCGTTTACCTCCACAGTTAATTGAACTGTTAATAAGACGAAAAGTTGCTCGCGATTATTCGGCGGCGGCCATCGCCGGATATTTCGGATATCCGGTCACACAAAAATCCGGACCAATCTTTTTGAATTCGATTCGATCCAAATGTGCGCTGCCCGAAGTCGATCGCGCGCCTTTTGCGCCGAACGCGGGAACGCCGCCGCCCGTGAAAATCGGCGCAACGTAAATTTGAACTTTATCAATCAACCGTTGATCGAGCGCGTGTCCAAGTACCTCGCCGCCACCCTCAATCGTTAAACTCACGACATCTTTCTTGCCAAGATCCGCCAGCACCGCAGCTAACGGCACGTCGCGGTAAACCAGGCTTTTCTTTGCCTGACGATCGGTGAAGATTCGCGCGTTACGCGGAAGTTTCCCCGACCGAGTGATTACGACGCGGATCGGTTGGCGCGAATTTCCAGGGCCGCGGATTGTTAAATGAGGATTATCTGTCCGGAGCGTTTCCGCGCCGACCAAGATCGCGTCACTTTCCGCGCGTAATCCTTGAGCATGCCGGCGCGACGCGGCGCTGGTGATCCAGTGTCCTTCTTTCTTGGGCCGAGTCAGACGCCCATCCAGACTCATGCCGCATTTGGCGATCACGAAAGGAATGCCGGTAGCGATCCATTTGTTAAACGCCTCGTTGAGCCCCGCGCATTCTTCGGCCAACACGCCGGATCGAACTTCGATCCCGGCGTTCTGCAGGATTTCGAGCCCACGGCCGCGATGTCGCGGATTGGGATCCGTCGCGCCGATCACAACCGACTTCACCCCCGAGCGAACAATTGCATCCGTGCACGGACCGGTGCGCCCGACTGGACGAACAGGGCTCAAGCGTGATGTACAGTGTCGCGTCTTTCGGCAAATCGCGTTTGAACCGTTGCAAACATTCGATCTCCGCGTGCGGCAAACCGGCCCGCCGGTGATGCCCGCGCGACACAACGCGATTTCGCGAAACAAGAACGGCGCCAACAGCGGGGTTCGGACTGGTTCGCCCGATGGATTTTCGCGCCTCACCAAGTGCCGCCCGCATGAATCGCTCATCATCGTTCATTTGAAGGAACCAATATTGAGGCGTGCTGGGTTCGCGCAAATACGCTGTGCGATTCTGTCGCTGGGTAGGCTTAAGCGCGGCACATCGCGACGTGACAACATGTCCCAAGTGCAATCCGAGTTGATCCTACGTCATCCATTACATAACTCACGACTCGGGACAGCGAACTTATATGCAGCATTTAGCTTTCGCGGTTTGTCGGCACAACGGTAGCTAAACGGCAATCGTCATTTTGAATTCAACAGAAAGGATCATTTAAATTATGGAACTGACTCGTTATCAATCACCGAACTTGTCGCAGTGGCCCACGCTCGACCGCTGGAGCAATCTGCGCGAAGAACTCGATTCGCTTCTCGACCTGCCGTTCCTGGCCAATTCGCAGCGCCAGGATCTTTTCACTGGCTGGTCGCCGGCACTCGATCTTTACCAAAACAACGACAACGTCGTTGCCGTACTCGAGCTCGCCGGAATGCGGAAGGAAGACATCGAGATTTCGCTGCATGACGGCATGTTGACGATCAGCGGTGAGCGAAAGCGCTCCTCGGCCAACGGCGAAAAGGCGGAACGAACCGAACGGTACGTCGGAAGTTTCCGGCGAACTGTCAGCCTGCCGGTGCAGGTCGATGCCAACAAGGTCAGCGCAACCTACCGCGATGGCATTTTGACGGTGACATTGCCGAAAGCGGAGGAAGCCAAACCGAAACGCATCGAAGTCTCCTGATCGTTACGGCAACCAAACTTTACAGAAAGGAAAGTGAATATGAACACAGCTGTTCGCGAAACAAATCAGACCGACCAATTTGTCGCGCCTGCGGCCAGCGTCATCGAAGATGGCGACGGTTACCTGTTGCAGGTTGAAATGCCTGGCGTGAACAAAGAGGGACTCGAAATTTCGAGTGAAGGCAACGAGCTGACCATTACGGGAAGGCGTTCGCTGCCAACGATTGAGGGCACTCTTGTCCATCACGAATCGCGCCGCGAAAATTTCCGGCGCAGCTTCGAAATCGATCCATCGATTGATGTGAACAAGATCAACGCCCGGATCGAGCAAGGTTTGCTCACGCTGACATTGCCGAAAGCCGAGCACGTGAAACCGCGCCGGATCACAGTCTCTTAACGGCTGAATTCTTCGAGAGGCCGCGGAGTTCCCAGCTCCGCGGCCTTTTTTTTAGTTTCTGCTTGGCGAACCTGTCGCGACCGACTTACTTAGAGCCAACCCCCCAATATCATGGCCACAAAAACAGAAGAGAAAACAGGCGCCGACAAAGTAACCACAGCCAGGAACAAAAACCTCGATCTCGCGATCCAGCAGATTGCTAAAGATTATGGCGAAGGCGCGATCATGCGTCTTGGCGCTGAAAAGATCGTCGACATCGACGTTATCCCCACCGGAAACATTCTAATCGATCGCGCGCTCGGCGTTGGCGGATTTCCTCGAGGCCGAGTGGTTGAAGTCTATGGCCCCGAGTCTTCCGGCAAAACGACGCTTACTCTGACCGTCATCGCGCAGGCGCAAAAACGCGGAGGTCTGGCCGCGTTCATCGATGTCGAGCACGCTCTTGATCCGCAATACGCCAAGAAACTCGGCGTGAATCTGGACGATCTGCTGGTTTCGCAGCCGAGCTCGGGTGAAGAAGCGCTGCGAATCTGCGAAACGCTCGTCCGTTCCAACTCGCTCGACGTTATTGTCCTGGATTCCGTCGCGGCATTGGTGACCCGCGCAGAACTCGAGGGCGAGATCGGCGACACGACCGTCGGCGCCCAAGCGCGTTTGATGAGCGCCGCTCTGCGCAAACTTACCGCGTTGATTTCAAAGGCGCGGACCTGTTGCATTTTTACGAACCAGATCCGTGAGAAGATTGGCGTGATGTTCGGCAATCCGGAGACGACGCCGGGCGGCAAAGCATTAAAATTCTACGCCAGTGTTCGGATCGACATTCGCCGGATCGGCGCGATCAAGCAAACCGACGGCACCGTTACCGGCAATCGCACCCGGGTGAAAGTCGTAAAAAACAAAGTCGCGCCGCCGTTTACTGAGGCTGAGTTCGACATCATGTACAACGAAGGAATTTCGACAACGGGGTCGCTGCTCGATCTTGCGCTGGAAAAGCAGGTCGTCGAGAAACGCGGTTCCTGGCTCAACTACAAAGGTTCACAGCTCGCCCAGGGACGCGACGCCGCCAAGGAAGTCTTGAGAGACGATCCGAAGCTGTACTCGGAAATCGAAGCGGCGGTGCAAGCGAAGCTCGCTGAGGACAAGGAATGACAGATGGCTGCTGGATTGATCTAAGAATTCTCGGTTTCGTTTTTTTCGCGGCGTTTAGTTCAGTCGTCGTCGCTGCCAATCCCAATCCGCAAGGCCCGGTCCGAATAATTCCCGGATTAGGCGACGTTCATCACCCCGTCTCGACCAAGAACAAGCAGGCCCAGCAGTTTTTCGATCAGGGCATGAAATTCGTTTACGGGTTCAATCATGACGAAGCGCGCAGGTCTTTCATGCGCGCAGCCGAACTGGATCCCAAACTGGCGATGGCGCATTGGGGCGTCGCTCTGACGCTGGGCCCAAATTACAATTTGCCAGTTGATCCCGAGCGGGAGCGAGCCGGCTACGATGCAGTCCAACGCGCGATTGCCCTCAAGCAAAACGCTTCTGAGCCGGAGCAGGCCTACATTGATGCGCTCACGGTTCGCTATTCGAATGATCCCAATGCGGATCTCCATGCCCTGGATCGCGCTTATGCTGACGCGATGCGCAAACTTGCGGCGCGTTATCCCGATGATCTCGATGCCGCCACCCTTTTTGCCGAAAGCATGATGAATTTGAATCCATGGAAGCTTTGGACGGCGGACGGCAAACCGGCCGAAGGTACCGACGAAATCGTATCGACCCTCGAATCCGTGTTGAAGCGCGATCCGAATCATCTCGGCGCAAATCATTATTATATTCATGCCGTTGAAGCTTCGACCCGGCCGGAGCGCGCATTGCCGAGTGCAGCTCGCTTGGAAAAATTGGCGCCGGCCGAAGGTCATCTCGCTCACATGCCGTCGCATATTTATGCGCGGGTGGGGGATCATGCCGGATCCGCTCGTTGCAACGCCGCTGCAATGGTGGCGGATAAAAAATTCCTCGACCAGACCCACGAGCAAGGCTTTTACCGGCTCATGTATTACAGCCACAACATGCATTTTCTTGCCTTCGCCGATTGCATGCGCGGAGATTTCGCCGGAGCGAGGACCGCAGCCGATCAGTTGGTCAACAATGTGAAAGCTCGGGGTGAAGGCGATTCCGATGCTCGAAGGTTTCATGCCGACGCCGATTCTGGTCCTGATCGCGTTCGAGCGTTGGCAGGATATGTTGAAATTTCCCCAACCGGAGAGCTCACTCGGGTTGACCAACGCGGTGTGGCATTCAGCCGCGCGGAATCGCTTTCGCCAATCTTGGCAAGACTGAGGAAGCGGAGAAAGAGCAGAAAGCTTTTCGTGATTTGGTTGCGAAGCTTCCGGCCGACGACATGTACGACATGCTGAATACGCGAGGTGCGGTGTTCAAGATTCACGACAATGTTTTGGCCGGCGCCATAGCTCACAGCCGGCACGACGACAATACTGCGGTCGATCTGCTGAAACAGGCGGTTGCCGGTGAGGACGCGCTCAGTTACAGCGAACCGCCTGCCTGGTATCCACCGGTTCGACCAACTCTCGGGCGTCTACTCCTCACAATGAATCGCGCGGGGGATGCGGAGAAAGTTTTTCGCGAAGACTTGGAGCGGACCTCACGCGACGCGCGGTCGCTCTCTGGGTTGCGTGATGCCCTCAAGGCGCAGAAACGAGATTACGAGGCCGAGCAAATTGATCAGCAGTTTCGCGCCGCCTGGAAGTCGGCCGACGCTGGAAACGCCTCATCTCGCTAAGCTCTGAATCAGGCGCGCTTCGCCTGAAATTTTCAGGTTTGTCGAATTCGTGCTAATTCGTGTCTGACAGCTCATGACCTCGGCCCAAATCCGCCAATCGTTCCTCGATTTCTTCCGCGAGAAGAAGCACACCGTTGTGCCATCGTCGCCGCTTGATGCCGGACGCGCCGAACCTGCTTTTCACCAATGCCGGCATGAACCAGTTCGTGCCGATTTTTCTGGAGCAACAAAAACCGCGATGGAATCCGCCGCGGGTAGTCGATACCCAGAAATGCATTCGGGCCGGTGGCAAACATAACGACCTCGAAGACGTCGGGTTCGATACTTATCACCACACGTTTTTCGAAATGCTCGGGAACTGGAGCTTCGGAGATTATTTCAAGAAAGAAGCGATCGAGTGGGCGTGGGAGTTGGTGGTGAATCGTTGGAAATTTCCTGCGCAACGGCTTTACGCGACCGTTTACCAACCCGGGCCCGGCGATCCGAGCGAGTTCGATCAGGAAGCGTACGATCATTGGGCCCGATTATTTCGTGACGCGGACCTCGATCCCAAGATTCACGTCGCTGGTTTCGGGAAGGCCGACAATTTCTGGATGATGGGCGATACCGGTCCATGCGGTCCGTGCTCGGAGCTGCATGTCGATCTTACCCCCGATGGCGACACTCGCGGCGCGCTGGTGAACCAGAACGATTCGCGCTGCATCGAGATCTGGAACCTGGTGTTCATCCAGTTCAACGCGCAATCCCGACGGAACGATTCGTGCCGCTTGCCGCAGCGACACGTCGACACCGGAATGGGTTTTGAGCGCGTATCCTCAATTATTCAAGGAACAAAGAACCTGACTGATTTCTCCGGCACGGTTTCCAATTACGAGACCGATGTTTTCCGCCCGATCTTCGACGAGATCGAAAAGCTAAGCGGCAAGAAATACGCGATCGACGCTGCCGATGATTCGCGATCAATCCGCGAATTCGCGATTCGCAATTCGCAGATTGATATCGCCTTTCGCGTTATTGCCGATCACATCCGCGCGCTGAGTTTCGCGATCGCGGACGGAATCATTCCGTCGAACGAAGGCCGCGGTTACGTCTTGCGCCGGATTTTGCGCCGCGCGGTGCGTTACGGCCGCATCGTTAGGATTTCACGAACCGTTCTTTTTTAAGCTGGTCGACGTTGTCGCAAGGACGATGGGCGAGGTTTTTCCGGAAGTTCGCGACAAGCAGAAGCACATCCAGGAAACGATCAGGCGCGAAGAAGAATCATTTAACAAGACGCTCGATAAAGGGATCGAACTGTTCGAGCGTGAAGCCGGAACCGCGAAAATCAGAAATTTCCGGGGCTTTTGCGTTTCGGCTTTACGATGAGCAAGGATTTCCGCTCGATCTGACAGAACTGATGGCGCGCGAGCGCGGCTTGTCTGTCGATGTTGCCGGATTCGAAAAATTGATGGACGAGCAGCGAGACCGCGCGCGCAAAGCTCAGAAAGAAGGAAACGATTTCGGTAGAAGGCGAGCTTGCCGCCACGCCGACAAAGTTTCTTGGCTACGACTTTCTGGAAGCCGAAGCGGTGGTGGAAGCTGTTTTGCCCGGAAACAAACCCGAGGAGCTAAGTGTTGTTCTCGATCAAACGCCATCCTACGCAGAAATGCGGCGGCCAGGTCGGCGACCACGGATTATTGCACGTTCCCGGCCATGATCGGACCGAGGTCGGACAGTTACGGGTCATCGACACTCAGAAGCGCGATAGAGTTTTTGTTCACCGGGCAAAGTTGGTCTCGGGTCGCGCGCCCGAACCAGGCGAAGCCGTGCGGATCGCAATTGACGCCGATCGGCGGGAATTGATTCAAGGTCATCACACAGTGACGCATTTGCTGCACTGGGCGCTGCATCAAATCGTCAGCAAGGATGCGACGCAAAAAGGGAGTTATGTCGGGCCGGACAAATTGACGTTCGATTTTTCGAGCGCGCCGCTGACGTCGCAGCAGAAACGCGACGTGGAAAAACTGGTGAATCAGAAAGATCAATGAGAACGCGCCGGTTTCGTGGACGGAAATTCCATACGCCGAAGCCAAGCAAAACAAACAAATCCAGCAATTCTTTGGCGAGAAATACGGCGATGTGGTCCGCGTCGTTCAGATCGGCGGTGAGCCGAAGAAATTGAATGGTTACTCGATGGAATTGTGCGGCGGCACGCACGTGAAATCTACCGCCGAGATCGGCGCGTTTCGGATCGTGAAGGAGGAAGCGATCGCCGCCGGGACGCGGCGGATCGAAGCGGTTGCGGGCGACGCGGCGAGAGTCTGGGCAACAGAGGAAGCAAAACGTCAGCAGGAACGATTTGAGATTTTTTCTCGAAAGAAGACCGATCTCGCACCGTTGCCGGTCTTCACCGACACGATGCAGACCGACAAGATGCTGGAACAGATCGACGCTCGAGCCGCGCACTTGGAAAAACTAGATGCCGAAGTTCGCGAATTGGAGAAGAGACACGCCAAGCAGAGCGAGGCGGAAATGCAGAGCCGCGGCGCAGCAGATCGCGAGCGAACTGGCATTGTCCAAAGTGGGGCAGAAAATTTGTGTCGCGAAAGTTTCGGACGCGCGATGGAAAGCTTCTGCAAGCAGTTGCTGATGCGCTGAAACAGAAATTCGACGGACCAATTGTTCTTGTCGGCGCGAAGGAAGAAAGTGTCGCGCTACTCGCCGTTGATTCCGAAGTCGATGGTTCCAAAGGTTCAGGCGAATAAAATCATTCAGACAATTGCGCCGATCGTCGGAGGAAAAGGCGGCGGCCGGCCCGAAAGCGCACAAGGCGGCGGGACCGACGCGAGTAAGATCGACGATGCGATGATGAAAGCGCACGAACTTTTGGTCGCCGCTCTCACCCCCTAGGGTGCGCCGCCTCGGCGGTTACGGCGTGCCGACACTAACGCTCGGGGTGCGGGCGTGTTTCACGAGCAATTTCGGCTTCTTGCCGTCAATCGACATCCGATAAATCGACGGCTCGTTCGTTGTTCTTTTGCATGAGGCAAAGAAACTCAGTCGAGCTCAACCAACATGGATCCCAAACGAAATCGTCAGCGCCGGTGACCCGGACTGCGTTGGCTGAGCCGATCTCGAATTTTTGCACTGCTGGCTGAGGACCATCCCAGTTATCGCGTTCATGCTCTGCGCCGCAATCGACGTCCATCAACAAAGTTTTACCGTCTGGCGAAATGCTGAATCGATCCCATCGACATCCGCGACCAAAATGTTTTCACCACGCTCATAGGCGATCTTGCGCGGCGACGCGGCGAAAGCAGCGGATGCAGTGAGCGCGATTACGAATGTCACTGATAAGATCTTTTTAATCATGGGATTGCCAGGGTGATGAAGAAGGTTGCGGCCAAAGCGAGGAACAACACGATCAGATAAATAAAACCACCGGTAAAAAATTTAAGCACACTGAAGAACCAGCCCTGCCGGTAAACGTATCGAATCGAGAGAAAAACTTGAATCACGAAGGTGATCCAGAGAAGCGCGATGATCCAATCGGCGAAACGTCCCCGGAATGACGTGGTTAAGTCCCATGGTGATCAGCACGATCAACATGACGCGCAGTGTAGAAGAACGAATGAATGTGAAGCGCGTAAATGAGGTGGTCGATGTAGAAGATACGGCGCCGGACGTAGAGAACTTTCAGAACAAATGCGAAGAGCGGAATGCAGCAAAGCATCATGTAAGGCAGGTTGCTGAACAGCGTGGCGATGAACAGTCCCATCCTGGTTCCGTGTTCGCCCATTTTTTCCTTGGCCCGCTTTTCCAGCCAGCGCTCGAACGGCGTGGCCGCGCTCTCCTTGTCGTCGAACACCAGAAACGGCCGATCCCCGACCGCGCCATAATCCCGGCGGGTTGATTCATTCGGTGATGCGGTTGTCGCCGCATCCGGCGAGCCGGAGGCAACTGGCGTTAACGTAGCTGTCGCTGTCGGAGAAACGGATGGAGTTGGGGATGGGCTGGCAGAAACATTGCTGAGCTGGTCCAACACTGCCTCAGCTTTACGGCGGTCCTCCGGAGAGAGATTTTCCTTGTCGAGTTGTTTGCTAATCTTGTCGCGCTTCTTTTGAATTTCGGCAGCGACTTCGGCGCGTTGTCCTTCAGCAATTTTGCCGGGCTCGATCCGCATTCCTTTTGCGCCGTAATTTACGGCAAAGAAAAACAACACGCTGGCCAGAAGATACAAACGCAGCGGATGCACGTGGCGGACTCGCTTGCCTTCGACGAATTCATTCGTTAGCCGCCACGGTCTGGTAATGAGAAGGCCAAGTGTGCCAAAAAATTTCGAGTCCCAATTCAGGAACTCGTTAAGAACATCCAAGATGACATGACCAAACGAGCGGCGGTAATCGATCGCCGCCTGGCCGCATTGGGAGCAGTAGTGTCCGGTTAATTTGGCGCCGCAGTTCTCACAGTCGGTGAACGGAATTACTTCCTCGCTTTGACGCCGTCTTAACCAGCCGCGCTGCGACTTTCGTTCGACCGCCGAAATCGCGGTATCGCCGAGAATAATTTTAGCCGGTTCGTCCGACATGGCGTGCGAGGTTACTGAATAACGTCCGCGACGTCCATGTCCGGCTTGTAGGGCTACGCCTGTCTTGACGGTATGAGGTTTTGCTCGTTAGATCGGGCCAATGAAAACACTCAAAACAACTTTGGTTATGTTTATGATAGTGGCCGGAATGACTGTTGGTACCGCGCGAGCGGATCAGCCGGCCATGCACGGTGCGCTACATCATTTACGGGGCGCGCGCGCTGAATTGCAGCGTGCTTTGGCAGACAAAGGCGGCCATCGCGAAAGGGCAATTTCGTTGGTTGATCAAGCCATTGCCGAGACTGAGGCCGGCATCAGATACGCGGCCCCCCGCGACGGACGATAAGATCATAGACGCGGCAAAGTCCGCGCAATTGCAGACACCAATCGCGCAGTCCACGAAATGGAGGACGGCACGGTCGGTGGCAATAATCAGGCAGTTACAACCCTAAAGCGGAGTTCGCCAACGCGGGCTCCGCTTTTATTTTTCGGACGCGGCAACGATTAACTGCGCACGAACCAAAGCGATGCCGAACCGGCGACGCCGGCCGACCAGAGAATAAAATCGTTGCTGACGAAATAAGGATAAATCATCAGGGCGAGACCGATGAATATTGGGCCCCAAAGGGACATCCGTTTTCCGTACATAAATGCCACGAAACCGATTGAGCCAAAGACAAAGCCGCCGATAAGATTCGCTGTGCTGAAGTTCATCCTATCGGTCTACCGCAGCTAAAGCTGCGCCAAGTTGTAGAGGCGTTCGCCGCGGCGAACTCCTTTTTATTGGATCGGCACTTGAGAACAAGCGCCGCTACAACATAACTTCGCGACTTGACCGGCGGCGAGCCGGAATGACACGATGCCCAGCGGGATTCATCATGGCTCGTGATCTATTTCGAAAGAAAAGCCCCGATGCGTTAATCGCCGAGGCCGCAGCGCCGGATCGGCAAATGAAACGCACGCTGGGTGCGTTCGCGCTCACCTGCATCGGAATCGGCGCGATCATTGGTGCGGGAATATTTTCGCTGACCGGAACTGCCGCAGCGGGCCAAACGTTCGGGTCGCGGCTCGAAACGCCGGTGATGAATTTCATCCAGGCATGGTTTTCGGGGGCGGACGTTGTTTTGGGACGTTCCGGAGCAGGCCCCGCGATTGCGATCTCGTTCATCGTCGCGGGATTGGCCTGCGCTTTCGCTGCGCTTTGCTACGCCGAGTTGGCATCGATGATTCCGGTTTCGGGCTCTGCTTACACATATTCCTATGCGACGCTCGGTGAAATCATCGCGTGGATTATTGGTTGGGACCTGATCCTCGAATACGCGGTCGGCAACATGGCGGTGGCGGTCAGCTGGTCGGGCTACTTCGTCCAACTTTGCGGCAGTCTGTTCAATCTGAAATTTCCGCTCTGGCTGGTGATGGATCACACAACGGCGCTGCAAAAAATTTCCAGCAATAGCGCCGATCTCGTGAATTACTCGTCCTCAACGCTGCCCGTGATCGCCGGCCATTCGATCGCTTTCAATTTGCCGGCCATCTTGATCGTGGCGGCAGTTACGTCGCTTCTGGTCTACGGCATTCGTGAAAGCGCCGGCGCCAACACGATCATCGTTATTATCAAGACAGCGGTGGTAGTTTTCGTGATCGCGTTCGGCGCGTTCATGGTCAATCCCCCGAACTGGCACCCGTTTGTGCCGAACGGCTTTGCCGGAGTGATGAGCGGCGCGGCCATTGTCTTCTTCGCCTTCATCGGTTTCGACGCAGTTTCTACAACGGCCGAGGAAACGCGCAACCCGCAACGCGACATGCCGATCGGCATCATCGCGAGCCTGATTATCTGCACGCTGCTGTATGTGCTGGTCTCAATCATCCTGACCGGAATCAAACATTACACTGTGTATCTGAATGATTCCGCCGCGGTGGCCACCGCGTTTCGACAGTAAACCGTGGGCGCAAGCTTTGGTCAGCGCCGGAGCGCTTGCCGGCACGACGTCGGTGCTACTCGTGTTTCAATTGGGTCAGCCGCGCATTTTCATGGCCATGGCCCGCGACGGTTTGCTTCCGGCATATTTCGCCAGGATCCATCCACGTTTTCGAACACCGCACATCACGACGATCTGGACCGGCGTTGTCGTCGCTGCCGTTGCAGCTGATTGTCGATATCGGATCGCTCGCTGATTTGACCAACATCGGAACGCTATTCGCGTTTATTCTCGTTTGCATCGGCGTGGTCATCCTGCGGCGCACGGACGCAAATCGACCGCGCCCGTTTCGGGTGCCGTTTGTGCCGGTGTTTCCAATTCTCGGCGTGCTCCTTTGCTTTGTCTTGATGCTTAGCCTGCCCGTTGAGACGTGGATCCGGTTCTTCGTTTGGCTCGCGATCGGTCTGGTGATTTATTTTCTCTACAGCGTTCGGCACAGCAAGCTGCGCCGTGGCGTCGATACCGGTGACACCGAAGACCAACCGCCACCGCTGATCAAAAGCTAAGATCGCTGATCCGCTGCCGCGTTCATGCGGCTATTCCTTGTTCGATTTGTCGTAGAACAGGATGTTGATCAGCAAAAAAACTCCGCAGGCGGCTGCGCCGAGGAAGAAAATGATCGCGAGTCCGGGATAACCCCAGATGCGAAAACTTGTGTCGACTCGCATCAACAGGGCCGCACCGACGATGAGTGATGCAACGATGAGTCCGACAGTGATGCGGTTCGCGACTTTTTGAAATCCAACCATCAATTTTTGCTCGTCGATGGCGTCGACAGTTACTTTGAATTCGTTGTTGGCGATCGCGTCCAGGAATTTATTCACCCGCGCCGGCAATCGCTGGATGAGATCCTTAACTTCGAGAACGCTGCTGAACAAATTTCCTGGCGACAAGCTCTTGAGCAATCGCTGCCGAAGGATTTGGGCTGAGTTGCGCCGAATCGACGCATTTGGATCGAACTCTGGCGCAAGCGTGCGGCCGACCTGATCGAGATTCAGCAGAGTTTTGCCGAGCATCGTCAGTTCCGGCGGAACACGGATGCCGCTGGCGGCGGAAGTTTGTGTGACCTCGAGAACGAGACGCCCGACTTCCATTTGCGACACGGTGGCGGTCTTTTGCACTGCCACGATCTCAGCGATCCTTCGACGAAAACCTTCTTCGTCGAACATTTCGCGACTGTCGCCGATCTTGATCGCAATGTCGGCGGCTTCTTCCCCGCGTCCTTCGGAAATCGCGAGCAGCAACTGCAGCAAATCCTCCTGCAAACGCGGCATGATGCGACCGACCATTCCGAGATCAAGCAACGCGATTCGGTAATCGTCGGTGATGAACACATTTCCAGGATGCGGATCGGCGTGGAAAAAGCCGTTCACCAGAATTTGTTCCAGATACGCGCGGAATACTTCCTCGGCGAGGGCTTCGCCATCGAACTCCATCCGCGCCAGAGGACTCATGTCGGTGATCTTCTTGCCCGGCACGTATTCCATCGTGAGAACACGCGCAGTGCAGTAGTCGTCGATCGGCAACGGAACGATCACTCGCGGGTAGTTCGCCATGCTCGCGTGGAAGGTGGTGAGGTTTTGCGCTTCCAATCGATAATCCAGTTCGCGCAGCAAACTTTTGCGAAATTCCTCCAACATTTGCCTGAACTGATAGCGCTTTCCGAATTCGGTGTGGCGATCGAGAAAGTCGGCCAGGTCGTAAAGGGCGTCGAGATCAGTCAAGACGGCTTCGCGAATTCCGGGACGTTGAACTTTTACGGCAACGGCCCTGCCGTCGCGCAATCGGGCCAGATGCACCTGTCCTAACGACGCCGACGCCGTCGGTTTCGATTCGAATTCTGAAAATGCTTTTGAAATCCGGACGCCGAGCTCGGAAGAAACGATTTGTTCAACTTCACCAAAGCCGAACGGCTCCACCTTATCCTGCAACCGGGTCAGCGCCTCAATGTATGCCTGCGGCATCAGCTCGATGCGGGTCGAAAGCAATTGGCCCAGCTTGACGAAGGTTGGGCCGAGTTTCTCCAGGTCGTCGGCTAGCTCTTCCGCTTTCGCGGCTTCTTTGGGTGTGACGCGTTGCTCGGACTCAAGCGTTTCGTTGAGTCCGGTCTCTTTGACCAAATCAGACCGCCCGTATTTAACGAGCAGCCACGCGATCTGCCGATATCGGTTGAGGTGTTGCGGATTTAGTGACAAGGCCATGGCCGCACAAGTAGAACGCAGTTCGGCCGTGCGATGGCCTCAACTCTTCACCGCAAAATCCGAAACTGGCTTAGGCCGCTTTTTGCGCGTGACTCGCTTTGTCGTCGGTTTCCAGCCAATCAAACAGGGTCGTCTTGGACGGATCCAAGTTGTGCGGCTTCACTTGTTCGATGAACCATTCGCGTTTTTCGGGGTTGTCGTATGGATTACTCGCGGTCACTTCATCGCTCCAGCGCTTGATCTCGTCGGGCGTTTTCTTTTCACCGTTGCGATTTAACCAATCGACCATCTGATCGTCACTGGCGCCGTTTTCAACCTGGGCTTTGAAATCCGCGCCTTTCACGCCTTTGAATCCAAACAGCATGTTGTCGAGCGGGCAATCGAAGTCGTATTCGCCGATGTTCCCGGCAATGAGCGCGCGGCATTTGTCGAGCGTCCGCCCGAGAATTGCGTAACCGCCAACCCGAATCCGCGGACTGCGTGGTGATTCCTTTGTCAGATCTTTCCCGGTGACTTTCGTGTTCATATTTCACGCTAATGGGATCAGCAACGGTAGCAAGTGACCGTCGGAAAATTTTCTTGGAACTGAACCGAACGCGGGCTGCGAAATAGTCGGTACTATGGCACAACAAAAAGAAGCTATTTCAACGATCAACAGTTTGATCGAGACATTGAAGGATGGCGAGAAGGGCTTCAAAGAAGCTTCCGAAGCCGTAAAAGATCCGCAGTTGAAATCACTGTTCGCGCAGTACTCGGAACAGCGTCACCGCTTTGCGAGCGAACTGCAGACCGAGGCACGCAGCCTTGGGGACTCGAACCCCGAGAAATCCAGCAGTGCTGCCGGAGCCATGCATCGAGCGTGGATCGATCTGAAATCTGCCGTTACCAGCGGCGATGAGGGAACGATCCTGAGCGAATGCGAGCGCGGGCGAAGATTCAGCCGTGAAAGAATACAAGGAGGCGATCCAGGATGGATTGACCGGGACCGTGCGCGAAATCGTTTCGCGTCAGTTCGTCGAAATCAAGAGCGCGCACGATCGAGTAAAGCAATTGCGCGACGCAGTAAAAAGAACTTAGGCGAGGACGTCCGCGGCTGTGCGTCCGACTGTAGCGGCGGTCTCCGACCGTCGGGATGTTTGGTTTCGGCGATGAGACATCGCCGCTACAGTTGCGGCGGTGAAAATCTTCATCGCAGTGTTTTTCGGCTGCGCCATTTTTGGGCACGCCGAATCGCCACGAATTCAGCCGCCGCCGGCGGGAATGCTTTATCATGGCTGCTACTGGGGAGGCGTTGGAACTGATACGCACGATCCGACGGAACACGACGTCACCGCGGAAGATGTAAAGAAGTACGAAGACGCGGTTGGTGCAAAAACGACGTGGATTTATTTTTCGGATAACTGGTTCGAGTCTCGAAAGTTTCCCGAAGAAACGTGCAGTTGGATCCGCAATCTCGGAAAAGTCCCTTATGTCCGGTTAATGCTGCGATCGGACGTGGACCAGCGACGCGCGGAGCAAAATTTTTCGCTGAAGAAAATTATCGCCGGTGAATTCGACGAGAACGTGCGGGCGTGGGCCAGGGCCGCGAAGACTTTTGGTTCGCCAATCTTGCTAGAGTGGGGAACCGAGCCGAATGGGGACTGGTTCAGCTGGAATGGAAAATGGAACGGCGGCGCGGCTGAAGGACCCGGACGTTACATTGCCGCCTACCGGCACGTTGTCGATTTAATGCGCGCAGAAGGCGCGAACAACGTGACCTGGGTCTGGCACGTGAACTGGTACGATGAGCCCGAACGGAAGTGGAACGCCTTCGAAAATTATTTTCCCGGGCAGAATTATTGCGATTGGGTCGCACTCAGCGCCTATGGGCCAACCACGCCATTGACGCGCGATGGCACCGAAAGTTTCGCCTTCAAAATGCGCGAAGCGTATCCACGTTTGATCAAAGTTGCGCCGGGAAAGCCTGTGATCGTGGCCGAATTCGGGTGCGATCTGCATAACCGCCATGTTGATGCCGTGAATTGGGCGCGAAACGCATTGAACGATATTCTTTCAAATCGCTGGCCGGCAGTCATTGGCTTCTGTTGGTGGAACGAAGGCTGGCAGAACGACGACACCAAAAAGCACGACACCGACATGATCATTTTGCATGACAAAGAACTTACGCGCGTGTTTCGGGAGGCGCTGGAAAAGCATCGGAACAAAATTCAGGAAACGCCTTTGCAAAATGAAATGACGAAGCACGAATGACGAATTCAAATTTCATTCGTCATTGGACATCCGGCATTCGTCATTTGCCAGCGTGACAAGGCCAGAAACGCGCCGAATATTGTTTTATGGTGAAAGTCGACGTGGAATACACCGGCGATCTGCATTGCGACGCAACTCACGGTCCCTCGAAATCAAAAATCGCGACTGATGCTCCGACCGATAACAAGGGAAAGGGCGAAGCATTTTCTCCGACCGACCTGGTGGCCACTGCGCTGGGTACCTGCATCAGCACAACGATGGGATTGAAAGCCGAATCCCTTGGGGTCGATCTTCGGGGAATGAAAGTTTCCGTGCAGAAGGAAATGTCGTCTGATGCGCCGCGACGGATCGTTTCGTTGCCCAGCGAAGTTCATATTCCGCTTCCACCCGATTCGCCTCATCGGGAAGTGCTTGAACAAACTGCGCTCAATTGTCCGGTGCACAAAAGCTTGCCGCCGGAAATTAAACGGCCGACGAAATTTTTCTGGGAAGGCTAGGTCCTGTAGCCGGCATCGGTGATGCCGGCGCCGCGATCAACGATCGCGGCTACAACGCCGATAAGAGCCTACTTCTCCGGATACAACCACGTCGATGTAATCCGCGACACCGCGTTCGAGAGAAAACTGCGGTTCATAACCGATCGCTGCGCGCACTCTGTCGAGATCGGCTTGAGTGAAGTTTTGATAATGCACGTGTGGATTCTCGATGTAGTCCGGCTGAAATTTCGTGCCGAGACATTTGTTCAGCACGTCGACAAGCTCGTTGAATGAGCGGGCCTGACCTGAACCGAGATTGTAGATTCCGCTCTGCTTCGCTTCGAGCGCGCGAATGCTGCCCTCGACAATGTCTTTCACGTAAACGAAGTCGCGTTTTTGGTCGCCGTGTTTGAAAATGCGCGGGCGCTGTCCGGCTTTCATCTGCTGCGCGAGATGGTAAACCATGCTCGAGGGCACGCCCTTGTGGGCCTCGCGCGGCCCGTAAACGTTGAAGTAACGAAGTCCAATGATGATCCAACCCGAATCGTCCTTTGCCTCGCGGTTGGCAAGATTGTCCATGATCGCCTTGGAGAACGCGTAAATGTTCGATGGCGCCGCGCCATTCGTTTCAACACTGGCCGCCGTGGCTGCACCGTAAGTCGAGGCCGATGACGCGAAAACGATTCGCGTTTTGCTCGGTCGCGCGAAATTCAGCAGTCGCCGAAAACTTTCGACGTTGTCGTGCACCTGGACGAATTGATCGTGCAATGTTGTGTCGGTAATGGACGCGAGATGGAAAATCGCATCGAATTTCTCACTCCCGAATTGGCTGGGCCAATCCATGGTCGCTAGATTCTGGGCGACGAAATCACCGCGATAGCCGCGCAGATTTTTGAAATCGCCGGACCGGAAATCGTCGATGACGGTCAGCCTCGCGGCAGGAAATTTATCCTGGAGGGCGAGAGTGAGATTGGAGCCGATGAAGCCGGCACCACCGGTAATAAGGAAATTGGGAGCGGTTGAGGCCACGGCGAGTGAGTGGAGATAAATAAATCTTGAGGGGCGAATCGCAAGCGGCTAGTTCTGGGGCAGTTCTTTGCGAGCTTGAAAAAGTGGATCGGCGCGAGAAATCCCGTGAAAACCGGGAGCAGTTGCGCTGCTGTAACTGGATACGACTTCCCAAGGCCAATCCCCGAAAGCGTTCGGGGGTGAAGGCGGGAAGAAGGAAGCAGGACGAGTTGATCGTTGATGGTTGATAGCCAGAGCCGTTTGGCATTTGTGTCTATCAACAATCAACCAAAGACCATCAACTTTCTTCAAACGCCAGGAGCCAGAATATTCGACCGAGTCCATCTCATTCGCCAGCGTGCTTTGTAGCGGCGGTCTCTGACCGTCGACTTTCTGCACGCACCGCGAAAAAACTTCTTCGCAAAAAGAAGAATGAGAGCTGGGCGATGCGCGCACTGTAGCGGCGATCCCCGATCGTCGAATGCGACGACGGTCAGAGACCGCCGCTACAAGCAAACAAGTCCCGACTCTCGAGTTGGAGGAAACTTGTTATGCGAAATCGTCTATTATGTTTTGTTTTGGATTGTGGAGCGCACGCGGCCCGCGTGCGCTTTTCGGCCGCCGGCCGAAAAGAATCTGTTTGGCGAGCCGCCAAACACCACAGGCCAGCGGCCTGTGCTCCCCAGAAAAGGGTCGCTGCGGTGCTCGCTCTTGCGCCGATCATGTGTTTCGCACAGGAGCCGATTACAACATCCATCTCGCCCAACGGCGATCAATTGCCTGAGGCAGAGCCGGTGGTCGTCTCGGCCACGCGATTCGACATTCCATTGGATCAATCGCCGGCCAGCGTGAGCGTCATCTCGTCCGAGGACCTGGAGCACAAACAACTCGAGCGGGTCAGCGACGCCTTGCGCGAAGTTCCCGGACTGACGGTGGTCCAAACCGGAACGCCCGGACAACTGACTTCGGTTTTTACCCGCGGTCTGAACAGCGCCCATACCCAGGTCCTTATCGACGGCATTCCGATTAACCAGGGCCTGGCCGGCCAATTCGATTTCGCGAACCTGACCACCGATAACATAGATCGGATCGAAGTTGTGCGCGGCCCCCAGAGCACGATTTATGGGCCACGCGCGCTGGCGGGAGCGATCCAGATTTTCACAAAGCAGGGGACCGGAACGCCTGGCCTAACCGTGAGCGAAGAAGGCGGCACTTACGACAGTTTCCGCGAAACCATTGCCAGCGACGGCAAGATCGGCCTGTTCGATTACTCCGTTGGCGCGAGCCGCCTCGACACCGATAACGCGCGCCCGAACAACCAGTATAGAAACACCGCCGGAATCGCCGACCTCGGGTTATCGCTGACCGATCAGCTTCGGATAGGAAGTTTGTTTATGTATTCCCTCAGCGACACGGGAAATCCGAACTCGATCTTAAATCCGCGGCCGTTCGACAATTTTCTTACCGAGAAGTGGCTGATTGGGCCGCACCTCAGCTGGCAAGCAGCCGACTGGTGGGACCACAAATTGATTTTCGATTACGATCACGAGCGTCAGCTCAACGATCCCAATCAGGACGGATTTCTCGGACCGACGCGGGCATTGTTTCGGCGGACCCAGGTCGATTATCAGAATGATCTCCGGGCGGCCTCCTGGCTGACGCTGACGGACGGATTCTTTTTCAGTCACGTTGAATCAGGAGAGGAACGGCCGTTCGTCTCGCAGCTGTTCGGATTTCAACCGAAGTTCATCAGCGATACTACGACCGAGATTGCCGGGTACGTGCAGGCAACGCTCACTCCAATTCATAATCTGATCTTCGTCGCCGGCGGCCGAGTCGATAACTTCAATCAATTCGGCGATGTTTGGACGTATCGGGTCGCGAGCAGTTATAAAATCGACCAAACGGATACGACTCTGCACGCCAGCGTTGCCACCGGATTCAGTCCGCCGAGCAGCCAGGACAAAATTTTCGGAAACAACTTCGGGCTCGAACCGGAAAAAGACTTCGGTTGGGACGCCGGGTTCGAACAGCGACTTTGGAGCAGGCGCGTCACCTTCGGCGCGACCTATTTTCACAACGATCTCACGAATGTAATCGGCTTTAATGGCTTTTTTGAAACTTTGAATTTAGGAGCTGCCGAAACTCAGGGAATCGAAACCGAATTGAGCGCGACGCCGATCACCGATCTGACGCTACGCGCGAGCTACACCTATTTGGACACGGAAAAGACCGACCAGGCGAACATCACTCAACCGCAGGGCTCACGTTTACCGCGCCGTCCGCGAAACGAGATTTATGTTTCGGGTTCGTATCTTTGGTGCAAGAAACTCCGGACAACGGTTGAAGCAAAGTTCGTCAATGCGCGCGAGGAAATTAATTTCGGCGGACCGAACTTTGACGTGGAAGATTATAATTTCGTCAATATCGCGGCGGAATACGAAATCAATCCGCGCCTGTTGATTTATGGCAGGGTGGATAATCTGACCGGGGAACATTATTCGGAAGTGCACGAACTGGTGTTTCTCGGGCCGAAACCTTCCGTCTCTGATTTCCCCGCGCTCGGCACAGCGCTTTACGGAGGAATGAAGTTGCGGTTTTGAAGGACTGCCGAAAATAATGGTACGACGGTCAGAGACCGCCGCTACAGCTTGAAGTCCGTGTGGCATCGCTTAATTAGCGAATGTGACTCCCACCCTTTATCTCGTCATCGGTCTGGTAACGGGCGGATTGTTTGGTTCGATCGTTTTGCTTCTCTCGAGGCGAGCTAGTGGAAATGAGAATGCCGACTCCGAAGTGCAGGCCGAGCTAATTCGCCGGCTGGAAATGCTTGATCGAGGCGTGCGGGATGAGTTTTCTCGCAATCGCGAAGAAGGAGCGACGGTTGCCAAGAACCAGCGCGAAGAATTGAGCAAGTCCCTCGAAGGGGTGCGCGCGATTGTCGATCTGCGCCTGAAGGAAATTCAGCAGGATAACGCCAAGCAGATCGACAAAATGCGGGCAACAGTTGATGAAAAATTGCAGGGAACTCTTGAGAGACGTCTCGGGGAATCGTTCAAACTTGTCAGCGAGCGACTTGAGCAAGTGCATAAAGGACTTGGCGCGATGCAACAACTTGCGAGCGACGTGGGCGGGCTCCAAAAAGTATTGAGTAACGTCAAAACGCGTGGCGGCTGGGGCGAGGTTCAACTCGGTTCGCTTCTGGAACAGATCCTGACGCCTGATCAATTCGCGCAAAACGTCAAGACACGCGAAGAGAGCGCTGATCGGGTTGAATTCGCGATCAAGCTGCCGGGCGATCAAAACGGCGCGCCGGTTTGGTTGCCAATCGACGCGAAATTTCCGACAGAAGACTATCAGCGTCTGCTCGCTGCCCAGGACAAAGGCGACACCGTTGCAGTGGAGGACGCGATGAAGAGCCTGGAAACGCAGCTAAAGAAAAGCGCGAAGGACATTTGCCAGAAGTACATCAATCCCCCTCGCACAACCGATTTCGCTCTCATGTTCTTGCCGACTGAGGGTCTTTATGCCGAGGCTATCCGCCGAATCGGGCTGGTCGAACAAGTGCAGCGCGATTGCCGAGTGATCTTTGCCGGACCGACAACGCTCGCCGCGCTGCTCAATAGTTTGCAGATGGGATTTCGAACCCTTGCGATACAAAAACGATCAAGCGAGGTGTGGAATTTACTCGCGGGCGTGAAAACCGAGTTCGCCAAATTCGGCGAGTCGTTGGTGAAAGTTAAAGAAAAGCTCGATCAAGCTTCCAATGATATGGACAAGGTTGCGGTCCGCTCTCGCGCGATCACGAAAAAATTGCGCGACGTCGAGGAGCTTCCAAGTAATCCGCAACCGCTGCTCAAAGAATTGCTTTCTGCGGCCGACGACGAGGAAGAATTGTAGGGGCTTTGTGCGAAGTGCCGGCGTCTAATCCGACTCGGCTATAAAACATTGTCCCACTTCGCTTTGTCTTTGAGCATGATTTCGCGGAGCAAGCGAACCGGGGGCATGCCGTGGTTCAACAATTCGTTGTGAAACTTTTGGGCGGAGTAATTTGCCCCTTCCTGCGCTTTGTAATCGTCGCGCAGTTTCAGAATTTCCAATTTGCCGAGAGTGTAGTTGAGGTAGGCAGGATCGAACGTTCCCCGCATCGCCTCGGCGTGAGCCGGTTTTTCTTCGTAGTAACAGTTGTCCTGAAAGAACTTGGCCGCCTCATCGACTGTCATGTTCTGGGTATGCATCTTGACCGCAACGCACAGCCGGCACAGGCGCAACATCGCTTCGTCTGCCTGGGCCATTCGATATTTCGCAGCGCGCTTGATATCACTGTCGGTGGGATTCGCGACCGTGCCGTAGCCTTCGTCGACCATCAATTTTTCGCAGTAATGGGCCCAGCCTTCGACAAAAGCGTAACTGCCAAAAATCTTTTCCACCTTGGTTGCCGACGAAGCATTCAGCCGAAGAAACTGCACGTAATGGCCAGGATAAACTTCGTGAATTGAAACGATGTCGGTGGTGTAAAAATTGAAGGCGGTCAGCCATTCATCTTTTTGAAGCGGCGGCCAATCGCTTTCCGGCGGCGTCACATAATAATAAGCCTCGGTTGAGCGTTTCTCGAAGGCGCCCGGTGTGTCCATCGACGCGAACGAGGTGGCCCGTCGAAATTGCGGCGTTTCCTTCACCCTCGCGCGAACTTCCGAAGGAACCGTGACGAGCTTCCGCGTGATCACGAATTTGCGGATGTTCTCGAGGTCCTTGTTAACATCGGCGAGCAAGCCTTCAGACGTTGGATGCTCGGATTGAACTTGCTTAAAAACTTCCACGGCTGATTTCGCCGAATCGATCTCCTGCGCTGCCTCGGTAAATGCTGTTTGCTCCTTTTGCAGTTGGGCGATTCCGATTTCGAGAAGTCGCTGCGGCGGAACGTCGACGAGTTCGGTTTCGCGTAGCATTCGCCGGAACTTTTCTTCGCCGATCGCGAAATCGGCGGTCGCTTTTGGCAATCGCTCACGTTCGAGCCAGCCGGCGTAGTCGATTAGGGCACTCGCAGCTTTCCGGTTCGATTCAAGAAAATCGGAGCGCAACCGTTCGTCCTTCAGGTCAGCGATTGCCTCGACGAGATCTTTTCGGAGAAATTCGGACGAAGCTCTTGCGATCTGGATCGCTAGCTCGACATACGGCTTCGGCAATACCGGGTCCAGGTTCGTTCTGGCCGCGATCATGATGTTTGGCACCTGGGATTCGATTCCGATGATGCTGTGGACGCGGTCCTCCAGCGGCGAAAAGTTGCGCTTGATATAGGCGCTGACGTCCGCGGCGCGAGCGTAAACCATCGGATTGCGCTCGTAGATCGACATGGCTTCCCGCTGAAATATTTCTTTTCGGATTCCGGCCTGCAGGATTCGCAAATCGATCGACTGGCGCGGACTTAGTTTATTGAGCTCGAATTTTTCCAGCCTGTCCTCAAAACGCTTCAATCGCGAAAGTTCGGCATCCAAAGCCAGCCGGCTGTAATCGCCGATCTTGCCGTCGTATTCGTGTAATCCCAACGAAGTGCCGAGAATCGGCCGGGCCGTGAAGTAACCTTTGATGAACTCCTCGGCGATTGCTTCGTATTCGGCGTCCGGGGTTTGCAGCGCAAAGATCGTTGGCGACGGCACGGCGAGCGCCACCAAAATCAATGCGCAGGCAACGAGCTGTCTCGGCCAAAGGATGTTGAACACGGCGGCGCAACCTTAGCCGACGGTTTGCCCGTTGCCAAAAATTTTGGAATAGGCGAATGTCGGTTCCCAGTTCGACTGGAAATGAAGCGTCGCATTCTCATTGGAACGTTCGCCCTGGTTATCGTCGCCGGGTTTGGTGGCATTTCGTTGCGCAGTTTCGGCGCGGCCAACGACGAGGACGACAACGGGTATTCCCAAATCGCCATTTTCGCCAAGGCCCTGCAATTGATCCGGCAGGATTATGTCGACGGGAACAAGACGAGTTATCACGACCTGGTCACCGCGGCGTTGAAAGGAATGCTCAGTTCCCTGGATCCGCACAGTCAGTTCATGGATCCTGACGATTTCCGCGACATGCAGGACGATACCCGCAGCCGCTTTAATGGGCTCGGGATCGAAGTGGCGATCAAGAATGGTTTGCCCACGATTGTTACGCCGATGGAAGACACTCCCGCGGCGAAAGCGGGAATTTTGTCGGGCGATCAGATTCTAAAGGTCAACGGCACGTCGACGGAGAAAATGGATCTGCAGGATGTGATCAATCATTTGCGCGGAACGCCCGGCCAAAAAATCACCCTGACCTTGATTCGTCCGGCGACCAAAGAAATCAAAGATTACGCGCTGGAGCGTGCGGAGATCAAAGTGCAGAGCGTGAAAAGCGCGCGTTTGTTGGATGCTGACCTGACCGGCTCGTTTAAGATTGCCTACGTGCGGTTGATTCAATTCAACGAGCCAACCGCCGATGAGCTTTCGAAAGCATTGGACGAGCTGGAAAAGCAGGGAATGCAGGCGCTCATTCTCGATCTCCGCAATAATCCAGGCGGATTGCTGAACAGTGCGGTGGATGTTTGCGCGCAATTTTTGCCGCCGAACACAAAAGTCGTGTCGACTCAGGGCCGGCTCGCGTCGCAACAGCGCGAATATTCAACATCCGGCGCGGCCAAGGAACGCCCGCATTTTCCAATGGCGCGTTCTGGTAAATGAAGGCAGCGCCAGCGGAGCGGAAATTGTTTGCGGCGCGCTGAAGGATTTGCATCGCGCGATCGTGGTTGGCGAAACGACATTCGGAAAAGGTTCGGTTCAAAATGTAATGCAATTGCCAGATGGCTCGGCCTTGCGTTTTACAACCGCGAAATATTACACGCCGAGCAAACAGGTGATTCACGGGAATGGTGTCACGCCGAACATTCGAGTGCCGATGAGCCCCGAACAGGAACGACTCGTGTTCATGGCCCGCAGCAGCGGCGATACGATTCGGCCCGACGAGGACAAGACTTTTATCAAGAGTAACGATCCGCAAATGATGCGGGCGATCGATGCGCTCAAAGGCGTGATGATTTACGCGCAGCAGAACACGCCGATAAGCCCGAAGCGATTAAGAAATAGTTGTTGAGGAGTTGAGCGAGTTCGAGTTGCATTGAGTGAGCGGCGTGCCGCGAATCTTCTCAACCTCTCAACGTTTCAACTTCTAAACTGTCATTCTCGCGCTCGAAACGTCCTGCGACGAAACCGCTGTCGCCGTGTTGAGCGATTGCAAACTGTTGGCCAGCGAAGTCGCATCGCAAATCACGGAGCACGAAAAATTTGGCGGCGTTGTCCCGGAAATCGCGTCCCGCAATCATCTCGTGCACGCACCTCGTCTGGTCGCGCGCGCCCTTGACCAAGCGAAGAGCGATGTTTCACAAGTCGACGCGTTTGCGGCGACCAGCGGCCCCGGCTTGGCCAGTTCTCTGATGATCGGCGCATCGATCGCGAAGGGCTTGGCGATCGGATTCGACAAGCCTTATCTCGCAATCAATCACCTCGAAGGCCATTTGCTTTCACCATTTTTCGGAGAAACAAAAATTCGGCCAAATCTTTCGCTGGTGGTCAGCGGCGGACACACCATGACTGTGCTTGTCGGCGGCGTGGGCGAATATCGGATCATCGGCCGCACGGTGGATGATGCCGCCGGCGAAGCGTTCGACAAGATTGCCAAGTTGTTAGGCCTCGGTTATCCGGGCGGCCCCGAAATCGAAAAGCGCGCGGTGAATGGCGATCCGGCTCGTTTCGATTTACCGCGGAGCATGCCGGATTCCGAAAACTTCAGCTTCAGTGGGTTGAAAACAGCGGTCCGATATTTGTTGCCGAAAATTGCAGGGCATGTCGGCGAACCCCAAAACCATTCGGACCTGACACAGACGGCGCATAAGTTATCTGAGACTGATCTCGCGGATGTTTGTGCATCCGTTCAGGCGGCGATTATTGACGTTCTTGTTTTGAAAACAATTGGAGCCGCGGAAGAACACAGTGTCGATCTTGTGACAATGAGCGGCGGCGTCAGCTGCAATAAGCAGTTGAGACAACAAATGGCGGCGGCCTGCAACTCTCACGGTTTCGAATTGAAAACAGCGGAGCCGTCGCTTTGCACCGATAACGCCGCGATGATCGCCTTCGCCGCGATGTTGAAATTGCGAAATGGTTTCAGCTCGAATGTGGCGGAAGAGATCGATCCGAATTTGAGGTTAGTATGAGCAGTTGGTAGGACGAGACTCCGTCGAGGCGCGGCGGTAAATTGAAATCGGCTCGACGGAGTCTCGCCCTACCAACTCAGTATTCGCGCTCGAACAGATAATTCGCGAGCGCGTGCAGAGTGTCGCCTTTTTTACCGAAGATTTTCAACGCGTCGTGGGATTGCTTGGTCAGGCGTTTGGCTTCGACTCGCGACTTCTGTAAACCGATTAGCGCAGGATAAGTCGCTTTTTGCGCAGCGACATCCTTGCCCGCGCTTTTACCAAGTTTTTCGCTGGTCTGGGTGACGTCGAGAATGTCGTCGATCACCTGAAACGCGAGACCGAGCGCGCGTCCGAATTTCGTGATCGCCGCCAGTTCCTTGGCGGTTGCATTTGCGCTCATCGCTCCAAGGCAAACTGAAGCCGTCAAAATCGCCGCCGTTTTGTTTTGGTGGATGTAACGAAGATCAGCGATGCTGACTTTCTTGCCTTCGGCTTCCAAATCGGCCACCTGGCCGGCGATGAGTTTCCGGCTGCCAGCCGCAACTGCGACCTCGCGAAGCAAAGTAAACGGATCGTAACGGTGAGGAGGCTTTGTGCGGGAAACGATCTCAAACGCGATCGTCAGCAAGGCATCGCCCGCGAGAATTGCGATTCCGTCTCCAAAAACTTTGTGACACGTCGCGCGGCCGCGCCTGAAATCGTCGTTGTCCATGCTGGGGAGATCGTCGTGGACTAACGAATAGGTGTGGATGCATTCCATCGCACAAGCGAGCGGCAGCGCGTTTTCAATTTTACCACCACACGCTTCCGCGGCGGCGAGGGTGAGGATCGGCCGCAACCGCTTCCCGCCGGCGAACAAACTGTAGCGCATCGCCTTGTGAATCGTCGCCGGCCGCACGTTCTCCTTCGGCAAATATCTATCGAGCGCGCGGTCGATCAGTTTCTGCCGGCTGTGAAGATAATTCTGCAGATTCACGATGATGGATACTCGATTCTAGATGTTCGACGCGGACTTGGAGGATCAGCATCCAGTATCCAGAATCCGGCAAGAGAGGCAATTCCCTGCGGAGTTGTTTGCCAGACCTAAATATTTTCGACGGTTTCGGTGACGACACTGGCTTGGTTTGCATGGCCAGGAAGGCGCCGATGAGCAAAATAGCAGCGCTGACCAGCTGCGCCTGGGTCAGGCGTTCGTGAAAAATAAAATAGGACAACGCGAGCGCTCCGACCGGACAAAGTAATTGCAGGCTTTGGGCAAGCGCGACGCCGATTTCGTGGATCGCCACATAATACAAAACGTGGGCGAGAGTGATGCAGCTGATGGCGGAGATGATCAAAATCCAATTCACGTTGGCGTCGACGTGAAGCGGAGTGGCGATCTTTCCGAACGCGAGCGTCAACGGCAGAAGGAGCGTCGAAGTGATAATGCTGACGATCCCGAAACTGCGGATCGGGCCGAGGCGCGCCGACGGCCGCTTAATAAGAGTGGCGTAAAGCGCCCAGCAAAGCGATGCCGTGAAGGCAATGAACAATCCGGGCAAGGCGACGTGTTTGTCCTGACCATTCGATTGAAACCAAATTACTCCGAACGCGCCGATTAAACCGAGCAGAGTGCCGGCCTGAAATTGCCACTGTCTAATTATGTGACGTTCCTCCGGGAAAAACGCGAGCGCGAGGAGCGCGGTGAAAATCACGGACGAGCGAATGAAAATCGCGTAAACGCCCGGTCCCATATAAAAAAGGGCTAGGACCTGTGTGATCTGATGCACCACGTTGGGCAGACACGGCACCATACAAGCCACGACAGCGCGCATATCGATTCGGGGACCGCGCCCAAATTGAAGGGCGACGAATGGAATGATGGCCAGGCAAGCCACCGCATAACGGTAAAAGTTTTGCGACCACGGATCGTAAAACCGGTTGAGATAAAACTGAAACAATGATGGCACCGACCAGATGGCGATGGTGGCGAAGACGGCGCCGTATCCTCGTGAAAGATGGCGCGGGCGTTTGTCCATTGCGCCATACTGCCACGCCGCCGGGATTTTGGCAGGCCCTGCCGCCACAAATTTGCTGGCTTGTGCCGCGTGAATCGCTCACAAATTGGGAGCAACGAGCAAGACCATGAAGACCCAAACCACACTGATCTCGTCCATTTCAATTGCCGCGCTGATGTTTCTCTCCGCTCCGGCGACATTTGCTAAAAAACACGGCGGAGGCGGTGGCGAAGCCGAGGCGCATCACCGCGCCGGCGTCACATTCGTCGATGCCAAACAGTACGACAAAGCGGTGGAGGAATTCACCAAGGAAGTCGAAGCTGCGCCCGATAATCCGGAAAGTTACAGGGATCGGGGGATGGCCTATCGCGCAGCAGGGCGTGCGGCAATCGCTGCGAGCGACGGGCCGGCGGCGACATCACGATTTAACGCGGCCGTAGCGGACTTCTCGAAAGTGATAGAACTGCAGCCGAAAAACCCGCTCGCTTATCTCGAGCGCGCCGAAACGGAGCTGGCTCAAATTCAGTACGACGCCGCGATTAATGATTGCAATAAGGCGCTCGAACTCAAGGCCGATGAAGGAGCCGCTTACAAGGTTCGCGGTTTCGCCTATGTCGGTCTCCGGCAATGGGACAAAGCGGCGGCGGATTTCACGGCGGCCATTCAAAAGAATCCCAACGACCAGCAGAATTATGATCAGCGGGCGCTGGCCTATCGCAATTTGAACAACTTCCCGGCGGCGATTCAGGATTACACAACTGCGATCGAGAAAAATCCAAACTACCAGCCGGAATACGCGCGTCGCGGCTATACCTACGCATTGTCGGAAGATTACGAGAAAGCGATCGCCGATTATCAGCAGGCGCTGAAAATGGAGCCGAACGATCAGGAGACGCAGGAGCGAATGAAATATGCGCAGGGGCGATTGGCTGCGAAAAACGCGCCGCCGGCCACGCCAACTCCGACGCCCGCCGCTCCGTTGTTCACGCCAACGAGGATCTTCTTTGGTGTGATAGTTTTGGTTGTAATCGCAGCCTTGGTCAGGTTGTTTACCCGCGGAAAAGCTGAGCCAACCAGCAGCACTCGAATCCGGTAGGTGAATCGCACTCTGCGGGGGCGATTTCCCTCTGAAAACGTGCCGGTTTCGGTCGAGGATGGAGCGGCCGATCCGCGATTAAAATTGCTTTGACACTACCACCGGGACGACTACCGTTTCGGACGCTTTTTGCGAGAACGAGTTGGTCCCATGGTCGTTGCAATTTGATGCGGCTTTGGGACTTTTAGTTCTACACGCGGGAGGCAAACCGGCCCATGTAGCTCAGTTGGTAGAGCACGTCCTTGGTAAGGACGAGGTCACCGGTTCAATCCCGGTCATGGGCTCCAGTTTGAGCTCGCGGCAGAGACGACAGTTAAAAAAGACGCAGTTTTTATTTAGTTAGAACACGACAGGAGAATTGATATGGCCAAGGAATCATTTAAACGCGACAAACCGCACTTGAACGTCGGCACGATCGGACACGTCGACCACGGTAAGACTACACTCACCGCCGCAATCACCAGCGTGCTCTCCAAAAAGGGCATGGCGGAAGCGCGCGCTTACGATTCGATCGACAACGCGCCGGAAGAAAAAGAGCGCGGAATTACGATCAATACCGCACACGTGGAATATTCGAGCGACAAGCGTCACTACGCTCACGTCGATTGCCCCGGCCACGCCGATTATGTGAAGAACATGATCACCGGTGCGGCCCAAATGGACGGCGCGATTCTCGTGGTCAGCGCAGCGGACGGCCCGATGCCCCAGACCCGTGAGCACATTCTGCTCGCGCGTCAGGTTGGTGTGCCGTCGATCGTCGTTTTCCTGAACAAGGTCGACATGGTGGACGATCCCGAGCTTCTCGATCTCGTTGAGATGGAAGTTCGCGATTTGCTGACGCAATACGAATTTCCGGGCGACAAAATCCCGATCGTCAAAGGCAGCGCGCTCAAGGCGTTGAACGGCGATGCCGAAGCGGAGAAGCAGGTTCTCGCGCTAGTCGCTGCGATCGATGATTACATTCCGGTTCCGGAGCGCCCGGTCGATCAACCGTTCCTCATGCCGGTGGAAGACGTATTCAACATTGAAGGCCGCGGCACAGTCGCGACCGGTCGGGTGGAGCGCGGCATCCTCAAGAAAATGGAGGAAGTCGAGATCGTTGGCGTCAAGCCGACGGCCAAAACGACTGCGACCGACATTGAAATGTTCCGCAAACTTCTCGATGAAGCGCGCGCCGGCGACAACGTCGGAGTGTTGCTTCGTGGCGTGAAGAAAGAGGACGTGGAGCGCGGTCAGGTCATCGCGAAACCGGGCTCGATTACCCCGCATAAAAAATTCAAGGCCGAAGTTTACGTGCTGAGCAAGGAGGAGGGTGGCCGTCACACGCCGTTCTTCACCAACTACCGGCCGCAATTTTATTTCCGCACCACTGACGTTACTGGGATGGTGAAATTGCCCGACGGCGTCGAAATGGTGATGCCGGGCGACAATATCTCCATCGAGGTGGAGTTGATTACGCCGATCGCCATGGAGAAGACAATTCGCTTCGCTATTCGCGAAGGCGGCAAGACCGTCGGCGCGGGTCGCGTGAGCGAGATTCGCGACTAAATTAGGAAGCTTACGCCAGTAACTCAATTGGTAGAGTAGCGGTCTCCAAAACCGCCTGTTGGGGGTTCGAGTCCCTCCTGGCGTGAAAAGAGGCTGCCAACGCCGAACGCCCAACATCGAACATTCAATGCCGAACTCGGAAAGAGATAATTGGGCGTTGGACGTTCAGCGTTGGACGTTCGAGGTTTTCTTAACAATTTAGCGATGGGAAAAATCAGAAACTTTTTCACCGAGGTGAAGGTCGAGCTTCAAAAAGCTTCCTGGCCGTGGGATCCAAAAGAACGCGGATTCCGCAAGTACAAGGAGCTGGTTGATTCGACCCTGGTCGTTATTATCGCGATGCTATTGCTCGGCGGTTATGTCGCGTTGTTCGATTTTGTGCTCGTCAACGTTGTCCATTACTTTACCAAACTGCACTGATTATGGCCCAGATGCTCGCAGCGAAAGATCAATGGTTCGTCGTCCATGTGCTCTCCGGTCAGGAGAACAAGGTCAAGGAGAACATCGAGAAGCGCGTGAAGACCGAAGAAATGAGCGACGTGATTTACGAAGTGCTCGTCCCCACGGAACGCGTCTCGGAAATCAAGAAGGGAAAGAAAAGCGAGACCACACGGAAATTTTTCCCCGGTTACCTCATCGTGAACATGCATTTGCTCGACGAGAACAATCAACTCGTCGGCCGCACCTGGTATTTCATTCGTGAAACTCCGGGCGTGATCGGTTTCGCCGGAACCAAGGACAAACCGATCCCGATGCGGGCGTCGGAGGTGGAATCCATGCTCGCGCAGATGAAAGAGCGCGAAGAGAAGGTAAAACCGAAAGTCAGCTTTGAAGTTGGCGAGACGGTGAAGGTCGCGGACGGTCCGTTCCAAAACCAGAACGGCATCGTCGAAGAAATCGATCCGGAGCGCGGCAAACTTCGCGTGTCGGTGACAATTTTCGGCCGCGCGACGCCGGTCGAACTCGAATACTGGCAGGTCGAACGCGGCTAAAATCACTCTCAACAATCAACTAACAACCATCAACTTTCCCCATGGCTAAAGAAATAGTAGCTCACATCAAATTGCAGATCCCGGCCGGGCAGGCGAATCCTGCGCCGCCCGTTGGCACTGCCCTTGGACCGCGCGGCATCAATATCATGGCGTTCTGCAAAGAATTTAACGCCGCCACCCAGAAACAAGCCGGCGACATTTTGCCGGTCGTGATCACGGTTTTCAAAGACAAGTCGTTTACTTTTATCACCAAAAGTCCGCCCGCAGCGATTTTGTTGAAGAAGGCAGCCAATATCGCCGCCGGCTCGAAAGAACCGAACAAGCAAAAAGTTGGCAAAGTGACGAAGAAACAGGTCATGGACATCGTGAATACGAAACGCAAAGACCTGAACGCCCGCAGTGACGAAGCAGCGTTCCGCATCATCGAAGGCACGGCCCGCCAAATGGGTCTCGAAGTCGTCGATTAGTCGACGAATTTGGCAGCGTTCCGTTGGGTTCCAGCGCAAACACGCATATCGGCTGCTGTCGGGGCACTCCTCCTGCTGACTGGCTAACAGCCTATGCCTTTGCGACCGCCGCAAACTCCGGCGCCCGCGGATTTGGGTAAGCTCCGCGCTGATTTAAGGGAAAACGCGCCGCTCAAAACGCCGGCGCGAAAAATCCTGCTTCTCGAGGATCGGACTGATTTCAACGAGGTCATTCGAGATTTTCTTGTCTCTTGCTCGTACGACGTGGTTTCGGTCAACAGCGGTATCGAGGGGCTCCGTGAGATCATGGATAAGGGGCGATTCGATGTCATTTTATGCGACATGATGATGCCGCGGATGGGTGGCGAGATGTTTTATTGGGCGGTGACGAGGGTCCGCCCGTCAACCCGTGAGCGCTTCATTTTTTTTACGGGTCACAAGAGCAATTCGCGTATTGAGTTTTTCTTTCAGCGGGTGAAGGCCAAGGTGCTTTATAAGCCATTCAAACTTTCGCTGTTGGACGCGGCGGTTCGCGATATTTTTCTTAAACTCGGTTGATCGCAGGTGCGCTTTCCACATTAGGCTTCACTGCACACAAGTCTCCGCGTTAGCTTCGACGGGAGTTATATTGTTATGAGCAGTCAAATTCCGAAAGTCATCGCGATCTCCCTGGTCTATTTTCTTTCACTCGCGAAATTTTCAAACGGCCAAGACGGGGTTCACACGCCGCTCGCCGGCAGCGCCGAACGAGACGGGATTATGAAGGCACTTCATGCTGAATATACGACGGGTTCGGGCAGGGCCGCGAAGTTTCAGGTGAAATACTTCAAGGTCCATAACGGCTGGGCTTGGATCAACGTTGTGCCGCTGAATCCACAAGGAGAAGCGGAAGGCGAAGAATGGCCTTCATTACTCCAGGAAAAAGGCGACAAGTGGGCAATCATCGATCTGGTTAAAATTGCCGAGGAATTGGACGATCCAGTGGGGCCGGTTGAGCCGAACGCAAAATTTTTGGCAGCCATCGAGAAACGGTATCCGAGCGTACCGGCGGACATTTTTCCGAAAGCAACAGAACGATGATTCGAATCGCGGCCGCGCTTTGTTTCCTTGCGGTCGCGCTCGGCGCGTTTGGTGCGCACTGGCTGAAGCCAACCCTGGAGGCGAACAATTTGGTCGATGTTTGGAACAAAGCGGTGCTGTATCACTTTGTTCATGCACTTGCTCTATTCGCCTTGGCCTTGTTCGGATCTACGAATCGCGGCGCGTGGTGGTTGCTGTTCGCTGGAATTATTATTTTCAGCGGGAGCCTGTACGCGATGGGATTAACGAATGTGCGCTGGTTGGGCGCGATTACCCCACTCGGCGGGTTATGTTTCCTCGCCGGCTGGGCGTGGCTGGTCTTTTCACCGCCAAAATAGGTGGAACGTGCTCTCCGCAGCGCGTTTGATATTCGCCAGGTAGCGGCGGCTCACCGAGCCGCCATGGTTTAAAATCGAGCTCGGAGAGCTCGATCCACCTAAACGCCCGACTTCCATGAGGTCACGCCTCCTGCTTATAATTGCGCGATATGGACGCCGCGAATTTAAGATCGGTTCCGTTATTTTCGTCGCTCGACGCGAAGGCCACCGCCGATCTCGGCAAGTATCTGACGATTCACGATTATCCGCACTCGGCCACAATCTTTCGCACTGGCGATCCCGGCGATGCAATGTATCTGGTCGATCTCGGTAAGGTCGCCATTCGGATAACCGATGCCGACGGTCACATCGTTACCCTCGCCGAGTTGGGGCCCGGAGATTTTTTCGGCGAAATGGCAATGCTGGACGGGCAGGGGCGATCGGCGAATGCCATCGCCTTGGAGAATGCTCGCCTTGCCAAGCTCACCCGCGAGGATTTTCTGACGTTCATACAGAGCGATCCGCGCGTGACGTTGGAGTTGCTAACTGCGCTGACCGCGCGCTTGCGCCGAACCGATGATCTGTTGCGCCATCGAGTGTCGCGCAACGTCAACCAGGAGGAACAGGCGCAGCTGACGTTCGCGGACCACGCTGCCGACAAGATTGCTGAGTTCGGCGGCAGTTGGAAATTCATCATTGTCTCGCTCGCGCTTTTTACCGCATGGGTCATCATCAATACCATTCTGCTCACTCGCAAACCGTTCGATCCGTTTCCGTTCATCCTGCTAAATCTTGCGCTGAACGTGATCACCGCGATGCAGGCGCCGATCATCATGATGTCGCAAAATCGGCAATCGCATAAAGACCGTTTGCGCGCGAATCTCGATTACCAGGTCAATCTCAAGAACGAATTGCTTTTGGGCGATATCATCCGGCGCCTGGACGAGCTGAAGAAAAGAGCGCGCGATTAGGCGTTTCGCTAGAACCTTGTGGCGGCAGCCTTGGGAGAGTAGAGTCGCACCGATCAGCCGATGTTCGCACTTTTGTTCGACACCCAGCGCGCGGCCCTGACCGTTGGCGCTTTTATCGGAACATTTTTTGTTGCGCTAACCATTGGCCGGTTACTGAAACGCCGGGCGGGCGTGCAGCTCGGGATTCTTTATCAGCTGTTTTGTCTTACCCTGGCGTTTTACGCCGCGCTGGCTGTTTACGGAATTCACGCGAGTTGGCGCAATCACATCGGCGCCGCTGCAATTCTTTTGAGCACGGCGTTCGTCGTCGCGCTGATTAATCGTTATCTCTGGGATTGGTATTTTGAAACCCGGAAGAAAACGCCCATCCCGCACTTTCTCCGCGAATTGATGGCGGGAATCATTTTCCTGATCGTTCTTCTTCTTGTCCTCAGCTTTGGATATCAGGCCGAGAACCAGTTGAAGGGCGTGCTGGCCGGGTCCGGAATCATCGTCATCATTCTCGGCATTGCCGGACAAAATCTTTTCGGCGGCATCATCGCCGGCGTGTCGCTCCAAATAAACCGGCCTTATAAAGTCGGCGACTGGCTCAAAGTTGCCGAAACCTATGGCGAAGTGATGGAGATCAACTGGCGTTCCACTCGCCTGCGTACTAACGACAGCATCTATCTCGACATTCCAAATAACGAGATGGTCGCGCGCACGATCACGAATCTCAGCTACCCGACTCGCACGCATTTCATGCGTCTGCAGATAAACGCCGAGTACAGTGCGCCGCCGAATCGCGTCAAAGAAGCTCTCATGCGCGCCACCATTCAGGTCCCCGGCGTGGAAAAAGATCCGCCGCCGCAGATTTACGTGAGTGAATACGGCGACTCGGCCATTGTTTATCAAATCAAGTTCGCGATGACGACTCACTCCGGCTACTACGAAGTTCGCGACGGTATTTATACAAACGCCTGGTACGAATTCCGGCGGCGCAACATCACCATTCCATTTCCGCAGCGGACGCTCCACGTTCAGCGCAAGACCAGCCGGCCTGCTGACGAGGGTCATGACGAAGCGTTTTCCATTTTGCGCGGTGAACCGCTGTTTCAATGTCTGTCCGACGGACAAATCGGAAACCTGGTCGGACAGTCGGACCTCAATCATTTCGGTCGCGGCGAGCGAGTGATCGAAGAAGGCGACGATGGAGATTCCATGTTCATCCTGCTTCAGGGTTCTGCGCAGGTTTCCGTTGCGAAGAACGGATCGACCATTCCGGTAGCAACTTTGCGTTCAGGCGATTGCTTTGGCGAAATGTCGCTTCTAACCGGCGAGAAACGCAGCGCGACCGTTCAGGCCGAGCGCGACTGTTACATAATGGAGATCGGCAAAGAAGTAATGGGCGGAGTCATTCGTGAATCGCCGGATTGCATGAAGCAGCTCAGCGAGCTGTTGGCCAAGCGAAGAATGGAAACCGAAGGCATCCTGAAAGACGCCGCGAGCTCGGCCGCCGAGCACGCAGCCAGACAGCGCGAATACACCGCCAACTTCCTCAATCGACTGAAAACATTTTTCGCGCTCTAAAGTTGCGCTAGGGCGAGACTCCGTCGAGCCGACAACGCTCCGTGACTTCACTGTGGCCTCTCCGATCTTTCTTCGCGAACTTCTCTTCGCCAGATTCCGGAGATGGTAATGAGTGACACCTTCCCCCAGACAACATCCGCCAGTTTGCCAGCCGCTATTTTCCTTTACACGACTCAGTCCGCCCTGTTACGGCTCACTTAAGGCAGGGCCTCGCGAGTGGCTCGGATGGGAATCGCGAAAATTCGCTTAGAAGGACTATGAAAATCGTTCTCCGCCCATCGTCTTTGCAATCCTACGAGCGTTTGCAGCTCCCCAATCTACCTGAAGACGCGAAGCACTTCTAAAACTAAATCCATAAAGAGATAGGCTAAACCAGCATGAGCGCGTGCAGTTATTACACTCGAATGTTTCCGCAACTGGCGAGACCGCCGTCGACGCCAGATTCAATCCTCGAGAAAGGATTGGAGCAACTCGGGAGAATAATGACGGATGACAACACTGATAGGAAGCAAAACGGTATGCTCCCCGCCGGCTACACCTATTTGTCGCAATTTATTGATCACGATCTTACTCTAGACATTACTCCGCTCGGTTCGGCTCATGCATGTGTAGAGCGAATTCCAAACTTTAGATCACCATTTCTAGATTTAGATCAGTTGTACGGCGGTGGACCGAGTATCTCTCCGTTCCTATATCGAAACGACTACAGCAGCCATGGCAAAGAACGCTTTGTGATTGGACCGAATAAAAAGAAAGGGCTCGAATATGATTTGCCGAGAAACCACGAAGGGATTGCGCTCGTAGGAGATGCACGAGACGACGAAAATCTGATCGTCGCTCAGCTGCACGTGGTGTTTTTGATGTATCACAATCGCGTGCTCGAAGAGCTGAGAAAAGGGGGACGGAAGTGCCGTTGAGAGCGCGGGGCCTGTCAGAAGCACTTTATTTGAGCAAGCACGTCGGCTGGTTACATGGCACTACCAGTACATTGTCATAAACGACCTTCTCGGCAATCTAATCGACCCAGATATATTTCAAGACCTACAACTTGCGATCGCGCCTGCAGAGGGAAGCAAATTCCGGGGTTTTTCGATTCCGATAGAGTTCAGTGCAGCCGCGTTTCGATTCGGGCATAGCATGGTACGAAACCGGTATCCCTATAACAGTTCGCACCAGGATGTTTCGCTCGTTGAGCTGATCGCTCATACTGGAGTAGGTGGGCAGGCGGTGCCATCGTTGCCGTCGGATTGGATAATTGACTGGAGCAAGTTCTTTCGGATCAGCATCGTTCCGGTCTTTTCGCGGAAAATCGATACTAGCATCTCAACGGATTTACATAATCTACAGTTTCCCACGTTGAAACTTTTCGGCGCTACCACGCCGAGTGAATCTCGCCCAGGTGCAGTCGTTAGGGACCCCCCGGCCGAACAGGTATTGCCGGTGAGAACACTTTGGCGCGGAGCTCGCATGGGCTTGCCCTCTGGTCAAGAGGTCGCAAGAGCGATGGGCTTGAAACCTCTTGAAGCTTAAAGACGTCGCTCCGACAATGGGTTGCACACTACAACGCTACGGTCGTACGGATCGACAGGGATACCCCCCTTTGGTATTACGTTTTAAAAGAAGCGGAGTTGCCGAGCCTTGGGAAGGGTAACCGTCTAGGGCCGGTTGGAAGCAGGATTGTTGCGCACGTGATTCTCGGGGGCTCTTCCAGACCCGCAATCTTATCTATCTGTCCATTCGAACTGGCAACCCACCTTGCCCACAAAGTCCAATGACGAAATGGGAAGAATTCTTCGCTTTATTAATGCCCGCTAACCGATTAGTAAGTTCGCTACTTCGCCATTCTACTAGTAAGGATCGTAACAGCACATTACATGAGCTCTAGAATCCGAAGGTGCTGTCGGCGCAATGGCTCCTACTTGATCCAGGTAGACAACAAGATAGCAATGATTGGCATGCAAAAGAGGAGTTGTGGAATTCGTGTTCGGAGCGGGGGGTCGGACTACTTGCGGTTCTTCTCGTAGAAGACGATCACTAAGTCAGATGGGAAGATTATGTTATTTTTCGGATGTTGGGTATCCAGTATCTTTTTAATCGCGTCCTTCGGTGACTTAAAGTTGTTCTTGGTATCGAGTAAATCTCGACGTAGCCGGCCCTGGGTCGTTAGGTTGGCCTGGTGTGGCGGAAACACTGAGCGCGGTATCAAAGGCGTCTTTTACCCATTGATTTTCTGTTGGGTCGGCAGGTGGCCAATTGCCAAGGCAGTTAGGAGTCTGAGTTCGGGCTGTTGCTTTTCTTGGAGCCTGTGCCATCAACACTGATGTAGCGAATGTCGCTGCTGCAGCCAGGATAAGCGCAGCAGAAGCGATCATTGATGAACGACTTCTGATCGCGGCAATTAATGGTATATTCATATGAATTATTAATTAGTTCTGTTCAGGGTAGTGTTTATTACTGATCCGGCAGATGCCGTCTCATCTTTTCCACTTTACTAGCTAGGCGAGTGAGAGTGTCTTTGAAAGATTGGGTGTTGCGAACTGAGTCGAACCGGGGGATCAAGTTGCATCAGACGGTAGTCAATCCAACCCGCATCCGTGGCGGCTGCCAAATGCTGCAGCGCGGCTTCGGTTTTGCCCAATGACGCTTCGATCGCGCTTGCCCGGTAAAGAACTTCGGGATGGTGCGGCGCTGTTCGAAGCGCGTCCAGTTCCTTAGCAAGTGCTGCGTTTAGGAATCGGGTGCCGCCTGTCTTATCACCCGCGGCGAATCGCAACCAGCCAAGAGCGGACTGGTACGTTACCCCTCCAAACGAACCCCCACCCCCATTCGGGTCTTTCGCGGATAAGCCGCGGTATAATTTTTCGGCTTCGACGAAGTTTCGGGAAAAAAACGCGGCTGCAGCAGCCGTTTGTTCACTGAGGGGGAACTCCCGGTAATTCATCCAGTTTTTTGAAGCGATCTTTTGCGCAGTAGCAAAATCCTGGTGCAGTAATGCCAGCGCGAGAGGCCTATCCAGCCCTCCGGTAACTCAGGAAAGAGCGCGGCTGCCCTTTTATATTGCGCGGCCGCGTTCGTGTCGTCTACTAAGTCTGTGTAACAGTCTGCAAGGGAATAAGCATCGTACGGGCGAGCATTGTTTTTGAACGCCAAAATGTACCAGCGAAGAGCTTTATCGGGGCGACCTAACATTCTGAAGTTGCCGGGTATTCGATTCGTTAAGCGATAGTCTTCAGCGTCGTCGGCCAACTCGAGGGACGTAAATGCCTCTTCGAGAGACTCAACGAACTGGCCTTTCTGAAAAAGAACCATCGATGCGGCCTTGTGAGATTCAGCTGCGCTGGGATTGAGCTGAATAGCTCTGCTTGCGCATGTTTCCGCGGCTGAAAGATATTTTAAGTCACCCGTGAAGTACGCGTGCGTCGACTGTTGTTGGGCTAGAAGACTGTACGCTAAAGCCGAATCAGGCCGTGTGTTCACTGCTTCCTGATAAAGTTGAATAGATCGCTCAGTATCAGCAGTGGTAAGTCGATCTTGGACGGCCCGGCCTGCGATAATGAGCTGGCGAGTATTTTATCTCGCCAGCCTGGGTCAGTCTCAGTCAATTCGACTGAAGCTAGATCATGTATGTTGAGAATGCCGTACAGCTGTGCGCCCGTAAGTTTCGCGACAGATTCTGGCCCGGCGTCGTTAATGATTTTTTTGTAAAGAACTTTTCCGTCGGCGGTGTTTAGAAGCCGTAGCGAAACACAGAGCTTACCGTTTCGAAGGCGTTTGGTCCCTTGAATAGCAGCGCGCGCGCTATTCCAACGATTCGCGGCCTCTTCACTCCGGTCTTCGGGAGCGGTTGTCAGCTTTTTGCGCGAGATCGGAGTCACTCGCGCAGGCCCAATGCCCGACAATGTATTCTGCAACGTCGCCGCGATCACGTTGCTGATTTCGGTGTCATGCTGCGCGGTGTCTAAATCGAGGAAGGGTTCCACCGCGATAGAGTGCATTGCGATTGCTGCCGAGCGTTGCGAAAGACGATTTTGAATTTGAAAACCGGCGGCAGCTACAGCGAGCACCAGGCATGCAGCAATGCTGCCCGCGAGCTTCGGATTTCTTTTTGACCAGCGCCAGACGCGTACCGGCGCTGAAACCGGCCGCGCGATGATCGGGCGGCGTTCGAGCCAGCGCCCGAGATCGTCAGCGAGATCGCCGGCGGACTGGTAACGCGCGCTTGGTTCGCGTTCCAAGCAGCGCGCACAGATAGTTTCTAGGTCGCGATCGAGGCTGCGTTTAGTCGACGAAGTTTAGGTGCGGCCTTGTCGGCAGCCTGTTGAATAACAGAGAGTGCGTGGTCTCCTAGAAAAGGGGGACGACCGGCTAGAAGGTCAAATAGAATTGCACCGAGACTGTAAATGTCGGAGGTGGGTTTCAGATTGGCCGCGG
Organism: uncultured Verrucomicrobiae bacterium; assembly: GCA_963800015.1. Classification (GTDB taxonomy): domain Bacteria; phylum Verrucomicrobiota; class Verrucomicrobiia; order Chthoniobacterales; family UBA10450; genus AV40. Next base: position 533,674 of record CAWCZE010000002.1, on the reverse strand, counting down.
GTCCGTGAGCTTGTTCTGGCGCGATGTAACCAGGAGTTCCGAATATGGTCAGGGTGCGAGTAAGGTCGCTATTGATCTCCAGCCATTTCGCGAGCCCGAAATCGCTCACCATTGGTTCGCCATGCCCATCCAATAAAATATTTCCGGGCTTTAGGTCGCGATGAAGAATGCCATGAGTATGCGCGTATTGAACGGCGCGCGATACCTTTGCCATCAACGCCACGCTAAGTCGTGTATCCTTATGAAGCGCGACATGACTCTCCAGTAAGCTCCCTCCAGTCGCCAGCTTCATACTGAAGTAGGGCAAGCCGTCATCGCTTTCCCCAACTTCGTATATCGGCAGAATGTTCGGCTGATCGAGACTTGCAGCGGCTTCTGCTTCGCGGGGAAACGCATCAGCGTATCGCGCGAATCAGAGTGATACGCCAGAATCCGTTTTAGGCGACGATCCGGCGAGAGTGACGCTGACGCGCGCGATAAATAACACCCATCCCGCCACGGCCGATCTCGTCGAGTATCTGATAGTTGCCGAGGCGCCAGTCGGCATCACGCATGTCGACTTCATCCAAGATGCTTTCTAGCGTTTCATTGTCATAGGTTTCTTCGCCTAGTCCGCGGTAAAGCAAACATTGTAAACAAAGGCCGCGACTTACCCGCGAAGTAGAACCGCAATGTTCGCATGGCACTGCCTCCTTTTGCAATCGAACTGAACCGATAACGCCCGGGGAGATCATGCTGTGACTAGGTGACCGTCGTCGTCAGCACCGCGCAGAGATACCGTAGCTCGTCGTCAACATCTTGCGCTTTTTCGACTGTCTCAGCGACTTCCTCGCGTAATAGAGATCGATATCGTTTCCTCAATTGATGCACAAGACGCTTTACTGCTGTTTCGGGAATACCGAGGGTTTTAGAAAAGCTTGCGTATGAGACGTCTTCACGCTCGGCCGATAAACAACTACTCAACGCATCAAATATCCGTCGCCGGCCTTTGCGTTCGCATTCTTCGCCAAGTCGGCTCAAAGCGTGCTCGACGACGGTTGCTGCCCATCGAACATCAAAAACTTTTTCGGGCGGCCACGTTTCCGAATCTTCGCGCCGAAATCGAGAGCTGCGATGGCAATTCCGCCATCCATTCATCCCAACGAATAAATTGAACGTCGCCGCCCCGTTTGCGGGCGCGTTTCTTGTCTCGGGCGTCATTAAGAAAATCCTTCAAGCTTTGAGCAGCAGCGAGCGAAAGCGTCCTCGATGAGGATCGGCGCGGCCCAGCAAATGACCGTCAAGCACCATCACGAAAAAATCCTGGGTAGATCCTGGGCGTCTTCGATCGAAAAGCCGTTGCGAGAAACAAAAGCGAAAATTGGGCGCCAATAGGTCTGACACAGTTGGGCCAGTGCATTGCGGACCATTTGGGTACTCGGCCTCTGCGTTGCCGCAAGAGAGCACTACGCTCCATCGCGTGGTCACGAATCGATCGGGAGCATGGCCGCCCGTGATAGCGCTCCGGGGTCACTGGCGCGGATTATCTTGGTTGCACCTTTGCGAGGCAAGTTCTAAACTTATTAGCGAGACTTCCATAGCGGTGAGGCCTCATTATCATTGCCTCCACAATAATCTCCGGAAGTTGCATGGCCGAAGTTCGGCCGAAAATTCGAAGGCGACTACACAGCGAACAGCGCACGTTTCCCGTCGAACCCTTCGAGATCGTGCTCGCCAAGTGAGCCGACAAGACTGATCGCTTCCAAGCGAGGTTGATCCGCGGCTTCGTCGCTGATCGGCGCATGGCTCGCCGAGCGCACGCCAGCAATTTTTCCAATCGGAAGATTAGATTAACCTCGCTTCCCATTAACGTCTCTTCTCTCGTCGATGGCACCCCTCCAACCGCAACCGTCACCGAAATGCACTACAAATCGAAAAGATGGGTTCGTCCCGACTTTGTTCGGTTTTAAGGGCATGGTTGTTGCGACAATCTTCTGTTGACGGTTTGCGGCTGTCGCGCCAATAGGCCAGAATCCCGTCGCCGAGATATTTGTTCACTGTTCCTCCGTGTCGTTCGATGATCGCTTTACACGAGCCCAGCCACGCGCTAACCATGTTCGCGAGGTCCCCACTCATCATCGTTCGGCTAAGTGGCGTGAAATTTTTAATGTCGGCCACGAGCAACCAAACTTTCACGTTTTCAACTTCCTGAAGGGTAACGAATGCTGCCGGCCTCAGTTGGCGGTTGGCTTCCCCCGCGGCTGATTAAATAGAAACGATTTCCCACCAATACTGATTTCGTCCTGGTCGCGGAGGCGGACCGGTTCGTGAATTCGTCTTTTATTTAGAAACGTTCCGTTGCTGCTTCCCAGGTCGATCAAATAAAAGACGCCATTATCTTCCAGGTGAATGATCGAGTGCAGCCGTGAAACCTTAGGCGAATCAATCACGACATTGTTCAAAACGGCGCGGCCAATCGAGCAAGTGCCTTCGAGACGGTATGGGTCCCCGTCAGTTTCCAGCCAAGCCTCGTGATCTTGGAGGCTCATGAGTTCGAACTTCCTATCAAAAATGCGCTGTTTTGGCAATGCCGGCCGGACCGGGAAGAATTCAGCGCGCTGGATTTGCATTTTTGACCCTCTCACTCATTCCTCCGTCATTTTCGGGCAAAAGTTCGGCGCAATTCTAATTAATCGTCAGACTGGCAAATAGCCTTTGCCAGAGCGGGAAATCTTCATAGAGTCGTGCGCTTTACCGCGCGAACCCCATGGAAATTTTAGCTCTAAACCTTCTCGATTCCGGTGTTCAGCTGTCGATGGTGTGCGCCGTAATTGGCCTGGCCGCGGCGATTTTTTTGATCGCCGTCGTCAAGCGTCTCAGCGATGGCAACGATCGGATGCGCGAGATTTCCGCGGCCGTCCAGGAGGGCGCGAAAGCTTATCTGAACCGCCAGGTCATGACCATAAGCGTGATCGCGGTGATCATTTTCATTCTTCTCTGGATCTTTAAAGATCATCCAACAGCCATCGGCTTTGTCATCGGTGCTTTCTGTTCGTTGTCGGCTGGTTTCATCGGAATGCGCGTCGCGGTGATCACGAATGTGCGAACGACCCAGGCGGCGACGACCTCGCTAATTGGGGCGTTGCGGGTTGCGTTTAATGGCGGCGCCGTGACCGGATTGCTGGTGGTCGCTCTGGCGCTCCTCGCGGTTTCGATTTTTTACACGGTCGCCGGCAAAATGATCGGGCACGACCCGGCCGTCCGCAGTCTGATTGGTCTCGCCCTTGGCGCGAGTTTGATCAGCGTTTTCGCGCGACTTGGCGGCGGGATTTACACCAAAGCCGCTGACGTCGGCGCCGACCTGGTTGGCAAAATCGAGAAAGGCCTCGAAGAAGACGATCCGCGGAATCCGGCCACGATTGCCGACAACGTTGGCGATAATGTCGGCGATTGCGCGGGGATGGCGGCGGACGTGTTTGAAACTTACGCGGTCAGTTTGATCGGCGCGATTCTGGTCGCGGCGCTCACCCTTGCCGCAACTCCGGCCGCGATCGTTTATCCATTTGTCCTCGGCGGAATTTCAGTCCTCGGCGCGATTTGCGGGATTGTTTTCGTGAACGTGAGCAACGGCAAACCGGGAACCGTTTTGATGGGTGCGGTCGGTGCGAGCGCGCTCGTGTCTGCGATTTTGTTTTGGCCGGCCACACATCAGTTATTTCCAAACGGTGTGACCGTTGGCGGAGTGACACATTCGGCGAACGATCTCTATTTCGCGTCACTCGTCGGTCTCGTGATGACTGCGGTGGTTGTCGTGATCACTGATTATTTTACGTCGATGCGTTTTCATCCGGTCCAAAAGATCGCCCGCGCGTCTGAAACCGGACACGCTACGAATATCATCGCCGGCCTGGCGATCGGTCAGCACGCCACCGCGTTGCCGGTCGGATTCATTGGCATCGCGATCCTGCTCAGTTTTCACTTTTGCGGCCTCTACGGAATCGCGATTTCGGTAATGTCGATGTTGTCGATGGCGGGAATCGTTATCTCTCTCGATTCGTTTGGACCGATTACCGACAACGCCGGCGGGATCGCCGTGATGAGCAACTTGCCTAAAGAAGTTCGTGCCACCACGGACAAGCTCGACGCTGTCGGTAACACAATGAAAGCCGTGACCAAGGGCTATGCGATCGCGTCGGCCGGACTCGCGGCCCTGGTTTTGTTCGGATCGTATGTCGAAGAACTCAAAGCGCATAATCCTGCGTTCGCGCAGTTCACCTTTTCGCTGACCGAGCCGAAAGTAATTATCGGTTTGTTCATCGGCGGATTGCTGCCGTTCATTTTCACCGCCTTTTCAATGGATGCTGTCGGTAAAGCAGCTGGCGCAGTGGTTCGCGAAGTTCGACGCCAAATTCAAGTGCATCCGGGCATCATGACTGGCCAGGACATTCCTGAGTACGGCACCTGCGTCGACATCGTGACGAAAGCAGCGCTGCGCGAAATGATTGTGCCGGCATTGCTGCCATTGGTCTTCGTGGTCGGCGTCGCATTGATTAAACCGCTTGGACCTGTCGTGCTCGGCGGCGTTTTGGTGGGAACGATCGTGACCGGTTTGTTCGTCGCCATCGCCATGACGTCAAGCGGCGGCGCCTGGGATAACGCGAAGAAATTTATCGAGGAAGGCCACTTCGGCGGCAAAGGATCGTTCGCCCATCAGGCAGCAGTTACCGGCGATACAGTTGGCGATCCTTACAAAGATACCGCCGGACCTGCGATCAATCCGATGATCAAAGTCGTGAACATCGTCGCGATCCTGATCATTCCGATTTTCTTTTAGGAAGCTTTGGAGTGCGGTGCGTACCCGCACCGCTTTCGAGACCTTGGGAAAAAGCGGCGTGAGTACACGCCGCACTCCAAAAGTATTTGACCTGTTTCCGTTGTGGTCTTTGTCTGAAAGCGTTTGTAAGATCGACACCGCGAATGGAAAAAAGCCACGATTTCCAGATTGCGCGTCGCGAGCCAACCGAGCCGCGGACGCGAACCCTTGCCAGACCGGACGCGTCAGCGACGCCGTTCAAGGTGGTGATCGACCCGAAAGTCCGGCTCGATCTTCGCCGGGCGCTTGTTGATCTGATCGATTATCACGATGAATCGTTGGCGGAGCATTTCGCGCAGGGAAAACTGGCGCTCGATTCCTACAAGGAATACGTGGAACTCTTCGCCCGCAGTTTGAAAGAAACAATGGAGAGCCGCGAAGGCGTTTCCTATTTGCTGCGCTCGGTCGGGTTCGATGTCCCGCCGGAGGAAATTAATCTGGAACCCGAGCTGCGTTGGAAAAAAGGACCGGCCCCGTTCGGAGTCAGTCTGCTCTAAGTCGTTAGGGCTTTGCGGCTGTCGCGCCGTCAATCAACGCCTGCTCCTGGGAATTCAATTTGTCGCGAGGAATACCGGCGATTATTTTTTTCGCTTCGTCAGTTCGATCGGCGCCGAGAAGCGCCGCGGCGTAAACTGCGCGCCAGGCGGGCAACGTTTGTTTCCAGTCTATCGGCGCCGGAGCATTGAACTGAGCGAGAGCTGAGGCGGCATTGTTCTGGCGCAAATAGCCAAGCGCGGCGGTAACGCGATACGATAATCTGTTGGGATATTGCGCCGCCAGCTTTCTTGCCGTGGCCAAATTTTTATCAACGTCTTCGTTAAGCAGTAAGTTGAGATAGGCGAGCTGGTCGGCGGCGTTGGGATCTTCCGGGGTGCGGGCGAAAATTTTCGCCATCGCTGCGCGTTGGGCCGAAATATCGCCGCTCTCTTTGCCGACTCGTTCAATTCCGCGATACGCGATGTCGGCCTGCTCAGGATAACGGGCCAGTTGTTCGTAAGCTTTGAGCGCGACGGCGGTAGCATGGCTTTGTTCCGCGAAGTTGGCCACAAACCGCAGCTTGAACGGATCGCTCGACGCTAGCGAAACCGCGTGACTCCAATGCACTTCAGCGTCAAGCGGCGAATTCCGTTCCTGGGCGGTGCGAGCATGAAAACTTTCGATAACTGAAGGATCAAGCGTCACCTCATTCTGTCTCAAGATTTCGTCGATATCGTTCCACCGCTGAAGAATCGCCATTGCGTCAAGTCTGCTTAGCAAAAGCTGGTTGTCCTCAAACGCCCGCTCGATCGGAAAGGAAGAGAGCACGAGTTCAGCCTGCTGATGAATATTGAGCCAGCGAGCGAGTTGAATGAGATCTTCGATCTTGCCGTCTCGCCAGCGGGCGATTGCGTCCTGATAAATATGGGCCGCCTCGTCCGGATGCAGTCGCAGCTTTAAATCGTCTGCCAACAAATCGTCCTTAATGTTTTTCGAATTGAGATCGGCCAGTTCTTTAACCAGCCGGGTCTGTTCATCAGATGTTAATTGCGGCGCTGCCGCCAACGCTTCGACCGCAACTTGTTTGTAGCTGTTTGATTTGCCCGCCAGATCCCACAGGACCTTGCGCGCTTCCGCTTGGTCGGCCGGATCGACCGATTTGGCCAGAAGCTCCGCGAGTTGAAAACGATTGGTATCGTCATCGGGCGCTCGTTTGGCGGCAATTCGCATGAATTCCAGCGCTTTGGAATTGTCACCCATCTTTACTGAGTAACGTGAGGCCAGCTGAAGCGTGCGAACGTCGGGATTATTTTTCAGCAGCGGATCCAGCAACTTTGCCGCTAACGGCAGCCGATTCGTTTTGATTAAAAGTTCAGCGTAATCCTCGCGATCCTGCGTCGTCGATTTTCGAAGTTGGATCACTTTTTGCCAAAGCTCGAGCGCTTCGGGTCGGTCGGCCTTCGCCGCAAGCCTGGCCGCTCCGCTCAAGGCGCGGTAGTTATCGGGATCCAGCTCCAGGGCGACTCGATATTGGACAGCTGCCTCGTTTACTTTGTCAGCCTTGCGGAACTCGTCGCCCGCAGCAGCGAATCGGTCGGCCCGCCGGAATTTTACCAGCTGATAGCCGAGAACGCCGCCGCCGGCCAAAATTACTATAATTATAAGGACAACGATCCAGCGCCGCGACCGGCCCTTCCCAGCCATTTCCTTCGATCGCTCGGGCTTGGATTTTTCCAGCATTGGAGGCTTAATATTGAGAGGAGAACCTCTTCTGCCACCTCAATTTTTGGCGGCCGGCCGGCCAGACGGCAGGCGCGATTCCCTTCAGAATTTAAGCATTGACGAGAACGGCCTGTTTGTTTCAGAATCTGCTCAACCTCACAAATATTATGAGAAAGGCATTCATCCTAGGGTTGGTAGCATTTGCAACGGGAAGCGTGATCGCCTACGGCGACATCATCCCCACTTTAGATTCAATCACGGGCTCATCGCCGAATTTCACGTGGAATTACAAAGCCAACGTGACCGTCGATGAAACCGTTAACAGTGGTGACTTCTTCACCATTTACGATTTCAGTTCGATCATGCCGACGACGACCACGCAGCCGGCCGGTTGGACATTCTCGACCGCGCTTGTCGGCCCGACCCCGGGTTTGGTTAGTCCTACGGACAACCCGAACATGTGGAACCTGACCTGGACGTATTCGGGCGCCGCGATCCCCGGTGCTGCTGCACTCGGAACGTTTTCAGCCGTCACCAGCACGGATCAACTCAAGATGGGTCAATTCACCGCCGAGGCCACCCGCAGCGGCGCGCCTGCCAACACGAAGATCGACAACATCGGCAATGTGTCTGTTCCAGTGCCGGAATCGACTTCCTTGTTGCCGCTGATCGGTATTTGCGGTGCGGCGTTGTTCTTCGCGCCACGTTTGCGCCGTCAACGCGCCTAAATAATTCACTCTCTGTTTCCCTTAGGCCGCCCCGAAGTAATTCGGGGCGGCTTTGTTTTGTAGTGGTGCGACTGCCGAGCGCTTGCTTGATGGCTGGCGATGTACTGAAAACTCTTGTTTAACGCCGAGGCGCTGACAAACTCCCGTCCCAACATATGTCCGCGGTAACGGGATCGACCATGCGCTTGAAGTTGTGGGGAGTTCGCGGATCAATTCCAGTCCCCGGTCCCGGCACCGTGCGCTATGGCGGAAACACTGCTTGTGTCGAAGTTCGAGCAGACGGCGAACTGATTGTTCTCGATGCGGGATCCGGAATTCGCGAGTTGGGCATCGCTCTCGAAAAGGAATTTGGTTCCAAGCCGATCGAACTGAATCTGCTCATCACTCATCTTCACTGGGATCACATTATGGGATTCCCGTTTTTCCTCCCGTCCTACAGCGACAAAAATAAAATTCACATTTTCGGTTACGACGGCGCAGAAGGGAGCCTGCGCGAAATTCTCAAGGGCCAGATGGCAACTCCGTTTTTTCCGATCGCGCTCTTCGATTTGCCCGGAAAAATTCAGTTCGAAAAGGTCGAGTCGATGGATTTTAACATTGGCAAAGTGCGCATTCGCGCCCGCAGGATGAATCATCCGGGAATCTGCGTTGGTTATCGAGTTTTCGGCGGCGAACGTTCGATTGCCTACCTTCCCGACCACGAACCGTACGAAGCGTGCAAGTTGCACTCGGCTGAGGCGAGTCGATGGACTCCCGATCAATTGCACCAACGCGCCCGCGAAGATCGCACCGGACTCGTTGAATTTCTTCAGGGCTCCGACGTCCTGATCCTGGATGCTCAATACACCGACGACGAATATCAAACCCATGTCGGCTGGGGCCACGGTTCGTTATCGGCAGGGGTCGATTTGGCGTCGACGCCGGAGTGCGACGACTCATTCTGTTTCATCACGACCCGAAACACGATGATGAGGCGATCGATAAAATGGTAGAAATGGCGCGTGGATTGGCGTCCAACACAGGCAAAAAGCTTGAAGTGGAAGCCGCGCGCGAAGGCGCCGAAATAATGGTCTGAAGTGCTCCTGTAGCGGCGGTCTCCGACCGTCGAGTGAACATTTGTTGTTCGGATTTTCGAAATCCGGATTTCGAATTTCAGCGAAAATCCGACTTTGGAGAGCTGGATTGCAGCCGCTTGCAGGCATCCAATCTGGCTCTAGATTTCCGACTCCTTTGCCTCGTAGTGTAATGGTAGCACCAGAGATTCTGGATCTCTTTGTCTAGGTTCGAGTCCTAGCGAGGCAGCCAAGCATTTCCCCTCGTAGAAAGATCGCGCTGCCCCATAGACCGTGAGTTAGACTTAAAATTACCATGAGCGGGCCGATGACAATTATCGCAACAGCGCGAACCCAAGTGAAAAAGTCGTCCATCCAATTCATTGAAAAACCTGATTCAACCACGAAACGCCGTGAGCCGTAAAGTGTGCACGTCAGCCACTCTTATCACCGAGCTTATGAGGCGACAGATGCCGCACCCGCTGCCACAAAGAGGACCGTCACCTTCTTCGGTGCGGCGCATGCGTCTAACGAGATAGAGATAAGGGTGCAATCCTACGCGCTGAATTGCCGCATCTGAAGCAGCCCTAAGGACTATAACTCACTTGACGGGACAAGCCTTCCACGCCTCGGCTTTAGTCGCGTAGCATTGACCACCTGCCGCCGCACAATCCGGTTCCGACACGATCTGCACTTGGTTCCTGTGAGCCCCTCTCACACAGCACCAACACTCATGTGGTTGCGCCAAAGCTACGATGGCAAAAGTTAACATCGCCGCGAGCATCAACGCGGCGGCAACAAGTTTGGAAATCAGTGATTTGGGAGTGTTCATGAGTTTGCGGAGGCTAACGAAGCACGAGCTCTCGTGTAAAGCCTACTAATTTCTCGTTGCAGGCTCTTATGGCCGCAATGTTGTGAGAAACGAAGCAAATTCCAACAAACTAGAACGAAAACCCTAGGGCCGAAAAGTCGCAAGGCTGTTGCCCGTGCAACCGGTGGCACAGCCCGCACGGGGCGAGGTGGCAGTTGGCTTCATCGATCAGCAAGAAAGAGATTAAGCCGCCGTATGAAGTGCAGTGTTTAGGGGCTTGCAATCGTCCCGCTGCCGGAGCATGACGGGCAACATGAAAATACGCTCTCAGATACTCAGACTCGTATTAGCGGCGGTTTTGTTTGCTGGAAGCGCGGTATTCTCAACCGGCGCTGTTCACCAATTCCAAGCACAAATACGGGGACGCGGCACGAACGCGATGCTGCCACTCGGGGCCTTCCACGCCATCCGTACCGGCGCAATCTGCCTTGACGGTACTTACACCGACGCGACGGGAAGTGGCGCATGCCCGATCCCTCATGGCGGCGTCTACTGCTGGACGTTTTCGGATGGAAGCTGTAGAACGGACGCGCAATTACGCTGAGAGCGCGAGCGCGACCGGCGAGTGTCGTCAGAGACGCGAAGGCTGGCACGTCTTGAACGATCGAAGACAACGCCGATGACAGACCGCGAATGGTTAACACAAATTCATCGGCCATTCGTTTCAGCGAATCTGCCGCGGAAACTTCCATCGAGAAGTTATCCTGACCGATCTGGTAAAGCTGCGAATCACGAATCCGTTTAACTTGCTTGGCAAGCGGCGGCACATCAACCAAAGACTCCACTAAACGTTTGAATGCCTGAATATTGTTCAAATTCTGTCTGTTTGAGAGGGGTTGCTGCAACTGTGACTCCTCGACAGGTGCAGCTGACAGGCGTTCTTTAAGGGTGCGCAAATCCACGGCTTAGGAGTGATATCTCACCTACGGCCTACGCAATCAGTAATTTTAGTGTGTCAGCAGCGGTGTTCTGACTTAAAGGAGCGCGTTTGTTCTGACTGGCCAATTCTCATAGGTGAGCGCTCTTTGTCTAGGTTCGAGTCCTAGCGAGGCAGCTTTTTAGACGTCGGGAGATTCATCTTTCCCGCGTCTCTTCCGAAAGAAATCCTGCAGAATGGCCGCGCATTCGTTTTGCAGAACACCGCTTGTGATCTGGCAACGATGGTTCAACGCGACGTTGTCGACCAAATTCATTACCGTTCCGGCGGCTCCGGCCTTTACATCTGGACAACCGAAGATGACGCGCCGAATTCGGGTGTGCACGATCGCGCCGGCGCACATCGGACACGGCTCTTTGGTTACATAAAGATCGCAATCGGTCAGACGCCAGTCGCCGACGGCTGCTTCGGCCGCAGTCAGGGCCAGCATCTCAGCATGGGCAGTTGCGTCGTTTAACAATTCGACCTGATTATAACCGCGCGAGATTATTTTGCCGTCTCGGACAACCAATGCGCCAATCGGCACCTCGTCGGCGGCACGCGCTTTTTCAGCGAGGCGCAGGGCCTCACGCATAGCAATTTCATCGGGTTGCATGTTGGTCGCCTAACGAAATCCCGCAACGAGTAGCAGCTAAAAAATACGGCCGCGCAATCAGAGACACGCGAACCAAAGGTGAATCAATGAAAACGTTAACCTTCATCCTTGTTGTCTTTTCTTTATCACTAATTACCGCAAACGCGACCGATCAAGGCGTCGTTGATCGATCGGCGGTCACACTTCGCGAATTCCGGCACATGCCCGAAAAAGGTTTGCCTCCTCGAATTCTGAAACATGCTCGCGGCCTCGCAATTATGAGTGTGGCGAAGGGCGCCTTCATATTTAGCGGAAAAGTTGGCGAAGGCGTGGTCGTCGCGCGAACCCGGCACGGCTGGTCAGGTCCGTCGTTCATCGGCACTGGCGGCGCGGGCTGGGGGCTTCAATTTGGGGGTGAGGTCACTGATTTTGTTTTTGTGCTCAATAATGAAGCTGCGGTCCGCGCATTTTCCCGCGGCGGCAATGTCACGCTCGGCGCTGACGCAAGCGTGGCCGCAGGGCCGGTTGGGCGGGCGGCGGAAGCGAATGTTGCCCCAACCGCGGCCATTTACAGTTATAGCCGAAGCAAAGGTTTGTTCGCCGGGGTCTCCCTAGAAGGCGCCGTGGTCGCCACCCGCAAAGGCGCGAACGATCGGTATTATGGGCGTCCGGTTACGGCCCAGGAAATCTTGCAGGGGCAAATCCAGCCGCCGTCCGGCGCCGGGAATTTGCGAATCGCGCTCAGTCGCTGACGAAGGCCGAATTAGCTTTACAACGCCGTCGGTTGATTGGCAGCGTACGGATGTGCGCTGGCCGGTTTTGCTTGGTGTTGTTTTCTTTTTTTTAAGGAACGCCTCGGCCCAGGAACAGGAGCAGACTCTGGTCGACCGTTTATTGCGTCCCAACATGGAGCTGCACAACGGGGCCCAGGGCAAAGCGTTTACCACCGATTCTAAAGTCGTGGGTCATCAGCAGACGGCGACGAGTTTCGCGGCCGAGTCGGCGCCGAAGCAGAAAACCTTTAATGACACGCATGCGGCAGCGACCAACGAGTATTCTTCCCGGTCAAACAAAGCTGATTTGCGATCGCGATCCACCGTTGAAGTGCGCAACGTCGATGTCCATCGCCAAATTGCCAGTTCATCTGCGCGTGACGTTCGGCCCGTCTACGACGCCAGTCTGTCGGTGTCGGGCCGAAACTACGCCGAAAACGAACGAGTGTTTCGGGAGCAGGGTAAGAGTCAAAAATCGCTCGATCGGAAAAACCCGCCGCTCACCATCGATCAAGTGCGTGAGTTGTTGAATAAGAACAAATAAGACGGTCTCGTGATCGCTCGGAAATCTTTGCCCGCAGTCGCGGTGCCCACTAGAATTGCCGATGATGCAACCAGACTGAAGCATTGGCTTCGTTAAAAAGAGGCGCCGTTCAAATCATCAGCGAAGCTGAGTTGAAGGAAAAACTCGCGTTTAGGCCGTCCGTTGCGAGTGAAACTCGGGGTCGATCCGACAAGCGCGGACATCCATCTCGGTCACACCGTTGTTCTGCGAAAGTTGCGTCAATTTCAGGATCTCGGCCATCAGGCCATTTTGATCATTGGTGATTTTACCGGGATGATCGGCGATCCGAGCGGCCGATCCGTGACCCGACCGCATCTCACGCACAAAGAAGTGATGGCGAACGCCGAGACCTACCGCGAACAGGCGTTCAAAATCCTCGATCGCGGCCGGACCGAAATCGTCTGCAACGGCGATTGGTTTCGCGCGATGTCGTATGAAGACGTGATTCGGCTGAATAGTCGAGTCACCCTGCAGCAAATGTTGCAGCGCGAGGATTTCCGCGCGCGTATCGACAACAAACAAGCGATCCACGCCCACGAAATTCAATATCCGATCATGCAGGGGTGGGATTCGGTGATGGTGAAAGCCGACGTGGAGCTCGGCGGGACTGATCAGCTCTTTAACATTTTGGTCGGCCGCGATTTCCAAAAAGAGGAAAATCAGCCGCAGCAGGTGGTGATGACGATGCCGCTCCTTGAAGGCTTGGATGGCGTGAAAAAAATGAGCAAGAGCCTCGGCAATTTCGTCGGCGTGAGCGAGCCCGCGGCGGACATGTTCGGCAAACTGATGAGCATTTCGGATCAATTGATGCCGCGTTATTATGAACTGTTGCTTGGCCGGGAGTTCCCGAAGTCACGCTGATCCTTTCGAGTCGAAGAAACAACTCGCGCTCGAAATTGTGAAGACCTACCACTCGGAGGATGTCGCGCAGAAAACGCTGGCTGATTGGAATGCAAGATTTAGCGAGAAGCGGCTGGAAGATGCCGACCTTCCGCTGTTCGCAGCGAAGAGTGACCAGATAGTCGCGCTGGTGGTGGAGATTCTATTCGCAGGCGTTTTCCAACCAGAAGTCGCGCGCAGAGGCAAGCCGGTTGATCAAACAAGGCAGTGTCCAACTCGACGGACAGAAGATCACCGATCCGAAGACCAACGTCGCGTTGAAATCTGGACAGATTCTGCGCCTGGATAAAACCCACGCCGTTCGAATCAAATAAAAAAGCACGGAACCGAAGTTCCGTGCTTTTTCTATGGAGGTGCTGACAAAAACTAGGCTGCCGCTGCCGTCTCGAACATCGGAATGATTGGGATCCGCTCAACGTAAGGCGTGGCAATGCCTTCAAAGTGCGCGCGAATGCTTCGAAGTTCGGCATTTACAAACGCATCGACAAATCCGAAATGGCGATCGAGCCATGCGAACACGCGATTGTGAATCTTGTAATGAATCGCCAGCGTGATCTCGGTGCAGCTCGGACGGATCTCGGTGAAATCGACAAGTCCCACGATGTCGATGTTTCCGCCAACTGATTCGAAGGCGAGTTGTTCCGGGCAATCGGTGTCGATCGCCAGAAAGACCGTGCGCGCTTGGAAGCCGAGCGGACCGCGGAAGCTGAATTCCACGGTTTTGGAAGAGGTCACGGTCGCCTTCGTGACCATGAGGAACTGCCGTTTGTAAGATTGAATGCTGGTGAGGCGGGCCTTGGATTCGGCCAGCGATTGACTCATGTGAAACGTTTTTTCAAGGAGCATAGTATAGGGTTGGTTGTTGCCAGTATTCTTTAGCAACCCGGCTGCCAGCCCGGTCTTACCCGGGGAAGGCTCCCTAAAGCGCGAAATTTGTGTTCAATTTGATTACACAGTTGTCAATTAGATGAACAGTCGGCTTTGACAGTCCAAGGCTTTGTTTAGCCCCGTTTTCGGCCGATTTTGGCAGTTCGGCTAACGATTCGAACCCTCAAGTAGTAGGGCGGTCACCGAACCGCGCGGCGATTGGGTCATCGCCTCCTTAGCGGCGTAGGCAGCGCGCGCGTGCCGGGCGACGATGGTGTGCATCATCGATTCGAAAATCTTGACCCCATCGGCGCTGCCCAGTCGCGCGTCACAGGCGCGATCGGGGTGGGGCATCAATCCGAACACATTGCCTTGCTGATTACAAATGCCGGCAATGTTTTCGATCGATCCATTCGGATTGGCCTCAGGAACAATTTCGCCGCGATCGTTCGCGTAACGCATGATCACGCGGCGTTCGTCATTGAGTGCATGAAGCGTTTCTGTATCCGCGAAATAACAACCTTCTCCATGCGCGATTGGCATTCGAAGCAATGTTCCTTCGGCAAGTCCATGAGTGAAAGCTGACTCCGGCACTTCGACGCGAAGCGTGACCAGGTCGCACACGAACCGGAGCGATCGATTTCGCACGAGCGCTCCCGGCAACAACCCCGCTTCGCACAAAACCTGAAATCCGTTACACGTGCCGAGTACGAGTTTACCGGCCCGCGCGTCGCTGATCACGGCATCCATGATCGGCGAAAACCTCGCGATCGCGCCGCAGCGCAAATAATCGCCGTAAGCAAAACCTCCGGGAAGGACGATCGCGTCGTAATCGCGGAGAGACGTTTCCTTATGCCAGACGTAGTCGGCTTGCAGACCTTCGATACTGTTGATTCCTGCGACGCAATCCTGATCGCAGTTGGAGCCGGGAAACTGAATGACCGCGAACTTCATTCCTTAATGGGCGATGCCTTTTACGCGTTGCTCTTCATGATAATCATTCACGACCAGTGCGGCATGAATGACTCCGGGAATCCATCCGAGCAGGGTCAAAATGATGCTCAGGAAAAAACTGCCCATGCGTCCGGTCAACAAAACCGCCAGCGGCGGCAAAACAACGCAGAAAAAATATCGCAGCGCTTTCATTTGGTCTTCTTACTCTTTGTCTCTTTTCCCTCCGCTGGTGGCCTCCTGCAATTCGTAATCCTCGATTACCGGATTGGATAACAAATCGCGGCAGAGTCCGTGCAGGCGTTTTTCAAGATCGCCATTCGAACCTTCGACTTCGATTTCCATGAATTTACCGATCCGGACGCTGCGTACTTCCGGCATTCCAAGGTGTCGCATTGCATCGCGAACGGCGCTTCCCTGAGGATCCAGCACAGCTTCCTTCGGTTTGACGATCACGTTTATTTTCACTCGCACACGCTAACGCGGATTCGTCCCACAACAAGCAGTTCGCAACGCGCGTGGGATGCCGATTTTGCGGCAGAGGGCGGACTGGAGACCGCCGCTCCTTGGTTCCCTTCGCAAGACGCGGTAGCTTTACCAGGTCAGTGATCCGCGCGACTGTCGCCGGGTGCAACGGATCGGTTGGAAAATTCCCGCGGCTTGGATCACGCTTTGCGTGGTTTGGAGCTCCACCTGGCTCGCGATCAAGGTCGGTCTGCGCGATTTGCCGCCAATATCTTTCGCCGCGATTCGCTTCGTTATTGCTGCGGCGATCCTGCTTGTGGTTTCGATCGGCCGCGTGCGGCTGACTCCGTTGCGCCGGGCTGATTACGCAACTCTCGCCTTCACGGGCATTCTCATGTTTGGCGTGAATTACATCACCGTTTTCTGGGGCGAACTCCATGTGTCATCGGGTTTGGCGGCTGTTTTGCAGGCTACTATTCCCATTTTCGGGATGATTTTTGCGCATTGGATGTTGCCAGACGAACGGCTGAAAATTCAGAGAGTGGTCGGCGCGTTGGTCGCGCTCGCGGGCGTGATGCTGATTTGCGCGCGTCTGCTGACTTTTAACGGAGTGCTTTCGTTTTGGGGCGGCATCGGCATCGCTGTCGGTGGCGGAGCCGCGGCATTTTCCAACGTGTTAATGAAGAAGCGGGCCATTTCACTCGCGCCGGCAATGCTCGCCGCGTGGCAAATGGTCTTCGGTTTTGTCCCGCTACTGATCCTCGGATATCTCATTGAAGGAAGTCCGACGAAATTTAATTGGAGCTCAAGCGCGATTTTTTGCCTGGTCTATCTGGCGGTGATCGGATCGTCCCTGACTTTCTTGTTGCTCTACTGGCTGCTGCCACGAATGACGGTAACGAATTTGCAAACGATCTCGCTCATCACGCCACCGGGCGCGGTGATGCTCGGATGGATTTGGGGAGGGGAGAGATTTCCACTCTGGTCGCTGTTAGGCGGTGCGTTGGTGCTGGTGGGCGTATGGCTGATTTTCCGTCGGGTGAAGCAACGAGATTTGGCGGAAGCGGTCGCCGCCGTTCCGGATCGAGGATGAATCAACAGGCTGAAACATTGAAGGCTCGATGATGACGGCAACCGAACCTGCGAGCCTGCCGAATCGGAACCGGATCTACGGCCCATGGTTGGTTGGTTTAGGGGCCGCGCTTTGGGGAACGGAGAGTGCGTGGCGTATTCCGCTGAACGATTTGTTCGATGCCGAGGTGATCGTTTTTTGGGAACACGTGTTGATTTTAATCATGTTCCTCCCGCTGCTTCTTTCCAGCCTGGGCGAGCTACGAAAGGTTGACAGCAAAACGTGGGGCTACCTGCTTTTCTCGGGATTCGCCGGTTCTGCCGTCGGAACCATTTTTTTCACGCTCGCGCTCAAATACGGAAATCCAACGGTGGTGAATGTGATCCTGAACATTCAGCCGGTAGTCTCGACCCTGGGCGCGTTTTGGCTTTTTGGGGACCGGCTCGCTCCGCGATTTTTTGTTTACGCAGGAATTGCAATTCTCGCCGGCATCTTTCTCTCGGTTGAACGTCCGGACCTCATCGGAGTTTCGTTTAAAAGCGCGGGAATTACCCTCGGCACCGGTTACGCGTTGATCTGCGCTTTCTTCTGGGGTGGCTCAACCGTTGCCGGGCGCGGTGTCATGGTTGGGATGCCGCTTCGGCTTGCCTCGAGCATGCGAATCGTGATCGGGCTCGTTTGTATGACACTGATCCTGATCGGTTACGGAAAATTGAACGGCCATTCGCTTTGGCCCGTCGCTGCTCAAGCCCACACCGGCAAAGCAATCATTTGGCTGCTGTTGCTTGCCTCAATCTCGGGTGGAGTTCCGCTTCTGATTTATTTCCGCGGTCTAAGTCTGACCCGCGCGTCGACGGCCGGCTACTTTGAAATGATGCAGACGCTGGCCGCGGTCTGCATTACCTGGGGATTTTTTCACGCGGGATTGCGACTGCATCAAATCGTCGCCGCTCTGATTTTGATGGCTGCGGTGACGATGGTCCAACGCGTGCAGGCGACCGTGGAAGCGAAATAACTACGCAGCTACCCGGCGTTTTTGTTTCACCAGGGCCGCAGTCGACTTGCGTCTTCCGGTAGCTCCATTGCCGCTTCGCTTTACGCGGCCCGATTGCGATCGATTGATGCTCTCCTGCAATACTTTTACGAGATCGACAACGTTCGTAGTCCGTGGCGCGGACGCAGGCGCTGGCGGCAACTCTTTATTCTGTGCCTTGGTCTCGATGATCTCCATTACCGCATCGCGGTATTCGTCTCGATATTTCTCGGGTTGCCAATCAGACGACATGCTTTCGATCAGCGCGTTCGCCATTTTCAATTCTTTGTCGTTGAGATCAGTCTTCGGACGATTGAGTTCTTCGGGCTTCAACACTTCGCTGGCGAAATGCATCAATTCGAGAACAAGAAACAATCCATCCGGTTTAACCGCCGCAAGATATTCCCGGCTCGCGATCACGACCTTGGCGATACCGATTTTGCCGGTGCCGCTCAGCGCCTTGTGCAAAAGCGCGTAGGCTTTCTCGCCGCCCTTCTGCGGTTCGAGGAAGTACGGCTTGTAAAAGAATTTGGGATCGACGTGTTCGAGATCAACAAAGTCGGTGATATCGATCGAATGAGTCGACTCTATGCGCACTTTTTCAAAATCTTCATCGCTCAAGATGATGTAACGGCCCTTTTCGTACTCAAAGCCCTTCACGATTTGATCGGCCGGCACTTCTTTCATGTCGGCTTCGGCGACCTTCTTATATTTGATTGGGCTCAGGTCGGTTTTGCGCAGTTGCCGAAAACTAAGCTTTTCTTCGCGGGTGGCCGGATACACCGAAATTGGAATGTAAACCAGGCCGAAGCTGATACTGCCTTTCCAAGTTGGACGCATAAGATCGTTTCTCCTTAATTAGACTTTGCGCGGGCCTGCCACGTTGAAGCGCAGCGAGGCGGGGTGACCAATTCCACTAATTGTGAACAATTGTCAATAACTTCCACGCGAATGCCTTGAGCACGAAACGTTCCGGTCGGCGGTTTCGACCCTCGAGCCGTCAGATCAGCTGGCTCGTTTCCGAGCTGATATTTCCGTTCTCTCGTCCTCCGAAAGAAAGGCGGTATTCAACGCGTTGGCCTGCGCTTGCCGAATTTGTTCGCGTGAAAGTCCGGCCGCTATCGCAGCAACTTCGAATTCATAAGGCAGATCAATCGCGCTCACCCCGGGATCGTCGGTATTGATCGACGCCAGCAGGCCGCGGGAAAGCATTTCTCGGAGTGGATGAACGGCAAGATCGGCAACAGTGCTTGTTTGCACGTTGCTCGTCAGGTTGGCCTCGATACCGATGCGCTTTTCCAACAGATAATCTACCAGAGCCGGATCTTCCATTGCGCGGACGCCGTGGCCAATTCGCTCGGCGCCGAGCAATCGCAACGCGTCCCACACGCTTTCCGGTCCCGCGCTTTCGCCGGCGTGCACGGTCACGCGCCATCCTGCATCGCGCGCGCGTTTGAAATGGTCGACGAACAGCTTCGGCGGAAAATTTGCTTCGTCACCGGCAAGATCGAGAGCGACGATGTGGTCTCGTTGAGTGAGCAGCGCCTCCAATTCCCTGTGAGCGATCTCCACTCCATATGTGCGGCTCAGGATGCCGATCAACTTCACCCGCACACCGGTTTCGCGCACACCTTCGTTTACTCCTGTTACCACCGCCTCCACTACTCGATCCAAATCCAGACTGTGCGGCTCGGACATAAACCACGGACTAAAGCGCAACTCGATGTAATCAATGCCTTCGCGTTTCGCGTCCTCGACGTTTTCCCGCGCGATCCGTTGGCAGGCAGCCGGGTCGCCCAAGACCGCCGTCATCCACAGCATTTTTGCGATGAACGCCATCACGCCAGGTTGTCGGTCAACCACCTGGACATGCGGCCGCAACTCTTCTTCCGTCGCTCCCGGCAGCTTCACGCCATGTTTTTTTCCGAGCTCGAGTATCGTTGTCAGCCGTACGCTGCCATCGATGTGCCGGTGCAAATCGATAAACGGCAGCTGCGGATCAATTGTCGATGACGGCATTACTCGCGTGTTATTTCACGCGGATTCTTGTCCTCGCGCAATCCGAGAAACACCGGCTGTCGGAGTTTCGCGTCCCGCGTCCACTCGGCAAACTTAATCTGAGCAACGAATTTCGGATTCACCCAATGCATCTTGTTCATCATCGACGGCGTAATCCCCTGGACCCACTGGCCGCCCTGTTTCGACGGAAGATCAACAAACGGGCAATCGTCGCGTTCTTCCGCTCGAAACTTTTTGTATAACGCGGAAAGAAATTTTTCAGTAAAGCCGGTCCCAACTTTGCCGGCGAACTTCAGCTTTCCGTCGTCATAATATCCGACCAGAACGGCGCCGAAATGTTTTCGCGATCCGCTCGGCGGAGTGTAGCCGCCGATGACGAATTCCTGTTCGTGCACGGTTTTGAGTTTTATCCACGCGCCGCTGCGCCGGCCCGGCTCGTAGGTTGAGCCGCGTTGTTTTCCGATTAGACCTTCGAGGCCACGACGTTGAACTTCGGAAAGCAGCGAGTTCACGTCGCCCGTAATCTCGCCCGAATAACGGATCGGATCGCCCGCGTTTCCACAAACGTTCGCCAGGAGCTGTTTGCGATCTTCTACTGGCAGATTGATCAGACTTTTTCCGCTTAATTGGAGCAGGTCGAAAACGTAAAAGGCGAGGGGCGTTTTGCGCCCTTCCATTTCGAGCGCCTGTAAAAGCTGAAACGAGGAGCGTCCTTCTTCGTCGAGAGCGACTACTTCGCCGTCGATCACGCAATCGTTGACCGCCAAATCCTCAACAGCTTCGGCGATTTCCGGAAAACGCTTATCCAGCTTGTTTCCATTTCGCGAGATCAAGGAAACCTTTTTTCCGTCTTTGACCGCGATCGCGCGAATGCCGTCGAATTTTAATTCGTAAAGCCAATTGCCGGACGGGGGCGTTTCTTGCAACCGCGCTTTCATTGGTTCAATGAAGCGCGGCTTTGCCGATGGCAACGCTTTTAGCGCGCGTTGCGAATCCCCCGATTCATTTTTTTCTCCGTTTGATCTTGCCCTGGCGGCTCGGTGAGCCGCCACTACCGGTTGGTCTTTTTTTTTAAGCGCAGCTTTGATCCGGGCTTTCAACGTCGATTTCGCGCTCGGATCTTTTTCTTTCCGGTTCGATTCCCATTCTGCATCGCGCTGGTCCGCGATCTGTTTCATGGTGCGTCCAGATTTGACTGACTGATCTTCGGACTTTTTCGACGGTGGTTTAACTGCGTCGCCGGTTTTGATGATCAACCACGTATTTTTCTCGCCGTCTCGGCCACGCATTCGCACCAATGTCCATTCGCCTTGAGCTTTCTCGCCTGCGAGGACGAGATGAAGTCTTCCTTGATGCAGCGACTTAAGCGGTTCCTCGCCGTAAACGTAATAGAGGCCGCGGTCCCAAACCATCACCGTGCCGCCGCCATACTGACCTTCTGGAATGATCCCCTCGAAGGTTTCGTATTCGATCGGGTGGTCTTCGACTTCAACCGCCAGATGTTTTTCGCCCTTTGCCCAAGGCAGACCCTTCGGCAGCGCCCACGACTTCAGGACGCCCTCCATTTGCAAACGGAAGTCGTAGTGCAACCTGCTCGCGTCGTGTTTTTGGATGACAAACCGGCAGGCGCCGCGGACCTGTTTCGGCAGCGGCTTGCGTCCCGCAGGCTCGGCCGTTTTCTGGAAGTTTCGCTTACGTTTGTATTCGGTGAGCGCCATCTTCAGTTAAACTACTGCGTGACATTCGCCGGGAAACCGATTTCTCACGGCCGGGATAGCGCCAAAAAAAGGAACGCCACCGCAAGCGTCTGACTTGCGATGGCGAACCATTTCACCCAAAGAATTTCTAACGCTTGCGCGCGCTCACGGCCGATTCTTCTTCCTCGCCCTCCAACAGCGCTTCGGGATTGACGATCTCTTCCGCGAGCTCGTTCAATTTTTTATCGGTCTCGCCTTCTTCATCCAGCGTTTCCTGGAGAAGCCCTGCGGCCTCGTCCTGGTTGAGCAGATCCGCCCAGGTGCGAAGCGTCCCGTAAGTCGCGATCTCGTAATGTTCCACTTTTTGGGCGGCGGCAATGATGCCGGCGTCGATCACAGAATCTTCGCCATTTTCCTCCAAGATTTCCGAGCCTTCCTCGATCAGGCCCTTCATCGCTTTGCAGGTTTTGCCTTTCGGCGTTTCATCGAGCTGCTCGAAAATCTCTTCCAATCGCTCCACGTGCCCCTTGGTTTGATCCAGGTGCATCTTCAATTGCCTCCCTCAGTTCGTCGGAGGACGCGCCTTTCGCCATCTTCGGCAATGCCTTAACCAATTGCTGCTCAGCGTTGTAAACGTCGCGCAATTCTTCAATGTAAAGTTTTTTTAGTGTATCCAGCTTCATATTTCCCTCGGTTTGAATTTCCAGTTTGATGCCGCGGCGATATTTCTCCCGTGCTGGGTCTCGTCGCGTCAAGAAACGAACGCATTTCGGCGCTGGGCCGCGTGTGTGGAAAAAATCTAGGCAGATCGGTGAGAGAGGCGCCCAGCCGACGGCGTGACCGAACACGGTTACCTCCAGTCAGTTGCGCGCGCGGCGCAAACAATTGAGCGAGTTCGCTCAGTCACGAATCGCACGAATGTTCGCGAAAAGCTCATCGCCTCCCGCATCCGTGTCGATTCTTGAAATTTGTGTCTAGCTTTCGCTCGCGAGCGGTTCGCCGACCAAATAACGCGTAAACCGCCGAATCACAATGTTTTCGCCCAGCTCCGCGATTTTCGCGCTTAACAGATCCTTGATTGTGACGTCGGGATTTTTGATGAACCCCTGCTCGAGCAAACAGACTGTGCTGTAGAACTTGTCGAGTTTCCCTTCGACGATCTTCTCCACCACATTCGCCGGTTTGCCTGTCACCTGTCCCTTGTAGATCTCGCGTTCGGCTTCGATTAAGGTCGCGGGAACATCATTCGCGGCTCACATAGAGAGGATGAGCCGCGGCGATATGCAACGTGATGTCTTTAACGAAACCGCGAAAGTTTTCGTTCTTAGCCACGAAATCCGTTTCGCAATTTACTTCGACCAAAACGCCAACCTTGCCCTGCAAGTGAATGTAGGAAGCGACGATACCTTCTTTCGTGACCCGTGAGGCTTTTTTGCCCGCGCTGGCGATCCCTTTCGTGCGCAAGATCGTTTCGGCTTTGGCAATGTCTCCGCCGGCTTCTTCCAACGCGCGTTTGCAATCCATCATGCCGGCGTTGGTTTTTTCGCGAAGCTGTTTAACGGTTTTTGGGTCGATAGCGGTGTTGGTGCTCATTTGGGAATGTTGATGGTTAAAAGTTGATTGTTGATAGATTTGCCGATCGGGTTCCTCGTCAGTCGCTATCAACTATCGACCAACGACTAGCCAACCGCTTCCGTTAAGCGGAAACGCCGGCCATCTCGATCTGCTCGCGAATGCGCGCTTCACCGCTGGCCGAAACAATCGCGTCAACCAGCTTCTGCAACACAATGCGAATGGCGCGAATCGCGTCGTCATTGCCGGGGATCGGATAATCAATCATGTCGGGATCGGCGTTGGTATCGACAATCGCGACAACTGGAATATTCAAGCGTCGGGCCTCGGCAACCGCGTTCCCTTCCCGCGGGACATCGATAATAACTATCGCGTCAGGCAACTGCGCCATCTCGAGAATTCCCTCGAGGTTGCGGCGGAGTTTCGCCGCTTCGCGATTAAGTGCGGCGAGCTCCTGCTTGCCCATCTTTTTGTAATCAGGCGATTGCTCGATTTGTTCGATGAATTTGAGTCGGCCGATGCTTTTCCGGATCGTGGCGAGATTAGTCAGAGTTCCGCCGAGCCAGCGCTGGTTCACGTAAAATTGTCCACAAGCCTGCGCCGCTTCCTTGATCGCTTCCTGCGCTTGTTTCTTGGTTCCGACGAACAGGATTTTGCCGCCGCGACGAGCAACTTCCTGGAGAAACTCGGTTGCGCGATGAAGTTGCTTCACCGTTTCATCGAGATTGATAATGTAAATCTGGTTCCGCTGCTCGAAGATAAACGGCTTCATCTTCGGGTTCCAGCGCTTGGTCTGGTGACCGAAATGCACGCCCGCTTCCAAAAGCTCGGGCACTAATTCAACTGTGTTCGCCATACGAAATAACCGCCGCAAGAGAGGGGGAAACGGCGGACGGGGAAGATGCTACAGCCAGCGGGTAAACGCAACCGAATAATCACCTTTTTCCTGAGGCTCCGGCCTCGCAAAACCGGGCCAAAATCCAGCACCAGTCCGACAGCCGGTTGAGATAACGGAGAATCTCGGGATTCGGATCCTTCAACGAGGCCACATGCCTTTCCGCGCGGCGGCATATGGTCCGGGCCAAATCCAAAGCCGCCGAGACCGGATCGGCGCCGGGAATGACCCAATCCTTCGGGAACAGCGATTTGTCTTTCTCCAAGTCGGCGATCACGCCGTGAATTCGATCGACCATTTGCGAGTCCACGACCTGGAAGCCGTCTTTGGCATAGCGTGATCGATCTTCCGGCAGCGTTGAGAGCTCGCCCATCACGTTGATCAATTCCTTTTGCACGGCGAAGATTTGATCCACGACAAATTTGTCTTTGCAATTCGCGCGAGCCAACCCGAGCGCCGCGGTCATCTCGTCAACCGCTCCGTAAGCTTCCGATCGCGGATTATCTTTAGGCAGGCGTCGCCCGTACATGAGCGAGGTTTCGCCTTCGTCGCCGGTCTTGGTTACGATCGACATGGCGAGAATCCTAACTAGAGCATCGCTGGAAAGCAAAACGGCGGACCAGCAAAAGCCGGTCCGCCGTTTGAATTTGTTGATAATGCCAGTCCGGCCCGGACTCGAACGTTATCCGATCGCAGGAGCCATTTCGGCCTCGTCCATTGCCGGAGCGCCAATCGGCTCACCCTTCTCGATGAGTCGGACTTCGCGATGCTGCGGGAAGCCGGTTCCGGCCGGGATCAAGTGACCCATGATCACGTTTTCCTTGAATCCGCGCAGCCTGTCGACTTTGCCGAGAGTTGCCGCTTCGGTTAGCACCCGAGTGGTGTCCTGGAACGAGGCAGCGGAAATGAAGCTGTCGGTTTCGAGCGAGGCTTTGGTGATGCCGAGCAGCACTGGCACAGCTTCCGCCGGCTTGCCGCCTTTCTCCACCACTTGCGCGTTCTCTTGTTCGAAGTCGAGCTTGTCGACCTGATCGCCCCACAGCAACGAGGTGTCGCCCGGATCGGTGATCTTCACCTTTCGCAACATTTGGCGAACGATGATTTCGATATGTTTATCGTTAATCTCGACGCCTTGGAGCCGGTAAACTTCCTGCACTTCGTTGACGAGATGCTCCTGCAATTCCTGTGGTCCGCAGACCTCGAGAATTTCGTGCGGCACAATCGGGCCTTCGGTCAGCTGTTGACCTTTCTTCACGAAGTCGCCCTTGAAGACGATCACGTGCTTGGTCATGGAAATGAGATGCTCTTCCTCGGCGCCGGTTTCCGGATCTTTCAAGATCAAGCGGCGTTTGCCGCGGACCGTTCCGCCCATTTCGACGACGCCGTCGATCTTCGCGATCTCGGCTGCGTCTTTTGGACGGCGCGCTTCGAATAATTCGGCGACACGCGGCAGACCACCCGTGATGTCCTTGGTCTTGGCGACTTTTCGTGGCGTTTTCGCCAGCAACGCGCCCGCGCGGATCTTCTGGTCTTCTTCCACAATAACGTGCGCACCGGCCGGAATGGAATAGCTCGCGAGCACTTCCTTCTTGTCGCCGACGATCACGATCTGCGGATGTAAATCTTCTTTGTGTTCGATGATGACGGTTCCCATCAAGCCGGTCGCTTCGTCGACGTCGCGCTTGATCGTAACTCCGGCGATCATGTCGCGGAATTCAACTTTACCACCTTTGTCGGTCAGAATCGGAACGTTGTAGGGATCCCATTGGACGAACGTTTCGCCCTTCTTGACCTGAGTGTTGTCATCTTTCGAAATCATCGACCCGATCACGACGTTGTAACGTTCGAGCTCGCGGCCTTCAGCGTTGTGCACGCTGATCGATCCGTTCTTGGTCAACACGATCCAACTGCCGTCCAGCGCCTGCACTGTGCGCAGATCGTTGAACTGTACGCGACCGTCGTTCTTCGCTTTGATGATTGGTTGCTTGAAGGTCTGACTCGCAGTTCCGCCGATGTGGAAGGTCCGCATCGTCAACTGTGTTCCCGGTTCGCCGATGGACTGCGCGGCGATAATTCCGACCGCTTCGCCCATTTTCACGAACTGTCCGGTCGCGAGATTGCGTCCATAACACGCCGCGCAAACGCCACGGCCGCATTCGCAAGTCAGCACGGAGCGGATCTTCAACGCTTCCACTCCAATGCGCTGCAGGTCGGCCGCCGTCTTCTCGTCGATCAGCTGGTTGGCTTTGACGATCTTCTTCTTCTTATCGACTGGGTCCGCGATCGTTTCGCAGCTCACGCGTCCGATGATGCGCTGGCCGAGATCGACTACTTCCTCGTCGCCCTCGTAAATGGAACGAACAACGATTCCGTTCACGGTTCCGCAATCCTCGATGTTGATGATGACGTCCTGGGCCGCATCAACGAGCTTGCGAGTGAGGTAACCGGAGTCGGCGGTTTTCAGCGCCGTGTCGGCCAAACCTTTACGTGCGCCGTGAGTTGAAATGAAGTATTCGAGCACGCTCAAACCCTCTCGGAAATTCGAGGTGATCGGACGTTCGATAATTTCGCCGCTCGGCTTGGCCATCAAACCACGCATACCGGCGAGCTGGCGGACCTGCTGACGATTGCCGCGCGCTCCCGAGTCCACCATCAAGAAGACTGGATTCAGTTCTTTGCGGCCCTCGTTGTGTTCGAGGGTCCGGAACATCACGTTGGAAATTTCGTCGCCAGCGTGGGTCCAGATGTCGATGATCTTATTGTAACGCTCGCCGTCGGTGATGATACCCTTGCGGTACTGCTGTTCGACCTGGCGGATCTGCTTGTAAGCGTTCTCCAGCTCGGTTTGTTTTTCCTTCGGAATAATCATGTCCGAAATTCCGATGGAGATACCGGCCCTGGTCGCTTCGGTGAACCCGAGCTCTTTCAATTTGTCGAGCGTGGCGACCGTAACCGTCGGGCCCGCGACCTGGTAGCAACGCCAGATGATGTCGCTGAGCTGTTTTTTGCCCGCGGCTTTGTTGAAAAACCCGAGCTCTTTCGGCCAAATCTGATTGAAAATGACACGGCCTGCGGTGGTCTCGATCGTGCCGAGGTCGGCATTTCCGTAAATAGTTTGAAGACCGCGGTCCGGGTTTTGGTACCGGATGCGATCGTGCGTCTTGACGCTGCCTTCGGCCATCGCGAATTCGACTTCGACGGCGTTCGAGAACAACGGCAAACTTTCCTTCCTGGCGCCGCGCGGGTTCTGCGTCATGTAATAGCAGCCGAGCGTGATGTCCTGAGAAGGCGTGGTGATTGGTTTGCCGCTCGAAGGCGAGAAAATGTTGTTCGGCGCGAGCATCAGCATGCGCGCTTCCAATTGCGCTTCAACCGACAGCGGCACGTGGACCGCCATCTGGTCGCCGTCAAAGTCCGCGTTATAAGCGGTGCAGACGAGCGGATGAATGCGGATCGCTTCGCCTTCGATCAATTGCGGCTCGAAAGCCTGGATCGACAAGCGGTGCAATGTTGGCGCGCGGTTCAGCAGAACTGGATGCCCACGCGTGACTTCGTCGAGAATGTCCCAAACTTCCGGGGTCTGGCGCTCGATCATCTTCTTCGCGCTACGAACGGTGTGGACGTAGCCGAGATCCTTCAGGCGGCGAATGATGAACGGCTCGAACAAAACGAGCGCCATCTTTTTCGGCAAACCGCACTGGTGCAGTTTCAATTCCGGACCGATGACGATGACCGATCGGCCTGAGTAATCGACGCGCTTGCCGAGCAAATTTTGACGGAAACGTCCGCCCTTGCCCTTGAGCATGTCGGAAAGTGATTTCAACGGACGATTGCCCGCGCCGGTGACGGCGCGACCGTGACGGCCGTTGTCGAACAACGCGTCGACCGCTTCCTGCAACATTCGTTTTTCATTCCGAATGATGACGTCCGGCGTTTTCAGCTGGAGCAAATTCTTGAGACGATTATTCCGGTTGATGACGCGGCGATAAAGATCGTTCAGGTCAGACGTCGCGAATCGGCCGCCTTCCAACGGAACGAGCGGCCGCAAATCCGGCGGGATCACGGGCAGCACATCAAGGATCATCCACTCAGGCCGGGCGTGGGAATTCATGAAGCCTCCAACCAGCTTCAAACGTTTCGCGAGTTTCTTGCGAATCTGTTTCGACTTCGTGGCGCCCATCGCCTTTTCCAGCTCTTTGTTGAGCTTGTTGAGGTCGATTTCGGCCAAAAGTTTCTTGATCGCTTCCGCGCCCATGCCCGCGACGAAATCTTCGCCGTATTGTTCCTGGGCTTCGCGATATTCGACTTCGTTCAGAAGTTGCGCCCTTTGCAACGGCGTCTTGCCCGGGTCGATGACGATGTAGTCCTCATAATAGATAACGCGCTCAAGCTGACGCGCGCTCATGTCGAGCATGAGACCGATGCGGGACGGCATGCACTTGTAGAACCAGATGTGCGAAACAGGAACTGCCAGCTCAATGTGGCCCATCCGCTCACGACGAACCCGGGCCAGCGTCACTTCGACGCCGCAACGGTCGCAAATCACGCCCTTGTGCTTGATGCGTTTGTATTTTCCGCACGAACATTCCCAGTCACGGGTCGGACCGAAAATACGTTCGCAGAAGAGTCCGCCTTTCTCCGGTTTGAACGTTCGATAATTGATCGTTTCCGGATTTTTGACTTCGCCCTTGCTCCACGAGCGCATCGTGTCGCTCGAGGCCACCCCAATCGCGACCTGGTCGAAACCGACCGCGCGCTCTTCACCAACTAACTCACGCCAGGAATGTTCGTTCATTGATTCTCCAAAACTAAATGCCGTTGTTTAAAATTATCCGAGGTGTTCGAAAACTGTCTGCGGGGCCTGGCCGCCGACTTTCACGTCGAGCCCCAAGCTCTGCATTTCCTTGATCAACACGTTGAAAGATTCGGGTGTTCCCGCTTCCAGCGAATTGTCGCCTTTGACGATCGATTCGTAGATGCGAGTCCGGCCCTGCACGTCGTCTGACTTCACGGTCAGAAGTTCCTGCAGCGTGTAAGCGGCGCCGTAAGCTTCGAGCGCCCAGACTTCCATCTCTCCAAAACGCTGGCCGCCGTATTGAGCTTTGCCGCCCAACGGTTGTTGCGTGACCAGTGAGTAAGGACCAACCGCGCGCGCGTGGATCTTGTCGGCGACCAAGTGGCCGAGCTTCATCATGTAGATGTAGCCAACGACAACTTCCTGATCGAACGCGTCGCCAGTGCGGCCGTCGAACAGTCGCGCTTTTCCAGTTTCCTGAACCCAGCTGAAGCCTTCCTTTTTCCTGGACTCCTTCAGGTACTCGCGAATCTTGCTTTCCTTGATGCCATCGAAGACCGGGGTCGCGACCTTGAAACCGAGCGCCTTGGCTGCGACGCCGAGGTGCGTTTCCAAAACCTGACCGACGTTCATTCGGCTCGGCACGCCGAGCGGATTCAATACGATTTCGACCGGAGTTCCGTCCTCGAGGAACGGCATGTCTTCTTCCGGAACGATTCGCGCGACCACGCCTTTGTTTCCGTGGCGGCCGGCCATCTTGTCGCCGACCGACAGTTTGCGTTTCGATGCGATGTAAACTTTGACCTGCTTGATGATGCCGGGATCGATGTCGTCGCCGCTTTCCACTCGGTCCATCGAGCGTTCACGTTCGAGCTCGAGTTCGGCGAACTTGTGTTCGTAGTGCCCGATGATCTCGCGGATCTTGTTGCGAATTGGGCTCGGATCGATCTCGATGTGATCGTAAACGTTGGCCAGTTTGCGCAACAGCGTCTTGGTGATCTTGCGGTTGGCCGGAATGATAATTTCGCCGGTCTCCGCGTTGACGACGTCGAGCGGAATCTTTTCGCCCAACAAAATATTCGAGAGCGAATCAGTCAGTTGCTCCGTCAGCTCTTCTCTCTTGCGACGATGCTCTTCGGTAATCGACTTGATCTGCTTCTTGGTTTCGGCCGGTGTGAGTTTCTCGCGCGAAACTTCTTTGCGCGATGAAACTTTCACGTCCATCACGATGCCGTAGGTGCCCGATGGGACGGTGAGCGACGTATCTTTAACGTCCGCCGCTTTTTCGCCGAAGATGGCACGGAGCAATCGTTCTTCCGGCGCGAGCTCAGTCTCGCTCTTGGGAGTGATCTTGCCGACGAGGATGTCGCCCGGCTTCACTTCCGCACCGACGCGGACGACGCCGTCCGGTCCGAGATTTCTCAAAGCTTCCTCGCTGACGTTTGGAATATCGCGAGTGATTTCCTCCGGGCCGAGCTTGGTGTCGCGGGCGCCGATCTCGAATTCGTCGATGTGAATCGAGGTGTAAATGTCCTCCTTCACGACCTTTTCAGAGATCATGATGGCGTCCTCGAAGTTGTAACCGTGCCAAGGCATGAACGCGACGAGCACGTTGCGGCCGAGCGCGAGCTCGCCGTTTTGCGTGTTCGGGCCGTCAGCAATGACCTGGCCTTTTTTAACGTGCTGACCTTTTTTAACGACCGGCTTCTGATTGACGCAGGTGCCGGCGTTGGAGCGCATGAATTTCCGCATCTCGTAAACGTAAAGTCCGTCTGCCGGATCATTCTTGATCTTCTTGCGGTGTTCCGGCACGTGACCGTCCTTCGAGACGATGATCTGATCGGCCGTGACCGACGCGACCTTGCCACTGTCGATTGCAATAACAACGGCGTGCGAATCGCGCGCGACTTTACCTTCCAGGCCGGTCCCGACGAACGGAGCTTCCGACACAATCAGCGGAACGCCCTGACGTTGCATGTTCGAACCCATCAACGCGCGGTTCGCGTCGTCATGTTCGAGGAACGGAATCAATCCGGCCGCGACCGAAACGAGCTGTTTCGGCGAAACGTCCATGTAATGAACTTTGGCCGGCTCGACTTCCAAAAAGTCGCCGCGATAACGGACAGAAACTTTTTCGCCGGTGAAATGGCCACGACCGTCGACCGGTGCATTGGCCTGGGCGACCAGGAAGTTTTCTTCTTTGTCGCCGGTCAAATAATCGATCTCGTCGGTGACGCGACCGTTGGTGACCTTGCGATAAGGCGTTTCGATAAAACCAAATTCGTTGATGCGCGCGAACGTCGACATCGAGCTGATCAAACCGATGTTCGGGCCTTCCGGCGTTTCGATCGGACAAATGCGGCCGTAGTGCGACGGGTGAACGTCGCGGACTTCGAATCCGGCGCGATCGCGTGACAAACCGCCTGGTCCGAGAGCGGACAAACGGCGCTTGTGGGTCAATTCCGCGAGCGGATTGGTTTGATCCATGAACTGCGACAACTGGGAGCGGCCGAAGAAATCGCGAATCACGGCGCTGAGCGCTTTCGGATTCACCAACTTCTGCGGTGTCATGCCGTCGACGTTGATGTCGAACAGCGTCATGCGCTCTTTGACCAAACGTTCGGTGCGGGCGAGACCGACGCGGCACTGATTAGCGAGCAATTCGCCAACCGTGCGGACGCGACGGCTGCCGAGATGATCGATGTCATCCAGAGTGC
Source organism: uncultured Verrucomicrobiae bacterium (assembly GCA_963800015.1). Classification (GTDB taxonomy): domain Bacteria; phylum Verrucomicrobiota; class Verrucomicrobiia; order Chthoniobacterales; family UBA10450; genus AV40. Next base: position 502,140 of record CAWCZE010000002.1, on the reverse strand, counting down.
CTTCGCCGCGGCGGAGGTTAATTAAGTACTTAATGGCAGCGATGAAATCCTTGTCAGTCAGGATGCGTTCAGTGAGATCGACGTCGATGCCGAGCTTCTGATTGATTTTGTAGCGACCAACGCGGCCGAGATCGTATTTCTTCGGATCGAAGAACAACCGCTTCAGCAACGCGCGGGCGTTTGCGACAGTCGGCGGATCTCCAGGGCGCAAACGGCGGTAAATATCTTTGAGCGCTTCTTCCTGATCGTGCGCCGGATCTTTGCGCAACGCTTTGACGACGGTGTCGTCGTTGGAAATATCGATGATCTTAACTTCCTTGATCCCGAGCCCCATGATCTGGCGAACGGTCGCGAGAGTCAGAGGTTCGAACGCGCGGGCAACGGTGACTTCGCCGTCGCGGACTTCGGCAGTCAAAACCTTGGTTGCGAGTTTCTCTTCGTCGAGCTTCTCGCTGAGTTTGAGGGTCTCGATGTTGTAGAAAAGTTTGATGACGTCCTCGTCCGACCCGTAGCCGAGAGCGCGAAGGAAGGTCGTGGCCAGGAATTTCCGGCGGCGTTTCCGGCGATCTAAATAGATGTAGAGCAAATCGGCGGTATCGAATTGAACTTCGATCCAGGAACCGCGGTCTGGGATGATCCGGAAGCTGTAAAGAACTTTGCCGTTGAGGTGGATCGTCGATTCGAAAGCAATACCCGGCGAACGGTGAAGCTGCGAAACAACGACGCGCTCGGCGCCATTGATTACGAATGTGCCCTGCGGAGTCATGAGCGGGATTTCGCCCATGTAAACTTTCTCTTCCTTGGTGCCTTTCTCCTCGCGGAGCTGGAAGGTTACGTGAAGCGGCGCGCTGAAGGTCTGGCCTTCGCGTTGCGCTTCGAGGGCGCTCAGCTTGGGTTCGCCGATTTCGTAATGGCTGAAATCGAGGACGGCTTTCTCGTCGTAGCTCTCGATTGGAAAAACTTCTTTGAAAACCGCCTGAAGACCATGGTTTTTCCGTTTGGAAAACTGCACGTCTTTTTGGAGGAAATCGACGTAAGAGTTGAGTTGGACTTCAATGAGGTTTGGAGGCTCGATTGCTTCCTTGATTGTTCCGAAGTGGATGCGTTCCGAATTTCGTTCTGACATAATCACCAGGCCACGGGGTTAAACTTCACTCCGGCCCCACAATAAATTGCGACCGTACACTGTACAAAAGGCTTACGGCATCAACCGGACGAGGGGTGCAAAAATGGCCTCAAAATAGCGGCCTGTCAAATCGACCAACCACCATTTTGCTGCCAATTCAAACTTTCCAGCAAACTACGGTTAAAAATAAGTATGTCCTACTTCTAACAAAGGCCGAGATTAGACCAAAACCGCCGCCTGGCAAGCTAAAAGGTGGATCGAGCAGTCCCTTGCTCGATGTTGACCTTAGCGGCGAAGCCGCCTGAATTGGCATCCGAAACAAACAAAACGGCCGTCTGCCGATCCAATCGCCAGACGGCCGCTGATGAAAAGTTTGTTACTTGATTTCGACTTTAGCGCCAGCCGCTTCGATCTTTTTCTTGATCTCTTCGGCTTCCGCTTTCGGTACGCCTTCCTTGATCGGTTTGGGAGCGCTTTCAACCAACGCCTTGGCCTCGGCCAGGCCGAGTCCCGGCACTGCGCCGCGGATCTCTTTGATTACGCCGATTTTGTTCGCGCCCATTTCCTTCAAGATCACGTCGAAGGTGGCTTTTTCTTCAGCCGCGGGAGCTGCTGCTCCACCGCCGCCCGCCGGAGCCGCCGCCGCCGCCACTGGAGCCGCTGCGCTTACGCCCCATTTTTCTTCGAGTTGTTTTACCAATCCAGCAATCTCGAGAACGGACAGGCCGCTGAGTTGCTCCACCAATTTATCTGTATCTGCCATTTTGTTCCTCCAATTGCCGCTTGCGACAGCCGCCGCAAATTTAAATCCCGCGGCCGCGGGATCGGACAGTGTTTCGTTTGTTTCGTCCCGCACACGCGAGACAGAAATTTGTTATGCCGCCGGCGTTTCTGCCGCGGGCGGGCCCTCCTTTTCGCCTTTCGCTTTTAACAATCGCGCGAACGCCGAAGCCGGCTCGTTCAATAACCGGACAAATTGTGTCGCCGGCAACAGGAACAATCCGAGTAATTGCGCCTGCAACACTTCACGCGGCGGCAAGTCAGCCAGCTCTTCGATTTCTTTGGTCGCAACCTGCGCGCGATCGATGAAGCCGAGCTTCAACATCGCTTTCTTAAATTCCTTGGTGAACGTCTTAAGAATCTTTCGCCACTGGAGCGACGTCTTTTTCACCGGTGACCACCGCGGTTTGTCCTACGAGTTCGCCATTCGACGGCGTCAGGCCTGAATCGGCCATCGCGCGTTTCAAGAAGCTGTTCTTAACAACGTGAACTTCAGCGCCGGCCGCGGCGAGTCGCTTACGCAGCTCGCTGAAGTCGTCCACCTCCATGTGCTGGTAATCCGTGACCAGAACGTAGGACGATTCCTTCAAATCCTGCGCGAGGTCTTTAACAATATCGGCTTTTTCTGGTCTCATGGTTAGGCGGCCTGTCCGAGATAAGGTGAAGGATCGAGTTTCAGGCCGGGCGACATTGTCGCGCTTAACGTCATCCCGTCAACAAAACGGCCTTTCGCCGTTGCCGGACGCGCCCGAACCACTGCTTCGATCACTGCGTTGCTGTTTTCCACCAGCGCTTTTTCTTCGAATGAAAATTTTCCAATCGGGACCGCGACGTTGCCGTTCTTGTCGAGTTTGAATTCCACTCGTCCGGCTTTTACTTCCTGAACGGCCTTGGCGGTATCGTCGGCGACGGTTCCGGCCTTTGGATTCGGCATGAGACCGCGAGGACCCAGAACCTTTCCAAGCTTGCGGACCTCGGCCATTGCGGCCGGCGTTGCGATCGCGACATCAAAATCTTGAAATCCTTCCTGGACCTTTTTCACCAGATCCATAAAGCCGACGTACTCGGCGCCTGCTTCTTTAGCCGCCTTCGCGCCTGCGCCTTCGGCGAAAACGAGGACCCGAACGGTTTTGCCGCTGCCGTGGGGCAACGCGCAAGTGCCGCGCACCATTTGATCCGATTGTTTCGGATCGACGCCGAGACGAAATGAGACCGTCACCGTCTGGTCGAACTTGGTCGGCGGAAATTTCTTCAGCGCTGCGACGGCGTCACTGATGTTGTAAGATTTTTTGCGGTCCACCTGCTCGGCGGCCGCGCGATAACGTTTGCTGCGTTTCTGTGGCATATTTTTTTGCAGTACGAACGAGCTTTTGACTCTCCTGCGGTTGTTTTGGGGAGCGCACAATAAGACAGAGCCGTGTTGTCAAAGTCATTCATTCGTGCAACGGCTTCCCTTTAGGCGAGGGCATTGTCTCGACGCCGGGATCCGTTAACGACAACGGCCCCTACTGTTTTGGCTTGCAAAATGTCTATTAAACTTGGTAAAACCCGGGGGTTATGAAAAGCCCCACTCATTATAGATTCTTAGTTGCCCTCGCCGCTGGAATGCTGGTCGTCCCCCAACTTTACGCCAAGCCGGTCGGCTTCAGCGAGTTGTCGCTTCTGGTCCGAATGCACGAACCGGAAGTCTCTATTAAGAATGAAGTGGCTGACCGAAAACTTCTTCATCGCTGACCCAGCCGCAGGAAATCTGCTCAAGCAGCAGGGCGCGAGCGACTCGTTACTCAAATCCCTTCGCGATTCGAACCTTGTCGTGTCCAAGGAGGAAGCTGCCGCTGCTGAATCGTCCGTCGCGCAGCACGCGAATGGAGCGCCAACCGAACCGCAGACTTATTATCCTCGTGTCGATATTTTCGAAGTCGCTTTTGGTCACCCAATTAATTTAAGCCGGTGGGGCGGTCTGGATTACGAGATAGCGTTTTATTCATACCGCTTCGCCGGCGAAGACCACGTTCTGCCGGCATTGATCGATCAATTTCGGCACGCGAACGGTTGTGAGCCGCACGATCCCACTGGAAAGTGAAAGCGAAGCGTTTAATTCCGATTGGTTTCCGACGAACGGCGTTCGCAATTGGCGCTTCACTCCATACAACGGCGTCGATTACGATAACCGCGGCGATTTTCGCGACATCCGTTCGATCAATTTCAGTGATGCCGTGGCTGTAACTTCACGCTCCGCTTCGCGAGCGTGGCGATTGACTGGAGGAACCCGCAATTCATCGACGGGCAACCCTACACTTTTTATCCGGTCTACGTCGGGCCGGGAGCTTCTCTCTACTTCATTAAGGGATCGAGTGACTCGGCACGGTAGCGGTCGTTCCTAATGATACGACTGTCAGCATGCTTAGCGCGGATCGGTATCGCTAGTCAGCCGGAATCTCCGGCGATGTCTCGCCTGACTCGGCGACAGGCGGGACATTTGGGGCGCCGTTGCGGATAATCTTTCCTTCCTTCATCACGAACGAGACTCGTTCGGTAGCAGTGATGTCGCTGGTCGGATCACCGGGCATTGCAATCACGTCTGCGAGCTTTCCTTTTTCCAACGTCCCAACCTTTTGCGCGATGCCGAACAGATCGGCGGCGTTACCGGTCGCGGTTTTCAATGCGTCAATTGCCGGCAAACCGAGGTCCGTCATCAATTTAAATTCCTTCGCGTTTTGTCCGTGCGGAAAAACCGCGGCGTCCGTGCCGAATGAAATTTTCACTCCCATCTTGACCGCGTTACGGAACATTTCCGAGCGCGCGTCATAAGCCGCCTTTGCTTTCGCCTGCAACGCCGGCGGATAGTTCGCCATTTTCTGAATGATCCACTCGGCCGCCATCAACGTCGGGGTCAGATAAGTGCCCTTGTTCTTCATCATCGTCAGTGTGTCCGGCTTCAGAAACGAACCGTGTTCGATCGAATCAACTCCGGCGGCGATCGCATCTTTGGCGGCCTGATCGCCGTGACAATGGACCGCGACTTTTTTGCGCAAACGATGCGACTCATCGACCAACGCGGTAATTTCCGCAGGTGTCAGTTGCGGCGTGTCGACCTCATCGGCCAGTGACAAAACGCCACCCGAAACTGCGGCCTTGATCACGTCGGCCCCATTCTTCACTTCGAATCGCACCGCCTTGCGAATCGCATCCGGCCCGTCGGCGATTCCGTCGGTTTCATTTGGTTCGCGGCCAAAGATCATGTCGCGAAAACCGCTCGTCGGATCGAAATGTCCGCCCGTTGCTCCGATGCCCCACGTCGCCACCAACATTCGCGGACCAACGACTACGCCTTTGTTGATCGAATTGCGCAACGCAACGTCGACGCATTCTTTGCTCGCTGGAAAACGGCTTCCCAAGATCCCGCACCGTTGTGAATCCTGCTTCGACCGTTGCTCGCGCGTGGGTGGTTGCGATAATCGCCTGCTCCGAAACGTTCAAGTCGAGCTCGTCGAGCCGGCGCTGAGCGAAGTTTCCTGAGAAATCAGCAGTGAGATGGGTGTGGCCATCCATGAATCCGGGCGACAGCGTTGCATCGCCGAGGTCGATCACCTGAGCATCCGCCGGCGCCGATAGATTGCTGCCGGCATCAACAATTTTGTTTCCCTGAATAATGACGACGCCATTTTGCACGAGCGCTTTCGATTTGCCGTCGAACAGCCGCGCGGCTTTGAGGACAATCGTTTTGTCAGGAGTCGGCGCGGCAATTGCCAGCGCGCCAAAAGCAAAAAGGAACGACGAAATGCGAGCGAAAGCAGGAAAGTTCATATCCACGGTATAAAAATTTCCTCGCATGAACGCAAGACTCTGGGAAGCGCAGGCCGCCGGCCTGCTGGCGATGGCGGCTCGCCATCGCGAACTTCGGCGGACGATAAGTAGGTAGCGGCGGCTCACCGAGCCGCCATGGATGTTTCGGCGAGCCGCCTGCGCTCCCCAGAGTCACGATCCAACCCGCGACCGGTATTTGGTCGTTGTTTCCGATTCTTAATTCCGTTTCAATTTACTGCATGACGCTTCGCCTGTTGGCCTTCGCAGTCTTTGCATTCATGTCGGTCTTCGGAACGGCAATCGCCCAAACAAACCCTTCCAAAGGTCCTCGCCCGAGCCGAAAACGGAAGCGAGCCCGACCCCGTCGCCCGCAACCGATTACGACATTAAGTGGGGCGTGAAGATTCCGATGCGGGACAAAGTCGAGCTGAACGCGACACTTTATTTCCCGAAAACGCCGGATGGTTCGCAGCCGAAAACGCCGGTGATCTTTACTCTCACTCCGTACATCTCGGACAGCTATCATCCGAGAGCTGCGTATTTCGCATCGCACGGTTACGTGTTTGCGCTGGTTGATGTTCGCGGTCGCGGAAATTCCGGCGGCGATTTCGAGCCGTTCGCCCAGGAACCGCACGATGGACACGACGTGGTGGAATGGCTGGCTCAGCAGCCGTTTTGCGACGGGAAAGTTGCGATGTGGGGCGGCTCCTATGCGGGGTTCGATCAATGGGCGACCGCGAAAGAAATGCCGCCGCACTTGTCCACCATTGTTCCGGCCGCGGCGGCGCATCCGCCGCTCGATTATCCATCGCTCGATAACATCGGTGAGATGTACGACATGCAGTGGTTCACGTTCACCAGCGGCAAAGCCGGACAGGTCAACTTGTTTCGGCGATTCAAAATTCTGGCGGACGAAGTTTCTCGATTTCTACAAGAAACATCTCGCATTCAAGACGCTCGATTCGTTCGTCGGCAATCCGTCGGTGAGTTTTCAGCGAATTCTGAAACATCCGACTGCCGACGCTTACTACGACGCGATGGCTCCAACGATTGATCAGTTCAAAAAACTTACGCTGCCGATTTTGACGATCACTGGCCAGTACGACGGCGACGAACTTGGCGCGATGACATTTTACCGGGACCACATGGCGAACGCGTCAGCTGAAATTCGAGCCAAACATTTTCTGATCATCGGACCGTGGGATCACGCCGGCACCCGAACGCCGACCGACGAAGTCGGAGGAGTAAAGTTCGGCAAAGACGCGATCGTGGATCTGAACGATCTGCATCGCCAATGGTACGACTGGACGATGAAGAGCGGCACGAAGCCGGCATTTTTGAAGAATCAGGTCGCCTATTATTTGATCGCATCGGGAAACTCAGGCGCGAACGGCGAATGGAAATACACCGACAGCTACGCTAATCTGATCGCGAACCCGAAGACGTTTTATCTCGAAACCGGACCGAATCGAGGCAACGGCATACTCCAATCCGGATTGCTTCATGAGACTCGCCCGAAAGAGGGCGGAGGAATGATTCCACCGGGTAAATTCGTTTACGATCCGCTCGACACGAAACGCGGCGAGGAAATCGAAGGCGCTGAGCCGAACGATAAGACCGCCGGACTCGATCAGAAACTTCCGCTGAGCATCGGCAACGATGGCCTGGTGTATCACACTAACGCGTTGCCGCAGGAAACGCCGTTTGTCGGCTGCCCGACGGTAACGCTTTGGGTCTCGATCGACACGCCGGACGTCGACCTCGAAGCGGACCTCTACGAAATCCAACCGGACGGAACGAGCATTGGGCTGTGGAGCGATCTGCGACGACTGCGTTATCGCGATTCACTTCGCGAAGCGAAACTGGTAAAGCCGGGTGAAATTGTTAAGTGCGATTTCAATCCCGGCCTTTTCGTTGCCCGAAAAATGATGAAAGGCAGCCGGCTCCGCCTCGTGGTGACAGCGGTGAATTCAATCTTTTGGCAGAAAAATTATTGTTCCGGCGGAGTCGTGGCCGATGAGACAGCGAAAGACGCTCACACCTGTCACGTTCAGGTTTATCACGACGCCGAACATCCAAGCTCGATTGCACTGCCGTTGCGCTGATGAGCTTCTGGTCGCGAGTTGTAACTCTTGCGGCGACATCGTGCCTGCTCCTAGCGATTGACTCGCATGCTGCGTCCGAAATCGCAGTCGCCATTCGTTATCTGCAGGCCGAAGGCGTCAGTCATTCCCATCTTTATCTTTATCGAGACGACGGCAAATTTTTGCGGCAACTGACCAACGACCCTGCCGGTCAGGATGTTGATCCAATATTTGCTCCGGACGGCGCGACGATTGTTTTCACCCGCGAGAAGTCAAATAACAGTCCGCTCGAGTTTTGGAGCGTGCAGCCTCTCGGCACCGAGTCGAAAAAGCTCGACGCCGCGCCGGATTGGTACGAGCAAACCAAAACTCGCCTTACTTCACAAATCGCGAAGTCGCACCGTCTTCAGAATCGCCGACTCCGAACGGCGATGATGCGGCGAACGCAAAACCTATAAAGCTCCAGACGGTTCAGTGGAATTGATTTTGCGCGAGGACCCGAGCGATCCCGACGATCAGGTCAACGGTGAGAAGCACGGCAAACACTATGTCATCCGTTATTTGAAGACCGGCATTCAAGCCGATTTCGGAACCTTGCCCGGCTTCTACGGCGTCTACGAAATCTTGCATGGCCGTCGGAATCCTGACCGGCACTTCCTGCTCGATGGATTGTTGCGCGTCGCGTTCTTTGGATTGCATCTGAATAGTACCGACGGCGACACTTCGTTCGCACTCGATCTGAATGGGCCGCGCTTTGTCCGGCTTGTCGCCAAATTGGGCGGCGCCGATCCCGCTGCCCGGCGAAGGAGCATTCCTGACCCTGACGGAAAACCGTTACATTTCCATTCCGGAACAGAGAAGACGGCGAATTGTTCCTACATCGAACGCTGGGACGCGCAGTTCCAGAAAGTTCGTTACGCGCGTCCAAACGCCGCGGCGATTTGTTACGGCGCGACAATGTACCGGCAGGAGCGGACGCCGGCGGTGATCGCAATCCGGCAAAACCCAGATTAGGAAATTCACGATGAGAAAGTTCGCGACGCTTTGCTTGCTGATCACGATTACGTCAACGCTGTCGGCGCAATCCGACGATGCGCTCGACAAACTGGCAAAAGATTTCTGGTGCTGGCGGGCAAAATACGCGCCGTTCAATGGCGATGACGTTCCGCGTATGGAGCGGCCGGGCGGAATTCGGGACTGGTCGCGCGGTGCGATTGAAAAGCGGCGCAAGGATCTCGGCGAATTCGAATCACGCTGGAAAAAAATCGATACCAAAGGCCGCGCCGATTCCGGTTCAGGTCGATTACCGTTTGATCGGCTCCGCATTGTCGCGGGTTCGGTGGGAGCTCGATATCAATCCTGGTTGGAAACGCGATCCCACATTTTACATCGCCCAAACTCTAACCGCGCTTACCGAGGCGCTGACGGTTCCCGCGCCTTACGACGAAACCCGGAGCCGCGAAATTCTGACTCGAATTCAAAACATTCCGTCGATTTTGGAGCAGGGGACGGCGAATTTGGAAAACCCGCCGGCGCCATTCGCAACCGTGACGATCCAGGATCTTGGATGGAATTCGCGATCGTCTTCATAAAATGGCGCAGCGTTGCGACCGTCGACCACCTTGAACGAATCCGAACTGAACGGCGCGGTCGATCGTGCCGCCGACGCGCTCGAAAAATTCCGAGCCGATCTTCAGAAAAAGTTGCCGTCGCTGCCGCAACAGACGGCGCTCGGTCGCGATAATTACATTTGGTTTCTGCGCAACGTGGCATTGATGCCGTATTCGCCCGAGGAACTTCTGGCCATGGGCCGGCAGGAATGGGCCCGGGCAGTTGCGTTCGAGGTTTACGAAAAGAACCGCAACCAGGATGTGCCGCCGTTGAAAATGGCGGACAACATCGATAGTTGGGTCAAGGACGCTGCCGCAAAAGAACTTCAGGTTCGAAAATTTCTCGAAGACCACGGGATCGTGAGCGTTCCGGACTGGGTCCAGCATTGGACGTTGCGCGCGACACCGGATTATCTGCAAGCACTCGGCTTTAGCGAGACCGACGATTTCACTTCGCCATCGCGTCTGAACGAGAATTGCATCCGCTACGTGCCCGAACCGTCGGACAAACTCGGCTATTTCTGGCGGGCAACTGCGATGGATGCCCGGCCAATCTGCGTCCACGAAGGAATCCCTGGCCATTATTTTCAACTTTGTCTTTCCTGGAAACACGAGGACCCGATTCGCCGGCATTATTATGATTCCGGCCCGAACGAAGGCCTCGGGTTTTATTCCGAGGAGATGATGTTGCAGGCGGGCTTGTTCGATGACAGTCCTCACACCCGCGAGATCATTTACAATTTCATGCGGCTGCGCGCGCTGCGGGTTGAAGTCGACGTCGAATCTGGCGCTCGGCAAGTTCACGCTCGAACAGGCGGCAAAATATTTGCAGGAAAAAGTTCCGATGGACGAGCAGACCGCGCGACAGGAAGCAACTTCATTCGCCACCGGTCCCGGACAAGCGATCGATTACCAAATCGGCAAACTTCAGATCGTGAAATTCCTGGCCGAAGCGCGAATCAAACAAGGCGAACAATTCAGCCTTCGCGCATTTCACGATTTCGTTTGGAAAAACGGCAACGTTCCGATCTCGCTCCAGCGCTGGGAATATTTGGCCGATCCAAGCGACGTGCCGACAGCTTTCAGCAAAAAAACTTCAGGCTGAATAGGTCTCCCGTTAAGCCTGGGGCAGAAGTTATTTCTGCTCATAGCGCCGACGCGAGATTTCTTCTTTCATGTCTTCCAATTCGTCCTGGCGCTGGTCGCGAATCGTTTTGATGTAAAAGATTGTGCCGCCGATTCCGAATGCGGTAGCGAGCAAGAAAATTTAGTTCGGCGCCGAGTGCCCACAAATACGCGCCAATGATCGCGCCGATGCTGACAATCACGTCCCGTACTAAATAGTACGCGCCCACCATTTGGCCGCACCGAATCGGATCGCAATAGCCGATAATCAGTGCTTTGCGTGATGTGTCGCCGAATTCCTTCAGGCCGCGAATCGCGAACGCGACGACGAGGAGACCGAAGCTGTAAGCCGGATGCGCGCGAGCGACCAGCAAACTTACCGGGAACAGCGTGAACATGATGAATGTCACGATCACAAACGGTTCGCGGCCGTAGCGATCGGCATAATGCGCTGCGGGAATGATGCACAGAATCGCCGCCAGCATTTCCACGGCCGTGAGAACTCCAACTTCCTTGCCGCTCACGCCGATCCAATCCATGGCAAAGATAACTACCCACGCGTAAGGGATTCGTTCGCAAAATCGAATGAGGATGTCGCTCAGAAGCAATCGCCGCATCGGACTGTTGAATTCGCTCAAACTTTTCCAAAAACTCCAGCGCTCGTCCGCCGCGACTTCGCGTCTTTCGGTTGGTCGCGAAGTTCGCGCTGCAAAAGAATCGTCAGCGCCCGAAAGAACGATCGAAATAATCAGCGCAATTCGGACGCCGCCGATGACGCCAAACCGATCGATAAGCATTCCGCCGAAGAACGGCGCGATCATGATTGGCAATCGTTTGATCACCGATTGAACGCCGATGCCCATCGAGTGGCGATTTGCCTCGAGCGCCGACGCGACCAGCGAAAATGTCGCCGGCAATGAGAAACAGCTCCAGGACAGGAAAAGAAACATGCCCGCAATCACCGCCGCCCAGTGCGGGATGAGGAGCACGAGCGCGTAACCGGCAATTGAGACGATATTGAAAATCAGAAACGCGCGTCGATGTCCCCAACGATCGACCGCCACGCCGCCCGGATAAGCGTAAACGCGCCGAGCAGCGTTCGAATTGCGTCGTAGAGACCAATCACCAGGACGGTCGCGCCAGTTCTTTGAGGATATTTCGGAACGAACCGCATCCAGAGTTCTTCGCCCGCGCCGATCACAAAAATTGCGAGGAGAAGAATGACGAGGTTGCGTTTGAGTCCGAAAAAATTCGCCAGACTTGAGAGCCATGCGCCGCCGTTCGACTTGGATTGCGCGTGCTGGTCAGACGTGGGCGGATTTGCCTCTGATTCCATGTCGGCGTGGTTTAACCGCCGAGAAATCGGCGCCCGCTTATTTCATCGCACGGCTGTCTAACTGTCGAGAGGCGTTTCTGTTATCGAGCGTCAGATTTGCTCCTCAAACGGCCGAATTAAATCGTCACGCTTCGCTGATGATGGCACAAACAGCCAGCGCGTAGAATACCGCCTGGCTCAACTGGTCACTGGTCACATGTCACTGATCACTTTTCTTGGCCGTAAACCAAAATCTTGAGCGTATTCGGGACGATTGTCGGTCGGGCCGGCGTTGCGCCTGGTGCAGGCGAGGGCGGTGGTTGAAACTGCGCGGTCGGCAAATAAATCCGGTGCGTCTTTGGATCGAACGCCATGGTGCGGGCGCCGCGTTCAGTCTTCAATGTCTGAACAACGGTCAATTTGTCCGGCGTTTCTTCTTTTGCGATCGTGGTTGTTCCATCGCCACAAGACGCGAACGCGAGTTGGGTTTCGTCATCAAACGCGCAACCATCGGTGCCCGCGCCGATCGGAACGTTGGCGAGAACTTTTCCCGATTCCGAATCAAGCATCACCATCATCTTGTTGTGACAGCCGGCGAACAATCGGTGGTGCGCCGCATCCAGCGCGATTCCGCTCGCCTCTTCGCCTGGAGCTATCGGCCAATTCGCCACGACCGATGCTTTCAGTGTCGATCACTGCGACTTCGCTTTTGTCTTCCAGATTGCAGTAAATCCGATGGTCATTTCCGTTTACCGACAGCAAATTCGCGGATTTCCGTCGAGTTGAATGGTCGCGTCACGGTCGGACTCTTGGCGTCGATCACAGTGACGGAGTTTCCTCGGTGATTGAAAACGTAAATCTCACGATGACGCGGATCGTACACGATCGCGTCGGGGCTTTCGCCGGTGTCGATTTTGGAAATCGTTCTCAGCGTCGTCAGGTCAACCACGCTCGCTTTGTTTTCTTTGCCGTTGGACGAAAACCCGCGCAGAAATTCCGGGACAGCGACAAAGCCGTGAACGCCGGGCGTGTCGGTGAGCGAAGTTCGCCCGCAACCGCATTCTTATTCGCCAGATCGACAACGACAACTTTTGTTGCGTGCGACAGATAAAGGCGAGCTGCGATTGCGGAATCGAATGTTAAAATGTCCCAGCCGCCTTCGCCGCCGATTTTGATTTCGTTTAGGAAATGATACGGCTCCGCCCCTGACGCGACTTTGCACAAAAACATTAACGCAATGGCAACTGTCCAATTTCGAATGAAGCGCATTGGCGAATGTCTTATTTGGAGGCGGTCAATGCCAGTGCGTTTTTGATTGCGTCGGCGAGTGATCTCGCCGGGCCCCGGCCCCAGTAATGGAAAAACATGATCCGCGGCTCATCGTGAGTCATGTGTTGGTGAATCGCGACGATATAGATTTTCTGCTTCACCAACGACTTGAGCACGGGCTGCAATTCGTCCTCGGTCACTGCGAAATCACCATCCACCACCGCGTTGTCATCGCTTCCAGCGAACGCAGCCCAAGTGTTCACGCCCATCGTGTTTCCGATTTTCGTTCCGTGCATTTCAGCGGGCCGGCCAAAGGTAAATTTCACCATTCCATCTTTGGCTTCCCCTTGGGTTCCGAAAATTTCGGCGAGTGGCGGGGCATCGATTGAATTTTTGTCGGGCAACTGAGTCCCGCCGAACGATTCCTTCGGTTGGGCTGTGCCGGCCCGAACCTGTTTCACAGCGTCGTACATTTTTTTCACCGCGCCTGCCAGTTGATCGACATTCCCTTCGCCTTCGATGTGCATGAAGAAAACTTTCGGACGATCGAAGAAAAAATGGTTGTGGAGCGCGGTTACGTTTAGTCCGTTCTGGAGAGCGGCGGCCATCGCGGGACTGACTTCGTCTTCGAACAAAACGGTGTCGCCCATTACCATCGCGCCACTTGTTGTTTCGCTGAACGCAGCCCACGTTCCGAGTCCCATGAACGGTGGCATGTTCCAGCCGTCGACCGTCACCTTCACGTCGGTGCGCGGCCATGTGACTTTGTAAACGTTTTCTTTTTCGCTGAGCTTGCCTTTCAGGCCGGTGATCTGATCGATCTTTGCGGTGTCGAGCGCGGCCGACCCGATATGGATGCCTGCGCAAGCAACTGCGCAAACGAGAAGAATTCTTTTCATGGTTGCGAAGGTGGATCGGCCGCTCCGCGGGCGATGCTGAAAATTAATGCGGCTTTGCCGCCAATGGTAACATCGCGCTCGGAGAGCACGATCCACCTCACAACTGCTCGATATTAGTGTTTCTCGCCTTTTTCGTTGGGTTCGGCGGCTTCGGAATGTTTGCCGAGCATTTTGCCGTTGGCATCGAACGTGTAACCCCATTCTTTGCCATCTTTACTGATGACGGCTTCATAGTGGCCGCGCTCTTTCTCCCAGCGAACTACGGAAGCGCCTTTGAGTTGTTTGTCCGCGGCTTGTTGCACTGCCTGCGGCACATCAGAGCTGTTGATGTTCTCTTCTTTTTCCTTGTCTCCATGTCCATACGCGAGAGCACCGAAGGCAAGTCCGGCGCTGACCGTCGCGATTGTTATCAATTTGGCTGTATTCATAATGTTTAATTTTGACTGCTCGACTTCGATCAGTGTTCGAACAGAAAACACAATCTACGCTCAGAATTTTGCGCGAGATAGCGCCCGACGCCGCGATGCTGCGGCCCAAAATGTAAAGCGTGTCCGGGCCGCGGTGTGAGGTTCAGCAAAATGCCGGCGGCGAGAAATAATCCGAAATCGTGAATGCCAAACACAATGCGTTGAGTTAATCAGACTTTCGCCGTTTATGAATGAAGCTTTTTCGGCGCCTGACCGCTCTGGCGCAGCAGTGCCTCCGGCTGGCCGACATCGTGCGCCCTCATTCGGTGAAGCATTTCGATTTTGGGTGAAGCTGGGATTCATTTCTTTCGGTGGGCCGACTGGACAGATCGCGATCATGCAGACGGAGCTGGTGGAAAAGAAAAAATGGATCAGCCAGTCCCGATTTCTGCACGCGCTGAATTTTTGCATGCTGCTCCCCGGACCGGAGGCGACTCAACTGGCAATTTATGTCGGTTGGCTTCTGCACAAGATCCGTGGCGGCATCGTGGCCGGCGCGTTCTTCGTCATTCCGTCGATCTTCGTTCTCTGGGCTTTGAGTTATGTCTACGCCGCCTACGGCAATCTGCCGTGGATTGCCGCGATCTTTTATGGACTGAAACCGGCGGTGACCGCAATCGTCCTGGTGGCGGTCATTCGAATTGGTCGAAAATCCTTGAAGAATTTCGTACTGTGGGCGCTGGCCGCGGTCGCGTTCGTGGGCATTTATTTTTTTAAGATACCGTTTCCACTGATCGTTTTTGCAGCCGGGATTGTTGGATTTCTAGGCGGACTTTTTTGGAAGAACTCGTTCGCGACCGTCTCGACTAAGAGTAAGAACGACAGCTCGCCCGTCATCAGCGACGACCAGGAATCGCCACCGCACACCAAACCGAGTTTGCGGCGCGCAATTTTAGTTTCGGCAGTTTGCATCGGATTGTGGCTCGGCCCCACGATCCTTGCCGGCGCCGTTCGCGGTTGGAACAGCACATTGTTCAAGGAAGGATTTTTTTTCAGCAAAGCAGCAGTGGTGACGTTTGGCGGCGCCTACGCGGTGCTTCCTTACGTCACGCAACAAGCGCTGTTTCATTATGATTGGCTAAAACCGGGGCAAATGATGGACGGGCTCGGTCTCGCCGAGACAACGCCCGGGCCGTTGATCATGGTTTTGCAATTTGTCGGATTCATGGGCGCTTGGCAGCACCCGGAAGGATTGCCACCGATAATCGCCGCTACCTTGGGAGCGATGATCACCACGTGGGCAACTTTCACTCCATGTTTTCTTTGGATTTTTGTCGGTGGACCGCACATCGAACAACTGCGCGGCAACGAAAAGCTGACCAATGCGCTGTCGGCGGTGACCGCGGCAATAGTCGGCGTCATTCTGAATCTCGCGGTGTGGTTTGCGCTTCACGTTTTCGTTCCAAACGCCGGCGTCGTCGATTGGTTTGCGATAATTCTCTGCGCGGCCGCGTTCGTCGCGATGTTCCGTTACAAGGTCGACATCATTCCAATCGTAACTCGCGAGCGGTTTGCTCGGCTTGATTTGGAAAATGTTTTTGAGGTAGCGGCGGCTCACCGAGCCGCCATGGCGACTGAGGTCAGTCGCCGCTACCAGGAAGTGTGCAGCGCGATCCGGTTTCCTTCCGAATCGATGATGACTGCGCGAAAGCCGTGTTCGCCGATCTGTTGGCGCTCGCGCAAAACTTTTCCACCGTTCGCGCGGGCTGCTTCGACCGCTTCCTTCAAGCGCCCTTCGACCAGGAGATAAATCAGCGGCCCATTAGCTGACGGCCGGTTGTCGAGTCCGCCGCTATCGCTTCGAATGCAAAGACATCCGGACGCGTTTTGCTCCTGATGCGGCAAAAGTCCATAACTCACTCCACTCTCGGACAATTTTTTGACCTTCTGTCCGAGTACCGCGGAATAAAATTTGATCGCACGATCGAGATTGGTGACGGGAATATCAGTCCAGCAAAGTGTGTCGGCGGCCATTTCGACATTGTATTCGCCAATGTTGTAAGGTCACTTCATTACTCAGAGTTCTGACTTGAAATGAACAAAAAACTTTCCGCGCCTGATCGCTCTCGTCTCGCGCTGTCCCCTGACGAAATGCGACGGTTTGGATATCGCGTGGTCGATCTTTTGGTGGATCATTTTGCGAATATCGATCGGGAACGAGTCGGCACGAAAGAAGATCCGGCAAAACTCGTTCCATTGTTTGCGGGCGATCCTCCGGAGACCGGCCGCGACTTGAACAACTTGCTGGCCCAACTCGAACGCGATGTTTTTCCAAATAATCTGCACGTCGATCATCCGCGTTTCTTCGCGTTTGTGCCGGGACCAAACAACTTCGTCAGCACCATGGCCGACGCGCTGTCCGCGGGATTCAATATTTTCAACGGAACCTGGTTCGGTGGCTCGGCCGCAGCCGCGATCGAGCTCGGAGTCGTCCGCTGGCTTGGACGAGCCTGCGGATTGCCCGACACCGCCGGCGGCCTTTTTGTCAGCGGCGGTTCGATGGCGAACCTGACCGGACTGACGGCTGCTCGAAATGCTTTACTTCAGGACCGGATCGATGGCGCGACGGTTTACTTTTCCGATCAAACCCATTCATCAGTTCAACGCGCGCTTCATGTCATCGGTTTTTCGCGGGAACAAATGCGGAAGCTTCCTACGGACGATAGTTTTCGATTGCCGATCCAAACTGTCCGTGCGGCCATTGCCGAGGACCGCGCCAAAGGTTTGCGGCCGTTTTGTATTGTTGCCAACGCCGGAACGACAAATACCGGCGCGATCGATCCGTTAGGCGAATTGTCCGATGTCGCGGGCACGGAAAAAATGTGGCTTCACATCGACGGAGCTTTCGGCGCGGCGGCCATTTTATCCGAGCGCGGGCGCGCGCTGTTGCGCGGAATCGAACGCGCCGATTCCATCTCACTCGACCCGCATAAATGGCTGTTTCAATCGTTCGAGTGTGGCTGCGTTTTGGTGCGAGACGTCGCGCATTTGCGATCGGCGTTTCAAATCAAGCCGGATTACTTGCGCGATGTGCATCGCAATCCGGATGAATTTAATCCCGGCGACCACGGAGTTCAGCTCACCCGAAGTTTTCGCGCGCTGAAAGTGTGGCTTTCGTTGCAAGCGTTTGGTCTGTCGGCATTCCGCGACGCCATCACTCGCGGATTCGAATTGGCTGAAATCGCAGAGCGGGAACTGCGGGCGCGGAAAGGCTGGGAGATTCTTTCGCCGGCCCAGATGGCGACGGTTTGTTTCCGGTTTGGCGACAACGACGAGCTCCAAACCCAACTCGTGGATGCGATGATGCGTGACGGTTACGCTCTGCTTACCTCGACGACAGTGCGCAACGTGGTGTCACTGAGATTGTGCACGATCAATCCGCGCACGACTGAGCAGGACATTGTCGAAACCATCGAGCGACTCGACAAATTCGCGCGTTCTCTTCAATGAGCGTTGGTAGGGCGAGACTCCGTCGAGCCGCAGTTATTTAGCATCGCACGCGGAGCGGCCGATCCACCGTGTCCGAGGGTGACGTAAGTCTAATCTTTGTGACGAATCGATCCTGCGCCGCTGACGTGTTTCTCCACCGTCGGCGGATTTCCCGAGTAAGTGACTTTTCCGGCGCCGGTGATCGAAACCTTCAACGAGTCGCTTACGGCAACTTCGGCTTTTGACGCACCGGTTGAAGAGATTTCGGCTGTTTTGGTTTGGAGCGAGCTCGCTTCGAGCCTGCTCGCGCCGGTCATGTCGGTGATAAGATCGTCGACTTTGCCGTCGAGGTGGACCCTTGCGGCGCCGGTGGACTCAATGGCGAAATTCGGTCCGGAAAGTTGATTCGCGGTCAGCTCGGCCGCGCCGGTCAGCCTCGCCCCAACGCGCGTCGTGCTAGAAATCACTACATTAATATGATGGGACGGCCAAAGATTGCCTCGCGAATGCAGGCGAAGCTTGTGGTCGTCATTCTCGTTGGTGATGTATTGAAGAAGATTTTCGTCCGTGGTGATGCTGAGTGAAGGAGGCCCGTTCCGCCACTCGATCCGGAACCCGCCGTCCGCTTCAATTTCGGAGAAATCGGAGACCGGTCGTGTGTCGGTGACAACGTGGCCGTTGCCGACGATACCGCCGATGTGGCAGGCGGCGAGGGCGAACACGGCCGGCAAGATTACGATTCGAAGGCTTTTCATTATTATGTAGTTCTCAGATGAGATGAAACGAAAGCGGTTTTTGGATTCAACAAATTCCAACGATCCGGTGCGGCTTGCTGTTATTTGACGATCTTAAACTTCACGGTCTCCGCCAGCGCGTCATCTAAATAAAATTCGACCCGGTAAGTGCCCGGGGTCCAGCCGTCTGGGGGTCGCGACAGCGTAAACGAGCCTCCGGCGTCGACAGCGGCCGCAGTCGTTTCCATTTCATCGATCTGAGAATTCGGCGCGATATCCGGCACGTCCTCGGCGATAAAAACCGCGCGGATCCCCGCGTTCGGGCGCAATCCGCGTCCGTGCCAGCGGGCATAGATTGTCGGAATGTCCTCTTTGAACTCGGTTTGAAATTGGCCCTTTGGTTCGGCTCGAAACGCCTCCCGAAATTTTGTCCGTTTCGGAAGTCGCAGTTGTTGCCACAACGATCTTTGGCAGCTCTTTCAAATTCAGCCAGGTTCGTTGCGCGGCAACGCCGGATTCTCCTTTGATCACCGTTGCTACTTTTACGAAGCCGGTCCCGGCGACAAACCATCGGTCGATCGTCGCCGGGGCGGGCGTTGTTTGTTCGCAATGAATTCGCCAGGCGTGAAATTTGCCGGCCGGCACTTCGATTTCTTCCTCGTCGGCAATTTCGTATTGCTGGGTGACTTTTTTCCCGCCAATGGTGCCGTCGAATGTCCAACGCGTGCCCTTGGTCAGCGGCGTTGCCAACATTATTTGCGGCGGCGCCAGTTTCGTAATTGTTCCGCTTGAGTCGACCCGGGCTGGGCAAATGATTTGATGCTCTTCGACCGCAATGAGGTCCACGCTATCGAGCGAATCGCCGCGGTAGATTTCGAGTCTTCGCAATTCCTGGTTGTCGACCTTCTGAATTGGACCCAGGCGATAGGTCACAGGGATTTGTTCCAGCTCGTTAGGTGCGTCCAAATCCAGACTGCTGCTAATTTTTTCCTGAACTAGTTCGTATTTCCAGGTCGTCCCCTCAGCAGTCGGCAACAAGGGCTCCGCACCTGCGACGCTGACGAGCAGCGAGAGGAGAAAGAACAGGACCAGAGTTTTCATTGTCGGTGAGACACGCAGTTGTAACGAAAGTTCAATCGCATCCATCGCAAATGCCAATTACGATCGAGTGTTGGTTTATCGAATGAGACAAGTTTTTGGACTGAGCCTTGCGATCTTGCTGGTCCCCGTATTTGTCGTGGCCGCGCCCGACAAACACGTCGTCGTGGTGGTCTGGGACGGAATGCGTCCCGATTTTGTCAGTCAGCAAAATACGCCCGTGCTGTGGAAGCTCGCGCAGAGCGGCGTGATTTTTCGAAATCACCATTCGGTTTATCCGAGCGCAACAATCGTAAACGGCACCGCGATCAACACCGGCGATTATCCCAGTCATAGCGGCATCATAGCTAATCACGATTACTTGCCAGGGATCGATGAAAGCAAATCGATCGATGTGGAAAATGTCGGGACCGCTCAAGCTGGCGACAGACTGTCCGGAGGAAAGTATATTAAGACATCGACGATCGCCGAATTGCTTCACCAACAAGGAGAGCGGACCGCAATTGCCAGCGCAAAAACCGTCGGCCTCTTATTCGATCGGCATAACGATTCACGTTTGGGACAAGATATTTTTGCTGGCGGATCGTTCGCACCGAATGAAATCACCAATTCAATTCTAAAAGTGATCGGGCCGTTCCCGCCAGCGACGCAGGCAGCCGCGCGCGATGGATGGACCACGAAAGCGTTGACTGAGCTGCTTTGGAAGGACGGAATCCCGAAGTATTCGCTGCTTTGGTTAAGCGAACCGGACGATACCGAGCACAAAACTGCGCCCGGCGCGCCACCGGCATTGGCAGCAATTAAGTCCAGTGATCAAAATCTCGGCCGAGTTCTGGCAGCGTTGGACAAACACAATGCGAGATTAACAACGAACGTCTTCGTCGTTTCCGATCACGGATTCTCGACGATCGCGCGCTCGATTGATTTGCCGAAGATTTTGCGTGATGCCGGATTTGACGCAGTGACAGAGTTCGCGAGCGAACCCAAACCGGGACAAGTCATGTTGGTTGGGAACGGTGGCACTGTGTTGTTTTATGTGATCGCTCACGACAAAGAAGTCACGCGCCGACTTGTCGAGTTCTTGCAGCAAACGGATTTCGGAGGTGTGATTTTAACGCGTGATCCAATGGAAGGAACGTTTGCGTTGGAAACAGCGAAGGTCGACAGCGATCACGCGCCGGATGTGGAGATGGCGTTTCGCTGGAACGAAAACAAAAATCAGTTCGGCGTACCGGGAATGATCGATGCCGATTGGCAACGTGCGGCAGGAAAGGGGACGCACGCAACGCTGAGTCGTTTCGACATGCACAACACGTTGATCGCCGCCGGGCCCGATTTTAAATCCGGCCTAACGAGTGAGCTGCCGACCGGTAACGTCGACCTGGCCCCGACGATTCTGTCGATCCTCGGAATTAACCCGCCGGTAAAAATGGACGGCCGCATTATTTCCGAAGCAATTCGAAGTGGCCCCACTCCGAAGTCTGAAGCTCGCAACGTGAACGCGATTAGAAAATTCCCAAATGGAACGTGGCGCCAACACCTAACGATTTCGCAGGTCGGAGATACGACTTATCTGGATGAGGGCAACGGGGAATTTGAGCGGTAGCGTCCGACTTTCCGCGCGTACCCAGCGGGCTCCTCGTGATCTAAGGAAAAACCCGATCCGAAAAACGGCGGAACTCCGATTGATGTGGCGTCGATCTTGCTCGACCTAGCCGTCATGAAACAGCTACTTCGCTTAATAGGGGTGTCTTTTGCGGTTGCGACGCTTGGTGCAACAGCCTTTGCGGGCACGCAAATGTACAGTGGGAAAGAAATGAAGCAGGTCGCGCCGATGGCTCCGACATGTGATTTCACATGGACAGGCTTTTATCTAGGCGGCAACGCCGGGTACGGGTGGGGGCATGCGGATACCGATTTCGATCCGCTTCCCGATGCGACAACGTTCGCAAACCTTGCGCCGACGACGCTTCGTCCGGATCCGGATGGATTCATCGGTGGCGGCCAGCTTGGTTACAATTATCAATGGAAATGGCTCGTCCTCGGTGTCGAAACTGACTTTCAAGGCTCGGATATCGAAGGCAACGACAGGGTAGACGGCTTCACCGGCTTCACCGCGCCACCCACGAACACGGACACATTCCTCGAGGCTCATGAACGGGTTCAATGGCTGGGCACGGTTCGCGGACGGATCGGTTTCGCTCCGACGTGCCGGTTGCTCATCTACGGAACCGGCGGTTTCGCCTACGGTAACGTCGATTACTCTGCTCAAACGAATTTTGGCACCACGTTTTTCCATGGCGCCTCATATCCTGTTAATTTTACCGAAACCAAAACAGGTTGGACTGCGGGTGGCGGATTAGAATACGCGATTTCTAATCACTGGACCGTTCGGGCCGAGTATCTCCACTATGATCTCGGCGACGAAAGCCGGACCGGAAATGAGTTTATTGCCGGTGTTCCGCAAGGACCTCCGTTCGCCGTCCGCTACAATTTCGACACTTCAGGCGACATTGTTCGCGGTGGTTTGAACTTCAAGTTCTAAATCGTTAGGCAATTCAACGCGAAACCCTTCACTTTCGGGTGAAGGGTTTCTTTTTGTACGGATTTTCCGTTCGCGCCCTGCGAAAACGCCTTGACGACCTCAGGTATTTCGGCGAAAACCCCGTCATGAAACAGCTAACCTGCCTAACATTCGCGGCTTGCGCTTCAATCGCGCTTGCCTTCACTGCGCTCGGAGGCCCTGAGCCTATGCCGAGCGGCAAAGACATGAAACAAGTCGCACCGGCGCCGGCGCCGGAATGCGATTTCACCTGGACCGGCTTCTACATCGGCGGCAACGTCGGATACGGTTGGGGCGATGCCGATACCGACTTCGAGCCATTACCGGACGCGGCGGCGTTCGTTTTCTTGAATCCGACTACGCTGAATCCGGACCCGAGCGGGCTTATTGGCGGCGGCCAGATTGGTTTCAACTGGCAGTGGAATAAATGGTTGGTCCTCGGCATCGAGACCGACTTTCAAGGCACCGACATTGAGGGCAACGACTCGAAAACAGGCTTCGACGGCTTCAGCGGCGTCCCAACCAATCCGGATAGATTCCTCGAGTCCCATGAACGGATTCAATGGCTGGGCACGGTCCGCGGACGGATCGGTTTCGCTCCGATGTGCCGATTGCTAATCTACGGAACTGGCGGTCTCGCCTACGGTAACGTCGATTACTCTGCTCAGACGAATTTTGGCACCACGTTTTTCCATGGCTCTTCCTATCCTGTAAATTTCACCGAAACCTCAACAGGTTGGACGGCGGGCGGCGGAATTGATACGCCATCTCCCATCACTGGACCGTTCGGGCTGAGTATCTCCATTATGATCTCGGCGACGAAAGCCGAACCGGGTCGGAATTTATTGCCGGAGTTCCGCAAAACCTCGGTTTCTTTGTTCACTACAACTTCAACGCCGAAGGAAATATTGTTCGCGGCGCATTGAGCTATAAGTTTTAGTTGTTAGGCAAAATTAAACGAGGAAACCCTTCACTTCGGTGAAGGGTTTCTTTTTGTACCCAATCCGTCGCCTTCGGGAAATCGGCTTGACCGTGCAGGTATTTTTGGCGACAAGACAACCCATGAAACAGCTAGTGACTCTCTTCATCGCCGCCTGCGCATCCACCGCGCTTTCGCTGACCGCGTTCGGTGGCCCCGCCTCGCTGCCGAGCGGCAAAGATATGAAGCAGGTTGCGCCGGCGCCTGCACCGGAATGCAACTGGAGCGGTTTTTACATCGGCCTCAACGTCGGCGGACAATGGGGTCACGCCGAAGATGTCGACCACGATTACAACGTCGGATTTGGTCCTTTCGGGTTTGATAAACCATGGGGTTATGATGAATCGGGCGTGGTTGCGGGCGGTCAGATCGGCTACAACTTTCAGTGGAACTGGCTCGTCCTCGGTATCGAGGGTGATGGTGGTTTCATGAACCTGGAAGGCCGTGGGACTGAAACGAACTTTTTCGGAGCCGACACCGTCGGCAAAAGCAGCAGCGATTTTTACACGACGGTGCGGGGACGACTGGGCTTTGCCTGTGGCCATTTTCTTTTTTACGGCACCGGTGGGTGGATTGGAGTCAATCAAGAGACCCGCGTGGTCGACGATTGCGATATTTTCCCGTGCGGCGGGGGCTTGATTGATGCCGGCGGAACAGACTTTAGATCAGGTTGGACCGGCGGCGGCGGAATCGAATACATGATTGGGTGTCACTGGACGATTCGGGGCGAATATCTGCGTTATCAACTGGACGAGCACAGTGTCGAGGGGGCTGAGGTGCACAGCGGTGTTCCGTTCCGGTTCGACGTCCCTGGGACGGAAGGAAACATTGTTCGCGCGGCGCTGAACTATAAGTTTTAGCGGCTTTTAGAAATACCAGAAAACGCTTTGCCATGGCATAAATGGCGTCTTACGGGCGAGCCCGAACAAATTCGCTTGACCCGGGCGGTTTTTTTCGGGAAAAGAAGCGCCATGAAACAGCTATCTTGCCTAACTATTTCGGCGTGCGCCTCGTTCGCGCTCGCCTTGACGGCGTTCGGCGGCCCTGAGCCGTTGCCGAGCGGAAAAGAAATGAAACAGGTCGCGCCTGCGCCAGCGCCAGAATGCTTCAACTGGACTGGCTTTTATTTCGGCGCGTTCGGCGGTTATAAAAAAGCTGTCGTCGACACCACTTTCGAGGGGACTGACGCGTGGCTAATTGGCTTGGACAATGCCCGAACGATTAAAGCTCACACGGCCGACGACCTCGACACTGATGGTGGCGAAGCCGGTGGAATGATCGGATACAACTTCCAAATGGGTTGCTGGGTGTTCGGCATTGAAGGCGATGGCGGCTACTTGTGGGCGCGCGATTCCTTCGATTCCGGCACGTTTGTCATGCCGTTGGCCAGCGACAAGAGCATTCAACAAGCGTTCCGCACCAACTACCTCGCCACATTCGGAGGTCGTGTCGGTTACGCGATCGGAAATTGGTTGCCGTATGTAACCGGTGGTGGCGCCTTAGGGAACGTCGATTACGAGACGAGATTGCACAACGTGAACACGTCCGGAGCGGGTTTCTACAACTCGGCAGGCGAAGAATCGAATGACAACTTTGGCTGGTACGTCGGTGGCGGGTTGCAATACGCCTTGTCCGCACACTGGAGCATCCGCGGCCAATATGAATTCGTCGATTTGGGATCGGTCAGTTTTGATGAACCTGGCACTTTTCCGTTCACCACTTTCTCGACCCACAGCCGCGCTGAACTCCGTGAGCACAATTTCAGCTTCGGTCTGATGTTTAAGTTTTAATTCGTTAGGCAACGAATCTGATAATCACCGGGATCGGCCAGTCCGATCTCGGTGATTTGACGTACGACCTCCGTGTTATCGCCTTCGCGGCGCGTTGTCGGTCATTTTAACGGAATTGGGGATAACGCCTTGCACGGCGCCCTGCGATCTGGCAAAAGCACCCCGATGAAATCCCTCCGGGCTCTTCAAGTGTTGGTAATAGCGTGGATCTTGGCGACGCTTGGTGGATCCGTTTTCGGACAGGGCGCCAGCCTGGACGATACCGCGCGTTTGCTTGCCGGCTTGCCGGTAAACGGTTCTCTCGCGGCGTTGACTCAAGACGCGCGGTGGAAAGGTCATGCTGCCGCAATGGATAAAGCCTGGCAGACGAAGGAATATTTCCAGCTGGGTCCGATCGCCACCTGGATGGGTTCGCACGCTCCGGAGTGCTATCACTACGGCGGCACGATGTATTACATGTTCGGCGGACCGGATTTTCTTTACGCTCACGCGTTTTTTCCGAATGCCAGCACCTACATTTTGGCCGGGCTCGAACCGGTTGGCCAGGTGCCGGATGTGTCCCGAATGAATGCTGACACTTTGAATGCAAACCTGGGAGCGTTGCGCAATTCGATGACTACGCTGCTGGTCACGCATTATTTCGTGACCGAGGAAATGAAAGCGTCGCTCGGCCGAAGCACTCTCACTGGAACGGTTCCGATTTTATACGTGTTCCTGGCGCGGCTCGATTGCACGATTCTCGACACGACGTTCGTCCACAGCCCGGCCGATGGGGTTAAGATTACTTTCAGTCACAATGGCCGAACCCAAACGCTGTATTACTTCAAAACCGATCTTTCCGGCGGCAACAGCGCGTTTCTTCGTTGGTGCGCCGCGCGCGGGCCGGGCGTGAGTCTGATCAAAGCCGCGTCGTATTTGATGCACGGTGAAGGTTTTTCAGGCGTTCGGGATTTCCTGCTCGGTCACAGCAGCTGCATCGTGCAGGACGATTCAGGAATTCCGTTGCGGGCGTTTGGAAAAAACTGGCAACTCGACTTTTACGGACGCTTCATTCCGCACGGGGAAAAATTCGGAAAGTACGATCAGACCGCTCTGGCCGAAGTCTATCATCGGAACCCGCCGCCGCCCGAACTCGGGTTCGCTTTTGGTTATTGGTGGCAGGCCGAACGCGGCCTGTTGATCCTGGCGAGGCATAAATGACGCGATTTGCGCTTGGGGCAGAACCGGGCGATGCTAGGCGCTTATTGGATTACGCTGTTTACTTCACGGCACGGTAGATCGTCAGGTGAGCGTCGCTCATTGGTGGTTTGAAACCCGATTCACGGGAACGGCTCTGTAGCTCGGTAGTTTTTCCAAATTTAAAACCGAATGAAACTTTACGTAGGTAATCTCTCCTTTGAGACCACCGAGAACGATCTTCAGGATCTGTTCGAAAAACACGGAGCCGTCAACGAAGTCCATCTGATGATGGACCGCATGACCGGCAAATCGCGTGGGTTCGCCTTTGTTACCATGAACGACGATACCCAAGCCAAAGCCGCGATGGGCGCTGCCAATGGCCACGAACTGAATGGCCGCGCGCTCAGAGTGAGCGAAGCACGTCCGCGTGAAGATCGCCCTCCTGGCGGCGGAAACCGCTCGTTTGCCGGCAATCGCCGATAGCTCCAATTGCACAGCCGGTTCCGAACGTTATCGCAGCGTTGTCAGAATCTCGATGATCAAAAGTTCTGAGAAAGCGATCGAAGTGGAAGGCACGATCTTGACTGTGCTGCCCGGGACAATGTTCCGGGTTGCGCTGGCGAATCAGCATTCCGTTCTGGCGCACATCTCGGGGAAGATGCGCAAACGATTCATTCGTTTAACCATCGGCGACCGAGTGAAGATGCAGATGTCGCCCTACGACACCGCCAAAGCACGGATCGTTTACCGGCTCTGACCCACAACCATGCCATCACGATTCTTATTCGACCCGCCGCGGCCCAAAGCGCGGGCATCTGCGAACATCAAAAGTTTGCTCGTGCGCTGTCCTGCTACGTCACGCCTTACCGATACCGGCCAGACCATCGATGAAAAGAGCTGGCCCACTGCGAAGGTGAAAAAGCAAAAATTCACCTGCGCACACTGTGGCGACGTTCATTCCTGGAAAAAGGAAGACGTTGTTCTCGGCCGGCCGCTTCAATAGGGGAATTGCAGGTTGGCAAACCGGGAGTCTTGGGAGCGCCCTCCAGGTCTTTCGGCTATTGCGAACAATTACGCCTAACGAACTGGCGTCTTTTTCGTGAGTTAATTCTGGCCGAAATCAGTTGGCGAGAATGCCGAAGGCAGCGCATATTGGTAAGCTTCAATGAAGGATTCTGTCGTTCGAGGATGCCTGCTCCAGCTTCTGTACGAACGCCGAAGCGAAGCTCCCATTTCGTTCGGTCACACTGAAGAGTCAGCCGTCCCACCATCAGGTATAGACCGGCGTGACTGGCTGCGCGCGCTGGCCCAGCTTTCAGAGTATCGCCTCATCGATTTTACTCCGGTTGAAGATCGGAGCGGGATGGGCCTGTTATCCGGATCTGCTAAGATAAACGAGTTGGGTGTTAAAGTACTCGAAGGTAGTGCCGCGCCCCCGATTCCTATCTCTGTCGATAAGAGCTACCTGCAATAGTTACCCGGGCAATTTCTCGCCAAAACGCTTCAAACGAGGGCGGCCAAAAGCTCGTTTAAGTCAATTCTGACAACGCTGGAGGCAGTATCGCTAATGCCATAAGGCAGGATTAACTGGCCGTTGTGGACAAGAGAGCCACAGGAATAGACCACATTTGGCACGTAGCCTTCCCTTTGATCGCCTTCCGGCGTTAGGAGTGGCTCTTTGAGTCGTCCGATAATTTTCGCAGGATTGTGCAACTCCAGCAAAGTAGCTCCGATGCAATACTTCCGCATCGGACCTACGCCGTGAGTGAGGACCAACCAGCCAGCTTCGGTTTCAATTGGCGAACCACAGTTGCCTAGCTTTACGAACTCCCAGGGCTGACGAGGATCTTGCAGTAGCTTTGGATCGCTCCAAAAATGCGGGTTGTCGGAGAAGGTGAGGAAAAGATTCTCATCGTCCTGTCGCGAAAGCGTGGCGTAGTGCCCGTTTATGCGTCGGGGAAAGAGCGCCATGCCTTTATTTCCGACTGCGTCGCCGTTAAGGGTCAGGACGCGAAAGTTAAGAAAGTCCGTGGTCTCGATCAACTGAGGTAAAACGACCCGGCCATTGAACGCTGTGTAGGTCGCGTAGTAGATTACGGTACCGTCGTCTTCGACGAATCGAACAAATCGGGCGTCCTCAATGCCGTTGCTTTCGTTAGGCGAAACCGGAAAGATAGCGCGTTCCGACAATACTGAGGACGGGCTAAAACTAATTTCGTAATTGGATTCGGCAAGCCAATGGATGCATTCCAGAGTTCTCTGCACGTCGCGTATGTGAGAGGAAGCCTCGTCATGCGCAGCTTGTTGAATGGACCTATCCAGTTCATCAAAAACAAAAGTTTTTCCTAATCTTCCCATGACCGACGAAGCCCAATTATTCTCAAGCCCCATCTCACTGAGTTTCTCCAGGAAGGTGCGTTTGTGGTAGGTCGGATTGGACCTTAGCTCCGCTAGAATCACAAAAGGCGTTGCCTTGTCCATCTGGACTGAGTGATCACGACGGATGACCCCGGTTCGAAACTGAATCGAGGAGATATGACCTTCACCGGTCGAGCGTAGACTCAAGATAAAACGAAGCTCGCTCTCACCTAAGCCAGTCTGGTCGGGGTGCGGAACAATTGAGGGGTTGAATAAGGCCGCCGATTCGAGTGCATACTCACCGGCGAAAAGCGCGCCTAAAAACAAGCGGCGTGTTGCGGAAATCGTTTCACTCTTCGGGACATGCCCCCGGACCCGTTCAAAGTATCGCAGCCAACTTTTATCAAGGTCGATATGCCGGTCGCTAAAGTCCGCTCTTACTAATGAAAGCTGTTTACGCGTTTCCGACTCACTGAGCCTAAGAGCGCGGGTGATGATATGCTCTACCCGTGTAGCATCGTTGGAAATAAAAGGGCGCACCACTACGCGCTTGTTATCCGGCTTTAAAAGGACGCCAGTCGGATGAACTTTCATCCAACTTTATGAGTCAGGGTCGTTGAGTCCCGCGCGGATTCTGACTGGGTCATTTCCGCGAGGGATAAGTAGAATGCGAGACTTGATTCCGCTCCCTGGTTTTGACTCACTCGGTCCTGATGCAACGCATCGCGACATCCACCGGTGCTGGAATCGTAGAGCGACTCTCCAAGGTCATTGCGGCCGAGGAACCATTCGAAACAACGTCTCGAAGCGCGCTTCCAGTACTCGTCGTTGGTTAGAGCAAAAGCTTCGAGACAGGCGGACATGGTTGCATAGGCTTCGAGCGGCTGTTGATCGAACCGTGCGCGCTCTTCGCCCCGCTCCCAAAAACCATTGCAGCCGATTGGCGCGAAATGCCCGGCATCACCCTTTTGGCTTTCAACCAGCCAGCGAAGCGATTGCAAACCTGCTTGAAAGACCTCGCCCCGCGAGGTCCAATGACCACTCAGGATCATCGCGTGCGAAAGTTTCGCGTTATCGTAAGTGGCGACCGGCTCGAACCACTGCCATTCCTTCGAGCTGTTGGCCTGAAACAAATCCAGCAGTCGCGTCGTCAGCGTGTCGCGTAACTGATTAACTGTCCGGTCTCCGGAAAAGCTGCGCAAGTATTCCTGCATGGCCAGCAGGGTAAACGCCCACGCCCGCGGAGAAGTAAATTCTTCGACCGCGGGCAAGCCGCGTTGAAACAACAGCGCACAGAGATTGCGATGGCCATCATTCTTCGATCGACCAAGCGCCATGCCAATCGCCCACAGGGCGCGGGCATGGCTATCCTCCGAACCCACGCGCTCGAGCCATTCCCGGCGGTGACTCATGAAATTGCGAAACCGGTTCGTCTCCTGATCGAACGCATCCCATAAGAACGAGAGATACGTGCTGGCCAGGTGATCCACGTCCTCCTGCGCCACGCGGCTGGTCATCTCCGGAAGCAGCAATGTAAGAATGAACGCGCGGGCATTGTCGTCCGTGCAATAGCCTTCGCGGTAATTCGGCACATTAAAAATGGCATGCTGGAAAATACCGGTGTCATCCGTCATCCGGAAAAGGTGATCGAGTTTTAGTGGCGGCAGTTCATAAGGACGATTTTCGAGAGTTAGAATAGCAAAGGCTTTGCGCGGCGGGCCGGTCAGGCAGGTCCGGGCCTGTTCAAAGCTTTCTACATAGCGGCGAGCGACCACTGGCCAGATCATGTCGCGCCCGACCTTCCAGGCACGCTTTCGCATGCCAGCCATCATCACGGGATCCGATAAGAATTGTCCTACTGCCTGAGCAATCGCAGCGCTATCGCGAAAAGGCACAAGGACACCGCGGTCCTGCGCGAGTAACTCCTGTGCGTACAGATAAGGAGTGGAAATCACGGCCTTACCTGCGCCGAAGGCATAAGCCAGAGTGCCAGAAGTGATCTGCGCTTCGTTGAGATATGGTGTGATATAAATATCAGCCGCACCGATAAAGTCGGTGAGTTCCTGGAGTGTCACGAAGCGGTTGTAAAAGATGACATTGGCACTTACTCCGCGATCTTCCGCGAGGCGTTCCAGTTTTAGCCGGTAAGATTCACCTTCCCGGGAAAGAAGATTTGGATGCGTCGCGCCGAGGACGATGTAAACGACATTCGGATTCGCTTCTAAAATGGCCGGTAACGCCTCAATGACATACTCGATGCCTTTGTTCGGTGAAAGAAGTCCAAACGTGAGGATACCGTCTTTCCTTCAACCCCGAACTGGTCCTTGTGAAAAGTGGGATCAATAAACTGCACATCGGGGACGCCGTGCGGGATGAGATCGATTTTGTCCGATGACACTCCGTAAACTGTCTTCAACAACTCGCGTCCTCGTTCAGCCATCACGATGAAACGACTGGAGAGGACGTTGAGTTGGTCCATAACCGAGCGCTGTGCTTCGTTGGGTTGACCGAGCACCGTATGTAGCGTGGTTACTACCGGCATGCGCACGTCGCGCAAAAAGGCCAGCAGATGACTACCAGCCGGTCCGCCGTATATCCCAAACTCGTGTTGGACCGAGACGACCTCGACGTTGTTGATGTTTAAAAAATCGGCCGCACGCCGATATGAGTCGATCTCCTTTTCGTCGATCTCAAAGCGAATGCGGGTGGAGTATTCGTAACCTTCAGGGCGATCATTCACCGCTCCTACCACGCAGTCGCAATCAGGATATGCGGCTGCTACGGCCTCACAGATGTCGGTAGTAAAAGTCGCAATACCACACTGACGGGGCAGATAATCCCCAAGGAAAGCGATGCGGTTGATCTTCTCATTAGTCACGAGATAGCGCCGGCACTCCTCGATACTTGCCACTTGCCAAAGAAAGAAAAGTAAAGTTCCCGGCAGCCTCTTCTAATCGATCGCATCTGGAGACTATCGCACGGCGCGCGCGAATACTGACATGAAATCTCAGGATCTTACACGCCATGAACTCAGCGAGGGTCATATCTGAGAGGCGGAAATGACCGGTTGTATTGGAGGTCAATCCGGGCGATAGTAGCAACCTTATTGGATTAATTAGTTTAACTTCACTGCACGGTAGATCGTCAGGTGAGCGTCGCTCATTGGTGGTTTGAAACCCGATTCACGGGAACGGCTCTGTAGCTCCTTAGTTTTTTCCAAATTCAAACACAATGAAACTGTACGTAGGTAATCTCGCTTTCGAGACCACAGAGAACGATCTTCAAGATTTGTTCCAACAACACGGCACTGTCAGCCAGGTCAATCTGATGATGGACCGCATGACTGGTAAATCCCGCGGCTTCGCGTTCGTCACCATGGGTGACGCTACGCAAGGCAACGCCGCGATAAGCGCGCTCAATGGCCAAGACCTAAGTGGCCGCGCGTTGACGGTGAACGAAGCCAGGCCACGAGAAGAACGTGAGCGTCCTTATGGCGCGAAGCGTTCTTTCGCGGGCAATCGCCGATAGCCCGGACTCAATTGCGCAGCCGGCTTCGAAAGCATTCGGGGCCGGCTGTTACCGGCCATTCCGTCTGATGAATTCTGAGAAGGCGATCCAAATCGAAGGAACGATCATGCACGTGCTCCCAGGAACAATGTTTCGAGTCGCACTGGCCAACGATCATGTGGTTCTGGCGCATATTTCCGGGAAGATGCGCAAACGTTTTATTCGCCTGACGATTGGCGATCGTGTAAAGATGGAAATGTCCCCCTACGACACCGCGAAAGCGCGAATTGTTTACCGCCTCTGATCTGACCAATGGCAATGCCATTTATATTAGAACCCTTTATCGCATGAGTTTCCGCATTCCGATCGATCGAGTTAACTGGACGACGAGCGCGTTCCTGATTGGAACCTTTGTTCTCACCCTGACCGCCGTGCCGTGGTACCTGTGGCACTTCGGAATCGACTGGTTCCATTTCGCCGTCGGTGCAGTCCTACTGCTCGCCACCGGTTTCAGCATCACCCTTGGTTATCATCGGCTTTTTTCTCATGCTGCTTTCCGGGCCAAGCTTCCGGTGCGCCTGTTCACTATCATATTTGGCGCGGCCGCGTTCGAAAACTCTGTTCTAATGTGGGCGAGCGAGCATCGCCGGCATCATAAGCATGTCGATCACGACGAGGACCCTTACGACATCACTAAAGGATTTTTTCACGCCCACATCGGCTGGCTCCTATTCAAGCTCTGGCCCCAACCGCCATTCGATAACGTAGCGGATCTGAAAAGAGATCCACTCGTGATGTGGCAACATCGCCATGTCCATTTACTCGCCGTCTTGATGAGTTTTGCCTTGCCGGCATTGATCGGCGGGCTTTGGGACGGATGGGTTGGAGCGCTCGGTGGCTTTCTCATTGGCGGCGTCGCCAAAGTAGTCGTGCTCCAGCATGGCACATTCCTGATTAATTCCGCCTGTCATACGATCGGGCGTCAACCGTATTCCACCCGCTGCAGCGCGCGCGACTCATTCCTGTTGGCTTTGTTCACAGGCGGCGAGGGCTATCACAACTATCACCACGAATTTCAGCACGACTATCGCAATGGCGTGCAACCATGGCAGTGGGACCCGACCAAGTGGTTGATCTGGACTCTGTCGAAACTTGGACTAACCCGCGATCTTCGGCGAGTGCCAAAAGAAACAATCGAATCGCGCATGGCCGAAAGAGCAGACCTCCCGACTTTCACCAAACCCCAATCGTCAGCTTCGTAGTAGCTGTAGCGGCAGCCGTGTCGGCTGCAACAAAGCGGCCGCGACCGCAGTCACGTTCAGATGTCAGTTCTCCGACATCAGCTTTCGACATGTGTGACTGCCCCGCCGCTGGTCTGGTCGATCACGATTGCTCCCGTGCCGGCAAACACGAGCGCAAAAGTGCCGATGAATTCCGCCGCTAAGTTTTTCACGCCTTGTTCGCGAGACAATGTTCTTCGCAGAACGATTTGATCTTTGCTTGTATCTGATCTCGAACACGACGTGTTTCTTTCAGCCGTTCTTCGTGTGCGCCGGTAAATTTCGAGGGATCGTCGAAAGGCCAGTGCAAACGCGTCGTAACTCCTGGAAAGATTGGACAACCCTCGGCGTCGCTTTCGCTGCAAACGGTGATCACGAATTGGAACACCTGTCCTGATTGCCAAATGTCGAATGCCCGTTGCGTTTTGTTTTTCGAAATATCGATCCCGATTTCCTGGAGCGCTTCGACTGCGAGCGGATTGATTGTCCCGGGCTCCAATCCGGCGCTCTGCGCTTCGAAGGCGTCGCCGCACATTTTGTTGAGCAGCGCTCCGGCCATCTGGCTCCGCGCACTGTTGTGAACGCAAATGAACAGAACTTTATCTTTTGGCATTTGCTTTCTTCCTTCGGCCACCGCTGCGGTTGAACAGACCGCGTGGTTCACAGCAATTTTTCTGAAGTTGCGAGAGCTTTTGCAGATCACGCCGGAAAACCGGCTCGGTTTGGACGCAATCTTGCAGGCATTTCAGATTGCGCTCGAGCTCGTCTGCGGGGCGCTTCGGCAACGAATAGATAATCCAATTCTGCTCCCGCTCAGTCTGGACCATCTCTTTGCTGCGAAGATAGGCCAGGTGCTTGGAAACTTTTACTTGTGGCTCGTCGAGTATCTCTTGGATATGACAAACACATAACGGTGTTTGCGCCAACAGGTGCAGAATACGCAAGCGGGTTGGATCGCAAAGACACTGATAAATTCGGATCAATTTCATTGCATTAACAGCAAGTCACTTTGTTCGTGACGGTTTCCTCCTGGTTTGTGCCGCAACTCTGTCCATCAATCCCGCAGCGTTCCTTCGCGAGACAATCCGTGTGCTTCTCGGTCAATTGAATTTCAATGTGATCGCCCGATAAAAAGGCTGACTTGATTGGAAATTGCGTTACCGCGCACGCCTCGTATTCAATTTCGACATCGAGGTCGTCATGAGGCAGGACCTTCCGCCCGAGTTGCAAGATCTTCGCGAAGGTGCCGGCGTTCAACCGGTGTTCGAGATCGCGATCAGACATCCAGGTCTGAAGCAGGCATGTCTCGGTTGTGTCGTGCACGTTTCCGCCGCAATCGATGAACCGCTTAGTCACGTGTCCGACCTCGGTAATATGAAAATGCGCCGGAATCACATCCCCATCGGGCAGAATCAACTTGGGCAAGGCGCTAGGATTCTTTTCGAGGACTTCTTTCAGATGTCGGAGTTTCATGTTAGCAACATACCTGCACGGGAATATAGTCAAATCGGGCAGAGTGAAACACCCGTCTGCGTATCACCGGGGCTAGATTTTTGGGCGACGCGCTCCGACTTCGGGGAAGTAAGGACTGCCGCTGACGGAGTTTCGTAGCGCCGTGTAAACTCGCCGGTCGCCTGGAATTTTGGAGGCAGATCATGCTAGTCGGCGCAAGATCACGAGAGCTAACGTAACGAGCAGCCGCGATTGTTCTAGATGGTCACGGCCTAACGAAAGAAACCTACGAATACCAGCTTTAACGCGCTCGTGGCAGATGCCGGTAAGGCTTTGGCCAAATGAAAGGAACAAAAATGCAGATCACAAGAGTTGGCTCACAGCCGTCCAGCAAAGGACCGGCAGATTGGTTTACCGGCACGGTCCGGATCGATCCCTTATTCGAAACTAAAGCTCCAGCTCGGGCCGCTGGCGCGAGTGTCACCTTCGAACCGGGCGCGCGCACGGTGTGGCACACACATCCGCTCGGCCAAACGCTAATTGTTACGGCCGGCAGCAGGTCGCGTGCAGCGCGAAGGCGGACCGATCGAAGAAATCCGGCCTGGTGACGTCGTCCAATTTGCGCCTAACGAGAAGCATTGGCATGGCGCTGGACCGAAGACGGCAATGACCCACATCGCCATTCAAGAAGCGCTCGACGGTAAAGTCGTCGAGTGGATGGAGAAAGTCAGTGACGAAGATTACGCAGCGAAATAAAACGATAGCCGCGGTCTCGTTAAGCGCTGACGGGAATCAGCGAAAATCTTCGCGTGGCGGGGTGAACACCTGCACCTCCTCCGCGTCCTCAATGATTTCTATGCTGTGCTCGATGTTCGCCGGGATAACGTAGGTGTCTCCGGGATCCAGTTCGTGTCGTGAGTCGCGTGTAAGCACACAGATGCGACCCGAGAGAATATAGCCGGTCTGCTCATTCGGATGCGAGTGAAACGGGATTACGTTCTCTTTTCGGTAATGCATCTTGGTGACCATCGACTGTGGCCCAGTGGCCAGGAGATCGAACGCAACGCCAAAAGAATTTCGCGGCTTGGCTTCCTTAGGTTTGACGACGTGAATCATAGTTTTTTTTGATGAACGCTGAACGAAATCGTAGCTCGCGGCCATATCCGTAAATATTTGTTCGTCTAATGTCGGAGTGCTTCAGCAGGAGAGATGCGCGTGGCATAACGCGCTGGAATTAGACACGCAATCACGGCGATAACGGCAAGGACCAACGGCACCGTAATAAAAGTAAACAGATCGGTGGAGGACACGGCGAACAGCAGACTCGACATCACACGCGTGACGAACATTGAAACCACCACACCGGCCGCCGCGCCGATCGAGACGAGAACTAATCCGGGGCGAACGGCGAGGACCAAAATATCGCGGATTTGCGCACCAAGCGCCATCCGAATGCCAAACTCCTGGACGCGTTGTTTCACCAGGAAAGCGGTGACGCCGTAAATGCCCAGGCTGGCGAGAAACAGCGCCAGGGCAGCAAATGTGGACATAAGAAATAAAGCTAATCGACGTCGTGCCATGGAAGTGGAGACCAACTCATCCATGGTTGTTACGCCGTAGACCGGAAGCTCCGGATCAATTTGCTCCATAGTGCGCGTCACGAGCTGTCTTGTCGTGGTAAGGTTCGCAGAGGTGCGAAGAAAGACTGCAAACAATTGACCCGAGCGCTGAAGAATCGATCCGTATAAGCGTGGTTCTGGCGCTTGATCCAACCCGTGGTCTCGCACATCGCCGACCACGCCGATAATTTCAGAGTCGGTGGTTGCCCTGCCAGCGTCTCTGCCGGAGTCGCGCACGTGTTGTCCAATCGGATCTTGTTGCGGGAAGAATTTTCGTGCGAACGCTTCATTCACAACGACAACGTTGGTTGCGCCGTAATCATCATGATCCGTGAAGACGCGTCCTTTCCTTAGCGGAAGCTTCAGGAGATCGAAATAATTTGGGCTCACCGCGCCGTAATCAGCGGTGTACTCTTCCTGGGCGGAGGTAGCACTGTCCGGAAATGAGAACGCGATCAAATTCCTAAAGTTGAGCGCACGTGTGCTCAAGAATGGAACACTTGTGGTCAACCCAACCGCAACGCTCTGCACACCTGGTGCGGCCTCCAAGCGCTGAACCAATTCGCGCGCGAGTCGCGCCCGCTGCGGCGGATTCAAATAATGATTGGCGTCGGGATTGTTTGGCCGCGGGATCCAGATTTGCGCGACGGTTACACCGCGCGGATCAATGCCCGGTCGTTCGCGAAGCATCGCCGAAAAACTCCGGATCAATAATCCTGCGCTAATCAACAAGACCACGGACAAAGCGACCTCCAACGTCACTAGCGCTGCCCGGGAGCGGCTTTGACGAATCCCGTGTTGTCC
Organism: uncultured Verrucomicrobiae bacterium; assembly: GCA_963800015.1. Lineage (GTDB taxonomy): Bacteria > Verrucomicrobiota > Verrucomicrobiia > Chthoniobacterales > UBA10450 > AV40. Next base: position 464,866 of record CAWCZE010000002.1, on the reverse strand, counting down.
GCCGGTGCGGCCGCCTTCTTTCAAATCGTGATTTGGGTCGGTCATCGTGGCGTGAAATGCCGGACCTAGCCCGAACAGAATCCCACTGAAGACCGACAGCACAACGGCCAGAGCGATTACTCGCCAATCGCCATGGATTTCATTTAGCCGAGGGACCTCTTGAGGCAGCAACGCGAGCAACGAGTCGCGGGCAAATCGCAACACGAGTAGAGCTGCCGCCGCGCCGGTCAAAGAGATGAGCACACTCTCGGTCAGGACCTGACGCACCAGTCGAGAGCGCGAGGCTCCAAGCGCCTGACGAATCGCAAATTCGCGCATTCGCGTCAACGAGCGTGCGATCAGGAGGGTGGCAACGTTCACACACACGATTAGCAGAACGAAAGCTACCGCGGCCAGCAACACGATCAGCATTGGGCGCACCTCGCCGGTAAGACTCGATTGCACAGGCTCAATTCGAAGCTCCCAGCGTGACTGGTCTAGGATAGTCGTTTGGATAGCTCTGCTGCAGTTGCCTAACGAATGCATCCAATCGTTGTTGCGCTTCTTTGATCGACAATCCGGGCTTGAGCCGTCCCATTGCGCCGGGAAGAAATCGGGCACTTCGAATCGGCGGGACCGGAAACGGCGCAGCAACGAATCCTGCGGCTATAAAAACTTCCACATCACCGCTAAGACCTTTACCGGGATGACGAAAATCGGGCGGCATCACCCCGATGATCGTGTAGCCATCCTCGTCCAAGCGAATTCGTTTGCCGATCACGTTTGGATCGCCGCCGAACTGTCGTTTCCACAATGCGTCACTGATCACCACGGGATCCAAAAAACCTGGGACCCAATCTGCCTGGGTGTATGCGCGCCCCAATGCAGGTTTCGCCCGCAGCATGTCAAAATAACTCGGACTCGTGCCGAGCATCTCGATGCGCTCCACCCGTTCGCCACCGGTTAGAGCGGTGGGGACTGGAAAGATCACGCTAATCTGCTCAAAAATGTCCGAATGCTGGCGCAAATCTTCGAATTCCGGCACCGACATGCCGACATCCCTGGCGCCGGCGCGATTGTCAAAAATTCGAACCAGTCGCTCCGGCTGAGGAAATGGCAGCGGCTGGAGAAGGACTGTCTGAACGAGCGTGAAGATGGCGATGTTGCCACCAATTCCGAGCGCCAAAGTCAGCACGCTAACGAGAAGAAAAGCCGGCGTCTTTACAAGTGTTCGCGCAGCATAGCGCAAATCGGCGATGAGATTTTCCATAGATTTGTTCTTGCTCTTTGTAACGGAGAAGCGACATTCCACAAGTTCATTATTATCACAATGATATTGCCGTTTTCGCACGATCCTGCTATTCGTTGGGAAGAAGTTTTAGGAGTAATTTAGGAGGTTCCCTTGCTCGATGATTTACGCGCGCTCGTAGAGTTTGCCCAGGCCGGGTCCATAGCCGGTGCAGCCGATCGTCTACACCGGACGCCCTCCGCTATGACCCGGCAAGCTGCAAAGGCTGGAGGCTGAATTGGGTGCTGAGTTGCTCGACCGCTCGGTAAAGCCGCCGCGCCTGAACTCGCTGGGCTCCAGGGTTCTTGAACAAGCGCGAGATCTGTTTCAACGGACGGAAGCGCTGAAATCTCTTGCGTCGCGCGACGCCGAACCTCACGGCCTCTTGCGCATCGGGCTCGCCCATCCCCTGGCCGAGGGGGCGCTTATCGAACCTATTCGGGCGCTGACGGAAAAATTCCCCAAGGTCAGACTGCGGCTGTTGAGCGAGCTCACGAGCTGAATTATTTAACCGGCTGCTCGCGGGTGAGCTCGACGTTGCAGCTGTGCTTTTGCCCGAAGGTAAAATCGCCCCTCCACCACTTCTAACGAATATTATTGCGACAGACCGTTGGCAGATCGTTCAAGGCGCGGCAGGCAACATCGCACGCAGATTGGAAAAGCTTAGGCCGAAGCACCCTGGGTGCTCAATCCGGCTGGGTGCTATGCTTCGCGCATACCTCATCGATCAGATGGACCGTGCCGGCTTCACCCCCATGATTGCGGCTGAAATCCACAACATGCATCTGCAGCTGGAGTTTGTTCAGTCGGGATATGGACTCGGGCTGCTGCCAGCTCGCTTTATTGCCAGCACAATTTCCAGCGACAACGGTTAAAGTGTTGCGCCCGCCATCATTCGATTTGCACATGTCCGTTGCGATCGTGCGGGTTGGACAACTCGGCGCCTTGGAGAGGGCCGTCGGACTGTTGGAAGATGGCATTCGGCATTTGTTTGAGGCAGCCAACACAAGGAAGGGCGTAACGAGAAGCCGAAGGAGTGTGCGCGGCAATGGTCGCGTCCGAAAAGTGCGACTCACCCGTAAGGGTCGCCTCAAGACTTGACGACGAGGTCGATCTCAACGCAGGCCCCAAGCGGCAGCGCGGCCACCCCGATCGTCGTGCGGGCGGGAAAGGGCTGACTGAAATGCTTTGCGTAGATGCCATTCATCGCGACGAAGTCACTCATGTTCGTGAGATACACTCCGGCGCGCGCAACGTGATCGAAACTCTTGCCCGCCGCCTTTAGAAGCGCCGAGAGATTCCGAAAGATGCACTCTGTCTCGGCCAAAATACCTCCTTCGACCACCTTGCCAGTGGCCGGGTCTTGGCCGACCTGACCGCTGAAGTAGAGGAAACCACCGACTTCGATCGCCTGGGAAAACGGGCCGGCCGGAGGCGCGAGCTCGGGCGAGGTAATTGCGGCCTTATTCATAGCAAACTCCTGTGGATCTGATTGCTCTTTGAACACGTATAACAATTTCATTTTAAAATAATTTCACGAATCAATTCAGTGCCCAGAACTTTTCTGTATTCACTCCGTTCCACTCTTTTCTTGTTCTGAAGCTCGGTGCTACCGATTACGTTCCTGGCCACATATTCTAGCTCGATGCCTTTATCGCCGATGTTCCCACCATAAGCCGCCATGTTTTTAAAAGTGAGATATAAAAATATATTGGGCTGATCCGGTGATTTTGGACTGGCCTGGAAGACCTTGTAATCGATGATTAGCCCAGCTTTCTTCATGGCTTCCATGGTCGGCTTCCATGTCGAATTTAGCCAAGCGATGTACTCTGGAAAATGCCCGTACTCGACTTGGAGGTAGTTCACCTCAGTGACCGGGCCGTCAGTATACTGGCGGTCATTCTGGGCAAGTGCATCCCGGGTAAGTGTATCCTGGGCACGTGCATCAAGCGAAAGTGAGGAAGCTGCGAGACACATCGATAAGATAATAGGTTTAGTCATTTTCTCTTGTGACGGAGAACCGACAATTCCACAAGTTCATTATTCTCACGATGATAGTACCATTTGCGCACGATTATTCAGCGATTTTCACATCGCCAACTCTGATGCGAGCAATATTTGCAGCGGCGCAGAGTACTCAATTCGAGCAAGAATTTTTTCGGTCTCTCCCTCGGTGATGGGATGTTTGCGCACGACTGGAGAGATGGCATGGCATCGGCGATCTCGGCGTCGCGGACGATCTGCCGGAACTCAGAGGTGCATTTGGTACGAGGCTATACGCCCAATTGTGGATGTTCGCCGTTATTTCCTTGGGGAATTGTACGCGCGTTCAACTCTGACAGGTCGCGACGGGGGCTGCAGATTGAAATTACAGAAAACAAAACGCCCGGCGACGAGCAATTTCTCGATCCGCCAGGCGCTGAATTGTTGAGCTCGGCTCTAAAATCTGCCAAGTAAAACGTGAACTCTTAGTCGCGATCTTGCGTTACAATCACCTTATCAACCAACATGTCGTCGCCTTCTTTGATGTAGTGAACGCGAATCTTCGAGTCTTTTCTGATTTTCGAAGCTTCGATCACTTTTCCATCTGAAGTCACGTAGGTGACGGTCTTGCCGAACTTGTATTGAACGGGTTGGGCTGCTTCCGTTTTCAGGAAGAGATGGTGGCCGGGAGTGAACTCCGTGACGGTGCCCGTGCTTTCCGTTGTTGTTGTGGTGGTTTCAGTCACTCCATTGGTCCCCGTAGCGACGGTGGTGGATGAGCTGGATGTTTGTGCGAAAGCCGCTGAGCCCATGAAGGCTGTGGCAAACGTGATACTAAGGATTGCTTTAATCATAAGACTGACTTTCTAGTTTACTAAGTTGCTGCAGTGATCGCAGCTAAAGGCCATCTGGTTCGTGCCTCCGATGCAAATCGGCGAACCAAGTAGTAAATGGATGCGGCAGTAGTGGTAAATACGACTCGCGTAGCAATCTAGCCAATACTTAATAAGCTCGGCGTCATACTTTTGAGATATGGGAGGCGTGTGTCTATTTTAGCTCAAAGGTCAATATACTTCGCGGTGCGTAAACCGTTGCGCGCGCTATCTGCCGCGCATTGCCAGACGCCGACGCGATGATGTGATCATTTGACAAACCGTCGAACTCGTCGATAAAGACGTCCCGCTCGTGACATCGAGTGGTGATCAGAAGTGCGCGCGCCCCCAAGGTTTGCGCGCCCGGGCTGTTCCGAAACTCGACTGAAGGGTGCATCGTGCAGCTTTCGGTATCGCGGACAGCGTGCTCGACGCGAGCCTCGACAAGATTGGAGCAACGCTTTAGCGCCATGAAACTATCTTATATAATCGTATTTTTATTATTACTGGGGACATCTGCTTTCGCCCGTGAGGAGTCGGTCCTTGCCCGCGTGACCAGTTATTGGGCGACTGAGGGCTCCAACTTCGCCAGCACCGGGGGACGTTTGCGTCTCGGGAATTGTGCCGTCGACCCGAGGCGAATTCCGTACCGGTAGCAAAATCGTTTTTCCCGATGCAGTCTGCACCGCGGTCGATACTGGAACGGCGGTCGTTAGCCGCAAAGCCGCGCGTCTATGCGGGCGGTCTACGAGCCAACTCAAGGCCATTGTCGTCGATCGATTTTTTGAAACGAAGCGAGAAGCGGACAAATGGACAAACGCGCATTCCGAATTCATGATGCTTCGCGTCGTTCGAGTTGGAGATCACTCAGGACCGACGGGGCGGTAGTCGGTTACAAGAAAAGTGGATTTGGATGGCTTATGTCCCGAAGTGATAGGAAGTGTTGAAAACTATCTTTGCGTTGTCGGTTATGATTGAAAATGTGACGCTCCCCCGGTCACCTGATGACGGGGTAGCCCTCCCAAGCACGATGTGAACTCTGCCGTCTTTGTGCGTGACGGCCTTCCCGGTAAAGTTGATCGGAGTTCCCGCCTGGAGCTTCCGAACCGCATCATCGGATGCCGCCAGGAGTAAACTGCCTTTCTCGCTCTTAAAAAAATAAGGCCTGACCTTGAGTTGATAGTCACCCGAATAATTTCCATCTCGATGGATAAGCGGACTGACAATGAGGCTAGCTTTCCCCCGCAGGGCAATGGAAGTGGAGCTTGGGTCAATAAGCAGTTCGCGTGTGGCCGAGTTTGATGTCCCCGCCGTCGAATTAGATTTCTGGGCGTAGATGACGCTGGTGGCACCGAGTGTTAGAAAAATGAAAACCGCGATGGTCAGTTTCATCAGGAAAGCCCCACATCAGAAGCCGATATGAAATCGGTCCGATCTACAGCCTCGTCCGTGCATAAATCAGTCGGTTCTTCGGTAAGTGTACCTATTTTAGCTGGTCTTTAAGATGTGAGCTATCCACCGGGAGCTCGACTGTGCCGAGTGAGCCGGAGATTTTCGTTTTTTCCCGGAGAAAAAAGATGGCAACGCCGCAGCCTACGATGCCAACGACTAGAAATATCGGCAGCATTTTAAACATGTATATTGAGCTTGGACCAAACGAAGAGGACAAGAAGCGCTCCGAGAATTGAAAAGATAATGCCAGCCGGATGAAATTGAGCCCCTTGTCTTGGGCGACTAAACAAATGCGTGACGAACCCGCCGACAATTGAACCAATGACTCCGAGCACGATGGTCCAAAGTAGTGTTAAATGAAGATGCATGACCGACTTGGCCGCAAAGCCCGCGATCAAACCAACAATGATGTACCATATTAGGTGAAACATACTTCCTCCGTCTTAATTTTGCGGTTTGCCCACGTTTCCGGCCGACATTTGTCAGTCCGGATTGTCTTGTAGGCAATCGCTTGTGTTTTGTGTGCGCTGCGAAATTTGCGGGGGGATTTGTGTTGCACGGCATACAAGGCGCCGCTTTCAGTGATCGTCAGTTCCATAAGGTTAGTAGTTGCAATTGGTCGAGTTGATACCGACCACGGCGGGCGTCTTGTCGCCCAGCGGGACACTGTTTTCGATTCGAAGAGGATCTTGTCCGGTTCAGACTGGTTAACTCATTGAAGCAGTGAACCAACCGCTTGGATAATCGGAGAGCTTCAGTCCAATAATTCTCTCCATTTTGGGTGTGAGTTTCTTCAGTTGATCTAGCTGTTTTTTTTTGAACACGTGCTTTCATAGGTCGAAGGTTGCGGTCGATTTGTTGTGTTAAGCCGCTGCGTGATTGGGATGTTCGCTTTATCGATCGAGCCTGGCGGTCATTGAGATATTTGTTTTAAGCAATCGAGAGATGGGACAGTTTGTTTTTGCCGCGAGCGCCGCATCCATAAAACCCTCTTTAGAGGCGTCCGGAACGTTTGCGTGGACGTCGAGTTGCATGTGAGTGACCGTCCAGCCTGCGGCCAAGTCTTTCAGAGTCGCCGTCGCGGTTGTTTCGATACTCTCGGGATGAAAACCAGAAAGCCCGAGTTCATTGGAGAGCGCCATCGAAAAACATCCGCTCAGCGCCGCCGCGATGAGTTCGTCCGGATTGGTGCCGATGCCTTCCGCAAAACGCGTTTGGTACGCAGTATTGAGTTTTCGAGAGCACGCCGCTTTCCGTCGTTAAAGTACCTTCGCCCTCATGAAGGCTTCCTTTCCAAAGAGCTTCAGCGTTTCGGTTCATCGGCAGAGCGAAGAGTCATCCCTCCGCTCATTGCCGGCCAATATCTTGTTAGCAGCACGTAATACTTTTAAGGTATGATGCGCACTGCTATTAGGAATGGCCGGCGATTTTTGCTGTTGGCGGAACAAAAGACAAAAAAGGGCACGTTTCACGCGTGCCCTTTTTAAAGTGAATTGACGTTACTGCTTAGTAATGTGTCGTTTGGGTTGTCGTCTGCGTTGCCGATGGCTGCGTGACCGTTGTCTGACGCGTGGTAGTTGTTGACTCCGCAGTCTTATCCGACGCGCATGAAGTTAGTATGGCGGCCGTCAGCATTGAGAAGAGACAGATAGCGATATTACTTTTTTCATAATTGGTTCTTAACGTTGTTAGTTTATCGGCGGTCGCCGTCATGCTGGTAGTTTTGTCGATCGTCATGTCGTCGATTCCCAGTCGTGCTGGCGGCGTTCCCCCGTGGACGTATTGACCATGGATCCAATGGTGCCGAAGTGCGACATATTGGCCCGGAACCCAAATCATTTCGTAGTCGCCATCCCAATAGCGGGCGCCATGGCTGTAGAATGGCCGGTCGCCAACCTGGATTGAGATGCCCTCAGCTCGCACAGCGGCTGGAGTAAGAATGCTCGCCGCAATGATGGCTACGAGCAGAAGTTTGTTTTTAATCATTCTACTACTGACCACGCGCGGACCGGGCCGGCCAATACCATCTTGGTAGCACGTCATACTTTTTTGGTATGGCCGTCTCTTGCGGGGATAGCTAAAGTGAGTCTCTCTTTCAAATGGAACTCCGTCATCTGCGTTACTTCGTCAGCGTCGCGGAAGCGCTCAGCTTCACAAAAGCGGCCGCAAAGCTGCACACCGCCAACCCTCACTGACGCGTCAAATTAAGGATCTGGAAGAAGAGCTTGGCGTCCGGCTTCTCAATCGCACAAAGCAACAGGTCACCCTGACGGATGAGGGTCGCTCATTTCTCGTCGACGCTAAACGCGTTCTTTCTCTCGCAGCAGAAACGGTCGAGTCGGTCCGGCGATTACACAGCGGCGAGGTTAGCGCGCTCAACGTTGGATACGTCAGCAATCTCTTTTACGATCTTCTGCCGAAGACTCTGGCTTCGTTCCATCGATCGTTTCCGACGGTTTCGGTTAATCTCTTCGACCTGTCGTGTGGCGAGCAATTTCGTGCGCTAGAGGATGGCAAATTGGATCTTGGTTTTGTTGGATTGCACGAGCCGATTGCGCGACGCGGATTGGAATTTCGAACCGTTGTATCCTACAAAACCGTCGTCGCTTTGCCGAAAGACAATCCTCTGGCGGGCAAAGCGACAGTCGAGCTGAAAGCTCTTGGGTCCATGTTTTTCATCGGAATGTCCGAAGTGAGTTATCCCGGCTATCGCGATTGGTTAGCTAAAACGTGTCGGCGCGCTGACTTTACCCCTAAGGTTTTGCAGGATGTCGATCTTGAACGAACGATGATTCAAGCCGTAGCCGCAGGATTGGGTGTTGCCCTTGTGCCGGAGCAGTTAAAAAAGCTTGAGCACGAGGATGTCGTGTTCCGGTCACTCAATCCCACTGTAGCGACGGAGGGGTGTGTGGCATGGAGAAACGAGGATCCATCGGCTGCTTTGCAAGCGTACGTGCGGATCGTCGAGCAAGTAGGACGCAGCATCCGCTGATCTTCGGAATCATAGTGTGCGAGAAAACATTTTTCGTTATCCGCGGACTCGACAGCTGCGGATCCGACACGGACTATTTGTGCGAGGCTCTGCCTAACGAACGTTTAGGCGGAACAATTTCTGTAATACAAAACCCCGGAGCCTACGGGGTCCGGCACCTTTTTGTCATTTGAGGCTCTTCTTTGGCCGAAACGGAAAACCTCGAAATGCAATTTCTCCTGGGTCGAGCCCTTGAAGCCGAGGGGTCCGAACCCTTTTGACACTGCGTCAAATCCGACGGTCTGACTGCTGACGTCTGGCTTCGGGGTTCAGCCCTTCGGTGATAAAATGTCCAATGCTAATCCCATCCTTCGGCGGCATCTGATAGGTTTTCTTCTCAACTTGTACTTCGTTCATAGGTGTGGGTCTATTCTGGTTAACGTAACGACTTGAACGCCGTGCGCAGGTCCTGCACAAAAAGCTCCGGCTGCTCCCATGCTGCAAAATGGGTGCCTTTGTCGTGCTTATTATAATAGATGAGTTTGGGATACGCCTTCTCCGCCCAATTCTGCGGCGCTTGGTATATCTCTTCGGCGAAAGCGCTCACGGCGACCGGGATCTTGATGCCGCGCACATCGAAGAAGCCGCCGGGCGGAAGATTATGGCTGGTATCCCAATACAGCTGTGCCGAGGGGATCGCAGTGTTCGTCAGCCAATAGAGCGTAATGTTGTCGAGGATGTCGTCTCGCGTCAGCCCTTCCGGCTTGCCGTCGAAAGCGCGCGCGATCATCCGGTAGCTGCGAATGTCGTGATCAAGGATCCAGGCGGCAAGGCCGACCGGAGAATCGGCCAGTCCGTACAACGTCTGCGGCCGGTTGTTCATCTCGATGGCATAGCCCAGCCCGTTCTTGTAGAAGTCATCGAGCTGATCCCACGCGTGTTTTTCATCAGGCGAAAGTCCTGCGGGCGGCGGGCCGCCCACCGCAAGCGCTTTCGACACATCGGCGGGAACGGTGGCGGCCATGTTGGTATGGATGCCCAGCAGCCCGGGCGGCTGCTGCAGCGCCATCACTTCCGAAATGGCATTGCCCCAGTCGCCACCCTGGGCCACGTACTTGGTGTAGCCGAGGCGTTGCATCAGTGTCGCCCACGCTTTCGCAATGGTAACGGGATTCCACCCCGGCTTCGTCGGTTTGCCCGAAAACCCGTAGCCGGGTAGCGACGGAATCACGACATCGAAAGAGTCTTCAGCCTTGCCTCCGAAGGCGGTTGGATCGGTCAGCGGCCCGATGATCTTCAGCTGCTCGATGATCGAGCCGGGCCACCCGTGCGTAATGATTATCGGCAGCGCGTTCGGATTTTTTGAGCGGACATGGATAAAATGAATATCAAGTCCGTCGATATTCGTTACGAAGTGCGGCAGCGCCTTCAGTTTCTCTTCGCACTTTCGCCAGTCGTAATCCTTCACCCAATAACTCGCGAGTTTCTGCATCGTCGCCAGCTGCACACCCTGCGAATCATCGGAGACGGTTTCCTTCTCGGCCACCGCGTCGCCGCAACGCGGCGGCGAAGATCATCGAGTGCGGCCTGCGCCACAGTCGGGACGGTGAACGGCCGGATCGCAGCTTGATCTTTTCCGGCATCAGCGGCTTGGGACATGCGGGCAACGAATGGCGAAGCGACAGTAATCACGACCGCGAAGAATAACGAACTTCTTTTCATTTGAAACCTCCAGTTGTGCGAACGAGCCCTTCGCTCGCGGTTTACCCGGCGGAAAGCGGATTAGGTGGAGCTCCTTTTGGAGTGACACCCAACGAACTTGGCGCTGATCGAAAGTCTCAACATCCTAGTGCGCAGTAAAGCAAAACCGACTCCGAGAAAGCGGCTCCTTCATTACTTGGTCGGTGCCCGAAATCATTCAACGCACCGCGTTCCCGACATCGATCACCTCATGCTCACATCCGGGATTAACGAATGGCCTAAACGAAATTGAGTTTTTGGAATACAGAAACCCCGGAGCCTACACGGTCCGGTACCTTTTTGTCATTTGCGGCTTTTCTTTAGCTGTGGCTGACCTGTTACCTCTGTCCTCTGTCCATTTCTAACACCGGCAATCCAAATTTGAGCAAACATTAGATTGAAGGTGTAAGGCGCTGTATCTCTACGCTATAAGGCACCGCCTGCCACACGGCGTCCTTGCTAGGCCTAACGAGGTGCAGTGTAATGGCTGTATGCCCAATGAAGGCGACGTCTCACACGCAATCATCGGCACCGAAGGCCAGGCGTTTGTTACGACGCATTGGAGCGTGGTTTTAGTAGCCCAAGGCTCCGTCGCCGGCGGCGGATGCCGCTCTCGAAAAACTTTGTCGCGCTTATTGGCCGCCAATTTATTCTTTTGTGAGAAGAGAGGGCCGGTCCGTCGAGGAATCTCAGGACCTGACCCAAAGTTTCTTTGGCCTGTTGCTGGAACGCCGCTAATTCCACGCCGTCCGACGCGAAAAAGGACCTTTGTGATCTTATCTGCTTGTGGCCCTGAAACATTTCCTCGTCAACGAACGCCAGCGTGCTGTTTCGATTAAGCGCGGCGAAGGCCGGGCCCTAATTCCGTTGGACCAAATAATCGCGCGCGAGCGAAATGATCCCAAGCCGGCTGACGAGTTAACCGCCGACACGATTTACGAGCGGCGTTGGGCGCTCACAGTTCTGGACCAGGTTCTGGGTCGACTCGACGCAGAGTATCGTGCGGCTGGCAACGACCGGTTGCTTGAATGCTTCAAGGAATTATTAACCGATGAGCCCGGAAGAATCTCCCAGGCGAAGATCGGCTCCGAATTGAGCATGACCGAAAACGCGGTGAAACAGGCTTATCATCGTTTTCGGCAACGTTACCGGGAACTGTTGCGCGAGGAGATTGCTCACACGGTTGCGGCGCCCGGAGACATCGAGGACGAGCTGCGGCATCTGATCGCCGTTTTGCGGCAGTAACTGTGACCGAATTTCCCCCAGCAGATAGTGGGAGCACAAGTGGAGCTGCGGCCAAGAGCACGACTTGCCGCAATGCGGGGCGAAACTCATCGGAATGGCCAAGTTTTGCAGCGCCTGTCTGCTGGAGACGGCACTCGGTCCCGTTGACGACGAGGGCTCAGATATTGCGGAAAGGGATCGGAGGAGTGCCGCATCACCAATGATGGAGTTTGGCGATTACGAATTGCTCGAAGAAATCGGACGCGGCGGACAAGGAGTGGTCTATCGCGCGCGACAGAAGAGTTTGAATCGAACGGTGGCGCTCAAGGTGATCGCGCTGGGTCATTTCGCGAGCACGGCTCATTTAAAGCGCTTTCGCTACGAAGCGGAGTCGGCTGCAAAGTTGGAACATCCGCAAATTGTTCCGATTTACGAAATCGCTGAACGTGACGGGTCCTGTTACTTCAGCATGAAGTTCATCGAGGGCGGGCGACTCGACGAACTGGTCAAGACCGGACCTATGCCGCCACGCAGAGCGGCGGAGCTGGTGATCAAGATCGCGCGCACGGTTCAATTCGCACACGAACACGGTATTCTTCATCGCGACATCAAGCCTGGAAATATCCTTTTGGACAAGAAAGGAGAACCGCATCTGAGCGATTTTGGTTTGGCGCGGCTGATCGAGCAGGAAAGTAACGTTACCAATTCGTTCGACGTTCTGGGAACGCCAAGCTACATGGCGCCGGAGCAGGCCGCGGGTCACGGAAAAGAACTGACGCCGGCCATGGACGTTTACTCGTTAGGCGCAGTCTTCTACCATTTGCTCACCGGCGAACCGCCGTTTGCCGGAGGCACCACTTACGAGACAATCCGGATGGTGCTCGACCGCGAGCCGCGGAACCCGCGGCAGCGAAATCCGAAAGTAGATGTCGATCTGGCCACCATCTGCCTCAAGTGCCTGCAGAAACAACCGGAAAAGCGCTATCCAAGCGCGGCGGTCCTGGCGGACGACCTCGAACGATGGATTCGATACGAACCGATTCGCGCCCGACCCATAGGTAAATTTACCCGCGTCGGAAAATGGATCCGACGCAATCCGACTACGGCAGTATTAGAGTCGGCGTTGGTCGCTCTTGCGCTGGCAGTAGGGATAATACTGTGGAACAGCGGGGAAAATCGGCCGCCCGCGTCGGGCATCGCTGTTTTGCCATTTCAAAACTTGAGCGATGCAAGCGAGAGCGGTTCGCTACCGGATGGAATCCAGGACGACGTCCTAACCAAGCTCGCCCAAGTCGCTGATTTGAAAGTGATCAGCCGGACGAGCGTAATGCGATATCGCGGTCCTCAAGACGCAAAGAAAATCGGCCAGGCGTTGAACGTGGCGCACGTACTGGAAGGCAGCGTCCGCAAGACGGGTTCAAAAATTCATGTCAACGCGCAGTTGATCGATACGCGCACCGACGCCCACGTGTGGGCAGAGCAATATGATTACGAACTTGGCGATACCTTCGCAATTCATAGCGAGATCGCGCAACAAGTAGCAAAACGGCTCCATGCAAAGATTTCCCTCGTGGAAAAACTATCGATTCAGCGGCCGCCGACTAGCGATTTGACTGCTTTCGAGTTGTACACCCAGGCCAAAACCCTGTTTTTAACTGCGAGTTACTCGAATACCGGCAAAGAAGATCTGCTGGAAGCCGCCGAACTGCTGAATCAAGCCATCGCGCGAGACGCGTCGTTTTTCCAGGCCTACTGCCAGCTCGTTTGGATTCACGACCTCCTGTATATTCTTGGACACGACCATACGCCCGGGCGCCTGGCCGCCGCTAAAAAAGCAATCGATGTGGCCTTTCGCCTTCGGCCGGATGCTGGCGAGGCGCACCTGGTTCGGGCCGACAATCTTTTTCGCGGTTACCTCGATTATAGCGGGGCACTGACGGAACTCGATATTGCCCGCAAGAGCGTGCCGAATGATCCGCGTCTCTTCGAACTAAGGGCTTATATCGATCGCCGTCAGGGCAAGTACGACGAGGCGTTACGTGGTTTTAAGCGCGCCTTGGAGCTCGACCCACGAAATGTTTTCACCCTGCAACAGCTGGCGGGCACCTACGGCTACCTTCGGCAGTACGCGGATGAAGAAGCAACCTACGATCGCGCAGTGGCCATTGATCCAAGCGATGTTGTAACCAAAGACGCTCGCGCTTATGTGAAACTGGAGTGGAAAGCCGACACGCGCCCCCTGCACCGGCTCATTGAATCCATCCGAGCAACAAATCCCCGGGCGGCCAGCGAGATTTCAGACACCTGGCTCCTCTGCGCGTTAGATGAACGCGATCCGGTCGCCGCAGAAAATGCTCTGATTGCGGCAGGAGACAACACGCCGTTGAACGAGCAGTCTGTTCATTTCAGTCGTCGCTTTGTCGAGGGCCTTCTCGCCCTGATGAGCGACGATCAAAGCAAAGCCTGGTCGGAGTTCGTTGCGGCGCGGGCGCAGCAGGAACAGATCGTCCAGGCTCAGCCAAATTATGCGCCGCCATTGTGCGTGCTCGGCTTGATCGATGCCGCCCTCGGAAGAAAGGATGACGCGCTGCGCGAAGCCAGGCGCGCAGTCGAGCTAGTGCCGGTGGAGAAAGATGCAACCAACGGTCCTCTCATGCTCAAGTATTCGGCCATGATCGCGGCCTGGGCGGGTGACAAGGACCTTGCCATCGAGCAGTTGAGCGCTTCGATCAACCACTTGGGTTATCTCAGCTACGGCGAATCGAAGTTGTTTCCCCTTTGGGACCCCCTCCGCGGCGACCCGCGTTTCGAAAAGATCGTCGCGTCATTAGCGCCGAAATCTGCGAAACCGTAAGCGCTCGAGACTTTCGCAACTATTCGCTCTTCGCGCGGGAGCCGTGCGCAGTCCGATAGTCGTCGACATACCTCGCTTCAACGCTGCAACCTTCCGTCACTTTCCGCGTAACCTTGGGCGGGAATTCCTGCAGTACCTCCGGTGAGAGCAATCCAACCCAATAAATCACTCCGCAAAGCATCCTGTCGGTCAAACCGCTTTCGCAAAAAAATATGAACGAGCAAAACTTTGAGCCCCGACATCCGACTTCGAAGACTGCGTACTTAAGCACTTGTAAGGGTGTGGCCCGTGTCTGGGTTGTAGTCCTTCTTATTTCATTAGGGACCCTGTGCTCGATTTGGGCGAGACGTAACGGCGGGACACTCAATCCGGGGATAAAACAGTGTATGAGGGCGAAAGCCGGGTGTGCACAGGGGTGCATCAACAAATATGGCAACTTGGTCGACTGGCTAAAACCTTGTTTGAACGATTGTGACGATAAATTTGTCGCGTGTGTCACGGCGATTCCGAATAGCGTGGGGGCGGGCGGTCCCGGACAAACCCCGCCACCCAAGGCGACTCCACCGCCTGGCCCAACCGTACCGCCTGGTCCAACTACGCCGCCAATCAGCGGTCCGATTAGTTCTCCGCCGCCTGGTGCGACGGTGCCACCGAGCGGAACAAATCCAATCAAGACCCATCCCATTATTGGACCCGTTCGCGGTTTTCCAACGCCGTCGCCGACCAAGCCGCCTGTAATATTACTCGGCAAAACAACGCCGACCCCGACGCCGAAACGGAAGCCGACGCCTACTCCCAAACCGAAATCGACTCCGGCGCCCACTCCGAAACGAGCGCAGCCCAGCAGACAATTCATCACTCAAAAGGTCATTAATTTTACCCGCTGTCGCGGCAATGAGCGGCGTTAGTCGCGTAACCTTGAGCCGGAATTCCTGCAGTAATCAGTGAGAGCACAACCCGACCCCGAAAACTTTATATATTATATGTACAAGCCAAGCTTTTTTGATTCCAACGTTCGTATTTGGTTTACAGCGGGGTTGTTTCTGGCGGCGTCTTTCTGTCCGCTTTGGGCAGATTCCGAAGTTCCTCCGCAGACAACAATCGGTCAGTGCAGAAGCGATTTCGACGCCCGCGTGAACCAATGCATCACCACATTTTTAGACAGCAAAGGTAAAGGCGGCCGCGATACGGCTGGTTTTCAGCGCTGTTACTACCAGTCCATATTTTTCTGGGCAATTTGCGTCAACGACAACCTCGCCGCGAGCGATCGGATTCCTCAACTGTCGGTTCCCGGGTCCGCTCCAGTCAGTGCGGCGCCACCGACAAATATGCCATTGTCGCCGACAGGTGGGGCTGTGACAGCATCCGGTGCAGCTCCAACCAATCCGGCTCCGCCCGATGCCCCGCCGATGAATGGAGGCGCGCCACCAATGGGTACAGGTTCGGGCAATCCGACACCGCCGCCAATGGGTGGAGGCGCACCGCCAACCGGGACCGGCCCGATCAATGTGCCGCCAGTCGGTGTTGGTCCGATTGGTTCGCCACCGCCTGGTGCGACCGTGCCGCCTTCGCCTGGCAACCCATATCGCCATCCGGGCCATCCGGGTAAAGGATTTGGATCGCCATCGCCGACGCCTGGCAACCCATACCGCCATCCGGGCCATCCGGGTAAAGGATCTCCATCACCAACACCGATCAATATTGGAAAGCCGATATCATCGCCGTCTGCATCGCCGACGGGGTCAACTCCAACCCGTCACCACCATCCGGTTAAGAGGTAAAGTGACGTAAATCGACGATCGTCGACGACGGTTTCGGAACAATGACCGGGACGCCAGTGGCCTAACGAGCGCGATTTGTGACTCGTTAGGCTACTAACTGTAATACTAAAACCTCGGAGCCGTTTTGGCCAAGAAGATTAAGATTGAGAGGAAGAGGAAGATTTCCCGGAGCCTACGGGGCTCGAACCCGCAACCTCCGCCGTGACAGGGCGGCGCTCTAACCAATTGAGCTAAGGCTCCTCTAGAAGAAGCGCATTTTAGTGGCAGCGATGCATCGCTGCAACTGCGGTTGCGCTTCTTCTTGGAGGTCAGAGATCGGAGGTCAGGAAGTCAGAGGAGGGACAGAAGCTGCCTCTGCGGTTGGGGACTGCGGCCGACACGGCCGCCTCTACACCAGAGACATCCGCGACCATTCGGGTGCGGCGTGGTTGAACATTATGTGCGTCGGCGGCGTCATAGATTGCGAAGATTTGACGAGAAAGTTATAATCGTCGGAGATTGGGGACCGGACGGGGATTTACAATGAGTGAGGAACGCGGCAAAGATTTCGAAAACTTCGACGAACCGGCGTCGAACCTCCCTCTGCTTGATAAACTCGACCGGTTGATTGCCTCGCTTCCACCAGGCGATCCGATCCGCCGCGAACTGCTCGATCTGCGGCCGCAGGTTTTCGATCAATCACAAACGATCGGCGAAGCGCGGCAAATGATCGAGAAGCTGGAGGAGGTCATCAAGAAGGTTACTTCGCCGGCCAACCGCATCGGCACATTTCTCGGAGCGAGCTCGAAAGACACCGCGCACATCGTCGTCGGCGGGGCCGATTATTACTGCAACGTCGATCCGCGGATTCCGCTGGCGAAGTTGAAAAAAGGAACGCGCGTTTTGGTGAACGAAGCGTTCGTGATCGTCGGCGATCTTGGTTTTGAAGCAGCCGGTCCGGTGACAAAAGTCACGGAAGTGATCGGCAAAGACCGGTTGCGAGTCGGTTCGGAGCACGGCACCCAGTCGATGGTCCTGCAACGGTCGGCTGATCTCGCGGCCTCGACTTTGAAATCGGGCGACGAGGTGCGCGTCGATTCGAATTACCGGATGGCGCTCGAATTGTTATCGAGCACGAAATCGCAAGAGCATTATCTCGATGAAGTGCCGGAGCTGCCGTGGGAAAAAGTTGGCGGCCAGGAAGAAGCGCTTCAGGCGATCAAGGACGCGATCGAGCTGCCGCTGTTGCACGTTGATTTGTTCAAGAAATTTCAGCATGCGACGCCGAAAGGATTTCTTGCTTTATGGTCCGCCGGGCTGCGGCAAAACGCTGATCGGCAAGGCGACGGCTTACAATCTGACCCAGCAACTTCGCGAACAAGACCGGCGCGGAGATGAAGGAATACTTCATGCACGTGAAAGGCCCGGAGATTCTGAACATGTGGGTGGGCGAATCGGAGCGCATGGTTCGCGAGATCTTCGCGACCGCGCGCGAGAAGCGCCGCGAAGGCTACATGCCGTTTCTGTTCATCGACGAAGCGGAATCAATTCTTGGGACCCGGCGCGCGTCTCGGCACTCGAACATTCTGTCGACTCTTGTGCCGATGTTCTGTTCGGAGATGGACGGGATCGATTCCTTGAACGACGTCGTGATCATTCTCGCCTCGAATCGCGCCGATCTGATCGATCCCGCAATCCTGCGTCCCGGCCGGATCGATCGGAAAATTAAGGTGCAACCGGCCGAACAAGGATGGCGCGCGGGACATTTACCGGATCTATCTCACGCACGATCTGCCGTATGACGGCGTGCTCGCCAAGGAATCGGCCCACATCGGTGAAGCGATCGACAAATTGATCGAGCGGTTTGTTGATTGGCAGTTTGCGCGGCGGGACGTAAACAAGTTCCTCGAAGTGACCCTCCGCAGCGGTCGCAAGGAAATTTTGTATCGCAGCGATCTGATTAGCGGGGCAATCATCGCTTCGATTGTGGAGCGCGCGAAAGCAATGGCGATCAAGCGCGCGATTGCGACGCGGCCAGGAGGAGGGGATTCGCGAAATGGATTTGCAGCTCGCATTCGACGCGGAGTACCAAGAGAACGATATCTTTCCTACGACCGATATCACCGAGGATTGGTTGAAGTTGATCGATTACGATCCGGAAAATGTGGTCAAGATCTCGCCGGTGAAACCGATCCAGGAATCCGCGGCTCAAGCATCTTCCGGGATCATTTAACGCGGGACTGGGCATGAACCGCGTCTTTGGTCTCGAGACGGAATACGGCATCACCGTCAACGGAGCCGAAACGGTCGATGTGGTGGCGGAGTCGATCGAGCTGGTGCGGCACTACACCGATCACGGCGCCCACATGAAATGGGATTATGACCTTGAGGATCCGCATCTCGACGCTCGCGGATTTCGCGCCAAGTCGCTGATGCAGGATACGGACGAATCGGCTTACTACGAAATTGACAAAAACCGTCCGCTCAGTTTCGAGGAAATCAAAAGCGATCTGGTTCTTTCAAATGGCGCCCGTTTTTACAACGACCACGCGCATCCGGAGTATTCCACGCCGGAATGTACGACGATTCGGCAAATCGTTACCCAGGACAAAGCGGGCGAACGGATTTTGGCGGAGTGCGCGCGCCGCAGAAATTTTAAACTACCCGAGGGCCAACAGGTTCGTCTCTATAAGAACAACACGGATTTCTTCTGTCACAGTTACGGGTGCCACGATAACTATTTGATGAAGCGCGATGTCCCTTGGGACCGGATCGTGAGCGGGATCCTGCCGTTTCTGATTACTCGCCAAATCTTCGCCGGCGCAGGCAAAATGGGAATTGAAGCGGAGGGCGCAGCCGGGCAGCCGGGAGTTTATCAAATTTCCCAGCGGGCAGATTTTTTCAGTGTCGTGGTGAGCATCGACACGATGAACCGGCGTCCGCTGATAAACACGAGGGACGAGCCGCACGTGGACGCCACCCGTTATCGCCGTTTCCACGTCATTCTCGGCGACTCGAACATGAGCGAGTGGGCGACAGCGCTCAAAGTTGGAACGACGGGCCTTGTGCTCGATTTGATCGAGCGCGGTCACGCGCCGCTGCTGGAGATCGCGCAACCGATAGACGCCAACAAATCGATCAGCCGCGATCAGAATTACGATTGGATCATCGAGTTGAAGGACGGCCGTAAGATTTCCGCGATTGAAGTGCAACGGCTTTATCTGCGCGCGGCGGCGAACATTGAACCAAACGGTCCCGATGAAGATCGCCAATGGATTCTGCAGGAGTGGGAAAACGTTCTCAACGATCTCGAACGTGATGTGATGACGGCACGGGACCGGGTCGACTGGGCGGCCAAGAAGTTTTTGCTCAACGCGTTGCAGGAAGAGGAAAAGCTCTCCTGGAGCGATCCGTGGCTTCAATCAATCGACCTCGAATATCACAATGTCGATCTGGAATCCGGTCTCTATTATGAGCTCGCTCGCCAGGGATCGATCCGGCGTTTGGTAAAAGAGGAAGAAATCAAGACCGCGATCTTCACCCCGCCGGAAACGACCCGCGCATTTTTCCGCGGACGCTCGGTAGCAAGGTTCAACGATCAAATCGCGTCGATCCAATGGGACGAACTGGTTTTTGCCAACGGTGCGCAGTCGCGCCGGGTTGGTTTACCGGAACCGTTTGCTGATGCGCGACTGGAAGCGCTCAATCAAGCCGCCCGCAACGGCAAAGATTTCTCAGAATTCATGCGTGCTGTCAGCGAGGTGGATTGATTAAATTGAGCCAATGCTTCAAAGCATTGGTCGAATCTTTTTTTCGCTGGCGATAGTTGGAATTGGCATAGAGACATTGCTCTGCGCCGCCGGCCATAAGGTTGTTCCGGTAATTCCGTGGATGCCGGCGATCCCGATTTTGGTTTACCCAGCCGGAATAATCTTTGTGCTCTGCGGCGCGGGTCTTTTTTTTCAAAACAGCCGTGCCGTATCCGCGATCATACTCGGTGTTCTGATGATACTCGCAGGCCTCGCGTTCGACGTGCCGCGGCAGTTTGACATCATGAGCGCGCCATGGAGGACAAATGCGCTCGAACCAATCGTAATTGGTTGCCTGGCCTGGCTTGGATTTGCATGCATTCCAGGATGGCTTCACCGAACGAGCCGGTATCTCATTGCATTCGCCCTCATCGTTTTTGGCATCGGTCATTTTCAAATTCTCACAATGATCGCCGGCATGGTGCCCGGCTGGATTCCGTGGCACCGGTTCTGGACGGTCTTCTTCGGCGTTGCCTTCGTGGCCGCTGGCGTGAGCTTGGCTACTGGATTTTTGCAAACGTGGGCGGTGCTTGCTTCGGGGCTGATGTTCGCCGTCTGGACATTGACGATCCATTTACCGGCTCTTATTGCAAAGCCGGTGCCGGACAATTGCTCGGACGTCTTCATTGTTGTGGCACTGTGGGGAGGCTTCTGGGCGATTGTTGGGAATACAAAAGATTCGAACGCGGAAGCGAACTTGAAGGGAAATTAAAAATCAGCTCGCTTACCCCCGGCCAGCTTGCTTTCGTTAGCGAATTACGAAGCGTTTAATGAAAACCCAAACTCGTTTTGCAATCTCTGCCCTCGTGCTTCCGCTGTGTTTGATCGCGAGCGTTTACGCTGGAGACGGTTTTGAATCGGTTCGCTGCGGATCAGACATTGTAAAGGCGCTGATCGGTCACAAGGGCAAGAATGAGCCGGTTGTTAAAACTGAGGCGCGACACAAGGACATCGGACTGAAACATCTTGGCGCGGACATCATCTCTGACGATGAGCGTTTAAACTTAATATTCTGGCAAATCTGTGGAGAAGAATACGCCGTCCTCGAAGAGGGCGACGTCGTCAAAGACGCCCTGAAATTTCCGAAACATTCCAAGGACGTCACCGCAATTTGACGGTCAATGTCAATTAAATGGCAAAAACCTTCCCTACTACGCGGTCGGCGTTCTGAAAAACGAAGAGGGAGCTAACATGCTGCAGGCGGTCGTGGCGTGGCAGATCGACGAGAAGAAGAAGAAATTTGTTCCTCTCTCTGTGGCAGGGCTTCGTTGCGATCGCAGCGGAATAATTACTGCCGACGGCGGGAAGTGAAAGGTTGAGGAATTAATCCTACGACCAGGCGATCAGGCGCAGTTCGTGCGCTTGCATCATGTGCGGATGGGTGGGAACGACGCGGACGCTGAAGCCGTAGGCGCCGCTTTCGGACGCGGGAACCGATCCCTGGTAAACGTAACTGCCGTCGCCGTTGCGGCCGCTTGGATTCAAAATGGTGACTGAGGGATTTTTGACCCCGCCGTTCTCGACCTCGCCGTGATAAGCCTCAACTCGAACGTGGCTTGGATCGACGTCGCCGAGATTTACATGAGCGCTGACCTGGAGCGATTCGCCAACCAGAATGTTTTGCCGGTCCTTGTTGTCGACTTGCACGTCGTAGATCCGGACTTGCGGCCAAACTTTTCGCATGTGCGATTTCCAGTGGCTCAGGTGCGTCGCCGGTTCGCATCCGTTCTGGGAAAAATTTCCATGCGATTGCGCGGCGGGAATGTAAAGGCGTTCGGTGTATTCCTTGACCATTCGGTGAGTGTTGAAAATGGGGGTGACGGTGCGCATTGATTCACGCATCAATTGCAGCCATGCGAGCGGCAATCTGCCGTCGGGTTTCGCGTAATAAAGCGGGATGATTTGATTCTCGAGCAATTGGTAGAGGCTGTTGGAATCCACTTCGCTTTGAAATTCGACCGTGCCGTCGTTGATTTCAGGCGCGATCGCCCAGCCATTATTGCCGTTAAACGCTTCGAGCCACCAGCCGTCGAGCACGCTGAGATTGATTCCACCGTTTGGGCAACATTTCATTCCGCTGGTCCCGCTCGCTTCCATCGGACGCAGCGGCGTGTTCAGCCAAAGATCGACTCCCTGGACCAATCGGCGCGCAATGTAGCTGTCGTAATCTTCGAGGAACACGATGCGATTCTCGAATCCGGCTTCGCAACTGAATTTGTAAACCTGCTGGATCAACGCGCGTCCACCTTCGTCGCGCGGATGTGCCTTGCCGGCGAAGATGAATTGCACCGGGCGGGTAGTGTCGTTGAGCAAGCGTTTCAGCCGTTCCTTGTCGCTAAATAAAAGAGCGCCGCGTTTGTAAGTTGCAAAACGTCGCGCAAAACCAATCGTCAAAACTTCCGGATCAAGAATGCGGTTCACGTTGCGTATCGCTTCCGGCGAATCGCCAATCCGCTGGCGGCGCACCCGGACTCGTTCGCGGACAAAATCGACGAGACGCCGTTTCAGTTGTTGATGCGTCTCCCAGATTTGGGCGTCGGGAATATCCATGACCCGCCGCCAAAAATCCGGCTCAGTGATGTGCTCTTCCCATTCGCCGAGATATTTTCGGAACAGCGCGGAAAACTCGGGCGCCATCCAGGTTTTTGTATGAATGCCGTTGGTGATGTGCGTGATCGGAACTTCGTGAACGGGCACGCCGCTCCAAACATCTTTCCAGATCGAGCGGCTGACGTCCCCATGCAATTTGCTGACACCGTTCGAGTGACGGCTCATGCGCATCGCGAGAATCGTCATGCTGAACGGATCTGACCGATCGACGCGGGTTTGGCCGAACGAGAAGAGCTCGTCGAATGGAAGGCCGATTTCTTTTGCGAAATCGCCAAAATATTTCCGCATCATATCTTTCGGAAACGAATCGTTTCCGGCCGGCACCGGCGTGTGAGTCGTGAAAACGTTGGCCGAAGCCACGATTTGAAGCGCGGAATAGAAATCCAGTTTCTTGTCGGCCACCCGTCTTCGGATTCGTTCGAGCGCGAGAAAGGCCGAATGGCCTTCGTTCATGTGAAAAACGTCCGGTTCGATTCCGAGGGCATTTAAGGCTCGAACTCCGCCAATGCCGAGCATGAGCTCCTGGCGCATTCTCATTTCCTGATCGCCGCCGTAGAGCTCGGCAGTAATCAATCGGTCTTCGGAATTATTTTCGGAGATGTCGGTGTCGAGCAGGAACAGGTTGATGCGGCCGACGTTGAGTTGCCAAATTTTTGCGAACACCTCGCGATCGAGAATCCGCACCGACACCAGAAGATTCGCGCCGTCGCGTTGCACTTCCCGGATCGGCAGGTGATGAAAGTTTTGATTGAGACTGATCGCCTGCTGCGCGCCTTCCTTGTCGATCTCCTGGCGAAAATAACCGTGGCGATAAAGCAGGCCGACCGCGACAAAGTTTAAATCGAGATCGCTCGCTGATTTACAATGATCTCCGGCCAAAATCCCGAGGCCGCCGGAATAGTTCGGAATCGATTCGTGAAATCCAAACTCCGCAGAAAAATAAGCGATCGGTCGCTTGATTGCCGCAGCCGGTCCGGTTTTCCCGTAAGTGTCCTGCCGGGCGATATAATTTTTGAATGCATCGTGGACCTGTTTGAGCTCGCGCAAAAACGTCTTGTCCTGGGCGAGTTCTTCGAGACGCGCCTGGCGCGACAACTGGAGCATTCGGACCGGGTTGTGATTCGTGCGGTCCCAAAGATCGTGATCCAGATGGCGAAACAGGCGGCGTGCTGCCGGCTCCCAGGTCCACCAAAGATTAAAGGTGATTTCTCGCAGGGGCTCAAGCGCCGCGGGCAAAGTCGGAATTACGTTATAAATCTGGAACGTCGGCATGAGCTGGAGCGAAGTGGAAGTTCGCGAAAAATCGTTGGGTCGGCAAGTTTCTACAGCATCGGTGCATAACGCGCGCCAGATTTTGGCGCATGCTTAGGGTTTCGTCGTAGCGAGCGGCCTATGCTGGAGAAGACGGCCGGCGATGCGGCAACAGATAAAGCCCGACCACAAACCCGGTTACCAATCCGCACAAATGCGCCGACGTGCTGACCTGCGGGGTTGAAAGATCGAATGCGAACTGGATCACAATAATCATCAAGATGTTCAGCAGGCGTTGTTTGGCCTGCCACATGTGACGATGTCGGACCAGAAATCCGGCCCACGCGCCGACAATTCCCATTACGCTACCTGACGCGCCAACCAATTCCGCCGGCTGCACGATTTTCAAAAGTGTCAGCGCGATCACGCCGGCAGTAGATCCGATTCCGGAAATCAGATATGCGGTCGCGAATCGGAACGGCCCAATGATTCTTTCGAGCGGCGGACCGAGCACGTAAAGAGCGAAAAGATTGAAAGCGAGATGAAGCAGGTTGTAGTGCAGGAAGAGCGCGGTCACGAGTCGCCAAAATTCGCCTTTGCCAATGACTGCAGAGAAATCGAGCGATCCGAAACGATGCAAGATCAGTGGGTTCGACAATGCCCCCCGCCGCAGTTCCAGACAAAAAACTGCGACGTTGAGAATTATCAGCCCGAGAACGGCCGGCGCGTTACGCAGCCGGTGGGGCTCATCCTGATAAACAACGCGGTGAACCTCCCGACTCGATCCATGACGGGCTGCGAGCGTGCGAAAAAACTGAAGCTGTTCGCGCGACTGCGCAGTCGGGTGGAGATACTGAAGCGCGGCGGCGATTCGGATTGCAGCCGCGTAGCGGCCCTGCGCTGCCAGCTGCGAAGCTTTCCGCAAACCGACTGCCGGAACAAACAGCAGAACAAACCAGGCGCCGCCTCCAATGTAGCCAGCCATTGCTGGACGCAGCCACCACGCCACACCGGTAATGACCAGGACAATAATCGCCGCGACCCGCCAGCCGCGGAAAACTCCGCCCGGTTTCCAAGCCCGTGCCAAAACGAGCAGCGGGGAAATTACAGCAACAAATAAAAGAATGTGGTTGAGATCCACGATATCGGTCCAGTCGAGCGATTGGCGGTGAGAAGTTGAACGTTGAGGAGTGAGCGTTGAGAGTCGTAGCCAACGTTCAACGTCCAGTCGTTAACGTCCAACGCTCAATTCAAAAAATGAAGATCACCGTCACCGATTATCTTGATGTCGTTTCATCGTGGTGTTTTTGGTCGGAGCCAATGTGGGCTGAGCTCAAAAAGCGCTACGCGGATCGGGTTGAGTTTCGGTGGAAGATTGCCCTGATGGATCCGATTGGTTTGCCGACCTCGCGCGAACAGGAGCAATGGTTTTATCGCCGCAGCGGAATGTTGATGCGATCGCCATTCATGCTGAATACCGATTGGTACGACGCGAGTTTGAAGGAATGGTTGCCGCCAAATGCAGTCGCGGAGGCGGCGAAAGATTTTGGCGTCATCGATGATCGGGTCCGGCTGGCCCTGAGCCACGCAGCGTTGCGCGAAGGAAAAAAAGTCGCCGATTGGAATGTTTGCGCGGAAATTGGCGCAACCGCGGGCAAGCTCGACAAAGGGAAATTATTGCAAGCCGCCCAGTCGCCGGCTGTGGAAAAGCGCATGCGAGAATCGACCGCCGAATTTCACGCCATGCAGATCACCCAGCGGCCGACGTTTGTGGTCGATACCGAAATCGGTGACCGCGCGATTTTTTCGGGCATCGTGAAAATCGAACCAATCGCGGCGGCGATCGACGGCATGATCGACGATGCGATTGGCTACGCCGCGCATAAGGCGCACTTTGGCGACCCGCCGGCGAACTGAAGGTTAATTGAGGAATCGAATCATCTTTATGCGTTGTTCGTCTCCAATCCTTGGTTGCGGCGAGACTTGGTCGGCATTTCTCCTGCTTCACAATCGCTCGAAATAGGCGAGATTCGCCTTGCCAGCATCCAAATGTTGCTTACATCTTCCCTTCGGCTCGCGAGATATGGCGCGGGCCCTTTGTTGCGGTTCTCGCAGCCTCAGCAAAGCAGAGTGCATCGGCATTTCGCGAAATGTGAATGGCGATGAATTGCGAAAGAACAAACACCCGCGAAATGGCGCACTCCCGTTCTCGCAGCGTCAGGAGACTAGACTAATCTGCAACCACAATTTCGTGTAAACGGCCGCATTCGCGCTCGCGAAGTCAGGGTCATTATTGGGACAAGCGGCGAGCAACTCGGCGTGATGAAATTGTCGGACGCTTTGCGCGAAGCGCAGAGCCGCGGACTGGATCTGGTTGAAGTCGCGCCGACTGCCAATCCGCCAGTCTGCAAAATCGTCTCCCTTGGAAAATTCCGTTACGATCTTTCCAAGCACGAGAAAGACAAGAGGCCGAGCGGGGCGAAACTGAAAGAGATCAAGTTTCGCGTAAACATCGACGAACACGATTACCTGACCAAGGTCCGGCACGGTGAAGAATTTCTCGACCGCGGCAACAAGGTCCGGGTTCAGCTTCAATTTCGCGGCCGCGAAATGGCACACCAGGAATTTGGAATGCAGCTCATGTACAAAGTCCGCGACGATCTCGCCGGAATGTCGCAGGTGGAAATGGAACCGAAAATTACCGGCCGCAATGTCACCATGACCTTGGCCCCGTTGCCGGCTAACCGCCGAAAGCGGCGCTTTCAACTGACCGAGAAAGAAGAAGCGGAAGCAGCAAGCCGAAGCCGCTGCCGAATCCGCCAACGGCCAGTAATTCTTTAGCTGGCTTACTTTTTCGGCGGAGCGGCCACCGGAGTTCCCTGCGGGACCGCCATTGGCAGACTGAATTTTTAACAAACGCGCCTTGCGATCCATCGCTTCCTTGTTTTTCGGATTGATCTTCAAGGCGGCGTCGGTTTCGGTCATCGCATTGGGTAAATCAGCGCGGGTCTCGTAAATGTAGGCGCGATAATTATGATACTTAATTTCTCCGGGATTGAGTTTGCTCGCCTCAGCAAAGTCGGCCAGCGCTTTATCGTTATCGTTGATTTTCATTTCGATCGCCGCCCGTTGCTCGAAGGCCCGCGGGTCGGGTTTGATCCGGATCGCTTCGGCTAAATCATTCATCGCCTCCTGAAAACGCCCGTCGTTTGCATAGGCGAAGGCGCGTTGTTGATAGGCCAGGGCCAGGCTGGCCGTGAATTTGCGATCTTTTTCCGACGCCCTCCGGAAACCTTCGATGGCTTTGTCCCAATTCTGATCTTTGGCAGCTTGCGAAGCTTCTCGCGCAATCTTGGCCGCTTCCGGATTACCTTCCTGCTGAGCGGCGGACGCAATTGAAAGGCCGAATGCGAGTGTGAGGCAGAGTGCGAACGGTGTTTTCATGGTTAACGAGGTTGACGATTAGATTGACTAAACAATTCAACATTGGCGAACACAATTCTTGCCGCAAGCGATTGCATTTTCAGGTCTGTTCCGCGGTTGGCGCCTGCTCGATAATGACCTTCGAGTCCGACTCGGAACCGCTGCTGCGCCGGGCCGGGCTCGGCCACACGGCGTAATGCGCAGAGCGCGTCCGGTTTGTTCGTCGATCTGAATCAGCGCGCCATGCAGTCGGACCTCGCCGGCAGCTACTGGAAATGAAGCGGGCAAGTTGGACACGAACCGCCTCATAATCGGTTCGACCGCGCGGCCAAGAATCGAATTCACCGGTCCGCACATTCCGGCATCGCAAAGAAACGCCGTGCCGCCGGGAAAAATTTGCTCGTCAGCGGTTTGGACATGGGTGTGGGTTCCAAGTACCGCCGAAACTTTCCCGTCGAGAAAACGGCCCATCGCAATTTTCTCGCTCGTCGTCTCGCCATGAACATCCACCAGGATGTTAGGCGTTTCCTTCCGCATCTTGGCGACCGTTGTCTCCATCGCGAGAAATGGATTGTCCAAAATCGGCTGCATGAAAGTCCGACACTGCACGTTAATGACTCCGACTTTACCCTTGGCCGTCTCCAAAACGATCGAACCGTTCCCCGGCGCTCCGGCCGGATAATTGATCGGTCGCAAAAGACGCGGCTCAGTATCGATGAAGCTCAAAATGTCTTTCTGATCCCAGACGTGATCTCCTGTGGTCACAACTGCGACCCCAGCCCGCAACAGATCGATGGTGATTTTGGAGGTAATCCCTCGACCACCGGCGGCGTTCTCACCGTTCACGACAATGAAATCGATCGCGTGCTGCTCTTTCAATTCGGGGAGCCGGGCGACGACCGCATTGCGGCCGGGCTCGCCAACGACGTCCCCCAGAAAAAGGTACGGTTAGCATCTAACAAGATCGTATTGGATGGGTCTAAAACGTCTATGGCAAATAAACGATACCCGAATTTCCGAGCGCGAACTGCCGATTAAATTCGAAATCCGAATATCGAAATCCGAAGCAAACCCGAATAAGCTAAATTCAAAATGCCTCAAGCGAGCGTCACGTTTTCAGTTTTCCGCAATTCGGACTTCGAGTTTCGGGTTTGTTTCGGATTTCGGATTTCGGACTTCGGTATTTGCGCTTGCCTGGCTGACCTTCGCGGCCGGAGCATTTGCCGTCGACAACATCGGCATCCTTGGGAGCAAGCCCAAATGGGATGTGCTCGAGCACTATCAACACACCGTTACGCACGACGAATTCGCGCACCTCATTAATGACGTCTATTGCACGCACGGAATTCCGTCGAACCTGATCAGCATCGACGAACACGGCGCGGAGATTGTGACTAAACACGAGTCGTCCCCGGACACGAACGATGTCGCCGAAGGGCAAAAAGTTTTCACGCTCCAGTTCGCGCCGGATATCCAATCGGAAGCAAAAGTTCCGCGACTCTGGCGTCCGGCAAAATCAATGCCCGCGGCAAAGCCTAACAAGCCTCTCGCGGGAGTGCGCATTGCCCTCGATCCCGGTCATCTCGGCGGGAAATGGGCGAAGATGGAGGAGCGCTGGTTTCAGGTCGGTAATTCGAAACCGGTGACCGAGGGAGATCTGACCCTGCGAGTTT
Source organism: uncultured Verrucomicrobiae bacterium (assembly GCA_963800015.1). Classification (GTDB taxonomy): domain Bacteria; phylum Verrucomicrobiota; class Verrucomicrobiia; order Chthoniobacterales; family UBA10450; genus AV40. The sequence continues at coordinate 435,977 of CAWCZE010000002.1, read as the reverse complement.
CGCGAATGCTGGCAACCCGATTGAGAAAACTTGGCGCGACAGTTCTGTTTGTTCGCAACTCCACCCAGCCGACGACGCCCGAAGCGACCGGCCGATTTTCGCGAGCTCGCAAAAAATATTTTGATCAAGAACGGCGTGCCCCGTCCGCGGGATGAAGTGTTGAATCCCAAGGATCCTGAAAAGGAAGGCACCGTCCGATGGCAAAGCGAAATGCTCTTTTATCGTTACAGCGAAATCCGCCGTCGCGCGGTGCTGGTGAACAACAAGTTGCATCCTGACCTGGTGGTGTGCCTTCATTTCAACGCCGAAGGGTGGGGCGATCCCGCAAATCCAACCCTGATCGACACCAACCATCTTCATCTGCTCGTTAACGGTTCCTACTTGCAGGACGAGATCGGTCTCGACGATGAACGATTTGAAATGATCCGCCGATTGCTAAGCCGCGTTTACGACGAAGAGCTGCCGATCGCCGACGCGGTCGCAACTTCAATGGCGAAAGCGACCGGGCTACCGCCGTATCAATATCCGACTACCCAGACGACGACCAAAGTGGGATCGAGCGGTTATGTTTATGCGAGAAACCTTCTCGCAACCCGGCTTTACCGGTGTCCCGTGGTTTACTGCGAGCCTTATGTTATGAACAGCAACGATGCCTTTGCCCGAATCGAAGCGGGAGACTACGAGGGCACCAGGGAAATCAATGGCGTGAAACGGAAGAGCATTTTTCGCGAATACGCGGACGGTGTAGCGGAAGGTCTAGCTGATTATTATTCAAACGCTCGAGGTAGGGGCGATTGACCTCAATCGCCCGCGGGCGGTTCGGCGAACCGCCCCCACCTACAATGTGTCCACTGCTTGCGCGAATATCTTCCATGGTAACGTCACTCGACAAATTCGCCGAGCCGATTTCTGGCGTCACCACGAATCGAATTTGGCCGTGCACAAATTTTTTGTCGAACTTGAGCGCGTCGCAGATTTTTTCGCGTGGAAAATCTTTTGGCAACTCAGTTGGCAAACCAAATTTGCGGAGAAGAGAGACAATGCGGTCGCGCTGTTCTTTCGGCAGATCGAATTTTCTCACGGAGATTGCGCACGCGCCGACGATACCGAGGCTCACCGCTTCGCCATGTGCAATCCCGTGATAATTCGCAGCGCGTTCGATGCCGTGTCCGATCGTGTGTCCGAAATTCAGTAAAGCACGTTCGGCATTTCGTTCGTGCTCGTCCATTTCGACAATGCGCGCTTTCAATTCAACGTTCCGGCGGATGAGCGGCTCATAATCGACTGCGCCGAGGCCCATCTCTTCCAATTCCCGGAACATGGCTGCGTCAGCGATGATCGCGTGCTTGATAATCTCAGCGAACCCCTGGCTGATCTCGCGCCGGGGCAGCGCTTTCAGGACATCGATGTCGTCGAGCACGAGTGCGGGCGGATGAATTGCGCCGATCAAGTTTTTTCCCGCTTGTGCGTTGACCCCGGTTTTTCCACCAATCGAGCTGTCCACCATCGCCAGCAGAGTGGTCGGAATTTGAACGTGCGGAATCCCGCGCTCGAAAATCGCTGCGACAAATCCAGAGAGATCACCGATCACGCCACCGCCGAGTCCGACGACGAACGATTGGCGATCCAATCCAGCTCCCAGCATTTGTTCGCAGATTTCGCCGGTTTGCTGCAGGTTCTTGGAGTCTTCTCCCGACGGAACCGTGATCAGCTTAACTTCGTAATCCGCCGATCTCAGATTTTTGGCGAGGGCTCCGCCGAATAGCGGTCCAACGTTTGTGTCGGAGATGATTGCGCATTTACTCGCCGGCAGGCATTTTTTGCACGCGGCGCCTGCATTCGCCAGCAATCCGGGACCGATTAAAACCGGATACGAATGCCGGGCGGATCTGACTTCAATCGATGTCACATCGAAACGGTATTGGGTTTTATCTCTTCGAAAAGGAAAACGATTTGCATGCCGGAGTTCAGCGGCGTTAGTCGACGGTTGCGAAGTTGACAACCCCCACTACCATCCTCGTAACTACTTTATGCCTGACGAGCTACCACCTCCTCCGCCTGTTTCGGATGCACCCAGATCGACGGGACTACCTTCCAATATCGCGGCGGCGCTTGCCTGTATTCCGCTGATTGGCGGCATCGTCTTTTTCATCCTCGAAAAACACGATCCATTTGTGCGTTTTTACTCAATGCAGTCGATCGTGTTTGGCCTTGCCTGGTTCCTGTTCAACATCGTTTCAGCGATTATTCATGCGATCTTCGGAGCGATCCCTGGGATCGGCGGCATTCTGGTATTTTTCTGGGCGATTATCGCTGCGATTGTTCATATCGGGTTCGTGGTCTTGTGGATTGTCGCTACGGTGAAAGCATTCACTGGTGTGCGCTGGGACATTCCCTACATCGGGCCCATTGCGCGCAAACAAGTCGGCGAGGCCCAATCGTAGGTAGCGGCCGTTCACGGACGGCCATGGCGATTGAGGTCAATCGCCGCTACCTAGAATTTTCACGACGACTTCGGTCAGGACGAGTTCGTGATCGAGCTGGGTCGTGACAATTTGTAAATTCGCGGCCAGGCACGCCTCGCATCCCGGCAATCAGTTGTGCGGTTTGAAAACGGTGGGCGTTTTGTGCAGCGATACCGAGGGCAAAGGCATTCACGGTTCCATCTTTTTTGCGCGGCAGATGCGCTGTGGCATCCGTTGGCAAGCGATTGATTGCGGAAATGAACGGGAACGGCGCATGCGGCCGCGAAATCTTGTGACGCTCCATCAAATCTTTCGCCAGCAGCAAATTTCGAACGGTCGGTAACACCGCGACCAGCAAAATGCCGATCGCGCTTTCGCCTTGATCCAGTAATTGCCGGACCAGAGTCAGCGCGCGTTTGATATCGCGTTCGGCGAGGGCGTTGCTCAAATCGAAAATGACGCCTTCGCGCGTGAGCGGCACCAATTCGCGGACCAGGTCGACATTTACGGCGCGTTCTTTGCCAAGATAGAGGTCGATCTTCTCCAATTCGTTCTCGATCTCGCGAGTGTCGCCGCCGGTGAACAGAACGAAGAGTTCGAGGGCGTCCTCCTCGAATTGCAGTTTTCGTTTTTTCGCGCGGGCCTGGACCATTTCGGTTGCCTGTTCTTCCCAACCACCGCGACTGGAATCCAGTTTCTCGAAAACCTGCAGCTCCGCGCGTTTGGCCAGCGATTTGTAAAACGAACGCCGCTTGTCGACCTCGATCGCACTGAGCAAAAATGTGACTTCAGCGCCCAAACCTTCGTTGATTGTGTCCGTCAGCTCTTCCAGCGCCGTTTGGACTGAGGCCGATCGCGCTTTTTGATCGTCGCCTAAAAAGTTGGCGCTTTTCAGCCAGACAACTTTTTCCCCGCCGAAAAATGGCAATGTCCGGAGCGCTTCGATGGTCGACCTTATTCGGGCCGCGGCCTGATCTGCGTTGTCGGCTGCGCCGTCGATGATTTCCAGTCCGAAATCGCCGCCGTTTGCGGGTTTGAGTTTCTCGGCCAGTTCCGAAGCAGTATTCTTTATCTCCACATCGTCCGAACCGACCACAGCATAAATTTTCGCAGCAGCAGCGGCTTTAGGCTTGGTCTTTGGCACGCAAGTTTTCTCGCATGTTCAAAGAAGATCGACAAGGTGGATCGAAAACCTCTGCCGTGTGCGTCCCGGATTTCCCGGCTCCAGGTCAATTGCTCGCCTGTTGCAGTGAAGAGCCGAAGTCCTTCGAAGCGTATTCGCGGAATTTTTCTTCAAGCGCGGCAACAGTTGAAAATTGTGCGGGATAAAACTGAGCGAGCGCGGTTTCAAAAGGTTGATGCCGCGCAAGCGCGTCCAGCAGTTTCAGAAAACTCGGTTTGTCCGTGGTGTCGAGAAAGCGGACCAGCCGTTCTGATTCATCATAAAAGATGTGGACCCGCTCCGAAGGTGGGTGCGTGATTGTTACCAACGTTGGCAATGGGATGAGATCGGCCGGCGGATCGAATCGGAGTGTGGCTTGCTGATGTAACCGCGGGCCCGCTGGTAGCTGGCGTGCGCGTCCTTCGAAATAAATTGGGCCAATCCTTCGTCCAGCCAGCAGGGAATTCCGTCGGTGTAAAAACGGTGGAGAACCAGGTGGACAATTTCGTGACCGAGCGAGTTGTTGCTGAATTTGTAGGCCGGGTCGCGTTGAATGAAGAGGCTGCCGGCCGAGTGAATTCCACCCGTCCATTGTTCCAAATGTCCGAAGGCTTGAAACTGCTGCCATTCTTCGGGACTCTCGAAAATATAAATGTGCGACTTGATGTCGGTGGCGAGTTGTTCGCGCTCCAGTTCCTTGGTCACGACCCGATAATGAAATTCGGCCTCGACCGAAACCGGCGTCGCGACATAGCCGTGAAGGAAATGATAAATGAAATGCTCGGTCTCAGCGTGTTTCCATTGATCCGGATGAATGGCCAGCGCCTTTTCGGCGAGCGGATTCGGATCGCGCTGACTTAGCTGCGAAAATTCGACTTCGGTGAGGGCGTTCAGCCCAATGTTCGTGGGATCCTGTGCAATTGCTCCCGACAGAACTGATACGCTGGCGATGAGCGAGATGATTAACCGAGGCACGCTGAGCGAAGGGAGCTAATTCCGTGCGAGGTAGATCGAGCGCTCCGTCGCTCGATGCTAAAAATATGCGCGGCTTCGCCGCGGTAGAGTTATCAACGCGCGCGGAGCGCACGTTCCACCTCAGATTACCAATTGCGCCTAACACTTCTCTATCTTCGACCCTTCGGCCGGAATTTCGGGTGTACTTCACCGGACGGCGTTTCGGCTCGATCTTGTTCAAGCCGGTTCCGCTTTTGACTTCCATGATTTGGTCGCGCAAAAGCGCGGCGCGTTCAAATTCCAGATTGGCGGATGCCTGTTGCATCTCGTCCTCCAGTTCTCGGAGCAATTCGCTAAGATCAAAATCGCCGCCGACTTCGCGGATTACCGACGATTCGATTTCGCGGCCGCGCAAGATCGTATGCAAACTTTCCTGAACTGCCCGGCGAACCGTTTGAGGAGTAATGCCGTGCTTTTCATTGTATTCGATCTGTTTGTTCCGGCGGTATTCCGAAATGGAAATCAATGCCTCCATGCTTTGGGTGATAATATCGGCAAACAAAATCACCTCGCCGTTCACATGACGCGCGGCGCGGCCGGCGGTTTGGATCAGCGATGTTTGGCTGCGCAAAAATCCTTCCTTGTCCGCGTCGAGAATGCAGACCAGCGACACTTCTGGGAGATCTAGTCCTTCGCGGAGAAGATTAATTCCAACCAAAATGTCGAACTCGGCCGCGCGCAGACCTCGCAGGATCTCGACGCGTTCGATGGTATCGATGTCGCTGTGGAGATAACGAACTTTTAAGCCGACGTCGCGGAGATAATCGGCCAGATCTTCGGCGGTGCGTTTGGTCAACGTGGTAATCAAGATGCGTTCGGAGCGCTCCACCCGCTGCCGGCAAAGTTCAATCGTGTCGTCGATCTGGTTCTTGAGCGGCTTGATTGTGATTTTTGGATCAAGAAGGCCGGTCGGGCGGATGATTTGTTCAACCACCAGCGGCGCACCCGGCGTGTGAACATCGAATTCTTCCGGCGGTTGGTCCGTCCGCGATATCTCGAACCTCTCCTTTTTGGTGACGGTCGAGACCGCGCTACTTTCTCCGGCAGGATAAATGGCACAGGTTCATCCACTCCAATTTTTTGTCGCCGGTGCGGAGCGTAGCCTGTGTTGCCGACCACACTGTTTTTAATTTCGAATTCAGCGGGCGTCGCGCTGACATAGACGAGCTGATTGGTGGCCTTCATGAACTCGTCGAAATTCAACGGCCGGTTGTCGAGCGCGCTCGGCAATCGGAATCCATAGTTAACCAGCACCGTCTTGCGCGAGCGATCGCCCTCGTACATCCCACCAATCTGCGGGATCGTGGCGTGCGACTCGTCGATCACGACGAGAAAGTCTTTCGGGAAAAAGTCGAGGATCGTGTAGGGCTTTGAACCCGGTGGACGGCCGGAAAGGTGTCGCGAATAATTTTCGATACCGTTGCAAAATCCCATCTCCTGCAACATTTCGAGATCGGTACTCGGTCCGGATCCGCAACCGCTGTGCCTCGAGAAGTTTGTTATTCTTCTCAAGGACTATGATTCGGTCTTCCAGTTCAGCGCGAATCGTCTGAAGGGCACGGTTCAATTTGTCGGCCGGCGTCACGAACTGTTTGGCCGGGAAAAATACGATCAGGTTCAACGATTCCCGGGCGTGGCCAGTCAATGGATCGAAGCGTGTGATCGCGTCGATTTCGTCGCCGAAAAATTCGAGACGCACCGCATCCTCGTCCGCGGTCGCCGGATAAACTTCCACGACATCGCCGCGGACCCGGAACTTTCCGCGTGAAAAACTGATATCGTTGCGTTCGTAAAGCATATCGACAAGGCGACCGAGCACCGCTTCGCGCGACACATGCTGGCCGCGCTTCACACTCAGGAGCATCCGTTCGTAATCTTCCGGTGAAGTCACTCCGTAAATGCAGGAGACACTCGCGACGACGATGGTGTCGCGGCGCGAGAGTAACGAGGCGGTCGCGGACAAACGGAGACGTTCGATCTCTTCGTTGATCGACGAATCTTTTTCAATGTAGGTGTCGGTGCGGGGGATGTAGGCCTCGGGCTGGTAGTAATCGAAATAACTAACGAAATATTCGACTGCGTTTTTTGGGAAAAATTGTTTGAACTCCGAATACAATTGGGCTGCGAGCGTTTTGTTGTGAGAGATCACCAGGGTCGGCCGGTCCAGTTCGCGAATGACGTTGGCAACCGTAAAGGTTTTGCCCGAACCAGTGACTCCCAGCAGAGTCTGATGGCGATTTCCGGTCGCGACGGACTTGATCAGCTTGGCGATGGCCTGGCTCTGATCGCCGCGCGGCTGGTAGTCGGATTCGAGTTGAAACGCCATCCTGCATTCTAGCATTGCGGGAGAGCGGCTGAAAGTCGGGGTGCGGAATTGACGGAGCAGGACAAAGCGCGTTAAAGGTCGACTGGAGGGGGGAAGCTGAATCCGACAAAATTTCTCGCGGAGCTGAAACGCCGTAACGTCTACAAAGTAGCCGTTGCCTACATTGTTGCGTGTTGGGCGCTTGCCCAGGGAATGGCACAGGTCCTTCCCGTGTTCGACATCCCGAACTCGGTGGTGCGTTGGGTGATCATCGCCATGGCGTTGGGATTTCCGGTCGCGATGGTGCTCGCTTGGATTTACGAATTCACACCTGAGGGATTTGTCCGCGAGGAGGACGTCCAACCTCAAGTGCGAAAAAGGGCCGGACGCATGCTCGATTTCGCAATCATCGGCGTGCTGCTGGTTTTGGTCGCACTGTTGATTTACGGGCGGGTTCCGTTTCGAAGCTCGAGCGGGGAAAGGATCCCGGAAAAGAGTATCGCGGTGCTGCCGTTTGCAAACTTTAGCGAAGACAAACAAAACGCGTTTTTTGCCGATGGAATGCAGGACGATATTTTGACGGCGCTCGCGCGAATCGGCGGGTTGCGCGTAATCAGCCGCTCGTCAGTGATGCAATTTCGCGACCCAGCGGCGCACACCCTGCGTGACATTGGAAAGCTGCTCGGCGTTGCCAATGTTTTGGAGGGAAGCGTTCGCCGGCAGGGGGACCAGGTTGTTGTGAACGTCCAATTGATCAACGCTCTGACCGATGCCCATCTTTGGGCGAATCGTTACGAAAGAACGCTGGCGAACTCGTTAGGCCTGCAGGGCGAGCTCGCGGCGCAAATCGCAAACGAGTTACGAGTAACGTTGAGTCCAAACGAGAAGACAATTGTCGAAACAAAACCGACGACCAGCAGCGATGCCTACGTCGTTTATCTTCAGGCCAACCAAATCGAGCGGGATCCCGACACCTTGCTCGAGGAGTATAAGAAAGCAGAGGAGCTTTACGTCAAAGCCGTCGAGCTGGATCCGAAGTTTGCTCTCGCCCACGCGCGGCTGGCGTCGACCCGGGCGGAGATTTTTCATTATTACGAGCCGGTGGAGAAGTGGAAGGTTCGAGCCCGGTCCTCAGCCGAAACCGCGTTGCAACTCCAGCCCAATCTTGGCGAAGCCCATCTGGCGCTTGGCCAGTGCATCTATTGGTTCGAGCAGGATTACGATGCTGCTTTGGTTGAATTCAATACCGCATTGCGATTGGCGCCTAACAATACTGAAACCGGCGGGTTAATCGCCGCGATTAAACGCAGACAGGGAAAATGGGATGAGGCGCTGGACGGCTATCGAAAAATGAGCCGATTGGATCCGCAAAATCCGAATATCACTCGCAATTTGCTTTTTACCTGCACGTCCATGCGACGTTGGGCCGATGCCGCCCGCGAAGTCGAGCGGATGCGGGCAATCGCGCCGGCATCAGTGGTGGCAAAGACTCAGGCGGGATACGTTGAGTTTTGGTGGAAGGGGGACACCACGCGTTTGAAATCCATTCTCGCCGAAATTCCAGCCGCTACGGATCCGGAAGGAAACGTAACCAGCGCTCGTTGGGATGTGGCAATGATCGAACGTGATTTTCCTGCCGCCAGTCGTGCGCTTGAACTATCGCCGCTGAAGGAGTTTTCCTATCTGAACGGGAGTTCAACTCCGAAGAGCTTTCTGGTGGGTTGCATCTATCTCGCCCAGGCGAACGCCGCTGCGGCGCAAAGCGCTTTTGAGGACGCTCGCCGATTTTTCGAGACCGCCGTGAAAGAATCTCCCGACAGTGCGGAGCGCCACGCTAATCTCGGCCTGATCGACGCTTTCATGGGGCGGAAAGATGAAGCAATCCGCGAGGTCCGTCGTGCCGTCGAGCTCAAGCCAGAGGCGAATGATGCTTTGGATGGCTCGTTGATGAGTGCTTATCTCGCGCTGGTTTACGTGCGAGTGGGGGAGAACGACCTTGCTTTTCCGTTAATTGAACGGCTGCTAAAAATTCCGGGTCCGGTCGACAGTGCTTCCTATAGTATCTCCGTGAACGATTTGAAATATCGTTGGGAGTGGGACCCGATCCGGAACGATCCTCGATTTCAAAAACTGATCGAACAAGCGCCGCAGTGAATCAATTTTTCGCCGAACTCAAACGGAGAAAAGTTTACACCGTCGCCGTTGCTTATTTGCTCGGCGGATGGGCCCTGGCCCAGGGTCTCGCGCAGGTATTGCCCGTGTTCGATATTTCGAACTGGGTCGTGCGACTGCTTGTCCTCTTGATCGTCATTGGATTTCCCGTCGCGCTGACGTTCTCCTGGTTTTTCGATCTCACCCGCTACGGCGTTGTTCGCACGCCGAACCTAAAGGACATTGATACGGCGCTGGCGCCGCGCTACGGCCAAAATTCGATCGCCGTTTTGCCGTTCGCCGATCTGAGTCCGAATCGTGATCACGATTATTTTAGCGACGGAATTGCGGATGAGATTCTGACGGCGCTGTCGAAAATCGATAATTTGCGAGTAGCGGCGCGCCGGTCGTCCTTCTGGTTCAAGGATCAAAAGGCCGATACTCGCGAAGTGGCCCGGAGGCTCAATGTTGCGCATGTCCTGGAAGGCTCGGTCCGTCGCGATGAAAATCGTGTGCGGGTGACGGCGGAACTGATTGACGCGCACAGCGGTTTTACGATTTGGTCTGACACGTTCGAGCGCGAGATGCAGAGCATTTTTGCGCTTCAGGATGAGATCACGCGTGCAATTGTCGATGCGCTCAAGCTGAAGCTCGCGATCACGCCGCCGGCGCCGGCACGGAGCCCTGACGCCTACGATTTCTATCTCCGGGGACTTTTCTACTCCGATAAGAGCACCGAGGAAGCGCTGAGAAAAAGTCTCGGACATTTCGAGACGGCATTGCAAAAGGATCCGCGGTTTGGCCGGGCCTGGACCGGGATAGCGAAGTCGTGGTTGTGGCTGGCTGATGCTTACGTGGCGCCCCTCGAAGCCTACTCACATATGCGCGACGCCGCCCTCAATGCTCTGAAGATCGATAAGACCGACGCCGAAGCGCACGTCTATCTCGGCGAGACGAAACGGATTCTCGACTGGAACATGGACGGCGCGGAGCGCGAATTTTATCGGGCAATCGAGCTCGATCCCAATTCTACGCCGACAAATTATTTTTCGGCGGCATTTTTCGCTGCATTGGGCGATCGCGAAAACGCGCTGAAGTATTTAAAGCGCACGTCGGCGATTGATCCCGCTTCGCTTTGGGTGAACAACGCCGCTTGCGAACTTTACCGCTACTTCGGGCTCTACGATGAAGCGCTTGCCGCGGGCGAGCGCGCGGTGCAACTGGATCCGGCGTTCATTTACGGCGAACCACTTTTGGCGGCCCTCTATCGTGAAATGGGCTTCTACGACGAAGCGATAGCGCTTTATGAAAAGGCGGAGATTGTCAGTGCTCGTCCCGCTTTCGGCCACGCGATCACTTTCGCAAAAATCAATCGGCCGGACGCTGCGCGCGAGCTGCTAGCCAAGGCAATTGCCGCGCGCGGAAGCTACACTCCCGGAGACGCCGTTGCCCATGTTCATGTTGCGCTCGGTGCTTACGAAGACGCGATGCGCGAATTGCAGCGCGCCGCTGAGGAGCATTCATCGTCGCTCCATTTCATCGGCATCGCGCCGGAATTTGCGCCGCTGCGTTCGGATAAGCGATTTGTGTCGCTGGTAGAGACAATCGGACTCGAACCAAAAAAGGTTTTTGCGATCAATCCACCGCACTGATTATTGGAAAATCAGGTCGCGGCCGTGGCCGTGCGATCGGATGCCGTAATTATGAAGGTCACGAGAGGCGAGCTGCATTCCAAAGAAGAGCGCCGCGATTAATCCAAAATAGAGCACCGACATCGTCCAACGCTGAACGGGTGTGACCTCATAGTATTGGCGTTCTTCTTCGGTGCGCTTCTTGAAAAGGGAAATGATGCGCGGCAAGGACGCGATCACCATCAGCCAGACGATGAAGTTTGGATATTTCCAGCCGAACCAGAGTAGGATTGCGAAGCCCGGCAGCCAGAGCCAACGCGACAACGCCGTCACGATTCGTCCGCCATCCAACATTCCGACCGGAGTGAGATTGAAGAGGTTCAGAAAATATCCGAACCACGCCAGGGCGAAGAAGATTGGAATGTCGGTCAGCTCGCCGATCGAATTGCAGGCAAACGCGCCTAACGAGCCGAGCATGGGGCCGCCGATCCCGACGCACGCTTCCATCCAGGCGTTGCGGGGCGCTTCTTTCAATGCAATGAACGCGCCCATAAATGGAATGAAAACCGGCGCGCCGACTTTGAGGCCGAATTTCTTCGCGACAAGCAGATGCCCGCATTCGTGAATAAGCAGAAGCACGACAAAGCCAACTGCGAACCTCCAGCCCCACATCATCGTGTAAATCCAGATCATCAACAACATCGTGCCGCCGGATTTGAGCAGCAGGGGCAGGAACTTGAGTGCTGGCAGAAGTACAAATTTCAGCTTCGCAAAAAACTTGGCGACAACGACCAGGGCGACGCCGACCGGGCCGAGAGCTTTTTTGACCCGAGCCTGCCAGCTTTGTTGCGACGGATGCGCGGCGTCGGTTTCGATGATCGTTCGGTTAGATTCTCCGTTCACACGACAAGCTCGATCGTCTTTGCCGGAACATCAATTGTCACGGCTGCTATCCCGAATCCCGCGGTCTCGGGATGACAAACAGGTCAGGTGGTTGGATTTCGCAGTTCGTTGAATGCGCCGCCGAGGTTGGCGACAACATTGCTCGCGAGCAGCGATTCTTCGCTTTCGCCTTTTTGAAAGATCGCTCTTTCCGCGGCCCTTCCACAAGCCCACGCTCCGATTCGGGCGCAATCGTAAAGCGACAATTTGCGGCCCGCGAGACCGGCACAAACTCCCGTGAGCACGTCACCCATTCCTCCGGTGGCCATTCCGGCATTTCCAGTGGTGTTGTAACTGATTGGCTTGCCGCGTTCAGACACAATCGTCCGGCTGCCTTTCAACAGCAGCGTGACTGGAAATCGATCGCAAAAGTTTCGTGCGATTCCGGCGCGCGCCATTTTGCCGACGTCCATCAATCGCTCCATTTCACCTGGATGCGGTGTCAGTAAACGCGGCCCGCGACAACTCCGAAGGATATCGGTCTTGTCTGCGACAATGTTTAATCCATCGGCATCGACGACCATGGGTTGGGACGCGTTCTCAATTAAGTTTAATACTTCCGATGCCCGCGACTTGCCCAGCCCGGGACCGACTGCCCAGACATCGACATTTTCGTCAAGCAACTCACGATATTTTCGAATCGGCTGGACCATCGCTTCGATTGGCGCGGCGGCCGCGACAATTTCATAGATGTCTTCCGTGACATACACGCGCACGAGACCCGCGCCCGCTCGGAGCGCGCCGTAAGTAGCAAGGATGGCAGCGCCGAGCAATCCTTTGGACCCGGCAACAATTCCAATCCGCCCAAATTGATTTTTGTATGCGCTGAACTTCCGCCGGGAGAGCAGAGAGCCTAACGACTGTGGAACTGCCACCACCTCGTTTACCGCAGCTGCATCCGGCCAAAGGCCGGGAAGCGGAACGACTTCAATACGACCTACGAAGTCCAGCGCCGAATCGACGATGAGACCGTGTTTGGCAAAACCAATCGTAATTGTGCAATCCGCGACCACCGAATCTTCGGGATCGTTCTCACCCGAATCGGCGTCGAGCCCCGTTGGCAGATCGACCGCAAACACAAACGCGTTTTCCTCGCGACGCAGACGATTGATCTCACGGGCTGCGGAACGGATCGGCTCACGCAGAAAAGATTTCGCGCCGGTGCCGAGCAAACCGTCCAGAATGACGGTCGCCTGAGCGCGATCGATCGTGTCAGCAGGCTTGAAAGTGGATTCGCGAAGCGCTTTCGCCTTTTTTTGAGTCAGTTCGCTGCAAGTTTCTTCCGGAAACGGCAACCGCAGGTCGATTTTCCAGCCGATCCGTTGCAATTGTTCCGCAGCGACAAGCGCATCGCCGCCGTTGTGGCCTTTGCCAGCAAAGACGAGGCACGTGCCCGGTTCCGGAAAAAATTGACGAACGGCTCGCGCAATCCCCGCGCCGGCCTGGTCCATGAGTGTCTCGATCTCGATGCCGCGCGAGAACACCGCTTGTTCAGCGGCCTGCATTTGCGCCGAGCTCAGAACAGGCGATTCCAACTAATCCTCCGCCTGTTTGGATCTTTTTTTCTTAGTCGAGCTTTTGGAGGACGCCGTTTCGGAAGATGTCTTGTGCTTTGAGGAAGTCGATTTCGAGCTCTTGGAACTTCGCTTGTGTCTGCCACGCGACAGGTCCGGATCGTGATAATGGGTTTGGTCGATAAACGGCTGAAGCGGCACCGTCTCCGGCTCCAAGGTCGATGAGGTTGAGTTTGAAACGATTCTGCTGGCCCCCGCAAACCGCGCTACCGACTCGCGGTTTTGGATTCCGTGCGCGATTTCCAAGGCGAGTTTCTCCCGATACGAAGAATTTTGCGCGTATTGGGCTTCGTTCGGATTGGTCAGGAATCCGCACTCGACCAGCACCGACGGAATGCGGGTGTTTCGCAACACATAAAAACCTCGACGCCGCACCCCGCGGTTAGCTGACGGCGCGCCGCCAGCCACGTAATAATGGATCGCCGACGCGAGTCCCAAACTTTGAGAGCTATAGAAATAAGTCTCGATGCCGCTCGCGCTCCGGCGCGGCGTCGCATTGAAGTGAATACAGACAAAAATCGCATCCCGATAGGAATTGCCAATGGCGACACGGGTCCCCAACGGGATGAAAACATCACTGTCTCGCGTCATCACAACCCGATAGCCCGAGGCCTGAAGAATTGCTTTCAGCCGTTGGGCTACATCCAGATTCATCACGCTCTCGGCGACGCGCTGACCGGAGATTCCGCCGCGATCGTATCCGCCGTGACCGGGGTCGATAACTACGGTGATGGACTGCCGTGGAGCTTGTGGACTGCCGCTTCGGCGTTGCATCGCCGGTGTCGGGGTGGCTCGAGGCGCAGTCGGACCATTGACTCGATGTTCCCGCTGGGACAACGAGCTCGGCGCGGGCAACGCGCGGACTGCCGGAGCGATCGACAACCCAGCGAGAAATAAAATCACAATGAAAGAAAAGTTTCGCATGGGGTTAATTGTCTTTCGGCGCATCAGGCGGACGCGCCGAAAGCTTTGGAGCTGTAGCGCGCGCAGTTTGGGTCACGGGTGTGTCCATCATTCCACCGGCAACCTTTATCACACCGTCGGTGGCATGGACAAGACGCGGTCGATTTTTGGTTTCGGCAAAACTGGCCCGGGAAACCAGTTCCCCGTTCAGACCAACCCGGGCGTACGACCACATTCGCGGGGCTGCGCAGTAAAGAACGTGAAGCTGATTTGAATTATCGAATTCAGCCTGCGGCGAATCGAAGGCAATCATTTGGCCTAACGAGTAAGTCGCGTAAACCATTCCGCTGTCCTTGTCTTCAACCCGGACGTAGAGCGAAGTGTGATCGGGAAAGCGGTTCGTCATTAACGAATAGGTTCGGGCGTTTCCGGCCGCGCCGCGATCCTCCGGAACGCCCACGGTCTTTTGCCAGATCGGCCGCGCGTCGGTGACTTCGAAAACTTTGGTTTGCGAATAAAAAAACTTGTTCAGATCCGCGAAGTAAATGTGGGCTCGCACCCGATAGGTGCCGAAATCGTGCACGCCATAGATCGGGGTGAGATTCACTTTCCGAGTCACCCGTTGACCGGCTCCGACATTGAGGGCTTCGGTCGACACCTTGGAAACTTGCGGGATCGGTTGGCCTTCACTGCCAGTGACTTCAAATCCGAACCAGGTCTGGCTGCCATTGTCTCGAAGATCGACGTCCCGGCCCGCAAGATTGGTTATTGTAATGTTCGCAACCACGGGTTCGTAAGCAATGTATTGAAGGCGCGGAAATTTTAGTTCGACCTGAATCTGGCCGGCCGCGCTGCCCGCGATCAACCCGAGACACGCCACGGCCCAGCGCAACTTCATGGAAACACAAACTACCGCAAAGCCACGTAGTTGCATAGAAAACTGATCAAGCCGACCGGCGTTCCGACTTCTGGTCTTCCTTGTTGGCGTTGATCGCTTCGATCAGGACCTCGTCCCACGCCGCCGTGATCGTCTCGACTGGAGGGCGGACGCTGCGCTCGTAGGCAAATTCTACCTCTTCCCACCCGACGATCTCGAACAGAGCTTCGCGGCCACGATTGGCGGCGGTCTCGGCGTGAATAATTTTGCCGTTGCGCAAAAACACCAGCCCATTGCGTTCATCTTTCACCATCTGGACCGCGCCGTTGCGGCAACTCAGGCAGCACATCTGCAGAACATCGGCGGAGTGAAAAAAATCCGGGGCTTCGGCGGGGATGTGCTCGGCGCGTTCGATTGCCGCCAGCAACTCGTCGCCCGGAATTGGTTCAGGGAAAATCTTTGTGCCCGCGATTTCCAGACGGCGCTCGTCGGCCGGATAATTCGGGAAGAACAGGACCTGCAGGCCCGCGAAGATCTCACTCAGAGCCGAGCCGAGATCGAGTCCGTTGATCCCTTCGGATTCGAGCTGGGTTAGAAGCAAATCGCACCGTTGATGGTGTCTCGCCCAGTCCATGGCTGAGGCGTCGCTCGAAACCAGGTGGCAAAAGTGCCGGGAATAATTTTTAATCATCTGCACCAGCGCATCGCCCATTTCGGGATCGCGGTGCACAATGAGCAATTGCATTACTGCGGCGGTGCGGTGTTTGGCGCGGGAAAGAGCGTTAAAAGTCTGCTTGGTTCGGCGCGCTTGTCCTGCAGTTGATCATTATAATAAACGCGAACGATGTAACCAAGATATTTACGCGCCCCGGATTCGGGCGGCGGAGTAACTTTCACCGACTTTCCTTTTTTCGCTGGATTGATTTGCGCGGCAGCAGCTGCGAGATCGGCGTCGGCCGTTTTCCCTTTCGATTTCGGCCGGATGTATGTCACCGCCAGGGTTTCGTTGTTGCCGTTGGCCCAATCATGGTTCGGGGTCAGCCATTCATAACTCACGTCGGCATCCGTCAATTTGATCTCGTTGTCGCCCACGGTGTCGTAGAAAAACACCTGGATCTTGACCTTGGTGTGATCGATTACCGCGCTTGGCCGTTTCTTCACCGTGATCCGCAACATCAGGTTGGTTTCGGAATCCGGGTCGGGCGTTTCCGAAGCGTTGATATCGCTGATCCCGAGGGTCGATCCCGGTGGAATTCCCTCAACGGTTCCCCGCGTGCCGGGCACTTCGAGTTTTGCCAAAGCCGTAGGCGCAGGTGCGGCAGCCGTTGTTGAGGTCGAGCTCGGAACTCCAGTTCGCAACTTCATGTCCGCCACGTCATAGAGTTGACCGGCCGACGGGCCAATATCCTGGACCCTTTTCCAAGTCTCCGCCGATTTGTCGAAATTCTGGGTCGATTCGTAAATCATTGCCATCTCGGCGAGGACTTCCGCATTTTTGGGATCGCGTTGAGCAGCGTCCTGCAGCCGCGCAAGCGCGTTGACGGTATCTCCGGTTTCACGCGCGGCCTGAGCCTGTTTGGTCAACCGATCGATTTCCGAGGAAACCGTGGTTGGCGGAGTCAACGCCGGAGCAGCGGAAGTCACCGGCAAGGCGACTGGCGGAGCAGAAGGCGCCACCGAAGGAAGCGGTGCAGGCATTTCCCGCGGAGCCAGAGCGACAGTGGCCGGCCGCATCCGGCCGATGTAATGGACCCCGACGGCGCCGATTTCGGCAGCGGCAAAAAGGATCACCACGCCCAGGCCGACGTTGAAGCTCTTGTCGGCCCTCGCGCCGGAAACAAAGGAAAGCGAAGCCATGGGTGAACGTTTCCTGTAGGCAACCTCCCGACCGTGTCAACCGCCCAAACCGAGGTCGTACCTAAACATTCAACATTTACCGCGAAATTTCGCTCTGGCTGAGCAGCTGAAATCCAGCCCCGCTCAGAACCGAGATCGCGCATTCGTTGTCGTCCACATGCACGGCAAGGGCGGCGTTGCCGCGCGGACGCATGAGGAGGGGGTAGGTGAAATGAACATTCACTTCCGCCATGAACAGTGCCGCAAAAAGTTTGGAGAGTTCGCTTGCTACTTCGATCATTTCGATAACCACCACCTGACAGGTCCCGAACGCGATATTGTGTTCGCGCAACAGCCTTTCCACGCCCGCGGGATCGCTTACCACGAGTCGTGCAATGGCCGAGTCGGTCGATTCGGACACGCTCATCGCGATGATGTGATACTCGTGCGCGTTCAACAGTTTTACGACGTCGAGCATCGCACCCACCTTGTTCGGCAGAAAAACCGAGAACTGCTGGACCACTGGGCCGTCGCGGCTTGAGGCTGTTCTCGGAAGGTCGGGTGCCATAATCGATTTTGTTGACCAAAATATTGCCAGAATGAGACGGTTTTCGCGACAAAATTAACTCGAGCTGGCTGCCGGCGGCGTTCGACTGGCAACTTGCGGAACAGAGGAACAGAGCGTTCCGTAGCCGCGACGATGGAGCCGGAGAATGAATTAATCGCGCAGCGCCGGGAGAAATTGGAAGCGCTGCGCAAGAAAGGCGTTGAGCCGTTCGGGAATTCCTTCGAAACGTCAGGCTCGATCGGCGAGATCCGGGAAAAATTCAAGGAAGGCGAAACGTTTCGCGCGGCCGGGCGGATCACCGCCCATCGCGACATGGGCAAAAGCCATTTCGTGGATATTCGGGACGCAACCGGACGCATTCAGATCTATTTCCAGGACAAGGAAATCGGCGCTGAGCGGATGGAAATCTTCAAGCTGTTGGACCTCGGCGATTTCATCGGAGTCGAAGGCACCTGCTTCGTTACCAAGACCGGCGAACCGACGTTGAAGGCGCACAAGTTCGAAGTGCTGTCCAAATCGCTTCGGCCTCCTCCGGAAAAATGGCACGGCTTGCAGGATGTCGAAGCGCGTTATCGTCAGCGCTACGTCGACCTCGTCGCCAACGAGCAATCGCGCGACACATTTCAAAAACGAATCGCGATGGTCCGCGAAATCCGCCGGTTCCTGGAAGATCGCGGTTTTCTCGAAGTGGAAACGCCAATGCTGCAGACCGTTGCGGGTGGCGCAGCTGCGCAACCGTTCAGCACTCATCACAACGCGCTCGGGCTCGATCTTTATCTGCGAATCGCGCCCGAACTTTATCTCAAGCGATTGCTGGTCGGCGGATTCAACAAAGTATTCGAGCTCAATCGGAATTTCCGGAACGAAGGTATTTCCCGAAAGCACAATCCGGAGTTCACCATGCTCGAAATTTACCAGGCCTACGCCAATTTCGAAAAAATGGCCGATCTCATGGAGGAATTGATCTGCCATCTGGCCGAAAAAATTTGCGGATCATTGAAAATCGAACATCGCGACGCCGACGGCAAAGTGACGCGGACGATTAATCTTCAGCGGCCGTGGAAACGCGCGCGTTATGCCGACCTGGTGCGGGACGTCGCCGGCAAGGATTGGTTTGAGATTTCCAGCGAGCAACGCCGCGACCGGGCGACGCGAGAATTAAAACTCGAAATTATTCCGCAGGCCGTCGATTTCGAAGTAACTCAACACGTCTTCGAAAAATTGGTGGAGGAAAAAACGTTCGACCCGTTGTTCGTGACTCATTGCCCGAAGGAGCTGGTTCCGCTGGCGCGACAAAATCAGGCCGATCCGGCGCTGGTCGATGTTTACGAGCTCATTATTAATGGGGTGGAAATGTCGCCCGGCTACACCGAGCTCAACGATCCGGATGTGCAACGCCAGCGTTTGCTTGAGCAAGCCGGTGAAGAAACCCAGAAGATTGACGAAGATTTTCTGTTGGCGCTGGAGCATGGAATGCCCCCGGCCGGCGGGCTTGGGCTGGGAATCGATCGCCTGGCGATGATGTTAACCGGAGCGGAATCAATCCGCGACGTGGTCTTGTTTCCGTTATTGAAACCGAAACGCGATTAGCGTCGGCTGGACGGAGTTGCTGACGCGCTCGGAGAAGGGCTTGGCGACGACGATGAATCCGCTTTTGTTCGAGCCGACTCGGTCTTTTTGGTTTGGTCCTGCGTCGAAGGATTCAACATCAATCGCCGCGCTTTGAATCGCGCTTCGCCTTCGTCTTTTATTGGAGGATCGGCATTTTCGTTCTCACTGCCATCGCCCTTTGGTTGGAGTTGAACATGTGTTGTCGCACCGACGTCCCGGATCGAACTTACACTCGACTGAAGAAGGCTCCCCTGGAACTTTGGATCGGTTCCGCTGGTCGGAAGCTGCTTCGTCGATTCGACATTCAGCACTTTCTCGGGCTTTCTGATTTTGCGGGTGAGTTCGCCGTCGTCCCTCGACATCGCGCCCGAGGCAACGCTGTCTTTGGTTTTCATCCGATAGAGAGTAGGGTCGTCGACGTCTGAACTATCTCCTTCTGAGCTGTCCGAATCGGATGACTTGCTCGGACGGGCACTTGATCCGCCGCCCATACCGGGCGCTCCCGAAAACGGATCCGCCGCCGCACCATTCGGGTTCGCATATTGATTTCGTAGGGTTTGAGTTCTGCGCTCTTGCTGGCGCAGACAAAATAAGACCAGCTGCGACGATCAGACTCAGGGGGAGAAGGGGAAAGTTTGCCACAAAACCGATTACAACAGCACTCGACTGAAATCAAAAAATCTTTGCTGCGAGGCGAGGCGATGAGGCCGAGCCGGGTAGCGGCGATTGACCGCAATCGCCATGACGCTTCGGTGAATCGCGGGTAGACCGTGACGCAGAGCTAAACTAAACCGCGTGATCCGGCTCCTGTCTGCACGCATGAGCACCGCTTCCGCATTCCAGCTGAATCGTCACGTGCCCAATTTGGAAGTCGTGTTGAAGATCTTCGCAGACTCGGGCTAAAAATTCGTCGTCGATAGTTCCGTCAGGCTTCACTAAATGCACGGTCAACGCGGTTTCGCTGGTACTCATCGCCCAGATATGCAAATCATGGACTTTGGCCACGCCGGGTAGCTGCTTCAGATAGCGCTCCACTTTCTCCGGCTGGATATTTTTTGGAACAGCCTGCAACGCGAGATTTGTAGATTCGCGCAGCAAATCCCACGTGCCCCAGATTATTACCGCCGAGATCAACAAGCTCATCACCGGGTCGATCCATGTCCGTCCGGTCCAGAGAATGGCAAAGCCAGCGATGACAACTCCGGCGGAAATTGCGGCGTCAGCAGCCATATGCAGAAAGGCGCCGCGGATATTGAGATCGCGATCGCGGCCGGACCTGAACATGAGCGCGGTGGCCGTATTAATCGCGATTCCGACCAACGAAACCCAAATCAAAGTGGTGGCGGCAACGTCCGCGGGAGCCTTGAATCGCCGTAACGCTTCCCACACGATAGCGCCGACCGATACCAGCAGAAAAATCGCGTTGAACAGCGCTGCGAGAATCGAACTGCCGCGAAGGCCGTAGGTTCTTCGCTTGGTCGGCGCGGTCTTCGCCATGGCGCTCGCGCCCCAGGCCAGCAACAACCCAAGAACGTCGCTTAAGTTGTGACCGGCGTCGGCCAGCAACGCGAGCGAATGTCCGAGGAAACCGAAGATAACCTCAAACAAAACATATGCGGTATTGAGAGCGATGCCGATCGCAAACGCGGCGTTAAAGTTCGCGGTCGAGATTGAGTGAGGATGCGAATGATCGTGAGCCATCTGATTAGCGCTCCAATAAAATCACCAGGACTCCCAGCACACAGAAAACCGCGCTCACAATCACCGGCTCGTATTTTTCCAACATCTTAAAACGCAAATGTTGAAGGCCGAGCAAAGTCAGCCAGGTAAATGTGATCATGCCCGCGACGGTTGCGACTGCCAGAACAGTGCTCAACAATGCAAAACCCAGCCAGCCATATTTAGCTCCAGTCAGGAACACCGGCAGGAAGGCTTCACAGGGAGAGAATGTCAGCAGTGCCAGCAAACCAAGTATTGCGGCCCAATCCGATCTTTGTCGCGACCAATCTTGTTCGATCTCACGCTCTTCCTCCTCAATCGTTTCATCGACGTCGTCATGATGATGTTCATGACTGTGGTCGCCGTCGTGCGGATGTTGCGGGGTGCGAATGGCTCCCGAACAAATGTAAGTGGCCGTGTCCGCCTCGGATGTGGCGAATTAAATAAAAAATTCCTAAACCGATCAGTGCACCGCCGGCCAGGTAAGGAAACGCAGTTCCAAGCCGACTGTTAATTTTCATGCCGCCCCAGACGATCAGCACGCCGAGCGCGGTCGTAAACAAAGTATGACCGGTTCCGGCGAAACCGGTGATGATGAGAGTTTTCGTTCTACTCCAATGTTGGGCGCGCGCGGCAACTACAAACGGCAGCCAATGGGTCGGAATCACGGCGTGCAGAAATCCCACCGTAAATCCGGTCGCCAGAAGGGTTATGAAGACAACGTTGTTCACTTCATCGCGCGTTCCTCATTCGTTAAGAATAAGGCGGCGGCGCCACAGGCCAATCAATGAAATCACGATCAAGAGCGCTCCGAACGTGCAAACGATCGCAGCCCCGGACGGCAAGTCCCACCAGTAGGAAAAAAATAATCCGGCCACGCCTCCGATGAGCGCGACGATCCAACCGATCAGCAGCCGACTGCCAATTCGTCGCGCGAGGTTGATTCCGCAAACCGCCGGCACAATCAGATAACTAAAAATGAGAAGAACGCCTGCGATTCGAACAAAGCTGGTCACCACCACGCCGAACAGCGCGTAAAAAAGAAAATCCCACCAACGGACCCGCAGCCCTTTTTGATAAGCGCCATCGCGATCGAACGAAACGAGCAGAAATTTTCTCCGAAAAGCGAAATGAAATATGCCGACTACGGCGAAAAGCGCGAAGCGTTCCCAAACGTCGCGCGGCGTGACCAGAAGAATGTTCCCGACGAGCATGTTTTTGATTTGCTCGTCGCCTTCCGCGGCCCGACTCAACAGCAACACCGCGGCGGCTGCGGCAACCACATACGAAATTCCGATTACAGCTTCCTGTGGAATTTGGCTCGCGCGTTTCCCCGTCACCGAGAAAACCGACGCGCCGACCAAAGTGAAGGCAAGCGCGATCCCGAACGTGGTCCAACTCTCAAGATCGAGATGGAGCAACACGGCCAGGCAGATTCCGAGCGACGCCATCTGAGCCATGGCGATGTCGATGAAAATGATTCCCGCGTTGGACGACGTGGAGTCCGAGATAAACCAGAAGCCAGGGCAAAAGAACGCAGGCCATGATCGGCCAAAACATGACTTCCCACATATTAAAATACAGAGGTCAGAGGACAGACATTCGTTTTATTTGAGTGCGTTGGCGAGTCGCGAGACCAGCGTGTCGATCAGCTTCACGTACGTGTCGGTCCCCGGAATTCCGCCCGGAAATTGCGCGAATTCGACAACCTTCGCTCCGGTCGCGCTCGCCACCTTCTCCGCGATCCGGCGATCGTGATACGGCTCGACGATCACCGCTTTCACGTGCTGCGCCTTCATTTGGGCGATCACTTCGGTCAAATGCGATGGCGAAGGCGGAATTCCGGGTTTCGGTTCGAGGAAGATGTCGATGTTGATCCCAAAACGATGGGCGAAGTACGGCCACGAATCGTGATATGCGACGACGTGTTGATTTTTGAACGGCAACATGGCGGTGCCCCATTCCTGAAGTTTCGCGTTAATCGTCGCTTCGAACTTTTTGGAATTGCCGTCGTAGAAGGCCGCATTCGGTGGATCGAGCGCGGCGAACGATTCGGCAATGTGTTGCGCAATCGCTTTGGCGATGATGGGGTCGACGCAGAAATGCGGATTGCCCAGCGCGTGCACGTCTCCGGCGGCGCGGGTCACGTTGGTCGGCACGTTCATCAGTCGAATTCCCTGGGACGCCTGGACCCGTCCAGGTTTGCCAACTTCGATTTTTGGATTGCGCGCGTTTTGCAACAGCGGCGGCAGCCAACCAATTTCCAATTCGGCGCCGCCGTCAATCAACACGTCGGCGTTGCGTAACGAAACCACAAAACTTGGGCGGGCATCGACGAAGTGCGGGTCCTCAGTTGGCTTCGCCAGCACAACAAGTTCAATTTTGTCGCCGCCAACTTCGCGAGCGAGCGAAGCGAAATCGGGAAGGGTGGCGACAACGTTGAGCTTCGCCTGCGCCGCGAACGGCAAAAGCACAAGCAATGAGATCGTGATGGAGAGGAATCGTGTTTTGCTTTTTGAAATCAGATTCGTGTTCATTGGTATCTATTCGTAGTTAAAATTTGTGAGCGCCGTGAGCCCCGAGGATAAATTCGAACTGGAGAAACACCGAATCGACGTCCCGTCCGGCCAGGAAAAATGTTTCATCGAGAAAATCATGATTGTATTGGAGTCGGATCTTGGAGAACTCAGTCGGGTACCAGGTCAGGTTTGCGCTGACTCGTGAACGCGATTGCCGGTCGATATCGTCGGTAAACTTGGAATCCTCGGCATCATAATAATCGCCGCGAATTCCGGCGACCCAGCCCTTCTTGAATCCCCACAGCACTTGCGAATAAAGGCCCCAGTCGTCGAACGTTTCTGCAACTGGAAATGACTCGTTAATTCCGCGGCCGGCTTCAAACCGCCGATACATAAATTCGGTTTGCCACTTCACGAACGGAAATCCGCCTTCGGCGTTGGCGCTTTTCCATTTGTAAAGAAAATCCGCGCCATAAATCTGAGTGCGCGATGTTCCGCCAGTCTCGTTGGAACCAAACGCGCCGGAAACGCCGGCGAGCACAACCTGGGTCGGGCTAAGGTCGACCGAGTTTTCCCAACGCGGCACCCAAACGAAATCTTCCAGGCCGCGAATCTCGCGGTCGGTCGTTCGGCGATCGAAGAACAATCCATCGTCGCCCGGATTTCGGAACGAATAACCGGTACCGCCACGGCCATTTTGCACGCCGAGAATCAACTGCGAATACCATGGCACGGGCACAATCCAGGAAATTTGCGCGCCGACGCCGCGGAGGCCGTCCGGGCCGAGAAATCTTCCGGCCACGATCGGGTAATCCGCGAAATCCCAGGTGTGGGGATGGGTCGGATTGATTCGCCCGAAAGCGGAGAAGAATTGCCCGCCCTTGAGTTGGAGATTGAACGGCAAACTCGTAGTTTGCAAAAACGCTTCCTCCACTTCGACGTCGGTGTTGTTGTCGTTGTCGAGTTTGAAAACGATGTTGGCGAAGCCCTCGAAGTAGGGATCGACCGCGCCATCGAACGCGAGCTCGATGTTTCGGGCGTTGAATCCGCGTTGCATCGGATCGTGATCGCCCACTTCGAGTCGATCGAGATGTTTGTCGCTCGAATAGGCGAGCGCGAACAAGCCGTCGAATGAAACGTTCATGTAATTCTTGCCGCTACTTATGCCGATCGGCTGGGTGAGCGAAGCGCCGGTGCCGCTGGTTGAGATTGTTTCAGCGGACGCGGACGAAACAACCGATGTGTCGCTTGTTGGAAAACCTCCGACCGCAGTGCCGTTTGGATTTACGCCAGGGTTTGACGCAGCTGGAGGCGCGCGCGTGGTGGCTGATGAAACAACCGACGAATCTTCCGTTGGAATTTTCGAAGTGTTCGCGACTGCAGCTGCGGACGGCGACGGCGAAGCCGCGGCCGCGATCGGCGTCGGTTCCGGCGATTCCGAAGAATTATTGTTCGACGGGTTCAATCGATTGATTGTGGTTTGCTGATCTTTGACCTGTTGCTGCAACGTCTTCACCGTATCGGTGAGCGCCTTTACCTGCTCGCGCAGTTCATCCATATCCGGGGAGGATTTCGGCGCCGAAGCGGCGTCTTGCGCGTGCGCGTTTGTGAGCATTGCGCCAATTGCTCCAATTAAAATAAATTTGTTCATTAGAATTCCTGATCCAAAAATGCGACCTAAAGAATTGACGTTCGCGCACGTTGACTTGCGGTGTTGAGGAACGCGCCGAAACGCCGCACCCGCTCCCAGCGGGGACAATCAACGTTCAGGAGTTTACGGGAGGCGCGTGTTCGAAAATGGCCGCAATGAGAAAGACTGGCTGAATCCAACGTGGACTCAGCGTCGGAATATCGAAATCGCCAAGAGGAACCGGCGCTCTGATCAACAGTGCATTCGCCGGCGAGTGATTATAGTTTCCGGAAGCGACGAATGTGGCGGCGCAGGTGTGCTCGACCTGGTTCGCGTCAGGATGGACGCGCTGATGCAGTTGGGGGGAAGAACTGAGCGCGAGTGTCCAGAGAAAAGCCGCGGAAGCAAGCACCGCGACAGAAGCACGCATCATCGTGCTGTTCTTCATTGAGGCCGATTGTCTCTTTCGTCGGCGATCTTGGCAAACAGTTTTTGTGCGCAGATAGTTTGGGTCAGCCGCTTCGCTTCGTCGCGGCGAATCCCATTAGGGAAGAACCTTCATGCACGATTATTTTGGACATTACCTCAAGCTTATACAGCATTCGCGCGCTGGCTTTGGCCACAATTCTCACCGCGCGAACCGCATTCGGATGTGCGTGCGGATGCGACATCTTCGACGTCGGAACCAGCGCGATGTTTCCGAATCATCCCGGTGGAATGATTTTTATCGATTACGATTTCCAGGATCAGAACCAGAACTGGAAGGGGACTTCGACGGCGCCGGCATCACATAACGATGACAAGGAAATTACGACTCACTTCACGGATTTGGGCCTGCAATATTTGTTCAACGCCAGCTGGGGTGTTCAGGTGGAGGTGCCCTATGACTTTCGGTCTTTTACCGCCCGAAATGATGCCGGCAAGATCGTCACCCGCCGGTGGAATCAGTTTGGCGACCTCCGAATCGAGGGAATTTACACAGGATTTTCTCCAGATCTCTCCGCGGGCGTGAATCTCGGGGTGAAACTGCCAACTGGAGATTACAAGGTTGATCGGAATTTGGTTGATCGCGACACCCAGCTTGGGACGGGAAGCACCGATATCCTGATGGGCGGCTTTTACCGTCATCATGTGAATCTCCGCGCAAAATTGTTTTGGTTTGCGCAGGCTGAATTGGACCTGCCAGTGCTGACTCAGGAACATTACCGGCCGGGACTGGAATTGGATAGCGCGGTCGGACTCTATTATGCGGGATGGAATTTTGGTCACGTTAAGGTGGCGCCAGTCGCGCAGGTTCTCGTCTCGGAGCGGGCGAGTGACGGCGGCGGTGCGTCAGCGCATCCGGTTGCTTCGGGTTACCAACGCGTTTTTCTTTCACCCGGAGTCGAAGTTGGTATTCACCCGGTAAAGTTTTATGCAGACGCGGAGATTCCCGTGTATCAAAACTTCACCGGTAACCAGATTGCCGCACCGGTGTTAATCAAGGCCACGATCGCCTACGAGTTCTGAGCGGCCTAACGAGTATAGTTAGCTGTTCGACCAAACAAAACAGCCCCGACGAATCGGGGCTGTCCGTTAGTTTAACTTCGCGGTTTTTACTGTTTCGGACTGGTTGCAGTAGCGGGCTTGGTCGACTTTGATTTTTTCGCCGTAGTGCCGGACTTACTGGCGCCGTTGGTAGGCCCAATCTTTGCGCCGGTGATCGGTCCAATGGTTGCGCTCGTGATCGGTCCGATCGTTGCGCTCGTGGTGGGGCCGATCGTTGCGCTCGTAATCGGGCCGATTGTTGCACTTGTCGTAGGTCCAATCGTGGCGCCGGTTGTTGGTCCGATCGTGGCGCCACTTAAAGGTCCAATCGTGGTTTGGGGTTGCGCCATGTTCGCCGAACCCGCGTTTCCGGGGACAGTTGTTGCAGGGCCGCCCCCAGCGCCGCCGGGCTGCTGACCCATGACGTAAGCTGACAGACAAAAGCCACTGGCCAGGGCAATCGCCAATACTGTGGAATTAGTTAGCTTCATATTATATGTGCTCTCTTTCGTTTTGATTTCGCCGCCTTCACCGGCCGTGCGGCCGAGGGAAGACCGTGGATCACGACCCGCTTAACGAGATTCGCACCCACATCTTAACTACGGATATCAACCGTCGGTTGGATGCAAAAAAATACGCTATCAGCGTGACAACGTTTTTAGCTGGGATGTTCGGTGAACCACTGAAGCGCAACCCGCGCAACCTGCCGCGAGTTCTTCAGTTTCAATTTCTCTTTAATATTTGTGCGATGGGTCTCAACCGTCTTCGGACTGACGTTCAACGATTTGGAAATTTCGCGGACATCCCGGCCTCTTCCAATCAACTCAAATATTTCCAGCTCCCGGTCGGTCAGAAGGTCGACCAGGTCGTGGCTCGAGCGCGGTTCTTCGTCGACGCCATTTTGTTGGAATTGTGCGGCGATTCCGGGACTGAGATAACGCTTTCCGTCTAACGAGTCCTGCAGGGCCGTCGCGATGTTGTCGATCGCATCCTGTTTCACGATGTAACCGGCCGCTCCAGCCCGAAGGGCCCGAGTGGCATAGAGCACTTCTTCGTGCATCGACAGAATGAGGATCGGAAGATTTGGAAATTCGCTGCGGATGGTTTTGGTCAGCTCGATCCCGCTGGCTCCCGGAAGTCCGATGTCGACGACGGCCAGATCAGGTTTGAGTTCGCGGATTGCCGTCATTGCGTCCACCGCGGTGCTGGCTTCGCCGCAAACGATGAACCCCGGCTTCGAATCGATCAGGCGGGCTAGGCCCTTCCGCAAAACGGGGTGATCGTCGACCAGGAAAATGCGCTTGTCTGACATCAGAAGAAGTTAATGATTTAGTGATTTAGAGATTTAATGATTGAGCGGACCGATCTGGCAAATTTCGTCAAATAATTCGCTATCGTTCATTCGCTAGACGGTTAAATCGTTAAATGACTAAATCGCTAAAAGACTAAATAACCTCATCCCGTTTGGCCTTCGACCCATTGGGCGGCGAAACGATTGACTTCGCGCGCGTTTTTCAAGTTGAGCTTTTCTTTAATGTGGGCCCGATGGGTTTCGACCGTCTTCCGGCTGATATGCAACGCGTCGGAAATCTCATGAACGTCCCGGCCCTTGCCGATTAACTCCAAAATCTCCAGCTCTCTGTCACTCAGAGTGTCGGTCGGATTGGTTTGATTGCTTCCGATGGCGAAATTGGTGATTAGTTTGGCCGACATTTGAGCGCTGAGATAAGGCCGGCCGGCAAATACTTCTCGAATCGCGCCGATCACATTTTCGAGCGCTTCCTGTTTCATCACGTAACCCTGGGCGCCAGCTCGGAGGGCGCGCAGCGCGTAGAGAGACTCATCGTGCATCGACAAGATCAACACCGGCAGCTTTGCAAATTCAGCCCGGATGTTTTTGATCAATTCGATTCCGTTGGCGCCGGGAAGGCTGAGGTCGACGATCACCAGATCAGGTTTTAACTCGCGAATTCTGACCATGCCTTCGGCGGCATCGCCAGCTTCACCGCAAATCCTGAAGCCGTCGGTGGAGCTGTTGATCAGCTGTTCGAGGCCTTTTCGAAACAACGGATGATCATCCACGATGATGATGCGTTTTATTTTCGCTGTCTTTGAGCTCGGTTCGTCCTTAAGTGCGACTTCAGTTTTCATCGATATCAGCGTGAATCATCGAGTGCAGAATTCAGCATCCACTTTTTCCGGCTTCATTTCGCGACCGGCAAATAGACCGCCAGCCGGGTTCCGCCGCCGCGGGGCGACTCAACTTCCACCCGCGCTCCGATCGATTGCGCGCGGTAATTCATAATATGAAACCCGAGACCTCCGTGTTTGTTCTTTTGGGTCTTCATGCCGATGCCGTTGTCAGTGACGCTAAAAACAATCTCGCGCCTTTTCCGGCGCGCCTCCAGAAGGATATCGCTCGCCCGCGCATGTTTGTTCGCATTGATCACTGCCTCGCGCAGAATTCTAAAAATTTCGTAGGCGGTTCGATCGTCCTCAATCGCAATGTCTCCTTCGAACCGGACCCGGCACGGCGTTTGCCAGATTTTTCGTTCCGCCAAATCGCGGAGCGACGCTTCCAGGCTGGCGGCGTCGATTTGTTCTTTGTGCAAATCGTGCGCGATGTGCCGCGCATCCATCACCGAATTGTTGATGAGACGGGCAATCTTCTCCAACTCTGCCGGGTCGGCGACGCGATGATCTTTTAATCGGAGGGAGGCGGCCCGCGCCATAAACGCTATCGCCGTCAGCTGCTGGCACAATCCGTCATGCAATTCCCGTCCCAGCCGTTCCTGTTCGCGATCGCTGATTTCCAAAATCTGCCCTTCGAGTCCTTTACGTCGAGTGATTTCGGTTTGGAGCTCCATGTTCGCGTCCCGCAGTGCGCGGGTCCGCTGATGAACGACTTTTTCCAGCATCTCCTTCGATCTCTGTAAACCGAGCTCGGCCTGTTTGCGGCCGGTGATGTCGGTGTTGGTCTCGAGAACGAATGCGCGTTTTCCAGACTCATCCCGGTCCAGGGCCCAGTGGCTCATTACAAAAATCTTTGTCCCATCTTTGCGCCGGTGAACAAGTTCGCCGCTCCAGCGGCCATCGCGCTCAAGCTGTTTGAAAATCTTGCTGAGCGGCTCGGAATGCTCGGTCCGCAACAATTTGTGGGCTAACCGTCCCGATGGCTTCTTTTGCCGAAAAACCGTAAAGCTCTTCCGCTCCGTGGTTCCAGTAAGTAACCCGGTCCATGGCGTCCCGCACCAGGATCGCCTCATTGGTAAGATTGAGCAGACGCGCTTGCTCGGCGATCTGGTGCTCGGTTTCTTTTTCCTCGGTAATATCGCGCGCAATTTTTGACACGCCGATAATTTTGCCCTCGGGATCTCTAATCGGTGAAATTGTCAGCGACACCTGGACCAGGGTCCCGTCCTTGCGATGGCGGATCGTTTGATAATGGTCGATCGACTCGCCCCTGCGAATTTTGCGAAGAATTTCCGCTTCTTCGCTGTGCCGATCCTTTGGAATCAAAGTCAGGATTGATTTGCCAATAATCTCGTTCGCCTCGTATCCAAAAATCCGTTGCGCGCTCTCGTTCCAATCCGTGATGATCCCGTTCAAATCCTTGGCGACGACCGCGTCATGCGATGATGTGACCAGCGCCGCCAGGCGCATGGCCGCAGCTTCTGCTTTCTTCCGCTCGGTCACGTCGATGATCGACGCGATCCATCCCACGATTTCACCATTGGCGTCCTTGTCCGGCACATAGACACCGTGAAGAAAATGGGGTTTTTTGTTTTGAAAGGGAACAGCCGTCTCGTAACTCACGGTTTCTCCCGCCAGTGCTCTTTCGATATACGGCATGATGGTGGCGAGCGCTTTTTTGCCCAGGACTTCAACAATCGGTTTACCGGCCAGCTGTTCGGCAGTGAGACCGACCATTTTTGCGTAGGCGTGGCTGACGTACCGGTACCGCAAATCGCGAGCACACCTCGTCAGCATGAACGGGGTTTGGGTGACGATTTGCTCCAGCTCTTTCTCTTTAGCCCGAAGCGCTTCTTCGGCCCGTTCCCGTTCGGTCAGATCGATGATTGCCGTTTGGAAAAATCGCCCGCCCTGGAGCGGGATATTTGCCGTCGGGGTGCTGGAAAGAAGAACGAAGAGCGATTCGCTTCTGCCCCTTTGCAAATGGAGATTGGTGTCGACGCGACTTTCACCGGCCCGACATCGAACGAGGTGACCAAGAAAAAGGCTGAGATCTTCGCGGGGTACCCAAAGCGAGAAGGGGGCGCCCACCAGATATTGACGTTTGGCGCGGAGCAGCTCGCAGGCGGCGAGATTGGCCTGATCGATTCGACCGCCGCGATCGAAAGTGATGTATCCTACCGGCGCAAATTCGTAGAGATCGCTGTAGCGCCGGATCGCTTCTTCCAGTTCGCTCGGGCCCTTGAAATGATCGACTCGAGAACCATTACGACCGTCGGAAGGACGTGCGCCGTTGGACCCACTGGCCCGGCCGCGGCCGTTTGTTTTACCTGTGCCCGGAATGGCTTTTTTTGCTTTGTTCATAGACCAGGAACAAAATCGGGACCCTGACCGTCGATCTTAACCGCAAACCCGCGGAGCCGAAAGCCAAAATTAAGTCGGAACATGCTGTCCTGTTGCCACTTTGATTCGGGCCGAGACTGTTACTTGGGTTGCAATTGTTTAAATAAAATCGTTTGACTTAGCGTCCTAAAAAGTGGCTAAGATCGATACACTTTTTAATCTATGCGTAAACTCGCCAATCGAATCGAAACAGAGCTGAAGGGGCAGGAAATCTGCGCGGTTTACAATTCCGAACTGGCGCGGGTCTGGCCGAAAACGATCAGTGTCGAAAAGCGGAAGAAGGAAATCAAACGCTTTGCCGAAAAACACGATCTGGAGGTCACGTTTTATGACGTTGGTCTTTGCGCCGTGTTTGAAAAACCGCACTCTGCTCCGGCGGCCTATGAGCTTCGTCTTCCGCTTCCGGCGCCAAAGCGGCGAAAGCCGTCGCGCAAGCGCGCGGCCGATCGACGTTGAGAATTTTTCGGCTGACGATTCCAACGACCCGCAGTTTTGCGGCGCGCAGAGCGCAAGACTGACGACTGCGCCAGGGCTGACCATAACCCTGACGCTGCTGTTAACTTTGCCGTCCCGTTGAACGATCAAAGTGCGCGCTCAATTCCTGCCGAGATCAAATGTTGTGGTTGACCGTCTTCGCGGCAGTCCTCGTTTATCTTTGGGTTCTTACGCCGCCACGATTTCGCGAGCGGCCGCAATTTTAGCGCCGTTTTCTGCGCTTTTTGACCGCCTTCTTCTTTTTCTTTTTGTGGCCGACCCGCTCCGGAAGTTTCTTCTTTCCAGTTTCTCGGTTCCACTCCTCAAACGTGTCGGGCTTGATCTCTCCTTTAACCAGGAGTTCCGCAAACTTTCGACGCTGCGCTTTACTTTTGAACGGCATAATCGTGGCCCTGGTTAAATGTTCGCTCTCCAGCCGTGAATCAAACCGCCGATCACGAGACCGCCAATGCCGCCCAGAACGAGAATCGGAACATACTTGTGGGTGATAATGGCATCCGGAAGACTGATGAGTAGGCCGAACAGCAATCCCACCAACCAACCGGGCCACGAAGGCAACTGCACGCAGCCAATGACGAATCCGATGGCGAAGCGACTCGCAAATGCGCCTAGCAACGCCTTAGTCTTATCGGGAAAAGACATCGGCAGCATAAGGCCGACGTCGAGCGCTCCGAATATTATCACCAGCGATCAGACCTAGAGTGACTTTCGACATCTGGAATTGTTTAGCGGAAACAGCGTGCGCTCACAACATTTAACCAGAACAAGCTCACCGACCGCTGTCGTTGGTACAGCGGCCTCTCCTTTCGGGTTTCTACTTTCTACTCTCTACCTTCTACTTTGTAATTTGCTTGCGCGTCGACCGTTCGCTCCATCGTCAGTTAGGGCTTGCCACAACTTGCCGCCAGCAGAAATGCAGCACCCGCAGCGGCGAATACCGAGAAGTCGAGTGGTGCTTTCACGCCGAGCGCGAAGGTCATTGTCATGGCAAAAGCCAGTAAAAGAAGGCCAGCAGCAAGTGCAAACCATCGCAACTGCCAACCAACGAGCAACCCAATGGCCAGAATCACCTCCGCCACAGTTGATGTCCACGCGAGAACAGGAATAGAAGCTGAGGGAGCGAACCAATTAAGCTTGGCAACGTAATCTACAAAGGGTTGCCAGGCGCCCCACGCAACATTGGCCGCTCCGGCAGGACCCCAAAGGCCAAATCGATCTGCCACGGCCGAGAGAAACCCCGCCGCCAACGCTACCCGAAGAAACCATTGCGCTATCATCATAAGTATTCCGCTCTCCATATGTTCGCTCGGTTTACGCCTAACGCCGCAGAGGAGCTAAAGTTTTCGTTTTCTACTTTCTGCGTTCTACTTTCTACCTTTTAGTTTCTACTTTCTAATTCGGAGTTTTCTTACCGTTGATCCATGCTTTCAACCGCCGCGACTGCTGCTTGGACCGCGACTGGATCCAGTGTGAGTGAGATGTGGTCGATCCCCGGGAGAATCGTAACAGGAACATCTTTGCCAGCGGTCTTGAAGACGTCTGCAAACCGATCGGCGTACGATACCTCATCGTTCTGACCGACCAGCACGCGAAGAGTTTGCCTAACCGCTCGAATGTTTGCCTGGTAATCGCGTTCAGGCCGGAAGTTCTGCGCGAGAGCGAAAGAATATTGCGCGGTGAGCAAGCCTTTGTCCTTGTCGTCGACCGCGAATCTAACCACCGGCAGATCGTCAAACGCGTGCACTCGAAATCCGTTGAGCACAGCGATCGCGATGATGCGCGGAACCCCTACCGTAGCCCAACCGCCGTTACCCGGACGCAACGTCGGTGCGTCCTGGCTGATCCAAGGAGCAAGAAGAAGATAGTTGGAGAATAATTCCTGACGTGGACTGCCCGCGAAGCGAAGCACAAATCCGCCGCCGGAAGAGAACCCGACAAGCGTGGAAGGTTGAGCCAATTTGGTGGAATGGACAAAGTCTTCGAGGTCGTCCTCTAACTGTCCGATGTAGGCGATGTGACCTTTGGTCCCTGATTTGCCATGTCCCCGAATGTCGAGCGTGTAAGCTGAGTAGCCAGCCGCAGCAAATCCCTTGGCCATCAAGATGCATGCTGCTGCTACTGGCCGACGAGCCGTGCACAAGCACTACACTAGCCTTTCACCGCGGCAGTTGCAGCCGAGTAGGCCCGAAAGGCGAGCTTGGTGCCATCGCGAGCCGTAAAGTAACTGAGTTCCGGTAGATCGGAGAAATCCACGTTCTTGAAAGGATCACTAATGCTCGACATTGGCGGCGGCGGCTCGCCTGGTCCGCCAAGCGCGATCGCGAGTCCAGCAACCGCCAGCAGAACCGCCGCCGTGATAAGAATGCTGGTAAAAAAGCGCTTCATGCGAATAGGCCTAACGAGAACAAGCTGAGTGACCGGAGACGGGAGCGCAAGTTTTCATCTCAACAGCTAAACGACTAAACCTCTCAACTTCTTTTCCGCCGGGCGACGGTTCGCTCCAGCATTTCGTCAGACATAAACGGCGACCTCATTTGGGGCACTTGACAAAAAATGGGCGATTCGCAAAAATAAATTATCTAACAAGACCTTTAAATTTGCCTCGTTATGAGAAAGCTCGCGAGTCACATCCGAAGGGAATTGAACGCTGCAAAGCAATGCGGCATTTACGAGCCGGAATTAGCGCGGGTCTGGCCCACTGGAAAAGATAAGGAAGCAAAGATTCGGAAGTTTGCCAAAGCACGCGGATGGCGGCTGCGTTTCTATCGACAGGGGCTCTGCGCGATCTTTGATAAGAAACCGCGCCGGGCCCCCAGCTAGAGGCCGTTTTGCTTCGCCACTTTTAGTTCGTGGCTTAGCCCGGGCCGCGCGGCCGGGAATGTGCCGGCACACGGGCGGTCGTCGGAGCTATTCGACGCTCACTCTAAGCATTTTTGTTTATTCCTTTGTCCGGTATCGGAAAGAGATAATGTCCCGTTACAGTGACTGTCGAACTTCGATTTCTGGTGGCGAGCGTCGTCCTCGGGCTGGTCCATTTAATCGCAGACTCGCATCTCATTAGTTTTCAATACGGGTATCGTTGGACGGGCAGCGCCCGAGAGGTGCCGGTGCCACCGTTGCGCGGTTTGGCGAGCCGGATAGATCAGGCTTACACCAACTTCATGGAAACGTTTCCGTTTTTCGCCGCCCTGCTTCTGGCTGCTCACTTCACCGCGCGCGAGGGCGGTCTCACGTTGTGGGCGGCGCAACTTTACTTCTGGGGACGACTCGGCTACCTCCTCGCCGCTGCGTTCGGTTTCGGACTATTGCGTTCGATTTTGTTCTTCAACGCCGCGCTGACTGGGATTGTACTTTTGGTTATCGCTCTGATTTGGTAGGATTTGCCACACCGCCGACACCTAACCAATCGCGATTATCTGGCGCGTTCCGGTTAATTTCGTGATGGCTCGTCGTCGCAGTCGAACGATCGCGATTGACTTTGACGCAGGGGGGGGGGCAAAATGAAAGAATTCTGGTAAATCGGCGCATGCCACGTAGAGCCCCTAAGAGTACCGAAGAGATATGGCAGGAGCGGTTATCCGCACTCACGAAGCGCGTCCTCGCCCAGAAGAAAAAATACGCGAATCTCACAGCGTCGGGCTGTAAGTAGGAAAGTAAAGAAACCGGTTCGAACGAAGTAGATTTACCGCGCGCCTCCCTTGCGCTACGACACTGCTCCTCACGAGTTCTCCCGTTGATGTTCTGTCGTCATTACCGCTGCTTTACCTCATCCAAGCAGCGCCAGCGACCCGGCCAGAAATATTACTACCTGGTTCTACTCCTGAGGCTGACACACGCAGGTCGATAGTTCGGCATGCTGAACCTTATTGCGGCCGACACGGCCGCCTCTACACCGGGACTTGCTGACTTTTCGGCTCAGATCCGATCGAGAACGTCGCGCAGGAGTTTCACGTCTTTTTCGGCTGTGACGACTGACTCCTCGAGTCGCGTGCGCAGTTCTTGTTCGCCTTTGTTGCGTTTCTTGCGCTTGATCAGCTCCTGATGAAGCACGACGCGCTCTTTCAATCTGCGAATCGCTGTCCAGAGCGCGCGCTCGAGCGCTTCGGTATGTTCCTCGCTCAAGCTATCGGGTGAATAAGCGTGTCCGGTAAAACATTGGTAATGCGCCAACTGGCCTTCCTTCCTTTCAAAGAGGGGACCGTTACATTCGGGACATGACACTGGAATCTGTTCGCCGCTCGGAACACTCTTTGGCCGATCGGCACTAGCTTTCTTTTCCATATCGGTAGCTCCATTTGATTTCCCTGCGGTCTTCGATCCTTTGCCATTCGTCAATTGCACGAGTCGATCGGCAATTCGACTCACAGGCAGGCAAAAATCTACGTCCACCATGCGCAAAGCATTTTCGGGCATGGCACGTTGTATAGCTTCGTCGGGATCCTGAACGATGGCGACGCCGCCTCTGGCTTTGATTGCGAAAAGACCGGCCGTTCCGTCATCGCGTCCGCCAGTGAGAACAACACCAACAACCCGCGAGCGATGCTCCCGCGCGGCGCTGCGAAAAAGAACGTCAGCTGCTGGACGATGGCCATTCTCGCGCGGGCCTCGAGTGAGAACAGTGACGTGATCTTTAATGGACAAATGGTGATTGGGCGGCGCGACATAAATACAACCTGCCTTGTACGGCTTATTATTTTCAGCGGCGATCGCCGGCAGTTTGCCGCAGTGACTTAGAATTTCAGCCAACTGACTTTCGCTGCCGATGTGCATGACCACGAACACCGGAGCGTCGAAATTTTCGGGCAGGCGGCTGGTTAATTCGCAAAGGGCGTCAACCCCTCCGGCAGACGTGGCAATGACGATGATGTTACGCTTCGGTGTCGGCATGGCAGCGATGTACTGGCGTCACTACTTGATCGCTGCTGCGACGCGCCCAGGACTTCTCGCGTTGTCCCCGTTGGACAGAGTCCCAATGATTCGCGATTCTCGGGGATCGATCGTGGTGGATCGGCCGCTGCGCGGGCGATGATAAAATGGTCGTTCGACTTAGCTGTTTTTTCGGCTCTTAGATGGGCTGCCGTTTTTTTCCGAAAGATCGACCAGAGTGATTACTGCGCCGTCGATTTTGTTTTCGGCGTTTCGGTAAGCACGAATGCGCAACGAATATTCAACGCCTTCGGCTGTTCGGACTATTCCGGTCCTGGGACTCCAGGCTGTCGATGACGTCGCGCAAGATTTTTTCGAGATTGGGAACGTTGATGTTCGGCCTGAAATCGCTGATTGGCCGGCCAACGTCGCTCTGCAAAATATTAAAGGCGTTGCGCGCGGCCGGTGTCACGCGGCGGACCATGAGATCGTTGTCCACCATCACAATCGGCAATTGAATGCTGGCCAGCAGATTGCCCAGGTCGCTGTTGACCTGCATCATTTCCAAATTTCGATTGCTCAGCTCTTCATTCAGGGTGGTGAGTTCTTCGTTGGTCGATTGCAATTCTTCTTTCGCGGTCTCGAGCTCTTCGTTGGTCGATTGCAATTCTTCGTTGCTTGATTCGATCTCTTCGTTAGCCGACTTCAATTCTTCATTGGTCGCTTCCTGCTCTTCGATGATTGATTGCAACGATTCTCTGGACGCGCTGAGTTGGCGGCGAAGCTCGGTGAGCTCGCGCTGGGTTGCAGATTTTCCCAGGCTCGGCGGCAACACTCCTGGCTTTAAGCCTTTCGTCGTCTCGTCGAAAATCACCAGATACCACGGCTTTGTTGAGGCTTCGATTTTAAATGGAACGACCTGAATATTTACTTCGCGTATTTTGCCGTCGACCGTCACCAGAGAGCGATCCTTGCGAGCGGCTTTTTTTGTTTGGCGGGCTTTGTGAATTGCGAGCCGCAAGTCGGAAACGATACTGGCTTGGGCGATTTGAAGAATGTTAAGCGAAGCGGGCCCGGGCGGATGGGCCAGGTAAGCGTCGGCTCGCCCGCGGAATTGTTGAATTTGCAAATCGGAATCGAGAATGACGGCAGCAGGCGCGTAGGCACCGAGCATGATCCGGTCGGCCGTTTGTAAAAGTTGACCGCTGATCGTGTGGTCGAGTACCGGGGCGGGGACATTCGGGGGCAGCTCGCGCCGGGCAAAACGTCCCAAGGCCAGAGGAGGGGTCGGGACGCTTTTTTTAGCGTAAATCTTGTTCGTTTTATCCAAAAGCTTGAACAGTTTTTCAAACCCACCCACCGATTCGGCGGGCCCGAGAATTAAAAGACCCTCCGCCTGAAGGGCATAATGGAATTGCGGCAGGCATTTCCGGTGTAATTCCGGCCCGAGATAAATCAAGACGTTGCGACAACTGATGAGATCGACCCGCGAAAAAGGGGCGTCGGAGATGATATTTTGGCGGGCAAACGTGCAAACGTCGCGCACTTTGCGGCTGATCTGGAACATGCCGTCGCGTTTGACAAAAAAACGTTTCAACCGCGCCTTGGAAACGTCCTCCGAAATCGCGCTCGAATAAATTCCGGCCCGGGCGTGCTCAATCGCGAACTCGCTAAGATCGGTCCCGAAAATTTGCAGGCGCAATCCGGGAGCGCGATTTCCCAGGGTTTCCAAAATGCAAATGGCAAGCGAGTAAACTTCCTCGCCGCTGGCGCAACCCGGGACCCATATTCGCAGTTCACCGGACGGCTTTTTCTTTTTCAAGAGCGCCGGCAGATATTTTTTTTGGAGCGCTCTTGAACAATCCCTTGTCCCGAAAAAAGCGCGTCACATTGATCAGCAAATCGGAGAAAAGCGCTTCGGCTTCCTTTTGATTGCCCCGAAGAAAACGCGCGTATTGACCCAACCGCTCGATTCGATGCAGCGCCATTCGGCGTTGGATCCGGCGGTTCAGGGTGGAATGTTTGTAGGCGGCAAAATCGACCCCGGTATATTTTTTGAGCGAAAGAAAAATCCGGCCGAGATCGTCCGCACTTCGATAATCGAGTTCGTCAGTCTGGTCGATTGAAGGCTTGCGCAAGTACGGGTGAGCGACGACGCGCTGAATTTCGCGCGCGATTTCGCGCGGCGCGAGAACGGCATCGGCAAACCCGGCCCGAATCGCGCTTTTAGGCATCGGATCAAATTTCGCGGTCCGCGGGTCTTGCGCGAAAGTGAGACCGCCGGCCGCTTTGATCGCGCGCAAACCGGCGGTGCCGTCAGTACCGGTGCCGGAAAGGACAACGCCGATCGCCTGTGATCCACGGCTCTCGGCCAGCGATTCAAAAAAATGATCGATCGCCAGATTACGCGCTTGAGTCCTGCCGACGAGAGCGAGGGTGCCGTTCTTGCAGATCAAACATTTATTTGGCGGCTGAACATAAACGGTGTCGGGTTTCGGCCTGGTAGTCCCCT
Source organism: uncultured Verrucomicrobiae bacterium (assembly GCA_963800015.1). GTDB lineage: Bacteria > Verrucomicrobiota > Verrucomicrobiia > Chthoniobacterales > UBA10450 > AV40. The sequence continues at coordinate 397,074 of CAWCZE010000002.1, read as the reverse complement.
TGAGTTCGGTAACCGGCATTTTAGTTACCCGGCCTAACAAGTCGGCCAATCGGCTCGCGTGGTGCGGATCGAGATGTTGAACAATGGCGAACACTGCGCCGGTGTTGGCAGGCAGATGTTTCAGCAATTCCATCGCCGCCTCGAACCCTCCGGCCGAGCCGCCGATACCGACAATCGGGCAGGCGACTTGTGCGTGGGTTTTCTTTGATGATGCCTGGCGCGCACGTGAAGACGCCGGCGAGCGGAAGCGGTTCGATTTTCGGTGATTGCCCTTGCCAGTCTTTGCCGACGCCCGTGCTTTCCTGGATGTTTGTTTCGCAGACATCGCCCTTTTCAGGCTAACCGCACCGGACTTTTCCCACAAGACGTGATTAGCTGCTTGTGGCCGGGTCGTGCGAGGGGTGAACGCCGAGACCGCCGTCATCGATGGGGAAGTCGTCGCGCTCGACGCCGACGGTTGTCCATCGTTTCAAGCACTTCAAAATCGCGCTTCGAGCAGGAAGAATTATGAGATCGTTTATTACGCGTTCGATTCGCTCAATCTTCGACGGGTTTGCCGATGAAGGCGCCGCGGCGCGAGCCCGCGATTTTAGCTCGTGGCCGCCCCGCTTTCAGATTGACCCCCGATCTGTTCCTTGCCACGCTTCGCGCTTTTCGGGGGTCCGAATGGCTTGGGAATTACGCAAATCATCGATGGGTGCCGTCGGGGTTCTGGCGCTAATTGTCGCGATGTCGACCGCACACGGCGCGGGCGCGCCTGCGGACGGTCCAGTAGTCGAAATTGTTACTGCGTTTTCGCCGACGTTTGTTCCGCTGCCGGCCGACAAGGATTTCACTGGAAACGGATTGATCACGCAGGCGTTCGGGAAGAACGAGGGTCCCTTCGAGTATGCCGTGCATCTCGATCTTCGCGGCGCCTATAACGACAATATCGCGTTCACTCATACCAACCGACTCCACGACGATTACGCTCAGATTCAACCGAGCCTGATGCTCGGCATTGGAGATGTCGTGAACACGACCACGTTTCTGGCCGCGATTTACGCGCCGAGCCTGTTTCGTTACGACGATCATCCCGAATTCGATTCGGACCAGCATTCGGTTAAACTCATCGGCGGAATCAAGTCCGGTAACTTGATTCTGCGAGTGACTCAGGATGTGTCGATCCTGAATAATATCGTTCTCGCGGCGAGCAGCAGCGAGCGTACGTCTCTCGGCGCGATCAATGGCCGAACCGATCTCGATATTTACAACACGCGCCTGGCCGCGAACTACAACATGACGCCGAGCGATTTTCTGTTTTCGGAATTAAAAATGACCCGAACCGAATACGCGCTCCGCTGGTCAGCTCGGAGGTCTACGCCGTCGACCTTTATTTGAATCACGGATTCTCCCGATCGCTCGTGCTCGGCGTTGGGGTCGAAGGCGGGCGCAACACCGTCGATTCTCCGACGCCGGACCAATCGATGGTCCAGGCCAACGGACATTTGCGGTTCACGCCGAACGAACGGTTCAGTGTCGACGTTCATCGCCGGCGCCGAAGTCAGGACTTTCGACAACATCGCGCGGGAATCTTTTACGACCCCGGTGTTTTCGATCTCCGCGAGCTGGCTGCCTTTCGACAGCACCCGGTTCATTTTTGGAGCGACCCGGCAAGTTTACAATTCAGCCGCTCAAACCGCCCAGGATTATGTCGATACGAATATCAGCGGAACCATCCGTGAACGAATTTGCCGGCAGTTGTATTTTATCGTCGCCGGCGGTTACGAGCACGTCGAGTATTTCAACGCAATCGATTTGCCCGTGCCGTTGCCGGAGCTGCAGGACGACTATTATTATGTGCAGCCGTCGGTGGACCTTCTGTTGACGTCATTTTGGTCGGTGGGCGGCTACTATTTGCTCCGGGAAAACTCCAGTTCTGTCTCAACCGCTGACTTTTCCAGCAACGAGTACGGCGTGCGGATGTCGATCAAGTTCTGATCCGGCCCGCGAGCGATTGCGGAATAACCGCCTAAGCGGCGATTCTCTTATCTGGGGAGCACAGGCCGCCGGCCTGTGATTTGCGGCGGCTCGCCGCAAATGTTTTTCGTCCGGCGGGCCGCCTGCGCTCCCCAATCCCGATTGACAACGCGGTTCGTGGAATGATAAAGGCCCCGACGAAATCTGTCTGACGGCGGGCGCAATCCAGTGAGATATTGAGCGTCAAACGCCCGCAGTGCGGCTTCGACGGTCTGGCCGATTCCAACAATACCCTCGTCTTGATTCGGTCCGAGGAGCGCAATCCAAAGTTGGTTCCGATAAAGTAACTGCGGCCGGCGCGCGGCGGTTGGGCTTCCCGGATTGGCAGCGCAATACAATTCCATCCGATCCATCGCAGCGAGGGTCGGGTTCCCCAAAAGATAGCCGTTTCGCTTGCGAAGTGTGGTCGTTGTCATTTCACCTTCAGAACGTGGAAATCGGGCGGCTTGGATGTGCGGTATGAGCGAAATACCAGGCAGGAGGGCCGCGGCACTCCGGCAGCGACATGTTGCGCCTGCGTCGCGGGATTCGTCTCGGGTTTTTTCTTACCTTTTGATCCACCCTTCAACCGATTGTTGGCGGTTACTGACCTGCCATCATCCGGGGCTATGTCGCCACTACTTTCTCCCATCGAACTGTCCGACTCTGAAAAACTCGAAATCCTGCACCGGCTCGATCGTTTCCGGAAATGGACGTCGCTAGACGAGAAACGTTACTGTCTGGCTTGCGGTCATATTATAGATGGCCGCGGAATTCTGATCGTTGGCGGAACGCGCGGCACCGGCCCGCTGCGATTAGTTTGCCCGACCGAACGTTGTCACGCGATTCCGATGGATTGGGTAATACCAAACGATCGGGTGTTGGCGAGAATGTCGATGTTGGAAGAGCAAGCGAAGTCACCCCGAAGAAAATCGAATGTCGCCGGGCGTGAGAAATTTTCCGCGCGGTTGCGCCGTTTCGCGACGCATTTCAAGCACGCCGCCTGAGGCGTAGGCGCGAGTGTTCGCCACGAATTTTCCGGCGAGTGGTTCTATCGCAGCGTCATGCCCAAGTGCCACATGTCTAAGGATTTGACCTACGATTCAACCGGAGTGTCCGTCCCGATTGCGAACCATGCGCTAACTCCTCATCGTTGGGACGTTGTGAAAATGATTGTGACGAAAGGAACGAAAGTAACTCGTTAGGGAAACTCTATGTTAAATCCAACTCCGCAGTACACCACGGGCTCGGCGATCTCCGATGAGGCGTTGATGGAAGCAATCACCGCGCATCGGCCCGAAGCGTTGACCGAATTCTATTCACGTCATGGCGGGAGATTGAAATCAGTGATCGGCAATGTGGTCCATGAAGAGGGCGACGCCGACGATGTGTTGCAGGACATTCTCTTGCAGATTTGGCACGAAGCCGATCATTACTCGCCGAAAGCCGGCAAGTTGCTCGGCTGGGTGGTGACTCTCGCTCGCCGCCGCGCGATTGATCGGCTTCGCCGGAAACAAGCTTATTGCCGCGCGAAAGAACGTTACCAGGAGCACATCAACGAGCAACCGGGTGACGGCGGACAATCATTCTTCGGGCGACGACATTTCGCGATCCGACTTGCGTCAATTTCCTACATCAGCGGCTGAATGTCTTGCCGCACCATCAACGCGAAGCGCTTGAGCTGGCATTTTTTTCGGGCATGAGTCATCGCGAAATCGCCGCTGTCACACGCGCGCCGCTGGGAACGGTTAAGACGCGTCTCGAGCTTGGTTTACAGAAGTTGACCCAGTCGCTGAAACCGTTGCGACACAAAATTTGATTTCAGGGCGCCGGGAGTTCCGTCAAAAACACGGCCTCAGGGAAATGGAACTCCCGGCAGGGCTTTTAAGTAATCGCGAATCGTTTGTCGATAGGTTAATCGAGAAAACTTTGTAAGTCGGCTGTGTTGCTGCTCGCGATATCCGGGCAGCCGTCTCACAGGGACGGCCTACAATGTCGCTGAAAACCCGCTCCAATGTGTTATCGTTAAAGCAAATGGAAACGCCTCAAATTACCGCCTATCTGAAAACCTACTTGCGGCTGGAGTGCCGGAGTCCGCGCCGTGCTGGCCAAGTACAGTTTGCCTTACACCGAAAAAGACATCATTCAGAATCCCGCTTTTCGCTGGGAGATGGAGACCAAGAGCGGACAACCACTTTCACCCTGCGTCGAAATTAACGGTAAGATGCTGGCGGATGTCAGCGGCGAAGAAGTCGAGAAATATTTGATCGACAACAAGTTCGTGCAACAGAACGAACCCAAGACTGACGTTCCATTGAATGCGCCATGCCCGAACGAAGTGCACGAAGGCACCGTAAAGCTGAACTTCTGATTTGTAGCTGCGGTCGATGACCACCGATCGGCGCTCGCAGAGCGCTGCTACAGTTATTCTTCTTCCGTTTCCGGGTCGGGCTTGAGCCCTTCTTCCTCCATTTTCCGGAGGACGTCGCTCATATCGTCCACTTCGTCCCACACTTCCTGGCTGACGTAGATCGGTGCTTTTTGTTGCGTCGCCAACGCGATGCAGTCGCTTGGCCGCGCATCGAGCTCGACGATTTTCTTTTGCTGCAGTTCGTTTTCCGCGCGAATGATCGCCCGCGCATAGTAGGTCGCGTTCTTCAGATCGTTGATGATCACGCGTTCAACCTTCGCGCCGAGCGCCGTCATCAAGTGCGCCATCAAATCGTGCGGTGAGCGGCCGCTCCTTGGTGATGTCGCGCATGAACATTGTGATGGCGCTGCCGACGGTTTGATCGACATAGATGATAAAGACCTTGTCGTTGTTGCCGATAAAAACCGCGCAACCGCCGCTGGTCGGCAACACTGCGCGCACCTGCACCTCGATCACCGTCTTGTTCATCCCGGCGAACGTTATCCGCACGGAGAGGAAAAACAAGGGAGCCGAAATCTGCGCGATAGTCGCCTGGACGAAAATTTTTCAACGCTGTCTTGAATGTTTGGCGCGCGTGATTGATTATGCGCATTGCCTCTGATTTCGGCGCGCCGGAAAAATGAAGAACGAGTGGGACGTTGATGCCGCGATTGGGACGTACAATGTCGATGGTTGGGGCGGGGGATATTTCACGGTCAATGCCGAAGGCAACGTTGTTGCCAAACCTCTTCAGGAAAACGGCGGCAACATTAATATTCTCGAGGTCGTCAACGAAGCGCGGGCGAGGGGATCTGAGTTTTCCGCTCGTCATCCGGTTCCAGGATTTGCTTCGCCACCGCGTTGAAGTCGGTGAATCTCGCGTTTCAGAACTCGATCACCGAATTCGGTTATGGCGGCGCCTTATCGCGGCGTTTTTCCGATCAAGGTCAATCAACTGCGCGAGGTCATCGAAGAAATCGTCGATGCCGGTCAGCAATTTCATTTCGGTCTGGAGGCCGGGCAGCAAACCGGAATTGGTCGCGGCGCTGGCGATGCACAAGGACCCGGAGAGTCTGATCATCTGCAACGGCTACAAAGATCGCGCGTTCATTCGAATCGCGTTGCTCGGACGCAAGCTCGGCAAGCTGGTCGTCATCGTGGTCGAGAAAACTCGAAGAACTCGAAGCGACCATCCGCGCTTCAAAAGAAGTTGGCGTCGAACCGGTGATCGGCATTCGGGTTCGGCTTCACAGCAAAGGCTCCGGCAAGTGGTCTCCGAGCGCGGGCGAGAACGCGAAGTTTGGTCTCGATACCACCGGGCTGGTCACCGCCAGTGAAATGTTGAAAGCCGCTGGACTCTCCCATGCCCTGAAACTCATTCATTTCCACGTCGGCTCGCAGGTGCCGGATATTTCCACGATCAAACGCGCTGTCCGCGAAGCCGCTCGCTATTACGCGAAAATGGCGAAGCTCGGCCACGAGCTCGGTTATCTCGATGTCGGCGGCGGTCTCGGCGTTGATTACGATGGATCACGCAGCGATTTCGACAGCTCGGCCAATTATTCGCTTCAGGAATACGCGAATGACGTGGTCTGGAACATCATGGACGTTTGCGATTCCGAAAATGTTCCGCATCCGGCACATCGTGAACGAAGGCGGGCGCGCAATCGTCGCGCACCATTCCGTGCTGGTGATGGAGGCATTCAGTTCCATTGAGAAAACCGCTGCCGAAGTTGCGAATCGAAGCGATCGAGAAGGATCACAAACTCGTCGGCGACATTCTCGATGTGAAGCAACGGCTGAAGCGCGGCAATCGCATCGAAAGTTTGCACGACATCCAGCAGATCAAGGAGGAATCGCAGGAAACATTCAACCTCGGCCTGCTCGATCTCGAATCGAAAGCGAAGATCGACACGGTTTACTGGCAGTTGGCCCAGCAAATCGTCAACATGCATCGCGGGTCTGCGTTACGTGCCGGACGAAGTCAAAGAGCTCGAAACTTCGCTGGCCGATCAATACATCTGCAATTTTTCCGTCTTCCAATCGCTGCTCGATCATTGGGCGCTTGGCCAGCTGTTTCCAATCATGCCGATTCATCGGCTGACCACGCCGCCGGATCGCCATGGCACGATCGTCGACATCACCTGCGATTCGGACGGCAAGGTTTCGAAGTTCACCGATTTGCAGGATGTGCGCGACACGCTTCCGCTCCATCGGATCATTCCGGGCGAAATTTATTATCTCGGCGTCTTCATGGTCGGCGCTTACCAGGACATCATGGGTGATCTGCACAATTTGTTCGGCCGGGTCACCGAAGTGCACGTCTTTCTCGATCCCGACGAAGAATCCGGTTGGTACATTGAGGAAGTCATCGAAGGCAGCACGATCGGTGAAGTGCTCGCCATGACGCAGTGGGACAAGGTGGAACTGATGCGGCTGCTCAAGACCCAGGTCGATGCCGCGATCAAAACCGATTTTCTGAAGCCAAACGACGCGATGAAGCTGCTTTCCGACTACGAGCGTCTGCTCCAGGAATACACTTATCTGTCGCTCAACGGGACCAAGCCGCTGCCGCAACCCGGCATGGTTGCCCCTAAGCTGATTTTTTGCGCTATCTTCGCTGGATTAAGATGAAGTTAGCCGATTCGGATGGAACCGAAGCGCCGGCTCGCGCTTTTCACTCTCGCGTTGTCGATCCTGACGATCGCGTTCGCCGAGCAATCGCAATCTTCTCCGCCGAAGTCGCTTTCGACCGAACCGCTGGAAAAATCCGGCAACATGCCGGCCATCCTGTTGCCGACTCAGTCTTCGCCGCGGATGATTTCGCAATTCGGCAATTTCACCAGCTATCAGGTGAATGTGAATTCCAGTGGTCAGAACATTATCGGGGACGCCGCGAACGAGCCTTCCATCTGTGTCGATCCGACAAATGGAATGAAGATGTCGATCGGTTGGCGTCAGTTTAACAGTGTCAGCTCAAATTTCAGGCAAGCAGGCTGGGCTTATACAACGAACGGGGGAACTTCATGGACGTTCCCCGGCGTTTTGGAGAGCAACGTTTTCCGAAGCGATCCAGTCCTCGATTCAGACAGCACCGGCCAATTTTTCTACCTTAGCTTGCTGCAATCCTTCTTCGACAATATGTGGCGCTCTGTCGATGGCGGCCAGACCTGGACCGACATTTCGCCTGCAGATGGCGGCGACAAGCAATGGTTCACGATCGACAATACCAATAGCAGCGGACGGGGCTTTCAATATCAGGATTGGAGCACGTCCGGAAATAATTATGGCGGAAGACAGTTCACGCGCTCGACGGATGGTGGAGTTAGCTGGCTTAACCCCATCAACATTCCTCACTCGCCGGCGTGGGGAACGCTCGATGTCGATTCGAACGGCAACCTCTTTCTTGGCGGAGTAAATCTAAATACCGGCCAGATTTGGTGCATTCGGTCGGTGAACGCAAAGAATAGCGCAGTGATACCGACGTTCGACCAAAGCACCGCCGTCAACCTTGGTGGTTTTATAAGTATGAGCGACTCCATCAATCCTGAGGGACTTACCGGTCAGGTGTTCCTGGCGGTCGATCGCTCCGGCACGAGTACGAACAACAATGTTTATATGCTCGCCAGTGTCAGTCCCGTAGCCGGGACTTCGCAGGCGGATGTGATGTTTGTTCGGAGCACCGACAGCGGACAAACTTTTAGTACGCCGGTCCGAGTCAATGACGATCCGCCGAATGCGTCTAAATGGCATTGGTTCGGCACTCTCGCGGTGGCTCCGAATGGACGGATCGATGTTGTCTGGCTCGACACCCGAAATGCCTCCAACAATACGGACTCGCAGCTATTTTATTCGTATAGCAATGACGCAGGCGCTACCTGGTCGCCAAATGTGGCGGTGAGTCAACCGTTCAACCCATTTCTGGGTTACCCCAACCAGAATAAAATGGGCGACTACATTACGATCGTATCCGATAACACCGGCGGAAATGTAGCCTACGCTGCTACCTTTAATGGAGAAGAGGATGTCTATTATGTTCGCGTTACTCCTACTTCCGGTAGCCCGACACCAACTCCAACTCCCACGCCAGTAGGAACACCAAGTCCTACTCCGACGCCAACACCTACAGTTGTTCCAAGTCCGACACCAACCCCGACTGGGACGCCCTCACCGACGCCCTGTGGACGGTTTGGCTGCGGCGCCAGTCCTACACCGACGCCAACTCCATCCGCGACTGCAACGATTGCACCCAGTCCAACTCCAACGCCTACTTCGACAATTGTTGCGAGTCCGACTCCAACAGTAACACCTACACCGACGCCAACGCCGACCCCCACTCCAGACTCCAACACCGACATCAACTCCAGTTCCAACGCCTACAGCCACTCCGGCTCAGACACCTACTCCGACGCCATGCGGACGAGGTGGGTGCGGTCCAACGCCAACGCCGACACCGACCCCGACGGCAACGATCGCGTCCAGCCCGACCCCGACACCTACTTCGACGGTTGCTGCGAGTCCTACGCCCACAGTAACACCTACACCGACGCCAACTCCGACTTCAACCGTCGGTGCAAGTCCAACGCCTACACCAACTCCGACGCCGATACGGAGAGGACCCTGACAACTCATCAATGTTGGTAGGGCGAGACTCCGTCGAGCCGATTTATCTGGCGAGCGGCTCCGCAGAGCGTCGCCCTACCACCAAATCGCCGTAGCAGCGTCTTACGATTTGCTGGATCGCGCGATAAATTCGCGAATCGCGTTGAGAATTGTTTGATCGATACTGTCCTGCGTTTTATCGCGAAGATCTTTTTTTCGAACGAGCAGCGAATGGTCTCCGCCCTCGATCACGTGCAACGAGTTCGGAGCCGTCATTTTAGACCGAACATTTTCGAGTAAATCGAGTGGACAAAGGACGTCGCGCGTTCCCTGGACGAAAAGGATCGGTGTTTGCAGGGTGAGCAAAACTTCGTCGCGCAATTTCGTTCGATCGCCCATCGCGCAAAGCGGATAACCGAGACAGATCAGGCCACTTACTTTTTCTTCGAGCGCCACGTGGCACCCGATTCGCCCGCCCATGCTTTTGCCGATCAGAAAAATCGGGCCGGAAAATTCTTCCCTGACTTGAATCAAGGCGGCGCGGTGAGCGGCGATCAATTGAGGCAATCGGTCCGGCCGTTTGCGGCCTTCTCGCATGTAATCGTAATCGAGTGTCTCGACATCGCCGATTTCGCCGAGCCGTTCTTTCCATCGCTGCATCCAAGGGTGAGATGACGGCGCGCCTGCGCCGGGTGCGAAAAGAAAAGACGGCTTCATTAAATATCGTCGAGGAAAACCCTCACCTGCCGCTTCGCGACTTCCTCTCCCTCAGGGAGAGATTGAGGTGAGGGTAATGTGATCTTGCCCAAATATTCGAAAACATCTAAAAATTTCTCGCAATATGGACAGCGTCAATGGGCAGCTGCTCTCGGCAGCCAGCTAGAACTCTCGCCATGCTTTTTAATTCGCTCACCTTTGTCGTTTTTTTCGTTGTCGTGGTGACGCTTTATTGGAGCATTCGCGGCTGGGAACTGCGGAAAAATCTCCTCGTAGTCGCCAGCTACATTTTTTACGGCGCGTGGAATCCGCCTTTCGCCGCGTTGCTGTTCTCGACAACGGCGATGGATTTCTGGCTCGGCCGGCAAATTGGAAAAGCCCAAACTCATTCGGCCAAGAAGAGATGGCTGGTCGCCAGCGTGTGCATGAATCTCAGCATGCTCGGCTTTTTCAAGTACGGAAATTTTCTGCTTCAAAATTTTCAATGGCTGCTCGCCCGGGTCGGAATCATGTATCAGCCGCCGCACCTGGACATCCTGCTGCCGGTCGGGATTTCTTTTTACACCTTCCATTCGCTCTCCTACACCCTCGACATCTATCGTGGCGTGTTGCAGCCGACCCGGTCCCTCCGCGATTTCATTCTCGCGGTTTCGTTTTTTCCGCAGCTTGTTGCCGGTCCAATCGTTCGAGCCGGCGATTTTCTCCCGCAGCTGCATTATCCGCCGCGCTTGAAGACGAATCAGTTTTTCTGGGGACTCGCGCTAATGACTCTGGGTTTGTTCGAAAAAATTGTGCTCGCCGACACTCTCCTGGCCGGCCCGGCCGATCGCATCTTTGGTTATCCGCGGGCCGCTCGTTGCCCTCGATTCCTGGGCGGGCGTGCTCGCGTTTGCCGGCCAAATCTTTTTTGATTTCGCCGGCTATTCCATCACCGCAATCGGCGCCGCCCTCACCCTCGGTTTTCATTTGAAGGACAATTTTCGTTTTCCGTACGCCGCGATCGGCTTCTCGGATTTCTGGCGGCGCTGGCACATTTCCCTTTCCACTTTTTTGCGCGACTACCTTTACATCCCGCTAGGTGGCAATCAGGTCGCGACCTGTTCGCATGGCGATCAATCTGGTGATCGTCATGTTTCTCGGTGGTCTCTGGCACGGCGCCGCCTGGACCTTTGTGGTCTGGGGTTTGTTGCACGGCTTCTATCTTGTGATCGAACGAGTCATCCGGATTTTTTTCGAAAACAAAACCTGGGCCGGTCGTCCGATTACGCGCGTTGTCACTGGTTTCGCAACCTACGGCGCGGTTTGTATCGCATGGGTTTTTTTCCGCGCGTCCGATTTCACGATCGCCAGCCGGATGTTGATCGGAATGTTTGGCGGTCATCCGAATGGAGACATGATTTTGACAACCCGCGAATTGTTGCAAATCGGACTCGTGACCGCGGGTGTTATTTCGATGCATTGGGCAATGCGCGACGAGTCGTTCGAAACAGCTGTCATTAGACTTCCCGCGTGGGCGGTCACCGCGATCGGCTCGGTGATGGCGTTCGCAATTATTTTCACTCAAGGAACCAGCAATGCGTTCATCTATTTCCAATTTTAGAGAACGGCTGCGTCTGCCGCGGTTGTTTTTCCGCAAACCTTCGCGGGAAGAACAAATCCATGGAGGCCCGCCGCTGGAATTCGAGCGTCCGATTCCGCCAGCGCCCTGGCGGGGAATGGCGGTCGTGATTACGATCGTGGTGATTGCTGCCGACCGTCGCCTGGGAATTGTATGCGCGCTGGCTCGGTTACGCTCCGACGATCAATGACAACGAAGATCTTTGGGTGATGGCGCGCCGAAAGGTGCAGCCGGAATCGATTGTGATTATTGGCGATTCGCGGGCCTGGTTCGATTGCGACCTTGACGAGTTTCAAAAAGGTTTGGGCAAACGCCCAATCCAACTGGCGCTGGCCGGCTCGACTGCTTATCCGGCGCTGGCCGATCTGGCCGAGGACAAAAACTTTCATGGCACGATCATCTGTAGTTTCGTCCCGATGTTGTTTTTCGCGCCGCCCGACAGTCCGCCGATGGAGCGCGCAGAAAAGACGGTAAAGCGATATCACAACCAAACGCCGGCCCAGCGGGTGAGCGAACGTCTTGGCATTTGGCTGGAAGAGCACGTCGCGTTTTTGAAGCCGGATGATCTCAGTCTCGAAGGGCTTTTGAATCGGCTGCCGATTCCGAATCGTCCCGGCGCGCGCGTTCCGCCGACCTTTCCGCCGTATTTTCAAACCGACGATCGCGAACGGCGCGCCCGGATGTGGGAGAAATGTGCCGAGCCGGGAAGCGAACTGGCGAAACGAATCCAACAGATCTGGCTTCCGCTTTTCACGCCGCCACCGCCTCCGAGTTACATTCCGCCGGACGTTTTCATGGCCGGAATGAAGGAAGGCATTCAGAAACGTTTTGCCGATGTAACGGCTGCGATCGAAAAAATCCGGAACCGCGGCGGGAAAATTGTTTTCGTCCGTTTCCCGCACACAGGCGCATTGAAGGAACTCGAAGACAAGATCATGCCACGCCAGCAGAGCTGGGATCCGTTGCTGCAAATGACCAAAGCGCCGGGGATTTATTACTCGGATTATCCCGAGCTCTCCGGATTCAATTGCCCGGAATGGTCGCATTTGACGGCGGGCGACTCGGTCGAGTTTAGCAAACGCCTCGTTCCACATCTGCGCGAAGCGCTGAAGATGTAGCGTCGGTGGATTGGCCGCTCCGCGGGCAATGATAAATATTTGCGGCCTTCGCCGCATACTTAACATCGAGCGGCGGAGCGCGATTTTCGGTCGCCGTCTCGCAGAGACGGCCTACAATTCAATTCCGATGGCGACCGTTCTACCAACTTCAATTAAAGCCGCGCTGCTAAGTGATGCTCCAATCGATGCAGTCCAGGTCCAGGGCTGGATCCGCACCCGCCGCGATTCGAAAGATTTTTCATTCGTCGAACTCAACGACGGTTCGTCATTGAAAAACCTTCAAGTCATCGCGCGCAATTCGCTTCCGAATTATTCCGATGTTCAAAAATTGACGACGGGCGCTTCGATTTGCGTCCGCGGTGCGTTAGTCGCTTCCCAAGGCAAAGGACAAAAATGGGAGCTTGTCGCCGACAACATTGAGATCATCGGTGCGTCGGACGATTCTTATCCGCTCCAAAAAAAGGGGCATACTCCGGAATTTCTGCGCGAGATCGCGCACTTGCGGCCGCGGTCGAACCTTTTCGGATCGGTATTTCGGGTTCGCAGCCGGCTCGCATTCGCCGTTCACAAGTTTTTTCAGGAGCGCGGTTTTGTTTACGTGCACACGCCAATCATTACCGGAAGCGATTGTGAAGGCGCGGGCGAATTGTTTCGAGTTTCGACAATTGACCTGAAGAATCCGCCCCGAAAAGGCAACGAGATCGATTACGCAAAAGATTTTTTTGCGCGCCAGACCTATCTTAACTGTGAGCGGCCAGCTCGAAGCCGAAGCATTCGCTTGCGCGTTGTCCAAAGTTTACACCTTCGGACCAACCTTTCGCGCCGAAAACTCGAACACCTCTCGACATGCCAGCGAATTCTGGATGATCGAGCCGGAAATGGCCTTTTGCGATCTGAACGGCGACATGGACCTCGCCGAAGAGATCGTGAAATACCTCGTCCAGGACATTCGCGAAAATTGTCCGGACGAAATGGAGTTGTTCTCGAAATTTGTCGACAAGGAACTTCTGCCGCGGCTCGATTTCGTTCTAGAGCGTCCGTTTCAACGGACGACTTACACGGAAGCCATCGACCTCTTGAAGAAGAGTGGCGAAAAATTCGAGTTCCCGGTCGAATACGGTTTGAACCTGCAATCGGAGCACGAACGTTGGCTAACTGAAAAGCATTTCAAATGTCCGGTGACAGTTTTCAATTTCCCGAAAGAAATAAAACCGTTTTATATGCGGTTGAACGACGACAACAAAACAGTGACCGCGATGGATCTGCTCGTTCCCGGAATTGGCGAGATCGTTGGCGGCAGCCAGCGTGAAGAGAGGCTCGATGTTCTCCAGGAAAACATGCGCCGGCACAAAATGGATCCGGCCGATTACAAATGGTATCATCGATCTTCGCCGTTACGGGACCGTACCGCATGCCGGTTTTGGCCTCGGTTTCGAGCGAATGCTCATGTTCGTGACCGGGGTCTCCAACATTCGCGACGTGATCCCGTTCGCGCGGACTCCGGGCAGCGCTGAATTCTAGATCAATCGCCCTGTTGCACCGCGTCGGCGAACGCGACATCGCCCGATTTCAAATCCAGCTCCGCTTCTTCCGCCGTTCCAAAAACTCGCGCGCGGTTGTCATCGAATTCTTTTTCCCAGCGCGCCACCACGACTGTTGCCAGACAATTGCCAATCACGTTCACGGCGGTTCGTCCCATGTCCATCAATTCGTCGACTCCGAAAATCACGGCGACCCCAATTGGCCCCAGTCCGTTGGGAATGAACGAATTGAGCGCGGCGAGCAAAATCACCAGCGATGATCGTGGCACGCCTGCGACGCCTTTGGAGGTCAGCATCAGCGTCAGCATCATGGTGATTTGGGCGGCGACGCCCATGTGCCAGCCCATTGTGGTTTCGGCAGCCTGCGCCACGAACACAGACGCCATCGCCAGATACAACGTCGATCCGGCGAGATTGAACGAGTAACCGGTTGGCATCACGAAGCCGACGATGGAGGGCGGCACGCCAAATCGTTCCATCGCCTGCATTGCTTTGGGCAAGGCCGATTCGCTGCTGGTGGTGGCGAATGCGAGCGCTGCCGGTTCGCGCACCGCGCGGAAAAATTGTCGAACCGGCACACGCGCAATCCAAATTGCGATTCCAAAGACAACGACTGCGAAGATGATCAACGCGACATACAGGGAAAGAATCAGTTTCCCTAAGTTGATCAACACGCTCGGTCCTTGGGTCCCGATGGTGTGGGCCATGGCCGCGCCGACACCGATGGGCGCGAACATCATCACGTAATTCGTAAGTTTGAACATGATCTGCGCGAGACTCTCCATCGCGCGCACGATGGGCCGGCCTTTATCGCCAACTGCCGAAACGGCGAGTGCAAACAACACACTGAACGCGACGATTTGGAGAACATCGCCGCGGACCATCGCGTCGATAATGCTGGACGGAAAAATATGCACCAGGATATCGGCCAGGCTTTGGGCGTGGGTCTGGCCAATTGTCTTGGCAACATCGAAGTTGCCGGCCGCGAGAGTGACGCCGATTCCGGGTTTGATCAGATTTACTACCGCGAGTCCGATGAAAAGCGCCGCCGTCGTGACGATCTCAAAAAATATGAGCGCCTTAAGTCCAATCCGACCGACTTTTTTGAGCGCGCCCGCTCCCGCGATTCCCACCACGATGGTTGAGAAAACCAACGGGGCGATGATGGATTTGATCAGGTTGATGAAGATGTCGCGGAGAAAATAAACTTTGTTCCCCCAATCGGGCCGCAGCCACCCAATCAACGCGCCTGCGACGAGACCAATCATGATCTGGGTCGTCAGCGAGGGCCGATACCATGGCCTGCTGCGATTAGAGGAAATTTTATCCGCAGATTTCACAGATTTGCGCAGATTATCGGATCACAATCGGAAAATCTGTGTAAATCTGCGTAATCTGTGGACGAAATGCTTCTGAGTCACCTTGAGTGCACTGCCTGCGGAAAGCGCCACGATTGGCGACAATTGCAAAACCTTTGCATTGCCTGCGGCAAACCGTTGTTCGCGATTTATGATCTCGAACCGAGCGACAAACTTGAATGCTTAAAGCAGTCAAGTTTTCAACTGCGCGAGACGTCTTTGTGGCGATGGCGGGAGCTGTTGCCATTGCCGAAGGATGTCGAACCGATCTCGCTGGGCGAGGGAGGAACGCCGTTGTTGCGCGCGAAGAGATTCGGCGACGAAATTGATGTCCAGCTTTGGATCAAAGACGAATCGGTTAATCCGACCCAGAGTTTTAAAGCTCGCGGAATGACTGTCGCTGTCTCGATGGCGAAATTTCTCGGCGCGAAAAAGCTCGCGGTGCCAAGTGCCGGAAATGCGGGCGGTGCGATGGCGGCGTACGCTGCGCGCGCCGGACTCGAAGCGCACGTTTTTATGCCGCGCGACACACCGCGCGCGAACATCATCGAATGTCGTGAAGTCGGCGCGCACGTCACTCTTATCGACGGATTGATCACCGATTGCGGCGCCGAAATCGCGAAACGGAAGGAGAAAGAAGGCTGGTTCGATGTTTCGACGTTGAAAGAGCCGTATCGGATCGAAGGAAAGAAAACCCTCGGTTACGAAATCGCCGAGCAGCTCGATTGGAAATTGCCGGATGTGATTCTTTATCCAACCGGCGGCGGAACGGGATTGATCGGGATGTGGAAAGCGTTTGATGAAATGGAAAAGCTCGGCTGGATCGATTCGAGACGGCCGCGGATGTTTTCGATTCAGGCGAGCGGCTGCGCACCGATCGTTCGCGCATTTGAGGCGGGCGAGAAGTTCGCCGCCGAATATCCAAATGCCCGGACCACCGCGTCGGGACTGCGGGTTCCGAAAGCGATCGGCGATTTCCTGATGTTGAATATTCTGCGCGAATCAAACGGCGGCGCGATCGCGATTGATGACGAGGAAATGGTTTGCGCGGTCCGCGAGGTGGGATCCAAAGAAGGTTTATTTGTCGCTCCGGAAGGCGCGGCCTGTTTTGTTGCGCTGAAAAAACTTCGCGCAGCTGAAAAAATTAACTCCGGTGAGCGCGTCGTGATCTTCAACACCGGCTCAGGCATCAAATATCTCGACCTGTTCAAATCGTAGATTCATTTTGGCAAAATGAACGAATCGGATCCGAACCGCCATTTATGGTTGTTGATCTTGCTGGTTGTCATCTTCGTTGTGCAGCCATTCGTAACCTCGTTCTATTATGGACCGCCGCTTTTAAACATCATCGGGGCCGCCGTTTTTTTATCGGCAACCTACGCAGTCAGCCGGCGCCGAAGTTTTCTCATTATCGGTTTTTGCGTATCGGTTTTTTCTATTGCGATGACGTGTTGGCTGGCGGCCGCGCCGAGTCATTGGCTGATCATCCTCGCGCACGGGAGTTTGATGGTGCTTACCGGTTTTTTCGCGGTTGCGATTTTGTCGTATGTGCTCGGCAGTGGAAAGGTTACCTGGGACAAGATCTACGCCGCAATCTGCGCGTATCTCCTGCTCGGGTACGCCTGGACATTTGCGTATTCGCTGGTTGCTGAAGCGCAACCCGACGCGTTCACGTCTCTGACCTCGACAATGCCACACGACATTGTTGGCCGGGTAATGCAGTTGCGCTACTTCAGTTTTGTTACGCTTGCGACGGTTGGATATGGCGACATCGTTCCGCATACCGCGGCCGCGCGAACTCTGGCGCTGCTCGAAGCGATCCTGGGACAATTTTATCTCGTCGCCTTAGTCGGCCGCCTCGTAGGCTTGCACATTGTGCATGGCAGCGACCGCGCAAAGTGACAGTGTCGCTTACTTAACTTTATAGCGCACGGTCTGGATCAACTCGTCGTCCAAATAGACGTCGATCTTGTAGTCGCCCGCCGGAAATTGCTTGTTGTTGCTGTTGGAGAGCGAGAAATCCGCGGCGCGATCGTCATCGTTGGGCACGAGTTCCTTTGTCCAAAGTTTCTGATTGGTCGCGCCGCCGGCGTTAACATTTGTCCAGACAGTCTTGACGTGGGTCCCTTCGTTTCCTTCGGCAAGCTTGATCACGATGTGTTCCGGGTTGTCCGTGGGTTTGAAATTTTCCACGGGTTGCAAGCGTTCGCCGTTTTCGCGGGCCAACCGAATTGATTCGATACGCTCGTCAGTTGTTTCTTCTTTCGAGCTCTCCTCTTTGGACGTGTCCTCTTTGGATTCGGCCGCCGGTCGGTCAGTTCCTTCCTTCAGGTCGATCTTTTCGCCGTTTTCAATCTGCACGGTGAGTTTGGAAAATTGCCATTTGCCTTCTGATTTTGTTCCGACGGCGTAGATCGTGCCTTTTCCTTTCGGTCCGGAAATTGGAATGCCGATATCGGTGTCGCCCGATGGACCATTCACGCTCGTTTTTCCGGATGGAACCAATCCCTCCTTAATTGGGGTTCCGAGGGCAGCGGTTACCCGCGGGTCCTGTTTTGCGCGGGCCAGCGCAGTTTGGTAAGCGTCGGATGATTTGATGATGCTGAAGGCGAAGAACATGATGCAAACCACACCCAAAGCGCCGATCACAATGAAGGTAAAACACCCGGTTGGAACAAACCATTTCCAGTTTCGCGACCACCAACCACGCGGCGGTTGTGGCGTTAACGGCGGCGACGTCGGCGGTACCGGTGGCGGTGTTGGTTCCATCCCAACCTTTCTGTAGATCAACGAACTGAAAGTCGAGCAACTTCTTCGGTAAATCACCGAGAAACACGTAAAATGAAACCGAATACGGTCATTTCAGGCAGCGTCTAAGGGAGTATGAAGAAATTAGTATTGAGTATGGCATTGGCAGTCGCGGCTCCGTTTGCGTGGGCGCAGGTTTCGGAAACCACCACCACTACAACCACGACTGAGGGCGGCGGCACAATCACCGAGTACACACCAGGAAACGGCATTGTGCTGAAGGAAAGTGCCGGTCCGCGACATTATCGCTTCGGCAAAAAGGTCGTTTATGTGACCAGAGGCGGTAAGGAACTGGACGAGGCGACGGTGCGGACGCGAGTTCGCGTGGGCGTCCCGGTTCATGTTCATTACGTCGGTGAAGGCGACAAAATGATGGTCGACCGCGTAGTCCTCGATGAGGATTGATTCTTAAACGCGACACACATTCGCGCCCTTCCGTGTTCGTTTCGGCGGACCGAAGGGCGCGTTTTGTGTACCGGCTTTGTTTACCGACCGCATTGCGTTGCGATAGATTAATCCATGATCCGAATCGGAATCGCTGGCGGTGGCGCGGCTGGATTCTTTGCCGCGATCGCGTCTGCCGGTGCAAACCGAGATTGCGAAGTCTCGTTATTCGAGCGCAGTTCGCAATTTCTATCCAAAGTCCGGATCTCGGGTGGCGGTCGTTGCAACGTAACGCACTCCCTGTTCGATCCACGGATGTTCGCGACCCGTTATCCGCGCGGCGAACGCGAATTAATTTCGCCGTTCCACCGGTTTTCCGCGCAGGATACCGTGGACTGGTTTGAATCGCGTGGCGTTCGGCTGAAAACGGAAAACGATGGACGAATCTTTCCAACGAGCGACTCATCGGAGACGATCGTGGAATGTCTGATCACTGCAGCGAAAGCCGCAGGCGTTCGACTTTTTCTCCGCAAAGGAATAGACAGCGCGCGGGTGAACCATGACGGCGGCTTCGATTTGGAAATGAGCGACGGCAGTTCGGCTAGTTGCGATCGGCTGCTTCTAGCCACCGGTGGAGCTCGCAGCGCGATCGGTGCTGAGATCGCTCGATCACTCGGCCATACCATCGAATCGCCGGTTCCTTCGCTGTTCGCACTTCATATTAGATCGGCGTGGTTGCAAGCGCTGCCCGGCATATCGGTAGAAGATGTGGAGCTTTCCGTCGGCAAACTGCGCGAACGCGGAGCGCTGCTCATTACCCATCAAGGAATAAGCGGACCGGCAGTGCTGCGACTGTCGGCGTGGGGCGCGCGCGCGTTGCACGCTGTGGATTATAATTTTCCGTTGCGTGTAAACTGGCTTCCAGCAATGACCGAAACAGCGCTCCGATCCGAACTCCGGGTTCGTCGCGAACAACAACCGAAGAAGCGCGTGATCAACTCGCCAATCGCCGCATTGCCGATTCGTCTTTGGGAAAAGTTAGTGTCGAATGCACGGATTTCTCCCGAGACGATTTGGACCGCGCTCTCGCGCGAAGGAGTTCATTCGCTCATTCGGCAACTGCGCGAGACGGAGCTCCAGGTCCACGGCAAGTCGATGAACAAAGATGAATTTGTCACTTGTGGCGGCGTGAGTTTGCGCGAGATCAATTTTAAAACCATGGAAAGCCGAATCAGGCCACACCTTTATTTCGCCGGCGAATTGCTCGACATCGATGGCATCACCGGCGGCTTTAATTTTCAGGCGGCTTGGACCACGGGTTGGATCGCCGGACACGCGATGGCTGGTGTGGAACCAACTGCAATCGGATGAATCAAAAAAAATCAGCAAGTGCAGTCGAGGAAGTGTCTCAGATTTACGCCGAACTTGCGCAACGTCCCATGTTACGAAATTGCACGCGTCTGACCGAATGTTGTCACTTTAAACTGACCGGACGAACGCCTTATTTAACCAAAGGCGAGGCAGTCGTCGCAGCCCGCGCATTCCGAGCTACCGGCCGCAAAACGCTGCCGAAAAATCCTGATGGCATTTGTCCGATGCTGGATCGCCAATCAGGCGCATGTTTGATCTACCACGATCGTCCCTTCGGCTGTCGCACCCACTTTTGTGCGGCTGCAGGTGGTCCGGTGGCGCGCCGCGAAGTTCTGGATCTCATTCGCCGCCTCGAGAAGATCGACGTCGATCTTGGAGGAAACGGTCCGCGAACTTTACAGACAGCCGTGGCGGAAGCGTTGGAGAAAATTTAGTCAAACCACGACAAGTTCCGAGGAGAGTCCGACTCAGCGGCGCCGGGCTTCGTCAATTCTTTCGATCAGCTCGCGGGCGATTGGATGGCGAAGGAAAGACAGGAACCGCATTGGCGGCATGAATGTCATTTCTTTCCCAAACCGCGCCGGGTGCCGCACGGTCAGAGTAATCCGCGGTGGATTAGTCATGAAGGAATCACTGACATTAATGATTTCGGACAGAGGAATTCGCTCTTCGTAACCCTTGTTCCGAACGACAAGCGCGTCGCCGTCGTCCCAGACTTCATCGACAAGATCAAACAGCAATTTCTTGAACACGAATCCGCCGGCGATCGCCATCACCGCCAGGGGAATGATAACAAATGCAGGCTCAGCGCCTTTGATTGCGCCAATGATCGCGGCAAACAGGAAAACACCAATCATCCCAAACCAGATGATCGGGAACACCCGTTTGTAAAAAAACGTCGATCCGGAAGAAATCCGACGCATCCGTCGATTTTACTTCTTTTTCGACTCTTTTTTCGGCTTGGCTTCCTTCGGCTCCTTGGCGTCCTTCGGCTCTTTGGCCGGCTTCGATTCCTTGGCAGTCGCCTTCTTGGATTCGCCGGGCCGATATTCTTCCTGCTCGGCGGCGGCAAACGCTTTCTCCAGTCCGACCATGTCTTCGCCAGGTCGAAGGGTATCGAAAGTTTCTGCTTCCTTGCGCAGCTGTTCCTCAGTGTAGTTGGCGGCTTTGATCGATAGACCGATCCGCCGTTCGACTTTGTCGACTTTGATCACGCGGGCTTCGACTTCCTGGCCGATTTTGAGCACGTCTTTCACTTTCGCGACGTGATCCTCGCTCAACTGCGAGATGTGCACGAGGCCGTCGATGTCGTCCTGCAATTCCACGAACGCGCCGAAGCTGGCGAGCTTGCTGACTTTGCCTGTCACCAAATCGCCGATCTTGTATTTCTGGTCGATGATCTTCCACGGATCGTCGCTCAGTTGCTTGATGCCGAGACTGATTCGCTGATTCGTTTTGTCGATGTCGATGACTTCGGCTTCGAGTTCGTCGCCCTTCTTAAACATTTCGCTCGGATGATTGATCTTCCGGGTCCAGCTCAAATCGGAAACGTGGATCATTCCGTCGATTCCTTCTTCGAGCTCAACGAACGCGCCATAGGCGGTCATGTTGCGAATCGTTCCTTTGACCCGGCTGCCGATCGTGAATTTCTTCTCGATCTCATCCCACGGGTTCGGTTCGAGCTGACGCAGGCCCAGCGAAATCTTTTGCTCCTCTTTGTTTACGCCGAGGACAACGGCTTCGACTTCCTGGCCAACGGTCAAAATGTCCGATGGGCGCATGATTCGCTTCGTCCAGGAAAGTTCGGAAACGTGAATGAGACCTTCGACGCCTTCCTCGAGCTCCACGAACGCGCCGTAAGGAACGAGGTTCGTGATCTTGCCTTTAACTTTTTGTCCGGCCGGGAAGCGTTCTTCGATCTGATCCCACGGATTTTTCTGAAGTTGTTTCAGGCCTAACGAAACGCGTTCTTTCTCTTTGTTAATGTCGAGAACCTGAACTTCCAGCTGCTGGCCAACTTTCACGAGCTCGCTCGGATGTCCGAGACGGCCCCAGGTCATGTCGGTGATGTGAAGCAAGCCGTCCATGCCATCGAGATCGATGAACGCGCCGAAGTCGGTGAGATTTTTGACCGTGCCATTGACCCGATCGCCAACTTTCACGCTGTCCATGAACTGCTGGCGTTTCTCGCTTCGCTCCTGCTCGATCAATTCGCGGCGGCTGAGAACGACATTGCGGCGGTCGTCATTGATTTTGACGATCTTGAAATCGTAGGTGTTACCAACAAACTGCTGAAGATCTTTTGGCGGAACAATGTCGATCTGCGATGCGGGCAAAAACGCTTCGACGCCGATGTTCACCATCAGGCCGCCTTTGACGACGGATTTCACTTTGCCTTTGATCAGGCCGTCTTCCTGGAAAACGCTGGCGATCTTGTTCCAGTTCTGGCGATAGGCTGCCTTCTCCTTCGAAAGCACGACCATGCCCTCATCGTTCTCCAGCCGCTCCAGCAGCACGTCGACTTCATCGCCGACTTCGAGATTTTCGACGTCGTCAAATTCCGACAACGAAATGACGCCTTCTGATTTGTAACCGATATCGACCAGCACTTCGCGTGGTCGCACTTCCAAAATTCTTCCTTTAACGATCGAGCCCTCCCGGAAATCCGGCATCGGCTTCGACATCACATCCTGCATTTGAACCATATATATAAAGTAAGGCTCCTTGGGCCTTTAAGGCTTTAACGCTGTGGCGTCGATCTCTGATCGTCGCACTACTTCGGCGGTCGGAGACCGCCGCTACCACAGCGAAAAACGGAGCGCCACAGTAGGCGTTTTCACGTCGCCGGTCAACTCGCGGATGGGCCGTGCGAGCCTGAAGGTCGAAAGCCGGTTCGAGCCCAGGTCGCTCCTTGACGTTGAGTGCCGTCGCGCTTCTCTCCATATTGAAGAGCGATGTCGATTTTACGAATAGCGATCGCGTGCGGCGGTCTTCGCCTTTTTGGCCGTAGCCAGTGCCCAGGACGATTTGGATCGCGGGCTCGTTCCGAAAGACGCCGAACAAAAAGTCACGTCGAGCGATCAAGTCGCCGGACCTGACGGTTGTCCATCTTTGGGCGCCGTGGTGTTCGAATTGCCAGGCTGAACTGAAGAAGCGGCGGCTGGCTAAAGATGGTGAAGGCAAATCCGCAGGTGAAATTCTACTTCGTCTCGATTTGGAACGACGGCGGCGATGGAAAAGCGATGCTGGAGAAGTTTCAAATTGCCGGCCAACCCAACGTCACGATTCTGGCCGATCCCGGGCCGCGCCGGGGCGACAACAAAATCAAACAATTCGCCGGGCATGCCGGTTTCCTGGATTCCAACGACCTGGGTATATAAAGAAGGCAATCTTCGCTACGCGCTGAATTACGGCGAGGTTCGGTTCGACGTGCTCCAACAATTTCTTGAGGACAGCAAAAACGAATGGTCACATAAGGGCGAACCCAAACTTGCCGAATGATCGAAGTCTCCGCTGCCCCAACGGCTGGTTCTAAAAAACGCCCGGCAATTCTCTCCCTGATCGGCGAGACGCCCCTGGTCGAGATCACCCAATTCGACACCGGGCCGTGTCATCTGTTCCTGAAGTTGGAAAATCAAAACCCGACCGGCTCGATCAAGGACCGCATCGCGCTCTCAATGATCGAAGCTGCGGAAGAAGAAGGAAAACTCGAACCCGGTGGGACTGTGATCGAAGCAACCGCCGGCAACACCGGTCTCGGGCTCGCGCTGGTCGCCGCCGCCAAGGGCTATCGCGTGATGCTGGTGATTCCGGACAAGATGTCGCAGGAGAAAATTTCGCACGTCAGAGCGCTCGGCGCCGAGGTTGTGTTGACTCGTTCAGACGTGACGCGCGGTCATCCGGAATATTATCAGGACGTTGCTGCGCGGTTGGCCGGCGAAACTCCAGGCGCGTTTTACGTCAATCAGTTTGGCAACCCGGCAAATCCGCTCACCCACGAGCGCACCACCGGCCCTGAGATTTGGGAACAAATGCGGCACGACGTTGACGCGATCGTCGTCGGCGTCGGTTCCGGTGGAACTTTGACCGGGCTCGGTCGTTTCTTTAATCGGGTCAAACCGCGCCGCGGAATCGAGATGGTTTTGGCCGATCCAAAGGGCTCGGTTTTGTACGAGTATATTAAGAGCGGCAAAATGACCGAAGCCGGCAGCTGGGCCGTCGAGGGCATCGGCGAGGATTTCATTCCGGAAATCGCCGACATGTCGCTCGTCACGGAAGCTTACGAAATTAGTGATGAGGAAAGTTTCAGCGTTGGCGCGCGAACTGTTGCGAAAGGAGGGAATTTTTGGCGGATCGTCGACCGGAACCCTCCTCGCCGGTGCATTGCGTTATTGTCGCGAACAGGAGAAGCCAAAACGCGTCGTCAGCTCTGGTTCCCGATACCGGAAACAAATATCTCTCGAAAATGTACAACAATTTTTGGATGGCCGAGCAGGGTTTCATCCATCGTCCGCCTCAGGGCGATCTCAGCGATTTGATTTCGCACCGCTACGAAGCCGGGGAGGTGATTACGGTTGGTCCGACGGACACTTTGCTGACAGCTTTCAAACGGATGCGGGACGCGGACGTTTCGCAATTGCCGGTCGTGGACCAAAGCCGGCGCCCGGTCGGAATCGTCGACGAATCGGATATTTTAGTGAACGTCCATCGCGACTCCGGCCAATTCAATGATCGAGTGCAAAATGCGATGACTGACAAGCTCGAAACATTACCGCCAACAGCGAAGATCAACGATTTACTGGAAGTGTTTAATCGCGGCCGCGTCGCCATCGTCATGGACGGCGACAAATTTCTCGGTTTGATCACCCGGACCGATTTGTTGTCCTACCTGCGGCTGAAAATGCCGAAGTAAGGTACAGGTGGATCGAGCTCTCCGAAGCTCGATATTCAACGCGCTCAGAGATCGCGTTCCACGCGCTTTGCGGCTAGATTCGCGCTTACATGAAACGACAGCAGGAATTTGCTACGCGCGCGATCCACGCCGGCCAGGAACCCGATCCGACCACCGGCGCGGTGATGACGCCGATTTACGCGACGTCCACTTATGTCCAGGAAAGTCCCGGCAAACACAAAGGATTCGATTATGCGCGCTCGATCAATCCCACCCGGCTGGCTTACGAAAAATGCATTGCCGATCTGGAAGGTGGAACGCGCGGTTTTGCCTTCGCGTCGGGACTCGCTGCCATGTCGACCGTGCTTGAACTGCTCGACAGTGGTTCGCACATCGTCGTCAGCGATGATCTTTACGGCGGCACGTTTCGTTTGTTCGACAAAGTTCGAAAACAATCGGCTGCGCTTGAGTTCACTTATGTCGATCTGACCGATGCGTCGCGCTTCGAAAAAGCAATCAAGCCGAACACGCGAATGGTTTGGATCGAGACTCCAAGCAATCCGCTTTTGAAAATCATCGATCTCGAGGCGATCGCGAAAGTTGCGCGCGAACACAAGATTCTGTCTGTCTCTGACAATACTTTTGCCACGCCCTGGATCCAGCGACCGATTGAATTCGGATTCGATATCGTTGTGCATTCGGCGACGAAGTATTTGAACGGTCACTCCGATCTCGTGAGCGGCGTCGCGGTGGTCAGCGACAAGGATCTCGGCGATCGAATGTGGTTCCTGCAGAATTCAATCGGCGCGATTGCCGGTGCCTTCGACAGCTTCCTGGTGTTGCGAAGTCTGAAAACGCTCGCCATTCGGATGGAACGCCATTGCGCAAACGCGCTGGAGCTCGCGCGCTGGCTTGAAGAGCAACCGCAGGTGCAAAAGGTCATGTATCCAGGTTTAAAATCGCACCCGCAGCACGACCTGGCCCGGACCCAGATGCGCGGTTTTGGCGGAATGGTCTCGATCGTCTTGAAAACCGATCTCGCTGGAACGAAACGATTTCTGGAAAACACCCACTTGTTCGCGCTGGCCGAAAGTTTGGGCGGCGTGGAAAGTTTGATCAATCATCCTGCGCTGATGACTCACGCTTCGGTGCCGAAGGAAAAGCGGGATGAGCTCGGCGTCGGCGACTCGCTGGTGCGGCTCTCAGTTGGGATCGAAGATTTGCGCGATCTAATCGACGACCTGCAATTCGCTTTCGAAGCGATCTGATCGTCTGAGGAGCACAGGCCGCTGGCCTGTGGTGTTCGGCGGCTCGCCGAACACACCTAAATCCGGCGAGTCGCCGGATTTTGCAGGCGGGCCGCCTGCGCTCCCCGACATTGCGCGTTGTGATCGCCTGAGATGGACTTATTTTCCCGGCTTCATGGGCAACAGTTTCGGCCAACTTTTTCGGATCACGACGTTCGGCGAGTCGCACGGCGGCGGTGTCGGGGTGGTGATCGACGGTTGTCCGCCGCAGATCGAGATTTCCGAACCGGAAATTCAGCGTGAGCTGGATCGGCGCCGTCCCGGACAAAGTAAAATCACGACCCAGCGGAAAGAAGAAGATCGTTGTGAAATTCTTTCCGGTGTTTTTGAAGGCAAGACGCTCGGCACGCCCATCGGAATTTTGGTTCGCAACAAAGACGCGCGGTCCGAAGACTATGCCGCGATGGCGAAGACGTTCCGGCCTTCGCACGCAGATTTCACTTACGAAGCGAAGTACGGAATCCGGAACTGGCAGGGCGGGGGACGAGCCTCAGCCCGGGAAACGATCGGTCGCGTCGCTGCCGGCGCGTTGGCCCGGAAAATTTTGCACACGCTTTATCCAAAGATCGACATTGTCGGATACGTTTCGGCAATTCACGAGTTATCCGCGAAGGTCGACCGATCGAAAGTCAAAGTCGCTGACGTCGACTCGAACATTGTGCGTTGCCCGGACAAAGCGGCAGCAAAGAAAATGATCTCGCTGATTGAGAAGACGCGCGCCGATGGCAATTCGTTAGGCGGGATAATCGAGTGTGTCGTTCGGAACGCGCCGGTGGGGCTGGGCGAGCCGGTCTTCGACAAACTTGAGGCCGATCTGGCGAAAGCAATGTTGAGTTTGCCGGCAACGAAAGGTTTCGAAATCGGCTCAGGATTTTCCGCAACGCGAATGCGCGGCTCCGAACATAACGATGCGTTTGAAATGCGCGGCGGCAAAGTTCGGACATCGACCAATTATTCCGGGGGCATTCAGGGTGGAATCTCGAACGGCGAGGAGATCTACTTTCGGGTTGCATTTAAGCCGACAGCGACGATTGCGCGCGAACAAAAGACCGTTACGTCCGCGCGCGAGCAAACCAAACTGGCAGCCCGCGGCCGACATGACCCTTGCGTCCTGCCCCGGGCAGTGCCAATGGTGGAAGCAATGGCCGCGCTGGTCCTTTGCGATCACGCCCTCCGGCAGCGGGCAGTTGGTTTATCAGAGAAATGATGTCGCAAGTTCAAGCCGCGGCGGGTTCGCCGCTTTGGCAGATCGTTTTTGTTTCGTTCGGGGTGATTTTGATTTTGTTCGAAATCCTGCGCGGATGGCGACGGGGACTGCCTCGCCAGGTCGCGCGCCTTGGCGCACTTGTGGCCGCCTACTTCTGCGGGTGGTTCGCGAGTAAGTTTTTTGGGCCGCTGCTCGGCATGTTTTTCAGATTGCCGGATTCCGTGTTGTCGATCCTCGCCGGTGCGATTTTTGGTATGATCATCTACGCAATCATCGGCGGCATCGGCTCAGCCCTTTTTCGGCGAACCGATCAACACGAGTCGTTGCTTGTTCGATTGCTTGTACGGATCGAGCGGCGCGGTGCTGGGCGCGTTTTTTGGCGTCTTCATGGTTTGGCTGATTGTCGTTGGCGTTCGCTCAGTCGGTTCGGTGGCCAACGCGGAAGTTCGCGAGCAGGCAAACGATTCATCGGTTGTTCATGCCGTCGATATGCGCCGGCGAATTTTTGCCGAACCGGGTGAGGACGAAGCGCCATTAACTACGTCCCTCGCACGTCTGAAAAACTCGCTGGAGATGGGTGTGATAGGCAACGTCTTGAAGAAGACGGACTTTGTTCCGCAGAAAACTTACGATTTGATCGAGAAGGTCGGGACGGTCGCGGCAAATCCTCAGTATGCTGAACGGTTCCTGGAATATCCCGGTGCCAAGGAACTGTCCGAGCATCCAAAGGTAGTGGCGTTGCGAAACGACCAGGAGATTTCTCAAATGCTGTCGCAGGGGCAATTTTTGGAACTGATTCAGGACCATCGCATCATTGATGCCGCGAACGATCCGGAGTTGCGAGACCGTTTGAAGAAATTCGACGTCAGCGCTGCGCTTACCTACGCGATCCAGAAATAGCATCGCACAAAGTCCACAACGGACACGACGGCATGTCGGAAAATGAAATTGCGAAGCGTGTGTTAGATTCGGCATTTATTGTTCACACCAAACTTGGTCCAGGATTGCTCGAATCGGTTTACGAAGTGGTACTCGCTCATGAACTGAAGAAGAGTGGACTAATGGTTGAGCGACAGAAACCAATGCCAATCGTTTACGATGGTGTCCGATTTGATGAGGCGTATCGAACTGATTTGCTCGTCAATTCGAAAGTTATCGTAGAACTAAAATCGGTTGAGGCTATGAGTGCGCTACATGCGAAGCAGCTTTTGACCCAACTACGTATGAGCGATCTCAAACTAAGTCTTGATCAATTTTGGAGAAGCACATTTGAAAAACGGAATCAAAAGGATCATTAATGGCAAACTCAACGATCAAAATCGTTCTGATGTGACGTTGTGACCTTTGTGGACGTTGTGTGAAGAAGCTTTTGTAATGAATTACGTAGCTACGATCGGTCTGGAAGTTCACGTCCAGCTCAAGACGCGGTCGAAGATGTTCTGCGCGTGTCCGGTTGAGTTCGGCGCCGCGCCGAATACGCATACCTGCCCGATTTGTCTCGGGTTGCCGGGGGCATTGCCGGCGATGAACCATGAAGCGCTGCGCATGACGGTGCTGACCGGGCTGATGCTCAATTGCGACATTGCGCCGGTCTGCAAATTCGATCGGAAAAATTATTTTTATCCCGACATGCCGAAGAACTACCAGATTTCGCAATACGACATGCCGCTGTGCGAAAACGGTGCAGTCCCGCTGCACGATCTGGCTTATCCAAAGGACGCGCAGAAAGATATCGCAACGCCGAGCAAAGAAGTACGTCTCGTTCGCATTCATCTTGAAGAAGACGTGGCCAAGAGTTTTCACTTCGAGACCAACACCAGCATCGATTTCAACCGCGCGGGAACACCGTTGATGGAAATTGTGACCCAACCGGAAATCAATTCGCCCGAGGAAGCATTCGCGTTTCTCACTTCGCTGAAGCAGATCCTGATTTACGGCGACGTGAGCGACGCGGACATGGAGAAAGGGCAGCTGCGATGCGACTGCAACGTTTCCGTGCGTCCGGAGACGCAGGCGGAGCTGGGGGCCAAGATTGAAATCAAGAACATGAACTCGATCAGCGGGGTCCGTCGCGCGCTTGGTTATGAAATTGAACGGCAGACTGAAGCGCTGAAGCGCGGCGAAAAACTTCAACAGGAGACGCGCGGATGGGACGACGCGGCCGGCGAAACGTTTTTGATGCGGACCAAAGAATCAGCGCACGATTATCGCTATTTCCCGGATCCTGACCTGGTGCCGGTCAAAACCGAAGTGTTGTTGCCGGAGGCGAGAGCGCGCGTTCCCGAATTACCGAAAGAAAAGCGCGCGAGATTCGTCGAGCAGTATCAAGTCACGGCCTATGATGCCGGCGTTCTCGCAGACGACATCGATCTGGCGCGATACTTTGAAACTGCGGCCAAAGCTTCGAAGAAAGCCAAGAACGTGGCTAACTGGATTCTCAACGATTTGCAAAGCGCGCTCAGCAGCTCCGGCAAGACAATCAACGATTGTCCAATCCCGCCTGAAGCGCTCGATGAATTGGTAAGCCTGATCGACAGCGGGAAAATCAGCGGCAAACAGGGCAAGGAAGTTTTTGGAGAGATGTTTTCCACTGGCAAACGCGCAGCCGCGATCGTGAAAGAAAAAGGAATCGAGCAGGTGAGCGATACGGGCGCGATCGAAAAGTTCGTGGACGAAGTGATCACGGCGAATCCGAAACCGGCCGCTGATTTCAAGGCTGGCAATGCGGCGTCGCTGAATTTTCTCAAAGGCCAGGTGATGAAGTTATCAAAGGGCAAAGCGAATCCGCAGTTGGCCGGCGAAATTTTGGAGAGAAAATTGAAAGGGTAGGGACATCGCGCTGCGATGTCCGCGGACGCCGCAGCGCGGCGTCCCTACCAACAAATGAAAATCTTAATCGCGCCGGACAAGTTCAAAGGAACGCTGAGTGCGAGAGAAGTTGGCAAAGCGATCGCGACCGGCCTGCGTGAAATTTTGCCGGAGGCAGAGATCGAGATCGTGCCGATGGCCGACGGTGGTGAGGGAACGGCCGAAGCAATTTCGCAGGCACTGGGCGCGGAATGGGTTGAATGCAAATCGCATGATCCGCTCCGCCGCGAAATCGAGGCGAGTTTCGGCTGGATCATTGATCGCAAACTGGCGGTGATGGAAATGAGTGAGGCCGCGGGGATGCGGCGGTTGCAGGCCTAACGAGCTAAATCCTGAGATCGCGACCACGTTCGGAGTTGGCGAAATGATTTTGGAAGCGGCGAAGCGCGGTGCGAATGAAATTATCATTGGTCTCGGCGGCAGCGCAACGAATGACGGCGGCTTTGGGATGGCGCGCGCGCTTGGTTTTCAATTTTTCAACGGCGAGCGGGAATTGAAAAATACCGTGGTAGAACTCGAGAACTTGACTCGAATTGGATTACCGTCACGTGCCGCTTCGCGGTTTTCTTTCGCCGGAGGAGATGAGAAAGGTGAGGGCAAAGCGAAAATCATCGCCGCAGTCGACGTGCGAAATCCGTTGTTGGGAGAGAATGGAGCGACGCGGGTGTTTGGCCCGCAAAAAGGAGTCGACTCCGGATCAGATCGACAAGTTTGAGCGAGCGCTTAGCGAAGCTTGCTGATGTCGTGGCGCAGCAGTTTGGCTTTGATTACCGGAACGAACCAGGCGCAGGAGCGGCAGGCGGACTCGGTTTCGGGCTGATGAGTTTTTGCGGCGCGAAAATTCAGCCTGGATTCAAAGTTGTGGCCGACTTCGTTCGGACTCGAAGCGAAAATGAAGGATGTCGATGTTGTGATTACGGGCGAAGGAAGTTTGGATCGGCAAACATTGGAAGGGAAAACGCCGGCCGGTGTCGCGACATCTCGCGCGAAAACTGGGAAGCGCGTTTTCGCGATTCGTTGGTCGCGATGCCGGCGACGCGGAAACGCACAAACTGTTCGACGGGGTTTATCACAACGCGCGGCCCGGAATGAGCACGGAAGAAAATATGAAGCGCGCGGCCGAACTTTTGCAGGATAACGCCCGGCAGTTGGCGAAAGAATTGAAGAAAACAGTGACGAGCTAACGTCGAATGCGTCAGCTCGAATTGACGATAGGAATTGTCGGAAACGACGCTTTTATTCTTACGTAGCTGAGCGAAAATAGGCCGCTCATGCAGGAACTCCCTCCAAGCACTGTCACTCCTTTTGTTTTTTCCGATCCGGCCGGTAAACGCTGGCCACGGTTGCGCCTGACTCTGCTCATTCTCGGCGTGCTGGCCTTCCTCGGCACGGTGCTTTTCGTTCAAACGCTTTTTGTCGCGCCGCAAATGCAGGTGCCGTTTTCGTTGCGCCAATTGAAAGGACAGTTGAAGTCGCTGCAAAAAGCGAACCCGGCCGGCCAAATCGCCGCCGACGTCGTTGCTCTGGCAAAAATTTGGCGCGGCCAAGCAGGCTGCGAAGAAATTGGCTGGGCGTCAACGCCGACGCCGGCGCCTCCAGCCAAGCCGCGCAAGAAAGCGCCGCCTAACGAAGTTCGTCTGGCTTTTTACACTAATGGCGATCCTTACA
This sequence comes from uncultured Verrucomicrobiae bacterium, assembly GCA_963800015.1. Classification (GTDB taxonomy): domain Bacteria; phylum Verrucomicrobiota; class Verrucomicrobiia; order Chthoniobacterales; family UBA10450; genus AV40. The sequence continues at coordinate 365,208 of CAWCZE010000002.1, read as the reverse complement.
GCTACACTTCGCTCGAACAGCATGCGTCGCTGATCACGCATTTTTGTCCGGAATGGATGTCGGTTGTGAATGGCTTCGGGCGACATCCAAATCGACGCCGACAGTCGGCTGCCGAAATTCTGCGCCAGCAAAGGAATCGCGCTGATGCCGCTGCTGACCAATCTGGTTGGCGATACCTGGCAGCCGGAAGCGATCGAAAATCTGGCGCACGGTCCGGCCGGACCGGCAGGACCGGTTTTTTGCGAAAGTGATTGCGGCGTTGCGCGACGCCAAAGCCACCGGCGTGGTGGTTGATTGGGAGCAAATCGATCCGGCGTACAAAAAAGATATCACGGCGTTCATCGACAAGTTTTGCGACGCGCTGCACAACGACGACAAGGAGCTGTGGCTGACGGTGCAGCCGGGACAGGACCTCGATTACATCGATTTCGACGAATTGTCGGACAACGTCGATCGTTTCGTCGCGTCGCTGTTCGACGAGACGTCCGACATCGATCCGCCGGGCCCGCTTGGCTCGCGCTCGTGGTTTGAAGGCTGGCTGCAGGTGTTGCTGGAAGGCGCGATACCAAACAGTGGATCATCGCGCTTGGCAGTTATGGTTACGATTGGACCGTCGGCGGGAAAAAAGCGGAGCTGATCAGTTTTCCCGAAGCGATGAGTCGCGCGAACAACGCGGAAATCGAAAGCGCCGAAGTAAGCGGGCCGGATTACAATCCCTATTTCTATTTTGAGGACGACGACAAGGAACACGCCGTCTGGTTTCTCGACGTCGTCACGTTTTCTGAATCGAACTGCGCGAAGTGCGCGATGAGAAAGCGGGCGGCTTCGCGGTTTATCGGCTCGGGACGGAAGATCCGGCGATCTGGGACGCGCTGACGGTTCCACGCGATTTCAAGATCGACGCGCAGACGCGCGACCAGCTCGAGATTCTGAAAGGAACCGACACGATCACGGATGTCGGCGAAGGAGAAATCGTTACGGTCGACGAAAGTCGTGCCGATGGTGTGCGAAAGCTCGCGGTCGACGCGGAAGGTTATCTCACCGCCAAGTACACGAAGTTTCCGGAGTTCCCGACGCTTTATCATCAAGGCGCGGGCGGCGAACATCAGGTTGCGATCACCTTTGATGACGGGCCCGATCCGGAATGGACGCCAAAAATTCTCGACATTCTGAAAGCGGCGAACGTGAAGGCGGCGTTTTTTCTGGTGGGCGTGAACGCGGAACAATATCCGGATCTCGTCAGGCGGATCGTGAACGAAGGCCACGAGATCGGGAACCACACTTATTACCATCCGAATCTCGCGCTGGGCTGGCCGGAGCATGTGCGGCTGGAACTGAACGCGACCCAGCTTTTGCTCGAAACGATCACCGGCCGCGCGACGACGTTATTTCGTCCGCCCTACGCCGCGGACACGCAGCCATCGCAAATCAGCGAGCTGACGCCGCTGCAGATCGCGCAGGACCTCAATTATCTGGTCGTCCTGGAAAACATCGACCCGCAGGATTGGGCGAAGCCCGGCGCCGACATCATTCTTCAACGAGTGAAACAGCAACGGCGCGACGGCAGCATTATTCTGTTGCATGATGCCGGCGGCGATCGTTCGCAAACTGTCGCAGCGCTGCCGCGAATTCTCGATTGGCTGCATACGCGCGGCGACACCATTGTGTCCGTTCAGCACTTTGCTGGGAACCACGCGCGATGCGGTGATGCCGCCACTGCAGGCGAAGCAATTCGTCTCTAACGCGTTTGGTGAGTAGCACCGGATTTCGCATTTTTCACGCGCTCGAAGAATTTCTTTGGGCGTTCATGATCGTCGCGACCGGCTCTGGTCGTTGTGCGGACGTTGATCGTGATCTGGCTGGCCTATCGGTTCCGGCGTTCGCCGCCAAGCGATTTTGCGAACCGATCAGCATCGTGATCGCCGCTTACAACGAAGGAAAAGTGATCGCCGAAACATTGCGCTCCTTGCTTGCGACAGATTACAACGGAGAGATCGAAGTCGTCGTGGTTGATGATGGTTCGCGCGACCAGACCGCGGCCGAAGTTGAACGATTCGCGGATGTCGATCCGCGGGTGCGATTGTTGCGGCAGGAGAACCGCGGCAAAGCCCGCGCATTGCAGCGCGCGTCTGTCGCGCGGCTCGCAGCGACATCGTCGTGTTTCGTCGATGCGGATACGCATTTTCAACGCGACACCCTTCGCGTCTTGGTCGAGCCGTTCGCCGACGCAAAGATCGGCGCGGTTTCCGGTCACGCCAAAGTTGGAAACCTGCGGACGTTTATCGCCCGTTGCCAGTCGCTCGAATACACCTGCGGATTCAATCTCGATCGCCGCGCCTACACGCGCTGGAACTGCATCACGGTTGTGCCGGGCGCGATCAGCGCGATCCGCAAGAGCGCGATCGATCAGGCGGGCGGTTTGAGTTTGGAAACGCTGGCCGAAGACACCGATCTCACGCTCGCGCTGCACAAAGATCGGCAACGCATCGTTTATGTGCCGGAAGCGATCGCCTGGACGGAAGCGCCGGAAACGGTGCGGACGCTGGCGCGGCAACGTTTTCGCTGGGCCTACGGCACGCTGCAATGTCTTTGGAAACATCGCGACATGGTGTTCAACTGGAATTATCGCGCGCTGGGCTGGTTCAGTTTGCCGAGTGTCTGGTTCTTCCAAATCATTCTCGTCGCGGTCACGCCGATGGTGGATTTGTTTTTGCTGGTGTCGCTTCTGTTTGGTGCATGGCGCGCGGTGTTGCCGTTCGTGATCACGTTTCTGGCGATGGACGTGATTCTGGCGACGCTCGCCTGCATTTTGGAACGCGAACCGATCACGCGCGCTGGCGAATTCTGCCGATGCGACTGATTTATCGTCCGATGCTGAGTTACTGCATTTGGAAAGCGATCTTGCGCGCGATCAAAGGCGCGTGGGTGAGCTGGGGGAAACTCGAACGCACGGCGAGCGTGCCGGTGCGCGCGTGATTGAGGACGAATGACGAATGTCGAATGCGAAGGAATGACGAATTCGAATAGTTCGATGTTCGCGGGCTGTTGCTTTGCGATTTCGTCATTCTGATTGTTTCGATCGATTCGTTTCGTGATTCGCTTCGCGTCATGCTGGCTATCGCCTGGCTGCACAAACCGAGCTGCAGCGCCGTTGATCCGAACGCTCCGGTCGAAGTCGTCATTCCGGAACACGGCGCTTACACCGGCGCGTTCATGGATTTCGGCGACGAAGAAGACGACTGTCGACTCTGGAGACGATCGAGGAGTTCGAGCAGATGGTCGGCAAACATCAGGCGATCATCGCGTCCTCGAGTTATTGGGGTGAACAAAGTTTTCCGACCGCGAATCTCAATGTGATCTGGCGGCACGGTTCGCTGCCGCTGGTTTTTTGGTCGCCCTGGGACAAGCCCTACGAACAAAATCGCGGGCCCGGATCAGATTCAGTCTGACTCGAGATCATCGCCGGCAAATGGGACGCCTACATCGACAAATGGGCCGATGCGGCGCGCGAATTCGGCCATCCGATGATTGTCGTTTTTGGGAACGAAATGAATGGCAGACTGGTTTCCCTGGTCGGGCGATTTTTATGGCGGCGACGAATGGGACGACGATGCGCGATAACTGGAAAGGCCCGGAAACTTTTCGACGCGCCTATCGTCATGTGGTCGATCGCGTGCGGGCGCGCGGCGCGACGAACATCAAATGGATGTTTCACACGAACAATTATTCCTATCCGCTCGATACCTGGAATTTCGCGCCGGCTTATTATCCCGGCTCCGATTATGTCGATTGGCTAGGCCATGAGTGTTTACGGCCAACAATTCAAGGACGAACCGAATCCCGATATTCCTTCGCTGGTTGACTGGCCATATCAGGAATTGTGCGGCGCTCGATCCGAACAAGCCGGTCATGATCGCGGAGTGGGCGACCGGCGAATTTCCCTTCGAGGCCGATGCAGGCGGGAATGCACAAGCCGGAATGGATCAAACAGGGTCTGGAACTTTTTCGAACGCGTTATCCGCGGGTTAAAGGCGCGGTTTACTGGCACGAACGCTGGCAAAATCTCGATCAAAGTTACAGCAATCTGCGGGTGAATTCGTCGGTGGAATCGTTGCAAGCTTACCAGCGATGGAATCGCGAATCCGGATTGGCTGGGCAATTTGATCCTGCGCGCCGTCAAAAAGTAGCGGCAGGCGAACCGGCGGTGGCGGATCGAGCGCTCCGTCGCTCGATGATAAAGTCATGCGGCCGAAAGCCGGAAATATTTAACATTGCCCGCGGAGCGGCCAATCCACCTGCGCGTGTGCGCGAACGAAAATCTCCTCACTGTTTAAACAAAAACAGGGGTTGGCGGCGTCCTGATTATAAAAGACCGTGAAAAGGTCATGGAGAATGTCGCCACCGATGAAAATTGGAAAACTCGCTTCGCTCAGCTCGCGCCCGGCCTCGTGCTTTTCGCGCGGCAGTGGACACGATCGGCGGCCGACGCGGAAGACGTTGTTCAGGAAGCATTTGTTAAGTTTTGGCGAAGAAATCATGACGTTAATAATCGCGGACTTCTTTATGCGACCGTCCGGTCCGTTGCGCTCGACCTGCTTCGGCGGGACAGCCGCCGGGCGCGCCGCGAAGCGACGGCTCTTTCCGACGTCGACCAATCGGTCCAGCCGGCGTTCGACATCGAAGACGATTCACAGCGCGCGCTTATCGCCGCGATCGATCTTTTGCCACACGAACAGCGGGAGGTGCTGGTGATGAAGATTTGGAACGAACTCACGTTTGCCGAAATCGCCGACGCTCTCGGAATTTCGCAAAACACCGCGGCGTCCCGATATCGGTACGCGCTAACTGCGTTGAAAAAGAATCTACCATCGTCATGAACGATTTTTCCGAACTCGAAGATCAACTGCGGAAGCTGCGACCGGCAACGCCTTCGCCCGAGTTGTTTAAACAGGTCGAGCGCGGTTTGGCCGAGCCGGACGGTTCAACTTTGACGGCGGGAGTTCTACCCCGGTCGCGACGATTACATTTCAACTGGCTTTCGCTTGGTCTTGGTTTGGCGGCAGCGACTGCGCTGGTGTTGTTCGCGTTGGTGCGGCTTCAACAGCCAACCACTTCGACTTCAAAGGTTGCATCGGTTTCGCCAGTCGCCGACGACTGCGATTTCAACGGCGCAATTTGTTCCCGCGGGTTTGACCCAGGTTGTTTACCATACTCGCGACGAAGGGCTCCACTTTCCGAATAATTCCGCCCAACCGATGCGTCGGGTTCGTTCGCAAGCTCAAGATACGATTCGGTGGCGCAACCCGAAAACGGGAGCCACGCTCCGAATTTCTTATCCGCGCGAAGAAGTTTCACTCACACCAGTTTCAGGACAATAAAACAATGAAAACAAAATCCATCATCACCGTCGCAGCGATTGCGCTTTTGCCGATTGCTGCATTCGCTCAACCGAATCCACCAACGCCTCCGGCTCCGCCAGCTGGTCCGCCGCCAAATGGACCCATGGGTCCCGGAGGAGAGCGCGAACACAACGAGAAAAAAGTGCCGGTCACTTATCTCGGAGTCGAAACCTCCGACGTGCCGCGCGTTGTCAGCGAGCAACTTGGTTTGCCGCGAGGCTTCGGTCTGGTGGTGGATTATGTCGTTCCGGACGGCCCCGCAGCCGCGGCTGGAGTTCAGCAAAACGACATTATCCGAATGCTGAACGATCAGATCCTGACCGAACCGGATCAACTTTCGAAATTGATCCGCAGTTTTTCAGAAGGAACAACTGTGACGCTGACAGTTTTGCGCAAAGGCAAGGAAGAGAAGATCGGCGTCAAGTTGTCCAAGAAAGAAGTGTCGGAGCGTTCCGACATGTTTCGCGGCCATCATCCGAATTTCAATTTCAACTTCAACGGGCATGAGTTTGGCGATTGGGGAATGGGCGATCTGAAAGGGCAAATGGAACATCTAAAGGAAAACCTTAAGGAACAGCTCGGCGATTCGAACAACGGAGTTATTCACGATGCGATTATTACGGCGCAGCAGGAAGCCCAACGCGCTGTCGAGCAACAACGTCGCGACATGGAACAACAGCAGCGCGACATGGCACAGCAACAACGAGACATGGCGCACCAAATCCGCGACCAGATGCGTGAGCAGACCCAGCGTGTTCGCGACGAGACGCGTCGAGCCCGGGACGAAGCGCGCCGCGCTGCCGGAATCACCGTTAATCAACACCGCGACGGTGGAATGAGCACGACCAAGATCGATATCGGCAAAGCGCAGATCGTTTATTCCGATGACAAGGGTGAACTGCGGGTCGAGAAAGTCGATGGAAAGAAAGTGCTGACGGCAAAGGATCCGAAGGGAGTCTTGCAATTCAGCGGCCCGGTCGAAACCAAGGAAGACCTCGACAAAGTCCCGGCCGACGTTCGGCAGCGTTACGACAAGCTACAGCAGAACGACCTTCCGGCAGTCATCTCACAGCATCAATCCGAAATGGAGAACGATAACGATGCTGGCGACGAAGATAACGATAACGACAATGATCAGGCCGACATTCAATCGATGAATCAGATTTGCACAAAGCCTGCAGGCCAGCCGGTCAATTACACATTCGTTAAGATTTAGTTTTCGAAGGCGGACAGACAGCACTCCGGCGAGGGCTAAGCTCGAACGCGCTCTTCTGGCGGGTTTAGGCTTAGAACGCTCGCCCGAGTTTTCCTTGTCGATCTGAAACCAGCGGCTCTATTACGCCGAGCGGTCGACATGATCCTTCGAGTTTTCATTTTTATCGCATTTTGGGTCGTCGCCGGGACGCTGCCCGCGGAAACTTCCAGCCCGGCTCCGGCGACAACGCCATCGCTCGAACAACGAGTGGCGGACCTCGAAGCTTACATAAACAACGCTGCGCGCGGCGCGGATGCAGCGAAAGCCACGACCAACTCCAATATTTCCGGGCCGGGCCCAGGTCACAACGGGTGGATGATGACCGCTTCGGCGCTGGTTCTGTTCATGACCCTGCCCGGGCTTGCACTTTTTTACGGCGGCTTAGTCAGGCAAAAAAATGTCTTGTCGGTCCTCGCACAATGTCTGGGCATAGCCGGACTCGTGGCGATTCTTTGGTGGGCCGTCGGTTACTCGCTGGTGTTCTCGCGCGGCTCGCCAATTATCGGCGGGTTGAAATTTTCGTTTCTTCATGGCGTCGACTCGAAGCCGAATGGTGATTACTCCTACTGGGTCTCGCAGAACATTTTCGCGATGTATCAGTTGATGTTCGCGATCATCACGCCGGCATTGATCGTTGGCGCGGTTGCGGAGCGAATCCGGTTCGCCGCCGTGCTTGGATTCGTCGGCGTCTGGATGTTTGTCGTTTATTTTCCGCTCGCTCACATGGTTTGGGGAATCGACGGCTTGATGAACGGTGTTTGGAATGACCACGCCAGAATCAGAGCGATCGATTTTGCCGGTGGCACGGTCGTTCACATGTCTTCGGGTTGGTCCGCTCTCGTTCTTTGCGCGTTGCTTGGTCCGCGGCTCGGGTTTCGAAAAGAAATAATGGCGCCGCACAGCATGGTCCTTTGCATGGTTGGATCGGGAATGTTGTGGGTCGGCTGGTACGGATTTAATGCCGGCAGCGCTCTCGCTGCCGACGGCATTGCGGCTAATGCTTTCATGACGACAACGCTGGCCACCGCGGTTGCATCTTTCACCTGGGCAATGCTCGAATATATTTTGCGCGGAAAACCCAGCGTCCTCGGATTTTGTTCGGGCGCAGTCGCCGGGCTCGTGGTGATTACGCCTGCCTGCGGTTACGTCGACCCGACCGGCGCGGTGATTGTTGGAATCGCGGCTGGCATTGTCCCGTTTTTTGCCTGCACCAAATTAAAATCGTGGTTTCGCTACGACGATGCGTTGGACACTTTTGGCGTGCACGCCGTTGGCGGAACATTGGGCGCGTTTTTGACCGGAGTCGTCGCAACTTCGACGGTGAATGCGAATTTAAATGGCGCGGCTGCGACCCAAAACGGTCTCACGAAAATTCTCGGTCATGCTCTTTGGCTCGAACAACTGAAAGCGATTGCCATCACCATTTTCATGGCGGTTGTGGCCAGCGCGATTATCGGCGTTGCCGTGAAGGCGCTGATCGGATTGCGCATCGCTCCGGAGATCGAGCGTCAGGGGCTCGACATTAATGAGCATGGTGAAGAAGGCTACATGGTTTCGGGCTAGGCCTTTGGTACAAGAAAAACGCGCGATCGAATTCTCGACCGCGCGTTTTAGAATCGATTGTTGTGAAAGTTTAGTTACCGCCGGAGTTTGTTCCGCCGCTTTGCATTTTTCGGACGGCTTCGCCTGAAAGGCGATTCACCTCACCATTGGCTGCGCCGGCGCCGGAGACGTCGTCAACTTCTACCCAGTGACCGCTGAGGTTACTGCCGGTTTCGGCCGGGACATAAACCATGTGGGTATGTTTTTTCGCTCCCCTCGCACTGTAGGTTCCGGTAAGTTTGAAATCCACTTTTGTCGGCTTGTCGGTGAAAACGTGCTGATTGGTCAGTGTCGCTTTGACCTGGCTCCCCACGATGAGAACGACTTCGTAATCGGTGACGGGAAGTCCGCTGACCCCAAATTGGCCTCCGGCATCGGTGCGAGCGATTTTCTGGAGCCCGCTGCCGTCCTTAGCCGTAATGTGCACTTCAGCGCCGGCTACCGGATTTTTTTTGGAATCTACGACCATGCCCTGAATCCGGGCCGGGCCGGCCGTGGACGAAGCCCAAGCGGCAACAGCAGAGACGAGTAAAGCAACGATCGAGAATTGAAGGGACTTTTTGAGCATAAAGTTTGTGACGATAAGGGAACGCCGCACCTTTGCAAGCGAGGCCGCACGTTTTTTACGTATTTAGCTGGCTAATTAATGAGGAAAACTGCCGTCGCTGCGGGCTTGAATGTGTCGGACCATGGCATTTCCCTCGTTATTCAGGCGCTCAGACATCCCGACGGACATCCCTTTTCCATCCCCTTCAACCTCGGCCCAATGGCCCAGGTGAGTCCCAGTGGTTGATGGAACCCAAACGTAATGTTTGCCTGGAGCAAACGGAGTGACCTGCGAGCCTTTCAGGACCTCGAAGTTCAGCGTCTGGTTCTGGCCACTCTTGGTCGCGACGTTACTAATTGCGGCCTTTGTTTCGCCACCGATGACCAGCGTTACACTGTAAGTTCCCTCTTCCAGCGCGGGATAGTTATAATGACCGTTGGCCGAGGTGTGAACCTTTCCGATTTTATTTGCATCGCTACCTTGAATGCGAATTTCAGCGCCTTGAATCGGACCTGCGGAATTCTTAACGACGCCACTCAACCCAGTCTCTCCGGCGGCTTGAGCCTTCAACATCAAACAAAGCGAAACAAACACTGCTACGAGAACACGATTCAGGAGTTTCATGATCAAAATGTTACGACTTTCGGCGGCGGTTGTAAAACATGATCCGCGAGAGCGGGATGGTGCCGGCGGAGGGACTTGAACCCACACATTCTTGCGAATACTGGATTTTGAGTCCAGCGCGTCTGCCATTCCGCCACGCCGGCGTGTTGGAAAGGGGAGCGAAAGAATACGAGGTTCGGGCCGAAGCTCAAACGTTTCCGATCAAATCGATAGATTGCATACTTCGAGGCGGTCCGAAAATCTCGCGCAAGATTATCGCGTTTCGTAAGCCGGAGCTTGACCGCAACATTGCGACAACGTCGGCCGTTTTTTGTGGTGGTCCGGCCGTCGTCGAGGGGACTTGTTCGGTAGCCATCGCGTAAGCTTCAGCTGGAGTCTTAATCACCTGAGCCGGCTCCGGCGGAGCGGCCGCCTGTTGAACTTCGAATGGCGCGTCGACCACGATTGGACGAAATGTTCGCGCTTCGCGGGTTGGCGGTATTTGTCCCGGCAATCGAATTTCCCGTGGCAAATCTGGCGGACGGGTTGTTAGCGGAGGCAGAGGCGACTTCATCGGTCGCGGAAAAACCGACGGCGGTTGATAATTCGGTCGGGGTTGGACTGGCGCAGGGGGCTTCGAGCTGGTGGGTTGGCCAAGTGCTTCCAAGAATTTCCGGACGCGATCTTCCTCCGTTTCTTCCGGCAGTTCTCTCGCCGAACGCGGAGTTGGCCGCTCGAAGGTTGATGGGCTGTCGCTATCGCCACCGCCGCGGCGGCCCTTGCTTGCAGCGCGCGTCAACAGTTGAAAAAAAATCGCAACCGCGATGAACAGCAGAAAAAGGAAACTATCGAGATGTGCGGCCGCTAGCATCGTTTCTTCTTTCTTCGTTCTACATTCTCCTTGCTGTTTGTGGTCAGCTTCCTTCTGTGCGCGGTTTGTCCGAACCAGCAATCGATTCGCGCATCGTCGTGTCGGCTTGGACATTTTTCATTCGGTAGTAATCCATGATTCCAAGGTGGCCGGCCCGGAACGCTTCCGACATCGCTAACGGAACCTGGGCTTCAGCTTCGACGACTTTCGCCCGCATCTCCTGGGTCTTCGCCTTCATTTCCTGTTCGACTGCGACCGCGGCAGCGCGGCGGACTTCGGCTTTCGCCTGCGCGATGTTTTTGTCGGCGTTCGCCTGTTCGCTTTGCAATTTCGCGCCGATGTTGTCGCCCACATCGACGTCCGCGATATCGATGGAAAGAATTTCGAACGCGGTATTGCTGTCGAGTCCCTTTGCCAGCACGGCTTTCGAAATGCGGTCTGGATTTTCGAGCACGTCCTTGTAGGAATCCGCCGAACCGATCGCGCTCACGATTCCTTCGCCCACCCGCGCAATGATCGTCTCTTCGGTGGCGCCGCCGACGAATCGATCCAAATGCGATCGCACCGTCACGCGCGCTTTCACTTTCGCGCCGATGCCATCCTTGGCCACGCCATCGATTGTCACACGCCCCATTGGCGGATTCGGGACGTCGATCACTTTCGGATTAATGCTGGTGCGGACGGCTTCGAGCACAGTCTTGCCGGTTCCTTTTGTCGCCAAATCGATAGCGCAGGCGCGATTGAAATCGAGCGAGATACCCGCCTTGTCCGCTGCGATCAGGGCGAGGATCACCTGCGAAACATCTCCGCCGGCGAGATAATGCGCCTCGAGCGGATCGCTCGCCACTTCGATGCCCGCTTTTACCGCGGTGATCCGATTGTCGACGATCAATCCGACCGGCACGCGTCGCAGGCGCATCCCGATCATTTTTCCCATGCCGACTGGGGCATTGGCGATTCGCGCGCGGAGCCAGATTCCAAAAAAATTGAAAAGAATGATGGCAAAAATGAAAACAAAAATTCCGGCAATCGCGACGCCGAGGATAGCGATCGGGGTAAGAGCAGAGTTCATGGATAAAATGTAGTCGTTCCGCCACGCGAAGTGCAACGCTGAGTTTGTCGCAGCTTTTCGTTGCAATCGGCGCGAGACGGAATACGCATTTCCAATCGTAACAACAACGAAGACAAAAGTCGCAGTGGTCGGCGCCTCCGGATATACCGGCGAGGAGCTTGTGCGACTTTTGCTCGCACATCCGAATGTCGATCTCACGGTGGCGACGTCGCGCCAGTTCGCCGGAAAATCGCTGGCCGAGGTTTTCCCGCGCTTCGCTCATGATAAAACCGCCGCGGATTTGCAGTTTACCGATTCGGACGCCAAACAAATCGCGCAACGACGCGTCGGATTGTCTTTCTCGCTCTCCCTCATGGCCTGGCTGCCGAATTCGCGAAGCCTCTTCTTTCCTCCGGCGCGCGCGTTCTCGACCTGAGCGCCGATTTCCGGGTCAAAGACTCTGACGTCTATCGCGAGTTCTATGGGCACGATCATCCCGCGCCCGACTTGTTAGGCAAATCGGTCTACGGATTGCCTGAAATTTATCGCGACCAAATCCGCGGCGCGCAGCTGGTGGCATGTCCCGGTTGTTATCCGACAAGCATTCTGATTCCGTTGCGGCCGCTGATTCGTCGGAAGGCGATCAATCGCAAATCGATCGTGGTCGCGAGCATGAGCGGCGTGACCGGGGCCGGTCGCAAAGCGGAAGTGGACTATTTATTTTCCGAGTGCAACGAGAGCGTTCGTCCGTACGGCGTTCCAAAACATCGCCACCTTTCCGAGATTGAGCAGGAACTCTCACTCCTGGCCGGCGAAAAGGTGGTGATTCAATTCACTCCGCACCTGGTGCCGATCAATCGCGGAATTGTCAGCACGATCTACGCGGATATTGCGCCCAACGTTGTGAAAATGGATCCGACCGTGATCTTCAACAGCGCGTATGGCGACGAACCATTCGTTCGTCTGCTCGGCCGACGGACGTTTGCCCGACACGCAAGAACGTCGCCGGCACGAACTTCATCGATATCGCCTGGAAAGTCGATCCTCGCACCGAATCGCATCGTCGTGATGAGTGCGATCGACAATGTAGTTAAAGGCGCCGAGCGGCCAGGCGGTTCAATGTATGAATTTGATGCTCGGCCTGCCGGAAACCGCCGGATTGATTTGAAGAAATCCTTTCGAAAGGTTTCCGGTTCGATTTGCGCGCCGCTCGGTTTCAAATGCGCAGCGGTTTTTTGCGACATCAAAAAGCTCGGAACCGGCAAAGGCTCGGAGAAAGGCCGGAAAGACGATCTCGCTCTGATCGTTTCCGATGTCCCGGCAGCGGTCGCGGGAATGTTCACCACCAATCAGGTTTGCGCCGCGCCGGTGAAATTAGCCGGCAACATTGCGCGAGAAAGTCTGCGCGCGCCATCGTGGTGAATTCCGGAAACGCCAACGCCGCCACCGGCAACGGGGACTGAAAGACGCGCAAAGGATGGCACAATGGCGGTGCCGATGCTGTAGCGGCGATCTATGATCGCCGAAAATCTAAACGAATCGGCGGTCAGAGACCGCCGCTACAGATATTGTCGAGCGCGACGTCCTGGTTTGTTCGACGGGGCGAATCGGCGTGCCGATGCCGATGAAAAATGTGGAGCGCGGAATTCGCGCGTGCGCGCCGATCCTGGCCAGATCGGCGGCCAACGCACGACAAGTCGCGGAAGCGATCATGACCACCGACACGCGCGCAAAGAAATCGCGGTCGAATTCAAGATCGGCCGGTCAACGGTGCGCATCGGCGGAATTTGCAAAGGCGCGGGAATGATTCAGCCGGGAATGGCGACGATGCTCGGGATTCATCACGACCGACGCGCCATTCGAGCCGGCGGCGCTCAAGCGCGCTCTAAAAGTCGCCGTCGGGCAAAGTTTCAATCGAATCACCGTCGATGGCGACATGAGCACGAATGACTCGGTGATCATCCTCGCCAACGGACTGGCTGGAAATTCGAAATCGACGAAATTCGAAATTCAAAATTTCAGAAGCGCTTAAATCACGTTTGTCTCGAGCTCGCCAAAATGATCGTGCGCGACGGCGAAGGCACCTCGCGGGTTGTAGGTGTGCGCCTTCGCGGAGCGCGAAACGACCGGGAAGCGGAAACGGCCGCGCGCGCGATTGCGAACAGTTCGCTGGTTCGGACGAGTTGGTGCGGCGGCGATCCGAATTGGGGACGAATTTTGTGCGCGCTCGGATATTCGAAAGCGCGGATCGATCGAAAGCGTGATCGACGTGGGTTATGCCGCGCCCGACAGCCGCAAAATTCTTTTTGCATTTCGGCGTGGGCGTCCGACAAATGTCGCGTTGAAAGCGTTGGGCCAGGATCACTTCAGCGTCCGAGTTCGATCTGCATGTCGATCTTCACCGCGGTCGCGGCGAATTCATGATTTACGCGGCCGATCTGACCGAAGAGTACGTCACGTTCAACAAAGGCGACATTACCGATCCGGCGACGCTCGGCGGCTGATGAAAGAAATCATTTCGAAAGCGGCGACGTTGCTGGAAGCGCTGCCATACATTCAGCGTTTTCGCAGCCAGATCTTCGTCGTGAAATACGGCGGCAGCTTCATGGATTCGCCGGATGCGGAGGAGCGGCATCGCGTCGCGCGCGATATCGTTTTTCTCGAAGCGGTCGGAATCAATCCAGTCGTGGTTCACGGCGGCGGCAAAGCGATCACTCGCGCGTTGGAAGAGGCGGGCACAAAATCGCAGTTCGTTCAGGGCTATCGGGTTACCGACGCAGGCGAGCGCGGAAATCGTGGATCGAGTTCTTTCGCGCGAAATCAACCCCGAAATTGTGCGATGCGATCGAAGAGTTCGGCGGCAAAGCGCGCGGATTTGCCGGCCCGGATATTTTTCGTTGCCGAAAATTTTCGGCCCCGAAACCGAAGACGTCGATCTCGGATTTGTCGGGGAAGTTTCCGAAGTGAATGTCGAACCGTTGCGCGAATGCATCCGGCGAAGCATCACCCCGGTGATTAGTCCGACGGCGCATGGGCGATGACGGGAAAATCTACAACTGCAATGCCGACATTGCTGCCGCGAAAACCGCGATTGCACTGAAAGCGCGCCGGTTGGTTTTCATGAGCGATGTTCCGGGATTGCTGCGCGATCCGACAAAACGATTCAGTCTGTGAGCTCATTTGCGGTCAGTGAAGTTCCGAAATTGCAAGAGAACGGGGTGATCGGCGACGGAATGATTCCAAAAGTGGATAGCGCGGTCGCCGCGATCGAGAGCGGTGTCGAAAAAGTGCAGTTCGTCGACGGGCGAATTCCGCATTCGGTGTTGCTTGAAATTTTCACCGACGCGGGCGTTGGAACGGAGGTCGTGCTATGAAGGAAGCGCTTGCAGCCGCCCACGCCGGCGATTGTGCAAAACGAAACGAAACGCGTTCGGAATTGTTCGACCAGAATGTGGTCCCGTCGTATTCGCGTTTCGATCTGGTCCTGGAGCGGGGCGAGGGGAGTTACGTTTGGGATGTCGACGGCAAACGGTATCTCGATCTCGGCGGCGGAATCGCGGTTTGCTCGTTAGGCCACGCCCATCCCGAGATTACCAAGGCGCTGATCGAGCAGTCGCAGAAGCTGATCCACGTTTCGAATCTCTATTATAATGAGCCCCAGGGTCAGCTGGCCGAGCGGATCGTCGATCAATCGCGCCCGGGCGCGTGTTTTTTTGCAACAGCGGCGCGGAAGCGAACGAAGGTCTGTTCAAGTTTGCGCGAAAATTTGGCCACGACACCGGCCGCTACGAAATCATCACGACTACCGATTCGTTTCATGGACGGACCCTGGCCGGAATCGCCGCGACCGGGCAGGAAAAAGTGAAAAAGGGTTTCGAGCCGGCGGTCGCAGGATTCAAACAGGTGCCGCTTCAATGATCTCGAAGCGATGCGGCGCGGCGATTACGCCGAAGACGGCGGCGATTTTGGTCGAACCGGTCCAGGGCGAAAGCGGCGTGACGATTGCGACGCCGGAATATTTGCTCGGCCTGCGCAAACTTTGCGACGAACACAATTTGCTTTTGCTGTTCGACGAAGTGCAGGCCGGCCATTTTCGCACCGGAAAATTCCAAAGTTGGCAGCGCATTCTGGAGACAAGGGCCGTTCCGCCGACCGCTCGGAGGTGATTGGGGTGATCGCCCCTACCTGCCGGACGCAGTTTCGATGGCGAAGTCGCTGGGCGGCGGTTTTCCGATCGGTGCGTTTTGGGTTCGGGAAAAGTTTGCGAACGTTCTTCGGCCCGGGCACCCATGCGAGCACTTTTGGCGGAACGCCGCTGGCGTGCGCGGTCGCGTTGAAGATTTTCGATGTGATCGAGAAGGAGAATCTGGCTGAGAACGCGCGGCAGACCGGCGAGTTTCATGCTGGCGAACTGCAAGAACTTCAGCAAAGATTTCCGAAAGTGATTAAGGTCGTGCGCGGTCTTGGTCTGATGATCGGAATTGAGTTTCAGGCGCAATTCAAAGCTGTCGACATCGTAAAAGAGTTGCACGAACGTCACTTGCTGAGGTTCCTGCCGGAACTTCGGTGATTCGATTGTTGCCGGCGCTGAATCTTTCGCGCGAGCGAAGCTCAAGAAGGATTGCGCGATAATTGAGAGTTTGGTTGCCGATCTGGCGAGGAAACAATGACCACAAGAATGAAGCACTTGCTCAGCATCGAGCAGCTTTCGCGAGACCGAAATCGACGCGATCTTGCAACGCACAGCCGAGTTGAAATCGAATCGGGGCAAAATTTCGGCGCAACCACTGGCCGGACAAACCTGGGCCCTGATTTTTTCCAAAGCCGTCCACCCGGACGCGGGTTTCGTTCGAAGTCGGAATTCGCGAGCTCGGCGGCGAAACGATTTATCTCAACGCGGCTGATGCCCAGCTTGGTCGCGGCGAACTCATCAAGGACACCGCGCGCGTTCTTGCCCGAATGATCCACGGCGCAGTGATCCGAACTTACGCGCAAAGCGACATTGAAGAGTTCGCCGAATTTTCCGGAGTTCCGACGATCAACGCTCTGACCGATGACGAGCATCCGTGCCAGATCCTGGGCGATATTTTTACGATCATCGAGAAGCGCGGGCAGATCGAAAAGACGGTTGTCGCCTACATCGGCGATGGAGTTTCAAACACTGCACGTTCCTGGTTGTTCGCTGCCGGCAAACTTGGTTTCGAATTGCGAATTGCGTCGCACAAAAAATATCTGCCGAAAAAGAAGCTGGCTGGAACGCGCGGGCGGCCGAGTGATCGTGCACCGACGACGTGGCGGCGGCGGCGAAAGGCGCGGATGTGCTTTACACCGACATTTGGGTTTCGATGGGAAAGGAAGCGGAAGAGGCGCGGCGCGAAGCCGAGCTGGGACCTTATTGGATCAATGAATCAGTTGTGAAGATCGCAAAGCCGGACGCGCTGGTTATGCATTGTCTACCGGCGCACCGCGGCCAGGAAATCGACGAGAAAACTTTTGAAAATCATGCGCAAACGATCTTTGATCAGGCAGAGAATCGATTGCATGTGCAAAAAGCGATTCTGGTTGAACTAGTTAAGTGACGCGGTCGAGCCGGGGTTTCGATGGGGCAACCTTTTGCATGGTCCGCAGATGCTGTAGATCACGGGTTGCGTCTGAGTGGTTTGCTTGATTACGCGCCCGCAGAGCGCGCAAACGGTTCGGCCGTCGCCTGTCTTTTCACCGCTGCTGCTGGACCGCGTGCGCTTATCCCGATCTCCTCGTGACGTGCCCACAGTCCGAAATCGCGCGTCGCTCGGAAAAGAGACGCAAAATTCCTGCTTGGCTGCCTCAAAAGCGTTTTTTTACGGAAAAGTACCAGGTGCGGCCTCGGATGTTAGCCGTGCTCTCGTCATAACCATTCTCAAATGAAGCCGCGACAAACGGCGGCTGCCTGTCCTCCAGGTTGTTGATTCCGAGGGTGATAGTTGTGTTGTTAATCCAGGATCGCCAGCCGTGCGGTCGATATTCGGCGCTGCTTCCCGAGCTGACTTTCTTCGCGGCGGGCGTCGACTCTTTGCCGCTATTCTTCGAGTATCCGGCAACGTCGCCTAAGCTCGAAGGAACCAACGAGTTAAACGTGTAATTCAGGATCCAGTCCACCGTCGTCCATTCCCGAACTTTCCGATCACGATGATCGGCAGTGAACGCGACGTTGTCCCAATATTGGCCGGCGAAATGAACGGTGAAACCGGTATCGAGACCGGCCAGCGGTGAGCCTGATGGTCCGTCGTAGAACAAGCTGCTGAACCAGCGGTTGTGCGTGAAGGAGCCGCCGCCGTTGTTTCCAAGAAATCCGCCGCCAAATTTTCCGATTACATTTTGTTCGGGACCATTCGGCACCGCTTGGAGAACTGCGCGATCGAGATAGGTCCCTCTGACTGTGGCGGTCACGACACCCCAGTCTCCGTGGCCCAGTGTTTTTGTGTCGAAAGAGTAAACTGCGGAATAATCCCAACCTTCTTCGATCATTCGCCCGAGGTTTTGCTCGGGAAGCAGTAATAAAATGATTGGGCCGAATGGATCGGCGGCCCCGGTTGAGGCGCCGCGGATAACCTGCCCGGGAAATTGCGCCTCGTGCTCGACGAGAAATTGCGGATCCAATTGCAAAGTCACTGCACGAATGTCGATGTGGTAAAAATCCGCGGCTAAGGTGAGACCACGCAGCGCGGACCACCAACTACCAGGCGTGGCAACTGCGCCATACGTCCACTCGTAAGCGGTTTCCGGCTGTAAATTCGGATTGCCGCTGAAGCGAGTTAAGACTGCTGACTCGGTTATCGGGCTGCGAGGATCTCTCACGCCGGAGGTCGACTCTGATTCGCCTCGAAACAAATCGCCCAGCGTGGGAGCGTGGTAAGCTTCGGAGTAAGTTCCCCGCAAGGTCAGTCCGCCATCGATCGGCTGCCACCGAAACGAAAACTTCGGCCGTTCCGCTGATCCGAAGTCGCTGAAGTTCTCAAACCTTTCCTGGTAGCCGAATTCCAGACTGTGAAATCCCGGTACGTTCCAGATTGGGCTCGTCACCGGCACCAGCACTTCCCAATAAATGGACCAAACATCGCGGCCTCCTCTGGTTGGATTAAAATTGTTTGCGCCAATGGTTTCACCAGCGGCCGTGATCGCATCAGGAGTATCGCGGGCTTGTTCAGTGCGATGCTCCGAACCGAGCGCGAAAGCAACCGGCGCTGCGGGGAGATTAAAGAGATCGCCGTACAATCGAAAATCCTCCAGCGCCAATGAGGTGGTTCCGTCACGAATTGTTGTGGCAAATACGCGATCGATGGCGCTGCGGGAATTCCGATTAAGTCCGAATGGGTTGAATGCACTGGCCGGATCCGGATCGAGCAACGCTGCTCGCAGATTCGGGGTGTTTATGATTCCGCTGAAGCGCTCATTGCGATCGTCTTCACTGTAGCGAAAGGCGCTTTCCCAGTTCCAATTGGAAAGATACTCGCCAAACTCGCCGAGATTGCCTTTGAGACCCGCCGTAAAAACATAATTGCTGGTGATGATCTTGTCGGTTCGCGTTCCTGCTTCCAGTCCCCGGTAACGAACTCCGGTCACAAATTGTGTTCCAGGCGGCGCAGCGCTGAATCGGCTTCCGGGAATTTTGGGGTCGAACCCGCCGGCGGAAGTGTAATCCGCGACCGTGAACGGATTGAACGCATTCTGGATCGGAACGCTGATGCCGCTGATGCTGATTCCGACCGGATGAGTCGCATCGGTGAACGGATCAGGCACAAACGGAACCGGCGCCAAATCGCCTTCCCAAAAACCGCGCATGAATTTGAAATCGGAAAACAGTGTCAGGTATCGGTCGCAAATGCTGTCGTCGATTGACGCCGCGAGATATTCGCGATCGGCCTGGCCCATCGCGCCGGAGATGTCCGCGAAATTAAACGCACGCCGTTCCGGTGGAAGGCTGTTCTGCCGCACATATTGGGGATCACTAGACGACGTTTGGAAAAGCGTGAGGCGTCGGTGTTTGGGCGCCGCTGTTGAGTCTCGGCTGATAAACGAATCCACCGACGCGTCCGGCAAAGAATCCACTGCGTCCGTCGATTCCGCCAAACGGTCGAAAGTCCGAGTCGTGGGAAACGTCCACATCCCGCGCGAAAATCGCGGCACGATTGTAAGCTTCGGCATAAACGAGAATGTCGATCTTTTCGTTTCCGGTGCCGGCGAGAAGATATGTCCGTTCTTCGGCTTGATCGTTCGCAAAGCCGAGATTGGCGTTGCCGTAGCTGCTGTAGATTTCCAATCCGCGAAACTTGTGGATGAGATAGATATTGAAAACGCCTGCCACAGCGTCAGCCCCATAAATCGCGGACGCGCCATCTTTCAAGAGTTCAGCGTGATCGATTAATCCGATCGGGATGGTGTTGAGATCGACGGTGTCACCGGCAAATCCAACCGGCGCAACGCGGCGTCCGTCTTGAAGAACAAGCGTCTCTTTCGGAAGAATCCCTCTCAAATTCAATTCGGCCCGCCCATCACCTCCGTTCACCGTATTTTCCGTCACGGAAGCGCCCATGGCCTCGGGCAATTTTTGAACGAGATCGGTGGCGGTGCGCACTCCGAGACGAGCGAGGTCGTCCCGCCGGTAATCGTCAATTGGATTTGGTCCGACTTCTTCCGACGTCGGAATGTTTGACCCAGTGACGATGACTTCCTCGATTGTCGTGCCGGGCTGGCCCTGGGTTTGGCCTGGCGAGACGGCGTCCTGTCCGCGAATGTGCGGAGTTGAAAAAAGCGCCGCGATAATAATCGCGAGCAAAGTCCACGTTTTGATCGCTTCGTTCATCGCTCCGGCGCCACAGGGCTTGATTAACTATCTTAGCGCGATGGCTGCGGCTGCGGAACGTTTCTTCGCGGAACGGGCGGCTCTTCCGGTGGAAAAAGTTTCAGCAGCTCGGCTGAGGTTGCCCGGGAATCCTGGAGCTTTCCATCAAAGTACACCCGAACAATATAGCCACCGTAGTGCGGGTTATCGTTGGAAGCTGTTTGAGTTTTCGGACGGACGTAACTTGCAGCAAGAAACTTCGGTGTGGCATCGGTCCAATCACGTGCGAGTCGTGATCCAGTCGTAACCGACCTGCGCGGTTGTGGGTACGAATTTGTTGCCATTTGTCAGATCATAAAAGGAAACACTGATCCTGACGACGTGACCATTCTCGCGTTTTTGGTCGTGGTTTGACCCCGACTTTAAGAACCAAATGTTCGTCGGCGTTCGGGTCTGCTACGTGCGACAACGCTGTTTCAGTGATCGACAGGATTGGATCAAATGAAACGCCGGTCCGTCTCAACAGGGCAGGGAAGCGAGTGTCGGAATGGAGCGGCCTGAACTCAGGAAGGAAAGCGATCCATTGCAAAATTCCGGAGTGCTCTGAAAAGGCGCGGTCGAGCCATTCAAACGCTTCGTCATTTTTTCCAAGCGCGACGTAGATTGCGGCGATGCAGGGAGCGGGCACGTACCGTCTTTGGCTTTCCTGCACGAGCTGATCGAGAATGGTTTGCGCCTCGGCGATCTTGCCCATGCGAATGTAAGTGACCGCCAGCCCGGTGCTCGGCAGATGCCTGACCGCTTGCGCCTTAGTATAAAGATCAATCGCTTCCTCGAAGTTTCCGTTTTCGCGATAAGCCGCCGCAAGATTGGAATCGAGATAGAAATAATTCGGATCGAGTTGCAGTGTCCGCTGGCCTTCGATGATGGCGTCGTTGACCCGGTTGTTCGCCAAATACGCGGCAGTAGCGACGTAGCTGATAATGGGTGAAACGGGGTCCAGTCTCTTCGCCTCTAAAATCAGACGAAGACCTTCGGGCGCGTCTCCGCGAAAGAGCGGCAGCAGCGCTGAAAAGAAGTGAGCCGGCGGGGAATTGGGATCGATCTGCAGCGCGCTCTGTAACTCGGCGTCGGCTCCAGTCAGGTCCCAATCGAGAACGCGTTTAGTTTCGCTGAGATAGCAGTGCGCTTCGGCATCTTTCGGATCGAGAGAAATCGCCTTTAAGGCCGCTTCTTTCGCTTTCGGGTAGGCGTCGAGCGGTTTGACGTAAACGCCGGCCAAAAAGTACCAAGCCTTGGCAATTCCGGTCCACGCATCTGAAAAATTCGGATCTTTGTCGACTGCGCGCTGGAACAAACTCAGCGCGCGCTGAAGATCTTCCTGGCTGCCTCGGTTAGAATAATAGAGGCCGCGGAGATAAACATCGTAAACTTCGGGATCACGTTGCGGGTGCGCGGGAAGCGCGCCGACGAGTTTGATTTTTAGTGCGTCGACGATCGACCGGGTGATTTCATCCTGAACAGCGAAAACACCGTGCATTTCGCGATCGTAAGTTTCGGTCCAAAGCTGAAAGCCAGTCCGGGTGTTGATCAACTCGGTGGTAATTCGAATCCGGTTTCCATCCCGGCGCACGCTGCCTTCCAGTACGTCTTCGACATTTAATTTTTTTCCGATCTCAGACGCTGATGCGTTTGTTCCTTTGAATGAGAACGACGAGGTTCGTCCCAACACGCGCAAACCTTCGACGCGGGCCAATGCGTGCAGGATTTCTTCACTGATGCCATCGCAAAAATATTCCTGATCTTTCGCCTGGCTCAGGTCGACAAACGGCAAAACTGCGATGCTTTTCTCGGGGGGAGCCGATGGCGGCGGACGTAAAACATTTGCCCTGAACAACCAGATTATAGCTGCGCCAATCAGCAAACCGCCGAAGGCTGCGCCAACCAGTTTCGGATTGCGGCGCGACCATCGCCAGACTCGTGCAGGAATTCCAACAGGACGCGCGGCGATCGGACGTTTTTCGAGCCAACGCTGGAGATCGTCCGCGAGCTCGGCGGCGGATTGATAACGCGCTCCGGAATCTCGTTCCAAACAACGCGCGCAAATAATTTCCAGATCGCGATCGAGCGCAGGCTTCGATTGAACGGAGCTTTGGAGCTTCGGTGTCAGCCGCTTGCCGAACGACGTTGAGCGCATTGTCGCCAACAAACGGCGGCCGGCCGGTCAACAAATAGAAGAGGACTGCTCCAAGACTGTAAACGTCGGAAGCCGGAGTCAGGGCCGCGGCTGCACTTGTGGCCTGTTCGGGCGGAACGTATCCGGGGGTACCAAATGCGGTAAGCGTCCGCGTTAGATCGCTATTTCCATCCAGCGACTTTGCCAGTCCGAAATCGCTCGACCAACGGCTCGCCGCGTTCGTCGATTAAAATATTTCCAGGCTTGAGATCGCGATGGAAAATTCCGCGGCTGTGAGCATAGGCGACGGCGCTAGCGACCTTCTGCATCAGTTGCACGCAGCGGCGCGGATCGGACTGCAGTGTCGGCCCGATCTGTTGAAGGCTGCCGCCGGCCACATATTTCATGCTGAAGAACGGCAGCCCGTCCTCACTTTCACCGACGTCGTAGATCGGCAAAATATTTGGATGATCGAGATTTGCGGCCGCCTCGGTTTCTCGACGAAATCGAGCCAAGGCGTCATGCGAACCGGCGTGGAAACTTAAAATCCGTTTGAGTGCGACGATGCGGCGCGAATGCCGCTGCCGCGCACGGTAAATTACGCCCATGCCGCCACGGCCGATCTCTTCCAGGATCTCGTAATTTCCCATGCGCCATTGCTGGTCCGGCACCTGGGCTTCGCCGAGCACGCGCTCGAAATCCTCAGTGGACGCTTGCGTATCCGTGTCGAGGCCTTCCCCGAGGAGACAATTGACGCACAAGCCGTTGTTCAACCGCGTTCGTGTTCCGCACTGCTGGCATTGTTCTGTGGAATCGTTTGGCTTATCGGCGGGCTGTGGCGAATCGGACAGGCTGCGCGAATTGCTCATTCGATCTACGCGTTGGCAGCGGCAAGCGCTGCGCATAAATGGCGGATCTCATCATCCACTTCGGCGGGATTTTCCACCGTGTGCGCAACTTCATCACGCAACAACCATCGATAGCGCTGCCGCATATTATGAAGTTGTTTTTTCACCGCGCTTTCTGGAATTCCGAGCTTCGACGAAAGATCGGCATACGAAGCGTCGGAACGTTCTCCAGTAAGATAGCTGCTGAGAATCTCAAACAACCGCAGCCGGCCTTTACTTTCGTATTCCTCGCGCAAACGACGCAGCGTTTGCTCGGTTACAGTCGTCGCCCAGCGAATATCGAACAGCAGTTCCGGAGCGACGGATTCAGGCGCCTTGTTCGGAATAGAAATTTGCGACGGCGCTTCCGCAATCCATTCGTCCCATGAGATGAATGTCATTTCACCGCCGCGTTTTTGAGCATGGGTTCGATCGGCTGCGTTATTCAGAAAGTTCATTAACGACTTGAGCAGGAACGATCGAAATCGGCCGCGGCTCGGATCGGCGCGTTCGAACCAGTTGTGTCTGAAGATCATTACGAAGAAATCCTGGGTCAGGTCCTGGGCGTCTTCCGGCGAATATCCGCGCCAGCAGACGAATGAGAAAATCGGACGCCAATAAGTTCGACAGAGCTCGGCCAAGGCATCCTGGCCTTTGCGTTCGCCCGCATTTGGGCCGCCTGCGGAAAGCACCATGCTCCAACGGGTAGTGACGAAAACGCCTCGCTCGTTTTTGCTCTCAGCAGCGGCGCTTGACTGCATAAGCACACATCGTCCCCGACCACCTGTTTAGACAAGCTTAAACGTAACGACGCCTCGTGACATTTGAAGATCACCGGCCGGAGCCGCCCATTCCTCCAACCGCTCCGCTATTGCTCTGCATTCTCCTGAGCGCTTCGGAGCCCGCTCGTTCGACATTATTTACTCCAACCGAGTCGGCCTGACCATTTTCGTCCACTTCAACCCAACGTCCTCCGAGATGCGATCCAGTCTCAGATGGAATGTAGACGTAACGCTTGCCGTTTTTCACGACGACGTGGTTTCCGGCAACTGATCCAGTCCTAAGATCAAAATTCAGCTGAGTGGCTCCTGATTTTGCGAGGACATTGTTGATCGAGGCTTTGACGCTGCCGCTGATCAAAAGTGTAACCCGATAGGTTTTCCCCGGAGCGAGACCGTCCAGAACGTAATGCCCTCTTGAATCGCTTCGGACCTGTTTGTTCGCGCCATTACCGTTTTTAACCTCAACTCGAATTTCAGCGCCGCTGAGCGGTCGGCCATTTGAATCCTTAACCGTCCCTTCGACTGCTGACGTTTGCGCAACCAGGTTTCCGGCGAACAACACCGTTATCAGAATAGCGAGCCGGGCGGCTGGTCGAACCGAACTCGTGTCAGTGATTCGTTGTTTCATGCGGCTGGATTAGGCATCCACCTGCTCATTATTTCCTACAGAATGCGGGGCCGTTAGTTCCCGTACAAATCGAGAGATTTGAGTGTGCAAAAAAAACGCGCGGCGTTTCCACCGCGCGTTCCGAACCAAAATTGTGAAAGTTTAGTTACCGCCGGAGTTTGTTCCGCCGCTTTGCATTTTGCGCACGGCTTCGCCTGAAAGGCGATTCACCTCACCATTGGCTGCGCCGGCGCCGGAGACGTCGTCAACTTCTACCCAGTGACCGCTGAGGTTACTGCCGGTTTCGGCCGGGACATAAACCATGTGGGTATGTTTTTTCGCTCCCCTCGCACTGTAGGTTCCGGTAAGTTTGAAATCCACTTTTGTCGGCTTGTCGGTGAAAACGTGCTGATTGGTCAGCGTCGCTTTGACCTGGCTCCCCACGATGAGAACGACTTCGTAATCGGTGACGGGAAGTCCGCTGACCCCAAATTGGCCTCCGGCATCGGTGCGAGCGATTTTTTGGAGCCCGCTGCCGTCCTTAGCCGTAATGTGCACTTCAGCGCCGGCTACCGGATTTTTTTTGGAATCTACGACCATGCCCTGAATTCTGGCAGGACCGGTGGCAGATGCCCAGGCCGCGAGAGCAGAAAGGGCGAGAGTGACGATGGAGAGTTGGAGCGATTTCATGATGATTATTCCTGTTGGATTGATTTAGGTGGGAGCCGGCGTTCCGGTCGGAAAGATGGCCCTCCATTAGATTCTACAGAAAAGGCCATCCAAAGTTCCGGAATATTTTTTTCAGGGCAGTAATTCGAGCGCGAATGCCGGGCATTAGACCAAATCAGCCGGAACATTTTGTGCTGCAATTTTGGGGTTGTATGTCGCCCCACGACCTAAATCCCACGCCCCGAACCGTTGACGCCGATGTGTCGGCTATCCTGGTCAATCCGGGATTGCCTCCACCCGCCCAGTCGCGCCGCGCCGATGCCGATTTTCCTAAACCAACCGCGCCGCGCCGTGACCGAGGTCTTCGGATCGCCCCATTCGCTTGGGTCAACATCAACTTCGTCGTCGGCTCGTGTTTGATCGCTTTTTTCTGCAGCCTCTTCGTCTCCGAGAACGTGCAGCATTTTCGACGACGAGCGCATCTCGCGGACGAGGCCGTTTATTCAAAGCCAAACGTTGCCGGATCGGAAAGTTTCAGTCCCGACCCGTCACAGGTTGTTTCGAATCTGCAGTTGAATCGCTTTCAAGGTGCGGTGAACGGGGACGAAGCTGCGTTCGATTCAATACCATCAGTTTCATCACTGCCGTCGGCTCCGGAAGATCCAACTTACTCGCTGCCAGCAAATCCGAGCCGATTTGCTGACCTCGGATCAGCGAACAATTCCGATTCATCGCGGTCGAACCCTATTGCGCGAAATGGTCTGTCGCGAGCGACCAGTGCGTCATCGGCAAGCTCGACCAGCGGTCAAAAAAGTAATTCCGTTCGATCCAGTGCGACGAAGCTTAGCCATCGATCGAGCAAGCAAATATTGTCAGCGCATGGCAGAAGCCTAAATAGCCGGGAAAGCGTGAGAAATCCGTTGGCTAAATCGGCCGGTGGATCCGCACGGCAACTCGCGAGCAATCTCACGCTTGGCAATCAGCATTCGCACGGCATATCGGCAACCCAAGCGGCCGTCGCCCAAAATCAAACTTCGATGCACGCAATGGCACAGAGTGGCGTTGCGCCGCAACTTCACGGAGCAATGAATCCGATGTGTATGGAGGGCGGTAGCCTGGCGCAACCGGCACTCGGGGGAATTGCCGGCAACGGGTTTGGCGGCATGGGGCATCATGCCGGGCATTTGCGTCGCTAATTAGCAATTCGCTGAAAAATGGTGCTCGGGGCGGGACTTGAACCCGCATGCCTTTCGGCATACGCCCCTCAAACGTACGTGTCTGCCATTCCACCACCCGAGCGTGCCTGGAAGATAGAAGATGGTAGATGGGAGCTTGGACGCCGCAAGCGCTTTGTCCCTGTCACGCCTCTTGCTCTTACTCGTGGTCTTGCTCGATTTAAGAGCAGGCGATCACGAGGAAAAATAAGAACATGGGCAAGAATGATGAAGATTGGATCAAGGTCGATCTTCATATTCACACCCTCGACGATCCAAAAGACGTCATCGATTACTCCGCCCACCAGCTTTTGGAGCGGGCAAAGCAGCTTGGTTTCGGCGTTTTAGCCATCACCTTGCATGACGCCGTGTTCGATCGCGCCGAAGTGTTCGCGGACGCTGCGAACATGGGAATTCTTCTGATTCCCGCCGCCGAAGTCAGATTGCAGGGAGCGGACGCGATTCTGTTAAACGTGACCGCCAGAGAGGTTGCCGCGCTCAAAAATTTCGACGATCTCCGAAGACTTCGCGCGCAACGCGGCTCATCCATATTCACGATCGCGCCGCATCCGTTTTATGTCCTGGGCGGGTCGATTGGCGATCGCGCTTTTCGATGAGATCGATTGTTTCGACGCGATCGAGATGTGTCATTTTCACAAAGGATTTTTTGATTTGAATCGACGCGCCGTGCGAGTCGCCAAGAAGTACGACAAGCCGATGATCGCTACCTCTGATGCGCATCAGCTTCATGCATTCGGGCGTCACTACACCAGCATTCCGCGGCCGCGCGATCTAACGATCGAAAATGTGTTTGCGGCGCTCAGAGACGGCCCCCGCCGCGTGGTTAGTCCGGCGGTATCAATGATCGACCTGGCGAGCATGATTTATTTTTTCTTTTTTACTCATCCGGTTCGAGTCAGGCGCCAGCGTACGCTCGTGTCCGCTCTTGAATCCAAGTGATAAACGTGACAGACGTTAGGTCCGATGAGAGTCGTCATTATCAGTTTGCTCGCGGTTTCATTTTTATTTTCGGCCTGCCAGACGCCCGAGCAGAAAAAGGAGAAGCTAAAGAAGGAAGCGCTTAAGAAAAAAACCAAGGCCGATCTTCGTGAAAGCTCCGATGTCGATTTTCAAGCGTTTGTCGGCGCGTCTTCGCAAAGCTGTTTCCCAACGCGATATCGCAACGTTGAAATCAATGATGACCGAGGATTTCGGTTACAAGCTCGACCCGGCAATGTCCGGCCCCGGTGTATTTCAATACTGGGACCAGGAAAATCTCTGGCCGGAGCTGGACGGGCATTTTAGCCGAGCGGTTCGTCAAAAAAGGCGCGTTCCTGGTGGCTCCGCCGCAGTTTGCCGATCCATCTCTTAATTACGACGGCTATCGCGCCGGCATTAGCCGCGTCAAAGGCAGCTGGAAATTCGCCTACTTCGTCAACGGATAAGAGTGACCAGTGACCAGGGACCAGTGACCAGGAACGACACAGAAAGCTGAACCTGATCACTCATCACCGGTCACTGGTCACTTCTTGGGACTGCCCCATCGGCCGCCGTTTGTTTTCGTCCGGAAATTAGTGGCGCGCGAGCCGGGCGTCTCCGCCGAATGTGAAACGGAGTTTTCCAAGAACGATCCAATGTTCGCCGGCCATTTCCCCGGTGAACCGTTGGTTCCGGGAGTAATTCTGACCGAAGCGCTGGCCCAAACCGCGGGTATTGCCGCACACGACGAAACTTCGAAGACCCGTTTCCTGCTCTCGGCGATCCGGCAGATGAAATTTCTGCGGCCGGTGCGGCCGGAAGAGAAAATTGTTTTGCGCGCCAGAAAAATAGGTGAAGTCGATCAACTTCTGCAGTTTCGAGG
The DNA here is from genome assembly GCA_963800015.1 of uncultured Verrucomicrobiae bacterium. Lineage (GTDB taxonomy): Bacteria > Verrucomicrobiota > Verrucomicrobiia > Chthoniobacterales > UBA10450 > AV40. The sequence goes on along the minus strand of CAWCZE010000002.1, from coordinate 336,863 downwards.
TCGAAGCCACGGTTAACGATCAACCCGTCGCGAACGGCCAACTGGTGTTAAGTGCTCGTTAGCCGATCGGTCGACGCCGTTTCTTGTTCTTCTCTCGTCACCCTCACTCGTCCCTCATCACTGACTTGTCGCGCTTTGCCGGGGTTGCCGCGGCTTCCAAATCGTAAACGGCGCCCCAGGTTCCAGAAGCTACCATGGCTGAAGTTTTCTCCCACGGACGCGAACTCGACCCGTAGTTGGCTTTTTCTTCGCGTCCCCAAAAAATATAATGGACCTGCAAAGTCCGAGCGAGATCCTTCCACTCCGGCCCGCCTTGCATCATCTTTGTCAGCATGTCGTTGGTCTTACCGTAATCATCGAAGCCCTGGGTCCAGAGATGTCCGGGATATCCCATGACAACTTTGCGGCCGCTCAGCAGCAACGGATGGTTGTAGGTCGGCCACGCCGCAAACCGCGCTTCGATCGGTAACGGGCGAACCGCCGCGCTGACTGCGTCCATTTCGCCGCGATTCGCGAAACCAAAACCGCCTTTGCCGGCGGCCAAACCGCCAAACAAGCTGACGAATCCTGATGCGAACAACGTGAAACATACCGCCCATCGAATCGGCCGCTCCCATTGCATGATCAAATCTCGCCACAAATACGGGAGGATAATGAAGTAGGCCCAGATCAGGATCTTGAGATTGTCCCAGCCCCATGGCGCGGTTTTAACGAACAAAGCGAAAACAAAGATTGCGCCGGCGCCAAAAACGAACGCGGTTTCCTCCGACATTTTGCCGTTCCATGAATAACCGACGATCGCGATGAGAGTTGCTGCGCCGAAAAGGAGGATGATTCCCAGCAAGAGAAATCCGAGCGGCAGCCAGGCGAATCCGTGCCACAACCGCCAGGTCGAAAGCACAACTATTGCGAGACCAACAGCAGCGACGATCTCGAATTTTCGTGTCGAATCGGATTTTGCAGCCTGCCAGCCAATGACTCCCACCATCGTTAAAGCGAGCGGCACCAGAATTCCGAAGTTAAAGAACCAAAAACGAAAAAACGGCAGCGCAAAATCGCCGTCGCTCTGGACCCAGCCCCAGTGAAATTCGAGCACGGATTTTGCGTGGATATGATCGGTTATCAGCCAGACAAAAAACGTTGCCGGAATCAACGCGATGAGGACCAGCGTCAGCACCTGACCGCGAATCTGGCGCGTCGCCGGCGATGAACAAGCAAACGAGCAAGAATGCTGAGTGCCATGAAAGTGTGGACGTGAAACAGCGGCATCGAAGCGTAAAGCGAAAGCTCCACCCAGAACGGCAACGGGCCGCGATGTCGATCTTGTGCCGCACTTCGATAAAATTTCTCGCGCCAGTGCCAGAGGAGAATCAACCCGGCGGGAATGGCATAAAGCACGCCGCGTTGGGTCACGAACATCGTGAGCGGAATGCATTTCCACGCGACGTTATTGACGTTCTGATAGTCGTTGAATTGAAAGTCCTCAGAAACTGAAAACCGGCGATGCCGCCATTGAAAAGAAAACCGGCAATCGCAAACGCGCCGCCCCATCGATAAAATGCGTAAAAGGTCGCGACCGACGCGAGCAAGCCGACCCAAACCAAACCGGGAATCAAACTGATGCCGGCTTTCAGCAACATCGCGTTGAACAAATCGATGCCGGCGGGATAACGAAGATGTTCGCTGCCCACATAAATCGGATTCGATGGCCAAAGCCGAACACCATTTGCGAAGAATTTGATATGAGTCAGATGAAGGCCGAGATCGCCGAGATTCACTGGCGATTGGATCTTCAGTTCGGTGCCGTCGACGTAAAGAAGCCAAATAAACGAACGAAAGGCGAAGATCGCGAAAATGTGCCGCGAGAATCCAGGTGACGAGATTGCTGATACCGACCGCGGTTGCGCTCCAACGCTTGGTTCGGCGGCTCGCAGATCGGTTGTTCTGACGTAGGCAACAGCGGCGAATCCGGCTGCCATAATAAAGCGCGATGACCGACGTGACCGGGCCCAAGCCGGCCGCGATCATCCCGAGCAACAAACCGCAAACGGTCGCGACATTTGCAAATGTTAATCCGCCGGCGAGCCACTTCATTGCTTTGGAGTCGCGGTCGGCGCCGCAGTTGCGCTTGGGCTTGGTTGCGGCGGTGCGCCGGTGAAGTCTGGCGCTTTCCCCGGAAAAAAGGTCTTGAAGATTTTCGCGCTAAAATAGGCTTTCGACGGATCCTGATATGGCCGAACCGTCACCGGCACGGTGTAATAGGAATCGTGCAGTTTCGATTCAACCGTTTTAATTTTGTCCTGCTGCACGAGCAGAAAATCGCCGTCGAGTTGCTCCGGCATGTTGTCCTTTTCGTAATAACCGACCCGGCCGAAATCGCCGAGAATCCACGGCAACGGATAAGGGCTCGGCGCGAATGATGTGGCCGACGAGTTGATATGCGCGCGGATCGGCGTGGGCCAGTCGCAAGATCGGATCGGTGAATTTGTAAATGTCGTTGTAGGTCTGGACGTAAACGTACGGTTCGGTATCGGTTGTGCAGCGGAAATAATTCAACCAGATGCAATGGCCGAGCGACCAAACAATCAGAATCGCAGCGACAATTTCCGTGATCTCGCGGATCGCTAAGACCACCAACAACACCGCCGGTGCCGGCGATCATCCAATACGGCCACATGTGGTCCCAGGTCGCCGGCCAATCCGTTCGTCACGAAGTAAAGAACCGCGAGCCGACCAATCCGAAGAGTACAAGCCGAACCATCGATAAGTAACGCCTTTGAATCGCAACGGCGCGATTGTGACCATTGCGCCAAACGTAAACAGGAACGGCCAGATGAAACTTATGATGCACCACGGCGTTTTGTATTTCACGATGCTGTAGGCCATCAGCGTTCCGACGCCGTAAATTGCGAGATAACGCAGGTTGGAACTCTTGAACCGCAACGCGAACACGCAGGTCAGCAGGCCCGCCAGCGCCGGGAGTTCATAACTGGCTGATGAGCGCGATCCAGTAGTACCACGGTTTTTCGTGGCCGTGACCTTCTTTGCCGGTTTCAAACCAGGGCTTGAACGCTGCGAACAGATCTTTGACGCCGTTCCAGTGGAAGAAAAAGCCGGAATAGAAGGCGACGATCAGCGCGATGCCGGTCCCGATCACGACGGCCAGATCGACGAAATTCCACGATCGCTTGGACCGGGTTGATCTTCCATTTTGCTGAAATAGTTCGATACCGCGCAGACCGGCAGGGCGATGACGGCGCACAAAACGTGAAGGATGTATGTCTCCTTCGACAGGATCATTCCGGTCAATCCCATCCCGGCGCACCACAGATATTTTGGAGTGCCAAATTTCCAGAGCCCGAACAGGCCGAGGATGAACAGCATTGTGAAAAACAAAATCCAGACTTCGTGGATCGAATAACGGCCGTAAAAAACGAATCCTGGTGAAACCGCCATCGCCAGCGCGGCGATGCGGCTGACCGTTCGGCCCACAAACGGTTCGAATTTCAGCGTCAGCCAGACGCAACCGATACTGACCAGGACAACGGGCAATCGCAGTGCGATCAGATTGCGCCCGAACAATGTTTGCGACAGCAACAGCACGTAAAAATGCAACGGGCCGTGATAATTCGTCGGATCGTACCGATAGAAACCGGTCTTAAGAACTTGATCGACAAACCAACCATTGATTCCTTCGTCAAAGTGCGGCGGCTTGATCCCGAGCAAGAAAAATCGCAGAAATGCGGCCACCCCGACAATGATCCACGGCGTCCATTCACTTTGGGCAAAGGCGCGCCGCCATGTTTCGAGCGAATCGCCCAGCCATGGAAAATCCGCCACGGTTGCGGCTTGTGCGCTAGTTTTCGTAGTTCTCTCACGGCGGGCACAAACGTTTAGCACGGTCACAACGTTAGATTATCGATTTCCCCGGACTCAAGCTTTGTATCGTTGGTGTCCGTCGTGTGAGTCTTGACGATCGCCATGCTGCTGGTATCTGGCGCTGTGCGAATTCTCGTGACCGGCGGCTGCGGATTCATTGGGAGCAATTTTATTCGCTACATTTTGCAACATTACAAGCCGGCCTCGGTCACAAACGTGGACGCGCTGACTTACGCCGGCAACCTCGCCAATCTGGACGGCGTGGTCGAGGAACATGGCGAACGCTACGAATTTTTCAAAGCCGACATCGCCAATGCCGACGCCATGGACGAGCTCATGCTCGAACGCCAATGTTATGCCGTTGTCAACTTCGCGGCTGAATCGCATGTCGATCGGAGCATCAATTCACCCGAAAATTTCATTCACACCAACGTCATCGGCACCAGCGTGCTTTTGAATGCCGCCCGAAAACACGGAGTCCAGCGCTTCGTCCAAATTTCCACCGACGAAGTTTACGGTTCGTTAGGCGAAACCGGAAAATTTACCGAGCAATCGCCGCATCGAACCGAGCTCGCCTTATTCCGCGAGCAAAGCGGGCGCGCGACCTGCTCGCGCTCGCTCATCACAACACGTTTGGCCAGGAAGTTGTCGTGACCCGCTGCTCCAACAATTACGGACCGTATCAATTTCCCGAGAAACTGATTCCGCTGATGATCGTCAAAGCGTTGCGGGACGAGCCGCTCCCGGTTTATGGCGACGGTATGAATGTGCGCGACTGGATTCACGTTCAGGACCATTGCGCAGCTGTGGTCGCCGCGTTGTTCGAAGGAAAACCGGGAGCGGTTTACAATTTCGGCGGAGGCAACGAAATGCCGAATCTCGAGCTGGTGAAGATGATTCTGAAAAAACTCGGCAAGCCGGAGAGCTTGATTTCGTTCGTGAAAGACCGCCTCGGCCATGATCGCCGTTATGCGATCGATTCGTCATTTGCCGAAAAGGAATTGAAATGGAAGCCGCGCAAAAATTTCAAGGAAGGACTCGAGAGCACGATCCAGTGGTACATCGACAATCAATATTGGTGGCAACCGTTGCTCGAACGCGCGGGAAGATATTGAGATTCAGCGGGATTTTGCCACGAATTCCGTGAGGACGTGAATAATGACGGTTTCCTATCGAGTCCGATCGCTCGTCCCGACGTCTCGAAGTTTTTCCGAGAGCCTGCGCCAACGTGAGCGCTGGCACGGTCGCGCGAATGTTGTACAAGTAGCCGGCGGCCGATGTGCGGCGCCGGATGGGTTGCGCAACAAAATGAAATTGATGGTTATCGGTTCCGGCGGTCGCCTTGGCGCGGCGCTGATGCGTGCGTATCAGAACAGATTCGATGTTGCCGGCTTCAATCATGCGGAACTCGATCTGGCCAAGCCCGACCAAATTCGCCGCCGACTTGGCGATCAACCGTTCGACGTTCTGATCAACGCCGCCGCCTTCACGAATGTGGACGCCTTGTGAAACGGAAACGGATCACGCGTTTGCGATCAACGCCGAGGCGCCGCGGGTCCTGGCGGAAATCTGCCGGGACAAAAACGCGAAACTGATTCACTTCAGTACGGATTACGTTTTCGACGGCAACAAACGCCAGCCCTATGTCGAGGACGATGCGGCCAACCCGATCAGCGTTTATGGCGAATCGAAGCGCGCGGGCGAAAAGTTTGTGCTGCAAACGAGCGATCGTCACATCGTGGTCCGGGTGTCGTGGGTTTTTGGTCCCGACCGGCCGAGTTTTGTGGACGCAATGATCAAGCGCGCGCGCAACGAGGAAACGATCGAAGCCATCGCCGATAAATGGTCGACCCCGACTTATACCGCCGACCTCGCTGAATTGTTGCCACGGGTTTTCGATGTCGACGCCGGTATTTTACATTTGGCGAACACAGGCCAATGCACCTGGCAGGAATATGCGCAGCATGCGCTCGATTGTTGCCGCGCCGCCGGCGTTTCGCTCAAAGCAAAGACGGTTGGCCCGCTGACACTTGCCGACATGAAAAATTGGACCGCTCGCCGGCCCGTTCACTCGGTGCTCTCCAGTGGGAAATATCAGGCGCTGACCGGCATCCAACCGCGCTCTTGGCGAGACGCGGTGGCTGATTATATTGAACGCTCCTATTCGAAAAAATGAAAACCACGTCTCTTACCTTTATCTTATCCTTCGTGCTCGCAATCGCCGCTCGCGCCGACTTGAAGTGGGAGCAAAGTACCGTGGATGTGCATCCCGCTCCCGGCGACAAGCAAGCGGTGGCCCATTTCAAATATCAGAATACCGGGACGGCGCCGATTCATTTTAAATCCGTGAAGGCGTCGTGCGGTTGCACCACAACCCAAAGCCAAAAGGAAGTCGTCAATCCGGGCGAAAAAGGCGAAATCATTGCCTCGTTGAACATTGGCGATCGCACCGGTCAGCAGGTGAAGACCGTCACGGTCCAGACCGATGATCCAGATCCGACCAAGACAACGACGATCCTGACTCTCAAGGCGAACATCGCGTCGCCGATGGAGATCAAACCAACATTTGTTTACTGGACCAGTGGCGAAGCGCCGAAGACGAAAAAGATTTCGCTGAAAGCGGCGAAAGAATTTCCAGCCAAGGACATCACGATCAAATCAAACAATCCGAACTTCGAAACCAAAATTGTTCCGGGAAAACCAGGCGAGTGGACGCTCGAAGTTACGCCCAAAGATACCAGTCACGCGATGGGCACGTCGCTTTTGCTGCAGGCGGATTATCCAAAGGAAGCTCCGAAATCATTTTACGTGAACGCCCAGGTCACGAATCCCGCGCCGCCGCCGATGTTAAAGCCTCCGCTAAATCAAGCCAATCAGCCGTCGGCTATGAAAACGACTTCGACGCCGCCGGCGGTTCCGGCAGCCGCGCCGACTGCGCACTAGCCGGTGAAATTGACGGCGGCCAGGCAGGCGATTGTTCTTATCGCGCTCGCCTCTCTGCCGGCAATCGGCCAGGGATTTTATTTTCGCGATAAGGTTTCGTGGGAATCGCCGATCCCAGCTTCCGAGTTGGTCACGGTCGATCAGGCGAAGGCGTGGGGGGACAGCGCAATCTGGGTCGATGCACGGCCCGATGACGAATTCGCCCGGGACCATGTTCCGGGCGCGCTTTCGCTGAACGAAGATCATTGGAACGACTTGTTCCCCGCTTTTCGGGAACGGTGGTCTCCGGAGAAAAAAATCGTTGTCTATTGCAGCGCAGAAAGTTGCAGCCTGGCGAGAGATGTTGCGAAAAAATTACGCGAGGAAGAACAGCTGCCTAACGACATCCGTGTGCTTCAGGGCGGCTGGGAAGAATGGAACAAGAAAGTGACGGGTGACAAGTGACGAGTGACGAGCCGAGCGGCAGATCTCTCAACGCTCAACTATCAACTCTCAACCGGCCCAAGATTTGCATGGCGAATCTTGGCCGTGATTGTTGGGGGGATTTTCATTTACGCCGGCGCGATAAAGGCGTTCGATCCCGTTCAATTCGGCCTCGACATCGATAATTTCAAAATCCTGCCCTGGTTTGTCAGTGTTCGGCTCGCATTTTTTCTGCCGTGGCTTGAAATCTTGTGCGGACTTGCCCTGGTCCTTCGGACTCTTTATCGCGGTGGATTGTCGATTCTGATTTTGGCTGTTTTGGCTTTCATTGCCGCGACGATCGCGGCGAAAGTTCGTGGTCTGGATATCACTTGCGGTTGTTTCGGCCACGCCAGCCAACATTGGAGCTTTGCCCAACACATGGCAATCGACCTGACCATCTTTGTTGCACTCGCCGCACTCCTTTGCATCGAACTAATTCGAGAAGCGCGACATGATCAGAAAAGTTAAGGGCGGCTACCGGCTTTATTCGCGGAAGAAAAATCCGAAAACAGGCAAGAGACGCAATCTCGGCACGTTCAAAACGAAGGCCGCGGCTAAGAAGCACGAAAAAGACGTGCAATACTTCAAACGACGGTAGGCCAGCCGGGACCTGAGGCGTTTTCTTTTGTCATTCCGAGCGAAGTCGAGGAATCTCTAACTATCTCTGACCAGAAATATTTAGAGATGTCTCCACTTCGGTCGACATGACAAAGATTACGATCCGCGCACCTACTGACGCCGATCACGACGCGATTTGGAAGATCTTTAGCGAAGTCATTGCCGCGGGCGAAACCTACCCTGTCGATCCAAAAACGTCGCGCGAGGATGCGTTGGCTTACTGGTTTCAAGGCGATGCGCACGTCTTCGTCGCCGCCATCGATGGACAAATCGCCGGGAGCTACACCTTGCACCCGAACCAGTCCGGCGGTGGCGCGCACGTAGCGAACGCCGCATTTATTGTTACAAACAATGTGCGCGGGCAGGGGATTGGCCGCGCCATGGGCGAGCATTGCCTAAATGAGGCGCGGCAGCTGGGTTTTCGCGCGATTCAATTCAACTTCGTTGTTTCTACCAACGAATCAGCGGTGAAACTTTGGCAGGATCTCGGAATGCAAATTGTCGGCACGCTGCCGGAAGCTTTCCGTCATCCGACGCGTGGATACGTGGACGTTTACGTAATGTACCAGTCGTTGTTGCCCGCGAATGACGCGAATAAGCCGCGACTGACTTTGTTAGCACAGGCTTTCAACTCGACGTTTGTTTCATCCGGGTGAATTCGCGCGCCTGCCGGGGCAACGAAACAGTAATTGCAAAAGACTCAGCTCCGATTGAACCTAACGACTGAATGCAGACCGTGATCCAGGTGATCGCGAGCGGGCGCGGATCGTTGCGCAGTCAGATCATGCGTGATCCGCAACTGGAAAAGAAATTCGGGTTCATTAAAGCCTGGGCCAAACAACCTGGACGGCCCCATGGTTGGGCGAAAATTCATAGCGCGCGGGATGTTCATGGCGCAATCAACCTGGAGTGGCATGGACGGAGCAGCACCCTGATTTGTCGCGTCGTGACCAAGCTCGGAAACAAACCGAACTCGATCATTGGCGATTTTATCGATTATCTGCTCGCTCGTCATCAAAGCCGGATTTTCGCCATTCATATCATGCGACGGCCGCGGCAAAGCGATTGATTGCGCATCGTAGGATTTGCTTTAACCGCCGGACGTGATACATCCGCCGGACGCTAAGACTCCGAATTTAATCAACGGTGGCTGTTTATCCCGGATACAAACGCAAGCAGACGGACGTTTTCGTTTGCGACAACTGCGGCGCGCGAAAACGCCTGCCGCGCGACAAACGCCATTGGTGTGACAATTGCAATCGAGGAACACCGGTTGAAATGCGCAGAGCGCGCGACAAACGATTAAATCCACGCTGATTGGTAATTGTCGGCGCGACCGAGTGTCGCCTTATCGAATCGTTCCGAATTCGCCTTGTTGCTGAATCAACTTGGCGACGAGTGCGGTCCAGCCGGTTTGATGCGACGCGCCCAGGCCGGCGCCGGTGTCAGCGTGGAAATATTCGTGAAAAAGATAACGCGTTGTAGCGGGGATCGTTGATCCCGGCCCGCCACCATCGGTGCCGGCTACAAGAATTTGCGAAGCCCGCTCGGACGGGCGTTCGCCATTTTGATCCTTTAGCCAGAGTCGGATCAATCGGTTCGAAAGTTCGTCAGCGATTTCGCGCAGATGCATGAATTGACCGGAGCCGGTCGGGCATTCCACTTTGAAATCGTCGCCGTAATAATGGTGAAACTGCTGGAGGGATTCGATGAGCAGATAGTTAATCGGAAACCAAATCGGCCCGCGCCAGTTCGAGTTACCGCCAAACATTCCGGTCTGCGATTCGGCCGGCTCGTAATTCACAACCCTGCTCTCACCCCGCGCATTCAACACATAAGGATGCTCTTTGTGATACTTGCTGACGGATCGCACGCCGTAATCGCTCAGAAATTCGTTTGGGTCGAGCATGCGCCGCAGCAGGCATTTCATGCGATGTCCGCGAGTTATCGCCATTAATCGACGATCGCCGGCGCCGGGCTCTTCCCAGCGGGAAATTAAACTACAAAGGTCAGGCCGCTTCGCGAGATACCATTCGAGTCGGCGTTTGAAACCAGGCAGAGCATCAATCAGCTGCGGCTGGATGACGTCGACCGCAAACAACGGCAGCAAACCGACAACGGAGCGTACTTTGAGAGGAAAATAACGTCCGCCCGGTGTCCGCAGAACGTCGTAGTAGAACTCATCTTCCTCGTCCCAAAGTCCAATGCCCGTGCCACCGAGATTGTTCATCGCGCCGGCTATGCCAAGAAAATGTTCGAAGAACTTTGTCGCGATGTTTTCATAAACATGATCTTCGAGCGCGAGCTCGATCGCGATTCGCATCAGATTCAAACAAAACATTCCCATCCAGCTAGTGGCGTCGCTCTGCTCGAGGTGTGTCCCGTCGGGAAGTTGAGCGCTTCGATCAAACACGCCGATGTTATCCAGTCCGAGGAAACCGCCCTGGAAAATATTATTTCCTTCGGAGTCCTTGCGATTCACCCACCAGGTGAATGCGATAAGCATCTTGTGAAAAATCGTCTCGAGAAACGCGCGGTCGCCTTTGCCGGTTTGTTTGCGCTCGATTTGGTAGACCCGCCACGCCGCCCACGCTGTGACCGGCGGATTCGCGTCGTCGAAGTTCCACTCGTAGGCCGGAATTTTTCCACTCGGGTGCAGGTACCATTCGCGGACAATGAGATCGAGCTGACGCTTGGCAAACTGAGCGTCGATCAGCGCGAGGGGAAGGCAGTGGAAGGCGAGGTCCCAGGATGCGTACCATGGAAATTCCCATTTATCGGGCATCGACATCACCCGTTCGTTGTAAATGTGGCGCCACCCGGCGTTGCGGCCAGTGAGGCGTTCCGCTGGCGGCGGCGGCTGGGCGGGATCGCCGTCCAGCCATTGGTCGACGATGTAATGATAAAACTGTTTGTTCCAAAGCAAACCGGCATAAGGCCTGGCGTTGAATTGCGCGGTGTTCTTCGCCTAACGAGTCCGGCGTCAGCTCAGTGTAAAATTGATCGGCTTCGGCGCGCCGAAGTTTAAACATCGCGTCAAAATCCGCGAACGCTTCAGCGCTCGTTTTGGTTCCTCCGCGAGTCAGTCGCAGGCGAATCGAAATGGTTTCTCCGGGCGGGATGTTGAACTTGTAATAGACGGCGGCTTTGGTCCCAGTTTCCGCGGGATTGATTGCGTCTATTTTGCCGTGAACAATGCGCTCGTTAATCGAATCCTTGACGAATGGTGACGAATTCGGAACTCCCCACAAATCTTCCGCGTTGGTTTCGTTCTCGGTAAAGAAAAGATCGTCAACCGCATCACAAAACAGATCGTAATCGCCAACTGTCGGGTGACTGGCCGTGACGATCGCGATATGACTGCGTTCCGCGGCTTTTCGAAGAATTGGTTTGGCGGAATCTCTTCCCCAACTCCAGGTATTGCGAAACCAGATCGTCGGCAAAAGATGCAGCGGAGCGGCTTCCGGTCCGCAATTTGTCGCGCTAACTCGGATCAGGATGTCGCGCGCATCGGCTTTGGCATACTCGATCGCAATATCGAAGAATCGGTTTTCGGTGAACGCGGCGGTGTTCCAGATTTCGAATTCGCCTTCCATCTTCGAACGCGATCCGCTTTGCGCCACCAATTCTTCGTAGGGAAAACGACATTGCGGATAACGATAGATCATCCGCATGAAACTGTGGGTCGGCGTGCTGTCGAGGTACCAATAGAGTTCCTTGACGTCTTCGCCGTGATTGCCTTGCGCCTGAGTTACACCAAACAGGCGTTCCTTCAAAAACGGGTCGCGCTCGTTCCAAAACGCGAACGCAAAACAGAGCCGCCCTTTGTTGTCCGAGATTCCGCCCAGACCATCTTCGTTCCAGCGATAGGCGCGTGAGCGGGCGTGTTCGTGCGGGAAATAATTCCAGGCATCGCCGTTGGCGCTGTAATCCTCTCGCACCGTGCCCCACGCACGCTCGGCCAGATACGGCCCCCAAAAATGCCACGGCGCCTCACGCGATTTATTTTCGTCGAGCCGCTTTTGTTCTGCGTTCATTTCTTTCGCCGAAACTTGAGCTCCGACAGCCGTTCAAAATCCGAGTCTCGTGTCCAGATCATCGCATTTTCAGCGCGAGCGATAAGTCGACCGGGTTATTCCCACTCGATCGTGCTCGGCGGTTTGCTCGAGATGTCGAACACCACGCGATTCACGCCTTTGACTTCGTTGCTGATGCGCGATGAAATCCGGGCCAGCAATTGGTACGGGACGCGCACCCAATCTGCCGTCATTCCGTCCTGACTTTCCACAATTCGCAGGGCGACGGTGTTTTCGTAAGTGCGCTGGTCGCCCATCACCCCAACGGTTTGGATCGGAAGTAAAACGGCAAACGATTGCCAAACTTTGTAATACCAGTCGGCCGCCTCCATTTCGCTCTGCACGATCGTGTCCGCTTCGCGCAAAATTGATAATCGCTCGGGTGTGACCTCGCCAAGAATCCGAACCGCGAGGCCCGGCCCGGGAAATGGCTGGCGATAAACAATTTCCTTCGGCAAACCAAGTTGCAGTCCAACCTGGCGAACTTCGTCTTTGAACAATTGCCGCACGGGCTCGACGAGCTGGAAATGCATTTTCTCCGGTAAACCGCCGACGTTGTGATGACTCTTGATCACTTGCGCCGGATTGCCGGCGATCGAAACGCTCTCGATCACGTCGGGATAAAGAGTTCCCTGGGCGAGAAATTTGAACTGTGCAGTGCGGAGTGCGGAGTGCGGATTTGATTCTGCCGCGAGTTCGGTCACCGCGTCTTCAAACACGGAGATAAACTCGTTTCCTATAATTTTTCGTTTTTGCTCGGGATCGATGACACCGCGAAGTTTTTGCAAAAATCGATCCGAAGCATCGACGTATTTCAGTTTGATGTGAAAATTTTCGCCGAAGACGCGTTGGACAACTTCTTCCTCGCGCGCGCGCAGCAGCCCGTTGTTCACAAAAATGCAGGTCAGCTGGTCGCCGATCGCTTTGTGCAGTAGTGCCGCAACTACCGATGAATCGACTCCGCCGCTTAATCCGAGCACAACATTGTCGTCGCCAACCTGTTCCCGGACCCGGTCGCATGCTTCCTCGATAAAGGAACCCATTGTCCAATCCATCGGGCACCGGCAGATGTGATAGACAAAGTTTTGAAGGATTTCTTTACCGCGCGGCGTGTGCGCGACCTCGGGATGAAATTGAAGTCCGTAGAGTTTCCGCTGCCGATCTTCGACCGCGGCGAAGTTTGAACTCTCGGTGGTCCCGGCGGCCACGAAACCTTTGGGTAACGCGGTTACTTCGTCGCCGTGACTATTCCAGACATCAATCTGATGGCCGAGTCCGTCGAACAACTGGGAACCATTGGCGATGTGCAACATGCCCGCCCCGTACTCGCGCCGTCCGGTAAAAACGACCTGTCCGCCGAGATGATGGGCCATTTGCATCAGCCCGTAACAAATTCCGAGCACTGGAACGCCTAACGAGAAAATCTCGGGATCGATTTGGGGCGCGCCTTTGTCATACACGCTGGCTGGTCCGCCCGATAGAATGATCCCGTTAGGTTGAAGTTTTCTGATTTCCGCCGCGGGAACATTGAACGGAACAACTTCGGAATAAACCTGAAGCTCGCGAACGCGCCGGGCGATCACCTGGGTGTACTGCGAACCGAAATCGAGAATTAAAATTTTGGAATGTTTTGGAGGGGCGGCGGTTTTCATGGATGCGTTTGAGGCACGCCATGTTCGCCCGCAGGATCTCCGGGTTCGCGTTGTTCGGGACCAATCTGGCCGCCACCGGTCACGCCACGCTGAAGTTGAGATCCGACTTCTTCGCTGGTTCGTTTTTCGAGTGGATCTGAGCAACTGGCGCAGAGGAGGATGCATCCTATCGCCAGAAAGAACGACAAGGGCCTCATCCGCTCATTTTAGGAATAAACTGATCAAAATCAATCAGACGATTGTAGCGGTGCTTACGCTCCCGCTAGTTTGGCAGGAATGTTCCCTAGATATAAATTGCCGCACAGCGGCGGCCTTGTTCTCAAGCACCGGATTAAATAGCCAGGCGCTTGGCACAAGCGCCTCTACAAGGCCTGGGGATTTGGATACGTTTTCGACATGATTGATCCCGAGCTGCTTCTCCAAGGTTATCAGCTTGGCGTTTTTCCGATGGCCATGGAAGACGATTCGATCGCGTGGTTTTCGCCCGAACCGCGCGCAATCATGCCGCTGGAAAATTTTCATGTTCCACACGATTTGCGGCGACTTGCTCGGAAAAACGTTTTCGAAATCAAGATGGACACTTCGTTCGGAGAAGTGATTCGCGGTTGCGCGAAGCGGAAGGACACCTGGATCAATCACGAAATCATCGAGAGTTACGAACATTTGCACGAACTTGGCCACGCCCACTCAGTCGAAGCCTGGACCGACAACAAACTTGGCGGCGGACTTTATGGCGTAGCACTCGGCGGCGCATTTTTTGGCGAATCGATGTTTCATCAGGTGCGGGACGCGTCCAAGATTGCGCTGGTCGGACTGGTCGAACATTTGCGCGCGCGAAAGTTTACCCTTCTCGATACGCAATGGATCACGCCGCATCTCGAACAGTTCGGGGCCATAGAGATTCCGCGCGGCCAATATCTGAAGCTTCTTAACCGCGCCGTGGATTTGCCGCGCAAATTTTAATTTTCGAATCGGGCGTTGGACGTTGATCGTTCCGCGCTTTGCTCGTGATAGTCTAGACGGAGGCGGCTTTTCTGCTTTAGTAAGCGCTCCGCTCGGAGGGAGCGTCTTCAAGGGCTGGGTAGCTCAGTTGGTAGAGCAGTGGACTGAAAATCCACGTGTCGCCGGTTCGATTCCGGCCCCAGCCACCTTCACAACGGAAGTAAAATCAAGAATTCAGAAAGCCGAAAATTCATTCGGCGCGCAGGGCTTCCACCGGATTCACCAAAGACGCTCGCCGGGCCGGGATGAGACAGGCAAGCAGCGCCGCTACTCCGAGAATTGTCAGCGTTGCGGACAACAGCATCGGGTTGTAAGCCGAAGTTTGAAAAAGTTGTGAGGCAATGAATCGACCGAGCGCAAGGGCCGCGATCAATCCAACTACCAGACCGAACACGACCGGCGTCATTCCCTGTCGGACAATCAACCGCACGACGTCGCGCGCCTGCGCACCCAGCGCCATGCGCACGCCGATTTCACCAGTGCGTTGCTCGACGCTGTAGGCGACTGCGCCGTAAATTCCAACCGTCGCGAGGAGGAGCGCGACCCCGGCGAAAACGCCCAACAATAGCATCATCAGTTTGGCCTGGCCGAGTGCCTCCGCCATGATCTCGCTGAACGGCTGCGGGAAGATCAAAGCAAGGCTCGGATCGATTCCGCCCAACGCTGTTTTCACTGAATGAGTGATCGTTTCGGGCGGAAGCGGACTGCGCACCACGATCCTGAGGTACGGGGAATTTTCCTGCGCGAACGGGCGATAAAATTCCATGTTGTTACCCAGACTCAATCGCACGGAGCGGACATCGCCGACGACTCCCACAATCTCGACCGGCACGCTGCCACCCGTGATTAGTAACGTTTTGCCGATCGGATTCTCGTCGCCGAACACCGTCTTTGCGCCCGTTTTGCTGATGATGACGACGTTCGGATGATCGAGAACGTCCTGATCGTTGAAATCGCGGCCGGCGATCAATGGAATGCCCGCAGCGCGGAACCAGCCCGGCATGACTTCGTTCGAGGGCGCGCCTTTTCGTTCGGCAGCCGGAGGCACGTTGCCTTCAGGGCGCGCATAGAGAGTTGCGCCCGGGCTGCCAAAGAGCGGAAAACCAGTGCTCAACATCAGGTCCTCGAATCCCGGAGTCGCGCGCAATGCCGTTTGCAATTGCTCGGCAAAACGAGCGCGGCTCGCCTGATCGGGATACTGGGTCTGCGATAATGCGGTCACGCCGATCCAGAGTTTGTCCGTGTTGAAACCGGGATCCTGCTCGCTCAGGCGCACGAAACTCGTGATCAGCAATGACGCGCCCGCGAGCAGTGTGACCGACAGCGCCACCTGCGCGCCGACGAGAATTTTTCGGAATCGCTGCTGGCGCGAACTGCCTTGGGTGCCGCGGCCGCCTTCTTTCAGGCCATCGACCAGATCCGCGCGCGAGCTTTGCAACGCCGGATAGAGACCCATCGCGAATCCAGTCAGGAGCGAAAGCCCGATCGTGAACAAGAGGACCGGCACCGAGAGCGCGTTTACGTTTGCCTGTTCGATCGGGAGAAAGTTCGCTGCGAGTTTCGGGACGAGTGGAACCAACCACCACGCCAGGACAGCGCCGAAAATTCCCGCCAGCAGACTGATCAGCACGCTCTCAAAAACAAAGAGTCGCAAGACGCTGCCGCGCGTCGCGCCCAACGCGAGCCGGAGCGAAATCTCGCGGCGCCGTCCGCTGAACCTAACGAGTAGTAAATTCGCCACGTTGCTGCAAGCGATCAGCAAAACGAAACCGACCGCCGTCAGCAAAGTCGCGAACCCGGGACGCAAATTCTCCGTCACATCTTCCGGAAGCGTTTTGACGATGTTACGCGACTGCGCGTCGATGTTCTCTGGAAATTGAGAGCGGTAATTGTTCTCCAGTGTGCCCAACGCTGCTTTTGCCTGGTCAAGGGTAACGCCCGGCTTTAAACGTCCGATCACGCGCAGGAATGTCGAGCCGCGCATCATCTTCTCATGCGAGAAACCCGGGATAGCCATCGGCTTCGTCGTCCAAATGTCCGCGCGTTCGGTCCCGGTCCAGGAGACGGGCAGTTTTGGAATCACACCCACGATCGTGTGCGTCACGCCATCGAGCACGAACGGTTTTCCGATGATGTCCTCGACTGCCGGCAAATCGCGCTTTCCAAAACCGGTCTGTGATAATGGCGACATCCGCGCCTTCTTCTTCCTGTGGGAGAAATGTTCGCCCCATGATTGGCGCGCACTCCGAGCACGTCGAACCAGTTCGCGGTTGTTTTGAAAATCGGCACCGACAACGGATCGCCGAGACCCGTTACCGTCGCCGCCTGTTGATTCTCGGCGGCAAACCCGGAGAAAATCGTCTGCGCATCTCGATAAAGCATGAACCGCGGCGCGGACATCTGGAACTCATCCGTCCGGTCTTTCCCCTTTGTTAGAATGTGCACGATCCGCTCCGGTTCCTGGAACGGCAGGCCTTTAAGAAAAAGATCGTTGATCAGCGAAAATATCGCTGTGTTCAGTCCAATTCCGAGCGCGAGGGTGACAACGGCTAACAAACTGAATCCCGGGGATTTCACGAGCTGACGGAAAGCGAAACGAAGGTCGCTCATCATGACAGGACAGAGTCTCACCAACGGTGGACACGGCTGTCAACGGCGATTCCGCGAGGGGATGATCTGGAGAAAGGAGAATAGGAGAAAGGAGAATGGAGAGGGGAGACTCCTATTCCGTTCTCAGAGCAGTGATCGGATTGACGTGAGTTGCGCGGCGAGCGGGAAGAAAGCAGGCGAGCAACGCAGCAGCGGCGAGCATTACGCTCGAGGTGATTAACGAGAATGGATCGGTTGGGCTTACGCCGTAGAGAATTTGCGCAAGCACGCGGCCGGCGCCGAGAGAAAGCAGAAGTCCAACGCTCACCGCAAGCGCGGTCTGCAATGCTCCCTGGCGCATGATCAGCGCAAAAACATCTTTCCGGTGCGCGCCGAGCGCCATTCGAATTCCGATTTCGCGAGTGCGGCACGCGACAGCGTAGGCTTTCACGCCATAGACACCGACCACCGCAAGCACCAAGGCGATGCAACCAAACGCGCCAAAAACTTTTCCTCCGAGTCGCACGATCCAAAGATTCGGCGATTTTTCCATCAGGTCGGGGAACGGGGTCATTTGCAACAGCGGCAGATTAGGATCGATCTCGTTGAACACGTGACGCAACGTCGGGATCAGCCCGATGACTGCGTTGCGATCGTGGCTGTTGAGACGCACGTGAAGGTACGTGCTGGCCGTCGTAACCCTGGGCCAGAGGGCACGAAGATCCTGGTTACGAGTGCGTCGCTTTGGATCGCATGCAGATGTTTGCTCACGATTCCGATAATCTCGATGTCGTTAGGCGGTCCGCTTTTCGGCGTCTGAGTGTAGCGAATGTGCTGACCGATCGCGTCTTCGTTTGGAAAAAGCTTTTTTGACAGTTCTTCGTCAATGATCGCAACGCGTCTCCCGTCCTTCTGCTCGCACTCTGCCTGAGTGAAATCGCGGCCGCGCAGAAGTTTCACGCCCAGTGCGTCGAAATAGTTGGTTGTGATCGCGGTGTAGAGCGCGTTGACGCTTGGATCAGCTGCTTTCGGATCGGTCGGCAATGCGTCTTTCATTTTCATTAGGCGCCGGGTGTTGGTGAAATCGGCATATGGCAACATGGTCCCGGTTGCCGAGGCAACGACTCCGGGTAATTGGCGGGCGCGTTCGGTAATTGCAAAAATCAACCGGCGGCACTCAGCCGGCTCTTTTTTGATCAGACTAAAATCAAACTCCGCGATCAGATCACCGGCTGGATTAAAACCAGGGTAAAGTCCCGCGGCTTTCAGCGCGCCGCGAAAAAACAATCCGGCGGCGAACAACAGCATGAGGGAGAGCGCGATTTGCACCATCACTGAGATGTGGCGCGGCGCGAAGAAACGGCTGAACCGCCCCATCCGCGCCGGTTCGCCGACTTGTTGTTTCAGATCGTTGACCAGATCCGCTTTCGTAGCCTTGAGCGCCGGCCCGAGGCTGAACAGCATTGTCGCGAGAAGGCAGAATAGAAATGTGACCGTCAGGGTAACAAGATCGGGCCGCAACTTCATCACCAGCGAGAAATTTGTGGTCGCGAGCAGGCTCTGAACCTGTCCCAGTAGAAAATCGTTGCACCATGTTCCGATCACCAGGCCGACTGCGCCGCCGCAGAGCGCGAGCAAAAATCCTTCGCACAACAATTGGCGGACGATCCGCCAACGCGACGCGCCGACGGCGAGCCTCACCGCCATTTCCTTCGAACGGGAAGTTCCGCGCGCCAACAGCATGTTAGCGAGATTGAGACATGCGATGAGCAAGACCGCACCGGCCATGAACATGACCAACGTGCCTATGAGGGTGAGGGGTCCATCGTCTTCCGGTTGAGTGCTAATGCTAAACCGCGAAGGCGTTTGAATTTGCAACTCCCGCGTTCCTTCGGCGTCTTGAGGTTGAATCGCAGTTAACCGCTGCGCCAAAACCGGCAGCCGTGGCTTTGCGGTGTCGATTGTCAAACCGGAACGCATCCGCGCGCTCAGATTGAACGCGTAATTCTTCGGGTTCAAGAGGTCGTGCATCGCTTCGGTGTCGCCGAATGCGGAGCCAAGCTGCGACCGGATTCCGAGAGGCAGCCAGATATCGGGAGCAAGCAATGCGTTTGCCCCAAATCCATCCTGAGTAATGCCGACGACGGTGTAGGGCTGCCCATTAATTTGAATCGTGCTCCCAACGAAATCATTGCGGCTGCCCATCCGCTTCCAGTAACCATAGCTGGCCACGACAACGGCAATGTTCGCGTTAGGCTTGCATTCTTCGGCGTTGTAAAACCGGCCGCGAAACGGCTGCGTTCCCATCAACGAAAAATAATTTTCCGATGTCAGAAAGGCGAAGCTGCGCCGCATTTCGTGATCGCGTCCGATCCCAGCCACTGCGAACTCCGTTGCCGCGATGTCCGCGAACACGTCGCCTCCGTTGTCGCGCAGCTCGCGATATTCGTTGTAGGAAAATTGCCGATAATCGTGGCTCGCGTTTTGGCGTGCCGTAAAAACATTTACTACCTCGTTCGGTCGAAGAGGCACCACCGGATGAAGAACAGTGGCTTTTACCATCGCGAAAATCGCCGAATTGACTCCGATGGCCAGAGCAAGCGTGAGGACCGCAATGCTGGTGAAGCCCGGCGACTTGAGAAGCTGACGGTAGGCAAATCTGAAATCCTGGATCATGAAAACCTCGGGTTGTTTGCAGTGAGATGCGCCAGACCGGCCGATCGGATTCAGGAATCTGGACGGCCGGTCGGATTTATCTGGTCAGGGTGAAAGATTTTCGCCTCGACTCCGTATGCTCTCTAAATCCTTCACGCTATGCCCGATACAACACCAGTCGCGCCGCCGCCGCTGCCTAAATCGCAGCCGTCTTTTGGAAAACGCTATCGCACGATCTTCAAACTGATCGGCGTCGGCGTTTTGATTCTGCTGCTTTTGATTCCTCTCGGAATGATCACCGGAGTCCTGTCCGATCGCTTGAGCCGGCGCAATGAAGCAGTGACCGACATCACTTCATCGTGGGGCAGGGAACAGTGCGTGATCGGTCCGGTGCTGATCATTCCCTATCAATACCGATTCAAAACCGTGAAGGAAGTGACAGGCAAAGACGGAAAGATCGAGAAACGCGAAGTCGAAGAAGTAGCGACGGCCTGGGCCTATTTTCTACCGGAATTGCTGAACGTGACCGGCGATGCCGAAACGCAGATGCTTCACCGCGGGATTTATGAGGCGGCGGTGTTCCGGGCGCAGGTCAAACTTTCGGGGAGATTTTCGGCCCCGGATTTTGGGCCCTTCAAAATCGATCCGAAGGACGTGCAATGGAAAGATGCGATGGTGACGGTCGCGGTCAGCGATTTGCGCGGAACGCGCGAAGGGTTGGTTCTGGATTGGGGCGGAGTTAAACGCCCGATGCTTCCAGGCTCGCAAATGCCCGGTTATACCACCGGCGCAACGGCGACGCTGGCGCGATGAAAAACCGATCAATGCGCCGGTGGAGTTTTCGATTCCGATCGATTTTAACGGCAGCGAAGGAATTTATTTCGCACCGTTCGGAGTTCAGAACGAAGCGACCCTGAAATCGAACTGGCCTGATCCTGCCTTCAAGGGCGCGTTCCTGCCGACGGAACGCTCCGTCCGCGACAATGGTTTTGATGCAAAATGGAAAGTTTCCTACTACGGCCGCAGTTATCCGCAGTCCTGGACGAGCCAGATGGGAAATGATCGCTTCACTACGCAAGCAGTGTCGCAGTCGGTTTTCGGCGCGCAATTTTTGTCGGTGCTCGATGCGTATCGTTATGTTGAGCGGTCAATCAAATACGGTGTGCTTTTTCTTGTCCTGGTGTTCACCACATTCTTCCTGTTCGAAGTCACTGCGCGACAGAAGATCCATCCATTGCAATACCTGATGGTCGGCGCTGCGCTCTGTTTGTTCTTCCTGTTGCTTCTGTCAATTTCCGAATTCAGAAGCTTCGGCCTGGCTTATCTGATCGCCGCAGCTGCATCAACGGTCGCTGATTACCTGGTATTGCCGATCGTTCCTTGGCGGAGGCGTGCGGACATTGATCATCGGCGCGGGTTTGGCCGGTGTTTACACGTTTCTCTACATCACATTGCGGCAGCAGGATTACGCGCTGCTGATGGGAGCGATTGCGCTGTTCGTTCTGCTGGGCGTGGTGATGTATGTGACACGCAAGATCGATTGGTACGCCAGAGACAGCGGAGTGTGAAGATCCGATAAACTTGTTTGCGACTGCGCGCCGGCGGCCATGCGAAGTTTAGGCATGGACGTGAAGAACATCCGCGACGCAAGCGCCTGGTTTGAAGTTTTGCAGACCCACGAGCGGAGCCAAACCGCCATGATGACGCTTCAACCGGGCAAGGCAACGGGCGATAACGCAGAGGCGCACCCGAAGAGCGATCAGGTGCTCTTGATGCTGGATGGCAAACTGGCCGGCGAAGTTGGCGATGAACGACCGAGTCTCGAGAAAGGCGACGTGATTGTTATTCCAGCAGGAACGAAACACCGTTTCGTCAATCGCGGCGATCGACCGGCGGTTACGTTCAACGTTTATTCGCCGCCGGCATATCCGCCGGCTACCAAAGATTAGAGCGACTGCACGCTCTTCAACATTTCGTTGAAGGAATTGTAAAGCTCGCGGTGCTGGGACACTCCCCGGCGCAAGACCGGCTTGAAATTTGCCAGGTCGGTGATGTTAATGATTTGATCGACACTGTGCACGAACGCGCTCATCGCGTCGTTGGTCGCCATACGCTGGCTCAGCAGAACAACGAAATGCTGGCGGCGCTGTGCGTCGGGACGACGGGTCAGTTCGGCCAAAATCGGATTGGTTTGGAGAGTTGAGCCTTTAAAATTCTCGTAAACTATCGACTACATCGTAGTTGTAGGTCTTCAGTTTGAGTAATACGTCTTCTTCGAACAAACCGAGATGCACTTTGTAGGTCATGTCGATCAATTGAGGGACGACGACTTTCTGATATTGCTGATGATCGACGCAGACGAGCGCGGTGTTGTCGCCGAGATCGAAAAATGAAGCGTCGCCTTGTTCCTGGTCTGAAAACATAAAGTTTAACGAAATGCGTTTTCTGGCACGTCGAGCCGCAGGCCGGATTCGAGATCGCTGTCGACGCCACGCGCCTTTTGAATCAAATCGATGCCGCGAGTGATGCGGCCTTTGCGTGAGGCGAACAATCTGGCCGTCTCCTCGGTTATCATGTCGCTCTCGTAGGCCTGCAAGATCGATTGATCGAATGTCATCCAGCCGAACGGGGAGCTCGCTTCAATAATTTCGTAGAAGCTGCGGTGTTCACCTTCACCGAGCGCAACGGCTTCCCGCGTCCGTAAATTGTTGCCCATGATTTCGGTGAGGAGTTGGCGGCCACCGCCCACTTTCGGCGCAAGACGCTGGCTGACGATGTAACGAAGCGTGTCGGCGAGACGAATTCGCAGCTGTTGCTCTTCGCCCAACGAAAATAAACCGAGGATACGGTTGATCGATTGACCCGCGTCGACTGTATGCAGCGTGCTTAAAACGAGGTGCCCCGTCTCCGCCGCCATCAACGCGATCTCGACGGTCGCGCGATCCCGCATTTCACCGACCAGAATAACCTTCGGCGCCTGACGCAATGCCGCGCGCAAACCGGTCGGATAATTATTAAAGTCGTGTCCGAGCTCGCGCTGATTGAAGGTAGCTTTCTTCTTCGGATGCACGTACTCGATCGGATCTTCGAGTGTGACGACGTGGACTGGCTGGTTTTCGTTGATTGCGTCCAGAATGGCCGCCAGGGTCGTGGTTTTTCCACTGCCGGTCGCGCCAGTCACCAGGACCAGCCCGGTTTTTTCCTTGGCGATTTCAGAAAAGATTTCCGGCAGCCCCAATTGTCTCAATCGTTGGCACTTCGCTTTGCAGTTTGCGAAGCACCACCGAAAAGTGCCCCTGCTGCCGGAAAATATTTACGCGGAACCGGGCCTCGTCGCCCAGTGAGTAGCTGGCATCGCACGAACCGCCGGTAAGATAATCGTAAATCAGGCGGCGATTGCCCTGCATGAGACTGAGCGCGATCTGCTCGGTTTGATGCGGAGTCAGTGCTTCAATCGGAGGATCGACAAAAACCGGCTTCAATTCGCCGAAGTCTTCGACTTGGAGTGGATGGCCAACAGAAAAATTCAAATCGGAGATGCCGTTGTAAGTCTTGAGCATCGCTGACAAAACTCTGTCGAGATCTGGAAGTCGCATAAAGTTAGTTATTCCTCGGTGGCGTCCAGCGGCGGCTCCTTCAGGAACTGGCGGAACTTTTTCTTGTCGACGCACTTGTCGTAAGCTTCCTCGGG
Organism: uncultured Verrucomicrobiae bacterium; assembly: GCA_963800015.1. Classification (GTDB taxonomy): domain Bacteria; phylum Verrucomicrobiota; class Verrucomicrobiia; order Chthoniobacterales; family UBA10450; genus AV40. The sequence continues at coordinate 313,293 of CAWCZE010000002.1, read as the reverse complement.
CGAAATTCGTGCGTGCCGCAGATGTTCCATGATTGCGTCGTCGAGCGGTTGATTTCCCTTTTTCTTGCCGACCTGAATCATGCCGGGAATTTGGTGGGTCTTTCCTTCGCGCACGAGGTTGGCGATGGCGGTGTCGACCACCAGAATTTCGAGCGCCGCGACGCCGGCCCGGTTTGTCGATTCGCTTGAACAGATTTTGCGCGATGACGCCTTTGAGTGATTCGGCGAGAGTGGTGCGGATCTGATTCTGTTGATTTGTGGGAAAAACGTCGATCACACGGTCGATTGATTTCGCTGCGCTCGATGTGTGCAAAGTGCCGAAGACAAGGTGACCGGTCGCGGCCGCAGTCAGCGCGAGCTCGATCGTTTCCAAGTCGCGCATTTCGCCGACGAGAATCAGTCGGGATCTTCACGCAACGCGCCGCGCAACGCGTTGGCAAAAGAGCGGGTGTGAATACCGACTTCGCGATGTTGAATGAGGCAATTCTGGCTGCGATGGACGAACTCGATCGGATCTTCGACCGTAATAATATGATCGTGGCGATGCAGGTTCGAGTGATCGATCATCGCGGCGAGGGTCGTCGATTTACCGGAACCGGTTGGGCCGGTTACAAGCACGAGGCCTTTTTTCAACATCGGAAATTTTTTGAGCACGGCGGGCAGTCCGAGCTCATCAAGAGTAATGACTTGCGACGGAATCGAGCGAAACACGGCGGAGATCCCGTATTTTTGCTGAAAGAAATTGACGCGATACCGCATCACGTCCGGCACTTCATAGCCAAAATCGACGTCCAGTCTTTCTTCGAAATTCCTTTATCTTCCCTTCCGGCGCGATCTCATAAACCATCGCTTTGAGTTCGTCGTTCTTAAGCGGAGGAAAATCGACGCGGACCAAATCGCCGTTGATGCGCAGCATCGGGGCGTTGTTGGTGGAGAGATGAAGGTCTGAAGCCTTTTGCTCCGCCATCAGTTTAAAAAAGGCGTCAATGCGAGCCATGGGCGTCAGTCTGCAAGAGCTAAATTGATGCCATGAAGGAGCTGATTCACGGCCAGCGGATCAGCGTTTGGCTAGCTGGCCTGAGGCTGACAGGCGGCGTCCAGAATCGAGCGAACCTGTTCCAACAACTTCGCCCGCCCATAGGGTTTCGGGATGAAGCCGCGAAGACCCTGCGACGAGCATCGTGCCGACCTTGGATTGTTCGGCGAAACCGCTGCTGAGCACCACGTTCACTTCCGGATTGATGCGTCCTGAGTTCTTCAAAAACCGCGTCGCCATCAATCACAGGCAGGAAATAATCCAGGATGACCAGACCAATTTGCTTGCCCATCTGCTCGTAAATCTTGAGCGCTTCAAAACCATCGTGTGCAATCACCACCCGATATCCTTCATCGGCCAACATGTCTGAAGCGACATCGGCGACGTCCGGCTCATCTTCGACTAACAAAAGGTATTCGCGCTTGCCATTTCCGTTCTTGATTCGTGTTCCGGCCGGAAACCCGTTCGTGGCGGCTGCACCTTCCTTCTGGCCGTTCGGCTCACCTTTTTGATCGCTGCGTCGCGAGACGCGGGATGGCTTTTCGTCTGCAGCCGGTGGCGGAACAACCGTGAAGCCGGCGGCGCTCTTACGAGCCGCGGCGGATTTCTTCGCAGCGCCGGCCAGGATTTGCGAGGTCACTCGATCGAAAAGGGATTGAGCTGTCTTGGAAGCCAGTTCAACCCGCTCAGCGAGCAGATCTATATAGTTCTGCTCGCCGCGATGTCTGCCGGGCGAGGTCCGCATAACGCGACACCTGCTGCAGGACCGAGTTCAAATCCGTGGAAGTGGCGGCGATCCACTTCAAATCTTCCTGGTCGAGCATAAGCGTCAGTTCTGGTCAGATTCTTCCAAATAGGCCCAGCAGACACAGAAAAGGATTCCACATATGGTTAAGGCAAAAGCGCCGAGGGCTAGCATGGTTGAAGTGACTCCTACCAGCACGGTTCATGCCCGCATGACCCCGGTGTCCGGCTGTTTGCCTGCTATTTTCCGAGGGCGTGTCGCAGCTCTTTCCGGGCAGACTCGACGTCGCGATCGGCCTGGTTGCAGAGCAAAATCGCGCGCAATTTGTCGCCCTGATAGTAATGGGCGATGAACTTTCGCTTTGCGTAGGTGCCGCGCAGATCCACCCGGGTCGGTTGCATGCTGAAATCGCCGACGAAATGCATGCGAATGTCGAACATCTCCGACCAGAAATATGGCACCTGCTCGTAGCGGATCCGTTTCTTGCCGGTCATATTCGCGCCGGCGATCAACCCTTGCTCCCGCGCATTTTCCCAATGGGTCTGCCGCCGAACACCGCCCATGATCCGGTCCGGATAAAATGCCAAATCGCCGACGGCGAAAATTCCTTTCTCTTCCGTCTCGAGATATTCAGTCACGGGCGAACCATGCGGTCCGGAGAGCGGAGTGTTTCGCACGAGATCCAGATTCGGTTCGGCGCCGCAGCAAACGACAGCCAATCCGGCCGGGACACGATTGCCGCTCTTGGTCTGGATATTTCGCAGCACCGTCTTGCCTTCAAACCCATTCAGACTTTCGCCGATCAACATGGTGACTCCATGTTTCGCAAAATATTCGGTCAGCCACGGCCCGGTTTGCGAATCCAAATAACGATTAAGCAGATAGGAGTTGCGATGCATCATCGTGACTTTCAATTTCATCATTCGCAAACTCGCGGCCACTTCGCAGGCAAGTAAACCGCCGCCGATTACGATTACGCGTCTTTTCGACATCGGCCATTTCCCTCAATGCCAGCGCGTCACGCACGCTTCTCAAATAAATCACGTTGCCAAGATTGACCCCGGCCACCGAAGGACGCACCGGCCGACTACCCATTGCCAGACACGCTTTATTAAACTCGATGCTCTCGCCGTTTCCGAGAACCGCCAGGCGGCGTTCGAGATTGAACTGCTTTACGATCGTCGCGAAACGGGTCTCAACTTTGTGGGAATCGAACCACCGCTGGTCAAAGTAACCGAGCTTCTTGAGCGGCACGGTTTTCTCGCGAAGAAAATCCTTCGACAACATCCACCGGTGATAAGTAGGCATGATCTCCGCGCCGATGATGGTAATCGAGCCGCGTTTGTCGTGTTTACGCACGCCTTCGCAAGCGCTCGCCCCGCCGGCCCCGGTGCCAATTATTAAATAATCACGCTGAATCATCCGCAAAGACGTGAACGATAAATAGTTCTTACTCTAGATTGCGAGGAAAAACGACGCTTAATAGCTTGATCTTGGACTTAAGCGACTCAGCAGGTGGTGCTTACAGCACCGCGCGGCAAATAATTACCGATGCGATTACCCCCGTCAGGTCGGCCAATAAACCCGCCGGTATCGCGTGCCGGGTCTGTTTGATGCCAACCGAGCCGAAGTAAACCGCTGCCACATAGAAAGTTGTCTCGGTGCTGCCGTAAATCGTCGCCGCGGTCAGGCTGATGATGTTGTCCGGGCCAAGCCGATGCACGATGTCTGTCAGAAGAGCGAGAGTGGCGCTGCCGCTCAATGGCCGCATCAATGCCATCGGCAGAAGCTCAGATGGAAAATGCAGCGGGGTCAGGATTGGATTCAACAATTTCGTAAGCAAATCGATGCCGCCCGCGCCTTTGAACATTCCAATCGCAACCAGCATCGTCACTAGAAACGGGATGATCCTCAGAATGACGTTGAACGACTCCTTTGCCCCTTCGACGAACTCGTCATAAACCTTAATCCCGCGAGCCGCCGCATACACCGGGAAAAAACTCAGCAAAAACGGAATCGCCAGGATCGACAATGCGTTGACCATCCGCGGGAAAGGATTTTGCAATGCCGGATCGGTCGGCAACGGCAGCCGAAACACCTCCGGCATCACCATTCGCAAGAACAGCATCAGAAAGAAAACGCCGAGTAAGGCCAGAACGATCATGCCCCAGGGGGCTGGTCGCGATAGCGGCGGCGTGCCGAGCGTATTATCATCGAAAGCTTCGGCGGCTATTGTTTCGCGCTGTGACTTTTTCTCTTCCGCCTCAACCGTCACGCGTCTCGGTCTGAAAAACGGCAGCCGCTCGAAAAATTTCGCCGATAACACCGCCACGGTCGCAGCGCATAACGTCGCGAAGAACGCCGTGCCCACGATGACGGTCGGCCTAACCGATCCTGCGGCCGCCAGAATTGCGATCGCTGTTGCCGGAATCAGTTGCACCGAACTGGTGTTAATCGCGAGAAACGTGCACATGGCGTTGGAAGCAATGCCGGGTCGCGGATTTAGCGATTCCAAGTCGCGCATCGCGCGCAATCCGAGCGGCGTCGCGGCGTTGCCGAGCCCGAGCATGTTAGCGGCCATGTTCATCAGCATCGATCCCATCGCCGGATGGTCCGGTGGAACTTCGGGAAACAATCGCAGCAGCAGCGGACGCAGTCCGTAAGCGATGCGTTGCACAAGTCCCGCGCGTTCCGCCAATCGCATCAGGCCAAGCCACAAAGCCATGACTCCCCACAATCCGATCGCAATTGTGACTGCGGTCTTCGCGCCATCCAACGCGCCGTTGGTGACCTCTTTAAGCTGCGCATTCCATCCGCCGATCGCGACAGCTAAAAGCACCAGCGCGAGCCAAATATAATTTAGCACGCTGAAGTTCTATTCACCGGCGCTAATTACTTCCAGCCGATTTGTGATTGCATTGGCGATCTTGGGTTCGACAAACTGAGCGTATGAACGATACCCGCGATACAACTGGCAATCCGGCTCCGCTTGGTCTTCTCGGTTTCGGTCTGACCACAGTTTTGCTGAATCTGCACAACGCCGGCTTTTACGAACTCAACACCATGATTCTCGCGATGGGGGTTTGCTACGGCGGCTTCGCCCAGATAATCGCCGGCATCATGGAATGGAAGAAGGGCAACACCTTCGCGACCACGGCTTTCGTTTCCTACGGGCTTTTTTGGCTTTCCCTTGTCGCGTTGATTGTCATGACAAAGCTCGGCTGGGCCGTGAAATCGGACGAGAAGGCAATGGCGGCGTATTTGTTCATGTGGGGCTTGTTTACATTCGTCATGTTCATCGGCACGCTCCGGTTGCATGTCGCCGGGCAAATTGTTTTCGGTTCGCTGACTCTTCTGTTTTTTCTACTCGCTTACGGCGACTACGCGAACGCGAGTCCCGGTTTCAAACAGTTCACGGGATGGGAGGGCATTTTTTGCGGGTTCACCGCGATCTACACCGGCCTCGCCCAGGTTCTGAACGAATTGTACGGCAAAACGCTGTTGCCCCTTGGCCCGGTTAAGACTGAAGACTGAAACAAGCCACTCGTCACTCGTTACTCGTCACTGTCTTTAGCAAGCTCGCGGCGAGTTGCATCGCGGAATCGCTCTTGCCGCCGAGCATCCGCGCGATTTCTTCCTGTCGCGCTTTACCGGTGACTTCTCGAAGGTTCGAGAATGTTCGGCCGCGCGAAACCTCCTTCGTCACCACAAAGTGCGACGCCGCCCGAGCAGCAACCGGCGCAAGGTGGGTGATGCAGATCAATTGATGTTCCTGCGTCAGCGCCTGCATTTTCGCGCCGACCGCATGCGCAATCTCGCCTCCGACGTTGGTGTCGATCTCGTCGAAGATCAGTAGCGGAATCGAATCGTGCGCGGCGAGCGACGATTTGATCGCCAGCATCAGGCGCGAAATTTCCCCGCTGGATGCAATTATTCGCAGCGGTTTGAGCGGCTCGCCCGGGTTTGCTGAGAAAAGAAATTCAGCCGAGTCGAAGCCGCTCGCACCCGGTTCATCAAGCGGACTGAGCTTCACTTCAAATTCGGATTGCTTGAATCCAAGGTCCCTTAGGTGTTTGCGAACGGTTTCGGAAAGCTTGGGAGCTGCTTTCGTTCGAAGTTTTCGCAGCGCTTCGCCGGCCCGATTCATTTGGCTGCGAACGCGCTCGATTTCTTGGCTGAGCCGTTCCAACTCTTCATCGCGTCCCTCAATTTTCCGCATTCGTTCGGCGGCGCGATCGCCAAACGCAATCACTTCTGCAATTGAGCCGCCATACTTGCGCTTTAATGTTTCGAACAGCGAAACCCGCTGCTCGAGCGCTGCGAGTTGTTCCGGATCGAGATCCAGTTTTTCAGCATAATCGGAAAGCGACCGCGCAATTTCGGACAATTGCACCACCGCGGCAGCATGCTCCGACGCAAGTTGAGAACTGGAGGCGTCGATTTTTTCCAACTCACGAAGCAGACGCTGGGTTTCGGCGAGTTGGGAAAGAACCGAGTCGTCGGCTTCCGAAAGTTTATTTGCGACCGCGCCCGCCAATTCAATCAGGCGCTTGCTGCTGCTGCTGAGCTTGTAACGTTTCTCAATCTCGTCCTCTTCGCCGGGACTTAAATTGGCCGAATTAATTTCGCTGGTTTGATGCCGCAAAAGATCGAGCTCCTGCTCGCGCGCGGTTTCGGCAGTATTTAGCGCTGCATGCTCGGTCGCCAACGTCTGCAATTCGCGGAAATGTTTTTTGTATTCCTCGAGTTGCTCCTGCGCGCGCGCGAACGAATCGAGCAAAGACAATTGTTTTTCCGGCGACAATAATGATTGGTGATCGTGCGGTCCGTGAAGATCTACCAGCGAGTCGCCGACAGCTTTCAAAATCGACAGCGTTGTCGGCGAGCCGTTGATGAACTGTCGATTTGCTCCGCTCGCGGAAAGCGTCCGCTTGATGATCAGGTCCTCGGTGGTGGGCTCTATGCCGGCCTCGATCAATTGCGGATTGAGTTTCTCCAATGCTTTCCCGGTGAAGACCGCTTCGGCCGTGCAAGCATCGGCACCCGTGCGGATAAGCGATTTGTCGGCGCGTTCTCCAAGTAACATTTGCAGCGCGCCGATAATTATCGATTTGCCGGCACCGGTTTCACCTGTGATCGCAGTGAACCCCGGCGCAATTTGCCATTCCAGCTCTTCGACGAGCGCGAGATTTTTGATCCGGAGAAGATTAAGTACGGCCGACATCTGGAAAAGGTTGAGGTATGAACGGTGAAGGTTGAAAGTGCGCCTTTCGAACTTTGCCAACTCGGTCGCTAACCCTCAACTCTCAACTCACGCGCATTTTTGCCGCGCTGATCGTGTCGCTCCTGCTGGCGCGACAAGCCGCGGCCGCCGAGGCGTCGCTCCCGGTGCTCACCGTAGTCGTTTACAACAAAACGGCCCCCGACGCGGCAGAACTGGCGAAGTTTTACGCGCAGAAGCGGGGCATCGCACCGGATCACGTCATTGGCCTGACCTGTTCGCTGGCCGAAGAAATAACCCGCGACGAATACGATTCGACAATTGCCAATCGTCTCCGGGAAATCTTCAAGGCGAAAAAATGGTGGACCACGCGCGAGACCGAAGATCATCACGAAATCCTGACTGCGACGATCGATCCGATTCGTCGCTCTGATCCGAGGCATGCCGCTGAAAATTCACATGGTAATGGGAGAACCATATCCGGGCGACAAACGGGGCGGGGGACCGATCGATGATCGCAATGAAGCGTCGGTTGATTCGGAATTGGCGACGCTGGGATATTTCACGCCCCAGATTTCCGGGGCGATAACCAATCCGTATTTCAAAAGCTTCAAGTCTATCGATCAACTGGAAGAACCGGCGCTGTTATTGGTGTGCCGGCTGGATGCACCAACGGCGGCGACGGTGAAGCAGATGATTGTCGACTCACTTACCGCCGAGAAAAACGGACTTTGGGGCCGCGCCTACGTCGATAGCGCGCATGCGCCTTCTGCCGGTTACGATGTCGGCGATAAATGGTTGTCCGATATTCCGCCGGAGCTACACAAACTGGGAATTCCGGTTGTGTTTCACAGTCCAGTCCCCGGAATTTTTCCCGAAGGATATCCGATGACCGATTGCGCGCTGTATTACGGTTGGTACGCGCCGAATATCGCAGGCCCTTTCGTGCGTTCTGATTTTCGCTTCGTGCCGGGCGCGATCGCGATGCATATCCATTCGTTCAGCGCCGGAACCCTGCGCGATCGAAACGCGAACTGGGTCGGTCCGCTCGTTTCTAGGGGAGCCGCGGCAAGTATCGGCAATGTTTACGAACCTTATCTGCAGCTCACAACTCAGCCCGATATTTTGAACGATCGGCTACTTCACGGGTTCACTTTTGCCGAGAGCGCCTATTCAGCGACCGGTGCCTTGTCGTGGATGGGCGTGATGGTTGGGGATCCGCTTTATCGGCCGTACTTAAATTGGATCCAAATCGACAGCGTGCCGATAAAGCCGAGCGCGTGGAAATTTTATCACGACTTCGCAGCGCGAAATTTCAGCAGCAACGCGGCGCAATATCGCGCGTCGGCCAAGCAAGCCGCTGCGCGCGCCCATGATTGCCCGATGATCGAAGATCTTGCATTAATGGAAGCCGGAGATGGCAACTTGGCCTCGGCCACTAGTTTGTACGGACAGGCCCGTACGTGTTATTCCACTCGGGACGATCTCCTGCGGGTGATCATCGAAGAAGCGGACGCGTGGAATCGCCTCAGAAAGCCAAAGCGCGGTTTGGATTTGGTGCGAACAGCTCTGCGAATCGCGGGCGATTCGCCTGCCGGACCGGTCCTGCGTCAGGTCGAACAACAATTGCGGGGTGTGCCCGCCCCGCTGCCGGGCGCCAGTCCATTGCCTTCGCCAACGCCGAAGATACGGATCAAATTCTAGAGCGGCTCAACGAATAATACCGCGCTCGGTTTTTTCGATGAACTCGACGATTTCGCGAATTTCGTCGTTTTGGGGAAGCTCCTTGCCGATCGCCTCCAATGCCTGCGCGGTATTATATTTAGAGCGATAAATCAGCCGGAAAGCCTCTTTGATCGTTTTCACCCGGTCGGCCGGGAAATCCTTGCGTTCCAATCCCACCAGATTTACGCCTCGGATTTCGGCTGGGTTCCCGTCGGCGATCATGAAAGGCGGAACGTCCTGCACGATTTTTGAACAGCCGCCCGTGATGGCGAAGCGGCCAATCCGGCAAAATTGATGGACGGCAGTAAGTCCGCCCATCACTGCGTTGTCGCCGACCTGAACGTGCCCAGCCAGCGTGCCATTGTTTGAAAAGACAACTTCGTCCCCAACCGTGCAGTCATGTCCGATATGGCTGTAGGCCAGAAAATTTCCGCGGCTGCCAACTTTCGTTTTTCCGTCGCTCTTGGTGCTGCGATTCACCGTGACGAATTCGCGAAATGTATTTTCATCGCCGATTTCGAGATAGGTTGGTTCGCCGGCGTATTTCAGGTCCTGGGTTTGCTGCCCGATTGAGCAGTAAGCGTAGAATTTATTGCCGGCGCCGGCCCGCATCGGTCCCTCCAAGGTGACGTGATGTTGCAGCCAGCAGTTTTCGCCAACGACAACGTCCGGACCGATAACGCAATATGGTCCGACCATTGTCCCCGAGCCGATTTCCGCTTTTGGATCGACGATCGCGGTCGGATGAATCCGCACCTCGCTCATATATCGGAATTGTAGCGGCGGTCTCTGACCGTCGCATTTTCTATTTGCCGAGGTCGACGGTGAGACACCGCCGCTACAGTGTTCATTTATCGAGAAACGTGAACATCAGTTCGCCTTCCGACACGATCGCGTCGTTCACCACGCAATGACATTGCGCCTTGGCCAATTTTTCGCCGCGGGCTTTCGTCAGCTCGGCGTGAATAAAAATTGTGTCGCCCGGCATCACCGGCTTGCGAAACTTTACATCGTCCGCGCTCATGAAATAGCCGATGCGGTTCGCCGATTTCGTGAGTTTAAAGAGCAGCAAGCTCGCAACCTGCGCCATCGCTTCAACCTGCATCACTCCAGGCATCACCGGATGGCCTGGAAAATGTCCCTGGAAAAATGGTTCGTTGATTGTGACCGACTTCATGCCGACGCATTTCGTTCCGGATTCGTCGAAGCTCAAGATTCGATCGACCATCAAAAATGGATAGCGATGCGGCAAGATTTGCATGATCTCGTCGCTGTCGAGTCCACCGTCCCCCCTCGGCACAACACGCGGAACGGTGAGGGCTTCGCGGCGCACCCGCTCCTTGTTAATCGCGCGCGCAAGCTCGGCGTTTGCCGCATGGCCTGGCTTCACCGCAATCAAATGCCCGCGAATCCGGCAACCGACCAACGCGAGGTCTCCGATGATGTCCAAAATTTTGTGCCGGACGAATTCGTCCGGAAATCGCAGCGGCTCCTTGCTCAAGACCGCGTCGCCCCGCACGACCACGGCGTTTTCCAAACTGCCGCCCTTAATGAGATTCTTCTCCATCAACGGCTCAACATCTTCATAATAAACAAACGTTCGCGCCGGCGCGATCTCGCGCTCGAACAGTTCCGGCGTTATGTCGGTCGACATGAATTGGGTGAAGCGATTGTTCGGGCCCGCTTGGGTGCAGGAAATCCGGAACCCTTTGTCGTCCGGAAGCAAGATCAGCATCGAGCCACTCTTGGTTTCGATGTGCATAGGTTCGCGCACTTGGAAAAATCTTCGCGGCGCTTCCTGCGCGCGTGATGCCTGCGCGCTTGATCACCTCGACGTACGGCTTGGCGCTGCCATCGCCGATCGGCGGTTCGTTCGCGTCCATCTCCACGATCGCGTTGTCGACGCCCATGGCGGACAAGGCCGACAAGACGTGCTCGACGGTGTGCACCCGCATCGAACCCTCGCCGATGGTTGTGGCGCGTTCGACCATTTTGAGATTATCGATCCTGGCGTCGATGGTTGGCTCGTCGGTAAGATCTTTGCGCTTAAACTTGATTCCGTGATCCGCCGGTGCCGGATGGAGCTTCAATGAAACCTTTTCGCCGGTGTGAAGCGAGGTCCCGCTGAAACCGGCGGTCTTAGCGAGGGTATGTTGAACTTCAGGCGCGGAAGCCATGGCGGCTAACTAAACAAAGATATCGCACCATTACCAGCAGGTAGCGGCTAGCTCACCGAGCCGCCGTCGCGATTGAGGTCAATGCGCCTCGCTATTTCAGCTGAAAAAAACCGCAATCGAACGCCATGATCTTGTCGATGTTTGAAACGCGAAGATGTTCGACCTCGCTTCCCGCCTCGGCCCAAACGTCGGCTGCTTTTTCGCCGTTCTTTTCGATCGTAGCTCGCGTCAGGTTGAGAGCCTCATTGATTGTTGCCAGCGGCAAACCATCGGTGGTTTTCAAAAAGCTTCCCTTCGCGTCCGATCCGATCCCAATTTCCATCGTCGCCCGCGTGTCCGCGACAAGTGGATTGGTCACCAGCTTTACCGAGAGCCTGTCGGTCGCTCCTTCCGGCGCTGATGCGACTTTCCCAAGATCGTCGATTTTCAGTTTGCCAATCAGATAGCCGCGAGCGCGATATTTTCCAGCCGGCAAATCCTCGCCGCCGTCGTTCTTGCCGTCCCAAGTGGTGCTGAGTGAATTTTCCTCGACGGTAAAGCTGTCGATCTTCGCTTCGCGGTGAAGCACACGGACGAGTTTGTCGTTCGAGTCCCAAATCCCGAGACTGATTGTGCCTTCCATCGGTGGCGGAACGAATCGAAGCGGAATACTGCGCGCCGCTACGGATACCGTAGCTGCCGGTGAAGACGATGCCGATGCGGTTTCAAGTGGCGAGGGTGAGGGGCCTTCAGTTGCTGAAGGAGTCGGGGATTCCTGCGCGAATGACAATGTTACCAACAGCGTTAGCAAAAACGCCAGTGCAGATGCTTTTGTCATGTCGAGCGGAGTCGAGACATCTCTAAATATTTCCAGCTGAGACAGCCCACACAATAGCGAGAGATTCCTCGACTTCGCTCGGAATGACAAATGGCTTAAGCATAGTAACGCCAGTTCAGATTCGGGAAAAGATTGTCGCGCCATTCGCAGTCTGCCAGAAAATTCTCATCGATTTTGTCTGCAGCGAACTGGTCGTAAATCGCGTTGAAACGCGCGAGATGATCATGGGCTCGTTTGCTGGCGTATTCGCGCGCTGTCCCGGTCCGCATGAGAAATGGCCAATCACTCGATTGGGCGAGCAAAAGCTCGCGGGCCATTTGTTTGAGAACGCGATCAATTGTCGCATCGGCATCTTGCCGTTGGTCCGAGCCGGACCGATCTTTCATTGGCTGGCAGCCGATGCCACGATGCTTTTTTGCGAGCTCATGCATTCGTTGCGCCGCAACCTGGAGATGCGGGTAAATCCAGGAATTGTTCTTGTCGATCCAAACTTCGAAATACCCATTTTCGCCCCAACTTGATTCAGCCGGTTGAATTGTCTGCTGGCGTGGGATTGGTCGCGAGATATTCAGACGGTGTGGTCAGCCGAAACGTATCTTTCCCGCATGCCGCGTTGTTGCGAATCAGCATTTCGAGAAAGTGAGGCCCCTCAAACCACCAATGACCGAATAATTCCGCATCGAACGGTGTCACGATGATAGGATCAAACTCGCAGTCTCCAAGTTTTCCAAATTGCATGCGGCGCTGTTGAACAAAATCAGCAGCATGAGATTCAGCGGCCTTTTCGGCTGCGACGCGATCGTAAATCTCCTTATTTGTTTTTCGCCCGGTGATCCGGTGATATTTCAATCCGGAAAACTTTCGGACACCGCGGGCCACCGCACCGAGATGTTCCAGGGGCAGATCAAATCCGGCATCGCGGTAAAATTCGCGATAGGCTGGATGACCCGGATAACCTTCTTCAGCGCTCCAGACTTGCCGGCTCGAATCGCGATCCCGGGCGAACGCTGCCGGGCCGGCCGGCGTGTAACAGGGCGCGTAAATCGCCCGTTGCGGTTGAGGATTTCCCAAAAGCAGTCCGTGAGCATCGAGAACAAACCAGCGAACATTCGTCTCCTGTAAAATCGGATCGAGCGCCGGAGCATATGCGCATTCGGGCAGCCAAAATCCGGCCGGCGCAGCTCCGAAAACGTCGACGAAGGAATCGAGGCCGATCAGGACTTGGGCGCGTGCGGCCTCATTGGATTGCTGTTGAATCAGCGGCAGCAAACCATGAGTGGCGGCGGACCCGATAATTTCGAGCGCGCCGCTGTTCCGCAACTGGCGAAATGCTTCGAGCAACTCGCATTTCCATTCATCAACGAAGAAGCGGCGGGTTTCTGTAAAGAGCTCGTAATAAAATTGAGAAAGTTTGGCGAGCTCAGGCTGGCTTTTGTTGCGCGTCTGTTCCCGCGCCGCGAGGTCGATCAACAATTCGAGATGTCGAATGTATCGTTCGCGGAGAAGCTGATCTTGCAACATCGCGCACAGCGTTGGCGTAAACGACATTGTCAGTTTGAACGCCACACCGTCGTTCACCAGTCGCTGCATCATTTGCAGCAGGGGAATGTAAGTCTCGGTGATCGCCTCGAAGAGCCAGTCTTCTTCGAGAAAATGTTCGTGTTCCGGATGTCGGACGAATGGCAGGTGCGCGTGAAGGACCAGCGCGAGATTACCCTGGCTCATCGCGCACAACTATCGAGCGGCACGCACCGCCTCGATGAAGTCGCGCGCTCGTTTTGTTAATTCAACCCAGTTGCTCGCTTGAACCAGTGCCGGATCGAAGACGCTCCCTACCGCGCCAACCGCAACCGCACCGGCGCGAAACCATTCGGCGACATTCGATGCATCGACGCCGCTCGTCGGCATGATTGGAATTTGTGGCAGCGGGCCGCGCACAGCCCGCAAATATTCCGGCCCGAATTTTACTGCCGGAAAAATTTTCACGATGTCGGCGCCTAACGAGTAAGCCGTGTAAATTTCCGTCGGGGTGTAGGCGCCGGGAATGATTGCGACCTGGAGTTCGTGCGCGGCATCGATCACTTCCGGCAGAACGCACGGGCTCACCAGAAATCTGGCTCCGGCTTCGCACGGCTTCGTGAACCTGATCGCGAGTCAAAATAGTTCCCGCCCCGATCAGTAGATCGTTGCTTGTTGCCGCAAGTTTCTCGATCGCCCGGGCAGCGTCAGCGAAGCTAAAGGTAATTTCGATTGCCCGAAATCCGCCCTCAATAGCAGCGCGCGCGGCGCCGAGAGCGCGATCGATTGAATCGGTCCGAATAACGGCGACCGCGCGTTCCGTTTTGATTCGCGCTACGACGTCTGCTCTAGCGGCTGGAATCTGCGTCTGCACTCACAAGGGTCCTCTGAAGCGAACCGCCGAAATCGCTAATTCACCAAATCGTCAAATCGCTAAATGATTAAAGCGTCCGGCAGAAATCCTGGAACCGATCGAGGCCTTTTTTGATGATGTCGAGGCTGGTGGCGTAGCTAAATCGGATCGTGCGATCGTCCCCAAAGGCCGCGCCCGGCACCACGGCCACATTGGATTTGCTCAACAGTCTGTCGGCGAAGTTTTGGGAGGTAAGTCCGAGCTGGCTGACGTTAACCAGAACATAGAACGCGCCCAGTGGTTTCACGGCCGTGATGTTCGGGATTTTTGAGAGCCGATCGATCATGTAATTGCGGCGCATGTCGAATTCATCGCGCATATCGGCCACACACTGTTGGTCGCCCTTGAGAGCGGCCAGCGCTCCGCGTTGCCCGAACGAGCATGGATTAGACGTGCTGTGGCTTTGAATGGAATCGACAGCTTTGGCAACTGCCTCAGGCGCCGCCAGGTAGCCGAGCCGCCAACCCGTCATCGCGTAAGACTTGCTGAACCCGTTGACCGTGATCGTCAGGTCATACGCTTCTTTGGAGATCGACGCGACGCTGACGTGCTTGGCATCGTCGTAAACCAGCTTCTCGTAAATCTCGTCGGACAAAATGTAAATATCTTCGCCACTCGCGATCTCGACCAGCGCTGCGAGTTCGTCGCGGGTGTAAACCGCACCGGTCGGGTTGCCGGGGCTGTTGAGGATGAGCATTTTCGTTCGCGGCGTCATCGCATTTTGAAAATCTTCCGGACGAAGTTTCCAATTATTACGTTCCATCGTCGGAACGATCACGGGTTCGGCTCCGGCCAGTCGCACCATGTCCGGATAGCTCACCCAGTAGGGCGCGGGAATGACGACTTCGTCGCCCGGCTGGCAGGTCGCCAGAATCGCGTTGTAACAAGAATGCTTGGCGCCATTGCTGACGATGATCTGGCTCGCGCGATAGGTGAGGCCATTGTCCGCCGCCAATTTCTCGGCAATCGCCGCGCGCAACTCGGGAATTCCGGCGCTCGGCGTATATTTGGTGAACCCGGCCTGCAACGCGTCGATCGCCGCCTGTTTAATGTGTTCGGGCGTATCGGAATCGGGTTCGCCCGCGCCAAAGCCGCAGACATCGATTCCTTCTGCCTTCATCGCCTTCGCTTTGCTGTCGATTGAAAGCGTGAGGGAGGGCGTCAGTTGGGCGGCGCGTTCGGAAATTTCCATTGTTGTTTTTCGTTTCTAAGTAAGGGAGCGCACACTATTTGCGCCCATAAAAATTTTCAATCAAAGCTTTAAAATTATTCTCCTCCGGCCGGACGATTGCCATTTCTCGCTTGGCATTCTCCACCGAATCCGATGCATGCGCGGCGTTGATCATGATCGTCTGTCCAAATTCTTTGCGAATCGATCCCGGCGGCGCTTTTGCCGGATCGGTAGGTCCCAGAACGTCGCGAATCTTGCTGACCGCGTTTTCGCCCTGGTAAACCAGCGCGATACACTTCTCGCTGCCTGGTTCCTCACGTTTTTCCGGCAACGTGTCGCTCGGGCGTGCTCCGGCCATGAATTGCACGATGTCTTCCCAGGCGTCGCGACCTTTGGCGTGTCCGAGTTTGTTTTGCAACACCGGCAACACCGGGCCGTAAAAGTTTTCCGCCTCGGCAACACTCATCCGGTGGACTTTGAATCCGACAATGTAAAGGCCGGTGCGTGAGAAAACCTCGATCACGCCACCGGGCCGGACGTTCGGGAATTTGAAATTATCGGGCTTGATCAAAACCAGCGTCTTCTCGACCCTGGCATTTTCCGGAAATTGCACGCAATTATCGAGAATTCCGCCGTCGCTATCGGAGTATTGCGCCCAAAGTTTTAAATCGCGATCGATCATCTTCGGATCGAACGCCGCAATTACTCCAGGTTCGAAGTAGGTAACTTTGCCGCTGTCGTCGGTGATGTAATCACCGAAGGTGTCGCGGATCGTTTCGCCGGTGGTAGTCTCATGACGAATGTGTCCGACGGTCGTGCGCATTTTCGCGGCAGCATCCGGTCCGCGGAAAACAAGGCACAATACCCGGGCGCGCTGTCCGTGTTTTTCGCAGCCGAAATTCTTCAGGATGTAATCACGGATTAGTTCCTGGGTGGCGCGATGGGCCGGCTCGGTTTCGCTGACGATGGTGTCCGCGTATTGCCGCACCAGTTCCTCGCTCGGCGCAAACATTCGGGCCGCGACCAGATCGAGCCCGGTCCGCGAGATCAGTCGCGAAATGATGCCGCCGGTGCGCGATTTGCGCATTGAATATGGCGTCAAGATTGCGTAAGCCAGTTCTTCGTTCTGCATTGCAAATTTGCCCGCGGCTTAGGATTAAACCGCGTAGATGCAGAAAATCGTAGCCGCCAAGCTTCGCCGAACCCTACCTTCGGCCGGCTAACATCGCAACCCACTTTCCGCGTCTGCGAATCTCGAAAATCTGCGCCTTCACCCGGGTCAGAGCACGTGTCACATCCGCTTCCTGATTGCGCAAAATGCCGGAAAGAACCAGCCAGCGCACCCCTCTCAATCTGGGCAGGATTTCGACCAGTAATTCGCTGAAAAGATTCGCGGTGACGAGATCGGTTTCGCGCGGAAACTGCCATTCCCGGACATCAGCGACTCGAAATTTTACGTTGTGGATCTTGTTGAGTTTGGCGTTCTGTTTCGCCGTCGAAATCGCAGTCGGATCGTTGTCGATTCCGATCACTTGTTTCGCACCGAGAGCCTTTGCCGCGAGCGCAAAGATTCCACTCCCGGTTCCAAGATCGACGACTAGTTTCGGGGAGCGCAGGCCGCTGGCCTGCGGTGTTCGGCGGCTCCCCGAACACGAGTAACTCCGGCGAGCCGCCGGAGTTTGCAGGCGGGCCGCCTGCGCTCCCCCACCGCAGAAGAGCTTCTCGAGTAAGCGCAATGACATTGCCGTTGTCGCGTGCTCGCCGGTTCCAAATGCTGCGCCCGCGGGAATCGTTAATTGTCGATTGCCAACCTTGATCGGAGTTGTTTTCCGACGAAGCGATCGCTTCAACCAATCTTCAGGTAGTTTCGCAATTCGGCCGCCGAACTGTTCGACCAATTCCTGCAAAACTGCGCGACGCTCCGACGCGACCTCGAATTGCAAACGTTTCCGATCCAGTCGATCGACAACCGCGAGCTTATTGCCGGTCAACGCCCGCAGTTTTTCTTCATTTCGGTTTGCCCATTTCCGGGTCGCCGATCTTCGCCAAACATACATCCGTTGAAGACAGTCTAGTTTATCGGGCGTGTGTGTCAGACGCCGTTTTTTGTCGCCGTCTCACACAGGCGGCCTACAATTCTTCAGTGCGACTTCACGGCATTCATCATATCACTGCGATCGCAGGCGATCCGCAGGCCAACGTTGATTTCTACACGCAATTGCTTGGCCTTCGGTTCGCCAAGCGCACCGTGAATTTCGACGATCCGTCGACTTATCATTTGTACTATGGCGATCGAACTGGACGGCCGGGCACGGCGATCACGTTTTTCGCGTGGCCGGGAGCGCGTCGCGGCACGCGTGGAACGGGTCAGGTTGTGGCTACGAGTTTTGCCATTCCGAAAGATTCGCTCGGCTACTGGAAAGCGCGTTTCGACGAGCATCACATTTTTCACGAAACCGTTCCGGATCGTTTCAATGCTGCCGCGGTGCGATTCATCGATCCGGACGGACTCATGCTCGAATTGATCGAGTCCGAGCACATGGACAACGTCGACCTCAATTACGAAAGCGAAGTCCCGACGAAATTCGCAATTCACGGCTTCCATACCCCAACCCTTGAAGTCCGGCGTTCGAAAAAGACGGAAGGTATTCTAACGCTGCTGGGTTTCGAACTGATTGGCGAAGAGGATTCGCGAAGACGGTTCTCCGTCGATTCAAAACTGCCCAGCGGTTCCGTTGATTTACTTGAGCGCGCGGACGGGCAATTTGGAATCAATTCGGCGGGAACGATTCACCACATCGCGTTTCGCTGTGCCGACGAGCTGGAACAATCCCATTGGCGCGAACAAATCGCCGCTCACGGGCTCCAGGTCACGCCGGTGATCGATCGGTTCTATTTTCATTCGATCTATTTCCGCGAGCCGAGTGGCATTTTATTTGAAATTGCGACCGAAGGGCCCGGTTTTACCGCGGATGAACCGGCTGAGCGCCTTGGCGAAACTCTAAAGCTTCCGCCTCAATATGAGCAGCATCGCGCCCAAATTGAACAGTCGCTTCCCCCGATTTTGCTTGGGCCGAAGCCGAAATCGGTGGGTTAAATTTGACCGAAGGGTATAATTCCGGGTAAGTAAACGCCTTTTCACGCCATGCTCATTGTAATGACCGCCCATGCGGGCAAACCGGAAGTCGATAACGTCATTCGCGTCGTCGAAGCGCTCGGTTTTCGCGCCCACGTTATGCCCGGTGCAACCCGCACGGCGATTGGCGTCACTGGGAATCAAGGCGCGGTCGATCTTTCCCATTTCGAAAATCTTCCGGGCGTTGCGGAAGCGATCCGCGTCACCAAACCCTACAAGCTTATCTCGCTTGATCTGAAAGCAGACCGGACGGTGGTGGACCTTGGCGACGGCGCACGCATCGGCGACGGGTCGCTCGCGATTATCGCCGGGCCGTGTGCGATCGAGAACAGCAAACAAGCGTTTTCCATTGCGGACGTGGTCCAGCGAAGTGGCGCGAAATTTTTCCGGGGCGGCGCATTCAAGCCGCGAACGTCGCCTTATGCTTTTTCGGGAATGGGCGACGCCGCATTGAAGATTCTCGCCGACATTCGGAAGGAATTTGGTTTGAAGATCGTGAGCGAGGCGCTCGACGAGGCAAGTCTCGACCTCGTCGAAAAATATGCCGACATGATCCAAATCGGCGCGCGTAACATGCAGAACTTCACGCTCCTGCGGCGGGTCGGCCGTTCGAAATTGCCAGTGCTGTTGAAGCGCGGAATGGCCGCGACGTTGGAAGAATGGTTGCTCGCCGCTGAGTACATCATGGCCGAGGGCAATTACAATATCGTGTTGTGTGAGCGCGGCGTTCGGACGTTCGCTCAGCATACGCGGAACACTCTTGATCTGGCGGCCGTTCCC
Source organism: uncultured Verrucomicrobiae bacterium (assembly GCA_963800015.1). Classification (GTDB taxonomy): domain Bacteria; phylum Verrucomicrobiota; class Verrucomicrobiia; order Chthoniobacterales; family UBA10450; genus AV40. Next base: position 294,054 of record CAWCZE010000002.1, on the reverse strand, counting down.
GCCGTGCGAAAAATTTCTCATTTGCCGGTAATCGTCGATGCCGCGCACGGAACCGGCCGCAGTTACATGGTAACGCCGCTGGCGCGGGCGGGAGTTGCGGTAGGCGCCGATGGATTAATGATCGAAGTGCATGGCCGGCCGGACGAAGCGCTTTCCGACGGCGCGCAGTCGCTCATGTTCGACGAGTACGAACAAATGATGCGCGAAGTCCGGCAGATCCACGAAGTGATCTCGCGCAACGGCGCGAATTAAATTCGCAAAAAGTTGGCGAGCAACTTTCGGCCTTCGGTCGTGAGAATTGATTCCGGATGAAATTGCACTCCGTGAATCGGAAATTCGCGGTGTTGTAAGCCCATGATTTCACCGGCATCGGTCTCGGCCGTGATCTCCAGGGTTTTCGGCAGCGAGTCGCGTTTCACAATGAGCGAGTGGTAACGAGTCGCCTCCAGGGGTTGAGCCAAATCCTTGAATACGCCGCGGTCGCCATGACGAATTTGCGATGTCTTGCCGTGCATCAATTTGTCGGCACGAACAACGTCGCCGCCGAAAACCTGCGCAATACATTGATGGCCCAGACAAACGCCGAGAATCGGAACGCGCGACCCGAGTTCGCGAATGACATCGGAACTGATTCCCGCATTCTCCGGCCGGCCCGGGCCTGGCGATATACAAATCCGGTCCGGCTCGAATTTTTTGACGTCGTCGATTGCGATTTCGTCGTTTCGTTTCACGATCACGTCCACGTCGCGCATCTCACCAAAAAGCTGGACGAGATTGTAGGTGAACGAATCGTAGTTATCGATGACCAGCAATTTCATTGATCCGTAGCGCGCGCGATCGCGGCCAGCATCGCTTTCGCCTTGTTGAGACATTCGTCGAACTCTTTTGCCGGATCGGAGTCCGCCACGATTCCGGCGCCGGTTTGCAGATATGCTTTTCCGTTTTTCAACACAATCGACCGAATCGCGATGCAGCTGTCGTGTGAACCGTCGAATCCGAAGTAGCCAACGATGCCGGCGTAAAATCCGCGCCGCGCTTTCTCGAGATCGGCAATGATTTGCATCGCCCGAATTTTCGGAGCGCCGGAGACGGTGCCGGCGGGAAAAGTTGCGCGAATGGCGTCGAACGACGTTTTGTCTTCGCGCAAACGCGCGACAATGTGGGAAACGATGTGCATCACGTGGCTGTAACGTTCGATCACCATTTGTTCGGTGACTTTGACGCTTCCGAATTCTGCGACCCGGCCGAGATCGTTCCGGCCGAGATCGATTAACATGACGTGCTCGGCGCGTTCCTTTGGATCGACAATCAGCTGCTGCGCGAGTTGTTCGTCTTCGGCTGAATCCCTGCCCCTCCGATAAGTTCCGGCAATTGGCCGCAACTCTGCAATGCGATCACGCACTCGAAGATGAACTTCCGGCGAACTGCCGAGCACCGCGAAGTTCGGATCGAATCGCAGACAAAACATGTATGGCGACGGATTTCCGAAACGCAGCGCGCGGTAAAGATCGAGCGCTTCGCCTTCAAAATCGGTTTCGAACCTCTGCGACAGAACAACCTGAAAGATGTCGCCGGCGGCAATCAACTCCTTGGCTTTAATGACCATCGATTCGAACTCCGAACGAGTGGTGTTGCTGGCCGGGGAGGGAAGCGTGGTCGCGGGTTTTGCATCAATCGATCGCAGGGTGCGTTGCTGGCTGAGCTTTGCTCCGGTGTCTTCAAGTTTCGTCACCGCGCAATCGTAGGCTTGATCAATTGAAGCCTCGCCGTCGATGTGGGCGTTGCAAATAAGTCGAAGTTTTCGAAATCGATGGTCGAAGACCAGCAGCATTCGCGGGATCATAAAAATCATTTCCGGAATTTTCAGATCGTCACGCGGATGGATCGGAACGGTTGGCTCAAAGAAACGAACGACGTCGTACCCGATGTAACCGACCGCGCCGCCGACCAAGTGCGGAACATTGTCCGCGGCCACAAATTTGAAGCGGGCAAGGATTTGTCGAAGGTCGATGAGCGGGTCGCCTTTGCTGGCGGCGCTATTGAAAGTGACCAGTGGATCAAATCCAATGAAAGAGAATCGCCCGAGTTCTTCGTTGCGCTCGGCCGACTCAAAAAGAAAACACGGCCCGCCGCTGTCGATTTTGGCAAAGGCGGAGACTGGCGTCTCCACATCGGCCACCAGGTCGACGATCACTGGAATGAGATTGCCGCGCGTCGCCAGTTCGTGGAACTCCTCCCGTGTCGGAGTTATCGAATGTGTAATCGTCGAACCCATGCGAGAAATTGAATTTATGAAGGGACGCCGTCCGTGTCGTCCCAAACTTTCTCCGCCTGGGCCGGGCCGTGGCGGAGCGAATTTGCGGTTGCGGAATAGGCTTAGTGCGCCATTATTTGTGTCCCTTTTCGTGCGGGTGTAGCTCAGTGGTAGAGCATCTCGTTGCCAACGAGAATGTCGAGGGTTCAAGTCCCTTCACCCGCTCCAGCCTTCGCTTGAGCGTCGCGAAAGCTAAGACTGGAGCGAGTGCGCCGAAGCCAGGCGAAGGCGGACCGCCCTGAATTACAGCTACGGCTGGCAAGCCAGCATTCAAAACGATGCACTACGTGTATCTGCTGATCTCAGAAACGCATCCTCATCAGCATTATGTCGGATTGACTCGTGACTGAAGAAAACGCGTAGTAGATCACAATGAACGGAGTTCGACACATACATCAAAGTTCGCGCCGTGGAGATTGGCTGCGTATTTCGCGTTTGCTGAGTAATCGAACGCAGTCGCCTTCGAGCGATATCTGAAATCCGGTTCCGGCAAAGCTTTCTTGAAGCGTCATCTCCTCTGACCTTCAACTTCCCGGTGCGGCCGACCCGTTTCCGGGAGCCGATTTAAGTTAAATGCAAGCGACGTTACCTGCCGGGGTGGAAATCACCGGCGAAATCACACCGCAGTTTGCAGAAATTCTTACCCCCGAAGCCCTGGTTTCGTGGCGAAGCTTGAGCGCGAATTCCGCGCGCGTCGCGATGCAGCCTTACGCGCGCGACAGGAGCGACAAGCGCGCTTCGACGCTGGCGAGCTGCCTGACTTTCTTTCGGCCACGGCGAAAATCCGCGAATCGGATTGGGTCTGTGCACCGATTCCGTCCGACATGCTCGATCGCCGGGTTGAGATCACGGGACCGACCGATCGCAAAATGGTGATCAACGCGCTCAATTCGGGGGCGCAAAATGTTCATGGCCGATTTCGAAGACGCAAATTCGCCGACGTGGGCAAACATGGTCGAGGGGCAGATCAATTTGCGCGATGCGATCCGGCGAACGATCGCGTTTCGCAGTCCGGAAGGAAAAGATTACAAGTTGAATGAGCAGACGGCGGTTTTGCTGGTCCGGCCGCGCGGTTGGCATTTGGACGAAAAGCATGTGCTGGTCGACGGCAAGTCGATCACAGGAGCGCTGTTCGACTTCGGACTTTATTTCTTCCACAACGCGCACGAGCTGCTGAATCGGGGGAGCGGGCCGTATTTTTATCTCCCGAAAATGGAGAGTCACGTCGAAGCGCGAATTTGGAACGACATTTTTAATCTCGCGCAGGATGAGCTCAAAATTCCGCGCGGCACGGTTCGCGCGACCGTCCTGATCGAAACGATTCCGGCTGCCTTTGAAATGGACGAAATCCTTTACGAACTGCGTGACCATTCGTCCGGCCTGAACTGCGGCCGCTGGGATTACATTTTTTCATGCATTAAAAAATTCCGGACCAAGAAAGATTTTCTATTGGCGGATCGCGCGCTGGTCACGATGACCACGCATTTCATGCATTCGTATTCGCTGCTCTGCATCAAGACATGTCATCGGAGAAACACGTTCGCGATGGGCGGCATGGCTGCCCAAATCCCGGTGAAAAACGATGCCGACGCGAATGACGCGGCGTTTGCGAAAGTCCGGGCCGACAAGGAACGGGAGGCTGGCGACGGCCATGACGGGACCTGGGTCGCGCATCCCGGAATGGTACAACTTGCGACCGATGCCTTTAACGCACGGATGAAAACCCCTAACCAGATCGATCGAAAACGCGAGGACGTGGAAGTTGGCGCGACCGATCTGCTTGATTTCGGGCCGCGCGGTCCGATCACGGAAGCTGGTCTACGCCAGAATGTTTCGGTGGGCGTGCAATACCTCGAAGCCTGGCTGCGCGGCCATGGTGCTGTTCCGCTTTTCCACTTAATGGAAGACGCCGCTACCGCGGAAATTTCGCGCGCCAGGTTTGGCAATGGATCCGTCATCCGGAAGGAAAACTCGATGACGGCCGTAAAGTTACAAAACAACTCTTTACGTCGGTTTTGAATGAGGAGCTCGGCAAGATTCAGTCGAAAATTGGAAAATCGGCCTACGACACGCGCAAATTTAATCTGGCCTACGAATTGTTTGGAAAAATCACGACCGACGACGAGTTCGCGGAATTTCTAACGTTGCCGGCCTATCAGCATCTGGATTGAAGCGAAAGGTGAGACGGACATGAAACGGAGAAAGAACGGAGCTGCTATTCAGGGATCGGGAAAGAATGGTAGCGATGGACGTTTTGACGGCGTCGAGCGCCCGTATTCATCACAGGACGTCGATCGTTTACGCGGCACGATTCAAATCGAGCACACACTCGCGCGTCGCGGCGCCGAGAAATTATGGGATTTGCTCGGTCGCGAAGATTATGTCGCCGCACTTGGCGCGCTAACGGGCAACCAGGCTGTGCAGCAAGTACGCGCCGGTCTGAAAGCGATTTATCTTAGCGGCTGGCAGGTCGCAGCCGATGCGAATCTGGCGGGCCACATGTATCCCGACCAAAGTCTGTACCCGGCCAATAGCGTTCCGGCGATAATTCGTCGCATCAACAACGCGCTGCTTCGCGCGGACCAGATCGATCGCGCGGACGGCGAAAGCCGAATCGATTGGATGGCGCCGATCGTGGCCGACGCCGAAGCAGGGTTTGGCGGTTCGTTGAACGTTTTCGAATTAATCAAAGCGATGATCGAAGCCGGCGCGGCCGGTGTTCACTTGGAAGATCAACTCGCCAGCGAGAAGAAATGCGGCCACATGGGCGGCAAGGTTTTGATTCCGACGCGGCAAGCTATTCGCAACCTGATCGCGGCGCGGCTGGCCGCCGACGTTTCGAATGTTCCGACAATCATCATCGCGCGAACTGATGCGAACGGCGCCAAGCTTCTCACCAGCGACATTGATGAGCGTGATCACGAATTTCTGACCGGCGAGCGAACCCCCGAGGGATTTTTCTGCGTGCGCCATGGTTTGGACCAGGCGATTTCGCGGGCGATAAGCTACGGGCCTTATGCCGATTTGATTTGGTGCGAAACGAGCACTCCGGATTTGGCCGACGCCAAACGTTTCGCCGAAGCCGTGCGCAACAAATTTCCCAACAAACTGCTGGCCTATAATTGTTCGCCGTCGTTCAACTGGAAACAGAAACTCGATCAGGCAACGATCGCGAAGTTCCAGCGCGAGCTTGGCGCCATGGGCTACAAGTTCCAATTCGTGACTTTGGCGGGCTTCCACACCCTGAATTACTCCATGTTCCATCTGGCGCGCGGCTACGGGCAACGCGGCATGAGCGCGTACTCGGAATTGCAGGAAGCGGAGTTTGCTGCGGCGGGCGATGGTTATACCGCTACCAAACACCAGCACGAAGTTGGGACCGGCTATTTCGATGCGGTTGCCCAGGTGATTTCCGGCGGAGAGTGCTCGACGGCGGCCCTTTGTGGGTCGACCGAAGAAGAGCAATTCATCGCTGCGCGCACCCGAGGCGCCACCGTCGCTTAGTTGGGCTCGACGGGGTCTTATCCCGCGGTTTATTTTTGAATCCAAACCACGGCCGGGGTGCATCTCACTGCCAAAGGATGAATATGAAAAAATTCACTGTTTGTATCTGCTCAATGGTGCTGGCGTTGACCGCGCTAGCACAGCCACCGGCGTCGACGGCTCCCGTTAGTTCGCCGTCGGCAACGGCCTCCGCTTCGGCTCCCGTAGCCGCCTCACCGGGAAGCCTTGCCGACAAGATCCATCAAAAGATCGATAAGAAAATGAAAGGGCATCACGGGATTACGATCGATGGTGACGACGCCGATCTGGCGAACCTCAAGTCCGACGACATTCCGGAGTTCGTCATTCCAATCGTCGCGATCACGATGCTGACGATTTTCGGCGCTCCGGTGCTGATTGTCGCGTTCATCATGTATTTCGGATTTTCGAAATCCCGAATGCAACACCGCACGGTCCGAATGCTGGCTGAAAAGGGTCAGCCGATTCCGCCGGAATTGCTGGCTCCGCCAACGCCGGCAGTGAAGCAGCGTTCCGATATGCGGCGCGGCATTGTGCTGGTGATGGTCGGAGTTGGGATGATGCTTACCTTCGGCGCCGTGGAGTGGATGGGATGGTGGCGCGTGGGCGATGGGAGTCATTCCGTTCGTAATTGGACTCGGTTACCTGTTGGTTTGGAAACTCGAAGGCGACAAGAAGAACGAGGTTCCGCCGCTGCCGCCAACCCGGTAATCTTCGAATGTGGAGCTGACCGATGCCGATCTCATCTCTCGAGTTCTTCTCGACGACGACCAGCACGCCTTTGGCGAACTGGTTCGTCGGCATCAGTCGAGCGTTCGCGGTTTGTTGCGCCAGCTCACCCGAGGTGACGTGCAGCTGGCCGACGATCTCGCTCAGGAAGCTTTTATTCGCTCCTACAAAAACATTCGAACTTTTCGAGGCGAAGCGAAATTTTCGACCTGGCTTTATCGGATCGCCTACAATTGCTTTCGTGAAAATGCCCGCAAGCGCAAGGAACTGGTCGGCATCAATGAAGAGCAATGGCAGGCCGAGCAGGACCCTCAAACTGTTGACGCGGGTTTAAGACACGATCTTATGCATGCGCTGAGTTTGCTTCCGTTGCACGAGCGCTCAGCCGTTTTACTTTGTTGTCAGAACGGTTTGTCGCACGAAGAGGCATCGCGCGTGCTCGACATTCCCCTGGGAACGGTGAAAACGAATGTGTTGCGCGGACGGGAAAAATTAAAGAAAACGTTGTCGGCCTGGGCGAGTTAAGATGAGCACGGAGATCCAAGACGAGTGGTTGGACAAGAAGCTGCAGGAAGCTGCGCCCTATATTGAGGACGACGGCTTCACCGCCCGCGTCTTGCACAGTCTGCCGCAGCCGATGCGAAGAATCGAATTTCTTCGCTCGTTTATTCTGGTTGCGATGAGCGCTCTGGCCAGCGCGCTGACCTATGTGTTGTCCGATGGTGGCCGTTTCATCCTGGTCGAAATGTTCAGACTGACGATGATTCCCACCCTGTGGGTCGTGGTGTTTGCGCTAACCAGCGGGATGTTGGTCATGGCCGGCGGCATCTTCGCCGCGATGTATAAAACGCACCAAATCCACACCTAAGTCGCGGCGCGATTTACATTGGTGATTGGGCAGAGCAAAGTAATGCCATGCTGAGAAACATTCCGAGCACCGCTTTGAAAGAGCTGGTTCGCCTTTCCGAACGGAAGGAAGCATTGATGGCCCAGATCCAGGAGATCGACCGCCAAATGTTGCGCGTTCAGAAACGATTTGGAATTCCGCAGCGGGAAAGCGATGAGCCTGCGCTGCCTCGCAGTTCGACTTCGCGCCGCCGGAAACGATAGCCCGCCGATCTGCTCACCCAAACAACGCGCGCGCCTGCTCGACATCGCGGGCGATCTGCGCCGCCAGCGCTTCTACGTTTTCGAATTTTGATTCCGGCCGAAGAAATTTAACGAATCGAACTTCGATATCCCGGCCGTAAATGTCCCTGTCGAAATCGAACAAGTGCATCTCCAGCACGCGTTCGGATTTTTCTTTCGTGACCGTCGGCCGAACGCCGAGATTTACCACGCCGCGATACACTCCGTCAGTCATTCGCGCGGTCGCGGCGTAGACCCCGTCCGGAGGAAACTGCTCGTTGTGGGCGCTGAGATTGGCCGTCGGAAATCCGATCTTCTTTCCAAGATTGTCGCCGTGGGTCACCGTCCCGAGGATCGTGTATTCGCGGCCGAGCATGGCCGCTGCTCGCGCGAAATCGCCGCGCTCAATCGCCTGCCGAATCGCAGTGCTGCTGACCACCTCATCATTTGCCTTGATCGGTGGAACGCCCACGACGCCGAAATTGAATTTCGCACCGAGCGTTTTCAATAGTTCGAGATTTCCACGCCGGTTTTTTCCAAAGGACCATTCGTGACCAACGCAAATTTCGCGGAGCGGCTTGGAATTGGCGACCAGTTGGTCGACGAAGCTCTCCGGCTCGGTCCCGGCAAATTCCTTGTCGAACTTGATGACGAGCAAATGTCGGACGCCGAGCGCCTGGATCAGCGCGATTTTGTGCTGGGTTGCGCTGAGCAAACGCGGAGCCGATTGCGGACGCAAAACTTTTTCGGGATGTGGATCAAACGTGACGACAACCGGGGTCCCTTTCGCAGCCCGGGCGTGATCAGCCGACGTTGAAATCACCGCCTGATGTCCGCGATGAACGCCGTCAAAAACGCCAATGGCGAGAAAAAGCGGCCCATTCAGGCCGGATAATTCCGGGATGGAGTGGAGGATTTCCATCACGACCGAAAACGCGAAATGCGAAATGCGAAATGTGAAATGAAATCGAATTTCGAACGTTGCCGTTGTTTCGAGTTTCGCATTTCGAGTTTCGCATTTTCTTTCATGCTCCGCGCATTCTCGAAACCTGCGGAAGGGAGAGAATTTGCTTCGCGATTTCCTCGCGCGGCATTTCCCTGATTTGATCGATAGTGATCGAATTCTCCACATTAAAGCGGCCCGACTTTGTTCGTCGCAGGGATTTCAAATGTGCGCCGCAGCCCAGCAATTCTCCAATGTCATGGGCGTAAGTCCGAACATAAAAACCTTTGCTGCAAAGGACGCTGAAGTCGATGTCCGGCAGTGAAATCCCGTCAATGCTGTAACGATAAACGTGAACGAAACGCGGTTCGCGCTCGACCACTTTTCCCTGGCGAGCCAGTTTGTAGAGCGGCACGCCGCCATGTTTTTTCGCCGAAACCATCGGCGGCGTCTGATAAAAATCTCCGCGGAACTTGTCGAACGCGGCGCGAATTTCTGGTTCCTTCAAATCAGGAACTGGTTTGGCTTCGACGATTTCACCTTCACGATCCTGAGTGGTGGTGCTGGCTCCGAGCGTGAGCGTGCCGACATATTCCTTGTCTTCGCTCATGAGCAAATCCTGGACTTTGGTTCCGCGGCCAATCGTAATCAAAAGCAGTCCGGTGGCGAGTGGGTCGAGCGTTCCGCAATGCCCCACTTTTTTTATTCCGAGCTGGCGACGGACCAACGCGACCACATCGTGCGACGTCATTCCCCCCGCTTTATCAACCAGCAGAACGCCGTCAGGAGAGGCGGCTAAGGACGTCACACGTTTCCTCCAGAATTTTCTTTTCCACTTCGGCGAGGGTGCCTTTGACTCGCGCGCCGGCCGCGAGAACGTGACCGCCGCCACCGAACTTCTCGCAAATCGCGCAGACATTCACTTTGTCGCTCTTCGAGCGCATGCTCACGCGCACTTTGCCATCGGAAAGTTCCTCAAGAAATATCGCGACAATCACGCCGTGGATTGCACGCAAATGATCGATGAGTCCCTCGTTGTCTTCCGGTAAAACACCGAGCTTTTTCGCGGAAGCCAGACTGAGGCTGAAACTCGCCACTCGATCATCGGCATCGAATCGCATGGTGCCGAGGAGATCGCGCAACAGTTCAACGCGACGTCGCGGATAATTTTCGTAAGTGAGCTGACTGACTCCGCCGACGTCAACGCCGATACGGACGAGCTCGGCTGCAATCTCGAAGGTCCTCGCAGTGGTGTTTGGATATTGAAACGAACCGGTATCGGTTGAAATCGCGACGTAAATATTTTCGGCAATCGCGCGATCGATCGGCAAATTCTGGCTTTTGATCAATTCGAAAAGGATTTCGCCGGTCGCCGGCGCATGGGGATTGATGTAAACGAGATCGCCGTAACCCGGATTGCTCGGATGATGATCGATGTTGATCCAAACTTTTGCGGATTTGATCGCCGCGACGGTATTTCCAAGCCGGTTTTGAATCGCGGTGTCGAGGGCGAGAACAACATCGAAATCTTCAGGCTCGGCCGGCGGTTTGGTGAGCAAATCTGAGTTCGGGAGAAAACTGTATTTGTCGAGCATGCCGTCCGCATTCCAAATTCGGACGTCTTTGCCGAGTTTTCTGAGTGACATTCCGGCTGCGAGCTGACTGCCGAGCGCGTCCCCATCCGGGCGAACGTGGCTAAGAACGGCGAACCTCTGATTTTCGCGCAACGCCTGGCCGATCTGCTCGAACTTGGCTGCGCTCACTCGTCGGTTGGGTCGTCGCTGTCGATCTGCTGCAAAATTTCGACGATTCGCGATCCGCGCTTGATCGAGTCGTCCAGATGAAAGACAAGGTGTGGCGTGAATTTCATGGTGACTCGTCGCGCAAGATCCGATTGAAATGCCGGCCGATATTGCTTCGAGTTTTTTCATCACGCTTTCGCCACTTTCCGCTCCAAGCACGCTGACAAAAACCTGCGCGCTTTTGAGATCCGGTGAAACTTCGACGTGATTGACGCTGACCAGCGCGCCTTCAAAACTGATTTCGCGCGTGATAATTCCGCTCAATTCCCGTTTTACGACTTCGTTGACGCGCAGCATTCGATGTTTCATGAGTCCCTTTCATTCCCATCAAAGTTTTTGCGCCATCGCTTCGAGTTGATAGCACTCGATGATGTCGCCGACGTGATACTCGCTGAAATCGCCCAGCTTGATTCCGCATTCCAAGCCGTTCCGAACTTCCTTCACGTCGTCTTGGAACCGTCGCAGTGTTGAAAGTCCGCCATCGTAAACCGGCTGGCGTTTTCGAATCACGCGCGCGCGCCCAGTTCGCGAAATTCGGCCATCGGTCACCAAACATCCGGCGACAATGCCTTTGCTCAGTTCGAAGACTTGTTTGACTTCGGCGTGACCGATGATCGTTTCGCGGAACTCCGGATCGAGCAATCCGGCCATCGCGTCTTTGATCTGATCGATCAATTCGTAAATGATGCTGTAAAGTTTAATCTGAACGCCTTCGCGTTTGGCGGCAGTGACGGCGATGTTTTCGACTTTGATGTTGAATCCGATGACGACCGCGTTCGACGCGCTCGCCAGCAAAATGTCCGATTCCGAAACCGGCCCGACCCCGCCGTGAATGATGTCCAGCTCGACTTTTTTGCTTTCGATTTGGCCGAGCGCTCCTGTGATCGCCTCAACTGATCCCTGGGTATCACATTTCAAAACCAACTTCAGAGTTTTCCTGCCGTCGGCGGCTTCGAGCAATGTCTCGAGCGTGGCGCGTTGGGGCACGCTCAATTTCTCCGTGCGCTTGGCCTGCAAGCGCTCGTCGCTCAAAGTTTTTGCCGCGCGCTCGGATTCCATTACCAAAAATTCGTCTCCCGCGTTGGGCAGCCCCGTAAATCCAAGAACTTTTACCGGCGTCGAAGGTCCGGCTTCTTTGATTCGCTTTGCCCTTGTCGTCGACCAACGACTTCACTTTGCCGGAATAATTGCCGCAGATAAACGGCTCGCCGACTTTCAGTGTGCCCATTTGCACGATGATGGTTGCGGTTGGTCCGCGGCCGGCTTCCACTTGCGCTTCAATCACGGTGCCGCGCGGGGTTGCGGTCGGGGAAGCTTTCAGATCCATCACTTCGGCCTGCAACAGCATCATCTCGAGCAAATGATCAATGCCAGTGCCGCGAGTAGCCGAAACTTCGCAAACGATAGTCTTGCCGCCCCAATCTTCCGGAGTCAGATCGCGGTCCTGCAATTGCTTCTTCACTCTGTCGATGTTCGCGCCAGGTAAATCGATCTTGTTGATCGCGACCATGATTTCGACGTGCGGCGCCGCTTTCGCGTGATTGATCGCTTCGATGGTTTGCGGCATCAGGCCGTCGTCGGCGGCGACAACGAGAACAACAATGTCCGTGACGTTCGCGCCGCGAGCCCGCATCGCCGTAAACGCGGCGTGACCCGGCGTGTCGAGGAACGTCATCTTCTGACCTTTGTGATCGACGCTGTAAGCTCCGATGTGTTGAGTAATTCCGCCCGCTTCGCCTGCCGCCACCCGGGTTTTGCGAATCGCGTCCATCAACGAAGTCTTTCCGTGGTCGACGTGACCCATGAAAGTAATGATCGGCGCCCGGTGTTTTAGTTCTTCCTTCTTCTGAATGACCGGTTTCGGCGGCGCGATAACGACTTGTTCGACTTTGTGAACGCCGCCGCCTTTTTCGCGGCGCTCTTTTTCGAGAACGAATCCGTGGGTTTCCGCAATTTTCGACGCGATGTCTGGCTCGATTGTCTGGTTGATGTTCGCGAAAATGTTGAACGTCATCAGCTCGGCGATGAGCTGGTGCGGTTTGATTCCGAGTTCCGTCGCAAGTTGCTTGACGATGATCGGTGGCTTGATGTGGATCACCTTTTTGCCGTCGTCCCGCGCTTCCGGTTCGGCTGGCGCCTCCTCCGCTTGCGGAGCTTCGACGGGTGCCGGCACCGGGACGGGTTCCGGTTTCTTCGGTGGCGGTGCCGGAGTCGGCGTTTCGAGTGACGCGCGAATTCGCGAAATTGGCGGAAGAACGGTCGTTTTCTTTTTAAGTTCGCCGTCCGCGGCTTTCCTCTCCGGCTGCTTCTTGTCGATCAGCGAAACGCTTGGAGCCGCCGGACGAGGCGGTGTCGCTGGTTTCGGCTGCGGAGTTGCCGAATGAGAAGCTGGTTTGGCGGGGCGCGGGCGCCGGTTTTGGAGCGCGGCTCTACTTTCTTTTTGGCAATGGCGTGCTTATGCGCAACCGCAACAGGTTTGTGAGTCGCAGGCTTTCGCGCTGCAGGTTTCTTTGCTGCCGGTTTCGATTTTGTTGCCATTTAAAAATTTGTTCATGGCTCAACCTGGTTGAGCCGAGCCCGCTTCTTGTTTCGCATCCTGTTTATGGATGGCATCGTGAATCTCCTGAGCCTTCGCTTCGTCCACGCCGAGAATATCTACCAAATCCTGAACGTCGGCGGCATGCAAGCCTTCCAGATTCGTAAATCCTGATTTTACTAACGTGACTGACTGCTCGTCCGTAATCGGCAGCGATTTTGCCAACGCCTGCGCTGCTTGAGCGACTTTCTGTTCGACCGCTGTCGTAGCCGACGTGTCTTTGTCGATGTTGATTTCCCAGCCGGTCAATCGCGAAGTCAGACGCGCGTTCTGCCCTTTTTTCCCGATCGCGAGCGAAAGCTGATCTTCATCCACCGAAATCTGCGCGCTCTTCTTTTCCGGATCGAAGGCAATGGCTTTGACCTTCGCCGGCTTCAACGCTTCGAGGACGAAGTCCTTCGGGTCGGAGCTCCACCGAATGATGTCGACCTTTTCGTTGTTCAGCTCGCGCACAATGTTTTTCACGCGCGAACCGCGCATCCCAACGCACGCGCCAACTGGATCGACTTTTTCGTTCGCGCTCCAGACGGCGATTTTTGTGCGATAACCTGCTTCGCGCGCGATCCCGCGAATTTCAACCGTTCCATCGGCAATCTCGCTCACTTCCAACTCGAAAAGGCGACGCACGAAATTCGGATGACTGCGCGAAACGATGATCTCCGGTCCGCGCAAACCGTTTTCCACCGCGACGACGTAGGCGCGAAGGCGATCGCCGACGTTGTAATCTTCAACCACGACACGCTCGCGTTGCGGCATGATGGCTTCGAACTTTCCGAGATCGAGGATCACGTCGGAGCGATCGAACCGCCGGACCGTGCCGCTGACGATTTCGCCGGCGCGATCTTTGAACTCCTCGTAAATCATTTCCTTCTCGACCTGGCGGATGCGCTGCATCATCGCCTGCTTGGCGGTCTGGGCGGCGATGCGTCCAAAATTCTTCGGCGTGACTTCCACTTCGACGGTGTCGCCGACTTTCGCGTCCGGTTTGAGCTTGCGGGCCCGATTGATTGAAATCTCGTCCTGGGGATTGGTCACAGTCCTCAACGACGATCAAATTCGCGAGCGCGCGGATGTCGCAGGTCTTTGGATCGATGTCGATCCGCAGATCCCGGGCGGCGCCTACGCTCTTCTTTGACGCGGAGAGCAGGGCCGTGGAAAGTGCCTCGAGCAGGGTTTCGCGTTTGATTCCGCGCTCCCGCTCCATGTAATCCAGCATTGCTGCTATTTCCGCGTTCATAAAACATCCAGTCCGCAGACGAAAAAGAGTGGGACAACCTTTCCCACTCCTTCCGGCGCGGACTAGGTCATGAATCTACCTTCAGGGCTGGCACCGTCAAGCTGTGGGGTTGAACCGTTCCAGCGGAGCGTTCAACATTGCAGCCTTGTGACGTTCGCAAATCAGAAACCTGCTGATCGTCCTGCTGGTTTGGGCTGCGCTTTACCTGCCCGCCTTGGGCTCTTTGGCGATCAAAGGCGAGGAAGGTCGCCGAATTTTGCCGGGGATCACGATGCTGCAAACCGGGAACTATCTCGTGCCGCAGGTTGGCGGCGAAACTTACTTTCGTAAGCCGCCGCTGATTAACTGGCTGGTCGCAGCCTCATTTAAAATTTTCGGCGATCCAGAACGAATGGACTGCTCGCGCGCCGTCCGTGTTTTGCGTTCTGCTGGTCGCAATTGCATTTGTGACCGTTGCGCGCTCGAGTCTCGGTGAGCGCGGATCGCTGATCGCCGCGTCTGATGTGGCTGATTAATGCCGGCATCATCGAGAAGGGAAGATTGGTCGAAATCGAAGCGCTCTACGTTTCGCTTTGTGCGCTCGCAATTGTTTTCTGGTTGAGCTGGTGGCTGCAAAAGAAATCGCCCTGGCTGCTCTGGACTGTGCCGTTCGTTTTTCTCGGACTCGGCTGCCTCGCAAAAGGTCCGGTTCATCTCGTGTTTTTTTACGGAGTCGTGATCGCGGTGATTTGGCAGCAGCGAAATTGGCGCGCATTGTTTCCATCCCGCACATCTTGCCGGCATCTTGATCATGGTCGGAATTTTCGCAGCCTGGGCGATTCCGTTTGTGCACGCGACCAACCAGGCGACTGCGACGACGAAATGGTCGCAACAATTTACCGGACGGCTTCGCGGGACCGATTTCGAATTTGGCCGCTGGATTTTCAACATTCCTCACGGCGTTCTTTATTTGTTGCCGTGGGCAATTTTTCTGCCGCTTGTCCGGTTCGCGGATTTTGTTGACGAGAACGATCGACGGCTGGCGCGCGGACTGGCTTGGGGCGCAGTGGTTCCGTTTGTCATTGTGAATCTCGTGCCGGGCGCAATTCCGCGGTACGCGATGCCGGCAATTGTTCCGGCAATCTGGTTACTGGCAATGACGTTGACCCAGCAGAATTTGCGATGGCCGCAATGGCTCGGCGCGAAATCATTTTCGTTCGGCGCACGCCGCCGCACCATCATCGTGATTGTCATTGTCGCGTGCGTTGCGATGTGGACCTACGCGATCGCCGTTGTGCCTAAAATGCATCAGCGGCAGCGAATCAAACGCCTCGCCGCTCAGGTCGAATCGAACATTCCGCAGGGTGCAACCGTTTACGCGCTGGATCCGAATTATCAGCCGATCTTTTTTTATATGCGATCGAATCTCGTTTACGCGAGCGACATTGATGAAGTGCCGATGGATGCGACTTATCTTTTGGTGCGGCCGGAACGGGAACAGGAGACGCTGGAAAGCAATCGCTGGGCGCCGCGACATGCCGCACGCGGATCATGCGAGCACCGATTATCGGAAAGAATCGATTTTGTTGCTCAAGATCGAATGATGGTAGGGCGAGACTCTGTCGAGCCGCCGCACCTGGCCGTGAGATGACGGCTCGACGGAGTCTCGCCCTACCATCGGAGGATCTAGGCCGGCGTGGCATTGACACTGCTTGGGAATTGGAATTAGTTAGCAAGCTAACGATTTCCACTCCGTGAAGCGATATGTGACGCAATTCGGGCCGCTTCTCGCACGAGGCACGCCCGGGCCTGGCGACTGAAGTTCGATGAACGCCTCAGGCCGATGGGATTAAGTCAGGCTAAATGGCGGACTTTGCTGCGATTATCGTTGGCCCCCGGACCATTGACTCAGGCTGAAATTGCGTCCCATCTCGGCATTGAAGAACCGAGTCTGGTCACATTATTGCATCGTCTGGAGGATGACCGCTGGGTTGCGCGAAAAAATTCGTCGCACGACCGCCGTTGCAAGACTGTGCATCTGACGCGACGCGCCGAACGGGTCATTGAACAAATCAACACTGCGGCGTTCAAACTTCGTCACGAATTGTTGGATGAGATTTCACCAACCGATTTGCAGACCTGCATCCGCGTGCTGGATCGCATCCGGCAAAAAGCGGAGAAGGCGGGCGGGAATGGAAATGGCAAACACGTCCCAGCTCGAGTTTCACAACGAAACAAGAGGCAAAGCTAAGATGGCAGTTCGTTTAGATTCTGGAAATGGAGCAGCGTCCGAGGTTCAGGAAAGGAATCGGGTGAGAGCGGTCCGCGATAAGAGATCGAGAGTTCCGCGATGGGCGGTTTTGCTTTTCGTGGTGCTCGCCGCATTCGCAGTCGCGCGGACCCTTCAGCGCGGTGTCGAAAAATCGAAGGCGAACCAACCTCCTGTGCGGCCCGCTTTGGTTACGCAGGTGATCAGTAAAGACGTTCCGCTTTATCTGGATGAAATCGGGACCTGCGCCGCCTATGAGACAGTGCAGGTTCAGGCGCAGGTCAGCGGCAAAATTCTCGCGCGCCATTTTCAAGACGGCGCCGAGGTAAAAAAAGGCGATCTGCTGTTCACGATTGATCCGGCTCCGTATCAAGCCGCGCTCGATCAGGCGAAAGCGCAGGCCGCGTTGGATCAGGTGAACGCTGAAACGTCAGGCGGATTTGCGGGCCAAGGGTGTGAACGCTGCGCAGGATTACGACACCGCGGTGGCGAACGCGCAGAAATCGCAGGCCGCCGCCGAAGCTGCGCAAGTGAATCTCGATTACTGTTACATCAAATCGCCGATCAACGGACGGGTTGGATTGCGTAACGTGGACATCGGGAATCTGGTCGGTCCGTCGAGCCCGTCGCTGGTCACGATTCAAGGACTCGACCCGATTTACACCGACTTCACTGTAGCTGAGACGGATCTGGCCCTGGTGCGGAAATATCTCGGCGGACCCGAATGTGAAAGTGCAGACGTGGTCGCCTGACGACAAAATAGCGCCGCGCATCGGCGATTTATATTTTATCGATAATGCCGTGCAGCCGGGCTCCGGCACCGTGAAAGCCCGCGCCGTCACTCCAAATCCCGATCGCGCGTTGTGGCCGTCGGAATTTGTTCGGGTTCGTTTTATCCTCGATACGCTCAAGGACGCAAAACTGGTGCCGGTCCAGGCGGTGCAGATCAGCCAGGGCGGCCCGTTTGTTTTCGTAGTTAAACAGGACAACACGGTCGATCTGCGTCCGGTAAAACCCGGCCAACGTCAGGACGGCGACTGACGGTTGTGGAAAGCGGAATTGAGGCGGACGAAACTGTTGTTGTCACCGGCCAGCTCGCGCTCGCTCCCGGAAACAAGAGTTGATCCCAAGCCCTACGAATCCACGCAAACGGCGAGCGACGGAAATTCAGCGGACTCAAAAAGCGCAAACGTAATTTCTGTCGATGGACGAGTTCGACGAACACGATGGGGCGGAAAACGGCGAGCGCGAAGCGCGAGATCGTAATCGCGTCGGGATCAACTCGACGAGAACACGCCGCACTCGCCCAAGCTAGTTCCAGTCAAAGGCACTGGACTTTCCGGGCCGTTCATTCGCCGGCCGGTGATGACGGTGTTGTTGACCCTGTCTGTGATCGTCGCGGGCATTGCGACTTACAGCAAACTGGCGGTTAACGATCTGCCGGCGGTCGATTATCCGATCATTCAAGTGAGCTGTGCGTATCCCGGAGCGGATCCGGTGACGATGGCGAACAACATCGCGACGCCGCTGGAAAAACAATTCCTGCAAATTCCCGGACTCGACATCATCACCAGCTCGAGCACGCAGAGCAACACTTCGCTCACTCTGCAATTTGTTCTGAGCAAAAGCATCACCGACGCGGCGACGGATGTGCAGGCTGCGATCCAGCGCGCGACCGGAAAATTGCCGATCGATCTGCCGAGCCCGCCGACTTTCAGCAAAACGAATCCCGAACGATCAGGCGGTTTATCTGGTCGGATTCATGTCCGACACGCTGACCGACGGCGATCTATATAAGTACGCGTCGACCGTTGTGGCTCAGCGGATGTCGATTCTGCCTGGCGTTTCGCAGGTCAACATCTACGGAGTGCAAGGCGCGATCCGAATCAAAGCCGACCCGGCGGCGCTGGCTGCGCGCGGATTGACGATGGACGATCTCGCGAGCGCGATCAAAGCGGGAACGGTTTATTCCGGCGCAGGACAATTCGACGGAGCGCATCAGACCTTTGTTTTGCAACCGAACGGCCAGATCGACCAGGCCGAAGGTTATCGCAATCTGATCGTCGCGCGGAACAAAGACAATTCGCCGGTTTATTTGCGCGACATCGCCGAAGTGAAGCAAAGTGTGCAGGACGAGCGCACTCTCGCGTTCTTTTGGGTGCGCGGATTTAAATCCGCCGGGCTCGATCGTTGTGCTCGCGGTTTCGCGGCAGGCGGGAGCGAACGCTGTCGAAGTTGCGAATTCGGTCAAAGCGCTCTTTCCGGAGTTGCGCGCGAGTTTGCCCGGATCGATCACGTTCATCCCGGTATTCGATCGATCGCAAACGATCGTGAATTCCGTTCACGATGTGCGCGCTGACACTGCTCATCGCGTTCGTCCTGGTGGTGATGGTGATTTACGTTTTTCTCGGCCGCGCCACCGACACGCTGATTCCGGCGGTCGCGTTGCCGCTGTCGCTGCTGCTCACGTTCGCCGTGATGTACATGCTCGGATTCTCGATCAACAACCTGACGTTGATGGCGTTGACGCTTGCGATTGGATTCCTGGTCGATGACGCGATCGTGTTTTTGGAAAACGTCATCCGTCGGGCCGAGCACGGCGAATCGATCCTCAAAGCCGCGTACAACACGCGCCGGCGAAATTTCGTTCACGATCTTGTCGATGACGCTTTCGCTGGCAGCGGTTTTCATTCCGCTAGTATTTCTTGCCGGGACTGCTCGGCCGCATCTTTCAGGAATTCTCAATCACGATCATCGTGGCGATCCTCGCGTCCGGGTTGGTTTCGCTGACCCTGACGCCGTTGATGTGCGCGCGTATTCTCGGAGAACGGCGCGCCGGCCACAAACGGGCGCGAATGGAACGTGTGGACCGGCGATTTCATCAAGCGCGTGATCGCGTGCGTACGGCCGTGCGCTCGATAATTTTCTCGATCGCGCCTATCTGACGGTCCCGATCCTGCTCGCCTGTATCGTCGGCCTTTTGTTTTTCTTCACCCATTTGCCGTTCACGCTTCTTCCGGTGGGCGACAGCGGTTTCGCCCGCGGCGTTTTCATCGCGCAGGAAGGCACCTCGCCGGCGCAGATGCGCGCATTTCAAAAACATGGTGAACGAGAAAATCGAAGCCGAACCGAGTGTTGCACAATTTTTTACGCAATGCCGGCTCGGCTCGCGAACCGCATCTGTCGCAGGGAATCGTATTTCTTGTTTTCAAACCACGCGAGGAACGCGATCCAATCGAGCAATGTTTGTTGCGACTGCAAAAATCGATCAGCACCATTCCTGGACTCACCGCGGTGATCTCGCCGAGCCCGGTTTTGCAAATCAACGTCGGCGCGACCAATCAGACTCAAGGCCAATACGCCTACACTATCAGCGGGATCGTTCCGGAAGACGTTTACAAGGCCGCCGATCAATTGATGGCGAAGCTGCGCACACTTCAAAGGATTCGCATCGGTGCGTTCCGATTATTACAACAGCACGCCGAACCTGACGATTAACATCGACCGCGAGCGCGCCGCGACCTACGGCGTTTCCACTTCCGCGATTCAAAGTTTGTTAAAGAACGCTTATTCGCAGAACTACGTCTATTTGATCAAGCAGCCGGACGATCAATATCAGGTCATCCTCGAAGTAAAAGACAACGAGCGCGCTACGCCGGCGATCTCAACAATCTGTATGTGCGCAGCAACAACAACGGCGGCGGCGCGCAATCGGATCGGCGGCAGCATCACGACCGTACCGGAACGGCTTCACGATCTCGTTCCGCTGCGCGCTGTAACATCGACAAAGCAAGTTGTCGGTCCGCAAGCAGTGAATCATTTCGATCAGTTCACCAGCGTTACGATCAATTTCAATTTGCTGCCGGGCGAGGCCATCGGCGACGCGACGAAGTTCATCGAAGACTCATTCGCCCAAGTGCATCAGCGACCTGCCGAGCGTGCAATCCACCTTCCAGGGCGAAGCGCTTGTCTTCCGCCAATTGTTTCAGGCGCTGCCATTGCTTTTGATCGGCGCGATCTTCGTCATGTATGTGATCCTCGGAATTCTTTACGAGAGTTACGTCCATCCGATCACGGTCTTGTTTCCGGCGATCGTGCCTGCAGTAGTTGGCGGTCTGGCGACTCTCTGGATTTTTGCATTCAACTTTGTCGCTCTACAGCGTGATCGGTCTGTTTCTGTTGCTCGGCATCGTGAAGAAAAACGGAATCATGGTGGTCGATTTTGCGTTGCAACGAATCGACGAAGGCTGGGACCTGCGCTCGGCGATTCACGAAGCGAGTGTCGAACGTTTTCGCCCGATCATGATGACGACTCTGGCCGCGTTGATGGGCGCAATTCCACTCGCGCTTGGATTTGGCCAGGATGCATCGTCACGACGTCCGCTTGGGCCTGGTTATTGTCGGCGGATCTGATTTTTTCGCAAATGATCACCTTGTTCGTAACGCCGGTGATTTATCTCTGGCTCGAATGGTTCCAGGAACATGTGCTCGACCGGGTTCCGTTTATGCGGAGCGCGCACTTTCATCCTCATGACGAGCCGGCGCGCGGCGAAACGCCGGAACCGTTGGCGGTTCAGTAGCGCGAATCAGTGCGGAGCCGGGCTTTGAACAGCCTGCAAGTGCGCGTCGATTGTTTCGCCGCCGTGCTTGAATCGGACTTGTCCGTCCGCGATCGAAACGACTCGAACGCTGGCTTCACCGTTAGGCGTTTTCACAACCAGCCAGTCTTCTTCGGCCAAGCGTTTTCCATTCACGATGGTCAATCGCGGCTTTCCCATGGCGATGGAAGTCACATGCAACATATCGGGACTGATCGGCACGAGCGCTCCCCGATCTCCCAAAGGATCGGGATGCAAAGGCCGGTCCGGCGGAGTGATTGTGACAACAACTGGAAAGTGGCGGGTTTGATACCAATAAACGGAGCCGCCCGCGAAAGCAGCGAGTCCAAACAGAATTAGAAGCACGATGATAAAACGTTTTCCGGACGACGATTCCTCGGCCTCGATTTCACGGGTAGTTTGTTGCTCAGCCTGAATCGAATCGGCGTAGATAACTTCAGAATGTGGTTCAGACCGTTGAACCACGCGCAACCCGTCGTCGTCAGGGGTGGGTGTCTGGCTCGCGATAGGCGACGCTCGGCTTAGCTCCGAAAAATTGCAACCGCAATTTCGAGTCTATCTGATTGCGACTCGCCGCGAGGCTGCGTAATTACGAATACGGGCTGTGCTAAAATCAGTGACGAGTGAGGAGTGACGAGTGCGTGCATTGAGCTAAGATTTCTACTTTCTACCTTTACCTTCTGCTTTCCACTTTCGATGGCTTCATCGCATCATCCATCCGAACAAAGTTCAACCGGCGAATTTCAACGCCAGGAAGATGCGTTCCGCGATTGGATCTCCAGTGACGGATCGACGCCATATCCGGCGGCGGCCGGGCGCTATCATCTTTACGTTTCGCTTGCCTGCCCGTGGGCCAGTCGCACGATCATTCTTCGAAAGCTCAAGGGCCTGGTTCAGGCAGTTGGGATGACAGTCGTCGATCCTTTTCGTGATGAGCACGGTTGGGCATTTCGCGATCCGGATCGCACCAAGCCCGGAAATCCGTTGACCAATCTGGACGATTTTGAATCGACCGATCCGATCAACGGTTTTCGTTACTTGAGCGAGGCTTATCTCGCGACCGATCCAGGCTTCAATGGGCGCGTGACCGTTCCCGTTTTGTGGGACAAAGAAACGAAACGGATCGTTAACAATTGCGAGGACGACATTTGCCCGATGTTCAACAGCGCGTTCAACGAATTCGCAGCCAACAAGAGCGTTGATTTTTTTCCGAAAGATATTGAAGCCGAGCACGCCAAGATTTCGGAGTTCCTTTATGAGAACATCAACAACGGTGTGTATCGCGCGGGGTTCGCAATTCGACAGAAACCGTACGAACGCGCCTGCCAACGATTGTTTGATGCCCTCGACGAAATGGAAAAGCGCCTCGGGACCCGCCGCTACTTGTTCGGCAATCGAATTGTGGAAGCCGACTGGCGACTATTTTGCACGCTGATCCGCTTCGACGTCGTCTATCACGGCCATTTCAAATGCAATCTGCGGCGCGTCGCTGATTATCCCAATTTGCACGGCTACATGCTCGATCTTTATCAGCAGCCGGGCGTCGCCGAGACCGTGAGCATCGACCATATCAAGCGTCACTATTATATGACGCACGACGAAATTAACCCAACGCGGATCGTGCCGCTCGGGCCGTTCGTGGATCTAAACGCCTCCCCCAACAGGCTTTAGCTCATAGGAAACCCGATTCCGCTTTCAGAACTCAAATCAGGTTACATCATTGAGTAACTTCGCCATAGAAGGCGTCGAACGTTTGTGTTTTCAAACTTTTCACCACTCGAAGGTGGGCTGACGCGCAGACTGCATCTCGTCGAGACAAACCGGCTGGTTTTTGACGCGCGGTCTGCCAGCTTGCGACGATTAGGCTTAGGTGAAGGGTTAAGCTGAATACTGGCATGAGTAGAGGCAGAACAAGCAGCGGCCCCGACAAACCGGGGAAAAGTCGCCCACACGAAAAATTGCACGCGAGCGAGGAACAATTCCGCCTCCTCGTAGAAAGCGTTGAAGAATACGCGATCTACATGCTGAACCCAATCGGGGTTGTCACAACCTGGAATTCCGGGGCCGAGAAAATCAAGGGCTATACCGCCGCGGAAATTATCGGAAAAAATTTCGCGTGTTTCTACACCGCCGACGATGTCGCGGCCAAAAAACCAGACCATAATTTGCGGCTGGCGCGCGAGCAGGGACACATTCGTGATGTCGGCCTGCGGGTCCGAAAAGATGGTTCGACCTTTCACGCCGAAGTGGTCTTGACAGCGCTGTGGGATGAAAATCATCAGCTTCGCGGATTTTCGAAGGTCACAAGGGACATCACCTCCCAGATGCGCGCGCGCGAAGTTGAAGCGGCGAAATTGGCAGCGGAACAGGCCAGCAAAGCCAAAGATCATTTTTTGGCGGCGCTCAGTCATGAGTTGCGAACGCCGTTAACGCCTGCCTTGGCCGCAGCCAGTTTTCTCGCCACCCAATCAAAACGTATGCCGGTGGAGTTCGCTTCCGAGATCGATACCATCCAGCGCAACGTTCAACTCCAAGCGCGATTAATCGATGATTTACTCGATCTCACCCGGGTGGTCCGCGGAAAACTTGAGTTGCATTTTAATCGGGCTGACGCCCATGCCCTCATCCGTGATGCGCTCGAGATTGCGCATGCCGATATTATTTCCAAAGGACTGGAAGTGACGACGGAGTTCACCGCGAAAGAACATTTTGTTTGGGCCGATCCGGTCCGGATCCAGCAGGTCTTTTGGAACGTAATTAATAACGCCGTCAAATTCACGCCTCGCGGCGGCAAAATCGACATTCGCACGACGAATACTGACCGGTCGCGCTTTCTTTTCGAGATCACCGACAGTGGGATTGGTATTGATCCCGAAAAAATCCGGTCGCTGTTTGAACCATTCGAACAGGCTGATCCTTCCATCACCCGGCAATTTGGCGGTCTTGGGCTGGGTCTCGCCATTTCGCGGTACATTGTAGATCTCCATGACGGTGAGATTTCAGTCGACAGCCGCGGGCGCAGTTTCGGCACGACGGTCAAAGTTTCATTGGCGGTGCTGCCTTCGCGTATCGGAAAGAGCGGTGTAAAGGCACGGGTCCCGACCAAACCAAACAAGGCGTTGCGCATTTTGCTTGTCGAAGATCATGGCGATACCCGCCGGACCATCGCGCGGTTGCTGCAACATTTCGGTCATGACATTTCCGTCGCCGAATCCACTCGCGATGCCTTGGAAATTTTAAGTTCAAAGACTCTCGATGTGATATTGAGCGACATCGGCCTTCCCGACGGAAGCGGTTACGATGTCATCGCGGCGGCCAAACAGAGCCAGGCAGTCAAAGGCATCGCCCTGACCGGCTTCGGCATGGATGAAGATATCGCCCGCAGCAAACGAGCCGGATTCGATTTTCATCTCACCAAGCCGGTGGATTTCCAGGAGCTGCGAAGCGTCCTCGCCGAAGTTACCAGCAAGAGCAGCTGATTACTTTTCCAGCTCTTCCAAGGCGCTGGCCAAGCGGGATATTCCTTCGGCAAACTTCTCGGGTTCGCAGCAAAGTCCAATTCGAACGTGCTGCGGCGATTCAAAAAATCGGCCGGGGACCACGGAGGTATCGTATTTGGCGATTAGCAATTCACAGAATTTGTCGACGTCGACATTCGGCAATCGCGGAAACGAAGTTGTTCCAATGTTGTTCGGTACGGCTTCGAGGTCTGTTCGTGTTCGCAAGAAATCGGTCAGTCGGCGGCGGTTTGTTTCCAAAATTAATTTCGCGCGGGCGGAGATCTTCGGAAGCTGAGCGATTGCCCTCACGCTGAGCTGTTCCATCAAGATTGCAGCGCTCGCGCCGAAAATGTCGTCCAGCCGTCGGATCTTTTCGGCGAGCGTGGCGTCGGCTAAAATCCAGCCGCATCGAAGCCCGCTTAATCCGTAGCCCTTCGTCAGGCTGCTGGTCACGACGAATTCAGGCCCCAAAGAAATCGCAGGCGGTGGAGCGTTTTCGAAAAGCGCTTCCAGATAAACTTCGTCGACCAGCACGCGCGCGCCGACGTTGCGAGCCAGCTCGCCGATGTGTCGCAAGGTTTGTTGGTCAACCAAAACGCTGCTCGGGTTGTGCAAGTTTGTCAGCACAATCAATCGCGTGCGGTTCGACATTTGTTTTTCCAACGCGCCGAGATCGATTTTGAATCCATCTTCGAAACGGCGGGGAAACCGGTTAACCTTGGCGCCTAAATATTGGGCGACAGAGAGGAGGGGATCGTAAGTTGGTTGTTCGATCAAAACGTCGTCGCCATGTTCGATTAAGGCAGCCATGGCCAGATGGTTCGCCATCGAGGTGCCGCCTGAAACCGTGACGACATTTTCCGGCGCGACGCGCCGATGCGTCGCGAGCGCTTCGACCAAAGGCGTGTAGCCATAAGCGTTCGGTCCATGTAGTTCCAATTCGCGTGGATCAAATTCGAACTCGGTGATTGGCAGATTCAGGATGCCGCTCAGGGCGAGATCGTATTTCACGGGTGGGCGAGTCTTGGCCCAATTCATGAAGGCTGATTGCTTGCCTGAGTTCATTTGCGATTTCTCCAAAACAAATAAACCGGAATTCCTGTCAGCATAATTCCCACTCCGATTGCGCCGTTCTGCGGATACCGGTAAAACGTGCTGAACGCTACGCCGCAACAAGCTGCGATAAAAAACAACGTGGTGAATGGGTGGCCCGGGATCCGAAATGTGGCCTGAGGTGGATCGTGCTCTCCGAGCGCGATGTTAGAGTCGCCGTGCTGGCGATGATCGACCGCTGGAGGCCGACGCCATGCGCGACTTCTGAAAACGAACACGGTCGCCGCGGTCAACGCGAAGAAGATCACGTCCACGCAAGTCACGTAGTTGAGGATTTGTTCGTAGCGCCCTGACAGCGTGATCACGATCGCTACCGCGCCTTGAAGTGCGATGGCAAGAGCAGGAACTCGCGCCCGGTTCAATTTCGCAAGACTGGAGAAGAAAAGTCCGTCCTCGGCCATGGCGAAATAAACCCGCGGCGCGGTCAGCATGCTTTGGCTTAAAAAGCCGACGGTCGAAACGGCGATGCCGGCTGCAATGATTTTTGCTCCGTTCTACCAAAAGCCAATTGCATGACGGCCGACGCCGGAGTGCGGGTTTCAGCGAGGCCGCGTGGACCGAGCGCCCGAACGCAAACGAAGTTGATTAACAGATAGACTGCGATCACGCCTAGCACTCCGAACAATAAGCCGCGCGGAAGGTTCCTTTTTGGGTCGCGAACTTCGCCCGCCACAAAACAGGAGGTTTGCCAGCCGCCGTAGGCGAATTGAACCGGGATCAGCGCGGCGCCGAACGCGGTCAGTGAATTCCAGAGCGTCGGAGGCGAAGTGGCCGATGCCAGGCCATGGGGTTGCAGCGCGCGGCCAACTGTAAGTCCAAATCCCACCAGCACGCCGATCGCGAGCAGCTTCAAAATCATGAAAAGATTTTGCGTCGTGCTACCCGCGCGAACACCGAGACAATTAACGATTGTCAGCGCAAGAATCGCCAAAGCTGCGAGCAAGGCCGCAATCTGCTCGCCAGCGTTAATTTTTCCGAGAACGCAAACGTATTTGGCAAATGTAACGGCGACCGCCGCCATCCCGCCGCTTTGAATTACCAGCAACAACGCCCAGCCGTAAACGAAAGCGAGCCCAGGATGAAACGCGTCGCGCAAATAAACGTACTGGCCACCGCTGGTGGACGTTTGGGCGGAAAGCTCCGCGTAAATGAACGCGCCGAGAATTGCGATCAACCCGCCAAACGCCCACGCACCTAAAATCAAAATTGCCGATGGAACCTGTTGAGCGACGACGTAGGGATTGATGAAAATCCCGGAGCCGATAATTCCGCCCATGACGAGCATCGTCGTGTCGAACAACCCGAGCCGCCGAGCGAGATGCGCTTCCTGCAAATTCGATGCGCTCACTGATCGATCCGGGCCGCGGCCGAATTAGCGCGCCGGGTGGCGATCATCGAAATGAAAATGGTCGCGGCCAGGACCGAGATGACGATGCCGAGAGAAAGAAGGGTTGGGATTTCGAACGCATCGCGCAACAGCATTTTGGCGCCGACAAACGCGAGCACGATGGCCAGGCCGCTCTTCAGGTAAATAAAGCGGTCGACCATTTTCGCGAGCAAGAAGTAGAGCGATCGCAGGCCAAGGATCGCGCAAATATTCGAGGTGTAGATGATGAAGGTGTCCCGGGTAATGGCGAAGACGGCCGGGATTGAATCGACGGCGAAAACCAGATCCATGATGTCGATGACGATCAACGCCAATGCCAGCGGGGTAAGCATCCAGGTTCCATTTACTTTGGCCTTAAAGTGTTCGTCGTGAAAAACCGGCGTGACCGGAATTGCCCAATTGCAGCAGCGCATCACCCAGCTCTTTCCAAAATCGCTTGGCTCCTGTTTGCCGAAAAACATTCGCGCGGCGCTGACCAGCAGAAAGGCGCCGAAGAAATACAGGATGAAGTCGAACCGTTCGACCAGCGCCACGCCGAGGAAGATCATGACCCCGCGCATAACCAGCGCGCCGACGATTCCCCAAACCAGGGCGCGGTGTTGGGCCATTGGCGGGACCCGGAAATAGGCAAAAATCAGCACGAAGACAAAGATGTTGTCGACGCTGAGCGAATACTCGATCACGTAACCGGTGAGAAATTCGAGCGCCTTTTCCGGCCCGCGGATTTTCCAGACCAGCAAGTTGAACAACAGAGAGAGAACGATCCAGATGACGGTGCGCTGAGAGGCCGCTCTCATGCTCAGCTCACGGCCGCGGTGCTTGAATTGGACAAGGTCGACCGTTAGCGCGACCAGCACCCCGGCGTTGAAAGCCAGCCAGAACCAAATACTTGTGTGAGACACCGCGCGTAGATTTTCACGCAAGACGCTGTCCGGCAATCATTACTTTGCGCAGGCTTGCGGCATCGCTTCATCATCGTAGTTTGTCCGACGCATGGATGCCGAGATTGAGAAGTTGGTCGAATCAGGAAAGCTTACGTCGAAGGGGGCAGAGAAACTTGAACAGCTGAAGCCGGGAACTTTTTGTCTGCACAAGAGCTGGGGGTTTGGCCGGGTTGCCGAGTGGAACCTCCTTCTCAATCAGATTTTGATCGATTTCACCGGCAAAAAGGGTCACGCCATGCAGCTGCAATACGCTGCCGAAAATCTCGAAGTCATCCCGTCGGAGCACTTTTTGGCCAGAAAGGCGAAGGACCTCGCCGGGACAAAAAAGCTCGCCAAAGACGACCCGGTTTCCGTGGTCCGGAACATTCTGGACAGCCTCAACGGAAAGGCGACTGCGCAACAAATCAGCGATTGGATGGTGCCCGACCTCTTCACCGAGTCCGAATGGAAGAAGTGGTGGGACTCAGCCCGTAAACAAATGAAGACCAGCGGCACGTTTTCGATCCCTGCGAAAAAAACGGAGCCGGTGCAGCTCCGGGCTGAGGGCGTGTCACAGGCCGACGAATTGATCGTGGCGTTCAACAATTCCCGTCAGCCAAAGCAGCAGATTGCGGCACTCGAGCAGATTTTGAAATTTCAGGAACAGTTCAAGGAACCGGAGAAGCAATTGCAACCGGTCGTAACAACGATCGAAAACGTAGCGACCCGGAATCAAAAGATTCATCCCGAGCTGACTTTCGAGCTGATTTTGATGCGCGACGATTTGCTGCAGCGGTTTCCGCAACTAAAAACGACCCATATCGGCCTCACCCTGGCCAAGCTGATCGTCGAGGAGGAGAAACGCCTGGTGATTTTGCTGCCGAAATTGTCCGCGGCGAAGGAGAAGCGCGTTCTCCAAAATCTTCCGACTGCATTGGGAGATCGCTGGAGCGCGCGGGCGTTGCAGTTGATGCAAACAACCCATGGCCGAATGGTCGCTCAGATTCCGCACGTGTTTCGCGAGGCGGGAAAAAATGGTGAAGTCGAGAAAATGCTGGAACGCAGCATCCGCGAGCATTCCGCCACCAGCGAAATGCTGGTTTGGCTATGCATGGAGCGCAAAGATTGGCCGGAACTGATTAATCCCGAGCTACTCACCGCGATTTTGTCGGCCTTGGAACGCGAAAAACATTCGGCCCCGGGCCGGGCGAGCAAATTGCAACGCTGGCTGGCGGACGATCGGCAATTGATCGCAGACATTTTCGCCCATGCCGATGTTGGCCTGGCCCGTGACGCGATGCGTCGACTGCAATTAAGTCCACTGTTTGACGAACTGACCAAGCGTTCGCTACTGGCGCGCCTGGTGAAAGTTTTCCCGGATCTTGAAAGCATGATCGCGGGCGCGCAGGCCCAGGAGAAAGCGGCGCCTTTGGTTGTCTCATGGAGCAGCTTGGAAAGGCGCAAGATTGAATACGAGGATCTCGTGAAGAAAAAGATTCCCGAGAACACGAAAGAGATTCAAATCGCGCGGTCGTATGGCGATCTTAAAGAAAATTTTGAGTACAAGGCGGCCAAACAGATGCAGGCCGTCCTGGTTCGGCGCAGGTCGGATCTCGAACGGGATTTGCAACAGGCGCGGGGAACGTCATTTGAAAATCCTGACACGTCCCGGGTTTCGATCGGCACTATCGTCACGGTGCGGGATAAGAATTCACAAAAGCAGGAAACGTTCACCATTCTTGGCGCTTGGGACGGGGATCCGGACCGTCAGATCATTTCGTATCAAACCGCAATTGGTCAGGCGTTGCTCGGGAAGAAGACAGGCGAATCTGTCATGCTGCCGAATGGCGAAGTTGAAATCGTTTCAATCGAGCCCGCGCCAATCGACAAGCCAGCTGAAGCCGTTGCCGCAAACGAAACCGTTCAGGTCTAGACAAGATTTGCCCGACATTTTGACGAGAAGCCTCTTTGTGTTGCCGAAATCAAATTCTTTTAAATCGCGTTAATCCTGTCTAGTTGTCTCTCTCATGCAGACGCGCATTCATCATCTGGCGGTTTGGATCCTGGTCGTCATTCATCAGTTCGTCGGCTTCGGCTGGTATTTCATCCTCGGTGACACCTGGCTGAATCTTCACGCCAAAGAAGCGACTGACATTGAGCGTACCCATAACTTTGGCGCATACGCTTTCGCCGTTTTGGCAGCGATCATCGTGAACTACGCGCTGGCTTGGTTGATCAGCCGGCTGAACGCGCATACTGCAGTCGCTGGTCTTCGAATCGCGTTGTTCTGTTGGTTTGCATTCTTGTTCGTTGAATTTGCCACCATCTCGTTGTTCTCGGCATTCGAGACCAACCCGTGGCCGCTAATGTTGATCGATATGGGCCGACCGCTCATTGCCTGGTCGATCAGTGGCCTGGTCCTCGGCGCCTGGCGCAAATCGGCCTGACAAAAAAAATCGCCGAACACGGGTTCACGTGTGCGGCGATTCTAAACTAACTGCCGATTAACTTATTTCTTCGGCGAAGCAGCCGGACTGGCCGCGGTCTTCGCTTCCTTCTTCGCGCCTTTTTCCGCCTTGGCCGCTTTCACTTCGATATTCGTGGCCGTCATTGAATAATGAACCGTCACTTTATCGCCGACCTTCGGATCAGCGCTCGCTTTGGTGTTGGAATCGCGAGCCAATTCCCAGCGGTCCTTGCCTTTTTGCACCGCGATCATCGAACTGGTCACTTCGAGCACGGGCCCGGTGACCTGATAATCCTTAGCTTCGGCACCGAAGCTGACGCCGCTGAACGCCAGACAAACTACTGCTGCCAAACTGCATAGGGTGATTTTCATAGTTGCACGATTAGACCGCCCTGAGGGCGTTCTATTCAAGCACGTTTTGAAAACTCTTGTCGCGCTGCGGCTATTCCTTCTTCTGCGCGCCTCCGCCGGGAATCTTCTGCGCGTCTCCGGACGCGCACTGGACGGTAACGGTGTTACCAACGGCCAGGGTCCCGGTCGTGACAGTTGTGGTGGAGCTTCTCTGGATGTTCCACAGATCCGGCCCGCAGCTCAGGCTAATCTGAGCAGGAGTTAACGAGGTGACGTTTCCAGAGATCGTCACGGTTTGTCCGAATGCGGCATGCGCAGCCAGGAACGCCGCGATCATCACCGCCGCCAAGTTCATGATTTTCATGGCGCATTGAAGCCCTGACGCAATCCTTCGGGCAAGCTTTTTGTTAGGCGATGCGTGCTTACCGCCTGCCGCTTTGCTCTTTGCCTTTGACGCCACCCGCAAGGCCAATGGCCAGATGATTCGTCGTGTTTGTTGCGGATCGCGGCCACGCCTTTTTCAGATCGCTCGCGATTTGATCGAGAGGGTTGCGATCGGTTGCGGCAATAAAGCGTTGGGTCGACGACCACGATCTGAGATAGCCGACCAGTTGTTCAAGGTTCCAATCGGCCACAATTTCGAATTTCGGTGCTTTGCATTCGACAAAAGGAAAGGGGATTTCCTCGAATTTTTCGATCAACGCGCGTTCCGCTGGCCAATACGGACCGACGATCTCGTAATAGTAACGTCTGACAATGTCCTTAATTAATTCGTCGGTGTGTAAGAGATTGTAAGCTGAAGCGGCAAAAACGCCGCCCTCCTTCAGGATGCGTTCGATTTCCGGATAGAACCGATCCCGATCCAGCCAGTGTAACGCTTGCGCGACCAGTATCAGATCGACTGCGCCGGGCTCGAGCTTGCTTTGTTCCGCCGGCGCGACGCGATACTCTACTTTTTCGTGCGGCTCGGCGTTAGCGATTTGGCTTTCGCTGGCGTCGGTGGCAATTACGTGATCAAAAACTTCCGCGAGTTCAACCGCGGCCTGGCCGTTGCCGGTTGCGCAATCCCACGCCAACTGGCGTGTCGGCGCGATTGTGCCGAGATACTCGAACATTTCGCGCGGATACTTCGGGCGAAACTTCGCGTAGTCGGCCGACTGGGTTGAGAAATAATCCTTAAATTGCACGGAAGCGTGCAATCAAGATCAGCTGAACTTCTAAACTCCTCAACGACTCAACTACGCTTTGGGTGGCTCGGACATCGTCTTAATCCCGACCCGCGCGAGATATTCATCGGCCTGCAACAGGTCCGTTACCCGCGCGCTCGATGATTTTGAGCAAATTGTCCATCGAGGAAACTTCCTCCAGTTGTTCGGTCAGAAACCACTGTAAAAAATTGATGGTGATGTGGTCGTTCTCTTTCTTGGCGAGATCGACCAAAGCGTTGATCTGCTTGGTCACATGCACTTCCTGATCGAGCGAGAGTTTAATTGCATCCCGCGGTGTCTTAAATTTCGACTTCGGCGCATCGATTCCCGGAATCTCGACCCGGCCGCCGGCGTCGACCACATACTTGATGAATCGGAGCGCGTGACCTTTTTCTTCCTCGGCCTGACCGAAAAAATGCTGCGATAACTGCGGCAGCGCCTCGGCGGCGAAATAGGCGGCGATCGCATAATACTGAAGCTCCGCGGTGAACTCGTAACCGATTTGTTCATTTATCGTGTCGATGACTTTCTGAGACGTGAGCATAGCCGGAACCTAACGACAGATCAGACGAAAGCCAACCGATCTGGTTGCCGCGGTGCAATCTTGGCAGGCGGGCTCCTCACTTGTGACACATCACTGCACAGCTCTGCGATCATGGCGGATGGGGCGGACGCCATTAATCGATTAAATCACGGCTGTAAAAGACCAGCCGAAGGGCGCAGAGGTTGCTTAATAGAATCTAAATCTCGAGGCTTTTGACTAAGAAAACAAAGAAGACACGCATCCTTGCTGTCGATGACGAACCCGTGATCGGCGAATCGGTCGCTTACAATCTGGATTCGCCGCATCGAAAGATATCAGTGGCTCCAAATGGCCGCGAAGCGCTCAAACTGGCTTCCAAACAGAAGTTCGATGTGGTCATTACCGATCATCGAATGCCGGAATCTGGCGGATTGGAGTTGGTCCGGGCTCTCCGGAAGAAAAAGTACCAGGGAAAGATTGTGGTGTTATCGGGTCACCTGTCGCCGGAGAATATTGGGGTGTACGAGGAACTCGAAATCGACGAAGTGATTAGCAAGCCGGTGATGATGGCAGAGCTGCGCGACGTCGTGACGAACTTGGAAGAAGATCTTTCGTTGGGGCTCTGATCGGGAAGTTGAGAGCTGATAGTCGATAGAAACCTGGCTCAAGCAAACGCTGATGCGTTAGTCGCCACTGGCTCGGCTTTTCGCGCCGTCCTACTGAATTCGTGAGCTTGCGATCACTCACAGGCTAACCTCTCCGGCACGCCGATTTTCGGCTTACGCCTTTGCGAAGGGGAGCGGCATGATCGGCGAGTGCCGACGCTCTAAAAGCAAAATGCCCACTGGGATTAACCCAGCGGGCATTTTGTTCTGGCGACGTCCTACTCTCGCACGGCCTATCGCCGGTACCACCATCGGGGCTGCAGCGTTTCACTGCCGTGTTCGGAATGGGAACGGGTGGGACCACTGCGCTATGATCACCAGAGAAGAGAGTTGATGGTTGAGAGTTAATGGTTGAGAGCCATCAAACGCACAACGCAGCGCTCATCTCTGACGATCGCCGTTTTTTCTGTGAAAGAACTATCAACAATCGAGTAACCGCTATCAACTGTTGATCTGATTCTCTGATATCTACATACAGGAAGTGAAAGCCAACGCTTAAGGCTTCGTTTTGTTTTGGATCTTTTGATCTCTTCTGATGGCCGTCCGGCACCTGCCGGACGGGTGAACAGAAAAGTAAAAGATCAAGCCGAACGGGTTATTAGTATCTCTCAGCTGAATACATTACTGCACTTACACCGGAGACCTATCAACGTGGTGGTCTACCACGACCCTTCAGGGAGAACTCATCTTGGGATAGGCTTGGCGCTTAGATGCTTTCAGCGCTTATCCTTTCCGAACATAGCTACCCAGCACTGCCGTTGACACGACAACTGGAACACCAGCGGTTCGTCAGACCCGGTCCTCTCGGTACTAAGGTCTGAACCCCTCAATTCTCCTGCGCCCACAGTGGATAAGGACCGAACTGTCTCGCGACGTTCTGAACCCAGCTCGCGTACCACTTTAACCGGCGAACAGCCGGACCCTTGGGACCTTCTCCAGCCCCAGGATGTGATGAGCCGACATCGAGGTGCCAAACCCTGCCGTCGATATGAGCTCTTGGGCAGGATCAGCCTGTTATCCCTAGCGTACCTTTTGTCCGTTGAGCGATGGCAATTCCACATTCAACCACCGGATCACTTGGACCTACTTTCGTATCTGCTCGACGTGTGTGTCTCACAGTTAAGCTGGCTTATATCCATATACTCGTCACCTGATTGCCAACCAGGTTGAGCCAACCTTCGTACTCCTCCGTTACTCTTTGGGAGGATACCGCCCCAGTAAAACTAGCCGGCTGCCAGTGTCCCTTTCCCGGATATACGGGCAAAGGTTAGTTATTCCAGTACCAAAGGGTGGTGTTTCATTGGTGGCTCAGCGACCCCCAAAAGGGCCGCTTCAAAGCCTCCCACTTACGCTAAGCATCGAAACCGAAACAACAATAACAGCGTGTAGTAAAGGTGCATAGGGTCTTTCCGTCCTACTGCGGGTAGGCGGCATCTTCACCGCCACTACAACTTCGCTGAGCTCCTCGTTGAGACAGCGGTCAACTCGTTACACGATTCGTGCAGGTCGGAACTTACCCGACAAGGAATTTCGCTACCTTAGGACCGTTATAGTTACGGCCGACATTCACGGGGACTTCGGTTCAACGCTTCGTCCAGCCGAAGCCGGACTGACGTCTTGCCATAATCTTTCCGCATTGGTCACGTGTCACACCCTATACGTCGTCTTCACGACTTGGCAGAGTGCTGTGTTTTTGTTAAACAGTCGGTTGACCCATTTCACTGCGACCTACTTACGTAGGCACCCCTTCTTCCGAAGTTACGGGGCTAGATTGCCGAGTTCCTTAACGAGGTTTCACTCACGCGCCTTGGCACATTAATGCCCACCCACCTGTGTCGGATTACGGTACGGGCAACCGTGGAAACATTTAATTGGTTTTCTTGACACAAGTTTTAACAGATCCGCTTCAGCCGAAGCCTCCACGTCCCCTTGCGGGACCGTCACTTTCAACCGACGGCCTGTCTCTACTCATGTGTCCAACTAAACTTAACCACAGCCGGTGCTGGAATATTAAACCAGCTGTCCATCGTCTACGCCCTTCGGCCTCGACTTAGGTCCCGACTAACCCTGGGAGGACGAGCCTTCCCCAGGAAACCTTGGGTTTACGGCGGACAGGAATTTAACCTGTCTTATCGCTACTCATGTCTGCATTCTCACTTCTTAACGCTCCACCACGGGTTCCCCCATGGCTTCGATGCATTAAGAACGCTCCCCTACCAATCCGTCTCGTCGAAACGAAACGTCTTCCAGAGCTTCGGTATACCGTTTATCGCCAATCATTATCGGCGCGAGATCGCTCGATGAGTCAGCTATTACGCACTGTTTAAATGATGGCTGCCTCTAAGCCAACATCCTCACTGTCTAAGCAACCTCACATCCTTTCCACTGAACGGTATTTGGGCACCTTAGCTGCTGGTCTGGCATGTTTGCCTCTCGCGGACGAAGCTTATCCCTCGCCCACTGACTCCCGTGTTACACCCTGCGGTATTCGGAGTTTGATTGAGTTCGGTACCCTGGTATGGGTCCTAGTTCATCCAGTGCTCTACCTCCGCAGGTCAGCACACGAGGCTAGCCCTCAAGCTATTTCGGGGAGAACCAGCTATCACCGGGTTTGATTAGTCTTTCGCTCCTACCCACAAGTCATCCGAGAAATTTTCAACTTTCACCGGTTCGGACCTTCAGTTGCGGTTAAGCAACTTTCATCCTGCTCATGGGTAGATCACCTCGGCTTCGGGTCTACTACCAGCGACTATGTTCGCCCATTTCGGACTCGCTTTCGCTTCGCCTCCATCGCAGAACGACTTAGGCTCGCCACTGATAATAACTCGCAGACTCATTAAGCAAAAGGCACGCGGTCACCGGACAAGCCGGCTTCCACACCTTGTAAGCACATCATTTCAGGGTACTATTTCACTCCGCTCACAGCGGTTCTTTTCACCTTTCCCTCGCGGTACCTGTTCACTATCGGTCGCCAATTAGTATTTAGGCTTATGCGGTGGTCCGCACGGATTCATACGAAGCTTCACGTCCATCGTATTACTCAGGAAATCCCTAGGCGTGCTTTGGTTTTCGGTTACGGGCCTGTCACCCTCTCTGGAGCGATTTTCCATTCGCTTCACCTAACCTCTGCACTACCACATCGGGCTCCTACAACCCCGGTCGATAAATCGACCGGTTTAGCCTGTTCCGCTTTCGCTCGCCACTACTTACGGAATCAATTTCTTTTTCTTTTCCTCCGGTTACTGAGATGTTTCACTTCACCGGGTGTCGCGACATTCCTGCTATGTATTCACAGGAACGCGAACGAATGTTAGTTCGTTCAGATTACTCCATTCGGAAATCTACGGGTCAAAGCGTGTTTGCCGCTCTCCGTAGCTTATCGCAGCTTACCACGTCCTTCATCGCCTATTGGCACCAAGGCATCCATGATGCGCTCTTTGTAGCTTGATCAATCTGTTTCGGTCTTTCGACCGAAGATTCTTTTGATAACTGAAACTCTCCTGGCCCCGACAAAATCGGGGCACAGATTTTTCAGACTCAGCTCTTAAAGTTGTACTTTCTTACTACCCTGTATGTAGATGTCAAAGAACCAGCATTCACGTACACTTCAGAGCACAAAAAAACTCAATTCGGCCTCCCAGTCGGTCTGCCTTCCTCCCGCGCTTGCGGGATTCCGGCGGATAAACGGGGACAAAATTGAGTCCAATTTGCAGTCCCAAATGTACGTAGAACAAACTCCTATCAGAGGAGTTCCGCTGTCCAGCGGGTCACCAAAATACCGCATTTCTTTTGGGCGTCAACTCCGTTCCCGTGAATTTCCGTCCAGAAATGTTCCATTTGTATCATTCTGGCACAGAGGGACTTGAACCGATAACCGACAAGGCACCGCAGCCGACAAATAATTTATCCACAGATTTCGCAGATTTTCAGATCGGGTAGAGGTTCGGTTTTCTAATCTGCATTAATCTGTGTAATCTGCGGATTATGAATCCTCCTTTCCACCGGAGCGACGGACGCGCCGCCGATCAAATCCGGGCGGTCCATTTCGATTTGGACATTGCTCCGCACGCGACCGGTTCAGTTTTGGTTTCAATGGGAAACACGCGCGTCATTTGCGGTGTCACCGTCGATGAAGGCGTGCCCCGCTGGATGAAGGAACAAAACGTCACTGGAGGGTGGCTCACAGCCGAATACTCCATGCTGCCATATTCAACGACCACTCGAAAGCCGCGCGACATTACCAGAGGACGGCTCGATGGCCGCAGCACTGAAATTCAACGATTGATTGGGCGATCCCTCCGCGCGGTCGTGGATCTGGAAAAGCTTGGACCGCGCACGATGTGGATCGATTGCGATGTCCTCCAGGCCGACGGCGGAACCCGAACTGCAGCAATCACCGGCGCGAGCCTGGCAGTTGCGCTTGCCTGTCGAAAATTGGCGAAAGACAAGAAAGTTGAGGCGCCGCCAGTCAAGAAACTGGTCGCCGCGGTGAGCGCCGGAATCCTGGATGGGCGCGCGATCGTCGATCTGAATTACGAGGAAGACAAAGCGGTCACGGTCGATTTCAATCTGGTCGCGACGGAAGATGGCGAATTTGTTGAGGTGCAGGGCTCCGGCGAAGAATCGACCTTTGCCCAAGATGAGCTCGAGCAAATGATGACGCTCGCGCGAAAAGGAATCGCCGATCTGATTTCAGCGCAGCGCGCGGTGCTGGCAAGGATCATGGTCAGTCCGGCGCAGAGTTGATAGTTGATGGTTGATAGTTGATAGAACGCGCGTCCCGCGACGGCGGAAAAAAATTGATCATGAAAAAGGCACTGATCACCGGCATCACCGGACAGGACGGAAGTTATCTCGCCGATCTTCTCCTTGAAAAAGGATATGAAGTTCACGGAATCATTCGTCGCGCGAGCACGTTCAACACTGCGCGAATCGATCATCTTTACGCCGATCCGCATATTAACGGTGTTAAAATGTTTCTGCATTACGGCGATCTCAGCGACTCGGTGAACCTGGTGAAATTGCTTTACGATTTGAAGCCGGACGAAATTTATCATCTCGCCGCCCAGAGCCACGTCCGGGTCAGCTTCGATATTCCGGAATACACGTCGGACGTTACCGGGGTCGGGACGATCAGAATTTTGGAGGCAATCCGTGAAGTCGGTCTTCGCTCTCGTTTTTATCAGGCATCGAGCAGCGAAATGTTCGGAAAGGCGCAAACGGTTCCGCAAACCGAAAAAACACCGTTCTGGCCGCGCAGCCCGTATGGCGTCGCAAAAGTTTTTTCGTATTGGGCGACGGTGAATTACCGCGAGAGCTACGGGTTGCATGCCAGCAACGGCATCTTGTTTAATCACGAAAGTCCGCGTCGAGGCGAGACGTTTGTGACGCGCAAAATCACGCGCGCGGTTGCGGCGATTAAACAAGGCCTGCAGAAGGAATTGTTTTTGGGAAACCTGGATGCCAAACGCGATTGGGGCTATGCGCCGGAATACGTCGAGGCGATGTGGCAGATGTTACAACGGGACAGTAGCGACGATTTTGTGATCGCTACCGGCGAAACCCACACCGTTCGCGAATTCGCCGAAACGGCATTTGCCCACGCCGATCTCGATTGGAAAAAATTTGTAAAACACGATCCGCGCTACGAGCGGCCGGCCGAAGTCGACTTGTTGATCGGCGACACGACGAAAGCGAAGAAGAGCTTTGGCTGGGAACCGAAAGTGCGATTCAAAGACCTTGTGCGCATCATGGTGGACGCCGACATGGCGCTGCTTTCGAATGAAACGCCGCGAAAGCATTTGGGAAAACTACCGTAAAATCGGAACATCGCGTTGCGATGTGCGACCGTTGCGTTTCTTACCGAATCACGCCGAGCGCATGATTTGATTCCGCCATCTGCGTTCCTTTCGCGCCTAATTCCGGGATTACCGACACCAATGATGGATTGATGATGGAGACCTGGGCGCCAGGACCGACCTGGCTGTAGAGATTAATAATGTCGACCGAGCGCATGCGAATGCAGCCGTAACTCGCCGGCCGCCCGATGTTTCGTTCTTCAGGCGTGCCGTGAATATAAATGTTACGCCCGAATGCATTTCGGTTTTGCGCCTGCATCCCGCGAAGCCAAATGATTCGCGTCACAATCGGATCGCGCCCAGGCGCGTTGACGCCGACGACTTCACCGGTCCGGCGACGATCCTTGAAAACCGTTCCGGGCGGGGCTCCGTCCCCAACCTTGTTCGCAATCTCAAGTTCGCCGAGCGGCGTCCCGTAGCTGCCGGGTCTATCGCTCAGTCCAAATTTCGATGTCGAAACAGGGTAGGTCGCTACCAGTGCTCCTTTTTCGAGAAGGGCCAGCTTCTGGTCATGAACGCTGACCACAATGTGGTGTTCGGTGTCTTTTGGTGCGGCGCACGAAGCGAGAAAAACAGCGAACGCGGCGAGGAAAAAATACCGCGCGATGCTTGTCAGATTGTATTTCCCAAACCTACCCACGATGAAATCGGAAGAACTCTTGTGCAGTTGCGGTGGTTGCGCCAGCGATTTCTTCCAAAGAAACACCGCGCGCCTTTGCGATCTCTTCGGCGACAAGCCGGGTGTAGGCGGGTTCGCAACGTTTTCCGCGAAATGGGACCGGTGCGAGATACGGGCAATCGGTCTCGACCATGAAACTGCCGATCGGAACATTGGCAGCAACGTCGCGAACTTGTTTTCCATTTTTGAAAGTAACGATGCCCGTAAACGACACGAGGTGGCCGAGCCCCAAAACTTCGTTCGCTTGTTCAAGCGTTCCCCCGAAACAATGAAATACGCCGCTAACAGTCCGTCCGTAATCACGCAAAATTTCGAGTGTATCGTCCCACGCGTCTCTTTGATGAATGACGACGTTCATGCGCAGCTCGACCGCCAAATCCAGCAACTGTTGAAACAACTCCGCCTGCTTGGCCTTGTAGGCGCCGTCTTCGATTCCAGCTTCGATTTGCTCTTCCGTGCTACTTTGGAGCGCATTAAAAACTTGAACATCTTTTCGCTTCTTAACCTCGATGCTCGGCAAATAATGATAATCCAATCCGATTTCGCCGATCGCAACGACGCGAGGGTTTTTGGCGAGTTCGCGCAGGGGCGCGACAACATCACTTTCAATTTCGTGCGCGTAAGTCGGATGAACGCCGATGACCGCAAACACGTTTGAATATTTTTCGGCAAGCTCGACCGCGCGCCGGCTGCTCTCGACTGAAGTGCCGATCGTGATGATGCGGGTCACGCCGGCTTCGTTGGCGCGGCGCAGGATATCGTCAAAATCCGGCGCGAAATCCGGATAATCGAGATGGGCGTGAGTTTCGATTAGCATTTTGTCATTCCGAGCGCAGTCGAGGAATCTCTAGATATTTCTGATCAACGAACAGCCAGACAATAGTGAGAGATGTCTCGGCTTCGCTCGACATGACAAGAGCTACCATTCAATAACGGTGCTCGCCCATGTCAGTCCGCCCCCGAACACAACCATCAAAACGTAATCGCCGCTTTTGATTCGCCCGGTGCGATTCGCCTCGTCGAGCGCGATCGCCACCGCCGCAGCCGAAGTATTTCCGTACTTGTCGAGGTTCACGTAGAATCGATCGAGCGAAATTTTAATCGATCGGCGATCGCTTCGATAATGCGCAAATTGGCCTGGTGTGGAATTACACAAGCGATGTCATCCGCAGTCAGGCCGGCGTCGGCCAGAGCTTTCTTGGACGCATTCACCATTGCGATGACCGCTTGCTTGTAAACTTCCTTACCCAGCATGTGAATCGTCGCCAGATTCATATCCGCATTGTCGCGCGTGATGGGGCAGCGTGATCCACCTCCCGGCATGAACAAAATGTCCGTGAATTGTCCGTCGCTTCCGATGTGGGTGCTGATGACGCCGTGCTCGCTTCCGCGATGTTTCAAAACCGCAGCGCCCGCACCGTCGCCGAACAGGACGCAGGTGTTGCGGTCAGTCCAATTCGTGATCGAGGTCAATTTTTCGGCGCCGATCACCAAAACAACCTCGTGAGTGTGTGAGGTGATGAACTGTTGGGCGATTTCAATTCCAAAAAGAAAACCCGCGCAGGCGGCGGAGATATCGAGACAGGCGGCTTTCTTCGCGCCGATTTTTTTCTGCACGAAACACGCAGTCGCCGGAAACAGCATGTCCGGCGTGGCGGTTGCGACGAGGATGAGATCGATTTCCTCCGGCTTAATTTTCGCCTGCTCCAGAGCGTTGAGCGCGGCTGCGGTTGCCATTTCGCTGGTCGTCTCGTCTTTCGCCGCGATGCGACGCTCTTTGATGCCGGTCCGTACGGTGATCCACTCGTCGCTGGTGTCGACGATCTTCGTCAGATCGTCGTTAGTGAGGCGTTTCTCCGGCACGTAACTGCCGGTGCCAACGATCGAAACAGTGCGGCGTGCTTTAGCGGAGTGCGGCCGCGGGCGCGGGCGAGACTGTCGTTTCATGATAACGGCGAACTTCTTCGACGATATGCGGGTTCACCTGTTGTTCAATGGACTCGGCGGCAACGCGCAGCGCATTCTTCACCGCCAACGGCGTGCTGGCGCCGTGGGCGATGATACAAATTCCATTCACGCCGAGCAGCGGACTGCCGCCATATTCCTCGTAATTTGTTTTGTCCTTGATCGTCATGAACGCGTCTTTGGCGAGCAACGCGCCAAGCTTTCGCATCGGGCTCCGGACCAGCTCGTGTTTGAGCCATTGAAAAATCGCGACCGCGATCGACTCGCATGTTTTCAAAATTACGTTGCCGACGAATCCGTCGCAGACCACGACTTCGACCGGATCTTCAAAAAGGTGCCGGCCTTCGATGTTGCCGACAAAGTTGAGCGAAGTCTTTTTCAACATCTGGAAGACTTCCTTCGTCTTCTCGGTCCCTTTCACGTCTTCTTCGCCCAGCGAAATCAAACCGACTGTCGGATTTTTGTAGTGAAGGACGTGACGCGAATAAACTGATCCCATGATCGCGTATTGCAGGAGATGCTCGGGGCGCGCATCGATGTTTGCGCCGGCATCGCATAGAACAAAAACGTTGGTTTCAGTCGGAAGAATTGCCGCGATCCCGGGACGATCGATGCCCGGTAAGGTGCGCAGTTTGATCATACTAGCGGCAACGGCCGCGCCAGTGTGACCAGCGCTGACAATCGCTTCGGCTTGGCCGTGCTTTACCAAATCGACTGCGCGACTGACGGAAGAATCTTTTTTGCGCCGGACTGCCGACCAGGCTTTGTCGCTCATGTCCACGACCTGGGTGGAATGCACGATGTCGATCTTGCGATCATTGCAGCCGAGTTTTTTCAGTTCGGCCTCGATTTGGGCGGTATCGCCGACCAGGAACAGTTTGCTGATGTGGGGATACTCCCGCAGCGCCATCACAGCACCCGGCACGGTGTTGGGCGGTCCGAAATCGCCGCCCATCGCATCCAAGGCGATCTTCATGAGACTGAAATTTTGCGGGCTTTAGGCACTCTTTGCAAAACGAAAATGAATGTAGCAGCGGCCTCAACGCCGCCGATTAATCAGATAGAGTCGGGTCGCGTAGGCCCGTCCCGCATTTATTTACCTTCGACCGTCAAGACCTGACGGCCTTTGTAATAGCCGCAGGAGGGGCAAACGGTATGCCCCGCGACAGTGCTGCCACATTGCGGGCACTTTGTGAGCTGCGGACGATGCCAGCGGTTGGCCGCTTTGCGAGTGCGCAGGCGCATCTTGGAGGTTTTGCGTTTTGGAACTCCCATGGGCCGCTTATTTAAGCATCGTTTGAGGGAAAAACAATGGGCGGCCGCCAACGGTTGAGTTGGAAATTGAGAAGTTGAGTTGAGAAGTGATGTCGGTCGCTGGTCTTCGTCTCAACCTCTCAACTCCTCAACGTCTCAACTTCAGCTTGTCCAGTTCGCCCCAGTCGTGTTCGAGTTTCTCGGCAGGGCCTTGCTCTGCAGCTTCCGTTTTTCGCGGCGGCGCCACTTGGCAAAGCCGTCCCTGTTCACGATCGCACCGGGGATGCGCAGGAAGATTCAGTAAAATGTCTTCACGCATGAATGGCGAAAGATCGATCGTCTCGGGACCTCGTAGCTCGGTATGCAATGCGAACGCCGGGACTTTTATTTGGTACACGAATTTCTCGAGGCACCCAACGCACGTGAGCTCGACCGGTTGATCGAGAATTCCATTCGCCCAAAGCGCGCCTTCCGCCACGCCGACGTCG
Source organism: uncultured Verrucomicrobiae bacterium (assembly GCA_963800015.1). Classification (GTDB taxonomy): domain Bacteria; phylum Verrucomicrobiota; class Verrucomicrobiia; order Chthoniobacterales; family UBA10450; genus AV40. Next base: position 250,535 of record CAWCZE010000002.1, on the reverse strand, counting down.
ATGCTGTATTTCATCGGGCCGGCGCAGCGAACGCCTTCTGATTCGAGGTCTTCGATCAGGCAATCCTCCTCGCCTTCGAGATGCAATCCCTCGGACGGGATCTGATTCAAATGAATTTTCACTCCCTGCTTCCCGTTTATCGCTTGAATTTTTTGCCCAAGGCGGTCGTAACAATTGCCGGCACAAACTTGGAAACGTCTCCGCCGAGGCGGGCGATTTCCTTCACCAGACGCGAGCTCAAATAAGTGTATTCCTCCTTCGGCATAAGGAAGATCGTTTCTACACTGTTCTCCAGTTTCCTATTCATCAACGCCATCTGAAATTCGAACTCGAAATCAGAGACGGCCCGTAATCCGCGGATGACAGCGTTGGCTTTCTCGTTCCGCGCGAATTCGATTAACAACCCGTCGAATTTGGTGACGCGAACATTGTCGATCTTGCCGGCGGTTTGGTTGAGCAGGTCGAGCCGTTCCTCAAGCGAAAACATCGGCAGCTTTTCGTCGTTGTGGGCAACCGCGACGATCACTTCGTCGAAAAGTTTTCGGGCTCGCTCGACCACGTCAAGGTGACCGTTGGTGACGGGGTCGAAGCTGCCGGGATAAATCGCACGCTTCATGTTGCCGAAAGTCGCAGAGGAAATTCAAGATGCAAAGCGAAGGTGGACTAAGGTGGATCGAGCGCTCCGTCGCTCGATGTTATTATTGAGCGGCGAAGCCGCATTTATTCAGCATCGCCCGCGGAGCGGCTGATCCACCCTACGCTAGCACCGCGCGTGGAGCGCTCGATCCACCTCAGCTCCATTTGCCGAATCGTGCGCGAAAGCGGAAGATTGTTGTCTGGCCCGATGATGAATCCGTCCACCTACAAGAAAATCGCCGTGGCGAGCACATTTTCGCCGCGTTTCGAGCAGGTTCTCTCGGAGGCGAAACGAATCCGGGACCGGTTCGGGTCGACTTTAAGTTTGATTTATATCGGCGAGCAAAGTGAGGAGACCAACGAGAAGTTCGCTTCGATTTTTGACCGTCTTCAGCTGCCGAACGATTCGCCGGTTCATTACGGCCAGGGCGACCCGGCCAATGGTATCTTGGAGGCGATCACGGCCAACAACGTCGACTTGATTGTTGCCGGCGCGCTCGAAAAGGAATCGGCGTTGCATCCGTTTCTTGGAAATGTTGCCCGCCGGCTTTTGCGCGAAGCGCCGTGTTCGGTGCTCCTTTTCACTCATCCCGCGGTCGAGCCCAAGCCGCTGCGAAACATCGTGTTCGTCGTGAATTATTCGACGCACGCCCAGCGTGCATTCCAAGAGACGATCAAGCTTGCGGAAGCCGAATCGACCGAATGTCTCTATGCGATTCGGGTTTACACAACGTTCGACGAAGTGCGCGCGTCAACGTTCGTCGGCAACGGCGACGGAGCTCCGCGTCCGCGAAGTTTCGAGGAAGAAGAGACTGCATTGGAGGAATTTGTCTTGGCGGCGGGCGACACCAAAGTGCCGATCGATGCGCGCTGCATTCGCGGCAATACCGGGTTCGCCGCGTCAGATTTCGTGAAATCGGTTGAAGCCGACCTCCTGGTCGTGCCAGTGCACAAGGATGAAAACGCCAACGAACGTTTTCCGAATCATCTGGCCTGGATCGCGGATGTGATTCCGTGCAATCTCTGGCTGGTTAGGTGATTCGATTTAGTCGCGCGCGAAAGCCAGGCGGCAGCAACGAATTGTTTGGGAATTTCCTGCGTTCCTGTTTTCCTGAGAAATGATTTCGAAATGAGTTCTCCGCCTGAGTTTCACCCTTTCGGTCCGTCGCATCTCGTCGTCATCTTTCTGACTGTCAGCGTCCCATTTCTCCTCGCTCTGATCGTTCACCGCACCAAATCGCCACGACTGGAACTCTCGATCCGGCTAACCATAGCGGGGCTACTCTTGCTAAATTATGTCGCCTACCTCTTTGTAGCGCGGAACTTCGGGGTGGATCATTGGTACCGACTTTTGCCGCTGCAGCTTTGCGATTGGGCGATGTTTGTGATTATCGTCGCGCTTTTGACGGGTAACACTCGCTGGCTGGAGGTGGCGTATTTTTGGGGAATCGGCGGGACCCTTCAAGCCATCATCACGCCGAATCTGCAATTCGGTTTCCCGGATTTGCGCTTCATCAGCTTCTTTGTGGCGCATTGCGGAATCATCATCGGGATTGTTTTTATGATGCTCATTTACGGATTTCGGCCGCGGGCGATTGGGATCGTTCGGACATTTGCCTGGACCGAAGTTTACTTCGTGGTCGCGTTCACGATTGATCGCATCACAGGCGAAAATTATGGTTTTCTTCTGCACAAACCCGAAGCCGCCTCGCTCCTGAGCTTTCTGTCCGATTCGCGCCCGATTTATCTCCTCGAATTTCAATTGCTGGCCCTGGCTTTTTTCTCTCTGCTCTACGCGCCGTTTGCCATTGTCGATCTGGTTAGGGGAAAATCTCTAAAGAACGCATGAAAGCAGGAAGGAAACGTTTAATGTTCCCGCGTTCCTGCTTTCCTTAGAAGATATGGCGGCAAAGGTTTTACGCGTTGGCAAAGTCGCGATTGGCGGAAAACGTCCGGTTTTCATTCTCGGGCCATGCGTGATCGAGTCGGAGAAGTTTGTCTGGCGGATGGCGCGCGAGATTTCCAAAATTTGCCGCGCCGAAGACGTCGATCTGATTTTCAAGGCGTCCTACGACAAAGCGAACCGCACATCGGTAAAATCGTTTCGTGGCCTCGCGCCGCAGCAGGGTTGTGAAATTCTGGCGGCAATTGGCGAAGAACTGAAAGTTCCGGTGACGACCGACGTCCATTCACCGGATGAAGCGAAACTCGCCGGGACGATGATCGATCTCCTGCAAATTCCCGCATTTCTTTGCCGGCAAACCGATTTACTGCAAGCGGCGGCACAGACCGGCCGTGCGGTGAATGTAAAAAAAGGACAATTCCTGGCGCCGTGGGATGTCCAGAACATCGCCAAAAAGCTGACCGCATTTGGTAATAACAAGTTCTGTTTCACCGAGCGCGGGACAACCTTCGGCTACAACAACCTCGTCGCGGACATGCGGTCTCTTTATTGGATGCGCGAAGCCGGTTACCGCGTCATTTTCGACGCCACGCATTCGGTCCAGCGGCCGGGCGGAGGAGGGGACAAAACTTCTGGTGACGGCGAGTTAGCGCCGATTTTGGCGCGCGCGGCGGTCGCTGCCGGTTGCGATGGGATTTTCATGGAAGTCCACGAAGATCCGGCGCGTGCGATGTCCGATGCCGCTAATCAAATTCCGCTAAAGAATTTGCCGAAGCATCTGCGCATGTTAAAAGCTATTCATGCTGCCGTTTCAGGTAGGGGCGATTGACCCCAATCGCCCGGGCGCGGCGAAGGGGACGATGGTGTTGAAACGGGCGGTTCAGGTGAACCGCCCCTACCTAGGCTTCATTTTCTTTGCGTTGTTGATCTTGCTGATGGCGGCGATCGCCCGTCCAGTCGTTGCCGCGAAACCGAAAGCGAAGAAGCAAAAGGCTTTAAGCGAAACGCCAAGCGCGACTCCGGCCGATCAAAATTTGACGAATATTCCGCTGCCGATCGGCCACGAAGCGAAGGGTCTGGTGCTTCCGGATTTCGATCTGCAGGGGCATCTTCGCGGCCGATTTGAAGCGGAAAGCGCGAAACGGCTCGACGAAGTCCACATCGGCTTCCACGCCTTGAAAATCATAACTTATACCCTCGAAAACCAACCGGATCTGACAATTGAACTCAGTGATTCTGTTCTAAATATGAAGACGCGAATCCTGAGCTCCAACGAACGGAGCACGATCAAGCGTTCGGATTTCAATATCGTCGGCGATTCGGTCGAGTTCGATACCAATTCGCGCGTGGGCAAACTGGTTGGGAACGTGAAGATGGTCATCACCACCCAGTCGAAATTGTTGAACCCCCAAAACGAGTGAGCAGGACCGTTCTCGTTTTTTGCATTGCCGTTTGGGCGCTGCCGTTGTGTTTGCTCGGCCAGACCGACTCGCCATCCGCTTCGCCCGCGCCGAAAAAGGAGAAGAAAGAGAAGTCATCGCCCAAGGCGTCGCCGGAAAAAAGCGTTTCCCTGCTCGGCCCGGCTAATTCGCAATCGAACGAACCAATCACGACAGAAATTTACGCGGACGACGCGTTCTTCGATGCGAACAAGAACGAGGGAATCTTCAGCGGCCACGTAAAAGTGGCCGATCCCAGATTCTCTTTGCAGTCTGAGAAGTTGACGGTGCACATCACCAAAGGCCAAAACCAAGGCTTGGAAAAAGCGGTCGCCGACGGGAACGTGGCCGTCGTGAGGGATCGTCCCGATCCGAACGGAGGCCCGCCGACCCGCGCGGTTGGACGCGCCGATCAGGCGACGTATATCGCCACAACCGGCGATGTTGAGTTGCGCGGAACGCCGCGAGTTCAGGAAGGCGTGAACACGCACATCGCGACGAGTCCGGACACGGTCATGGTCGTGAATCAAAAAGGACAACTGACTACCCGCGGACCAAGCCGGACCGAAATTCGACAGGAACCGAAGACTGACGATAAAAAGGACGAGAACAAGGACGACCAGCAAGGCGGCGACAAAAAAGAGAAGAAGGGTGACAAAAAAGGCGAAAAGAAAAACGAGACAAAAGCCGCACCTTCGCCACACAGTTCAGCTACGCCATGATTAGTCAGACTCCTGCTCGTCCAGGTCCGCAGATCGCCAAGCCCACCGCGGCGAAGGCCGATGCGATTGCCTCCGCCCCGACCGGCAACGTGCTCGAGACTGATCAGTTGGTAAAAATCTACGGCGGCCGATCGGTGGTCAACGGCGTGAATATCAACTGCCGCGCTGGTGAGATTGTCGGGTTGCTTGGTCCGAACGGCGCCGGCAAGACCACAAGCTTTTACATGATCGTCGGACTTGTTAGGCCAAACAGCGGCCGCGTCATGTTTTCAGGTACGGACGTGACAAACTACCCGATGTACAAGCGGGCTCGTCTCGGCATGGGTTATCTGCCCCAGGAGGAATCGATTTTCCGCAAAATGACCGTTGAGCAAAACATCATGGCGATTTTGGAGACGTTGCAGATCAGCAAAATCGAGCGGAAAAATCGCTGCGAACAATTGCTGCACCAATTTGGGATCGAACGAATCGCGAAAAACCAGGCGTTGACCTTGAGCGGCGGCGAAAAACGGCGCCTGACGATTGCGCGCTCACTCGTCACCAAACCAAAACTGTTGATGCTGGACGAACCGTTCAGCGGCGTCGATCCGATCGCCGTTTACGACGTTCAGCAGATCATCGTGAACCTCCGCAAACTTGGTCTGGCGATTTTGATAACCGACCATAACGTCCGCGAAACGTTGTCGATCGTCGACCGGGCTTATTTGATTTTCGAAGGGCGGGTTGAGAGCGAAGGCACGAAAGATTTTCTCATCAACGATCCGATCAGCCGACAGCTTTACCTCGGCGAACGGTTCAAAATGTAGCCGAATCCGCATGGCGGATTCGGAAGTTCGAATCACGAAATCCGAATTTCAAAAAATTCGAATGTTCAAATCGCCAGATCGGAGTCGCCGAACCGCCACTTTTAGTTTGGAATTTTGAATTTCGATCATTCGGATTTGTTTCGATATTCGAAATTCGGATTTCGAATTTAAGTCAGCGCGGCAACCTACCCGCACAGTGGCGCCGATTGTGCCGGTTTCTCCCATCGCCACACCGCCAGTCCATTCTCCGAATCAATCGCATCGCCGACCTTGGTGAGTCCGCATTTCTTCAGGACGCGGGCGGAAGCGTTTTCTTCCGCCAGGGTGTGCGCGCAAATTGTTTTCACCCGCGGATCTTTTGTCGCGAAATCGATCAAGGCCTTGGCCGCTTCGGTCGCGTAACCGCGACTCTGAAAGGCTGGGGCAATGCCGTAGGCGATTTCAGCAACGCCGTTCGAGTCCGGCGGACCGGGAAAACCGCACGTGCCAATCAAAATGTTGTCGGTCTTGTGGATGATCGCGAAGCCGAACTGCCATGGATCGGACTGTTTGGCATTTTCCAGGCGCGTTTTGAAATCATCCGAGGCCTCGAGCATTTGCTCACGAACTCCGGCAGCGACCCGAAGGCCTGCGGTATTTGCGAATTCGTCTTCGCTCCGAAACAAGGCCCGCAAATGCCGCGGCAAGTGTGCCGCTAAAATAAGATTTTCGGTTTCGATAGTCATCGGTGCGACAAAGCGAAGGCAAAATTCGCATTACCGTCGCTTCCGCGCTAGAAGTTAGGGCGTTAATGAGCGAAACCGCAGCCGCAACCCGGAATCGAGTCACGCGCACTCAGCGGCAGAACGTGCCGGTAGTCACGGTCGAAAGCTTCTACAACTCGCACGCGGACAAGCTGCAAATGAAATTGGAAGGGCCGCGCGTCGGCTTTCATCGAAAAATTCGCGAGCCCACCATCAATCGTCCCGGTCTCGCTCTGTCTGGTTTCTATACCTATTTCGCAGAGAAACGTGTCCAAGTCTTCGGCGCCGCTGAACAGTCCTACATGAAAAGTTTGCCGCAGAAGCTCCGGCTAAAGCGTTTCCGCGAACTTTGCGCGCGAAAAATCCCCTGTGTTGTCGTTTCCAGGGGTTTTCATGTCGATCCTGCCCTGGTCAACGTTGCCGCCGAGGAAAAGATCGCGGTTTTTCGGACGCCGATGATCACGATGAAGTTTATCAACGCGGCGACGATTTCTCTCGAAATGGACTTCTCGCCGACGACGACCGAATTCGGCAGCATGGTCGACATTCTTGGGGTCGGCGTTTTAATTCGCGGAGACAGCGGCATTGGCAAAAGCGAAACGGCCCTCGGTTTGATTGAGCGCGGCTACAGCCTGGTGGCGGATGACGTTACCCGGCTGACCTCGATTGAAGGACGCGAATTGATGGCGACGGCCCCGGAACTCACTCGCAACCACATGGAAGTGCGCGGCATCGGAATCATCAACGTGGCTGCGATTTTCGGCGTCGGCGCGATTCGCACGGAAAAGCGGCTCGATCTGGTTGTTACCTTGAAAGAATGGGACAGCGTCGACGAAATTGAGCGGGTCGGGATGGAGCGCAAAAACTACGAAATTCTCGGATTGAAAGTGCCTCATGTGACGATTCCAGTTCGTCCGGGCCGTGACGTTGCGCGATTAATCGAAGTCGCGGCCATGGACCAAAAGCTGAAAGGGCTCGGCCGAAACAGCGCAGCAGATTTTAATGCAAAACTGATCAACTTGATGGAGCCAACCTCGAAAAATGGGCCTGCTTAGCCGCCGCGCGAGCGATGCCGCGCCATTCCAGAAACTGGAAAAGGACGTGCCGGTGATCAACCGGCTCGGCTTGCACGCGCGCCCTGCGGCAATGTTTGTTCGAATCGCCAGCCGCTACCGCTCCGAAATCTGGGTTTCCAAGGAGGGCGAGGAGGTCAACGGCAAAAGCATCATGGGACTGATGATGCTCGCCGCCGGTCAGGGATCAAAACTCCACATCCGCTGCGAAGGACCAGATGCCGCCAAGGCGCTGGCCGAGCTCGAGGAATTAATCAATGCGCGCTTTAACGAAGATTGATTCCTTTATAGAGTCGCACGCGGATGAGCGGCGGTAACAAAGAAGTCCGGTTGCGTGGAATGGGCGTTTCGCCCGGGATCGCGCATGCCGTGATCCATGTCGTGCGGGACGATCTCGACGACGTCGTGCGTTATCACATTGAGCCGTCCCAAATTACAAATGAGATCGCGCGCTTCGAGTCCGCACTCGTCCAAACCCGGGTGCAAATCCTCGAGATGCAGCAAAAAATTGCCGAGGCGATCGGCGCCTCGGACGCGGCGATTTTCGATGCACACCTTCTTGTGGTCGAGGACCGGACACTAATCGACGAGGTCTTGCGCAGACTTGAAGCCGAACACTGCAACGTCGAATGGGTTTTTCAGGAAGTTGCGACTCACTATGCGGAGACTCTGAGCAAAATCGACGATCCGTACCTGCGTGAACGCGCGCTGGACATTCAAGACGTGACCCGGCGGATCATCCGCAATTTGCAGGGCAAGGCGCCGGGACCGTATTTGACGGCGGGCGAGCCGCACATTTTGGTGGCGCACAATCTGACGCCATCTGATACGGCCGGCCTGAATCGCCTCGTCGTTCTTGGAATCGCAACGGATCTTGGCAGCCGCACTTCGCACACTGCGATCATTGCGCGGTCGCTAAATATTCCCGCGGTCGTTGGACTGCATGATGCGACTCAGAAGTTGGAGAGCGACCAGCAAGTCTTGCTAGATGGCTACACCGGCCTGGTGATTGTCGATCCAACCCCGGAAACACTTGCCTATTACGGCGAGGTCCAGGTGAAAAAAGGTTTGGTCGCGAAAGCTTTGCGCGGACTTCGCGAAACGAGCTCAACTACGGCCGATGGACGCCACATCGTCCTTTCCGCGAACATCGAGCTCCCAACCGATGTCGATGCGGTCAGCGAAAATGGCGCGGAAGGGATTGGGCTTTATCGCACTGAATTTCTCTACATCAATCGCGATACTCTTCCGAGCGAACAGGAGCAGTACGACGTCTATCGAAAAGTTGCCGAGCAGGTGCATCCGAATCCGTTGATCATCCGCACGTTCGATCTCGGCGGTGACAAGCTCGCGGTGGGTGCGGCGGAATTGGGTGACGAACTGAATCCGTTTCTCGGCTCGCGGGCCATTCGTTTCTGCCTCGAGAACCCCGACATTTTCAAAACCCAGTTGCGGGCGATCATTCGCGCCAGCGTCGTCGGCAACGTGAAGGTCATGTTCCCGATGATTTCCGGTCTCGAAGAATTGCGTCGCGCTCGCGAGGTTTTGGAAGAATGCCGGAAGGAAGTCGGCGCCACTGATGGCCCCAAGATGGAAGTCGGTGTCATGGTCGAAGTTCCGAGCGCGGCGATTTCGGCCGATCTGCTCGCGCGCGAAGTCGATTTCTTCAGTATTGGGACGAACGACTTGATTCAGTACGCGATCGCGGTTGATCGTGTGAACGACCGGATCGCCCATCTTTACGAACCGACTCATCCCGCGGTCCTGCGTTTGTTGAAAATGATCGCGGACGCGGCGCACGCGAACAAAATTTGGGTTGGCGTTTGTGGCGAAATGGCTGCCGATGTTGCGCTGATCCCGTTGCTGCTCGGGCTCGGCATGGACGAACTGAGCGTCGGCGCGACTTCGGTGCCGCGCGTCAAAGCGGCCGTTCGAAATTTGAAAGTGCCGGAATGCCAGGCGCTCGTTGCGGAAGCGCTTAAATTGGAAACGGCAGCTGAAATTTTGGGACGCTGTTTGGAACTGGCCACCAAACATTACGGCGATCTGCTTGGCTGATCTGGTAGCGGCGACTGACCTCAGTCGCCATCGTGGTTCGGCGCCGCGTGTTTTCGATAGTCGCCATGGCGGCTCGGTGAGCCGCCGCTACCAATTCTGGAATCTTTGATTAAGTTCCGACTCCTGCTCCATGAAGTTTCTTGCCCGTTTGAAATCGCGCGGAAAAGCGCGCAGTAAACTTTTCCGCTACGGCTGGAAGATTAGCCTGGCGCTTTTGATTGTGGGAGGCGCCCTGGCCGTGCTGATTTTTTACGGCGCGTGGGCTGCGAGCTTCGACATGAAAAAAGTCGGCGCCATGCCGGAGCGCAACACCGTCTTCGACGTCGACGGAAAAATTTACAGTCGCCTGGCGGGTTCGAACCGATTGCGCGTTTCGCTGGATGAAGTGTCGCCTCATTTTATCGATGCGTTGCTCGCGCGCGAAGATACCCGGTTTTACCAACATCCCGGTGTCGACTGGCATGGAATTCTGCGCGCGCTCGTCCGCGATCTTTTGACCCATTCCGCCAAGGAAGGCGCAAGCAGCATTACTCAACAGCTCGCCCGCAACAGTCTTCCGCTCGGCGGTCGCAACCTCAGTCGCAAGCTGCTCGAAGCCATGGTCGCGTTCCGAATCGAACATGAATTCTCGAAAAAGGAGATTCTCGAACTTTACGTGAACCGGATTTATTTCGGCGCCGGCTGTTATGGAATCGAAACTGCGTCGATGGCTTATTTCGGCAAACACGCGAAGGAGCTGACGCTTCCCGAAGCGGCTTTGCTCGCCGGATTGATCCGAAGTCCGAATCGTTTTTCGCCGCTAAAAAATCCTGAAGGCGCGGCGGTTGAACGAAACGCGGTTCTGGATCGAATGGTTGAGTTAAAAAAAATCTCGGCGGCGACGGCGAGCCAGGCCAAACAGGCAAAAGTTAACGCCCATCCGAAACGATTGCTGCAGATCCAGGAGAATTACGCGATGGACGCGGTCCAGCGTGATTTGAATCTCATTCTGACTCAGGACCAGATCGACAATGGCGGTCTGTTTATCTACACCACCCTCGATCCGAAAGTGGAGGACACGGCGCAGCAGGCGCTCGAAACGCAGCTCACGAAGATTGAGCACCAGAGTAATTTCAATCATCCGACCAAAGCGAGTTATCATCCGCCGGAAAACGGTGAAGATTCGTCGATGCCCTATCTCGAAGGCGCCGTGGTTGCGATCGACAACGGCAGCGGCGGAATTCGGGCACTGGTCGGTGGCCGCGATTATGCGCAAAGCAAATTCAATCGCGCGTTGCCGCCGGCAAACCGCCAGGTCGGTTCCGCGTTCAAACCGTTCGTCTATACGATCGCGTTTTCGGAAGGATTGCTGCCTGGCGCGTCGATTAGCGACAGCCAGATTCAACCTGGAGAAATTGACGGCGCAGGAACCTGGTCGCCCGCAAATTCCGACGGCACTTATGGCGGAATCCAACCGTGCTCTTATGGCCTGATTCATTCGCGCAACACCATGAGCGTGCGCGTCGGACAATTCGCGGGACTCGACGCGGTCCAAAAAATCGCAACCACTCTGAATCTTAGTGAAAACCCGCCGCGCGGTCCGGCGATTTACATCGGCTCATTTGAAACAAACCTGAAAGATCTCACCGCCGCTTACGCGGTTTTTCCGAACGGCGGCGTGCGAAAACAAGCCTACATCATCGAGCGGATCGACGACGCCGAGCATCAGCCGATTTATCGCGCCTCCCATATTGCCGCGCCTGCGCTCGATCCGAGCGCGGCCTGGATGACTTCACAATTGATGGAAGAAGTTCTGACCCGCGGCACTGCCGCGGCGGCGCGTTCGATGGGCTTTAAACTGCCGGCCGCGGGGAAAACTGGAACGACCAACGATTACAAAGACGCGTGGTTCGTCGGTTACACTTCAACCGTGACCTGCGGAGTGTGGGTTGGGTTCGACCAACCGACTACGATCATTCCTCATGGTTACGGCGCGGCTCTCGCCCTCCCGGTTTGGGTGCAGGTGATGAACAAAGCGGCCACAATTTATCCGCCGACGGATTTGCAACCGACAATGCCGATTGAGCATGCCCTGGTTTGCTCGCAATCGAACCATCTCGCGACCACCGGTTGTGAGGCGGCAGGCACCGCCTATGAAATCGACATTCCGGCCGACAAAGTGCCAACTGCCAGCTGCGAGATTCATGGCGGCGATGCGATGCAGTTCGCCCAAAAACTTAATCCTTTTGGCAAGAAGGCGAGCGAGCTTCCGAACAAGCTCTTTCAATCATTTAAGAAAATTTTCGGCGGAAAGTAGGGGACCCACATGCCTCGCGATTTCGAATTTGTGCAAGTGGACGTGTTTACGCGGACAGCGTTGGCCGGAAATCCGCTGGCGGTGTTTGGCGACGCGCGCGGATTGAGCGACGAAGAGATGCAATCGCTGGCGCGCGAGATGAATTTGTCGGAAACAACTTTTATTCTTCCGCGCGAACCACAGGTCGAGACGAAGGAAGGAATAAGAGTTCGCATCTTCACGATCTCAGAAGAATTGCCGTTCGCGGGCCATCCAACTCTCGGTACCTCGCTTTATCTCTACGCATCGCGTGGGCGCTCCGAACAGATCGTCCTCGATTTGAATGTTGGAAAAGTTCCGGTGCGGTTCACGCCCGATTCAGCTACTGGCAACTCGAATCGGGTGGACGGAAAAATTTTTGGCGAAATGCGCCAACGCGATCCCGAGTTCGGGCGCAGTTTCTCTCGCGATGAAGTTGCGCGAGCGATCGGTATCGATGCGAATGAGATTTCGTCGGAGTGGCCGTGCCAGGTCGTTTCAACCGGGTTGCCGTTTGCGATCGTGCCAATTCGCAGCCTCGAAGCGCTCACTAGACTCAAACCGGATCTCAATCGCGCGACCGAATTCCTCGAAGGAACCGGCGCGCGGTTCTTCTATTTCATTTGCCGCGAAGCAGCCGGAAAGATGCGCGCGCGAATGTTCTTTTACGGCGGAGAAGATCCGGCCACGGGATCCGCCGCCGGTTGCGCGGCAGCCTGGATGGCGAACTACGCCGTCGCGAAATCGGATGAGCCAATGATTATCTGGCAAGGCGTGGAAGCGGGCCGACCCAGCGAAATTTTCGTTCGTGCGAATCGCGAGGGCGATCGTGTTACAAACGTCCGCGTCGGCGGTTATGCGGCCGAGATCTTGCGCGGAACGGTTACACTCTGAGTTCTGTCGCAGCCAGAAGAAGAGCGGGTGAAGGGAATCGAACCCTCGTATGTAGCTTGGGAAGCTACCGTTCTACCATTGAACTACACCCGCGAGAGAAGTTGAGGGTCGATAGTTGATAGTTGAGAGAGCCGAAGTCAAGCGCCCCCACCGCTCAGATGAATCCAACTCGAACTCAGATCGAAATCACTGCCACGAAATCACGTCGTCTGAACCGGTGAAATTTGCGTTCCGCCGTTTTCTCGGCCTTGCCGATCTTGATCTTTTCCGAATGACCACGCGATCACGCCTTGACGGAGCGGATCGGACCAGCGCCGCCGCTTCGCGCCGTATGGATTGGGGTAACTTGATTGTCATAGTCGGCGTCGATTCGGATCGCGTATGCAGATCCCCAAGGATCGTGAAATTGTCCATCGCTTCCGATTTTGCCTCTCGGATTGCCTTGTGTTTGCGTCTTCGGGCGGCGAAATAAAAACAATTTGCCGAGTATTTAGAACGATCAAGGTCCTTTGCCACGCAAGCTCATTGAACAGAGCCTTGCTTGGATTGCCGGTTCCGTAAGTTGCCGCGGCATCCGTTGTAATCGTCGCTGTCGATCGGATAGCGCCCGTACTCGGTATAGAACGCGTTCACCGCCGTGACGATTTGGGTGAGGTCATTCTTGGCCTGTACTTTTTTGGCGCGCTCGAGAACGGATTGCACGGCCGGAAACAACAACCCGGCCAGGACCACAACGATCGCGATCACTACAAGCAGTTCGAGCAACGTGAATCCGTTTTGGTTTTCGCGTCTCACGTCGTCATTCAATCACGGCGGCGCCAACTTGTCACTGGTCACATGTCACTCGTCACTATTCTTGTCACCATCTCTTCATTTGCTCGGGAAACGGGCACTGCGCGCAATCCGAATTGTCCTGCAAACAAAAATCTTCATAGATCTGCAAAAGCGCCTGCTGATGCGCAATCGTGCGGATGAAATCGCGGCGGCGTGGATCGTCGCCAAACAAGCGCGTGGCCGCGACCTCGACCCGGCGATTGGTCAGACGAGCCGGCAATTTCGCATAGTCCGGCCAGACGTCGTGATCTTCGGTGCGCCAAAACGGAAGAATCACATTCGCGAGAATTTCCGCGGCGCGAGATTGGCCAATCAGCGCCATCGGCTCTGCGGATGCAACTGCGGCCAGGGTGTAACGCAGTTCCCAAAATGGGTGACGGAGGGTTTCGAGGAAATTTTCGACGGTCTTGGGCGATCGCTTGTTCAGGGACCGCCGTAATCCTGGCCATTCCCGGGCGATCAGTGCCAAGGCAGCAAGCCGGCGCTGAGGATGATTAGCCGGACGGGTTGACGTAAGTTTCCAAATCTTCGCCGGCACGATCAATCGCTGCATTTGATCGCGACGCGGCCACCAACGGTCCCAGAGTTCGCGCACATAATTCCGGACGTGCTTTTTATAAACGGCGAGATCGGGAGCTTCCAGAAATCCGGCGAGCCCAAATAGAATCGCTTCGGCGTCGTCCGGACTCTCTCGCAGCGATTTCAACGGCGCGCGCTGCGCGATTAATGTGAACGGCAGTTTGTTTTCCTTGTAACCAAGTGCCGCGGCGATTTCCTGGAAAAGCGCCGCATCGCGCCCATGGTTTTCGATTTTGGTTCGAATCCGCGCGGCTTTCTTTTCCAATCGGAATCGCGCGGCCGCCTCGAGCACACTGCGAATCCGTTCTTCCGGCAAATTCTTGAGTGGCGCCTGACATCGTCCCGGCCGAGCGAGCGGAATGTTTGCGCTGAACGCTTCCGGCAAAATCGCCGGGTCGATCCGGATTTGCGGCACGTTGCGGTGCGACTTTGTCCGGGTGAAAAACTCGCGCTCGCTCTTGTCGACGAACACGTGAAGCACCGTTTCTTCGAATGCTGGATTCGTGGCGTGCCCGTGTAAGTCCCAGTTTCGATCCACCAAATCGATTTCGATGCTGCCGCGAATTGGCTGGCCGCCGTTCACGCTAATGGCTGCGTCTGAAAAATCCGGCCCTGCTTCCCGATTCCAGGTGCCGAACTGAACGATCTCAATCTGATCGCCTCGCGTGGAAACGAATGTGCGGCCGAACTCGCCGGCGAACCATCGCGCCTGAAGTTCGAGCTCGTTAGGTATTCGAAGCGGCAGAAAAAGCGCGCGATCACGGACTCGGGTCGAGCCCAGAATTTGAGCGTAACGTCGTTCTGCCGGGGGAACTGTCATGACGACAGCGCGCAGTATCTGCGAAACCCAGAGGTTTTGGCAACTTTGTTCGAGAATCGCGAAACTATCGAGTCCCGGCAGGCTCGAGGGTCGATTCGACACTGGCCGGACGCCGATGACCTGCGCGATCGCGGAGATCCTCAACGATCTGTTCGACCTCGTCTGCGCTCGGTCTCGGAAAAAGAAACAGATACGGACTGCCTTTGCCAGTAACCGGCGCGATGATAAGATTTTCGGAAAGGAATTGGGGCTGGCGAGCTACCGACATTCCTTCAAGGTCAATTGCTTTGATTACCGACCGCCGGCCTTTGCGCGCGACGAAAAGAAGCTTCTGCGGCTCTTCCTGCATTGCGACGAGCGCGCCGAAAAGATTTGCCGGAATTTTTCCGCCGCGTCCGCTCAAACAAGGCGCTGCCCAGGCGGTAGTCCCACTCAAAACGTCTTGTTTGCTGAAAACTTCGGCAAGTTCGCGCGGCAAAACAATTGGCAACTTAGCCGGCGCGCTAAAATACGCGGGGCCATTTAACTTTTTCCATGCCAGCCAAATCTTCGCCTTCATCGCGCGCAGAATTTTTGGCGCGAAATAAAGGAACGCGGCCATGGCAACCGCGAAGATCGATAACGCGACGATCGGGTTGTGGTAAATCAACGCGAGTCCCCCGACCACTGCGACATCTTCGCCAACGCTAAGAGCGATATTCGAAAATGGTTCGGGCGACGCGTTGGCGGTCAATCGCGTAGCCGACTTTGCGGTGTGACTGGCGAGACTGGTGCCGCCGGCGAGCAATCCCGACAATCACTCCGAAAACGGGATCGGGATGGCCGAGCGTTTGAATTGCGAGGAAAGCGCCGCCGATTGGTCGAATCACGGTATGGACCGCGTCCCAGATCGAATCGACCCAGGGGATTTTGTCCGCGAAAAATTCGAGGACATAGAGAGTGCCCGCGAGGCCAATGATCCAGGGATTGCCCAGGATTTCGAGCGATTGGTATTGAGAGGAGAGGGTGATCCAGTGAAAATGAATGGCCAGACCGGTAGCGAAGACGGTCAGATACAAGTTGATCCCGGCGAGCGCAGCCAGGCCGAGCGCCACAGCCAGAAGATTCAGTTGTTCCATAACGCTAAATATATGACGGAGTTAGGATTTCCCAACTTAGACAGAGCAGGTCTTTCAACGTTGTAACATTTGTAACGGTTTTAACTTCGCCCATACTCAGCCATGCTCGACATTCGTTTGATTCGCGAAAAGCCCGACTTCGTCCGCGAACGCATCGCCACGCGCGGCGGTGATGATGCCGGCAAAATCGACGAATTGCTCAAAGTTGATGCCGAACGCCGGAAGGTTGAGACCGAACTGCAACAATTGCAGGCCGATCGTAACCGGTTGAGCAAAGAGATCGGGGCAAAGAAATCCCGCAAAGAAGCGACCGACGATCTGGAAAAACAGGTCCGCAATATCGGCGACCAAGCCACGGGGTTGCATGAACGCGCCGCAAAATTCGACAACGATCAACGCAATCTCCTCCTGGAAATTCCAAATCTGCCGCACGCGACCGTTCCGGTCGGAAAAGATGCGACTGCGAACAAGTTTGTGCGCGAGTGGGGGAACAAGCCGCAATTTTCCGGGAAACCGGCCGACCATGTCGCCCTCGGCGAGAAACTGAAAATTCTCGACCTGGAGCGGGCGACCAAATTGAGCGGAAGCGGATTTATCTGTTTCATCGGCGCTGGCGCCAGGCTCGAGCGGGCGCTGATCAATTTCATGATCGACCTCCACACCCGCGATCATGGCTACACCGAGGTCAGTCCACCGTTTTTAGTCCGACGCGATTGCATGATCGGCACAAGCCAACTGCCGAAGTTCGAAGAAGACATGTACAAAGTGGAGGGCGAGGAATTATTTCTGGCGCCGACCGCCGAGGTTCCGGTGACAAATCTTCATCGCGAAGAAATTCTCGCGGTTAACGATCTTCCGAAAAAATTTGTCGCCTACACCCCATGTTTCCGGCGTGAAGCCGGATCAGCCGGCCGCGAAACCCGCGGCATCATTCGGGTTCATCAATTCGACAAGGTCGAGATGGTGAAACTTACGACGCCCGAAAAATCGTACGAGGAACTCGAATCGCTGGTCGCGGACGCCGAGAAAGTTCTTCAACTTCTCGGGCTGCATTATCGAGTGATCGAACTTTGCACCGGAGATATTGGGTTTGGTTCTGCAAAAACTTACGACATCGAAGTGTGGTCGCCGGGCCAAAACGCCTACCTCGAAGTGTCGAGCTGCTCGAACTTTGAGGATTATCAGGCGCGCCGGATGAATCTTCGTTACAAGGACGCCGACGCGAAAAATAAATTCGCGCACACTTTGAATGGTTCCGGTCTGGCTTTGCCGAGATTGTTTGCCGCGGTAATCGAGAATTTTCAGCAATCGGACGGATCTGTTCGGATCCCGGACAAACTGCAGCCTTACTTCGGCGCGGATAAGATCAGGTAGCGGCGGTTCACCGAACCGCCAATGGCATTGAGGTCAATCGCCGGTACCTTCGGTGAAAAGATTCATTTGCGATTTCTCTCGTTCGGTCGCGAGTTTCTCAGTCTCCGATGGAAGCGGCAATTCGTAGCCGAGGCGTTGAGCCAGGCGCTGCGCTGTCTCAGGCGCGAAACCTTCAAAGTGATTACTCGCGAACGCCCAGACGTTGCGGACTTCGCCAAGGTGGCGCTCGATCTTTAAAGCCCAACTTTCCAACGCGGCTTCGCGTTTCCAGAGAAGCTTGTCGTAGCGATGGACGAATTTTCCCGTGCCGTCGTACTTCGTCGCGTAATCGCCAAGCAACCGCAGATAAATGAAGTCGGTGGTCTGGGGAAGAAATTCGAATGGCGCGAGGTTGCGTTCGTTTAGCGGACTGGTGTCGGCCCAAACCCAACTGACCCGGCAATTCTCCAGCAACCGAATAATTTGCGGGCGATGCCAGCCGGGATTTCGAAACTCAACCGCAAACCGAAAATCCTTCGGAAGTTGGACCAGAAATTTGCGAAGAACTTGTCGTCCGTCTTTTGGGGTAAACGATGGCGGCAATTGAATCAGCACGACCTGCAGCTTCGATTCGAGCGGCTCGACGGCTCGGAGAAAGCCGGTGAGCTCGGCCGAGCAGTCGCGCAACCTGCAAACATGGGTGATCTCGCGGGGCAGTTTGCAGCTGAAACGAAACGATGACGGCGTGACTTCGACCCAGCGCCGAACCGCGTTTTCGACCGGCACGTTGTAAAACGTCGAATCGATTTCCACCGTTGGAAGGTAACGCGCATAAAATTCAAGCCACTCCGATTCAGGCAGATCGGCCGGATAAAACGTGCCGCGCCATTCCTGAAAGCTCCAGGCCGCAGCGCCGATCCGGATTTTTTGCTGGTCTGTGAGGTTCAAGTTCGTCCGAAACCTAAACTAAATCGCAATCTACGGGAAGTGATCGCCCGTCGTCCTTTTGCAGTGCGGCGTCGGACGGGTTTTGGCAGCCGGTCAACTTGACGCAGCGGCTAAGTCAATTACCCTGCAAATCCCGATGAAACTGCAGGTTGTCGCGCTTTTGGTTGTGTTCGTGTGTGGTGCTTTTTTTGTCGCCGATGCGGCCGTTGTTTTTCGCCCTGGTGAAAAAGCGAAGTACGTGCCGCCGGGTGAGGAACAACTGAGTGGCGACGCTGCTGAACTTTTTGATATCGGGCAAAAGGCCGAAAAGGACGACAACCCAAAGCGCGCGGTTAAAGCGTATCGTCAGTTAGTAAGAAAATATCCGCATGACGCGCTTGCCGCGGGCGCCGCGTTCCGGGCAGCGGTATTGCTGGAAAAGACGAACGAATTTCTCGAAGCTGCCACGGCTTATCGCGTGGTGGTTGTTAATTATCCGACCAGTCCGCACTTTAACGAAGCAATCGAGGGGCAGTTTCGAATCGGCGAAATGTATCTCGCCGGCAAGAAGCTAAAACTTCTCGGCATTCCACTGGCGACGTCAATGGATCGCTCGGTTGATATTTTCGCGTCGATCATTCGAACAGCGCCCTACGGCAAATACACCGCGCGCGCGCAATTCGATATCGGTTTGGCCCGCGAAAAGCAGGGCGCGAATGATGCCGCGATACAGGCCTACCAGGCGGTGATCGATAAATTCCCAAACGATCCGGCGGCGGCGGATGCTCAATATCAAATCGGATATATTTGGCTCACCGCGGCCAAAGGCGGGACCCGGGACATCGCTGCGACCAACAGCGCAAGGACGGCGTTCCAGGATTATTTGTTCCGATATCCGTCCAGCGAGAAAGCCGCTCAAGCACGGGCCAATCTTCAATTGTTGGAACACAAGTCGACTTACAATTCCTACGATGTGGCGAGGTTTTACGACAAACAGAAGGCGTATCGCGCCGCTGTCATTTATTATAATGAAGTCATCCGACAACAGCCCGGTTCGGCCGAAAGCGAAAAGGCGAAAAAGCGAATCGAACAATTGCGAGCCAAAGTAGGCGACAAAGTGCTGCAATCCGCCGAGGAGGCATCTAAAGACGAGAAGAAAACTGCTGATCAGGCCAAAACTGCCGGCCAAACGAAGACTCCGGACAAACCAAAACCGCCAACCACGAGTGCGCCAGCAGCTGATAATCCGTCATCGCAAGGCCCGCCGAGCCCCGATTCACCTCCGGTCTTGCCGCCCGATTTGGACACGTCGCTTCCGCCAGCGCCATCTTCGTCCTCTTCGCCGTCATCATCTTCGGACACGAACAGTTCGTCGGCGATCTCTTCGGAACCGGCGACGAGTCCAACCCCCGAATCGGGTGGCAGCTCGACTTCGGAACCAGCCAATAGTTCAAGCTCGGAGCCGGCCAGCAGCTCCACCCCGGAACCGGTGCTTCCTCTGAGTGTGCCGCAGGACCCCGGTTCAACCGAAGCACTGGCCTCGCCGACGCCGTGAAAAAAGCATTGGCGGTAACGCTCGCCGGTATGGCTCTGGGTGGTTGCCTTGGGTATCGCATCGGACCGGCGAAGCCGCACTATCTCCAGGACGTTCATTCAATCGCGGTTCCCGTGTTCGAGAACAAAACGCTGATTCCGCGCGTCGACGTGCTCGTTACCGACGCGGTCGTGAAACAGTTTCAACAAGACGGCACGTATAAAATTACGGATATTGGCAAGGCGGACGCCACCTTGAAGTGCGAGATTGCGCGCATCAGTCGCTCGCCGGCCCGTTCGGTTGTCGGAAACGTGCTCGCAACCAGCGAATTCAATTTGAGCATGCATGTGAAATACAAACTGCTCGGTCCCGATAACAAACCGCTTGGTCCGACCGGCGAAGTCGTCGGCACCACCAGTTTCTTCGTCAGCTCGAGTTCGACGACGGCCGGTAATAAGCAAGTCTTGGGAGATGTTACTACCGACGAGCGGCAGGCTCTGCCGCTGGCGGCCGAGGAATTGGCCAAGCGTCTGGTCACGCAACTTAGCGAAGGTTGGTAGTTCGCCATGAAAGGCGAAGAGAAACTCTGGAGCATTCTCGGGGAAAAACTCGAGACCTTGCGGGCCAGCAATCGTTTGCCCGAAGCAATCCGCGTCGCAGAAACTTTGCTCGAGCTCGCCAAGCGCACTTTTGGCGAGGACGATAACGCGCTTGCAATCAGCTACGAAAAACTTGGATCACTCCTCGATCAAAGTGGCGATCGCGTTAAAGCGAAGCCGTACCTGCTGAAGGCGCATGCGGTTTTGGAAAAAGCAAAGCCGCTCGATCAGCAAATGCTTTACCGTTCGGCCCGGCGCCTTGCCTTCTTGTGCGACAATCTTGGTCAACAGGACGAAGCGATCCGTTATTATGAGAAGGCGATCGCGGCCGGGACTCAGCTTGACGATCTCCCGTACGCGGATTTGGGAACGATGCTTAACAACGTCGCGTTGATTTTTCGCCGCTCAGGCCGGCAAAAAGCAGCTGAGCCTTATTATCTCCACGCGCTCGAGATTTACGAAAAACAACTCGGCCCGCAGCACGCCGACGTTGCGTCAGTTCTGAATAATCTCGCCGTTTTCTACACGAACGAAAAGCGTTATGCGGAGGCGGAGAAAACTCACCTTCGCGCGCTGGCGATTCGCGAAAAAGTTCTTCCGCCGACCCATCCCGATATCGCGCAATCCAAATGCAATTTGGCCGTGGTGTATCATTCGCGCGGCGATTATCCCAAAGCCGCGGAGCTCTATCGCGCCTCGCTCGCTGCCTGGGAAGAAGCGACGGATCAACCGCCGGAAGATTACGAAATCGTCGCCGCCAATTACGCCGACCTGCTTCGTTCGTTAGGCAAAGCCCGCAAAGCGCAACAACTCGAAGCTCGCGCCCGCAAACGGCGCCGGGGTTAAGTAATCTCTTTTCGCCTCGGCTGTTTAGTCCATCAGCTTGGATTGAGAGGAAGAGAAGTGGTCTCCGCCTCATTTTTCACGAGCGCTTTTTGACAACGAACATCAAACATCATACATCAAACTTCCATCGCTCACGTGGCGGAACTGGCAGACGCGTACGGCTCAGGACCGTATGGGGCAACCCGTGGAGGTTCGAGTCCTCTCGTGAGCAAATCCGAGCCGAACTGGCATTTGTCCAGCTTCTCAGTTCGGCATGGTCTTAAGAAGAGTCGGAACTGCATCGTCGCCCGAACAACTTCGGCGTTGCGTGCCAATCCTTCGCAACCGATAAACCGAAATGCGCTGGCAGTTTTATCTGCATCTTGGGCTCTGGTCCGCGCTTTTCGTAGTTCTGGTTTGGATCAGCGCGCCGATCGTTGGCTCCGCCGTCATGGAAAATCGGGTCGGCCCTGCGCAAACCAATCGATCGATCGACTCTTACCTGAGTGCGCTAACCAATGTGGATGGCGCTTCCGATAAATTTTCCGAAGCGTTTCAGCGTTTGGGGAAGGATGGCACGCTTGTTATTTTCACTCGCAAGGAAAACTCACCCAGCGAATTCCTCGGAATGATGATGGCGTACATTTCCTGGCCGCGGGAGGTTCAGCTGATCAAAGTCCCGGCCGACACGGTTGATAAGGAGCTTGTCGACATCAAACCTGGCATGGTTGCGGGAGTTCTTTTCTGTTCGATTAATCCGCCGCCGTGGCTGGAAAATAAAGTACAGCTCGGTTCCAGCATTATTCTCGTTCCGGTAACTCGAGCGTCACCATGATTGTCGTTGGACTGTTCGCCGGTCTCGTCATCATTTTTCTCGCAGGTGTTGGCGTATCATTGTCGATCCTCGCGCGGAGTGATCGCATTAATCCGGTCGAGTGCGCTTGTCTCGGCTGGTTGTTTGGCTGCGGAATCGTTTCTTTGCTGCTGTGGATTTGCGGAATGTTTTGTTCGGGTTTGGTCTTGCAGATGATCGTTGCGGTTTGCTGTTTGGTGCTGGCAGCTTTTGGCTGGCGTAGGAAACGAATCGCGAACTCGAGATTTGATCTGCCGAAACCGGCGAACGCCATTGAATGGATCCTGGGCAGCATTGTTGTTCTGGAAATCGCAATCCTGATCTTCGTTTCCTTCAAACACACCCTCGGCTGGGACGGTTTGCTTAACTGGGAAATCAAAGCGCGCTATGCGTTTTTCAACGGAGGATCTATCCCAGCCACATACTATTCGAGTGCCGGGCGCGTTTTTAGTCATCCCGAATATCCGTTAACCGTCCCGTTCACCGAGCTTTGGCTCTATTTGTGGATGGGAGAGTCGAATCAATTCTGGGTGAAAATAATTTTCCCCTTGTTTTATGCGGCCTGCGCCCCACTTCTCGCGCTGCTGGTCTCTCGCTTGTCGGGCAAACGCTGGGCCGGCTTGTTGATCGCCGCGCTTTTGCCATTTGTTCCCTCGGTCGTTACCAATCCAGGCAGCGTTGTTGTTGGCTATGTCGATATTCCGCTGAGTACTTATTATTTGGCGGCTGTCGGCTACTTGCTGCTTTGGTTCAGAACCGGCGACTTGCGTTTCATGATCGTTTTTGGCGCGGCCAGCGCGTTTCTTCCATGGACCAAGACGGAGGGGATCATTCTTTGGGCCGTTGTCGTTTTCATCGGGTTCGTTTTCAGTTTGGCGAAACAGCGACTGCGACAATTTCTGGTTTCGATCGTGCCGGGAACGATTTTGATTCTCGCGATGGCGAATTTATCTGCGGCTGGTTCATATGTCGCCGCACTCGGATTTTGCGAGTCCGGGTTTCGATGCCATTCGTCATAATCTTGGAAGACTCGGCAAAATTTTTGCAATTCTTTTCGCCGAGCTGACCGAAACAGCTCACTGGAGCATCTTCTGGTTCATTGCCGCCGTTGCCCTGATTTATCTTTTCGGGTCCCGCAAAGTTGAAAAAATCGCGCTCGCGCTGACGATCATCATTCCAGCGATTGCCTATTCTTTGATCTACATCCTCAGCAGCTGGCCGAGTTGGACCGCTCACATGACTTCTTCATTTCCGCGTCTCTTACTGCACGTGATGCCGGCGGCGTGGCTTGCAATTGGATTGGCGCTGACTCAAGCGAAGCGCGAAGCTCAACCGCTCTGAATCATTTCGAAGTCAATCCAAAGGACCGCAGTCCGGAAGCTGTTCGCGCAATGTTTGGCAGCATTGCGCGTCGCTACGATCTCGCCAACCACGTTCTGAGCTGCGGTTGCGATTTTTTGTGGCGCCGACGCGCCGCGCAGATTGTTGCCGGCTGGCAGCCAAACAAAGTTATTGATCTCGCTGCCGGCACCGGAGACCTGACCCTCGCGATTGAAAAAGTATTGCCGCGTTCGGAAATCATCGCGGCGGATTTTTCCGAGGAAATGCTCGCGATCGCGCAGGCAAAAGGCGTTGGAAAAGTCGTCACCGCCGACGCGCTTGCTTTACCGTTTCAAGATGGATCATTCGACTGCCTGACGATTGCGTTCGGCTTGCGTAACATAAAAGATTGGAGCGCAGCTTTGCGGCAGATGGCGCGGGTTCTAAGCGACGACGGTCATTTGCTGATCATGGATTTTTCGTTGCCCCGAATTGCGGTTTTGCGCGCGGTTTACCGATTTTATCTGCATGGGGTGGTTCCGATTCTCGGATCCATCCTGACGGGGAAGAAATCCGCCTACGATTATTTGGGGAACTCGATCGAACAATTTCCGGGCGGCGAAGCGATGTTGCGCCTGATTGAGGCAAACGGTTTCAGAAACGCAACCGCGGAACCGGTTTCCGGCGGCATCGTCACAATTTACACCGCGACGAAATTGTAGCGGCGGTCTGTGACCGCCGAAATGATGCATCAAGGCGTCGCCGTCGCGCCTGCCGTGCCGCTCGGACTCGGCGTCGGTGATTGCTCCGCCGTCAGCGGCAACTTCAGTGTGTTCAAATCCGCGTTACTGATTATGAATGTTCCTTCGCGTTCGTCGACTTTCGCGAACCAGGTTCCATTAGGCGCCGTTCCGCCAACCATGAGTTTATGTGTGGCCTTATCGTCCGGCGAAGTTGTGAACGTGATCGCGAATTGTGGCTTGTCGAAACCGTGGCCTGGCAACGTGCCTCCAACCCAACGCACTGCGTGCAAGGTGGAGAGCGTGGTGAGCATCGACTGCAGGTTATTTTGATTGATCGAACCGGTTCCTTTCGCCCAGCTCCATTGATTATTTGCGCCGCGAATCAGTTCGACTTGCTGGTCGGTTTTGATCGTCAGTCGATGAATCTGATCCGGCTTGAAATTGAAAATCGCGAGATCCTGCCACTGCAACGGATCGGTCCAGATTTGATCGAGAAGCGCGCGCCGCACCGTGACGATAAATGGCTCATCGCCGACCCGCGCGTAAACGTTGTCGCCGTCCACTTTTCCAAACGAGACGGACGCGAACGGCTGTTCGCCGGCTTTCGTCTCGGCCGTATTTTCGGAAGCGAAGGAACTGAACGTCAGAGTCAATTGCGGTTTATCGAGGCCGTACTTCGGCAAGTCGGAAGCGACGTTCTCCACGAATTTCGTGACTTGCTCATTTTGCAGCGCGTCGATCAGCCGTTGCGACTTCAGCTCGAATTCGCCGGCGCGTTGTTGCGGCTGGCGATCGTCCAATTTTCATCCTTCCGCGCCAGGACGGTTTTTCCTTTGCCAGGCGCGTCGATTGTTACTCGGTCGAGAATCTTAGTGTCGATGCGGACCAGATGGCGATCGCGCAAGTCGTCGGGTTTGGTGTTGAGGAGCTCCTCGATTTTCTTTGGCAGCGTGTAAACAAAGCCGCGTGACGGAAACCGGACGTAAACCTGATCTTTCTGTTTTTCCGGAACGCCGCCGATTTGAAGCGTCTGACCAGGAGCGCCCGGTTTTTCGTCCTGCGCAAAAAGCGTGATCGATCCGCGCGGTTCGGCCAAACCGTAGGGATGCAGGTCTCCTTTGTCGTCGGCCACGAATTGTTGAATCCGCGCTGTCGTTACCTGCGCAATCAAATCGCCAACTTTTTGATCGTCCGCGCGGGCATGGAGCGGTTTCATAATATCCCAGTGGTCGCCTTTCTTTTGCAGCTCCATTTCGCCGGCCGGTGTTTTCAGGACCACGCGCGCCACCTGCGCCATGATCAGATCGGTGAGTTTTCGGTCTCGAAAATCTTCGGCTTTCTTGTCGATCGCTTTTTTGACCGACTGATTCACCAGGAATGTTTCCTTCGAATTCGCAAACCGGACATACATCTTGCCCTCGAGTGCGGCTTCCTTGCCGAACAAAATTTCCGGCGGCGCTTTTTCTCCGGATAATTTCAAACGCAACTTCGGTTGGCCCAGCCCGAAATCGGCGATCTTGCTCTTGTCGGCCTCCATTTCCTTTGCCGAAATCGTGGCGTCCTTTTGCCAGTTCTCGAGATCGATTAGCAGATTGTTGACCGCGGACGCGTCCGCCTGGTCTTTGATCGGCGTTTCCAAACGCCACTTGTCCTCGTGACGACGGAGATCGATTTTGTCGTCGCCGTTTTGGATGATGATGCCGGTGACTTTGTCTCGGCTGAAATTGATAACATTCTGGCGCTTCGCGGGCTGCGTCCGCGGTGTTCGGGGCATTGTGCTCGACCAGAAACAGGTAGGCAAAAACGCCGGCCGTTATGATCAACAGGACAAGAGTCGATTTCCACTTCATGACGTTGGCCAAGATTTGGTCAGGCGCGGCGCTGCCACCAGACGGCGCCGCCGATCACCACAAAAACAAACGGGATCAAAACGAGGATGATCCAGCGCAGACTGCGCAACGCGTCCTCATTCAGATTAAACGTGAGCGTCTTCGGAACTTTGGGCGCGATGCCGATGAGTTGCTCGCGACTCAACAGCCAGTTCGCGCATCCTGAAATGAAATCGAGCGCCTGTTGGTCCTGAGTCACGCATTGTCCTGAATAAATGTCGAATTGCTGACTACCACCATGCGCGATGAATTCATCTGAACGCGTTCGTCTGCGCTGCCCCCTTTTTCGATCGAAACGCCAATCGTCAACGGTCCGTCTCGCCGCTTTTTTCGCGTCGGCCTGAAGTTTGTTCTGGTCCGTCGAGTTGTAATCTCTTTCGGCGAAATATCCTTTTTCGGCCTGGATCAGTGGCTGCAATTGGATGTTCGCCGCGCGGACGCGGTCGGGCTCGATCGTGATCGAAGAAGTTCCGCCAAAAAATACTGCTCTCACATCGGCGAGACGTTTCGTTATCGGGCTGTTCCCCAGAAAGCGCGCGTAAACATCGCGGATCAACGCGAGCTCCTCGATTCCGGTGCGAACAAACGCCATCAGCCGGTCGTCATTCATCTTCACGCCAAGATCATTCAAAAACGCGTTCAACTTCGGCGTTTTGGCTGACGGATCGACCAGCAGGAGGATTCGGCCCTGTTTGTCCCAAAAATCGCGAAGCAACTTCATTTCGCGATCGGAGAAATCGTACTGCGGACCGACGATCATGATCGTTTTGATGTCGGCCGGGATCTGCGGGCTCGTTGAACAGGTTTAATTCCTGGAACTTGATGTTCTCGTTCTCGATGAAAGTTTTCAGGACCGATATCGGACTCTGTTCCTGTTGTTGCTGCTGCATCAGAGCCATCGGCGACGGCTCGGAAATCGACGGTTCCTTGTGACCGGTGATGTAACCGATCGCGTTCTTTTTCCCTTCAACCAGATCGATCATCGCGCTGGTGATCGCTTGTTCGCCTTTGAACGCGGTGACGCGCGGGCCTTCACCGAACGCCATTCCGCTGGAATCGATATCAGCCATCTCCGACGCTTTTACGGTCTTGTTGCGGCCTTCGTAATCGAGCACGAGCAAACTTTCGTCGCTGACCACTTTGTATTTGTCGAACAACTCCTTCGCCCGGGACAAATTGCGCTGCGGATCAATGTTCTCGACGTCGATTTTACCTTTGGCCGCGTATTGATATTCGGTCAGCAAGTTTGCCACGTCGCCACTGATCGGCGTGTTTGGCGAAAAGAAAACCGTGACGCGCATTTTGCCTTTGATGGTATCGAGAAAGCGCTTCGTCTTGTCCGACAGCGAATATTTCTGATCGCGCGAAACATCCCAGCGTTTGTAATGGCGGAAGCCGAGCCAGTTCACCGCCTAATCAGGAAGATAACCAAGACGAGCTGGATCAGCAGATTCAACCCGATCTGGACGCGCTGGATTTTTTTGGTTTTGGTTTT
Source organism: uncultured Verrucomicrobiae bacterium (assembly GCA_963800015.1). Classification (GTDB taxonomy): domain Bacteria; phylum Verrucomicrobiota; class Verrucomicrobiia; order Chthoniobacterales; family UBA10450; genus AV40. The sequence continues at coordinate 223,058 of CAWCZE010000002.1, read as the reverse complement.
GTTGCCGCTTCAGCCATTCGTCACAACCTCCATTTGCGGGATTGGAATGCCTGGTATGTCAAAGTCAGCATGAATGCAGTCATGCTCAGATAGAAAACGATCGGCCGGGTATCGATGATCCCGCGCGAGTAAGTCCCCATGTGTTCGATCGCGGAAAAATATCCGAGCGCGTCGCGCATCCCCGAGCTGACGTCGAGGAGAATGAATTGAACCAGGCCGAGGAAAAACAACAGGGTGATTGCGCAGAAGGAAATGATTGCGGCCACGATCTGGTTTTTGGTCACGACCGAGGCGAGGCAACCCACCGAAAGATAAAACATCCCCAGAAGTAGAAGCATCAGGTACGAGCCCCAGTAGGCGCCGGTGGAAGCGGCGGCCGGTTGGTGCGTGATCTTCTGGAAAATTGCGAAGTAAATCAGAGTCGGAATCCAAAGAACAATGTAAAAAACAACCGCGCCGAAAAATTTCGCCAGCACCACCTGGATATCGCGCACCGGCGCAGTCATCAACGGCTCAATCGTGCCGAGCTTAAACTCTTCCGAAAACAAACGCATGGTGATCAGCGGAAAAATCAAAACGAACGCGAACCAGAAGAACACGGAATTAAAGAATGCCTCCTGAACCGGAATAATTGATCGCCCGCTGGTTCATGAAGGAAACCTGAAAATAAAAATCGACGCCGGTGACGAGGAGGAAGAAAACCAAAACGATGTAGGCGATCGGCGAATGGAAATAACCGCGAATTTCGCGAAGTAATAAGTGCGTAAAATTTTCTCATCGCGTTAGGTCGACATCGTTACTGAATCACTCCAGGCCAATCTGATCCGAGTGGGTTATCTCGACGAAAACGTCTTCGAGCGTGGCGCGGCGTTGTGATAGTTCGCGCAGGGTCCAGTGTCCGCGCCGCCGCGAGTTTAAAAATCTCTTCGCGGCACATCCAGGCCGGATTCGACCCGCAACGAGAACAAGTTCCAGTCGTCCTCGTCGATTTCATGGTGACGTCGCGGACGCCGGAAATTTTCTTCAATTGCTCCACGCCGTCGTCAGTTCCGGTTTTTGCTTCCACAATCACGCCGCCGGCCTGGCGCATCTGAGCCAGTAGATTTTCCGGCGTATCGCAGGCCTCGATCTTGCCTTTATGAATGATGATCACGCGGCTGCAGGTCATCTCGACTTCCGGCAAAATATGGGTCGAAAGCAAAATCGTGTGTTGCTTGCCGAGATTCTTGATTAACTCGCGGACCTGGCGGATTTGGTTCGGATCGAGACCGATTGTGGGTTCGTCGAGGATCAAAAGGTCCGGCTCGTTCAAAAGCGCGTCGGCCAAGACCGACCCGCTGTCGATAACCTTTCGAAAGTGCGCTGATTAATTTCCGCTCGACCTCGCGCAATCCGCACAATTCCTTCACGTCACCAACTCGTTCGGCAACGCGGCGATGCGGCACGCCTTTGAGCGCGGCCCGATAATCGAGATATTCGGTAACGCGCATGTCATTGTAGAGCGGCACGTTTTCCGGCATGTAGCCCAGATGCGACCGCGCCTGAAGCGATTGATCGAACACATCGAAGCCGGCAATCGAAGCGCGTCCGGAAGTCGCCGGCATGAACCCGGCCAAAATCCGCATCGTCGTCGTCTTGCCGGCGCCGTTCGGTCCGAGGAATCCCATGATTTCACCCTGACCGACCTCGAAACTTAAATCTCGGATCGCAGTGTGCCCCGCGTAACGCTTGGTTAAATTTTCAACTTTGATCATTGCGAAAGTATTTCAGACAATCGAACCGGAATTGCGTTGCCAAAAATTTTGCCATTGTCAACGGGCGGCCAACGCCACCGTCTCAATCCGCTGAATCCCGTTAGTCCGAATAACTCCGACTGCAAAATTTACGCTAGTTCCGCTGCTCACGCGACTTAGCAGGGTCTCGACCTCTTTTACTGAATTCACATCGCGGGTCCCGATTTTGTAAATGACCAGACCGCGCTCGATTCCCACTGCGTCGGCTGGACTATCCGGTTCCACCGAACTGATCAACACGCCGCGCCCGGGTTGGTAACCGAGCGCTTGAGTCAGATCGGCGGACAAGTCTTGAAGTTGCATTCCGAAAAGGCGCTCGGCATTGGCCGATGTTGCTGTTTCTTCGGGAGTTGGCTGAAGTTTCTGGCCGGGATGTTTTTCGGCAAACGCTTTAAACTTCGTGACATTTTCGCGCACAACATCCGCCGGGATGGCGAATCCCATTCCCTGGGTCGGAATACCCTGCGGCGTGAACGCCATTTTCGCGGAACTGATTCCCACCAGCCGGCCGGAAATGTCGATCACCGGGCCGCCGCTGTTGCCCGGATTAATCGCCGCATCGGTTTGGACGAGGTCTTTGTATTCGATGTTCTCGATTGAAATGTCGCGTTTGGTCGCGCTCAACACGCCCCGGCTGATCGAGCTTCCGTAGCCGACCGCGTTGCCGACTACAATTACGGTTTCGCCTAACAAGTTCGGCGAAATGTTCTCCAGATTGATGAAGGGAAACGGTTCTTTGGAATCGATCTTAATAAATGCGAGGTCCTTTTTTTCGTCGCCGGTAATGTAATGCGCGCTGTAGGTCTTGCCGTTGTTCGTGGTGACCTTGGATTTTCAAATCAGCCGCCCGCTCGACCACGTGTTGATTGGTCACGATGTAACCGGCTGGATCGACCAGGAACCCTGAGCCCAGAGCTTTGGAGAGTTTGGCGAATTTCTCGCGGCTTGCCGCGGTAGTAGCCAAAGAATTGCGCGTAAAAATCTTCGATCGGATCCCGCACGCTGCGACGAATCACGCGCTCGGTGTTGATGTTCACGACGGCCGGCAAAACCTTCGCGACGGCGAGCACAGCCGGCTCGGCCGCCGGATCGGCCTGGGCCAGGCACGACGCCGATCCAACTAACGCGGAGAGCGCGACCGCAGCCGACGCTAAAATGTTTCGAAAGGTCCACATTTGTGAGGGTTGCAAGTAACGGAGCCGTCTTGGCACTGTCAACTTGCCGGTCACGCGACTTGCTGGCCGCCGCAATTCTCCGACATTAGATTAAATGCGTACTACAATTGCCGCTCGGGCGAATCTCGACCTGATCGACCAGAATTATCAGCGCTGGCAGCAGGATCCGGCGTCGGTTGATCCAAGCTGGGCCGCATTTTTCGAAGGATTCGAACTCGGCAACTTGCCCCAGAAAAATGGCGCGACGGCTGCAGCACCGCGCGCACGACCACGCGGGAAAGTCCGTTGCAAACCCGAATCGACGGTCTGGTTTACGCTTATCGGACTCTCGGCCATACCGTCGCGAGAGTGAATCCGCTGGCGGACAAGCGTCCGGAAAACCCACTGCTTTCGCTGCGCGAGCTTGGGTTCGGCGAAAAAGATCTCGATCTTCGAGTTTCCTCGAAATTTTTCGCCAACGGCCAGGAGATGACGTTGCGGGAATTGATTGCGCGCCTCACCAAAATTTATGCCGGCACGATCGGCGCCGAGTTCATGCACATTCAAAATACCCGGACCCGGAATTGGGTGCTGCATCGATTGGAAACGCGGCCCGACCAAGCACGACACGCCCCGGCAGGTGAAGATCGCGTTGCTTCGCGCGTTAATGGAAGCGGAGTCGTTCGAAGGATTTTTGCACTCACGTTATGTCGGGCAGAAACGTTTTTCGCTCCAAGGCGCCGAATCGCTGATGGTGATTCTCGAATCGATCCTTCACAAATGTCCGGCCGACCGGCGTTGAAGAAATCTGCATGGGAATGGCCCACCGCGGGCGCCTGAATATTCTGGCGAACTTCCTCAAAAAATCGTTGCGCGTGATCTTCACCGAGTTCAGCGAAAACTACGTTCCCGAATCGGTCTCCGGCGACGGCGACGTGAAATACCATCTTGGTTATCAAACGGTCCGGAAGCTGGCATCCGGGGCGCAGGTTGAAATTCGTTTGGCGGCGAATCCAAGTCATCTCGAAGCTGTCGATCCGGTGGTCGAAGGAACGGCCCGTGCCCGTCAGCGGCTTCGTGGAGATACCGAACATCGCCGCAAAGTTTTGCCGTTGCTCATTCACGGAGATGCCGCATTCGCGGGGCAGGGCATCGTGGCCGAAACGCTGAACATGTCGCAGCTCCACGGTTACGGGACCGGCGGCACAATTCACGTTGTCGTGAACAACCAGATCGGTTTCACCACCCTTCCTGAAGACGCGCGCTCGTCGATGTATGCAACCGACGTCGCCAAGATGATTGAGGCTCCGATTTTTCACGTGAACGGCGATGATCCGCTCGCCTGCATGCAAGTGAGTCAGCTGGCGCTCGATTTTCGCCAGGAATTTGGCCGCGATGTCGTGATCGACATGTATTGCTATCGCCGTTATGGCCACAACGAAGGCGACGAACCGGCGTTCACTCAGCCCGACCTTTACGCGAAGATCGACAAGCACCCGTCGGCCGCAAAGTCCTACAAGGCGGAACTGCTCGAGTCAGGAACGTTAAGCGAAGACGACGCGGCGTCGCTCGAAACCGAGATGGACCTGCGCTTGGATTTGGCGCTCGACACCGTTAAATCGCTCGAGAAGGAGAAGGCCGGCAAGCAGGCGCAGTTTACCGAAGCCGCTGCGGTTTTTCAGCCGGAATACAAGAGCTCCGCAGTTGCGACTGCGATTAGCGAGAAGGAACTGACGACGATCGTCGACGCGCTGACGAGTGTGCCGGATGATTTCAACGTTCAGCCGAAAATCAAACGCGTCGTGCTCGAACATCGCCGGAAAGTTTTTGAAAATGGCGGACCGTTTGAATGGCATTACGCGGAGTTACTCGCATTCGGTTCTCTCCTGCTCGATGGGACGCCGGTGCGATTGTCCGGCCAGGACAGCGCGAGGGGAACGTTCAGCACCCGCCACGCGGTTCTTTACGACGCGAAAACGGGCGCGCCTTACGTGCCGCTGATGCATCTTGCGGGTAAACAAGCGCGCATTTGTATTTACAACAGTTTGTTGTCCGAAGCCGCAGTTCTCGGTTTCGACTACGGCTACTCGCTGGATTATCCGAGCATGTTGTGTTTGTGGGAAGCGCAGTTTGGCGATTTTTCCAACGGCGCCCAGACCATCATCGATCAATTCATTGCTTCCGCAGAATCGAAATGGCAGCGCCCGAGCGGGATCGTGTTGTTGTTGCCCCACGGTTATGAAGGCCAGGGACCCGAGCACTCCAGTGGTCGGCTCGAACGCTTTCTTCAACTTTGCGCCGAGGACAACATGCAGGTCTGCAATCTCACCACTGCGGCCCAATATTTTCACGTGCTGCGGCGACAGATGAAACGCGATTTCGTAAAGCCGCTGATCATCATGACACCGAAGAGTCTGCTCCGGGCGGAGTTTGCTTCCTCTCGCGTGGAGGAATTCACCAAAGGCAAGTTCGAAGAGATTCTCGGATCGCCTGAAGTCGGACCGGCCAACAAGATAAAGCGGGTCGTTCTTTGCTCCGGCAAAGTCTATTACGACCTGTTGAATTATCGCGCTGAGAAAAAGATCACTGACGCAGCGATCATTCGTGTCGAGCAACTTTATCCGCTGCACGAACGGAAATTGAAATCGATGGTTGGTGCATTTCCAAAAACGGCGAACATCGTCTGGTGCCAGGAAGAACCTGAAAACATGGGCGCCTGGACATTCCTTGAGCCGCGTTTGAGAAAAATATTCGACCGCGAAATCGCCTACGCTGGCCGCGACGCCGGCGCGAGCCCGGCCGTTGGCTCGCTAGCGCGGCACAAGCGGGAGCAAGCATGCGTCGCCAAAGACGCATTTTCAGTTTGATTGCGAAACTGTGGCGGCAGGCGTCCTCGCTCGCATTCGTCAGTTTGCACCCGAGACAGCTGCGTCCACAGGCTCGATTCGACCGGGCGCTAACAAGTTGTAGAGGCGCTTGTGCCAAGCGGCGTTTATTAGATTCGGTGCTTGATACAGGCACCGCTACAACGTTTGTTGTGCGAATCAGCGCATGTCCATCGAAGTAAAAATTCCGGCGGTTGGCGAATCGATATCCAGCGGTGTCGTTTCGGTGTGGCACAAAAATGCGGGCGATTTTGTCAACGCCGGCGACGCGCTGTTCACTCTCGAGACCGACAAGGTTTCTACCGAGATCGCCGCCGAAACGTCCGGCGTGCTCGATACCCTGGTTCCGGCGGGACAAGAAGTAAAAATCGGAGAAGTCGTGGCAACGATCGACGATTCGAAAAAAGCTTCGGCAGCAGGAGCTTCGGGTGAAGCAAAAAAACCCGAAACAAAACCGCCAGCGGCCAGTGCGAAAGCGGAAAAAGCGGATGGAGAGACTCTATCTCCCGCGGTGCGGCGGATTGTGGATGAGCAACAACTTGATCCCGCCACTATTTCCGGAACCGGGCCGGGTGGCCGGATTACAAAGGCTGATGCCCTCGCGGCGGCGGAAAGCAAATCCGCAGCCAACAAAACTCGAACGGCATCGGAGCAAGCTGCTCCGCGTCCGGCAGAGCAGACATCCGGCGACGGTCGGGTTATGCGCAAAAAAATGTCGCCGTTGCGTCGAAAAATTGCGGCGCAGCTCGTAATGGCTCAACACACCGCAGCAATTCTTACCACCTTTAACGAATGTGACATGAGCGCCGTCCAAAAACTGCGCGCGGAATCACAGGATGCTTTCACCAAAAAGCACGGTGTGAAACTCGGTTTCATGTCGTTCTTTATCAAAGCGAGCGTTGAGGCTCTTAAAACTGTGCCGGCGGTGAACGGTCGAATCGAAGATGACGACATCGTGCAAAACAATTTTTACGACATTGGGGTCGCGGTTGGAACCGACCGAGGTCTGGTCGTTCCGATCGTCCGCGACGCGGACAAAAAATCGTTCGCCGATTTGGAACGCGACATCGCTGATTTCGCAACCCGCGCGCGCGACGGCAAATTGACCTTTGACGATTTGACCGGCGGCACATTCACCGTCTCCAATGGCGGCGTGTATGGCTCGCTGGTTAGCACCCCGATTTTGAATTTTCCGCAAAGCGGCATCCTCGGAATGCACAAGATCATGGCGCGTCCGGTGGCGATCGACGGGAAAGTGGAAATTCGTCCGATGATGTATCTGGCGTTGAGCTATGATCACCGGCTCATTGACGGGAAAGAAGCGGTGACGTTTTTGATTAAAGTGAAAGACGGGATCGAAGATCCGAAAAAGTTGCCGCTGGATTTTTAGCTTCTGTCATGTCGAGCGAAGTGACAGCAGGAGATATTTAGATGGAAAAATTTGACGTTGTTATCATTGGGTCGGGGCCGGGCGGTTACGTCGCCGCGATTCGGGCGGGGCAACTCGGCTTGAAAACGGCCATCGTCGAGAAGGACAAGGACCTCGGCGGCACTTGTCTGAACATCGGCTGCATCCCGAGCAAAGCGCTGCTCACATCGAGCAACTATTTCATGTTCGCGAAAAAGGAAGCGGCCAAACATGGCATCGTCATCGAAAACGCGACCGTCGATTTGAACAAGATGCTGCAGCGCAAAGATAAAGTCGTCAAAACGATGAACACCGGCGTGCGCTCGCTGATGAAAACGAACAAGGTGACTACGTTCGAAGGGCTCGGCACGATCAGCGCTCCGGGAAAAGTTTCGGTTAAAGGATCAGACGGCAGCAGTCAGGAAATCGAAACGAAAAACATCATCATCGCGACTGGCAGCGTGCCAGTGGAGTTGCCGTTCGCGAAATTCGACGGCAAAACGATCGTTAGCAGTACCGGAGGCGCTCTGTTTCACTGAGCCGCCCAAGAAACTTCTGGTGATCGGCGCCGGCGCTATTGGACTCGAACTTGGATCGGTTTGGAGCCGGCTCGGCTCGGAGGTCACGGTTTTGGAATTCTTGCCGCGGATCGCGGTCGGATTCGATCTGGAATTATCCAACCTCCTTCAACGCGCTCTCACCGCCCAGGGGATGACGTTTCATCTGGAGGCTAAAGTCAGCGCGGTGGAAGTGAGTAACGGACGCGCCACCGCTACCGCGACCAAAGGCAACGAAGAACTCAAATTCGAAGCCGACAAAGTGCTTGTTTCCGTCGGTCGCAAACCGTTCAGCGAAGGGCTTGGCGCGGAAAAACTCGGCGTTGAATTCGATGAGAAGAAGCGGATCAAGGTCGACAAGCATTTCAAAACCAAAGTCGACGGCATTTATGCAATCGGTGACGTCATTGCCGGACCGATGCTCGCGCACAAGGCGGAAGATGAGGGGATCGCCTGCGTGGAGAGCATCGCCGGAAAGGATGGCCATGTTAATTATGATGCGATTGCCGGGATCATTTACACGAATCCGGAGCTGGCGGGGGTTGGATTGACTGAAGAACAGGCCAAAGAAAAGGGAATCGATTATCGCGTCGGCAAATTTCCATTTCGCGCCAACGGTCGCGCGGTCGCGAATGAGGAACTCGATGGAATGGTGAAATTTATCGCCGACGCGAAGACCGACCGCATTCTCGGGGCCCACATTTTGCAGCACAATGCATCGGAGTTAATCGCCGAAGCCGTTTCAGTGATCGAATTTGGGGGAAGCTCGGAAGATATCGGGCGGACCACGCATGCTCATCCGACGTTGAGCGAAGCGGTAAAGGAAGCGGCGCTGAACGTCGAAAAACGCGCGTTGCACATTCTCAACCGCTAGCGCGAGCAAGCGCCGCCTCTCGCCGGCGAATTGCCACCAGCGCGACGGTAGCCGAGATCACGCAGACGACTGCGCCAAACGCCAGCGCGACAGGAGTTCCAAACCAGTTTGCCATCGCGCCGGCTTCCAGGCTTCCGAGTGGAATCATTGCGCCGAACATAAGCGACCAAACGCCCATGACCCGACCACGCATGTCGTCGGGCACAATCGTTTGCAGGGTGGTGTTCGTGGTCGAAAAAAACAGGAGCATCCCGAACCCGGCCACGAACAAGAACCCCAGTGCGAGTTGAAAATTCCGGGCAAATGAAAACGCGAACAGCGCGATCGAGAAGATCCACACCCCGCTAAGAGCGAGTTTTCGCGGCGTGATACGATGCCCGAAAGCCGCAACCACCAGCGCGCCAATTAATGCGCCGGTCCCGCTCGCCGACATCAGGATTCCGAAACCATCGGCCCCGCGGCCCAGTACGTCGCGCGCGAATGCCGGCATCACGACCATGTAGGACCAACCAAAAATTCCAACAGCGAGAAACAGCAGCAAAATCGTACGCACGCGAGGGTGCCGAAATGAATAAGCGATTCCGTTCCAGGCGTGCTCCGTTGGCGAAATGATTTCAACTTTTCGTTCGAACGCGGGCAGTCGCATCATCAGGAGGCCGCAGATCACCGCGATGAAACTGATGCCGTTAAAGAAAAAACAAAGCGCGACGCCGACCGCATTGATCATCAATCCCGCAAGCGACGGGCCGATGACGCGGGCGCCGTTGACGATTGAGCTGTTCAGCGAAATCGCGTTGAGCAAATCTTCGCGGCTCGTCATCTCAACTGTGAAGGCCTGTCGCGCCGGCATGTCGAATCCCATCGCGACGCCGTTCAACGCGGCAACAATCACGATGAAGGTCGCATTGGCGAACCCGGCCCAGACCCCAAGCGCGAGCAGAAATGCGCAGATCATTTGCGCGGTTTGGGTCGCAACCAGAATCGAACGTTTTGGATAGAGATCGGCCAGCGATCCGCCCCAGATTGAAAACAACATCATCGGCGCCGACCCGACGGCCGCGACCGCGCCCAGCAAGAATTTCGAGTTGGTGATTTCATAAACGAACCAGCTCATTGCGGTTTGCTGCATCCAGGTCCCGATGAGCGAGACCAATTGACCCCAAAAGAACAGGCGATAATTGCGATACCGAAGCGCGCGAAAGGTGTGGCGCCAGCTTACCTCTCCCACCGGTAAACGCCGCGGCCGGCCACTGATATCCTCCGGGACGCGCGCTGTTTCTGTCGGCATACTTTATTGTAGCGAAGGATTTGTTTCGCGCTTTCACTGCGCGGGCGGCATTGATCCTTTCCTATTATCGTGCGGATCGCGTGCTAGGTTTTGCCGTGCAAACCACGGCGGCGATCCTTCTTCGCAAACGCAAGTTCAGCGACACCAGTCTGATCGTTTCCTGGTGCACCGAGTCGCTGGGCTGCATCCAAACCGTCGCCAAAGGCGCACGCCGGACGAAAACGCCATTCGCTGGCAAGCTCGATCTTTTCTTCGAAGCCGAAATATCCGTGGTGCCGAGTCGCAAATCGACGTTGCACACTCTGACCGAAGTCGTCCTTCGCAATCCGTTTCCGGGCATTCGCGAAAATTATCTTCGCACTCAGGCCGCGGCGTACTTCGTTGAGCTGATCGAAATTTGCACCGAGCGCGACCATCACGAGCCTGAGTTTGTACTCGCTGTTGCAGCGAGCTTTCGGCTATCTCGACAAGAACAATCCGAATCCGAGAGCGATTGCGCATTTTGAAACCGAGCTGGCCCGAATCGCCGGCGTGCATTCCACCGCCGCGGGCCAAAAGAAATCAACCGCCAACCCCGCGTTCGCGCTTGGTAATCTGTTCGGCAAGTTGCCGCTGTCGCGCACGCCGCTGTTGAAAACCCTCGCATCCGAGGCGAAATGCAAAACAAAGGAGATCGCGTGAAAGCAAAACTGATTGTGGCGGCGGTTTTAACGGCAGTCTTTTATTCGCTGGCTGCGGCAAACGAGACCTACAAGTTCGACCAGGCGCATTCCACGATTGGCTTTTCCGTGCATCAATTCCTTGGCGCCACTCATGGAAAATTCACCAAGTTCGAAGGCCGGATCGAAGTCGATCGCGAACATCCGGCCAACTCTTCCGTAACCGCGCGAATCGACGTGCGGAGCATCGATACCGGAATCGTGAAGCGGGACAATCACTTGCGGAGCGAGGAATTTTTCAACGTCGAAAAATATCCGGAAATCACGTTTAAGAGCCGCAGCGTAAAACAAACCGGGCCGCAGGCGGGCGACATCGTCGGCGATCTAACCATGCACGGTGTGACAAAATCGATCACGTTGCATGTTAAGCTGGTGAGTTCGCCCGAAGATTCGAAACAAACCCGCTGGTCGGTTACAACCGAACCTCTCAAACGGAGCGAGTTTAAGTTGATGTTCGCTCAAGCCGCGGAAACGATGTCGGGAATCAGTCAATCCGTAGCGATAAACATCGAAGTTGAAGCGACTCGAGCGCAGTGAAATGATCGTCCTGGTTCTCACTTGGCTCGGAATCGGTTGCTGGCTCGTTTGTTTTTGGTGGATGCATCGCATTTCTTCCCGTCAGGATGCAATGCTCAAAGAGTTGCGGGAGATGACTCAACGGATCCAACAGCTGTCGGAGTCCGAACACCAGTTGATCAGGGAAGTCCACCCGCAAGTTAGCGAGATCAGGGAACACGTTGAGACCGTAAAGGAGGCGGTCTCACCCGATAAGGACTGAGTCCACGATCCTGCAATGCAAATCACGCCGCTCGGAGACTGCGCGGTTTTGGTTCGCGTAGCGGAAAACTTCGACGAAGCGCCGGAGCCGGCACTTCAAAAAGTAATCGCCGCCCATCGACGGTTGGTTGCCGCCAAAATTCCGGGTGTCATCGAATTGGCGCCCGCTTACACAACAGTCGCCATTTTTTACGACCCGATTCGCGCGATTGACGGAGGCGCGCCCATGGAAAATCTGTCTGACTGGCTCGAAAATAAAATTCGAGAAGCGCTCGCCGGAAGCGAAAGGCGCGGCGCTGATTACACAAAGAATTCAGTCGTTGAAATTCCAATTTGTTACGATCCTGAATTCGGCTTCGACCTGGATGAAGTTGCGCACCGCGCCGAACTTTCTTCCAGCGAGGTCATCAATCTTTACGCCGCAGGTAATTACCGCGTCCACTGTGTAGGATTTATCGGGGGATTTCCATTTCTGGGAGGATTGCCGTCCAAACTCGCGACACCTCGCCGCGAAACGCCGCGTAAAGAGATTCCGGCGGGCTCGGTTGGAATTGGAGGCAAGCAAACCGGCATTTACCCGGTGAAATCCCCGGGCGGCTGGAACATTATCGGGCGAACGCCATTGCGGCTGTTCGATCCGGAAAAAAATCCGCCGGGATTACTGCGGGCCGGCGATCAGGTGCGATTCCGCGCAATCAGTCGTGAAGAATTCGAACGGTCTATAATATGAACGCAACGGCGATTCGCGCTGGATTTTTAACAAGCGTGCAAGATCTCGGTCGCGTCGGTCTTCGGGAATTTGGCGTCTCGCCCGGCGGCGCGCTGGATCCGCATGCCCTGCGAGTTGCGAATCTTTTGGTCGGCAACGCCGACGCGGCCGCCGGTTTGGAAGTTACTTTCGGGGGATTGCGAATTCGTTTCGCGGACGACCGGGTGATTGCGTGGTGCGGAGCCGATTTCGACGCGCGCATTGGTTCGATGAAGTTAGCTTCCGGCCACGCGGCGTTGATCCAGAGCGGGGAAGATTTTTCAATCGAATCACCGGCGATGGGTTGCCGAGCATGGCTCGCAATTTCCGGAGGGATCGATGTTCCAGTTTTTCTCGGCAGCCGGGCCACTGATTTGAAAGCGGGCTTTGGCGGAATGAACGGTCGCGCGATTCGCGATGGCGAGCAGTTTCCGCTCGGTGAAAATTCGGAGCGCTCGAAAACTTTGGCGAAAAGTTTGCGCACCGAAAGGATTGCTCCGTGGAAACCACCGCACAATTGGTCGAACCCGGCCCGATCTGAACCTGTGCTGCGCTTCATTCGCGGCGGTGATGCCGATTATTGCACAGCTGAAGCGGTGAAAACATTTAGCCGGTCAGGTTTTTTTGTCTCGCCGGATTCCGACCGAATGGGCATTCGACTCGAAGGTCCGCGACTGGAACGAACCAGCGAACAAGATCTTCTTTCCGAAGCCGTTGCGCCAGGAACGGTGCAGGTTCCTCCTAACGGCAAGCCGATTCTGTTGCTCAATGATTGCCAGACCATCGGCGGTTATCCGAAGCTGGCCCACGTGATCACGTTTGATCTGCCAATCGCGGCGCAATTGCGGCCGGCTGATACCGTGCGTTTCAGCGAAGTGACGCTGCCGGAAGCGCATCGCGTTCTGTGCGAGCGCGAACGTGATCTTCAACAATTCCGGCGCGGAATCGAATGGCACCTGAAATGAAGCTCGCCGTCGACCTGAACGCCGACCTGGGCGAAGACGCCGGGCACGATGACGAATTACTCGACCTTGTCACGTCCGCCAATATCGCGTGTGGCTTTCACGCGGGCGATGCCGGCACCATCAAGAAGTCAATCGACGCAGCGCGCGACCGAAACGTTGCCGTCGGGGCCCATCCAAGTCTCTTTGACCGAGAAAATTTCGGCCGCAAAGAATTGCCGGTGACATCAACGGATGTTTTCGACGCTGTTGTTTACCAACTTGGTATTTTCCAGGCCATCGCGGATCACTGCGGCAGTTCGGCCGAACCACGTGAAACCGCATGGCGCGCTTTACAACATGGCAGCGCGCGACGCCGAACTCGCCGATGCGATTGCGCGCGCCGTCACAGCCGTCGATGAGAAATTGATTTTGTTTGCGCCGGTCAACAGCGCTCTCGCTCGCGCGGGCGAAGCGAACGGGTTGCAGATCGCGCATGAAGTTTTCGCTGACCGCAATTATTGCAGCGACGGGTCGCTTGTTTCCCGATCCCGACCCGATGCGCTGCTCCACGATCCCGGTGAGGCCGCGCCCCGGGTTTTGCGAATGCTGCGCGAAGGCAAAGTCGGGTCGGTTGACGAAGTCGACGTCGATGTTCGAGCGGAGACGATTTGTTTGCACGGCGATAATCCGGAAGCGGTCGGTTTCGCCCGCGCGTTGCGGGAGCAATTGGAAAAAGAAGGCGTGATGTTTCGCGCGCCAAGATTTTCCACGTGAACGATCAGCAAGCGCAAGCCGGTCTCGTCCGCGAACTCGGACCGGTCGACGCCACGATGATCGTGATCGGCTCGATGATCGGCTCAGGAATTTTTATTACCTCGGCCGAAACTGCGCGTTTGTCTGGCGCTCCAGGATGGCTGCTTCTCGCCTGGACGATCGCCGGTTTGCTCACGATCACTGGCGCGCTGTGTTGCTCCGAGCTTGCGACGATGATGCCGCGGGCGGGCGGCGTTTACGTTTTCTTTCGCGAAGCCTACGGCCCGGCGATGGGATTCTTGTACGGCTGGACTCTGTTTGTGGTGATTCAGACCGGCACGATTGCGGCGGTAGCTATCGCGTTTGCCAAATTTCTCGGCGTGTTCGTGCCGGCAATTTCGCCCGACAATTACTTGCTCTCGGGACGACCGATTCGCTTGTTTGGAAGTTACGCAGTCAGTCTGTCGACGCAGCAACTGACCGCAATTCTTCTGGTCGCGCTGTTGACCTGGACCAACACGCTCGGACTGCGACTTGGCACAATCGTCCAAAATGTTTTCACGTTCGCGAAAACTGCGGCGTTAGTCGGTGTAGTTTTGGTTGGCGTTTTTCTAGGCTGGAGCGCGACGGGCGCAGCCCGAAGCTCAGCATGGTGGGACTCGTGGGCCAACGGCTGGAATCCGCAAGTGGCGCAATCAGGCTTCGCATTTACCGGTGTTTTGGCACTCGTTCTGTTGTTCGGAAAATCGATGGTCGGTCCCGTCTTCGCCCAAACTGCCTGGACAAATGTCACATTTCTCGGCAGCGAAGTTCGAAATCCCGGACGCAATCTGGTTCGGGCGCTTCTGATTGGATCGGGCATTGTCGTGACTCTCTACCTTCTGGCGAATCTTGCTTATCTGTCGCTGCTATCGCTTCCCGAAATTCAACAGGCGCCGCAGGATCGCGTCGCCGTTGCGGCAATGAAGATGGCGTTCGGCAATCCGGGAGCCCTCGCAATGGCGGCGGCAATCATGGTTTCGACTTTCGGATGCAACAACGGACTGATTCTCGCCGGCGCTCGCGTTTATTTTGCGATGGCGCGTGACCGGCTGTTTTTCAAAAAAGTTGCGACCACAAACCGACATCACGTTCCGGCAGCCGCGCTGATCGCGCAGGGAATATGGACGGCGCTTTTGACGTTGCCCCGAACAATGACGACCAACTCGTCAACGCACAACGTCAGTTACGGAAATGTCTACACCCAGCTCCTCGAATACATCGTGTCGGCCGACCTGATTTTTTACGTGCTGCTCGTCGCCGCAGTTATGGTTTTGCGAGCAAAAGCTCCGAATGCTGAACGCCCGTATCGGACGTGGGGTTATCCAGTTGTTCCGATCATTTCGATGGTTCTCGCCGCACTCTTGATTGCCGATCTTGGCTATGTTGCCCCTTCCACGTCAGGAATTGGCATTCTCATCGTCCTGACCGGCGTGCCGATTTATTTTTTGTGGCGACGGGCAGCGAGCGCTTAGTTCGGTCGATTTTTTCTTAGTGAAAGAAATTGTACTGGCTGGAAAGAACGGGCGCATTGATGGACAGCTGGCAGATCAGCGTAAGCACAGCGATTGCCCCCAATAAAATCCAGCGGATCGCCGGCCGTTTACTCCAACTGCCGATGCTTTCGATCGCATAAACAAAAACGAGGAAGAATGGAATTGCAGCGGCGTTCAACAATCTACCGGAAGTAAAATACGGATGTTCTTGGGATGGATATGGGCATTGACCGAAATCGAATCTGATCGAAAGCAGGACGAGAAAGCCGACGAGGACGCCGAAGCTGAGAATTGCGAACCACAGCGCGACGCGCTGCGGCTCGGACCGGCGCCGTTGGAAAAGGAATAGTATGGCGATCGCCAGCGCTACGGTGGAGGCGATCCAATAGAATGCATCGCTGGACGATGTCGCCATGCGTTGGCCGTGCCAGATGAATTCGCCGCGCCAAAAACTTGAAATCAGTTCTCTCCAAAAATCTTTTGCACCGTTGGGTGTGAAAATTGGATGGGACCACCAGTCAGTGAATGCCTTTGGCGTCCAGCCTAACAAGTCAATCTTGGATTTGGTTGCAGTGAGATCGCCGAAATGGCGTTCGTTCCATCCAAACCAGAGCCCGATCGGCGCGATGACCGAAATCACAAACCCGCCGAGGATCGACAGTCGCGCGCGCCAATTGACCTTTGCGGGCCAGGCTTGTGGCTTTGAAAACGAGCGCTGTAAGAACAACCACGATAAGCGGAAAATTCGCCGTCTTGATCAAACATGTTGCCGCGACAGCCAGGCCCGCCCAGATACCGAGCACAATGTTCGGCTGCTCGGATTCCAATAATTTGAGCATCGCGATAAAGGCGAACCCAAATGTCATCGCGGCCATGGAATCGCCTTGAACGGAGTAAAACGAACTTTGGGGCCAGATCGCTAACAGTGTTGCTGTCGCGATTGCGGGAAATTGGTGTTCATCGAAAACGATCCGGGCCGCTCTGTAGCCGAGCCAAACCAATGCCACAGAGAAAATAACGTTGAGAAAGCGGACCCAGTGACAATGAAGTCAGCTCGCCGAGACCGAGAGTTCGTCCGATATTCAACCAGACTCCAGCAACCGCGTAATAAAGCGGCGGCTCACCGGATTCGTGATTCATCCGTGATTCCCAGGCCGGGGCTTCCTGTTCCAGGACGCGCTGCCGATCCTCCGCCGATAAAAGCCAGTTCGGCTGCGGATATTGCCCGCCGTAATTTTCTGGCGAAACGAAATATTCGGGCGTCCGATAAAGCGCCAGGTAACGAGCAGCTTCCGGCGAGAATGGCTCGATGGCCCGCGGAGGATTTCCACGGGCGTATTTCAGCACCAAATCGACATGCGACTGCTCGTCTACATTGTTGAAGAATGGAAACGCAGCGGCGAACACAAACACGCGGATCGCTGCGAATGCACAGAGTCCGGCAACGATCCAGCGCACCGCTGATTTCGATAATTCGTTCACGGTAAATCGGAGGCGAAATGTTGTTCGATGACAGTAAGGGTTCCGTGTTCCCTGATTTTCGGCGGCGCGCCTGATTTTTGGATGAGTGTCTGTTCAACTTCGGAGCGGAGAGGAGACTTTGTTTCCAAAACGAAAACCGCGCGCTGGTGCTCATCCGGTTCTGCCTTCGGAATTTCTGGCGGGTAAACCGGACGATCGATTCCGAAGATCGATTCCGACGCGATCAATTTCTCGCCCGTCTCGAAAATCAGCGGGTAAACGAAAGAGAGCGTGGTCCAAACTCCTTGGATTTGATTTTGGGCAAGGTCCTTTTCGACAGCTTCAAGATCTCGTCCTGGAATCCGAATCATTTCGCGGTCGCGCCGATCCGGGGAAAGAGTCAGCGTTTCAATTTCGTTGTGAGTCGCAACGGCAATGATCGCATCCGAGGCGCAGACAATTGTTGCCAGCAGTAGTGCAGCGGCGATTGCGCGTGAAAACATCTTTGCTTCGGCAAACAATGGCTCGATGGAGCGCGCGATCAAAAGCGACATGAAAAAGGTCGCTCCTAGAAAATATCCCGGCACGCGCAGCGGCGCGATAATGTAGGGAACGAAGCTTATGGCAATCAGGATCAGCATGAGCACGTCCGCATTTGCCTCAGTCGCTGTAAGTCCTGATGATAACGCGCTTCGGATCGCAGAGCGGCGAACACTCCGCCAGAGGACGCCGGCGATCGCTACAATCGTGACTGCGTAAAGAATGTAACCCGCCCAGTGCGTTGCTGAGTAATACCACAGCACTGTGTCCGCGCTAAAAAATTTCGGCATCTCACGAAAAACAATATCGCGCCAAGCTGACAAACCGAAACGTGTCATCAGTCCGCCGGTTTCGGGTTTTTCGAAAAAAAGGAAATGCCAGTTTCTAAAGTCATGGGTGAGATTCCACCAAATTGCCGGAGCATATCCGATTACGAATCCGGCCAGACCGACGGCAAAACTCTGAATCGAGAATTTTCGCCGCAGCATGAGCAAAAACCACAACGCCGCGATCAGGATGAGGAGGAGTTCCATTCCCCACATAGCGATGCCGCACACCAGACCGAAAAACAAAACATCGCGCCGACGCGGGCGGTTTTGCCGTTCGACTCCGAGAAAAAGGATCACCAGTGCCGGGATCAGCAGAAAATAGAATGCGTAGCCGCGCGGTTGGAAATGCCACTTCAGTAATCCTGGCCAAAAGGCAAAAATCAGACTGGCCAGGGTGGCGACGCGAACCGGGTAAAGCCGCACCGTCATCGCGTAAAACAGGGCCAGACAAACGAGGGACAGAACGACGATCGGAATTTTTAGGGCGACAACGCCGACGCCAAAAAGCCAGAATGGAATGACCGCGAGATACGCTTCCCACACTTGCGACGCGTTGTAGGAAATTCCATACGGATAAAACGGAAAGTAGCGTCCTTCCGAAATGTGTTTCGCCATCAACCCGGTAATGGCCTCGTCGCTCGTCACGTGCGTTTGCGACAGAAATAGAATCGCGAACCGGACAACGGCTGTTACCGCGAGGACGAGAAGAAAAGCCCGGTGCCTTCGCATGAATGCACTGGTTAATGCCGATCAGCCGCGAAGGTCAACGTCGATATAGCGGGTGGTTAATCGGGAGATTGAACAAGCGGAATGCTATTCGGCCTGGATGAGCAGGGTCGGCCGGCCGGACAATGCTTCGTACCAGGCGCGCGCCTTATGATCTTCCCGTATCCACGCAGGTTTGTCGGGATTCTTAATCCATTTCAGGTCGTTGCTACTGCCTTCAAGTAACGCTGTGATTTCGCTTTCCCTAAGCTCGGCCTTGTCGGTGCGAGTATAACTTTCAGCCAGGCTCAAATGGTGGAGAAATTGAACCAGAACAATATAATTGCCCTTCTCGTACATGTTCGTTTCGACGCCGCGCTTGTCCGGAAAACCTTCATTGGTGGGCTTTCCAAGAAGATCCGCAACTTGATCTTCAGTATCCCCAAGAGCCGCGAAACTGCGCCCACTCAACGCGACAGTTAGCACGGCGATTAATAACAAAGTCCGCTTCATACTATCATTTAGTATTAATTCGCCTCAGCTTCCACCCATCTTTCGCCGCGCCGTATCCGCTGTCATACTCGACAAGACCAACGCCTTTTTTCCAAACCATCTTCTTAAAGTGCCCCGCTGGATGGCTTGAATCGTAAATGCAAAGATCGCCTTTTACATCGATTTTCGTTTCCCACAGTCCTTCCTGGTGTTTGAAGTGGCCGGTCGCGATCCCGTAAACGTAGTTTTCCTCGAACGCTGGCGGCTTGTCCATCGCCGCAATCTTCTTGGCCGCTTCCTCGTTGTTATCTTCGTTCAGCAAAATGATTCGATCGTCCGTGACGATGAAGTAATCGGGGGTGATTTCCCGCTTTTGAGTTGCCTTCGATTTTAGATCGCCATACTCGATCTTGAAAATTGCGCCCCAGGTCATCTTCGCAATCCGGGTGGTTACAAGTCGCGCAGTCAAAGGAATATCGCCGTCGATGTTTTCATCGTTCCATTCGGTCCCCTTGAAATTAGCGGACACCGGTTTGTCGTCCTTGGCATCCAGGAATGGATTCGCTGCCAGCGCCGATCCAGAGAAACAAATCAGCGTCGCGATGACATGCGACTGAACGCGAAGATTCATGGCATCAGTTTAGCAGGAGGCGGCTTGACACTGCACGTAAGAATTTCTGAATCTGCGCGTTATGCATCGAATCAGGGTTTTCATTTTCCTGCCGCTCGCGATTCTGATTTGCGGATTTATCACCGCGTCTGCTGATGAGCAGCCAGAAACTTTATACTCCAACTCGGATGACAGCTGCCAAATCGAGCGCGACGGCGAAAAAGCCTGGGTCACTTCTGCGAAGGATCCGTCGCAACACGCGGAACTGCCGCCATTGGACGGCATCTCGACAGTGGATGATGAATTTCACGCTTCGCCCAATAACGAATGGATTTTTGGCGTCCGAAAAACCGCGCATGGGTTTTCGAAGGGCGATCTGTTCCATCGTGCGGATCCGCAACATTTCGAAATCGCGCCCAAACGAAAAGATTCCTCGTTTAACGATCTCGCCTGGCCATTTTGCGTCAAACAAGGAGTGCTGAAGGCAAATTATTCAGCGGAGGAAGGTGGCGCAGATGTTGGGATGACAAAGTTCGTCGCCTGGGGTCTCGATTCCGGGCGTTTGCTCGTGCAATTGCGCGGCGGCAATCGACGAAAAACGCTGCAGGAATGTTACGTCTATTTCAACACCCGAACTAAATCGTTCGAGATAACGGATTATCTGCGCAAGGTCACCAAGGCGAAAGGAAGTCCGCTTGCCTGCGCCGAGCCGCTCGATCCGTTGCCGCCTGGGACCGATCTCAAAACGCGATTTGATTCCCTCGATCAACAGTTGAACAAAAAATATGCGGACGTGCTCGCACAGACGAATAAAGATCGAATGGGTTTGGTCCGCGAAGCTCAGCGAAAATGGATCAAACAGCGTGATGAAGGAGCGAAACTTTACGCGTCAGCTTTTCCAACCGCTGAAAATGAATCACGCCGTCTTCAATTTCTCGGCGATGTCACCGCGGCGCGCATTGAAGTGCCGGCCGAGGAATGGGAGCAATGAACAGCGTTGTATCTGTGGAGCTCAAGAAAGATTCTATGTCTTGTCGTTCTTGCAAAAACAATGCAGAACGTCGCCTGCCTGTATGAAATCAAGGAACATCGTAATCGCCGTTTTCTTGTCACTCAGTTTTCCGATTTGGGCGGAAGCCAAAGAAGGAAGTTCCTTTAGTGAGAAACTGGGCGAGGCGACGCGACTAGGCGATACCAACGAAGGAAAAGCCTACGACAAAGAATTCAGCAAGGTCGTTGCTCCGCAATTGGGCGATATCGTTAACCAATGCACCAAGGGTCTTGGTCCGCGTGTGAAGTTCGATGTTGTTTTTGTTTTTGCCGCGGATGGAACGGTGCAGGAGGTGGCGACGCCGGACGATCAACCGGCCGCCAAATGCGTGGGCGATAAATTGCGCAACCTTGCATCTGGTCGCGCCGCCGCACGCAGGATGGCTTGTGCGGTTGGGGATCGACATCAGTCCCGACAATGCGTCCAAAGTACATGAGTTGGATGCGAAGTTCTCGGGCGACAGTTTGAAATACAGCCGCGATTTCTATTCCAAGGTTCATCTGGTAGCGATCGCGAAGATTGAGTTCCCCAGCGGCGCGGTTGATTTCAAATACGATCGTTATCCGAATAATGGTCCGGAGCGGATCCAATCGGGCGAGGGCGTCGACTTTGCGCGCAAAGACGGCAAAACCTGGCTGCAGTCGGATGATTGGGGCGAAACCGGAAAACCGGTGGACGCCCAGACCGCCAAGCGACTGAACAACTGGGTTGGATTGATCGAAAGCCGGCTGAACGGCGAAGCGGCTGCCATGAAATTTTCGAAGAAGGAAAGCGATGGCGACCGCGAAGAGCTCGTTTACGAGGAATCAAACAAGAAATCCGGGCCTCATGCTCAGTTCAGTTTCGGACGATTCAAGAATTCGACGAACGATCCGTATTTGCTCTCCCACTATTCCGGCATGATGCACCTCGGCCAACAAGACGCGAAGGTCGACATAAAGTTCAGTCATTTGGTTTCGGTCAACATTGTCGAGAACGATCAAAAATCGGCTGCTCCGGCATCGTCGGCTGCCGCCGAAAAATCAGCGGCGACAGGTGGCGTGAGTCTTCTCGACGGCAAACTGAGACTCGACGTTCCGCCGGATTTCGTTCGGGAACCCGATGACGCTAAAGATCAGAAGACGGTGGCGAAGTTTGCTCACAACGGCGAAGGCGGAGCGTGGGGAGCAGTCTTGCGCGGAACTCACGGGCTGACTCCGGACAAACTCGACGGTTATTTGAAAATGCGGGTGGCCGAATATTCCAAGGGTTTCAGCTGGCTGCCTAAGGATGCTCACATTCAATGGCTCAAAAAAGAACTCGTGAGTATAGACGGACGGAAATGGGCCGACTGGCGTTTTGTCCCGATGTTAAAAGGAAAAAAAGACTACCGAAGCAGTCCGGTCTACTCGCGCTTCCTGACGACTTCCTACAAAGGCCAGCTCCTCGAGATAAGCTTCACGAGTAACTTGAATACCGATCCGCAATTGAAAGATGAAATCGATCACATCATGGACTCGGTTCATCTCGAAGAATGAGATCCCATCCTATGAAGCAGAACTTCGTAGTTTTTCTTTTCTTTGGATTTTCTATTGCGCTTCTTCCGCGTCCTGCCTCAGGCGCAGCGTCAGTGGACGAGCAAGTAAAGCAGCTGGCGCAACGATACGAGCAGGTGGAGGCACAGCTGGATCGGTCAATTCGTTACGCCGGCCAAAATGACAACGGCGAGAGTTACCAGGCCTGGTTCAACGGATCGGATGATTTGATCAAGCTAAAGGTGGAAAGCAACAATGGCGGGCAACATCAGCTAACGGAGTATTTCGCGCTCAATTTCGAAAACGATTACGACGGCATGTTCATGCTCGTTCGCAAGGAAACGCCGGCGCCGGATGGCGGAGTGCAGGTCGAGGAATCCAGAAAGTATTTCGGCCAGTCAAAAAACGGCGGCAACGGCAACACCCTGCTCATTCGCGAGCAACGCAAAACCGCGCACTTCAAACCTGGCGAATCCACCGACACCGTGCACACACCGAATGTGATGGTCGATGTGAGCAAAAAAGCGAACCAGCCGACGGAAGAACAACTCAGGGAAGTGCTGAATGCGCCGACTAATTTGGCGGAAGGCGTCAAAAATCACCCGCCGGAGACTGTTCCATTCGCAAATGTCAAAGGCGACAGCGATAAATATCGCGTCATTCGAGGAACGGCATCGCCGGACGGACGATTTGCTATTGCGCTCGGCTCCGTGAACGAAGTGGATTGGGATGCTGCCGTCGATACTGATTTTCCAGACGAGAAGGCGTACCGTTTGGAGGACGAAGAAGACAAAGCGTGCAATTACGTGGTCGATCTCGCTCAAAAGAAAATCCTGGGGGAGACCGGGGCGGTTTGGACAGGAACCCGTCGCCGCTACAACCACCCCGAATGTGATGTGTGGTGGTCGCCCGATTCGAGCTTCTTCGTGCAGTTGCTGGCCAATAAATGGGCGTCGGACGACTGT
Organism: uncultured Verrucomicrobiae bacterium; assembly: GCA_963800015.1. Lineage (GTDB taxonomy): Bacteria > Verrucomicrobiota > Verrucomicrobiia > Chthoniobacterales > UBA10450 > AV40. Next base: position 199,956 of record CAWCZE010000002.1, on the reverse strand, counting down.
GTTGCGGGGAAAATCGCAAACGGACCGAAGTTGGTTGGCACGGTCAATTTAATGAAGGTATTAACACCGAAGGTCTATGCTGTTGTGCACAAACATTTTGATCCCGACGGATACCCGCTGTCCTTTTATGACCAGAAAATGACCAACGACGGCGCAGTGGAAATGAAAGCAGCCGAGTATATTTCGAGCGGAGAGCGCAAAGGCGATTCAGAGTTTGTAGTAGGTCTTCGGCTACGTCTTCATGAGACTTCGAAAGGATTAGGGATTGAAAATGTAAACATACGGCGGTTGCCTAACGAATAATGAAACAAAATATTCTACCTAGTTGGTTGACCTGTATTTTGGCAGGGTTGCTAATTTCAAACGCTTTTGCTCAGACAGACTTTGCGGCGTTCTGGAAGAATTTTAAATCGGCGGTCACCGCTAGCGACAAAGCGAAGCTCGCGGAGATGACAAAATTTCCGATGTCGATGCCGTATAGTGTGAAAGCGGTGAAGACGAAACCGGATTTCCTGCGCCGTTATAACGAGATTTTTAACGGCGAAGCTAACGCCGCCCAATGTTTTGCCGCCGCCAAGCCGGAAAAATCGTCTGACGGGCACGGGCAATATGAGGTCTACTGCCCGTTTAAGAAAACACCGAACGACAAAGAAAACGCGCCAATTCGGTTACAGCTTCGAATTGACCAAAGACGGCTGGAAATTAACCGGCCTCGACAACATCAATGAATGAGGGCGCTCACGAAGGGCCCTAGCCTCAAAGCGGGCGAAATGTCAGCTTCTTGTTGCCTGCCAAATAAACCTTAATTGCCTCAACAAAGGTCTCCGCGAAATCGCGCTGCTTTTGTTGGCCGACGCCGGGAATCCGGCCGAACTCGGCTGGTGTCGTTGGATACGCTCGCGCCATTTCCCGAAGCGAAACGTCGGAAAAAATCACATACGCGGGGACGTCGCGTTTGTCCGCGATTTCGCGCCGCAAAGTGCGGAGCCGCTCAAACAGCGCTTCGTCGCATTCGATTTCACCGGCGCCGCGCTTCCGCCGTTTGCGCGGCTCGACGTCCAAAGGTTTTGTCAGCGTGATCGAAGTTCGTTCGCGTAACGCCGTCAATCCCGTTCCGGTTAGCTGCAACGTCGCGAACTTTCCTGGCGCGGCGGCAACCAATCCCAGCCGCGACAATTCTCTTCCAATCGCCTGCCACGCATCGCGCTTTAGATCCTTGCCGATTCCGTAAGTGGAGAGTTGATCGTGGCCGCGGTGCCGGATCGCTTCCGTGTCCGCGCCGCACAACACATCGACGACGTGATTCAGCCCGAACCCAAAGCCATGTTTCTCGTGAACGCGATACACGCACGAGAGAAATTTCTGCGCGGCCAGCGTGCCATCGAATGTTTCGCGCGGGGTCAGACAATTATCGCAGCCGTCGCACGGCACGGTCTGGAAGTTCTTCGCCGAAATAACGGAGCATGGTCGCGCGCCGGCATTCGCGGGTCTCGGCGTAATGAATCATCTCGCGCAATTGCTCCTGCGCGATCAGTTGTTCTCGCTCGCTTTTTTCTTCAATGAACCGCTTTTGCTTCACCACATCGCTCGCGCTGAAAAGCAAGACGCATTCACTCGGCAATCCGTCGCGGCCCGCCCGTCCTGTTTCCTGATAATAGCTCTCGATGTTCTTCGGCAGATCGTGATGCAACACGAAGCGGACATTCGGTTTATTGATTCCCATCCCGAACGCGATCGTCGCCGTGATCACGCGCGCGTCGTCGCGTAGAAACTGTTCCTGATGCTTTCCCCGATCGCTCGACTCGAGCCCCGCGTGATACGGTTTCGCTTTGATTCCGTCCTTGTTCAATTTTGTCGCGAGCGAGTCGGCCGTCTTCCGGCTCGCGCAATAAACAATGCCGCTCTCGTCAGGCCGGGTGCGAATAAACGTCAGCACTTGTTCGTAAGGCGACGATTTCGGCACCACCCGATAAGTAAGATTCGGACGATTAAAACTGGCGACGTAACATTGCGCGTCGTCCAAATGCAATTGAGTGACGATGTCTTTTCGCACCCGCTCGGTCGCGGTGGCGGTCAGCGCCATGATCGGCACATCGGGCAAATGTCTGCGCAGTTTTTTCAACTCACGGTATTCCGGACGGAAATCATGACCCCATTCGCTGATGCAATGCGCTTCATCGATCGCGATTTGCTCGATGTTCCAGTTCAACGCGCGTTCGAGAAATCCATCGAGCATCAGCCGCTCCGGCGCGACGTAGAGCAGCCGGTATTCGCCATGGTTCAACTCGCGCAATCGCTCAGTCGCTTCATGTCGATCTAACGATGAATTCAGAAACGTCGCCGCGATCCCGCTCGCTTGGAGAGCATCGACCTGGTCTTTCATCAGCGAGATCAGCGGCGACACCACGATCGTCAATCCGTTGCGCAACAAGGCCGGCAATTGAAAACAAAGCGACTTTCCGCCGCCCGTCGGCATCAGCGCAAAGACATCGCGCCCGGCCAGCGCATCCCGAATAATTTCCTCCTGCAGCGGCCGAAATTCATCGTAGCCGAAATGTTTCTTCAGGGTCCTGGGGAGATCCATCCAATTATTTTACCCGGGCTTGGGCTCGTCAGACAACTTAATTAGCGCGCCGCTCTTTGATTGACTGCAGAATATCTGCGATCGCTTCAGCGCGCGGTTTGGCGCCGAGATTTCCTTTGCCGTGAACGCGCACGCTGACCGCGTCGGCTTCCATGTCGCGCTTTCCGATCACGAACATGGTGTGGACTTTCATTTGTTCGGCGCGCTGAATTTTGCCGTTGATTTGGTCGCTGCCCTTGTCGATCTCGGCGCGGACTTAATGCGCGCGCAGTTCGCTCAGGATTGACGTCGCGTAATCGATCAGCGTTCGCGATCGTCGCCGATGGTGAGAATGCGGACCTGCTCCGGCGACAGCCAGAGCGGAAAATTGCCGGCGTAATGCTCGATCAGGAATCCGATGAACCGTTCGTGCGTGCCGAGTGGCGCGCGATGAATGCAGATCGGCATCTTCTCGGTGTTGTCCTTGTCTTTGTAACGCAGATTGAAACGTCGCGGCTGCGCGAAATCGACCTGGTTGGTCGCGATTGAAAATTCGCGGCCGATCACGCTCCAGACCTGGACGTCGATCTTCGGCCCGTAAAATGCGGCTTCGTTCGGCACTTCGACATAGTTGATGCCGGAATTTTTCAGAACGTTGCGCGTCATGTCTTCGGTCTGTTTCCAAAGCTCCGGCTCATTCACGAATTTTTGGCCGAGCTTCGACGGATCGTGGGTCGAGAAACGCATCAGATATTTCTCGATCCCGAACAGCTTGAAATAATTCAGATACATCTCGTTGACCGCATTGAACTCGGACTCGAACTGCTCCGGCGTCATGTAGAGATGGGCGTCGTTCATCTGCATCGAGCGCACCCGCATCAGTCCGAACAATTCGCCGCTTTGTTCGTAGCGATGACAAAATCCGTACTCCGCAAGCCGCAACGGCAGATCGCGATAACTCCGCGGCACCGCCGCAAACAACTTGTGATGATGCGGACAATTCATCGCCTTGAGGTAGTAGCGATCGGACGATGTCTCTTGCCACGATGCTGCACGGCTTGATCTTGGATCGGATTCAACGGTTCGTGACCGTATCAAGCTTCGAGGATTCCGAGTTCGATCGTTCCAATTCCATCGGCGGAAACATCGAGTCGGCGTAGTAGGGAATGTGGCCGCTCTTTCGGTACAAACTTTCGCGGGCGATGTGTGACAGTGCGCACCCGTTGATAACCGGCGGCGAATTCGGTTTCCTTCGCGAGTTTCTCCAGTTCTTCGATAATCGCGGCGCCGCGAGGTAACCAGAGCGGCAAGCCGGGGCCGACATCTTCATCGATGACGTAAATCTCCAGTTCCTTGCCGAGCTTGCGATGATCGCGCTTCTTCGCTTCCTCGAGCATGGCGAAATATTCGTCGAGTTCCTTTCTGGTTTTGAACGCCGTGCCGTAAATGCGCTGGAGCTGCGGATTCTTTTCGTCGCCTTTGTAATAAGCGCTGGCGACGCTGGTGAGCTTGAACGCGCCGATGTTTCCGGTGCGCATCACGTGCGGGCCGGCGCAGAGATCGATGAAATCGCCATTGCGATAGAGCGAGATTTTTTCGCCTGCCGGAATGTTCTCGATGATATCGAGCTTGAACTTGCTCGGCTCCTTGCGATCGCCCAGCGCGGCGAGCCGGCCTTTTTTGCCGAGATCGAGCGCTTCGTCGCGCGAAACTTCCATTTTTTCGAATGGATGATTCGCTTTGATCTCCTTTTTCATCTCGGCCTCGATCTTCTCGAAATCCTCGGGCGAAATGCGGTGGGGGAGATCGACATCATAATAAAAGCCGTTCTCGACCGGCGGCCCGGCGGCGAACTGCGCTTCCGGCCAGATCTTCAAAATGGCCGTGGCCAGAACGTGCGAGGCCGAATGGCGGAGCCGTTCGATGTCCGTCATCTGGGCGCGTTGCTCTAGGGTTTTGCGGTCTTCATTCATGAAGGCGGTTGAAATTAACCACGAAGACGCCGAAGGACACGAAGAATTTGTCGGCGAAATGGTAACCGCCGTGCGTATAGATATTAGGATGAGACGAAGTTCCCGGGCTTCTAATCCTAGCCGGTGCTGGCGGCGACCGGCTGCCAGAAACACACCGCGTCGAATTCCGATTTCGCGGCCGAGCGGCAAAAAATGGTCGAGGAACAGCTCAAGCCGCGCGGGATCCGTGACGAGCGCGTTCTGGCGGCGATGGCGAAAGTGCCGCGAGAAGAATTCGTCGCCGAAAATCTGCGCGGACGAAGTTACTCGGACAGCGCGCTGCCGATCGGGCACGATCAGACGATTTCGCAACCGTTTATTGTCGCATTGATGACCGAACAATTGCGCCTGCAACCGACCGATCGCGTTCTCGAAGATCGGCACCGGTTCGGGTTATCAAACGGCGGTTCTGGCTGAGCTGGTCAAAGATGTTTACACGATCGAGATCATCGAGCCGCTGGCGAAAGATGCGTCGGCACGACTGGCGCGACTCGGTTACAACAATGCGCATGTGAAAGTCGGCGACGGTTATCAGGGTTGGGCTGAAGTTGCGCCGTTCGATGCGATCATTGTGACGTGCGCGCCAGACAAAGTTCCGCAGCCGCTGACCCAACAACTGAAAGAAGGCGGCCGTATGATCGTTCCGGTCGGCAGACGGATTGGACCAACAGCTTTATCTTGCTGGAGAAGAAAAACGGGCAGCTGGCGCAAACCGCGATTTTGCCGGTGCGATTCGTCCCGATGGTTGGCGAAGTCAGCAAGAGAAGTGACAAGTGATGGGAACGCTACTTCTTAATCTCGGCTAATTTCTTCAGGTCCACCTTTTTGATCCACTCCTGAAGTTCCTTCGGCTCCTGATTGCGCAATTCGACGGTGACGAAGTAGCGCTTCGCGACCATGACCCAGAGTGTCGCCTGCTTTTGGTCTTTGTCGTACGCTTCAAACCCTGGTTTCCGTCGATTGTCACTGATTTGCGTAACCTTCGGGCGTTTCGCTGTTTGATTCCAGCCGTTCGTCGTCGCCTCGACGTAATCCGGATTTGCGACCGAATCGAGAATGCTGATCGAGGCGGTCGGCGCGTCGGCTCCTTCGCCTTTCGAATAATCGCGATGGACGTTTGTGATTTTGAATCCGCCGACGTCGTCGCTCGAGCCTTCGGCTTTCTCGGCAGTCCAACCGGCTGGCGGCTCGGGCAAAATCGGGATCAACTTCGCCGGATCGACCACGTCCGGAATGAGGTTCGGCTCGTTTTGCGCGCGTAAGCTCAGCGGCGGCAAGGCCGAAGGCCAGGGTGAAAGACAGACGACGGCCATCTTCATAACGGTAAGCTACTCGATTGACTTTGCTGCGATGCTTTGTCAAGAGGCGATCCATGACACGAACGTACGCGATTGCGATTGCGATTTCGATCGCTGGCCGTCGCGCGTCCGATTGATCGCGATCGATCAACCATTCGATCGGACAACTGGAGTTGGCGCCAAAGCGACGTGGCGGCGATCGCGCGAAATTATTTTCAGTGGCGGTTTTCATTTCGCGCGTCCGCAAATCGATTGGGCGGGGGACCAGCCAGGATATGTTGGCACGGAATTTCCGATTCTGCCGTTCGCTGCCGCGCTGTGTTACAAAATCTTCGGTGTCCACGAATGGGTTGGACGGGTTCAGGCGGTGATTCTATTCGCGATTTCGCTGCCGTTTTTCTTTTTGTTGGTTCGCGAAATTCTCTGGCAGAGCGACGGCGCAATTTGGGCGCTGTCTTTTACAGCTTTGCGCCGCTCGGAGTCATGGCCAGCCGCTGTTTCATGCCCGACACGCCGTCACTCGACTCTTTCCATTGTGGGTCTGTATTTCTTTCCCGCTGGATTGACTCCGGAATCGAGAAAGCCCGATCGGTCCAGCGGATTTTTTGCTGAGCGCGCTCTGCATTTCATTGTCGATCCTGATTAAAGCTGCCGAGCGCGATCATCGGCGGCGCCGCTCGCGTGTATTGCGTTTCAGCGTTTCAGATTTTCAGCTTTTCGTCGTTTCGACCTGTGGCTTTTCGCTGCGATCGCGCTTGTGCCCGCCGCGATCTGGTATTGGCATGCGCTATCAGATCTCGCTGAATTTTTATCCGCATCATTTCTTTGGCGCGGGCGGAGTGAAGATCATGCCATCTCGAGTGGTATTTGGAGAATTGCGAAGGAAATTCCGATTGCTCGCGCCTGACGCCGATCTGCTTTGGATTATTTGTGATCGGCGTGTTCATAACATGGCGCAACGAACAACAACGGCATCACGCGCTACCGTTTTACTGGTGGCTCGCGGCGATGATCCTGTTCATCATCGTGGTCGGTTATGGAAATCGACATCCGTGGTATCGATTGCCGCTCGTGCCGATCGCTGCCGTGTTCGCGGCTTCGGGGTGTGAATCGATCGCGGCGCGAATACCGAACCTCGCGCTTCGCATTGTTGGTTCGATCGTTGTCGTCGCATCGTTGGCTTTATTTTCGTTCACCTCGCTCACGCGATCTCTATCAACCGGCGACCGCTCCGCATTGGGAAGCCGGTTTGACCCTCAAACAGATTACGTCATCCGACGCCCTGGTTGCTGCGGCGGACAATGGTGATCCGACGATTTTCTATTACGGCGAACGGAAGGGTTGGCACCTTCTCCAGCAGGACGGCGTATACTATGGCGACCCCGCTGACGGTGACTCAGCGATTTCGAATCTGCGCCAATTGCGAGAGAAGGGTGCAAATTATCTCGTCCTCACGTCAAACACGATGTGGTGGCTGGATTTGTATCCTGACTTCAGAGAATATGTGCAGACGAATTCGACGCTGATTTCCGCTTCTTCCCGATTCGAAATTTATCGACTGAATCCAATTTCAAAATGAGCAAATCGAAAATTTTCGATTCGCCCCGCTACGGTTGCGGATGTTCCGACTATTCTTGAATTGATCAAAGCGCTTGCGACCTACGAACGAGCGCCGGACGAAGTGATCGCGACCGAAGCAGGACTCAGCGAGGTTTTGTTCGGCGAGAAACCGGCTGCGGAAGTTTTGCTGGCGTTTGAAGAAGATCGAGCGGTCGGTTTTGCGGTTTTCTTTCACAATTTTTCGACCTGGCTCGGAAAACCCGGAGTTTATCTCGAAGATCTGTTCGTTAGGCCGGAAGACCGCGGGAAAGGTTACGGCCGCGCGCTGCTTGTTGAATTGGCAAAGATTGCGCGGGACCGCCGGTTGCGGCCGACTGGAATGGGCTGTTCTCGATTGGAACGAGCCGGCGATTAAGTTTTATCGCAAACTCGGCGCCAAACCGATGCACGAATGGACGGTGTTTCGTTTAACTGCGGGACGAAATCGGACAACTCGCCGATTCATCGAGTTAACCGGGACTCAGGCGCGCACCAGGCGCGCGATGAGATCTTCGCTCGCCACAAAACCAATCAGGTTTCGTTTCTGATCGACCACCGCGGCCAAGCCTAGCCGCGCTGCCCTGAGGCGATGAATCGCGCGGCCGGCCGGCTCGTTGTCCTGAACCGTAACCATCCGCCGCAGATAACGAGCGAGCGATTGGAGCGTTCTTTGTCGACAAGAATGTCGAACACGTTGACCAGGCCGATCGCGTCGCCGTTTGGAATCGATGACTGGCAAACGATCGAATCCACTCCAGCGGCTTAACTCCACGGCGTCATCGATTGTAGAATCCGATGTCAGACTTTCGATTTTTGACAACGGCTTGCATCACATCGCGGGCAGTGACGTTTTGGAAATCGACCACGTTATGAATCATCGCTCGCTCGGTGGCGGTGATCGATCCTTCGCGTTCGCTTTGGGTGGTGATTTGTTTCAGCTCTTCGCGCGCAGCGAATAATCGCGCGCTCTTTTTTGCGGGCGGCGGAAGAAGCAATCGTCCGATTCTGTTTGCCGATGGTGAGAACTGGCCACAACAGGGTGACGCCCAATTCAAGAAGTTGCGATAGCGGCTGCCAGCGCGCGAAATGGAAATCTGCGAAACAGGGATTTCGGCAAGACGCCGAGCACGAACAGATAAATTGGGATTGCGACAACTACTGTCAGAATGAATCCGGCATCGCCGAATCGCGAAACCAACTGTCGCGCCAACAAAATCAACGCAACGATGTCGACGAAGTTGGTAATCAACAGCACGGTGACGAGCGGCCGTTCCGGAGACTTGAGCAAACGATCGAGCCGGACCGCCGCCGGCAAATTCCGTTTCAGCTTGTGCCGGAGCCGCACCGGATCGATCGACATCAGTCCGGCCTCGATTCCGTTGAACAAAAACGAAACCACCCAACAACCAAAAATGATCCAGAGATCTTTCATGCCGCGGCGGTGCCGGTTTCATCGTCGACACATGTCGTTTTTTCCAGAACCAGCTCTTTGACCCGTTTCCGGCTGGTTCGTCGGACGGTGATTGTCAAGTCGCGGCAGCTCGATCCGGGTTCCTTCCGGCGGCAATTGTCCGAGCTGGTTGAAAATGAGACCGCCGATGGTGTCGATTCCGTCGGCCTCCAAATCAAAGCCAAGATATTCGCGAAGATCATCGAGACGAGCCTGGCCGCTGACCAGAAATTTCCCGTTGTCGAGCGGTTCGATGTAGAGATCAACATCGCCTCCGGGCGGCGCGGCATCGCTCAAGATTTCCTCCACGATATCGGCCATGGTGATCATGCCTTCGGTGCCGCCGAATTCGTCGACCACCACGGCCATTCCTTGCGGGTGAGTCAGAAACAGTTTGAGCAAATCGAGCGCGCGCATCGTTTCGGGGACGAAAGATGGCGGAAGCAGCGATTCGGTGTAATGCTCGGACGGATCGAGGAGGAATCGTTTCACGTCGATGATTCCGACAATGTTGTCCGGCGTATCGGCGTAAACCGGCACAAGGCGATATCGACGCTCCTTCAATTGCGCGATTGCCTGCTCGTTTGTGAGATCGTCCGCCAAAGCGAAACTGTCGACCCGCGGAGTCATGCAATCTTTCGCGGTCTTGTCGCCCATCTTGATGATTTCCTGGATCATCTCGCCTTCAGCTTCGTGCAGGGTTCCTTCCTCTTCGCCGATTTCCACCAGCGCTTCGAGTTCTTGATCGCTCAACCGCGCCCGCGTTCGCAGTTGCGATGGCGTGATAAGATCGACGATTGCCGCGCTGGCGTTCTCCAACGCGCTGCCGAAACGATCGAGAAGTCGCACCGAGGCCTGCAGTGTAAATGCACCAATCGTTGAAAGCCGGTAAGGCGCTGAAAGTGCGAGCAACTTCGGGATCAAATCGCACAGCAATACCACGACGGCGAAGATCGTGATCGCGGGCAGCCATTGCGGAATGCGTTCGTGAGATGGGCCGCGCCACAACAAAAACAAACAAAGAACAACCACCGGCACTTTGACCAGCGCATCGCCAAGAAGAAGCCCGTTCAAGACCCGGCGCGGCTTGTCGCGAAAAAGCTGAACGAATTTCGTAAGCGCCGGATGATTTGCCTCCAGACGCCGAAGTTGATGCGGCCGCAGCGAAAATAGCGCGGTTTCGAGGCCCGAAAACAGCGCCGAAAGGAATATCAACGCCACGATGATGGCGAGAGTGACCGCCAGCTCGAGTGGGGTCATTCCTGTCTGCGGCGCCGAATATTGTCGGGGCCCTCCGGAAAAGTCGGTTTGCCCATCATCTGAGGCATGCCGAAATTAAACGCTTCATGAGCAAAGGCGAAAGAATTTCGCAGTTCGTTCGGGATCTCGAAGGCGATGATGCCAGTTTTTCCGGTGAGATTGCGAAGCACCCATTTTATCGCGCTTATTTTCGCTGCTGGAACGAGCAGCGCTACTACGAAGCTCACGACGTCCTGGAACACCTTTGGCTAAATACCGACACCGCGGACGATAATTTTTTTAAGGGACTGATTCAGGCCGCGGGCGCGTTTGTTCATCTTCAAAAAAACTTCGAGCATCCGACCCACGCCAAACACAGCCGTCGATTGCGTCCGGCGGTTCGCCTGTTCGATCTGGCGGAGAAAAATCTCTCGCCGTTCGGCCCGCGGCACCACGCCTTGGACTTGACCGCGTTTCTCGAACTCTTGCGCGCGACCCGCGACAAAATCATCAAGTCCGATTACAAAACAAATCCCTGGTCGCCAAAGAACGCGCCGAAAGTCGAATTAGGTAGCGGCGACTGACCGCAGTCGCCATCTGGCGGCTCGGTGAGCCTGCGCTACCTGGTGAAGATTAACTTTATTCCGGCGATTGTCAGCACGGTCGCAAGAAAAAGGGCGATGCCTCGCACCGGAAGGCGGCGACTTCCGAGATACGACCCGGCTGTCCCACCAATGACCGCCGGTATCGCGAGATACATTCCCAACATTGGAATCGAATGTGTCTTCGAAAAATAGCCGACCAGTCCGCCGATTGAGTTTACCAGGATGAACAACGCCGATACTGCGGCGGCCTGGCGAATCATCGCCCATTTACAAAACAGCAGCAGTGGCGTCAAAAAAATTCCGCCGCCGGTGCCGGTAAGGCCTGAAAGAAATCCGAGTCCAGCGCCGACTCCAATCGCGACAGGTTTTGTTGGCGGGTTTGCTTCCGGCGGGTCGCTTTTTCGCAAAAATAATCGCGCGGCCGAGAACAGAAGGACTACGCCGATTAAAATTCTAAGCACCCCGGCGGAAGGCTGAAGATACCCGCCGACGTAAGCCGCGGGGATCGACAACAGCGCGAACGGCCAGAACAGTTTCCAGGAAAAATATCCAGCGCGCCAAAATTGAAATGAACCAATGAGCGCGACCAAAATGTTCAAAACCAGCGCCGTCGGCCGGATGATGGCCGGTGCGAGGCCGAACAAAGTCATGGTTGCGATGTAACCTGATGCTCCGGCATGGCCGACCGACGAATACAGGAATGCGATCACCGTGATCGCGAGGCAAAGCAACACTAACTGAGTTGTGTCCACAAATTAGCAATAATGTGAGATCAAATCCGAAATTCGAGCCCTTAAATCTGAAACAAACTCGAAGTTCGAATTCAAAGCCAGGCCGGTAAAGGTATTCTCTGTTTTTCTAACGATTTGATCATTCGGATTTGTTTTGAAATTCGATATTCGGGCTTCGGATTTATTCGACATCATAATGAATAACCGGATGATGCGTGGTGACACCAATCGTTATGGCGGCAGAAATTCAACCGGCAAGTCCGATGCATACCAACCGCCTCGCGCACGAGAAGTCGCCTTATCTGCTCCAGCACGCGCATAACCCAGTCGACTGGTATCCGTGGGGGGAGGAAGCGTTCGAAAAAGCGCGCCGCGACAACAAGCCGATTTTTTTATCGATCGGTTATTCGACCTGCCACTGGTGCCACGTGATGGCGCACGAATCGTTCGAGAATGAAGAAATCGCCGCAATCATGAATCGCGAATTCGTAAATATTAAAGTCGATCGCGAGGAGCGGCCGGACGTCGATCGCGTTTACATGACATTTGTGCAGGCGACAACTGGCGGCGGCGGCTGGCCGATGAGTGTATGGCTTACACCCGATCTGAAACCATTTGTCGGTGGAACTTATTTCCCGCCGGAAGACCGATATGGCCAGCCGGCATTCAGGAAAGTTCTCGACCGGATTGCGACCGCTTGGAAACAAGACCACGAAAAAATCGCTGAGAGCTCATCCAAAATTGTGGAGGCCTTGCGGGAATCACAGTCATCCGCGGCTGATTCGAAAGCCAGGATTGAAACGGCTGTGTTTGAAAACGCTTATCAACAATTGGAGCAGAGCTACGACCCTCGCGAGGGCGGCTTCAGCACAGCGCCGAAATTTCCGCGCCCAGTAGCGTTGAATTTCCTGACCCGATTTTATGCGCGCGATCCGAAAAGCGAATCGGCGAAGCACGCGCTCGAAATGGACTTGTTCACGCTGCGCAAGATGGCAGCCGGCGGAATGCACGACCACATCGGCGGCGGATTTCATCGCTATTCAGTCGATCGTTACTGGCACGTGCCGCACTTCGAGAAAATGCTCTACGACCAGGCGCAGCTTGCGATCGCGTATCTCGACGCATTTCAGATTGCCCACGATCAACAATACTCGGACGTCGCCCGCGATATTTTGGACTACGTGGCCCGGGACATGACTTCAAACGACGGTGGCTTCTTTTCCGCGGAAGATGCCGACAGCGTTGTTGTAGCGGCGGTCTCTGACCGTCGACCAAACGAATCCGACGCTCAGAGAGCGCCGCTACAGAAGAAAGAAGGGGCGTTTTACGTTTGGAGCGAAAAGGAAATCGATGACGCGCTGGGAGCCGATTCCGCAGTGTTCAAATATCACTTCGGCGTTCAACCGCATGGCAACGCGCCGGAAGGGAGCGATCCTCACGATGAATTTCGTGGAAAAAATATTCTCATTCAGCGGCACACCATCGCTGAGACGGCGCAGCATTTTAAGAAAAGTGATGACAAGGTCGGAAAGTCGCTGGCACGGAGTCGCGAAAAATTATTCTCTATTCGTGCAAAGCGGCCGCGCCCGCATCTCGACGACAAGATTATCGCGGCCTGGAATGGCTTAATGATTTCGGCATTTGCGCGAGCTGCCCAAGTCTTGAATGACGAGCATTATCTCGAGTCTGCGGATCGGGCGGCACAATTCGTTCGAACAAATCTTTACGATCAAAAAGCAAAGCTGCTCTTTCGCAGTTATCGGGAAGGGCGAGGCAACGTGGAAGGTTTCGCCGACGACTACGCCTTCGTTATCCAGGGCTTGCTCGATCTTTACGAAGCATCGTTCGACGTCGAATGGTTGAAGTTCGCGATCGAGCTGCAAACAACTCAGGACAGTTTGTTCCTGGACGAAAAGAACGGCGGTTATTTCAGCAGCAGCGGCAAAGACAAAAGCGTTGTGCTGCGATTGAAAGACGACAATGACAGCGCAGAGCCGGCGGCAAGCTCGGTGGCGGCGTTAAATCTGTTGCGGCTCGCGCAGCTGCGGAACGACAAACAATTCGAAGAGCGCGGGCGAAAAACCATCGATGCTTTTGCGGCGACGGTGAATCATTTTGCCAGCGCGATGCCGCAACTTCTGGTGGCGCTCGATTTTAGCTTGAGCAAACCGCAACAGATCGTGATCGCGGGCAACCTCGGTGTTGTAGCCGGCATCGCTGATGCCGGCCGGCCGAGGTCATCGACCCCGGCTACAGCGGACGCGACGCGTGCGCTTTTGCGCGAAGTTCATCAGCCATTTCCTGCCGAACAAAATTCTGATGCTGGCCGACGGTGGCGAGGGTCAGAAGTTTTTGGGCGAAAGCAACGAAGCCGTTCGCGCGATGGCGCCGGTTGACGGGAAACCAGCCGCTTACGTCTGTGAAAATTTCACCTGCAAGGCGCCGGTCACCGAGATCAAGGCTTTGAACACGCTGTTGTCGCGGTAATAATAGTGCCTGGTGTGACTAAAAACCGGGGCATCGTGTTTTTTGCGTGGGGCGCGGATTGGATCGAACGCGCCGCGGCCTGCATTCGGGAGAGCAAACTGCCGGATTATCCAATTCTCGTCGTCACCGATGCGGAGACGAATACCGATGGGTTGCCGAAGAGCGTTGAAGTAAAGAGGATTGCGTTTCAGCTTTCAGGCAAAGCCCGAAAAGCGGAGTTCTTTGTCCAATCGCCGGCGGAAATCGGCACGGCATTGTTCATTGATGCCGACACTCGGGTGGTGGATGACATTTCGCTTGGTTTTGAGAAGGCGGAACAACATGGGATCGCGATTGCGCCCGCGCCGCATTATTCGCTGCCTGATTTTCGCGACTTTCGTCAGGTCATGACTGCGGAAGGTGTGACGCCGCGGGGGCAAATCGTTTACAACACTGGCGTGATCTTCGCGACGCCGCATCGTCCCGATGTCCGTGCTGTGTTCGATCGAACCTTGAACCTTGCCCAAAAATACCAGGGCAAAGTTTGGAATGAACAACCGTATTTCAGCCTCGCGATGGAGATGTTGAATTTTAATCCTTACACGCTATCGCCGAGCTTTAATCATCGAGGATTTGGCGAGCTGATCAGCGGATCGATCCGAATCTGGCACTCCTACGAACCGCTACCGCGCGACGCGGCAAATCTCGAGAAAGGTTACCTTCACCGTTACGAGAAGGGCAAATTAGTGAAGGCTGTGAAGGTTCCGTTGTGATGGCGGCGACGGTTTCGCCACGGATTGTTCTCCACATCGGCGCGCCCAAGACCGCGTCGACATATTTGCAACGCCGATTGCGCGCGAACGCGGATTTGTTGCGGTCACATGGAGTTTTCATTCCAGTCATCCCTGCGGTCGCCGCCATGGCGGGCAATGCGAAACTGCTGGCCACAACTCTTAGCCGGCAGCCATCACTGACTTTTCAGCGCGGCTTTCCGCAAATTGATGTTACAAAACTCGACCCGAGCGCAAATTGTTGCCGAATTGCTATCGGACTGGCGACCAAACTTTGAGTCGATCGTTCTATCGGCGGAGAATTTGCGGCCGAATCATGCCGAACGTCTCCGTCAGTTGCTTCCGAATCCGGCGAGGATCGTAGTTGTTCTGTTTGTGCGGCGGCAGGACCGTTGGATCGATTCCTATTTCAACCAAATGGTGAAAACGAACGAAGTCGCGACTGAAGTAAGCGCGTTTGTTGCGAAACTTTGCGACACTGCCGGCGAAAGATTGTGCCGGCCCGATTGGTTCGCGAATTATGAAGCATGGCGCATCGCATTCGGAAATTGCCGCATCATTTTCTACGATGAAGTTGCCGACAATATTTTTAACGCTTTCTCCAAGGCGGCCGATCTGCCGCGGGTCCCGGGTTTAATTGATGTCGATCGTGCCCAGGTGTCATTGAATACCCATGAGGTCGCCTATCTTCTGGAGCAGAAACAACCGATCGAGTTCACTGATTTTCTTCACCGGAAAAATGCCGCCGAAAAAGCGTCGCGTCGTCTTGGCCTCAGCAACGTTCAGAGTTTTTTGACTGATTCCGATTTGGCGCGGTTGCACCAGCGGTTCGATGAATCGAATCGCCGGCTGATCTCGGCACTCGGGCGCGAGAACGATCCGCCCCCGCTGCAGATCGATACCAGCACGGATTCGGGCTCTTATTGCGATCTGCATCAACTGCGTGCGTCAGAGTCTTACGCGCAATTTCGCAAGCTGGCCGAAGCGATTTATTCGCGGCGCAAACGGCGGAGTTGGTTTTCCTTTGGCCGTTCGGTAGATCAAAACGCGTGATGAAACCCAACATCCTTCTGGTCATGTGCGATCAGCTTCGGGGCGACGCCCTGGGCTGCACCGGAAACTGGGTGAAAACGCCGCACATCGATCGCATCGCGCGCGAAGGAGTCAGATTCGCAAATTGCGTTACGAATTCGCCGGTTTGTTTGCCGGCACGAATTTCGATGGCGACCGGACGCTATCCGCACAACACCGGCGTTTGGGACAATTGTCCGTACGAATTGCCGGAAGGCACGCCGACCTGGATGGCGGCGATTCGGGACTCGTGGATATCGGACGAGCGTGTTCGGGAAAACCGCGCTGCATCGAGGCGGTCCGGATCTTCGCAAATTCGAATACAAATTGCATTCTTACGGGCTGGACGATGTGGATGAGATCCGCGGTCCGCACGCTAGCGTCGATGTCATTTGTCACATGACCGAACGGTGGAAGTCGGGTGGTTTGCTGGAAGCGTTTCGCAAAGACATGAAGGAACGCGGCGGAAAGAATCGCACACTCGTTAGGCCGTCGGTGCTTCCATTGGCCGAATATTACGATGTCTACGTTGGACAACGCGCAAAAGATTATCTTCGCAATTACAACCGGACGCAGCCGTGGTTCTGCTGGGTCAGTTTCGCGGGACCGCACGAACCGTGGGACACCCCGGAGCCGTTTGCCAGTATGTATCGTGCCGAAGACATGCCGGACCCGATTCCGCGGCCTGCGCCACGACGCCGCAGCCCGACGGGAGAACTCGATCGGCGATTTGCCGAGTCGCCGGTTGGCGAAATTCGCAACGCGAAAGAGCTTCGCGCCAGTTACGCCGGTAAGGTTTCGCTGATCGACGATCAGGTCGGCCAGATTGTTGCCGAAATCGAACGGCGAGGGGAACTGGACCGCACCGTGATTCTATTCACGTCCGATCACGGAGAAATGAACGGCGACTACGATTTGATCCATAAATCGAACTTCCTGAATCCGGCGGTGCGGGTTCCATTCATTGTGAGTACGCCAGAAGTGAGAAAATCGGCGCGCGCCGGCACGGTAAACGACAGTCCGGTCGAGTGGTTCGATGCCGGTCCGACTTTGGTCGAAGTTGCGGGCGCGAAACTGAATTACACGCAGTTCGCGCGATCTGTAATCCCATCGTTCCAGAATTCATCGAGCGAACATCGGAGCTTTGCGATTTCGGAGTTGTTGGAGGAAGTAATGTATCTCGATCGCGACTGGAAACTGATGCTGAATCGAAAGCGCGAACCTTATCGTTTGTTCGACGTGAAAAACGATCCGACTGAAGTGAACGATCTCATCGGCGCCGCTGAGCAGGAGCCAGTGATCAAGGAACTGAAAGGCGAGATTGGCGCGCGTTTGAAACAAACCGAAAACGCTTGATCAAATGTCAGCGAGTTCGAATCGCAACGTTTTAATTACGGGTATCCCTCGTTCGGGCACGACCCTGGTTTGTTCGTTGCTCAACAGAGTGCCGGACCTTGTCGCGTTACACGAACCGATGGACGTGTGGGACTTTGCAAACTGCCGCGATGCAGCGGCGCTCGCGGCGATGATTGAGAATTTCTGCAACGAGGCGCGGCGCTCGTTACGCGAACACGGGTTCGCGATTTCCAAACACGTTGGCGGAGAAATTCGCGATAACTCGGCGGCCGACCAAGCTGGGCAACGAGTTCGGCAGACGGAGCATGGGAAAATTTTCATTGAGAAGGCTCTCGGCGAAAATTTCACCCTCGCGATCAAACATCCATTGGCCTTTACCGCGTTGCTCGGGTCGTTGTCGTCGCAGTTCGATTGTTTTGCAGTGATCCGCAACCCACTCGCGACGCTGGCGTCGTGGAACAGCCTCGACTGGCTCAAAGTCAGGAAAGGTCGTGCGCCTATCGCCGAGAAACTCGACACCGATTTTGCAGCCAAACTAGGTAAGGAATCCGACGCGATCGAAAGACAAATTCAAATTGTGGAATGGTCGTTCACTCGTTACCGCCAGTTTCTGCGCCCGGAAGCGGTGCTCAAATATGAGGAACTGATCGCGACTCGTGCCCGTGCCCTCGGCAAATTCTTTCCGGCCGCGGCAGCTCTCGATGAAGATTTGGTTTCGAAGAACCTGAACAAATATTACGACCGCGCGCTGATGGCAGATCTTGGCGAACGATTGTTGAAGCGCGAAGGGCCGCTCTGGAATTTTTATTCGAGGGACGACGTCGAAAAGCTGCTGAGTGAAATTGGACGGTAGGCAATTGGCCTCAATCGTCGCGGGCCGTTGGGGTCAACGGCCCCTACCTGAGTGAACCGCGTTCGGCGTTAGGGATAACGCCCTACTACGCGGAACCGCCGTCTACCAGGATCATGTTTGTCTTCGCAGTGCGGTGACGCATTTTGCGCGGTTCACGGTATTCTTCGCAATTGAGCCACTCTTTCGCACGTTCCATCGTCGGAAATTCCAGGACCACGATTCGTTTCGGGATCCATTCGCCTTCGAGGACCTCGGTTTTGCCGCCGCGAACGATGTATTTGCCGCCGTACTTGTGAACGGTGTCAGCCGCCTGCTTCTTGTAATCTTCGTAGCCGGCTGGATCGGTGATTTCGATTTCAACAATGATGTAGGCAGACATAAATTTAAGTTCCTTCGACCAGAATCATATTTGTCTTCGCGGTTCGCTTTCGAATTTTACGAGGCTCGCGATATTCTTCGCACCCGAAGCATTCTTTTGCCCGCTCCATCGAGGGAAACTCGATCATGACGATGCGCTTGGGCGACCAATTACCTTCCAACGTCTCAATCTGATCGTCGACCGCAATATATTTACCTCCATACTTTTGGACGAGCGGAACAATCGCCTTTCGGTATTCGCCAAATCCGGCCACGTCGAAAATGTCGATCTCGACAATGACGTAAGCGGACACAGAAAGAAGTAATCAGGAAACCGCGAAGCCAGGAATCTTTTAGTTGGTACTAGGTGGATCGAGCTCTCCGAGCTCGATTAACGCGCTACGGAGAGCGCGTTCCACCTTACGCTCGACAGCTAGGTCGACTTTCAGCGGATTTTGATCCGTTGGGCGAATCACGCCTCACAAATCTTATCCGCCGTTGTGCTGTCGATCTTTGGCGGCGAGTTCGGGAATTCGTTTCCGGCGGCGGAGACGCATCCAATTGTTCCAGGTTTTGCGCAGGCTGTCTCGCGGTGTGAGATATTGCTGATTGAGCTCGTTGCTCTTGAGGATCTGCTCGAGAACACCTTTCACTGAAAAATCATCGGTGTTCAAAATCGTGTAGGCGGTGCCAACCGCGGCGGCATGATGGGCATCGCTCGCCGCAACCATCGGCAGACCGCGCAGCTGTGCATATTTAAAGGCGTACCGATTGTACCGGCGCAAGGTGGTGGCGGCGTTGAAAACTTCGATCGCGTCCACTTGCAGCGTTTCCAAAACCGAAAAACGAATGCCAGCGCGAAATAAATCGTAGGGATGAGGCGGAATAGCGAGGCCGCCGCGTTGATGAATCACTTCGCAAACTTCGCGCGCCGGCTTGCCTTTGAGGTAGGGCAACTCAGCGCCGATGCAAAGCAGGTGTCCGTCGGCAGTCGTCACTTCGACGCCCGGCAAAACCAGAAATCCGTCGACCGGCTGACCGTCGAGACGCATCAAACCTTTTTCGAGCATGTAAGTCACAGCATCGCAGGTGTTGTGATCAGTCATGGCGATGCCGTGCAGCCCTTTTGCTTTTGCGCCGGCGATCAAATCTTCCGGGCTCGAAACTCCGTCGCCGGAGAAAAACGAGTGGGTATGAAGGTCAAAATTGAGCGGCATCTATGGGTATGGTCGCTAAACCTACACCAACTCTTCGGCCAGCACGTCCGGTTCGGCCGCAGCTTCGGTTTCCGCGCGTCGTCTGATTAAACTGCAGATCGTAAAGCCGCCGATAGTAACCGGACTTTTCAATCAGCTCGGAGTGGGACCCGATTTCCTTAATTTGCCCCTGGTCCAACACCACGATTTGATCGGCGGACAAAATAGTCGACAGCCGGTGGGCAATGGCGATGACAGTTCGGCCGGCGGCAAGTTTTTCGAGCGCTCTTTGAATTTGTTTCTCCGATTCGGTGTCGAGCGATGAAGTCGCTTCGTCGAGCAGCAGAATTGGCGCGTTTTTTAGCAACGCGCGCGCAATCGCGAGACGCTGTTGCTGGCCGCCAGACAAGAGACATCCTTTATCGCCGATGACCGTGTCGTAACCGTCGGGTTGTGCGATGATGAAGTCGTGGGCGTAAGCCGTTTTGCGCAGCGGCGTAAACTTCTTCGGATGTGGCGCCGATTCGGCCGAATTGGATGTTTTTAAAAATCGTATCGTGAAACAGGAACGTCTCCTGAGTAACCAGGCCGATTTGGGCGCGCAGCGATTTCTGGGTCAGCGATCGCAAATCGTGGCTATCGATCATTACCCTGCCGGAAGTCGGGTCGTACAAGCGTAAGATCAGCGACAGAATGGTCGACTTTCCCGCGCCGCTCGCGCCGACCAGCGCGTAAGTTTTCCCTGGCTCAATTTTCAAATTGATGTTGCGGACCGCGTCAGTGACCCCGGTTGAATATCGGAACGTGACGTTTTCGAAATCGATTTGACCGCGTGACGGCGGAAGCTCGATCGCGTCAGCCGCATCTCGCACTGGCGGCACGGAATCGAGGATTGCAAAAATTGCGGTGGTGGCGCCGAGGGAACGCTGCATCACGATATGCAGCTTACTGAGTGTCTTGATTGGATCGTAAATAATGAAGATGCCTGCGATCAACCCGAAGAATTTCCCGGCACTGAGATGGCTAGCGGCGACGTACCAAAGGGCCAGGCCAACTCCGATCGAAGCTATGATTTCGACCAATGGACCGACAGCTTCAGTTGCTTTCACCGTTCGCATCGTTTGCGAGAACGACTGTTGCGAGCCGCGGCGAAATGCCTTTTCCTGCTGATCTTCGCGGGCAAAGGACTTGATCACTCGGATGCCGGCAAAGCTTTCCTGCATCGTCACTGACATCAGGACGCCGCCCTTTTGTTCACGTTGGGTGGCTGCGCGGGCACGTTTTCCGAAAATGCGAATCGGAACGATGCAGATTGGAAATAGAACCAGACTGACGATTGTGAATTTCCAATCCATCCAGAGCAACACTGCCACCGCGCCAACGATCGTGATTGGTTGCTTGAAAACGTCGCTGCTAACGCTGGTCAGGGCCTGCTGCAAACTGCGCGTGTCGCTGGTGATTCGCGACATCAAGTAGCCGGCCTGCATCCGATTGAAAAAATCCATCGAATGGTGCATGACTTTTGCGAACAACTGATTGCGAACGTCGTTCACGACTCTGTTGCTCACCCAATTCATGTAGTAAGCGTTGCCGTAGGCACACAGGCTGCGCACCGTCATCACGAGCGGGATTGCCAGACAAATCCAGACCACCGAGCCCAATTTCGGGCCCGAATTCAGCAATTCAGGATGGGTATAGAACGCCTTTGGGTTGGGCGCGGTGCCGTGAAACACAAAATTCGCAACCCAATAAACAGTGGCCGGCAGAGCCGACGTCAGCAAACCGGCGGCGGTTCCCAAACCAAGGCCGAGGACGAAACGAAATTTGTATGGACCCGCGTAGCTGTACAGCCGTCGGTACGGCTTCCATGCCGTCCGAATGGTTTCCCAGAATGAGAGTTTTACTTTGGCGCCTTCTGCCTTGCTCATAACGATGGCCTTGCTGCCGGACTCGACAGCAGCGACTCCATAGCATCGATCACCGCTTCCGTCGAGATTTGGTTCATCGGGATGCGAGGCTGTTTGGGCACGAATTCCGTCATCGGTGAGGTTGAATCTCCCTGCAGAATCACCGCCTGACTGTCGCGTGGCCGCCAGTGGAAAGGGTTGGTCGGGCCAAACAGGATTACTTGGGGGGTTTTCGTTCCCGCGGCGAGATGCATCGGTGCAGAGTCGACCGTGATTAACAGTCGTGCTCGCGCAACCAGCGCCGCCAGGGTGAGCAGATCGGTCTGGCCGGAAAGATCGACAACTTGCCGGCGCACTTTCGATTTGATGTCGCCGATGTGAGTTCGCTCGAACAGGGAAGGCCCGCCAGTTATCACGATATCGACATCGTGATGCTCGGCGGCGTGATTGATCACTTCAGACCAGCGTTGCGCATCCCAAAACTTTTCCGCCCGCGCCGATCCAGGGTGAAAAATCAAGAATGGTTTCCTGACATGATGCGCTTCGAGCAATTGTGCGGCAGCCGCGATGACATCTTCGGGCAATGCGAGATCGATCGCTGCCGGTGCATTTGCGATCCCCAACGGCGCGAGTAAAGCGAGATGATAATCAACCGTGTGCATGTCGCGCATGCGGTGGGGAACGAATTCGTTGTAGAACCGCGTCCGAAATTTAGAACGCATTTTGATTCGAAAAGAAACGATCCTTTTCTTCGCACGCGACAGCAGTACCAGTAATCCCGATCGGTCGTTGCGAGTGAAGTCGACGCAAAAGTCGAATCCGCCACGCGTCACCGCCGCAACCGTTTTGATTCCAGCGAATCCGCGCGGCATGATCAGAAGTCGATCGACTCCGCGAATTGCCGGAGCAAGCGCTTTGCACTCGTTGGAAATGACCAGAGTTACCCGCGCGTCCGGAAATTTTTTGCGCACCGCCGCGATTGCCGGCGTGGTGAGGATTAAATCGCCGATGCGCTTGAGTTGAATCAGGAGAATGTTCAAGTCGTCGACAATTGAATCGCGCGTTCGTAAGCGCCTAACAAGCGAGTGCGATAAAGGTCCCAGGTGAAATTTTCAACTACGCGTTGGCGCGCCGCCACCCCCATGCTCGCGACAATCTCCGGATGACGATACAAATGCTCGATCGCGGCCGCGATTGCATCCACGTCTCCCGGTTGAACGATGATTCCTTCGACACCATCGCGGACCACGTCGCCGGCTTCGCGAGTGGTAATCATGGGCAACCCCGAAGCTGCCGCTTCGTAAATCGTTTTGGCGCTGCCTTCGAGACGCGATGGGAAAACGTATACCGATCCTTGATTGAGATAATTTTCGAGATCGGGCTTGAATCCGAGCACACGAATATTATCGCGCCAAAACTTTTTCAGATACGGCTTTGCTTCGTCATGAACACTGCCAAGCAGCCAGAGTTCGGCGTTGGCCAGGTTCAATCGATGCCACGCTTCGAGTAAATGATGAATTCCTTTACGCTCGATGAGTGCGCCGGAGAACACGGCGCGAAAGACTGGCGGCCGCAAAGGAGACGTTGAGCTGTTGAGGCGCTGAGAAGTTGAGGCTTGGGAGGACAGGGGTTTGAATCGTTCGACATCGACGCCGCGGGGAAGATAAAAAAGTTTCTCGTCCGGGAAATTCGCAGCCCGAAACGATTCAGCCGCTTTCTCAGAAAGCACAACGACGAGGCTGGCGAGATCGTATTCTTCCAAAAACCTTTCGCGTTCCAACAACAGCCGCGACTTTCCAATTCTTTCTGTCCTCTGTCCTCTGTCCTCTGTCCTCCGTCCGCTGGCTCCCGCGATGCCAGGTCGGGATTTCGATCAACGACGGAATATTTTTCCGTTTCGCGGTTCGCAAACTTTCCAGGCAATCGCCCGACCAACTGTGAAAGAAATCGTAGCGGCCGGTTTCGAGATGCCGCGATGCAATCCAGTCGAGATATTTTTTCTTAGCGCCATAATAATGTGGCCGGCCGACGAAAGAGAGTAACCGCACCGGATGCCAGCGGAGCGATTGAATGAACTGTGCCGGGATTTCGTTCTGGCGATTGTCGTAAGCGACGGCCTTGCCGAGAAATTTTCCATGATACGACGCGCGCAACGCTTCAAACGAATCCGTATCCAGACCGTGCCCGCCGATTCGAGCGAAGATCGAGTAAAGAAGGTTTCTGGGCAGAACGCGCGGCGTGCCTACGGAGCTTTCCACTGACTGCGTGTCTGTCATGTTGATGAGGCGTCCGCTAAACACACCAAAGCTCGCGAAAAGTCAAAGATACGTTGCTTTTGCGGTGAATGTTAGCGTCATTTGGCGTGTTTGGCGGATATTCAAAACATCAAAATCACCTTCGCGCGCCGCGGCTATTCATCGAGCGGCGGGGCCGAGGCCTACCTGAAACGGCTCGCCGGTGGGCTGGTTGATCTCGGTCACATTGCAAACCTGATCGCGACGAACGATTGGCCGGCTAACGAATGGCCATTCGGATCTGTTACGCGGATTTCTGGCGAATCGCCGATCGCCTTTGCCGACGAACTCGAAAAACTTCGCTCCGGTCTTGGATGCGATGTTCTGATGAGCCTCGAACGGGTTTGGAATTGCGATGTTTATCGCGCCGGCGACGGAGTGCACAGGGCATGGCTCAATCGCCGTCAAAAATTCGAGATGCCACTGCAACGGTTCGTTCGCGGGATCAATCGCAAACATCAGGACATTTTGAAACTTGAGGAATCGCTGTTCAAGAATTCCGGCGCGCGTCGAGTGATCGCGAACTCGGAAATGGTGAAACGCGAGATCGTGGACCTTTACGGATATCCAGCTGGCAAAATCGAGATCGTGCGAAACTGGCGTTCCGTTGGAGAACTTTCGTTTTGATCCCGTCTTGCGCGAAAAATCCCGGGCCGATCTGAAATTGAAACCGGATGACGTCGTATTGCTGTTTGCCGGCTCCGGTTGGGAACGCAAAGGCCTGCGTTTTGCGATCGAAGCCTTCGAGCTGAGCCGCGACAAGAGTTTGCGGTTGATTGTGGCTGGGCGCGGAGATCAGCGCGGCTACCGGCCGAAGCGATACTTCACCGAGGAGCCGGTGCGTTTTCTTGGAGAAATCGCGGACATTCGTCCGATCTATTCCGCGGCGGACATTTTTATTCTGCCAACGATTTACGATCCATTTTCAAACGCGTGTCTGGAAGCGCTCGCCGGTGGACTGCCGGTAATTACCACGCGCGACAACGGTTTTAGTGAAATTATTGAGAACGGCATTCACGGTTCGATCGTCGATCTTCCGAATAATGTGGTCGCGCTTCGGAATGCGATTCAGTTTTGGTCGGATGAATCGCTCCGCGCAGAGGCAAGAGCCGTCAACATGGAACGCGCTTCGCAGTTCGATATCGCGAAGAACGTGGAAGCGACGCTTAAGATCCTGGCTCAATCGGCCAACGGGTCGATTTCCGGCGAATCGATGACGAAAACTTGATCGAGCCGCGCGATTTCGAAAATCGGCCGCACTCTTTCGTTCATTCCCCTGAGACTGAGCTTTCCGCCGTACTCCTGAATGTTTTGAAGGGCGCGAATCAACACCGCCACACCTGAACTGTCGATGAATGTGACACCGGAAAGGTCCACCACGAGATGGTCCGGCTTCTTTTTGATCATCGAAGCGAGGGAACGCTCCACTCGGGGCGATCGGTGAAGATCGATGTCGCCTTCAAGGGGAAGAAAATATTGCCAATCCAGCCCGGCCATGAATGGGCTGAATTGCAGCAGATTTTGTGCGAAAGCAGGACCGTTTTACTTGGCAGCGAGTGCCGAGTCCACGTCCGGATAGATTTCGAAAACCTGATCCAAGCCGCGCGATGTCGAAGACGTGTTTCACGTCCTCCTGCACCCCAGCCAGTCCAAATTTCCCGCCGTATTTCTGCACGTTTTGCATCCCTTCGATCAACACGGCCAGGCCGGAGCTGTCGAGATAGGTCACTTTGGTCAGATCGACAACAACCTGGCGTGGTTTGTTCTCGATCATTTTTCGCAAAGACTTTGCGACCTCCGGTGAAACATGGAGATCGATTTCGCCGTCGAGCGGTAAAATGTTTGGTTCTTGTGTTCGTGTCATAAATTCAGGGTCCAGAGAGAGTGCAGTCATGTCAGCCAAACTTCGCCGGTCGATCACCAACCGAGCTTATCAATTAGACGCTCAACATCGGAAAAGTCATCAATCAAAATGTCGGGATTATGTTCAGCCAGCTTTTCCCGGGTCCAAGTGCCCGTCGCAACGGCGATTGTGCGGGCGCCAAGTGCTTTGCCGCAGGCGATATCACGCGGAGTGTCGCCGATAACGTCGATTTCCTCGGAGCTGAACTCGCGGCCGTGTTTCTCTTTTGCGCGCGCCCGCGCGAACCGACCGAGCTGGTTACGATCCGAGTGATCGTCCGCGAAGGCGCCGAACTCAAAAAAATGCCAGACGCCGTAATGGCCGAGCTTGAGCTGCGCCCCGCGGGAAAGGTTTCCGGTCAAAAGCGCCAGGACGACGTGTTTTCGCGCCTTTAGTTTTTCCAGAAGTTCCAAAATACCTGGAAGCAGCTTTCCTTTTCGGAGTGGAAGCTCATCGGACAGAAAGTGAACGTAACTGTCCAGGAATGCGGCAACATTTTCGGCGTTCGCCGGAATCTTGTGCTTATCCAGGATGCTGACGATGATTCCGGAATCGGTCATCCCCGCAATCTCGATGTCTTCGAGATCATCTTCGATTCCAAAGCGCTCTTTGAGAGCGCGTTTCAATGCTTCCATGCCCGCGCCGCCGGAATTAACCAGGGTGCCGTCGATATCGAATAACAGCAGGCGCTTATTTCTCTCTGTCATAATAAGACCATGACGAAATCCAAATGACGAAGGACGAAGGAATATCAAAGGCCGAATGCCGAAAAAGCATTGTCGATGAATGCCGCGCGCATTGGTATTTCGAGCTTCGTGCTTGTTTCGACATTCGACATTCGTGGTTCGTCATTCACCCAAGAAATAACGTAACTCTTTGTCCATAACTACCGCTGAGCTGTTGAAGAGCGCTGCCCGTGACGTGACTAGGGCGCGTGCATGAACAAGAGCGCGATCATGCTGGCAAGAAATGTCATGGCCGCGACGGCCGCAATTCCCAGGACCGCCAATCGCGCTGGATCGCTCGACATTGAACCACGGCGGTAAGGGGAGGCGTTTCCGAATCCTGCTGGCGCAGCGCTGGATTCCGCCGGCTTTACTTCAACGGTCTCCAATTCCGGCAACGGTTGCGAGCCCTTAACATCTGGCTCGTAACGCGCGTCGATTGCCCCGAACCGGATACGATCGTCGAAACGCAGAACCGTTTCGGTGATTGGAACGCCGTTCACTTTTGTGCCGTTGGTCGATTCCAAATCCTTCAATCGATAAGTCTCGCCGGTCAGCTCCATCACCGCGTGTCGATTCGAAACGGAGGGATCGTCGATCACGATCATGTTGTCCGGAGCGCGGCCGATCGTGATTGAGCCTTCGGCAAATTCGTAGGCAACTTTGCCCTGCGCCTCGGTGGTGAGAATCAGTTTCGGCATGGAACGGCGTCGGCGAATTGTCTATGTCATGTCGACCGTAGTCGAGACATCTCTCGATATTTCCCAAGGCCGGTACCGGCAGAAATATTTAGAGATCCTTCGACTTCGCTCAGGATGACAAGATAACAAACGCCCTGCATAGTGGCGCTTTCATGGGAATCGAACGGACGCGCAATTTCTGCATCATCGCGCATATCGATCACGGCAAGACCACTTTGTCGGACCGATTGCTCGAGCGCACCGGTACGATCCACGAGCGCGACAAGCAGGATCAATTGCTCGATTCGATGGATCTCGAACGCGAACGCGGGATCACGATCAAAGCGCATCCGGTCACGATGAAATACCGCGCCAAAGACGGGCAGGATTATCGATTGAACCTGTTGGACACGCCGGGGCACGTTGATTTTGCATACGAAGTTTCGCGATCACTCGCCGCGTGCGAAGGCGCGCTCTTGATTGTCGATGCGGCCCAGGGCGTCGAGGCGCAGACAGTCGCGAACGTTCATCTCGCCCACAAACAGGGCCTGACCATTGTGCCGATTATCAACAAAATCGATCTGCCGAACGCAGATGTTCCCTCGGTCCACCGGCAGTTGGAGGAAATCCTCGCGATTCCGGCGGAAGAGGCGATCGATGCCAGCGCGAAAATGGGCATCGGGATCGAGAATATTTTGGAAGCGATCGTGGCCCGCATTCCGGCACCAGAAAAACCGAAAGACGAAACGTTGCGCGCGCTCGTGTTCGATTCTGTGTTCGACGTTTATCGCGGCGTTGTCAGTTACGTGCGGGTGGTTTCCGGGCACATGGAGCCGGAGCACGCGATCAAACTGATGAGCAACGACGCGCGCTACGAAATCAAGGAGGTCGGCGTGTTTACGCCGAAGATGTTTGTTCAGCCGCGGCTGCAAGCCGGCGATGTCGGCTATTTCATCGCCAACATCAAAACGACTGCCGACATAAAAATCGGCGACACGATCACGGACCAGCGCAACCCGGCCCGCGAAGCGTTACCGGGGTTTCAGGAAATTCATCCAATGGTGTTCAGCGGGATTTATCCGATCAACACCGGCGACTTCGAACATTTGAAGACGGCAATTGGGAAGCTTCGTTTGAATGACGCGGCTTTTATTTACACGCCGGAAAGTTCGGTTGCGCTTGGTTTTGGATTTCGTTGCGGATTTCTGGGGCTCCTGCACATGGAAATCATCCAGGAACGCCTCCGTCGCGAGTACGACATGGATATCATCGCGACCTCGCCGTCGGTGGTTTACGAAATTGAGACAACGCGCGGCGAGACGCTACTGATCGATAATCCGGCGCATTTGCCCGATCCGAGCCTGATCAAGGAAATCCGCGAGCCAATCGTGCGCGCCTACGTGCTTTGCCCGAACGAAAATATCGGCGACCTCCTGCAATTAATTTTAGAAAAGCGCGGAGCGATGGATCACACCGAAACACTTGATACCCGGCGCGTGATGTTACATTGCGAGCTGCCGCTCAATGAGATTCTCGTGGATTTCAACGACAAGATTAAGTCGATCACGCGAGGATACGGTTCGATGGATTACGAGCACTCCGGTTATCGGGCTGCTAAACTGGTGAAGCTCGATTTGCTTGTGAATGGCGAACCGGTTGACGCATTTTCGATGATCGTGCACAAAGATCGGGCCGAGGCGAGGGGACGGCAGCTGGCAGCGAAGTTAAAAGAAGTGATTCCACAGCAGCTGTATCAGGTGGCAATCCAGGCGGCCATTGGCGGAAAAGTAATTGCGCGAGAAAACGTTTCCGCCTTGCGAAAAAACGTAACGGCGAAATGCTACGGCGGCGATATCACCCGGAAGCGAAAATTGCTGGAGAAACAAAAAGAAGGTAAGAAACGGATGAAGAGTATCGGCAAGATCAACATTCCACAGGAAGCGTTTATCGAAGTGCTGAAAACGCAATGAAAAGACAAGAAAACGACCGAACGCCCAAGCTTCAGAAGCTGGGTTTTGCCGGGGTTCTCGCCACTCGTCACTTGTCACCGTCACTTAGAATATGTTCACACCGCGTTACGTTAAACACAGCAAACTGCTGGTCCGCCACGCCGCAGAAATATTTGCGTTATAAACGCGATGTAACCGACCCGGCGAGACTGGACGAAATCGGCGGAATGATTCGGCGTTTGCGCGCGGCCCTGAAACAACGGGACCCCAAAGAAATCGAGAGCCGGGCCGAAGAGCTGGACGCCAAATTGCACGAGCTTACCCCCGTCACCTGGGAGTCGCACTGGCGCGAGAATGTCGAAGTGATTCTGGTCGCGATCGTTGTCGCGGTCGGCATTCGTTCCTACTTTTTGCAGCCATTCAAGATCCCAACCGGATCAATGCAGCCAACGTTGAATGGAATCATCGGCCGGCCAATGGATGCAGCGCCGCCGAATTTCCTGCAGCAAGTCACGGAATTTGTTCTTCGCGGCCGCAACTACATCAACGTTGTCTCGCAGGAGGACGATCAGGTCTTGCAAATCGAGCAGAAGAAATTCTTATTTTTCTTCACCTGGTCGCGCATCATCTGCCGGCAGCAGCATTTTTTGGTTTACTGCCCGCCCGATCAGTTGCGAGGCGACTTCAAGGTCTTGCCCGGGAGTCGTTATCGCCGCGGCGAAGTCATCGCCCGGGGCGCCGTCGATACCGGCGACCAGGTTTTTGTCGACAAGTTCAGTTACAACTTCGTGAAACCTCATCGAGGCGACGTTTTCGTGTTTCGGACGAACAACATTCCAATGATCCCGGAAGACCCGGAGACCGGAGCGCCCTTCTATATTAAGCGGCTGGCCGGTTTGCCGGGGGACAATTTACGAATCCAGTCACCTTCGCTTTATGTGAACGGCGGCATTGCCGCAGGGCTTTGGTTTTCAACGAGTCATGAGCGCGAAGAACGGTTATCGCGGTTACGGCCACGGCCAGCAGTATTTGTCCGATCCGACGAAAACGTTTCAGGTGCCGGAGCACAGCTATTACGCGATGGGCGATAACAGTTACAACAGCTTCGATAGCCGCTATTGGGGACCCGTCCCGGAAAAAAATCTCGTCGGACGCGGGTTGCTCGTTTACTGGCCGTTCATTCCGCACTGGGGACTCATAAGATAGTGACGTGTGACGAGTGACCAGTGATCAGTAAACCGCTAAGCTGTTTACGAATCACGGAGCACTAATCACAAAAACATGCCGCGGCTTTACCCACTGCTCGGATTCCTTTGTGGCTACGTTATCGTGCTGCTGTTCAATCCGGTGCGTCTCGCGTTGCGCGATGGTTTTCGGTGTTTGCTTCGGTACCGGCGAGTTTGGCTGACCTTCGTTGTTCTCGGTTTCGCCTATTTCGTTTTTCAATTTTCCACTTTCACGCCGATTCAAAGCAGCTCGGACGTCGATCCCACCCAGCTGACTTCGATGAGCTCGTGGCATTGGCCCACCTTCGCTGAGGTTTGGCAGGAAGCGCCGTTGCCGGCATTGGAAGGCGTCGCCGGAATTTTTGATAACGCGACGACTACCTATCCGCTTTCCGCAATCGCGGCGGTGTTGATGTTGATGAACTGGCGCGGACTTCACGGCGCGCTGGTCCGCGCGTTGCAGAAACGGTTTCGGGTTTTCGGTTATCTTCTCTACCTGATCCTCCTGTTCAGCGCTGTGTCGGCGTTGCTGAAACCAATTGTTTTCTGGGCATTGCCTTTGTGGGGCGGGCTTCTTCCGGCGGCAGAGCTCCTTCAGGTATCGGCGAGCATCGATGCCTTCGCATTTATTTTCGAATATTTGTTGGGCGTTTACATTCAGGTCTATCTGATCACGGTTTGCTTCGCCTGGATCCGGGGGTTGAGTTTTGAGGAAGGTGAACTTTTTCGGTTCGCGATGCGGCGGTTCAGTTACGTTTTGGAATGGGCCGGTATCGTCGTGTTAATCAGCTTTCTGATCGTCCGATTGCCGCTGTTGCTTGCCTATTTCATGAATATTCCCGACGTGCTCGATTATTTGCCGATCGAACGGGTCGTGATGTCCGGACTGATCATTGCGTTCTGTTCGGTTCAGGTTTCGCTGGCCTTGCACAACGAGACCTTGCGCGAAGCGATCCGGGTGCATCGTGATTTTGTTCGCAATAATCTGACTAAGGTGGGCTGGTTTCTTCTCATTTCCGGAATCCACTTCTTCATTCTAACTACCGCGGATGCGATCGTTCGCGGCGCCATTGCCGATCGCGAACTCGCGATGATTTTGTGGAAATCGATTTTTGTTGTTGTCCGCGGGTTTGTCACCGGCTGGCTGCTTGCATCGTGGGTCTGCCTCGTTCGCCGAGGCGAGACCCGCGCTGTTTACCAGCAAGCTTGGATCGAGTATTAGCGGCGAACCCAAATTGTGAACGCGACAAAGATTACCCGCGCCAGTAAATCCAATCTCGCGCTCGCCTTTGTTTCTCTTGGTCCCGAACAACGACGGGATATCACAACGTTTTATGCGTTTTGCCGCGTGATCGACGACATCGCGGACTCGACGTCGATCTCGACGCGGCAGAAAAACAGCGGCGGTTAAACAAATGGCGGGAATGGCTGCGAGCGTCTGAGCCCGGCGAATCCGAGATTGCGAGCGGAGTCCGCGACTTAATGGAGAAATATCCGATCACGCCGGAGATGCTGGGGGAAATTATCACTGGTGTGGAAATGGATCTGACGATCCAACGTTATACGACGTTCGACGAACTGCGTCTCTATTGTTATCGAGTGGCAAGCGTGGTCGGGCTCGTGAGTATCGAGATTTTCGGTTACCGCAATCCCGCCTGCAAAGAGTACGCGGTCGAGCTCGGGCTTGCCCTTCAAACGACCAACATCATCCGCGACGTTGGAAAGGACCTGCAAGCCGGGCGAATTTATCTGCCGCAGGAAGATTTGGCGCGATTCGGTTATTCAGAAAAGGAATTGCGGGACCGGCAATACAACGAGCGATTCGTGCAACTGATGGAATTCGAAGCCGGCCGAGCCCGGCAATTCTTTTCCCGGGCCAGGCAGGTTTTGCCAAAAGAAGACCGGAAATCAATGGTCGCTGCGGAAATAATGGGGTCGATTTACCGCGGGCTGTTGCGGCGAATGGAGCTGGACAAGTTCCGCGTCTTCGAAAAAGAATACAAATTGAACAAATTGGAAAAGGCCGGCCGGATTACCGGACAACTGCTTAAATTGTTGTGAATGAGCGGAAAGCCGAATCCGTCTGAGCCATCGAAACCGTAATATTTATATGAAAAACTATTTAGCGTTGTTCTCAGCATTAATTGTCACCTCGTTGACCCTTGCGCCGCTTACGAAAGTTTATGCGATGGGTGAGGCCCAACCAGCGGTCGTAGTTTCGCCCGAAGACGCCGCCAAGAAGTATCCGATGCCGGCGGGTAAGGATTATCCGGTGGGAATTAATGCGAATACGCACTCGGCAACCGCCTCGGGCTTTGTCCAAAGCCCATACTCTTCCCGGGTCTATGATTGCCGCAAATTGGGTCACGGAACGCTGATCTTGGACGAGGGCGCCAAAAAGCTCTTCAAGAAGCCGTAATTGGTCAGATCGAAATCGAATTGGGTTCGCAGCGAAACATTATTTCGCTTGCGCGGTTCAATCGCTCTGACGAAGGAATCAATATGACCAGAAAAGTCTTTTCAGTTGTTTCGGCGTTCGCGCTCGTCGCGTTTGCCCTCAGTTCGTGTGATACGCCAACAGGGCAGGGCGCGGCAGCCGGGGCCGGCGCGGGTGCGATCATCGGCGGTATCGCCGGTGGTGGTCCGCGAAGTGCCGCCATCGGTGCTGCAATCGGCGCCGCGAGTGGCGCATTGATTGGACACGCAATCCAGGAAGATCGCGCGCGGCAATACGGGCCGCCGCCCGAAGGAGGTTATCCCTTTGCGAAGCCAACCGGCCGGCCCGGGATGTTCTTGAGTCCCTACACTGGACGTTCTTACGATTTGCGCGGCGTGCCGCCGGGCGGACTCACCCGCGACGTCGATACGAACCAATTGTTCCGGCGTCCGTAGTCTAAGATCTCAACATCACAAACGCGTTGGTCTCGTTCGCGGGATCAACGCGTTTTCTTTTGGAGTTCATCCACGAGCTTTTTCGCTTCATCGGTCATTTTGAGAAGCTCGGGCCATTGTCGACGATAGTTTTCTCCCGGCAATTTCCGCGTGGCATCAAAGCCCATGTGGGATCCAATATTTTGTTGGCTTGGCGCGTGATCGAGTGAATCGCTCGGATTTTTGATGACGCTGGTGTCGCGTTCGGGATCGGTGTTCGCGCACAGACGGAAAAGAACTTCGCTGGTGTTGTGCACATCGCAGTCCTCATCCACAACCACGATGTATTTGCTGAACATCATTTGGCCCATGCCCCACAAGCCGTGCATCACCTTGAACGCCTGATACGGGTATTGCTTTCGAATGCTAACGAACACGAGATTGTGAAACACGCCTTCCGCCGGCAACGTCATGTCTACGAGTTCGGGAAAATTCATTTTGAAGACAGGGAGAAAAATCCGAACGCTGGCGTCGCCCATGTAGAAATCTTCCATCGGCGGAATCCCAACAATCGTGGTCGGATAAATCGCATCTTTGCGATGGGTGATCGCCGTTAGATGAAAGACCGGATAATCTTCGATCGCGGTGTAATAGCCGGTGTGATCTCCGAACGGTCCTTCGGCCCGCGATTCTCCGGGCTGCACGTATCCCTCCAGTACAAAATCGGCTTCCGCGGGAACTTCGAGATCGATTGTTTTGCATTTTACCATCTCGATTGATTTTTTTCGCAAAAATCCGGCGAACAAAATTTCATCGATCCCATCCGGCAACGGCGCAGTCGCAGCGAACGACAATGCCGGATCGCCACCAAGCGTCACCGCGACCGGCATTCGTTCGTTCCGTTCGTAATATCGTTTCCCGTGGCGCGCGCCGACTTTGTGGACTTGCCAGTGCATTGCCGTAGTCCGTTCGTCGAAAATCTGCATCCGGTAACAACCGACGTTGCGCGCGCCGGTTTCGGGATCGCGGGTGTGCACATGCGGCAAGGTGATGAAACGACCACCGTCTTTTGGCCAACACTTTAGGATCGGCATTTCCGCCAGCGATAATGCCGAGGTTGAGGTGTTGAGCGTTGATGAGTTGATCGAGCATGTGAACGACTTCCTGACACGCGGCGTCCCTGCACGCTTTTGGGTCGGGCGTGGAGCAAATGAATTCCTTGTTTCAAGAGCGCGAATCCGTCGCGCAAACTTGTTGGCGGTTTCGCTTTGAGGATCAGCTGAATTTCCTGGGCGATTTCGTCGATGCTTTCGCGACCGAGCGCCAAGGCCATGCGTTTGCGCCGAGCCCATGGTGTTGATGGCGACCGGAAATTTTGAAATTTTTCCGTCGACGACCGGCTGCTCGAATAGCAACGCCTTGCCGCCATTCGGCGATTTCATTTCGCGATCCGCCCATTCGGTAATCAGCAACTCGGTATCTACCGGAACATCGACGCGGGTGAGCTCGCCGGCTTTCTCCAGCGTTGCGAGAAAATCGCGGAATGAGGCGTAAGCCATGTGCTTACGCTACACTGACCTGCTCCGCATTGCTGCGCGACAGAATTTTATCAGCTATTGCGGCTTCAGATACTGAAATGATACCACGCGACCGTTCACGAAGGTGACGGTCCGATACGGGATCGAGATCGTCGGCGGAATGTAAGAGTAATAAAACGGATCGTAGAAGGGATCGCCAAAGAACGCGAAATGGCGCCCATGATGAAACCGCGCAACCCCGACACCGAAACCAAATCCCGGATAAAATCCCGGGCCATATCCGTAGTACGGATAATAAGCGGAGCCGTAAGGCGCGTAACGGTTTTCAGTATAAATCCAGCTCTCGGTCGGACGGCCACGCATCTCTCCGGTGGTTTTGGTCGAAGGCGAGCCCCAGGCCAGCCAAACTGCGTTGGTCGGCATGCCGGATCGAATTTGTCCCTGGCGGACCAGGGCCTGGTCCCGCGGCGAAAGCGAATTGAACATGTCGGAATGTTCGGAGATCCGGTTATCGAGTGTTTCGCAACTTGTTAGGCCGAATCCGGCAAGCGCCAAACCTAACAGAAAAGCCTTCGAAATCGTCTTCATAAAAAATGATACAGCCGCGGCATTCTCCGTCAATCCGCCGGCTCCTTGATTGAACACCAGAAAAATCGTAACGTTGCATCGGACAAAAAATGGAAGACCGCTTCGGGCATCGGATTTCGTACTTGCGCGTGTCGATCACTGATCGATGCAACGAGCGTTGCAGCTACTGCATGCCGCGTGAACTTCAGGAATGGTTGCCGCGGGAGGATATTCTGACCTACGAAGAAACGCTGCGCCTCATTCGCATCGCCGCCGGGCTTGGGGTGACCAAGCTACGTGTGACCGGTGGTGAACCATTGACCCGGCGCGATGTTGTTGGCTTCGTCCGGGAAATTTCGAGAGTTTCAGGCATCACCAGTCTCGGCATTTCGACGAATGGCACGTTGTTAACCCACGAAATTGCGGGCGAAACGATGGCGTCCGCTTTGCGCGCGGCTGGCGTTCACTCGATCAACATCTCGCTTGATACTTTGGACCGCGACTTTTATGCCCAAATTACGGGACGCGATTTTCATTCGCAGGTTCTGGCTGGCATCGACGCCGCGATCGCGGCGCGTTTCGATCAAATCAAGCTGAACGCGGTGCTGATGCGTGGTCGAAATGAAGATCAACTAATTCCGCTGATCGAATTCGCGGGTACGCGTAATCTGATGCTGCGATTCATCGAGTTGATGCCGGTCAGTACGACCGAGGTTTTAACGGAGCAAAATTTCCTGCCAGTGGCCGAAGCGAAACGAATGATCGAATCGCATTATGGTGCACTAATCCCGGAGCAATCCTTTCGCACCAACGGCCCGGCAACTTATTATCAGATTTCCGGTCGCAATCAGCGCATCGGTTTTATTGGTGCGATGACGAACCTGCATTTCTGCGAAAACTGCAACAAGTTGCGCCTGACTTGTGATGGAAAATTGCGCCCGTGTCTCGGCAGCTTTCTCGAGTTCGATATCCTGAAGCCGCTTCGCGCCGGCGCGTCCGACGACGAACTGCGACAGTTTTTTATCGATGTGGTCGATCGGAAACCGGAGCAGCACGATTTTCGAAACAATTACCAGCCCGACCGCAAGATGGTCGCGATTGGCGGATGATCGGCAGTGACAAGTGACGCGTGACCAGTGACGAGTGATGAAGCGACTGACTCACGTTGGGGCCGATGGCAAAGCGCGGATGGTTGACGTGTCAGCTAAACCGATGAGCGCGCGGACGGCCGTTGCGAAAGGAAAGATCAAGCTTCACCGAAAGACGCTCGATTTGATTTCCAGGGACCGAATCGCGAAGGGAAACGTGTTTGCGACTGCGCGGCTGGCGGGAATTCAGGCCGCGAAACAAACCGCGCAACTCATTCCGCTTTGCCACACCCTTCCTCTGAGCGAGGTGAAGATCGATATCGCGGCAGTTCGCGACGGAACGGAAGTGACCTGCACTGCGCGGACCGTGGCCCAAACCGGCGTTGAAATGGAAGCACTCACTGGAGTCGCGATTGCTCTGCTTACAATTTACGACATGTGCAAGGCGGTCGATAAGACGATGCAGATCGGCGACGTGCGATTGATTAAGAAGACCAAAACAGCCATCGCTAAGGAAAGCAGGAACGCAGGAAATTCTTAAATCTTGTTCATGCTTTCCTGCGCTCCTTAGATATTTTTCCTCGATGCAGATAGTTTGCGGCATTGTCACAATTTCGGATCGCGCGAGCGCGGGAGATTACAACGATCTCGGCGGGCCCGCGCTCAAGCAAGCTGCGCAGCAAAACGGCTGGCAAATTCTGTGCGAAGCGGTGATCCCGGATGAAGCGACGAAAATCCAGGACACAGTGCGTTCATTTTCGAAACAAGGTTGCGGGCTAATTCTGACCACTGGTGGAACTGGAATCGGACCACGTGACATCACCCCGGAAGCGATTCGCGGAATCATGCGCGTTGAATTGCCCGGATTCGGCGAAGTCATGCGCGCGGAATCGATGAAGATCACGCCGAACGCAATCCTCTCCCGGAATCTTGCTGCCGTAGTGGACGATTCGCTAGTGATCGCACTTCCCGGAAAGCCAAGCGGCGCCGTGGAATGTCTTGGATTTATCACGGGCGCGGTTCCGCATGCGGTTGCAGTGGCCCAACGTCAACCAACATCATGTTAAGCTTCATCATGCGCACAAGCCTCGTTCTGTCATTCTGTTGCTCGCGTCATTTTCTGTCAGATCGCAGACCGAGCCGCCAAAAAAAACGCCCGCCGACGTGATGCGGGAAATCAGATTGAAGGTGTTAAACACGCCTCCCTCAAAGATGAACCTCACGCCGACACAGGAATATCCGCACGTTGAGGCGATCATCATGGATTGGCCGCTTCAGGACACCGTCATGAGCGTAATGGGGTCGCGGGAGGGTGACGGAAGTATTTACACGACCGGAAACTTTGGATTACTGGGAGGAAGCAATTACGACAATGTTCGTGATGCTGCCAAGAGTTTCGTAAAGCTTGGCGAAAAGTATTATTCGGACAGTAGTCCTACGCAGGATTTTTCGTACCCTAAATCGGGGCACATTCGCTTTTATCTTATCTGTTACGATGGCGTGCGAGTGATCGACTGGGACTCCGCGTCGCCCGCAAGTGCGAAAGGAAAATACGCGGATTTGTTCGCAGAAGGACAAAAAGAGTTCAACGCGCTTCGGCAAATCGCACAAAGCCAACCTAAAGATACGCACTGACGGCAGGCGTTCAGTCCGGCCAGATCAGCAAATGCATCATTTGGGTTCCGAACTCGGTAAGATGTGCGTGTGAAGGCGGACCGGTTGCAACTCCGTTCGTTAAATACGAGGCATTGAGCGAGCTCGGTTTTACAAAGACGACTTCCGGTTCCTTTATCTTGCGATCGCTGGGCTCGATTCGTAGCGGCAATCCACTTCGGGCGAACGAAACCTCCCACGATCGCGGATCGGCGTCGGCGTTTCCCCCGGCCATCCACGGATAAAGTTTCGGCAGCTCGAAATGCCGCGAATGCGGAAATGCGACTTTGTAGAAAACCTCTTCGTGACTGATGAACTGCGGAATTGTGAGCGCTGAATTCTCATGCAGTTGGAGATAAAGTTTCGCAATATCCAAACCCGCAAGATTGATTCCGTTATAAATTCCGTGGTGGTTGGGATCGTTTGAGTGGGTGGCTGCATACCAGCCTTCGAACTTGTGATTGAGAATCAGATTCAATTCCAAATGCACGTGGGCGCGTTCCCGATTGATTCCGACGCCGGTGTAACCCATTACCGCGATGTGTTGGCCGCGCTGCACGGACTCGCCCATGTGGGTGTCGATTTTGCTCAAGTGGCCGTACAAACTGTAATACGGCGAGCCGTCCCAATCGTGCTCGATCACAATGTACTTTCCGTAATTCGAATAGCTGGCGACGAGACTGGTGTAGACAACTTTTCCATCGGCAATGGCGCGAACTTCGTCCCGCGGTTCGCCGTTTTCATCGCGATACATCGGGCGAATATCGATGCCCTCGTGAAAACGCGTGTAAACGATTCCTTGCGCCGTCTGCTCGGGATCTCGCACAAATCCGTACTGGCCGCCTTCCCAAGGGAACGTTTTCTCGCCGTGATAATCACGCTCGATGTATTGGTAAAATGCCGCCCCGCCGCCGCGAAAAATGGCGTCGTTATCGGTAGGCAACCCGAGTTCGATTGCGCGAACGCATTGGCCAACTTCGCAAAAGACGACGGCGGCGATCGTCAACAGCAGGCGACTCATCGTTTTTTCTTTTCTCCGATCAATCGCCAGCATTTTTTCATCGAATCGATGTCGGCTTTGGTAAGGCCGGAGGCGATATAAACGCGTCCGTCAGTGACTCGCTGGTCGATTTGCAATTCCGCAACCGGCCGGCCGTTCACCAGGATGAAAAGTAACTGGCCGCGCTTTTCAATGCTGAGTGTATCGAGCGCGATGCGTCCGTGCTCGTCGAGTTGGAACAACGCTCCGTAACTGCCATCCGGTGCGGAATAAGGATAAATGGCGACAACATCATTTTCGGACAATCGCGGAATCCGCTCGATCGCGACCCTTTTCCCGGAGAACAACGCCGGGACCGAGGTCGAAAAGCTGGCGGTATCGTTGGCGTTGGCTTCCACATGGACCCGAAAAACGCAGTGCCCATCTTTTCCCAAGACGGAAACGGCGAACGATGCAACAATCAGGCTCGCGAAAATGGACCTCATAACCGATTGGTAGTTTTCGTGTTTAACCTGTCGATGATTCGTCCTGCCATCATTTTCTGCATCCTCCTTTTGACCGGCGCAGCTGCCCGCGCGCAGCATAGCCTGTTCGACGCCTCGCCGACACCGTCACCCGCCGACATCCTATCCGCTTCGCCCACTCCCGGGACAGCTCCTGTTTCCACTCCGGCCCCGATGACCACGACCACCGTTCAGAAGCGCGGTTTGTTTGGTCGCATGATGCATCCGTTTTCGTCCTCCGAAGTTTTGCCGAAATATGAAAACCGGAAACTGCGCGGGCTGGTATTGACCCTCCAAATTTCTCCCCAGCCCGTCCGATTGTCGGAAGTGAGACAGATGGAGGTGAAGGTGCTCGTCAACAATTTGGGCGATCACATGGTCAATCTCGATTTTCCCACCGATCAACGCATTGAGGTGCAATTGCTCGATTCTGGCGGCAACGTCCTTACCAAATGGTCCGACAATCACGCGATCAAGCCGACTCCGGCCAGCATTTTGATTAACCCAGGCGAACACATCGAATACAAGGAGTTGATCGCGACCCGCGACCTGACCCCGGGAAAAGTTTTCACGGCTGAAGTTTTCTTGCCGAAATATCCCGAGCTGAAAATCCGGCAGAAATTCATGACGGAACCATAACGGAAGTGATGAGTGACGAGTGAACAGGAAGTGGATGGTCGATTGCGGAAATTCGGTTTTCTATCAACAATCATCTATCAACCATCAACTCTTCAGCGATTACCACAGCCATCCCCAAGGGCACCGGGTTCAGCCGTATTCTCAGACTCTGCTCCAGCCGTGGGTCGATAGCGCTCGGACGAAGGGCTTGAACGATATCGCGTTCACCGATCACGATCGTTATCACGTTGGGGTCGATTTCGATGAGCTCGACAGACTGCGCGACGCGAATCCGGATGTGAAAATTCGCGCAGGCATCGAGCTCGACAACGATCCGCAAACGTCGGCCGCGGGAAGGGCTTGGATCGAAAAAAACTGGGACAAGCTGGATTTTGTTCTCGGCTCAGTCCATTACCTCGACGATCCAAACCAAATGTTCGACAGCGTTCCGGACGGCGCGGAGCAGTTTGTTGGGCGTGACATCAACGAAATCTACGAGGATTACTTTCGGAGAATTCGCGACATTGCCGCGACTGGCTTGATCGATTGTCTGTCGCACCTCGATTTGATCAAAATCCACGGCCATCGCCCGTGCGGTGATGTGCGCGCAATTTTGAATGAGACACTGGAATTTATCCGCGCTCGAAATCTGTCGATCGAGCTTTCAACTGCGGGATGGCGCAAGCCGGTTGACGAACTTTATCCCGTGATGAAATCATTCGACTCGCGATCAAAAAACAAATCCCATTTACAACCGCGTCCGACGCGCATTCGCACGCGCAGCTAGCCGAAAATTACGATCGCCTCGCGGAGAAGATGTCGTCGTTAGGAATTCGCGAAGTCTGCATTTACGAAAACCACAAACGGAATCTGAAAACGTTGTAGCGGCGGTCTCTGACCGCCGACCCTTCTACAATCCCATTCCGCCCGTAATTTTTTTCATTTCCGACTGAGCGATTTCTTTGCCTTGATCGATCGCTTGCTGCACGCCGCTCAATACCGCTTCCTCAAGAAATGCCACGTCGTTTGGATCGACGATTTCCTTGTCGATCTTGATGGAAAGAATTTCGCCAGCCCCGTTGGCCGTAACCTTAACTTTTCCGCCGGCAGCGTTGACCTCGACTGTTTTTTCTTCGAGCTCAGCCTGGGTTTTGGCCATCTGGGCCTGCATCTGCTGAGCCTGCTTCATTAACTTTATTCAGGTTCGCCGGTCATTTGAACCGTTACATGTTAGATTGGACGACGCGATAGTTGCTTAACTTCAGTGATCTTAACTTTTTTATATTCTGATTTCGCCGTTGAAGATCTCGAGGGCTTCACGGATCAGCGGATTGTTCGCATAATTCTCTGCTGGTTGTTCTTCTTTGCTCGGCAAATCCTCTCCGACGATCAATTTCAATGTCCAATCTCTGCCGCTCACTTCCTGAAGCAACGACTCGATCAACTTTCGATTAGTGGCGGTCCCGAGAATATCCATCGGGGACTTCTGATCCGGCGAAAATCCGAGAACGAAATAACGGCCCTCATTTGGCAGGACATGTGCGGCCGCGGCTGAATTCCGAACAAACGCCTTTGTGTTTGGAATCCTGGCGTAAACGCCTTGCCAAATTTTGTCGGGATCCGTTTCGCCGTTGGCAACTTCTGCGACACGTGTTGCAGGCTGTTCCTGTAAAACGGCGATTTCAACAGGCTCCGATACAGACGGCTTGGAAATCTCAGCGCCTAACGTTTTTTTTTCCGCGCTCAATTTTTTCTCGGTCGCCCGCACGGGCTCGGCCCCCGGCGAGCCACCGCGCAGTTCGCCAAGCTTTTCGATTACTTCATCAAGCGTGGCTTGCCCCAGGCTCTGGATCGCTTTGATGATCGCGACTTCAAAATGCAATTTCTTGTTCGGCGCCCATTTCATTCTGCCTTCGGCTTGCGCGAATTGGTCGATCAAATCCAAAAGCCGGTCGTTCTCCATCAGGTCGGCCTGGGTCGCGAGCGCCTTTTGCAATTCCGCATCGACATCGTCGCTCAGTGCCTCTGGCTTGGCCTTGAAGACGAGGAGATCGCGCAGATATGAAATCACATCGGACATCAACCGCATCATGTCTTTGCCCGCTTCGCATTGCTGATAGAGAACATCGAGCGCCGCAGCGGTTTCGCCTCGAAAGATCTTGCCGGTCAAATCGACAACGCTCTGTTCACTGGTGAATCCGAAAACATTGAGGACGTCGTTTTCGGCAATCTTTTCGCCGCAGAACGCGACCAGTTGATCGAGCATTGATTCAGCGTCACGCATTCCACCTTCCGCGCCGCGCGCGATCGCGTGAGCGGCGGCCGGTTCGAGGGTAACTTTCTCGTTCTTCGCGATGAATTGCAGGTGGTCGGCGATGAGTTTTGCCGGGATCCGATGGAGATCAAATCGCTGGCAGCGACTGATAATGGTCGGCAAAACTTTCTGCGGCTCGGTGGTCGCGAAAATAAATTTCACGTGCGGCGGCGGTTCCTCGAGAGTCTTAAGAAGCGCGTTGAACGCCCCCGGCGTCAACATATGGACCTCGTCGATGATGTAGATTTTGTAACGCGACTTTGACGGAGCGTAGCGAACATTGTCGCGCAATTCCCGCACCTGCTCGACGCCGTTGTTGCTCGCGCCGTCGATTTCCAGAACGTCGAGCGAATTACCGGCCGCGATTTCCTTGCAATTGTCGCAGGTGTTGTCCGGATGAACGGTCGGTCCCTTTTCACAATTGAGTGCTTTGGCCAAAATTCGCGCCGTCGAAGTTTTACCCGTGCCGCGAGGGCCGACAAAAAGATAGGCGTGCGCGAGGCGATTTTGGGTGACCGCGTTTTTCAGGGTGCGGGAAACGTGAGTCTGGCCGACCAGATCGTCGAATGTCTGGGGGCGATACTTTCGCGCGAACACTTCGTAGCTCACGAGATCAATCTAAACAGAAAAATTGATGGTTGATAGTTGATAGTTGTTGCGATTGAAATCTCACCGCTAAAACGTGAACGAAACACCGAGCCCACCGCGATTTTCCAGCGCCCAGGTGGTCGTTTTCGGATTGGCCGCAGCGAAGCTGATTTTTCACCTCGCCACGGCGGGACGATATGGAATTTTTCGTGACGAACTTTATTATCTCGCGTGTGGTGAGCATCTCGACTGGGGGTATGTCGACCAACCTCCGCTGATCGCCCTGGTTGCATGGATCGCGCGGCATTTGTTTGGCGACTGGCTTGTGGGTCTGCGCCTTATTCCCGCGCTGGCTGGCGCAGTGACGGTCTGGCTCGCAGGCAAACTCGCTCGCGATCTCGGCGGCGGGGCGTTCGCGCAAATTCTCTCGGCCCTGGCAGTGATTTGCGTTCCGATCTACCTGATTCTGCATCACTGGCTCACCATGAATGCGTTCGAGCCGCTGCTCTGGATGGCGTGCGTCTGGTGCATTGTCCGCGCGATCAATAGTGAGGCGCCGCGCTATTGGATCTGGTTCGGCATTTTTCTGGAATCGGGATGGAAACGAAATACAGCATCGCGTTTTTCGTTGTCGCGGTTGTGATCGCACTTTCGTTCACGCGTCAGCGCCGGTTTCTCGTCACAAAGGAATTTTGGATTGGAGGAGTAATCGCGTTTCTAATTTTTCTTCCGAACCTGATTTGGCTCGCCCGCCACAATTGGCCATTCCTCGAGTTGATGCACAACATTCGGCAGACCCAGCGAGACGTGGTGCGTGGTCCGATCGCGTTCGTCCTCGATCAGGCGCAGATCATGAATCCGGTTTTGTTTCCGCTGTGGCTCGGCGGACTGGTCTGGCTGCTCATCGACCGACGGTTTCGCTGTCTCGGAATTGTTTACCTGGTCTTGCTTGGAACATTCATCGCCCTGCGCGGCAAAAATTATTATCTCAGTCCGATTTATCCGATGTTGTTTGCGGCCGGCGCCGTCGGCTTCGAACGAATCACAAGTGTTCGATTCAAGTGGAGCCGCGTCGCTTACGGACTGCTCCTGGTCGCGTCGATCGTAATTCTGGCCCCGACAGTTTCTCCCGTGTTTTCTCCCGAGGGCGCAATTGCCTATCAGAAGAAACTAGGGATTGAGCCGCCGAAAGCGGAGAACCAGCGGACTGGACCGTTGCCGCAATATTTCGCTGATGAATTCGGCTGGCGAGAAATGGCAGAAGCGACTGCGCGCGTTTACAACTCGCTTTCAGCTGACGAACGCGCGCGCACTGCGATTTTCGCGAACAACTACGGCGAAGCCGGCGCGATCGATTTTTTCGGACCGAGCCTCGGTTTGCCAAAATCAATCTGCGATCACCAAAGTTACTGGCTGTGGGGTCCGCGCGATTATGACGGCGGCATCGTGATTGTTCTTGGAAGCGATGGAACTGGGGACCGCGAACATTTCCAGAGCGTGGAGGCGGTTGGTCGCGTCGAACATCCGTACTCGCGGCGGGACGAACATTTCGATATTTTCCTGTGCCGCGGACTGACCGGAGATCTGCATCAACTTTGGCCCCGAATAAAAAACTATCACTGATGAAAAAATCGACCCCATCCGTTTTGTTTTTAGCATTGCTGTTGCTTGCCAACAGCAACGCGCAGCGCCCGCCGCTTCAAGATCCCTCCCTCGACAATTTTGTGGGCGATTGGAAGGTCGAACGAAACATGGGGAAGCGTGGAGTTCGGCAGAGCAGCGTCCATTGCGAATGGGTGCTAAATCATCAGTTCATTGAATTTCACTA
This sequence comes from uncultured Verrucomicrobiae bacterium, assembly GCA_963800015.1. Classification (GTDB taxonomy): domain Bacteria; phylum Verrucomicrobiota; class Verrucomicrobiia; order Chthoniobacterales; family UBA10450; genus AV40. The sequence continues at coordinate 155,117 of CAWCZE010000002.1, read as the reverse complement.
CGGCGCGGCCGACGCGAAGCCAGAATATGAAGCGTTCGTTTTCATCGGCTTCGATAACGCGGCGAAAAATTATGTCTGCCACTGGGTCGACGTGTTCGGCGGAACTGACTCGGAACTTGGCCGGGGTACGATCGACGACGCGCTTCATTCGGTCGAGTTCAAGTTTGGCAAAGGCGAGCTGACCAACAAGTTTACGTTCGATCCGCAAACCAAGACTTGGACCTCGCTGATTCGACAAGTTGAGAAAGGCCAATGGGTCACGTTCGCGGAGGAAAAATGGACGAAACAATGAACAAGCTGCTGATTTTTATTTTTCTCTTCGTCTGCGTGAAGTCTTACGCCCGCGAACCGCAGCAATCGCCGCCGCGAGTCGTTGCCGAAAAGAAAGCCGTTCGCGCACGCGATCTCGGCGTTCCATTTGAAGGCACACCCGGCACCCTGAACGCGATCACGGACGTCGCCGGCGTTGAAGTCGGCTACACAACGCTGATCAGCGGCGACGGAAAGCTTGTCGTCGGAAAAGGCCCGGTTCGCACCGGAGTAACGGCAATCATTCCGCGCGGCCACGATTCGCTGAATGATCCGGTTTATGCCGCCGTCTTCAGTTTGAACGGCAACGGCGAAATGACCGGCACGAATTGGGTCGAAGAAAGCGGCTTTCTGGAAGGTCCGGTTGTTATCACGAACACTCACAGCGTCGGCGTTGCCCGCGATGCGGTGATCGCATGGAGAATCAAACACGGCGCCGCGGATGCCAGCGGATATTGGTGGAGTTTGCCGGTCGTGGCCGAGACGTGGGACGGCTGGTTAAACGACACAAATGGTTTTCATGTGAAGCCCGAAGACGTTTTTCACGCGCTCGATTCTGCCCACGGCGGTCCAATTGAGGAGGGGAGCGTCGGCGGCGGGACCGGAATGATTTGTTACGAATTCAAAGGCGGGAACGGAACGGCGTCCCGCCAAGTCGAAGTGAAAGTCGGCAAAGATAAACCGGCTCAGAAGTTCACGGTTGGCGTTTTTGTTCAGGCCAACTTCGGACGTCGCGCGCTGTTAACGATTGCGGGAGTTCCAGTCGGGAAAGAAATTCCAGGAACAGTTTATGGCGAAGACACCGGCTCCTGCATCGCCGTGGTTGCGACAGACGCGCCATTGCTTCCCAACCAATTGAAACGTCTCGCCCGCCGCATTTCACTTGGGCTTGCACGCACTGGAACAATATCCGGCAACGGCTCGGGCGATTTGTTTATCGCGTTTTCGACCGCGAACAAAAATGTCTGGGCGGCGGACCAGGTAACGCACGCTGTTCAAACGATCCCGAACGATCTGCTGGACCCGGTTTTCGCCGGTGTAGTGCAGGCAACCGAGGAGGCGGTCGTCAACGCGCTGGTTGATAATCAAACGATGACCGGCGCGAACAATCATCGAGTCGAGGCGCTGTCGCACGAAAAGTTGCGGGAACTCTTACAAAAATACAACCGGCTCATGCAGTGATTAGTTTCGAAGCGAACATCTCAAGAAGTCTGCTCGAAATCCGTTATGCCGGAGTGGTTCTTGCCGAAGAATGCGAAAGCAGGTCTGGATCAACTGCGCGCCGAGCTGGCAACATTGCCGACCGGGTTTCGCGTTCTGGTTGATCTGACTCAACTGCAGTCGATGGACGTTAGCTGTGCGCCATTCGTCGAGAAAGCGATGGATCTTTGCAACGAAAAAGGCGCGTCGATGGTTGTGCGGATCATTCCCGATCCGCGCCGCGACATCGGAATGAACATCATGTCGACGTTTCACTATCGGGGAGACGTTCGGATCATCACTTGTCAAAGCCTCGCCGAAGCTAACGAAATTCTTTCCGAGCAGTGAGACAACATTTGGATTGTCACAAATATCGGAGCCCGATACGGTAACCGTTCGTGGGCCAAAACCCCCGATTTTGGTGCGGCTTCTGCTGCCATTTTTCATGTGGCGCTCATCATTTTCCTCTCCGAATCAGCGCCTGGCTTTCTCCCGAATCGCAAAACAATCACGCCTCGGCAATTTTTTGGTAACCTATGATCAACCTGTGCGGTCATTACCGTCGTGACTTGTCGGATTTGCGCATGAGAGCTCTCAGACAACGAATCGGCGGACTGAGCACGTTCGTCATCGTCGCGATTCTCTTAATAGTTCCGTTAGGAAATGCGGCGGCGTTTTCGCGCGGAGCATCTCCAACTCCGACACCGACTCCTATATCCAGTGCGACGCCGACCCCGACGGTCGCACCCTCACCAACTCCTACCGCCACATTCACTCCTGCGGCGAGCCCGACGCCAACTCCGACCGCGACCGCAACCGCGAATCCAAGTCCGACGCCGACACCGACCCCATGCGGACGAGGAGGATGTGGGCCGAGTCCGACCCCGACTCCAACACCCACCCCAACGCCAACTCATCCGCCGTCGCCAACTCCGACCCCGACACCAACTGCAACGTCGACTCCGAATCCAAGTCCAACCCCAACTCCAACGCCTACAGCAACTCCGACGGCCACGCCGAATTCGAGCCCAACTCCGACACCGACGCCGACGCCGACTCCAACCAGCACGCCGGGAACTTCAAATGACGTCGCGCGTTTCCTCACCCAATCCACTTTCGGACCCACCAGTTCGTTAATTTCACAAATCCAGGCGAGCGGGTTCACCAGTTTTCTTAACTCGCAATTTTCCACGCCAGCTACGCTGACTGGTCCGCGAGTTGATGCGGCCATTGCCGCATTGCCGGCGGGGACCGATCCGACGAACTCGATTTTTCAAGAAGCCTGGTGGCACACAGTTGTCAACGCGCCGGACCAATTGCGGCAGCGCGTCGCCTTCGCCTTGAGCGAAATCATGGTCATCTCGGCCAACGGCAACAGCATGTTTCAACATCCCGAAGCGATGGCGACCTACTGGGATGTGTTGAGTCAGGATGCGTTCGGAAATTTCCGGCAGCTACTTCAGGACGTCACCTTGAACCCGGGGATGGGCGATTACCTCGACATGGTTCACAACGACAAACCGAATCCGCAAAAGAACACTGAGCCCAACGAAAATTACGCGCGGGAGATCATGCAGTTGTTCACGATTGGTCTCTACAAATTGAACCAGGATGGTTCGCAGCAGCTCGACAGCAACGGACAACCGATTCCGACCTACGATCAGGATGTGGTGGAAGGTTATGCCCATGTTTTTACGGGCTGGTATTGGTATCAAACCGGAACGCCGACCTGGAATTTCGCGCCGCCAGAATATCGACATCCGATGCTGGCGTTTCCGACTCACCACGACACGGGGTCTAAATTAATTCTCAATGGAGTCACGTTGCCGGCCGGCCAAACTCAGGCCCAAGACTTACAAATGGGCCTGGACGCGATTTTCAATCATCCCAACGTCGGTCCGTTTATCGCCGCAGCGATTGATTCAACATTTGGTCACCAGTAATCCGTCACCCGGTTATATCGCGCGAGTTGCCGGCGTGTTCGCGAACAGCGGTCGCGGCACCCGAGGCGATCTGAAGGCGGTGGTGCAGGCGATTTTGCTCGATCCAGAAGCGCGCACCTGGAATGGAAGCAACAGTTACGGCCACGAACGCGAGCCTCTCATTCGATTGGCGAACCTTTATCGGGCTTTTTCGGCGTCTTCCTCGAGCGGAAATTTCGTAGTTAACAATTCGACTTTCAATTTTGGCCAGGCGGCCCTTTACGCTCCGAGCGTTTTCAATTTCTATTCGCCGTTCTGGTCGCAATCGGGACCGATTCAGCAAGCCGGATTGGTTGCGCCGGAATTTCAAATTACCACCGACACGACGGTCATTACTTCGGCGAATAAAATGCGAAGCGCGGTTTATCAGCAACCGAATCCAAATAACCCGGATGCACTGGTTCTGAATCTTTCCGCCCAAACCCAACTGGCTTCCAATCCGACCGCGCTGGTCGATTCGCTGAATGATGTGCTGATGTGCGGCGAAATGTCCTCCAACATGCGCTCCATCGTCATCAACGCCGTCAGCCAAATTCCGGCGGGAAATACTCTCGAGCGCGCCCAGACCGCCGTTCATCTCATCGTCACTTCACCGGAGTTCGTCATCGAAAAGTAGCCATGGAAATTTCGCGTCGCCGTTTTATTCGTCAGGCTGCCTGCGCGGCTCTCGGTACCAGCTCAATGGCATCGACGGTTTGGAATTTGCGTTCGATCAACGCTGCCACTGCGCAGGCGATCAGTTCGGGCACCAGCGAATTTCGCGCGCTGGTGTGTTTGTTTCTCTACGGCGGCAACGACGCCAATAACATGATCGTCCCTACCGACAACGCGAATTACGGCGTTTACGCAAATGCCCGCGGACCGATCGCTCTCGCCCAAAATTCGCTGCTGCCGTTGAATCTCGTGACGCCCGATCCGCAGGGCCGCACCTTCGGATTTCATCCGAACATGCCTGAATTGCAGTCGATCTTTAATAATGATCGCAAACTCGCGGTCATGGCGAATGTTGGGACTTTGGTTGAGCCAACAACCGCCGCGAAATTTTTGAACGGGACCGCGAAACTGCCAACCCAGCTGTTTTCCCACGCCGATCAACAAGTCGAATGGCAAACGGGTTGGGCGGATGGACCGCGGAGCAGCGGATGGGGCGGTAGACTAGCCGATTTGCTCACCTCGTTTAACAATGCCGACACGATCTCGATGTCGATCTCGCTGAACGGTTCGAACACATTCCAGGTTGGAAACCAGGTCAGCGAATATCAGCTTTCAACTCAGGGACCGATCGGACTGAGTGGTTTTGGCGGAACCGACGGAGGAATTCGTTATCAAGCGGTGCAGGATTTGTTGAATTTGCCGCATCAAAATCTCTTTGAAGCCGAGTTCGCCAAAATCACCAATCGGGCGATTACCAACAACGCGCTTCTGACCAGCGCGCTCACCGGAGTTACAATCAACACGCCGTTTCCGGCAAATTCCGATTTGAGCGATCAATTGAAAATGATCGCGAAGATCATCGCCGTTCGCGACGCACTTGGAATGCGTCGCCAGATTTACTTCTGTTCAGTCACCGGCTACGACACCCATAGCAACGAGCTGACAACGCAAAACAACCTGCTCGCGGAGTTGAGCCAGTGCATGAACGCATTTTATCAGGCGACCAAGGAACTGGCCATCGCTGATCGCGTGACTCTTTTCACCGCGTCCGATTTCAGCCGGACGTTCCAATCAAATGGCGGCGGATCCGATCACGCGTGGGGAAGTCACGCGTTGATTCTCGGCGATTCGGTCAAAGGCGGAAACATCTACGGAGCTTATCCGACCATCGCGATCAATGGCCCGGACGATGTCGGCGAAGGACGCTGGGTCCCGACGACCTCCGTCGACGAATATTCGGCGACGCTTGCGAAATGGTATGGCATCTCGAGCCCGACTGATCTCGCAACTGTGCTGCCGAACATCGGCCATTTCGCGAATCCGGATCTCGGATTCATGAACCAGCTCCCGCCGCCAGGCTAGCTAGCGGCGATTGACCTCAATCGCGATGGCGGTTCGGTGAACCGCCGCTACCAGGCGCCGTTCCGTAAACCAGCATCGCCGCGGTAATGTCTTCAACCGCCATGCCTAACGATTTGAATATCGTGGTTTCGTTTGCACGATTCTCGATTTTGCCTGCAAAGGCTTCGCCGAGTTCGGCGTAAATCTTGGCGCGGGAAAGAATCACATCGCCGGATTCCTTCATCGCCGCTTCACGAGAATCGACAAACACAACGCTGTTGAGCATTGCGTCGTCATCCAGTTCCCGCCAATCCGGCCGACACGCGCCAACTGCGTTGACGTGACTGCCGGCTTTTAGCCACGCACCTTTTAGAACCGGAGTTCTGGAACTGGTGACCGTGACAACGACATCTGCATCCGTCACCGCTTCTTCCGGGGACATCGTTTTTGCGCCGATTTCCTTCGCGAACTCTTCGGCGTGTGACTTGGTCTGACTCCAAACCCGGACTTCGGTAAAGTTCCGGACGAGGCTCAGGGCTTCGAAGTGACTGCGCGCCTGCACCCCGCTGCCGAGAATTGCCAGGGTTTTTGCTTCCTTCGATGCCAGAAGTTTTGTCGCCACTGCCGAGACCGCGGCTGTTCGCATCTCAGTGATCAATCGTCCGTCCATGACCGCGAGTGGCGCACCGGTTTCGCGATCATTCAAAATGATCAAGGCCATGTGGGTGTGGATTCCCTTGTCGGCGTTCGGCGGATAGAACGTGACGATTTTCTGGCCGAGACCTTCCGGCGTGAGCGCGGGCATGATTCCATAAAAGCCGCCCGGCGGATCAACTGGAATGACTTGCCGGACTGGTTGAGTCACTTTTCCGGTTGAGAAATCGAGCAACGCTTTTTCCATCGCCGGAATCAAGTCCGCCATTCGAAGGCGTTCTCTGACCTGTTTTTCGTCCAGGAAAATCGGGGCTTTCATGAAAAAGGCGAAAATTGGCAAGAATTTCAGGCTAACCCGCCACGGGGAACAAGATTAGCTTTACCGGCAGCCATTCTTCGAGGAATCTCTTTATGAATATGTTCTCAACTCGCAAAACCGAACCGCAACCTTACACTCCGCCTCCGGTGGCATCGCAATCAAATGGAGCGCCGTCGGCGGCAAAATCAGGCGGCCTGCTTTCCAGAGGTGTTTCGATCAAGGGCACCGTTAAATTTCGTGACGAATTGCTAATCGACGGAGAAGTTGAGGGCACGATCGATTCCACCGGCGAACTCACCGTCGGCGAACACGCCTCGATCAAAGGTGAGATCCGATCGAAGTCGGTCAAAGTCCGCGGAACAGTCGAAGGCGATATTTTCGCGACCGACCGTTGCGAACTCCAAGCCGGCTGCACCTTGCAGGGCGACATCGAAGCGCCACGACTGGTGGTCGACGAAAATGCGACTTTCCTCGGCAGCGCCAAGGTTACGCCAAAGAGCTAACGCAAACTTTCGTTTCGCTGATCGGACTAACAGAATTCTTCTGTTTTTCCGAATGCGTTAGTCCGGTAATCGTTTCTAGTCCTTTTGTTCCAACTCGTCGCGCAGTTTGCGCTTCAGTTCCTGTCGCGCAGCTTTTTTGATTGCGCGTCGTTCATCGACGACCGCCTGTTTCTCGCGTAGCCGATCTTTGCGGCTGCGATCGTCCGCTTCGGCGGGCAAGTGCGAGATCTTTGGCCGGTTCACGCCCACCCGCGGCTCGTTCCGCTTTGCGTACGGGTCCATCGTGTTTCTTACTCTTCCACGTGCTCTTACTCCACCTCTTGCTACAATAAACTTAAATGGCACTCGACCTCGAACGCATTCGCGCGGCGCATGAGCGGATTCGTCCATACATTCATCGCACGCCGGTGCTCACCAGCGCGCGACTGGATGAGGCGAGCGGAGCAAAATTATTTTTTAAGTGCGAGAATCTTCAGAAGATCGGCGCGTTCAAGGCCCGCGGCGCAACCAATGCCGTCTTCGCACTCGCTGATGATGCTGCAAAACACGGCGTAGCGACACATTCGTCGGGAAATCACGGAACGGCGCTGGCCCGCGCGGCGAAACTTCGCGGAATTCCGGCCTACATTGTTATGCCAAAAAATTCGGCCAAAGTGAAGGTGCGAGCCGTTGAGAGTTATGGTGCGCACATTGTTTTCTGCGAACCGAAGGACGCCGCGCGCGAAGCGGCTTGTAACGATGTGATCGCGAAGACCGGCGCGGCTCTGATTCACTCCTTCGAAAATGAAGATGTCATGGCGGGGCAGGGAACAGCTGCGGTCGAGCTCCTCGAGGATGTCGATCTCGATGTCGTAATGTGTCCGGTTGGCGGCGGCGGTTTGCTTTCCGGAGTTTCGACAGCAGCAAAATCGATGCGGCCGCAGATCAAGGTCATTGCCGCCGAGCCGGCGAACGCCGACGACACCGCACAATCGTTTCACGCCAAAAAGCGACTTGTGACCGAAAAAAAATTCACGATCGCTGACGGCCTGCGCACCAATGTCGGTGAGCAAACCTTTCCAATCATTCAACGTTACGTCGATGACGTCGTCACCGTGAGGGAGGAATCGATCGTCGCTGCCATGCGAACGATTTGGGAGACAATGAAGATTGTCGTCGAAGCGTCGGCGGCGGTTCCATTCGCGGCGATTGCCGACGGTAAGATCGATCTCGCCGGAAAACGCGTCGGAATCATTCTCACTGGCGGCAACGTCGATCTCGATGCGTTGCCCGTGGATCGGTTAGGCCGACGTTCCGCCTACTTCAACGTGATTTCCCGCATCGTTTTGGTGCCGATGATCTCGCGAACATCCAAACGTTTTACCATCAGGTCCTTTCGTTGATCCTGCGACCCCATCACTTTGGTAAGCACTGGATCCATTTTGTCGCGTAACGAATCGAGCGCCGCGTAATTTGGATATTCGACCAGAATCAAAATGTTGAAGTCGTCCCGGCCGGATGCTTCGCCGTCGAGAATTTTGTAACTGAGAATGATCTTTTCCTTCTTTGCTTCGTCGTAGACCGGTTTCACCGTGCCGGTGATTTGCTTGAAGTATTCATCCGTGAGTCCTGCCTTGGTTTTGATCATCGATAACTGCCAAACCGATCCTTCGGTGTAAGGCGCGTTGGTTCCAGCGGTGGTTTTCGCGGCAGTCGCCGGTGAATTTTGCGCGAGGCAAACCCCTGACAGGCTGCAAGTTAATGCGACAATCGTAAGAATACGTATCTTCATGGCGCTGGAGCTTGCAGAATCCTCCACACCATGAACAGGATTTAATTCACGCTTTGCCGCCCGAAAACTTATGAAGAAGGAATTTTTATTTAACGCCGTAATTGTTGTCGTCAGTTGCGCACTCACTGCTGCTTTCGCGCAAACAAATCCAGCAATGATGAAAGCGGTCGTCGCTCATGAATTCGGCGGACCGGAGGTCTTAAAATACGAAGATGTGGCCCGTCCCGAGCCTAAGGAAAATGAAGTGCTGGTCCGAGTGATCGCTGCCGGCGTGAATCCGGTCGACACTTACGTGCGCAGCGGAAACTTTGGGACACCGACGCTGCCGGTGATTCCAGGTCGCGATATAGCCGGCGTTATCGAGCAGGTTGGGCCCGGTGTGACTAAATTCAAAAAGGGCGACGCTATTTACGGTAATGTGAATAATGGCGGCTACGCGGAATATGCCGTCGCCGCAGAGAAAAACATCGCTCTGAAGCCGGCCTCGTTGGATTTTATTCAGGCCGCGGCAGTACCGGTTGCAGCGAGAACTGCGTGGAACGCGCTCGTCGAGACGGCACATTTAGGTGCAGGCCAAACCGTATTGATCCAGGGCGGTTCCGGCGGCGTTGGAACTTTCGCCATTCAGATCGCGAAAATTGCGTGGCGCCAAAGTTTACGCAACGGCATCGACCGCCAATCAGGATTTGCTCAGAGAACTTGGCGCTGATGTAGCCATCGATTACACGAAGCAGAAATTTGAAGATGTGGCTAAAAATGTCGACGTGGTGCTCGAGGCTGCCAGCAGAGAAATTCTCGACCGGGATTACGCGGTGGTGAAGAAAAACGGATTCCTGGTTTCGATCGTTGGACCTGCCGATCCAGCCAAGGCGCAACAATATGGCATCCAGGCGCCGCCACTCGCCACCGCCGGATGGGCCTCGCTTCCAGAACTAACGAAACTGTTCGACGCGAAGAAGCTCAGGGTCGTAGTAACTCAAACACTTCCGTTAAGCGAAGCGCGAAAGGCGCAGGAAGATGTCGGGACGCATCACACCCGAGGCAAGATTGTTTTGAAAGTCGCGGACGAACCTAAGTAACAATGAAACCGAAAATCATTTTCATTGCCGCAGCGTTGATGGCTACCGCCGTGCCTGCTCATGCCGAAACAATGAAAGCCGTCGTGGCTCACCAATACGGCGGCCCCGAAGTTTTGAAATACGAAGACGTGCCCGTGCCCACACCGAAGGAGAATGAAGTGCTGGTCAAAGTTTTCGCCGCTGGCGTGAATTCTTTCGATGGGAATTTGCTGGCAGGCAATTGGGCAAAATCTCCCAATGGCACCCAATTGCCATGGCATCCCGGCTACGATATTGCGGGCGTAATCGAAAAAGTTGGCAACAAGGTTGGCAAATTCAAGGCAGGCGACGCCGTTTACGCTTTCATCACCATCTTGAAAGGCGGCGGCTACGCAGAATATGCTCTGGCGAAAGAGACTGATGCCGCATTAAAGCCGGCGACGATTAGTTTTGTCGAAGCGGCCGGCGTCCCGAGCGTTGCTTTGACCGCGTGGCAGGCACTCGTGGACAAGGCCAATGTTCAATCGGGCCAGACCGTGCTGATTCATGGAGCATCGGGCGGCGTCGGAATGTTTGCAGTTCAGTTTGCAAAAATTCGCGGCGCCAAAGTTTTCGCAACTGCTTCGACTGCGAATCAGGACTTTCTGAAGCAGCTCGGGGCCGATGTTCCAATCGATTATAAGAGCCAAAAATTCGAAGACGTCGCAAAGAACATCGATGTCGTGATTGACGCCGTTGGCGGGGAAACGCTGGCACGATCGTATCCAGTCGTAAAAAAAGGCGGCATCGTAGTGGCACTCACCTCCAACGTCGATAAGGCGCAGCTGGAAAAATATGGAATTCGCGGCGCGTCGCTGGAAGTCCAAAATAACGGGAACGAGCTTGCTCAAATCGGGAAGCTGATCGACGAAAAGAAAATTAAGGTGTTCGTTTCTGAAACTTTTCCGCTGGCGGACGCAGCCAAGGCCGAGGCAAAGGCGGATCTGGGTCATACCCGCGGCAAGATCGTGCTGAAGGTTCGCGACGAACCGAAATAGGTAGCCCGTCTCGGATTTCAGTATTCCAGCTTTTCAGCGTTTCAGCTTTTCAAATGTGCCGGTCTCAATTTCAGCATTTCAGTTTTTCAGCATTTCAGCTTTTCTAACGTCGTGAGCTGGGAAGCGATCAATGCCATTGCCCAGGCGATCGGCGCCTTCGGGGTAGTCGCGTCGCTCTGGTATCTGGGGGTGCAAGTTCATCGCAGTACCCGGGTCGCGAAAATTGCGGCGCAGGACTCCGCAGCAACCGCACTGCGAGAAGTGACCAAGCCCTACATGGAAAACGCGGAGCTCGCGCGCATCTGGCAGGTCGGGCTTGAAAATCTCAGCGCACTCTCACCCGAGGATCAATCGCGCTTCTTTCACGCTACGTTTCAATTTCTGAAAGCGTTCGAGACGATTCATACCCATTACGTTTATGGATTGCTTGATCTCGAATTGTGGCAGGGATGGCGTGAGTTGCTCCGGCATTACATTGCCGCGCCCGGAATGGCCCATTATTGGGAAATGCGCCGGGATCTTTTTTCGCAACGGTTTCAAAAGTTCGTTGGCGATCTGGAGCAGCCGGAGAAACATTTCACCGTCGGCAGATTGCTCGGCGAAAAGATCGACGAATAGTCCCGCGCGATTTACTGCTGCGCCTGCACTAAGAAGCCCTAGTGCGCGAATCGCGGCGTGGAAGCTTTTGCCGCAGTTTTGGAAATTCCTTGTCTCCGCGATTTTAGGAAACCGGAGCCGCGGGTCGCGTTTGCGGAAGCTGTCTGGACGCGAACTGTAACACAAGCATCAGCCGGATCGGGTCCGATCAAGCGTTCCCAATCAGCTCGGGCGAGCTGGCAAAGACGTTGATACTGAAGATCTAACGCGCTCCTCAGTCCGCCGACAGTATCAGCCTTCTCTAGTTGCTGCTTCAGGGCCGCACGAATCTCTTGTTCCATGCTCATGCCTTGGATTTAGCAGGAAGCAGGCCTGCTCGGACTCCGGCGCCCGTCTACCGGTCGGATGCTGGAATGTCTTCTCCGCCAAAACGATACGGAACATGCGACAAATTGCCGACGTGCGTAATCGCGCCCGCGCGATAAACGTAACCTCGCAATTTTTGCGGATCCCGTTTGCTGACAAAGATCCCGCCGTCAAGCCAGGCACCGCCTTCTCGGATTTTGCGCGGCGCGCGGTAGTAATAACCAATTTTATCAGCCGCGGCTAACGCGTAGATGCCTTGCGGAAAATGAAGAGTCGCGACCTGCTTTTCGTGAAACACCTCGATGTACCGGCGATTCGGCGGCCCTTCACTTGGACTGATCAATTGTGGATGCGAACTGCCAGCGCAACCAAGAAGTGACAAGTGACAAGTTACAAGCAAGAAGAGCTGAAAACGTTTCATTCTTTTCTGGCCAGTGGTCACTTCTCGCTGGTCACTTTCTTAATTGAGGAATCATCGTCCAGCAAAATCCATTCGATGATGGAAATGGGGAGACTACCGTTCTTGATCAGATCGTCGTGGAATTGGCCGAGCCGGAAATTATCGCCTTGTTTGTCTTTGTAGCGTCCGAGCAGATTCATGATCTGCCATTTCCCGATGATGTAACTGATTTTTTGGTGTGGAGTTGAGGCGGCGCCGGCGGCTTCGCCTTCCGCAGCCTCGCGATCGAGTCCGCCCGCATCCATGAAATATTTCACTGCTTGTTCAAACGACCATTTGCCGGTGTGCAGGTTTACATCAACGCCAATGCGCGCGCCGCGATAACGCGACAGCCGGAGAATTTGCCCCTGAGCGGGCGAATTGTTCGGATAAAGCCCGGTCCGCATCAACATTTCTTCGCCGTACAGGGCCCAACCTTCCACGAAGACGCCATCGCCGTGCTGGCGGCGAATTTCGTCAGTTAAATGGTTCGCAATCGACAGTTGCATGAAATGGCCGGGAATTCCTTCGTGACCCAAAATCGGCCGAGGATCTTCGATTGCCGCCCGAATATAGAAGTTCTTTGATTCGGGATTGTAGGTTGGAATGAAATAGAACCCGGCCGGATCTTTGTCGTAAACGCCGGGAGGATTCATAAAACCGCCGGGGCTGGTCGGTTTGAATGCTTCCGGCAACTGCCGAATTTCGAATCGCCCGAGATAATCCGGAATTGTCACCAGATTGTGTTCTTTCAGGAAATTAATCATCTCCGTCTCGCGACTTTCGTAGGCTTTGAGAAATGCCTCCTGGTCTGCCGGAATGCTGGCCGCGCGCTTCGGATCGGGATCGGCGAGCTTTGGATCCGGCAGCAACGCTTCGAGCGCTCGATACCGCGCATTTTCTACCCGGCCGATCATTTCCACTTCGCGGGCGTCGAGCGGCAAAAGCAGAACGTGCTTGAGATAGTAATTGTAGTTCGCTTCGCCCATCGGAACGAATTCGACCATCTTCGGCATCCGCTTCTCGAGTTCGTCGGCAAAGCTGTGCATCGCGGCAAGGGCGCCGTCGCGCGCTTTGATCAGTTCGTCATGTTCGTTAGGCGCAAGATCGACATCCAGCGCCATCAAACTTTGGTTGAACAGCGGATCGATCGAGCGGGCGGAATCGATTGCGAGCTTGGCGTAAAGTTTTACCGGGTTCTGCACATTCGCGAGACCTTGCTTCAAAAGTGCCGGCATGGCTTTCAATCGCGCAGTCGCTGCGATCGCGCGTTTCCGGGGCGTGTCGTATTCCTTTTTGAGAAGGGAGAAAATCGCGTTGGTGCATTCGCCGGTGTAAGTCTGCGGATTCGTGAACTCGAATTTCAGAACCCTGTTTCCGAAATCGACGTTTTCCAGCTGCGAGCGAAACAACAAAGCGTCGATCTGTTCGTCTTTTGGCCAGGTATCGGTCTTCATCGCGCGGACCTTGTCGAGCAACTGGCGAACGTGCTGGGCTCGTTCGTTGATTTTCGCCGGTGAAAAGTCGACCAGCCGGTCGTCCCAGGTGTGCAGTCCGGCATCGCTGCTCGAGACCGGATCGTTCTGGTTTCGCCAATCGTAATAATCGCCGGCGAGTTTGTGCAACGCAGCCGCGCCCACGACATGGTCCTGGTTCGCATTTGTCAGCAGAGTTTTGTTGGACACATCCGGCTGCCGACTCGGAGAGGGCTGAGTCTGGCCGAGGTTTGCAAAGCCAATGATCAGAACTCCGGCGAAAAGGATTTTCGATTGCACGGTTTGGAGTTTAACCGCTTCAGAATAAGGCGGAAGTGGAATTTCCAAGGTCGAAATTTTCCTCGCTTAATCGCGCGAAAGAATGGTTACTTCGCGTCCGTATAGAACCCTAATGAAACGTTCTCCGATTTTTGTCATTGCGCTTTGTGTTTCGGTTGCCGGCGTCTTCGCTTTTGAAGTGCCGAGCATTGCGCCAAAGGCGTTGAAGGAAACGCAAGATCCGGGTCAAGTTCAAGCCCACGCCGACGCCGCGAAAAAGAATGCCGAAGGCGAGAAATCGCCCGTCGTGCCGGAGGATTGGATCAAACAGATCCAAGAGCTGGCGAGAAAAAATTCACATCGTGAATCAATGCCGGTCGAGCACTGCAGGTTCGTTTTCAAAAAAGATGGCAGCCTCGCCAACATCGAGATGGTCATTCCCACCAACGCCGCCCGGACCCCCAACAACGCAGATCAGAATCACAAAGTCTGTTCGGTCGACTTCGACGCGAAAAAAGGCGGCAAACTGAAACTGTCTGACGAAAAACAGGTAGAAGGTCCGGATCTTCGCGAAGTTTTCGGGATCGATCAGTTGCCGATCGTGTGTCAGGAGCTCGTGACCTTGAGGAAATTTCAACACGCCTTCGCTGCGAACGGTTTGAAATACACATTGGAAGGGTATGTGATTCTCGCGCCCGACGAAAAATCCTGGATCTGGGATGTCGGGCCGTCCGAAGAGCAAATGCCGAACATTATCTATTCGATGTACTACTACCCCACCACCGGGGAGCTCCGCAGCACGTCGATCAACAACGCCAAGGTGAAACAGAAAGTTGAAACTGCGGCCAAGGCGGCCGGACTTCACATCGTTTACGTCAAGACGATGAACGACCGCTGAGTTGTGGCGACGGTCAGTTCGCGGCAGAATCACTGTGAATGAAGACGCTCGGCGTGATCGGCGGAGTTGGACCTGAGAGCACCGTCGATTATTACAAAAACATCATAGCGATGTATCGCGAGCGGAAGCCGGACGGTCACTATCCGCAATTCGTGATCAACAGTATCGACCTGCAAAAAGGCATCGATTTCCTGGAAGCGAACGATCTGGCCGGCATGGCGAATTTCCTTCTCGCAGAAATCGAAAAACTTGCGGCGGCCGGCGCGCAGTTCGGCATTATCGCGGCAAACACGCCGCACATTGTTTTCGATCACGTGGCAGCGAGATCACCGATTCCGCTTATCAGTATCGTGGAAGCAGCCTGCGAATATGCAAAAGCGCGGGGATTAAAGCGTCTGGCCCTTTTCGGAACCCGATACACCATGCAGGCGGATTTTTATCAGAAGGTGTTTCGGCGGGAAGGAATCGAACTCATCACGCCTGAGCGGGCCGATCAGGATTACATTCACGAAAAGTATTTCGCCGAGCTCGTGCCCGGAATTTTTCTGCCCGAGACGCGCGCCAAGTTGCTTGCGATCGTCGATCGAATGAAATCCGGAAACGAGATTGAAGGCGTCATGCTTGCCGGCACAGAGCTGGCCTTGATCCTGCGCGAAGAAAGCCACAACGGGATCGCACTGCTCGACACCGGCAAGATTCATTGTCACGCTGCGGTGAACGAAATGCTCTCGTAAAAGAGACTTCGACACGAATGCGCACGAATAGGACACGAATCATTTCCAGACTCGTGTTAATTGGTGTCCATTCGTGGTTAGCCTTTGGGATCGCTATGGCTGAGACAACTAAGGAGAAAATTCGCTACGCCGTGATCGGCGATTCGTATTCGTGCGGTGAAGGCGCAAAACCTAACGAGTCGTGGCCGTCCTTGCTTACTCAGCATTTGAAAGCGCAAGGATTGGATATCGAGTTGGTCTCCAATCCATCGGTCACAGGCTGGACGGCCAAGGACGCGATCGACAAGGAGTTGCCGAAGTTTGTGAATGTTGGCCCGAACTTCGCCACTTTGCTCATCGGCGTGAACGACTGGGTCCAGGGCGTCGATGAGCTGAGCTTTCGAAACCGGCTGAGTTACCTGCTGGATTCAATGCTGGCGGTGTTGCCTAACAAGAAGAGATTGCTGGTAGTCACGATTCCCGACTTCGGAGTTACTCCAACGGGGCATAAATATTCGCGTGGCCGGAATATTCACGAAGGGATCATGCAGTTTAATAAGATTGTGAGCGAAGAAGGCCACAAGCGCGGGCTGCAAGTCGTCGATATCTTTCCGATCAGCAAGAAAATGGGGGAAGACAAATCACTGGTGGCCAAAGACGGTCTCCATCCATCCGCCAAAGCCTACGCCGACTGGGAGAAACTCATTTTCCCGTCGGCGCTGGAGTTGTTAAAGCAGTGATTAGATTTGCTTGACTGGCCACTGGCCACTCGTCACTTGTGACTGTCTTTGGGCGGTTAGCTCAGCGGTAGAGCATCTCGTTTACACCGAGGGGGTCGGGGGTTCGAAACCCTCACCGCCCATTTTCGATGTGGGTGCGTTCTTTGGTGCCGGGTAACGAAAGTCGATGATCAGTTGGCAAGTTCCTCATGCAACAACGTTACTTTGAAGATTTGAAAGTTGGCGACCGGTTCGAGTCCCAGCCTTACAGTGTGAGCGAAGAACAGATTGTTGCTTTCGCGCGCGAATTTGATCCGCAGCCGTTTCATGTCGACCGCGATGTGGCGGCGACCACGATGTTTGGCGGAATCTTCGCCAGTGGATGGCATACGGCTGCGATCACGATGCGTTTGTTTGTGCAAACGTTGAATTTTGCCGAAGGCGCGATCGGTCTCGGGGTTGACGAATTGCGCTGGCCAAACGCGGTGAAACCGGGCGACGTGTTGCAGGTTGAAACGGAAATTCTTGACGTTCGTGGATCACGATCGAGACCGACTCAAGGGATCATTCGAATACGCAATGTCACTACCAATCTGCGCGGCGAAGTTGTGCAGACGATGTTTGCATCGGCGTTAGTTCCGCGCAGAAGTAAGTAGGATTACACGGCGATCCTGTAACTACTCCTAGTTCCTGCGGGTAACTCCTTGACTAACTATCTCTTGCATTAGCCGACAGTGTGTTCTATCGAGAGCGTTCTATGGACTTATCAACGCGGAACTTGGAGCAGGCTTTATCGATTCGTCGTCAAATTGACGCACTGGAACGGCGACTGAGGGGTTTGGTGGACGGGTCAGGTGGAGGTGGAGCAGCAACTACAGCTCCTGCTCGACGTGGAGGGAAACGTCGATTGTCCGCGGGAGCTCGCGCAAAAATCGCGGCGGCGGCTCGCGCGCGATGGGCGCGATTCAGAGCTGGTCGCGGCGGTTCAAAGGCGAAGAAGCAGGGCAAAGGCGGTAAAGGAATCACCGCAGCCGGACGCCGTCGTCTTTCGCAGTTGATGAAGGCCCGTTGGGCAGCGCGTAGAAAAGCAAAACGCAAGTAGGTAGAGGCGACTGACCTCAGTTGCCATATGGCGGTTGGGACAATCGCGGCTATCTAAGTCTTACCTAGTAGCTTCATCATCGCTTCCGGATAACGCGAGCCGGCGAATGCGTCCTTTGGCGCAACTTCGTTGATTCGCTCCAGATCTTTGCTGGTGAGATCGACGTCCAGCGCGCCGATGTTTTCCTGCAAATATTTGCGGCGCTTGGTGCCGGGAATAGGAACAACGTCATTACCCTGCGCGAGGACCCACGCGAGCGCCAGCTGCGCGGGAGTACAACGTTTTTCCCGCGCGATTTCTTCGACACGTTTCACGATTTCCAGATTGCGTTCGAAATTCTCGCCCTGAAATCGCGGCGTGGTCCGTCGATAATCATCTTCCGGCAAGTCTTCCGGTTTCTGAATTTTCCCGGTCAGAAAACCGCGACCGAGCGGGCTGTAGGGAACAAACCCAATCCCAAGCTCGCGACAAGTTGGAATGATTTCCGGCTCCGGATCGCGGGTCCACAGAGAGTATTCCGATTGCACAGCGGTGATCGGGTGAACGGCCTGGGCGCGCCGAATCGCTTCGGCGCTGGCTTCTGAGAGTCCGAGAAATCGGACTTTGCCCTGGCGAACCAGCTCAGCCATTGCCCCAACAGTTTCTTCAATTGGCGTGTCGGGATCGACGCGGTGCTGATAATAAAGATCAATGCAGTCGATTTGCAGCCGGCGAAGGCTTTCCTCACACGATTTTTTTACGTAATCGGGCTTGCCGTTAATGCCGCGAAATGCCGCTCGTTCCGGATCGCGGACGATTCCGAACTTAGTCGCAATGACAACCTGCTCGCGATGTCCCTTCAGCGCGCGGCCGACAAATTCTTCGTTTGTGTGCGGACCATAAACATCCGCGGTGTCGAAAAAAGTAATCCCAAGCTCGAGCGCGCGGTTGATCGTAGCGATCGATTCTTCGTCATTCCGATCGCCGTAAAAATCGGACATACCCATGCAGCCGAGACCGATAGCTGAAACGACCGGGCCACCTCTGCCTAACTTACGTTGTTTCATAGGAGTAATGCGGCCCGCGAATAACGCGAATTAACGCTAATTGAATTCGGAGAAACATTTAAATACGGAATTTCTGGAGCTGACAGTTGTGCGCTGTTTTCATTCGCGTCCATTCGCGTGATTAGCGGGCAATTCAGATTTGTCCAATCCACGTCCGTGGGGCGCATTCTTCCCAGCGCTCCCGGATCAAATCGAATTCACTTTGGCCGAGTGGTCCCGCTTCGAGTAATCGGGCGTTTTCAGCCCAGCGCTGCGGTTTCTTTGTGCCAACAATCGCGGTGTGAACGCCCGGAACACTCAGAGTGAATCGCAACGCGATTGAAACCGCCTTGTTCAAATCGCCGCGCAAAAAATCGTAGTTAAGTTTTCGCAAGCGCTCCCAATATTCATGGTGATAGGAATCGATCGGACGGTGGCCGGTCTTCCAGGCCGCATTGGCGATCGGGCGCTTGGCGATGACGCCCATTTCCTTATTCCGTGCGGCGGGAATGGTCAGATCAACCGATTCCTGATCGGCGATGTTGACGGAGGTTTGCAGAACATCGAACGCGTCCGACTCAGCGGCGAAATGCGCGGCGTGACTGTCGCCGCTGTAACCGATGTAACGAGTGTAACCCTTGTCCCGCGCGGTTTGCAGGGCATCAATCACTTCGCCTTTGCGCAATTCGGCTTCCGAGCAACTGTGCAGTTGCAACAAATCGAGCCGATCAGTCTTTAAACGCTTCAAACTGCGCTCGACACTTTCCAGGATCGAACTCTTCGACCAATTCGGCGCTGCTTTCCATCCCGTGGGGATGGCCGCACTTGGTGAAAAGATAGAAATCGTTGCGGCGATTGCCGACGGCCTGGCCGATCAGTTCCTCGCTGTTGTAATAGCATTCGGCCGTGTCTATCACGTTCAGGCCGGCATCAAGCGCACTGTTCAGCAGTTCGGCAACGGTTTCCGCGGACGCCCGCTCATAGCCGATCTCGGACCCGCCGAATCCAAGAACCGAAACGTTCATGTCGGTTTTGCCGAGGCGCCGCTTTTCCATGGTGTCCACAGATTACGCAGATTTACACAGATTAAATCCGAAAAATCTCTTCCTAATTAATCTGCGGAAATCTGCGTAATCTGTGGACTAAAAGACCAATTTGGTTTTTCCCGAACCGCGTTCGATTCGGCCGATTTGTTTTGCCGCAAGAATCGACATCGCGCCTTTCGTGTCGCGCTCGGAAACGATCGCGACCATGCCGATTCCCATGTTGAACACCTGAAACATTTCTCTTCGATCAACATTCCCGTTCTGCTGCAAAACTTTGAAAATTTGCGGCACCCGCCAGGATTTCGTGTCGATGACTGCGTCGCAATTTTTGGGAAGAACCCGCGGCAAATTATCGATCAGCCCGCCGCCGGTGATGTGAGCCAGTCCTTTGATCATGCCGTGCGGAGCTTTCGCGAGCATCGGCTGATAATTTTTGTGCACCCGAAGCAGTTCTTTGCCGATTTTGCGCGGACTGAGCCGCATTTTTTCGAGCAGAATCTTGCGGGCGAGGGAATAGCCATTGGTGTGGAGTCCATTTGAGGCAAGCCCAAGCACCACGTCGCCCGGTTTTATTTTCCGGCCATCGATCATTTTCATGCGGTCGACCACGCCGACGATGCAACCGGCCAGATCGTATTCGCCGCTGCGATACATGCCGGGCATTTGGGCGGTCTCCCCGCCGATCAATGCGCACTTCGCGGCCCGACACGCTCGCGAAAATCCGCCAAGAAGCTGATCGAAAACCCGCGGATCCAATTTTTCGCAACCGATGTAATCGAGAAAGAACAAGGGACGCGCACCCAACACTGCGATGTCATTCACGCAGTGGTTTACCAGGTCGGCGCCAACGGTGTCGTGTTTGTTCGTCGCAAACGCGATTTTCAATTTTGTGCCGACGCCGTCGATGCTGGCGACCAGTACCGGGTCGCGCATTCCGGGGAAATTCGCGCGGAACAAACCTCCGAACCCGCCGATTTTGCCGAGAACCTGCGGTCCGTGGGTTTGTCGAACAAACGATTGAATCCGGCTCTTGAGGCGGTTGCCCAGATCAACGTCAACGCCCGCAGCAGCGTACGCTTTTTTCCAGCGCGCTTCATCCGACGCTGCGGGCGGAATGACGAATGACGAATGACGAATGACGAAACAAATCCAAAGTCATTCGTGCTTCGTCATTCCTTCGACATTCGTCATTTGGGTTTCGTCATTCACTTGAGATCGGTGAACAAGCTCGGGTGCCGTTCCTGGTCGACCAGCGCCTTCGCGCGGTTCTCCGCGTTTTTCCATGATGAACTTGTCGAGCGCGGGATCGACCGGCAGAGGATAATCGCCGTTGAAACAGGCGAGGCAGAATTCATTCATTGGTTTGCCGGTGGCGCGCACCATTCCTTCAACGTTGAGATAGCCGAGGCTGTCGACGCCAAGATATTTCGCAATTTCGTCCATCGACATTTGATTCGCGATCAATTTTTGCGGATCGGGAAAATCGATTCCGTAATGGCAGGCAAACCGGTGGGGCGGACAACTCACTCGCATGTGCACTTCCTTCGCACCCGCTTCTCGCAAATTTACCACCCGGGCTCGCGCAGTCGTCCCACGAACTATGGAATCGTCCACCACCACGACGCGTTTTCCGGCAACCATCTCTTTGATGAGATTTAGTTTTACGCGGACATCGAAATCGCGAATCAGCTGGCTCGGCTGTAGAAAAGTGCGGCCGATGTAGTGGTTCCGGACAAAGGCGTGCTCGAACGGAATTTTCAATTCTTCCGCGAAACCAAGCGCGGCATAATTGCCCGAGTCAGGCACGGGCACGACGATGTCGGCTTCCGCTGGAAATTGCCTGGCGAGCTCGCGGCCCATTTCCGTCCGGATCTTCCCGACGTTCACGCCGCCGAGTTTGCTGTCCGGCCGCGCGAAATAAACGTATTCGAACATGCAAAAGGCCGGCCGCTGCGGCTGGAACGGAAACTCCGAACGCATTCCGTGTTCGTCGATGATCAAAACTTCGCCAGGCTTCACATCGCGGACGAACTCGGCATGAATGAGATCGAACGCACACGTTTCCGACGAAAAGACGTAAGCGCCATCGAGCTTGCCGAGTGAGAGCGGCCGCCAGCCGAATGGGTCGCGCACCGCAATCAATTCGCGTTCGGTCATGATCAAAACCGAAAACGCGCCCTGGATTCGGCGCAACGCCGCCAGCGCGCTGCTCCCGTTGTCCAGCGGTTGGGCGAGCAGATGCAAAATGATTTCGCTGTCGGTCGTGGTTTGGAAAATCGAGCCTTTGCGTTCGAGTTCATCCCGCAAAACGTCGGCGTTGATCAAATTGCCATTGTGAGCAATCGCCATTTGTCCGCGCACGCAATCGACCACCATGGGTTGCGCGTTTTTGATCGTGCTCGTGCCGGTCGTCGAATAACGGGTGTGGCCGATCGCCCGGCTGCCTTTGAGTTTTTCAAGCTCGCTCTGACCGAACACCTGCGACACCAGGCCCATGTCTTTGTGAATCAAAAACGAAGTGCCCGGCCCATTGCTGGTAACAATGCCGGCGCTTTCCTGGCCGCGATGTTGCAGGGCGAAAAGTCCGTAATAGGTGAGGACCGCCGCGTTGGGATGGCCGAACACGCCGAAAAGGCCGCACTCGTGCTGCGGAAATGCCTCGCGCTGCGACGGCTCGGGCTGGTCGATCTTGCCTCCTGCAGGCGGATGCGTTTGGTCTGGAGAGATCACACGAAAACTTCCATCAAACGGCAATTCATTCAACGTGTTTGATTACAAACTAGGAATGCCCTCGGCACAACTGTCGCCTTCGACCAACCGCCGAATCGAGTTCCACCAGTCATCGTAAAGATCGGCGATCGGCCAGGAAAATTTCTCGGTGCCGACTTGAATGCGCAATTCGTCTCCGCCGACTTTGCCGAGCTGTTGAAATGGCACACCGGCTTTTTTGAGGATCGCTGCTGTCTTGTCGAGATTTTCAGGCGCGACCGAAATCATGATTCGCGACTGCGATTCGTTGAATAGTGCTGTAGTGGCGGCCGTGCCGTCCGCTGCGCGCGACCCGCTTTCGCGCAGCTCCGGCGCGCCCGGCACGGGCGCCTCTACACTAATCTCGGCTCCAAGTTTCTCTTTCGGATTGAAACAACATTCCGCAATCGCCACCGCGAGCCCGCCTTCGCTGCAATCATGCGCACTTTTCGCCAGGCCGGCTCGGATTATATCGCGGACCGCGTTTTGGATTTTGATTTCGTGGACGAGATCCACTTCGGGCGACGGGCCGATCTTCAGACCATGACAAGTCTTCAAGTAACGCGATCCACCGAGCGTTGTAGCCGGGACCGGTGGTCCCGGCGCCGGCATCACCGATGCCGGCTACAGCACCAATGAGAATGATCTCATCACCCTCGTTTTTGAACCATTGCGTAGTGATGTGCTCTTCCTTTTCGATCAGGCCGACCATCCCGATGGTGGGGGTCGGATCGACCACCCCGGCGGGGCTCTCATTATATAGAGAGACATTTCCGCCGGTTACGGGGGTGCCGAAAGCCCGGCAGGCTTCCGCCGCGCCTTCCACTGCTTCCCGTAGCTGCCAGAAGTTTTCCGGTTTGTAGGGATTGCCAAAGTTGAGGTTGTCGGTGACAGCCAACGGCTTCGCACCGGAACAGGTGAGGTTTCGGGCCGCTTCGGCGACGGCGATCTTCGCGCCTTCGCGAGGATCGAGGGCGCAATAGAGCGAATTGCAATCGCTGGTCGCCGCTAAAATTTTGTTGGCATAGCGAACGAAAAACACCGCGGCATCCGAGCCGGGCTTGACGACCGTGCCGGTCCGAACGGTGTGATCGTACTGCCGGTAAACCCAGTTCTTGGACGCGATGGTTGGATCGCGAAGCAGTTGGCGCAGAGATTCTTCGCATCGACGTTGTAGCGGAGATCGTTGATCCGTTCCGGCGGACTCGCATTGCCGGCTTCGCCGATGCCGTGCGAGCAGGTCTCTTTGCTTCTCGCGAATACAAAGGCGCTTCGTCGGCGAGCGGCTTTGCCGGAATTTCTGCGGCGACGCTGCCGTTGTTGCGCACCCGCATCATGCCGTCATCCGTAACGCGACCGATTTCGGCCCATGGCACGTCCCATTTATCGAAAATGTCGCGAACGAGTTGTTCTTTTCCGCGCTTGGCGATGATCAACATTCGTTCCTGCGATTCGCTGAGGAGTGTTTCGTATGGCGTCATTCCGGGTTCGCGCTTTGGAACTTTGGCGAGATCGATTTCAATTCCGCTGCCGCCCCGGCTCGCGGTCTCGCAGGTCGAACAGGTCAAGCCGGCCGCGCCCATGTCCTGAATTCCGGCCACCGCATCGCTCGCGAGCAGCTCGAGACAGGCCTCGAGCAAAAGCTT
Source organism: uncultured Verrucomicrobiae bacterium (assembly GCA_963800015.1). GTDB lineage: Bacteria > Verrucomicrobiota > Verrucomicrobiia > Chthoniobacterales > UBA10450 > AV40. The sequence continues at coordinate 131,236 of CAWCZE010000002.1, read as the reverse complement.
TTCTTTAAATGGATCGCCGACCTGGACTGCGGGCCGGTCTTCCTTTGATTCTTCGGTGAGTTCGCGCGACGCAAACGCCGCGCCGGCCAAACCGTCCCGACCAGTTTCAGCGCCAACGTAAAAAACCGGATTGCCAACTCCGCGCGCGGCGCCGCGTGCGAGTTGATCATGCCGCAGCACGCCGAGACAAAAAACGTTGACCAGCGGATTGCCTTCAAAGCTTTCGTCGAAATAAATCTCGCCGCCGATTGTCGGAATCCCGATGCAATTTCCGTAATGCGCGATGCCGCGAAACGACGCCGGCGAAGAGCCGCCGGTTCGCGGCGATTCTCGATGCTCGATTCTCGATACTCGATTGATCCGTTGCCTGCCTTTGATCCAGTATCCAGCATCGAGGATCGAGTATCTTCCGAGATGGGGCCAAACCGCAGCGAGTTCAGACAAAACTCCGGGCGCGCGCCCATCGTGAAAATGTCGCGAATGATTCCGCCCACGCCGGTGGCTGCGCCCTGGAAAGGCTCGATCGCGCTCGGGTGATTGTGACTTTCCATTTTGAAGGCGATTGCCCAGCCATCGCCGATATCGACCACGCCGGCATTTTCTTCACCGGCTTTGACCAGAATGTTTGGTCCGGTCGTTGGAAATTTCTTCAGCTCAAGCCGCGAATTTTTGTAGGAGCAATGCTCACTCCACATCACCGAGAAGATCCCGAGCTCCGTGAAGTTCGGCTCGCGTCCGAGGATTTTTTTGATTCGCTCGAATTCTTCCGGCGTCAGGCCGTGTTTCGCCACCAGCTCCGGAGTCACTTTTGGATCGGTGGTCGGTTCGGCCTTGGTCATCGACCCGGCACGTTAACTGAAGCGAAGCGCGACACAACTCGCGAAGATTTAGTTCGAATACGGCCACTCACGACCAAGTCTAACTTATATGTAGAGAGGCGGATGAATGATGAAACGAGAAATTATGTTTGTGGCCATTTTGGCGGTGACATTTCTGTTCGCCCAAGGCGCGTTCGCATTTCCGGGTGAGCGACTGCCCTACAAGGCGGCGCATTTCGCCGACAGAGTTGCCTACAAGATCGACAGACACGTAATCCATCCGGTGGTTCACGGGATCGATCGTCATCTGCGATAAATTGGAGGAAGCAACACTGCGACGCGGTTTGTCCCGTTGCCTCTCAGTGCCGCCATTTTGGCCGGCTGACTCCCCTTAGCTTGGGTGCGATTGTGCCCAATCGCGCGGCGCCTAAGACAAATCCTGAGATCGATCAAGTCGCCTCACTGGCTTGAACAATTTCCGCCCGCTTCCAGTCGAACAAGCGATAAACAAAACGGAGGGAAAACATAATGAAGAAAGTTATTATTGGATTGGCTTGTGCGCTCGTTGCGCCATTTGCATTCGCGCAGACGACCACAACCGAACAAACAACGACCACGGCGCCGGCCACGAGCACGACGACAACCAGCACGACTTACACGACTGGCACCGTCTCTGAGTACGAGCCGGGCAAAACGATCGTGGTCAAAGATGAACGCGAGGGGCCAGTCTCGTTCGCGCTTCATACTCCAGTCCGCGTCGTCGACAAAGCGGGACACGTGATCAGCAGAGCGTTGACTCCGAAAGATCGCGTGAAGGTATATTACAGCGGCACGGGTGAGACCCGCACCGTTGAACACGTCGAAGTGGAAGATTAACAACGTGACATGGGCTTCTAGCCCTTGAACATCGGCAGGATGCCGATGCCACGTCTCTAAGAGCCGCGGAATCCAGCGTATTCCGCGGCTTTTTGTTTTTTGAAGCGCGCCAACCGTTGGCCGGCGTTGCGTTGTGCGGTCATCAGCTATGGCTTATCAATGGCCGTGCCGGCGCTTGAAAATAATCCGCTCAACTTGTCCGACCAAGGAAGTGGCAGTTGAGTTCGAGCCGGCGCTGCATTGTGACAAGTAATCAATTGAAACGCGGAGCGCTCTGCACGCTGGCTGTTTTCGCCTTTGGTTTGAAATCTGCACTCGCCCAAGGCGGACCGCCGATGATCACCGACGATCCCGGCACGCCGGGCTCCGGCAAATGGGAGAACAACATTGCGATCATACTTAATCATCACTCCGGAGAAACATCGCTCGAATTGCCGCAGTTCGATTTAAACTACGGTGTTGGCGAACACATTCAGCTCACCCTTCAGACCGGTCCGGTGTTGTTAAAACGGGATGATCATGGGCCGATCGGTGGCATCGGCGCGACTGAGACCGCTGTGAAATGGCGGTTTCTCGATGAAGATAAGAGCGGCTTCGACGTGTCCATGTTTCCCCGCATCATTTTTAATATTCAATCGTCGTCGCCGCGGCGCGGACTGTCCGATGACGGAACTCGATTTCAAATTCCGTTCCAGATTGCGAAATCGTTCGGCCGATTTCACGCCGACGCGGAATTCGGGCCAGTCGGAATCACGGCCGGCCGGAGCGAATGGCTCTACGGAATTGTCGGCGGCTACGATGTTTCGAAGACAACCGGGTTAATGGCAGAGCTCCATGGCACGTCCAGGATGAATTTTACAAGAGACGTGCTGACCGTGAATTTCGGAATCCGTCAAACCTTGAACGAGCGCTGTTTTTTTATCGGCTCGTTAGGCCACGAAGTTCACCAGCCAGACGACGAGCCCCTCGCGCTGATCGGCTATTTTGGCGTTCAATTGCTTTACTGACTGGATCAATGCGCTTTTGACGCGGGCTTCTGCGGGAAAATTAAAATGAGGGCAACAATCACCACCAGGAGCGCGATCGACGCGGTGTATCGGCTCAACGCCAATCCTCCCTGCGCGTGCGGCTTGTCCAAGAAATCGCCAACCACTGCTCCGAGCGGACGCGTCAAAATAAAGGCTGCCCAAAACAACACAGCGTGAGAAACGCTTGTGAAATAATACAGAAGCGCGGTCAGGAGGAGCAGGCTGCCGAAAATTCCGGCAGCCCCGAGATAGCCCATGTCTTTGGTGTCTGCCACCCAATCGCCCAGTGCCGTGCCAAGCGTCTGCGAGAACATGATCGTGACCCAATAAAAAACTTCGACCTTCGGCGTCGCCACCGTTTCGACCGAAATGCTTCCGGTTGACCAACGCCAGATCAAAAGTGATGCGATCACCAGGACCAGCAAAACGCTCGAACCGCCGGTGTAACCGATACCGAGCGATCTGTCGCAATAATCGGCCAACGTTGTGCCAACCGTGGTCGTTGCGACAATCGTCAGCCAATAAAGAAACGGGTGAAATTTTTTCGCTTTGATCTGAAAGAGAACTGCTCCGACGAAAATGACGCCGAATATTGCGGTGCCGATAAGGTAGCCCGTCCCTTTTGCCTCGCCGGTTGTTTCCCCAAGCCAGGACATGGTAACGGCGTCGCCGCCGGTTTCGCCCAACGTGGTTGCGAGGATCTTAATGATCCAAAAAATCAGCGTGACTTGCGGCACCTTGGCCACGAGCTCGGAATTCTTAGAGTTCATTCTGGCGAATTGAGAAGGCGAATTGGGTTAATCAATACACGGCAGCGAAATGCTGCATTGAAGTCGTAAACAAATCGCCGTTGCGAGGACAAACAGTCGTCTGGCGACGAAATCGGTCTTGGTTAGCTGCGTCGGCAAAGCCGACATAGATTTTAGCATCGCCCGCGGAGCGGCCGATCCGCCAGTTGCGTGGAACCCGCAAATCGCGGAGATTTTGCGCCTCGATATGGCTTTCGATTTGAAAGAGATCATCGCCGCGCGTTTGGGCGAAAATTACGATCTGCACGAGAAGCATTTGAATCGCACGCTGGTGCAGGCGCAGCGGGTCATCGGCTTCGACAAGGTCTATGCCCGCGCTGAAGGCGCTTATCTCTACGACATGGATAACGCGCCGTATCTCGATTTTCTGAGCGGCTACAGTGTTTTCAACATCGGACGCAACCATCCGCTGGTGAAAAAAGCGATCCGCGACGTGCTTGATCTCGATCTGCCAAACATGGTGCAGATGGATTGCTCGCTGCTCAGCGGTTTGCTCGCGGAAGCGATCACCAAGCGCACCCCGCCGCATCTCGACGCGGTTTTCTTTTGCAACTCCGGCACCGAAGCGATGGAGGGTGCGATCAAATTTGCCCGCGCCGCGACGGGACGAAAACGAATGGTTTCGCTGGCGAGCGCGTTTCACGGTTTGAGTGTTGGTTCGCTTTCATTGATGGGCTGCGAAAGTTTTACCGAAGGGTTCGGTCCGTTGATGGAAGGATTCGACGCGCGCATTTCGCTGGACGATATCGAATCGCTCGAACGCGAACTAAAATCGCGAGATGTCGCCGCGTTCGTGATTGAGACCGTTCAAGGCAAAGGCTGTCAAACTCCGAAAACTGATTTCTTTCCCCGCGCGCAGGAGCTTTGTCGCAAATACGGAACGCTCCTGATCTCCGATGAAGTCCAGACCGGTCTCGGTCGCACCGGGAAAATGTTTGGGTTCGAACATTGGAACCTCGAGCCGGACATTATCACTCTGGCCAAGACGTTGAGCGGCGGCTACGTCCCGTGTGGCGCGATCGTTGCCCGGCGCGACATTTACCAGAAAACTTTTTCGCGGATGGACCGTTGTGTCGTTCATTCGACCACATTCGGCCGCAATAATCTCGCGATGGCTTGCGGGCTCGCGTCGCTGGAAGTGATCGACAATGAAAATCTGATCGAAAATTCGGCGCAAGATGGGCGCTCTGTTGATGGAAAAAATCGAGGCGCTGAAGGCAAAACATTCGTTCATCAAGGAAGTTCGCGGCAAAGGTTTGATGATCGGGATCGAGTTTCACGAGCCAAACGAGTTCAAGCTCAAGATGGCTTGGAAACTTTTGCACAAGATCGACAAGGTCTTATTCGCGCAAATGATCGTGACTCAGATGCTGAGCAAGCATCGCATTCTCACCCAGGTGGCGGGCCACGCCATGGACGTGATGAAAATTCTCCCGCCGTTGATGATCGGCGAAAAAGAAGTCGACATGTTCGTGAACGCGTTGGACGAAGTGCTCACCGAATGCCGCAAATTCCCCGGTCCAATGTGGGAGCTCGGGAACAATTTTGTCCGCGCCGCGTTGGGCTCGCGAAAATCTGCCGAGCCAAAGCCGGTTGGGGCGTAATTGTTTGGTCGTTATTACAAGCTGATGCGAATCTTTGCCGTCATATTACTCCTGTCCTCGGTCATTGGCTCCGACGCGGCGTCACATTCGTTTGTCTGTTAAGGCGAGCGGGCGATTGGGCGGGCCAATCCGATTCCAGTTCGTTGATTCAACCGGACGTCCGAAAACCGATATCCGGTCAGTCACGGTTTCTACACGGACTGCCGATCACCAATGGAAGGCCATGTGGTCCATCTTGAGCGGCCCTCCGCTCAGGCAGCCGATCGAGTACGGAGTTACGCCTCGGCGGTTTCACCACCATGATCAAGCCGCAGAAGTTTATGGCCGGTCGGGTCTACGCGGCGTCCGCTTCTGATGGACACGGCGGCTCGGCGAGCGTGACGTTCGCGTTCGACAAAGACGGGACGATGATCTTCCGCGATTCATTCGACGAATGAACCGCAGCCCCGTGTGTGGGCGAACCGTGAGGCGTTCCTCTTCAAGAGATTTTTCGTTGTCGAGTGTCCGAGCGAAGCGTACGTTGAACCCCCAGATGAATGCGCTTCTGCGTTCATCTAAATGGAGGACATATTATGAGCACTGCTGTCGCAGAACCAAAAACGAAGCTCAATCAGCTCGAGCAACTAAAGAAATTCACCAAGGTCGTCGCCGACACCGCGGACTTCGACACGATGAAGGAATTCAAGCCGGAAGACGCAACCACGAATCCGAGCCTGGTATATGCCGCAACCCAGAAGGAGCAATACGGACGTTTGCTGGAAGAGGTCTTAGCCGACCGCAAAAATTCCGGGCTTAGCGGCCACGCCCAAATCGAGGACATTTGCGATCATCTGCTGGTCCAGTTCGGGACTGATATTTTACAAATTGTGCCGGGACGCGTTTCAACCGAGACCGACGCGCGACTGTCTTTCGACGTGGAAGGTTCGATCAAGAAAGCGCGGCACCTGATTGAGCTTTATGCGAAAAAGAAAATCCCGCGCGAACGGGTTCTGATCAAAATTGCGTCCACTTGGGAGGGACTCCAGGCTGCCGAACAACTCCAGAAGGAGGGAATTTTTTGCAACCTGACCTTGATGTTTTCACTGGTGCAGGCTGTGCGCGCCGCGGAAGCGAAAGTGCAACTGATCTCGCCCTTTGTGGGCCGGATTTATGACTGGTACAAAGCGCACGAGAAGCGCGACTACACCGGAGCGGAAGATCCCGGCGTCCAATCGGTCACCGAAATTTACGCTTATTATAAGCACTTCGGGATCGGGACCGAAGTGATGGGCGCGAGCTTCCGCAATACCGGACAAATTCGCGAATTGGCCGGCTGCGATTGTCTCACCATCAGTCCCGAATTGATGGACGAACTCGCGAAATCGAACGAGCCGCTCGAGCGCAAACTCGATCCGAAAAACGCGAAGTCGGCGAAGGTCGAGAAACTGGAGCTCGACGAGAAGAAGTTTAAATACTTGTTGAACGACAACGCGATGGCCTATGAAAAAACGGGCGAGGGGATCCGCAAATTCGCGGCCGACGTGTTGAAGCTGGAAAAGTTCGTCGCCAGCAAATTGTAGGTAGATCGAGCGCTCCGTCGCCCGATCCACCCGTCGCCGACGATCTGATCTCAGGACAGAGGAAAGCAGGAAAAGGCAAAAGTAAGGTTCAGAATTCCTGCGTTCCTGCTTTCCTTAGAGATCTGTGTTTAATGTCGTTTTAGTTGAGCCGGAGATTCCGCCGAACACCGGCAATGTCGGCCGGCTTTGTCTGGCAACACGATCGACTTTGCATCTGGTGAAGCCGTTGGGATTTTCCCTCGACGATCGGCAAGTTAAACGCGCCGGGCTCGATTACTGGGAGGACGTTGATCTGAAGGTTTGGGATTCGTTGCCGGCGCTAATGGAGGCCAAACCCGCGCCGGACCGTTGTTTCTTCGTCACGACCAAGACGAACCGTCCGTATTGGGATGTTCAATTCCGGCCCGGCGACTACTTGGTTTTCGGCCGGGAAACGAAAGGGCTGCCGGAAGCGCTTCTCGCCGCCCACCCTGAGACCTGTATTACCATCCCAATGCACGGCACTCGGAGCTTGAACTTGGCGACCGCAGTTGCGATTGTTCTGTTTGAAGCAGTTCGTCAGCAACGACCTGACAAAGATGGTGTTGAATAACTCAGAACCTACAAAGTCTAACAACCGCAGGAGGCTATAACTAACTTACCCATATGAAAATACCCTTAACAATAATGTGTTGCGTCGGATTGGCGTCGCTGGCAGACGCGAATCAGAACAACAATAACAGCAATCAGACGGTCAAAAGGAAGGGCGGAACCGCAACTCAGCAGTCGGTCGTGACCGGACAGAAAACCAAGGCTTCCGCCCTTAGCGGGAACAAGTTCAATTCGAACAAGTTCAATCAAGTTCAGCAGAACCAGTCGGGCCTGAACAATCCGGGGAGCAAGACGACGTTCAACAAGACCAACAACTTCAACAACACGAAGAACTTCAACAACACGAAGAACTTCAACAACACGAAGAACTTCAACAAGACCAACGTCAACAAGACTAACAACGTCAACATCAACAAGAACGTTACGGTCAACAAGAACTTCAAGGTCCAGAAGTTCAATCTCCAGAACAACCCGAACGGGAAATATCAGGCCGTGAAGTTCAATCAGAACTTCAAGTTCGCCGGAGCGCAGAATTGGAAGGGGTCAAAGTACATCGTGTTTAAGAATTACCACCCGCAGTGGCAGAATCAGTGGTGGTGGTCGCATCATTACAACCACATCAGCGTCGTGTTCGGCGCGCCGTATTACTGGGATTCCGGCTATTGGTACCCGGCGTGGGGATATGATCCGGGCGCAAATTACTATTTTGACGGCCCAATCTACGCCTCGAATCCGGAGATGGATCCGGGTCAGGTGGTCGCCAACGTTCAGTCCGCGCTGCAGCAACAGGGATTTTATCAGGGCGACATCGACGGCGTCCTTGGACCGCAAACCCGTGCCGCGCTGGCTGAATATCAATCCGCCCAGGGTCTCGAAGCGACCGGCGCGGTTGACGAGCCAACGCTGAGTTCACTCGGAATGGCCTAACGAAACCTTAGTTTAAGTGTGAAATCGCCGCGGAGTATTTCCGCGGCGATTTTTTTTACTCACTAACTAATCAGGTAGTGGCGGCTCACCGAGCCGCCATGGCGACTGAGGTCAGTCGCCGCTACCTAAGGAAGTACCGAGGCCGTTTAAACGGCTTTTGATTGCGAAATTTGGCGTGGTCACCTGGCTGAAGCCAGGTGTTACTGAGATTCAAAGAAGACAAAGGCGAAGCCGAGCCGGAAGACCGCTTGCGCCAGGGCGAACTTGGCCGACTAATTGTCCCGTGCCGCAGCCACCGCAACTGATCGCCCGTGATTTGTGTCAATCGTTCCGGATGGGTTCGCGCCGGATTGAAGTGTTGGGTGGCATTTCACTCGACGTCGCCGCGGGTGAAATCATTTTCATTTGCGGCGCATCCGGCGCCGGAAAAACGACGTTGCTTTACACTCTCGCCGGTTTGGAGCGACCGGAATCCGGTACGGTCGAATTCGAAGGCCGTAATTTATATACGGGCAGCTCCGGATCGCAGGCGCGGTTTCGCAACGGAAAGATGGGGTTTGTTTTTCAGGGATATTTTTTGTTACCGGAATTGACCGCGCTGGAAAATGTTTCGCTTCCAGGAATGATCGGGGGCAAGCGGAGCAGCAGGGCAGCGGAAGAAAGTCTGTCCGCGGTCGGCTTGGCCGATCGGCTGCAACATTTGCCTGCCGAACTTTCCGGCGGCGAACAGCAACGGGTGGCGATTGCCCGCGCGATGGTCAACGATCCCGATATTATTTTTGCCGATGAGCCAACCGGTAATCTCGATTCCGCCACCGGTGAATCGATTGTGGAACTGCTGTTGAAGCTCGCGCGCGAACGCAAGAAAAGCCTGCTCATCGTCACTCACGACAGGAGTCTCGCCAGCCGGGGCGATCGCGAACTGCATATTAAAGATGGGCGGCTGGATTAGGGGCGGGCTTTTTGTCGCTTGAATTGCTCTCCGAAAGACGGAGATTTTTGGTGCGATTATGAAAACCTCTAATGCGGGCGGTGCGGTGATTGAACAACCAAAATCACGCGAGGCGGTAAAGCCCGCGATCGACAAATCCACTGCGGCGAAACCCGCGGCCAAGCAGTCGAAGATTTACATCGACGGAAAGTTTTATTCGGAAGGCGACGCCAAGATTTCCGTGTTCGATCACGGCCTGCTCTATGGCGATGGAATTTTTGAGGGCATTCGTTTTTACAACGGCCGGGTTTTTCGGTTGGAAGAACATCTGGAACGGCTTTGGGATTCGGCGCGGTCGATTTGCCTGCACATTCCGATGTCGCAGCGCGCCATGACGGAAGCATTGCTGGAAACAATTCGGCAAAACAATCTTCGTGATGGTTATATCCGATTGATCGTGACCCGCGGGGTCGGCAATCTCGGTTTGAATCCGGAGCAATGTAAGACACCCAGCGTGATCATTATCACTGCGCAGATCGCGCTTTATCCGGAGGCGGTTTACAAAAACGGTTTGAGCCTGGTTACCTGTGCGACTCGGCGGACGAATCCGAGCGCGCTCAATCCCGCGGTTAAATCGCTCAATTATCTGAACAACGTCATGGCGCGGATCGAAGCCAACCAGGCGAACGCGGATGAAGGTCTGATGTTGAACGATGAAGGCAACGTGGCGGAATGCACCGCGGACAACGTTTTCATTATCAAGCGTGGACACATTTTCACACCGCCAATCACCGCCGGCGCTTTGCGCGGAATCACCCGATCGGTTGTATTCGAAATCGCTGCCGAGACCGGGATCAAGGTCAGCGAGGCGGACATCACTCGTCACGAAATGTTTGTGGCCGACGAAGCGTTTCTAACTGGCACCGCCGCAGAGATTATTCCGCTGGTCAAAGCCGACGGGCGGCCGATTGGAACCGGCAAGCCCGGGCCGATCACGACCCGGATGATTTCGCGATTCAGGGAGATAACCCGAGAAACCGGAACACCGATTTACACCTGACCTTGATCCGCAAAAAACAGCATCCGTGCGAAAGGTGCTCGACAAACCTGAAGCTTGAATGTTTTAAGCGTGTAGCAGGTCTAAGGACGTAGAGATGTTGTGCGACGTTTGTAAATGCAATGACGCAACGGTCTTCCTGACCCAGATAATCGAGGGGAAGATGCAAAAGGTGAATCTCTGCGACGCCTGTTCGAAAGAGAAAGGCGTTCAGGACCCGACCGGTTTTGCGCTCGCTGATTTACTGTTGGGAATTGGCGCCGCCGAGGAAATTGAAAAAGGCTCGGCGACTCAACGCTGTCCAGTTTGCGGTTTTACTCAAGCCGACTTCAAGAAAACAGGGCGGCTTGGATGCAGCGCGTGCTACGGAACCTTCACAGAAGCGCTCACCGCTTTGCTGAAAGCGATGCACAAAGGCACATCGCATGTTGGCAAAGTTCCGCATCGCGCGCATCGTGCGATAGAGTTGAGCGATCGCATGCGCAACCTGAACGAGAGTCTGCAAAAAGCGGTGGCGGAAGAAAATTACGAGACCGCTGCATCTTTGCGGGACCAAATCAAACAACTCGAAGGCGAATCAACCAAGGTAGAGAAGTGAAATTTTCGAACCTGATGTCGAACGCCGGGGAATGGCTCCGCGGCGAAGGGCCGCATCACCAAGTCGTGGTCAGCAGCCGGGTCCGGCTCGCGCGTAATCTGCGCAATCGCGCGTTTCCGGGTCACGCGAAAAAGGCCGACCGAACAGCGGTCCTTGAACTAATCAAACCCTGCGTGGAGCAACTTCCTGAAATGCAGGATTCATTTTCCGAATTTTTGCAGGACCTGTCCGCACTGGAGAAACAGGTCCTGGTCGAGCGCCATTTGATCAGCCGGGAGCACGCGGCCAAGAGCTCGGGCAGTGCGGTGATCATGAATCGGCGCCAGACCCTTAGCATCATGATTAACGAAGAAGATCATCTTCGAATGCAATCGATGCGTTCCGGTTTGCAATTGAAACAGGCATTCAAACTTTTGGATAAGATCGACACCGCGCTCGAAGGCGAGCTCGAGTTCGCCTACGATCACCGCCTCGGTTATTTGACGGCTTGTCCAACAAACGTCGGCACCGGCATGCGCGCGTCTGCGATGTTGCACTTGCCGGGACTCGTTTTGAGCGAGCTGATCAATCAGGTCGTGCAGGCGGTGAGCAAAATCGGTCTGGCCGTGCGTGGGCTTTACGGTGAAGGGACCGAGGCGATGGGCAATCTGTTCCAAATCTCGAACCAGACCACCCTGGGCGAAAAAGAAGACGAGATCATTACCCGGCTGACCAAGGTTATCGAGACCATCATCCAAAAGGAACACGACGCCCGGCAGGTCCTGATTCAGAAAAAATCAAATACTCTCTGGGACCAGATCGGTCGCGCATACGGTGTGCTTACTTATGCGCATGCCATGAGCTCCAAGGAAGCGCTCAACCTCTTGTCGATTGTTAAGCTCGGGATCGATCTCGGCGCATTTCCCGAAGATAAGCGCCTCGCGATTGACGAATTGTTCATCGACACCCAGCCGGCGCACCTTCAGAGGAGCTCGCAACAGAAGCTCAGCGCGGAGGAACGCGACCACCTTCGTGCGCAAATTATCCGGACGCGTTTGAAAGTGCTCCCTAAACCTGATATCAGTAAGCTGGTGAAGGAAGCGGGTAACGGCTCGAGTCCGGAGCCAACCCAACAATGAACAATTTCACTCCCCGCGCTCAACAGGTCCTTCAGCTTGCTCGCAAAGAAGCCGATCGTTTCAATCATAATTACGTCGGCACCGAGCATCTTTTGCTCGGCTTGATCAAGCTTGGCCAGGGCGTTGCCGTCAACGTTCTGCAAAAAATGGGTCTCGATCTCGAGACGGTCCGGATGGAAGTCGAAAAACAGGTCGGCTCAGGTCCGGAAACAAAAATCGTCGGCAACATTCCGTATACCCCGCGGGTGAAAAAAGTTTTAGCGCTCGCCGGGAAGGAAGCCAAAGCGCTCAATCATTCTTATGTTGGCACCGAGCACATTCTGCTTGGCCTGCTCCGCGAAGGCGAAGGCGTGGCCGCGCGCGTCCTGAAAAGCCTGGAAATCGATATTGAACGGACTCGCAACGAAATTCTAAAAGAGCTCGATCCGAATTTCACGCCGACCGAATCGGAGGAAGGCGGCGAGCCTACCTCAAAGAAAGATGTCAAAACTCCCGCGCTGCGCGCGTTCGGCCGCGATCTGACTGAGTTGGCCAAAAAAGGCGAGCTCGATCCGGTGATTGGACGCCGCAACGAAATCGAACGGGTGATCCAGGTGCTTTGCCGCCGGACGAAAAATAATCCGGTCCTGATCGGAGAAGCCGGAGTTGGAAAGACTGCGATTGCCGAAGGTCTCGCCCAGGAAATCGCAAGCGGCAACGTTCCGGAATTGTTGCGCGACAAACGGGTGGTCACACTCGATCTCGCGTTGATGGTCGCCGGCACGAAATACCGAGGCCAGTTCGAAGAGCGGATCAAAGCCGTCATGGATGAGATTCGCCGCTCCAAGAATGTGATTTTGTTCATCGATGAACTGCACACGATTGTCGGCGCTGGTTCGGCCGAAGGCGCGATGGACGCGTCAAACATTATCAAGCCGGCGTTGAGTCGCGGCGAATTGCAATGTGTCGGCGCGACCACGATGAACGAATATCGCAAATACATCGAGAAGGACGCCGCGCTCGAACGCCGTTTCCAAACCGTCAAGGTGGATGCTCCGACCGTCGAAGAAGCGATTGAAATTTTGAAAGGCCTGCGTCCGAAGTACGAGGCGCATCACAAGGCGAAATTGACTGACGAAGCGCTCGAAACGGCAGTGAAGTTTTCCGAGCGTTACATCACCGGACGTTTTCTCCCGGACAAGGCGATCGATGTGATGGATGAAGCGGGCGCCCGCGCCCGGATCAACTCGATGACGCGTCCGCCGGACGTGAAGGAAATCGAAAAAGATATCGAAAGCATTCGCCTTCAAAAGGAAGCCGCGATCAAGGCTCAGGATTTTGAAAAAGCGGCCTCGCTCCGGGACAAGGAAAAGCAGACCAAGGAAAAGCTGGAGTCGATCATGCAGAAGTGGCGTCAGGAGCGCGAGGAAAAGGAAGTCCTCGTGACCGGAGACGACATGATGCACATCATTTCGAAAGTCACCGGCGTTCCGCTGCAACGGATGGAACAGGCAGAGACCGAAAAGCTCCTGAAGATGGAAGACGAGTTGAAAGCCAAAGTGATCGGCCAGGACGAGGCGGTCACCGCGATTTCAAAAGCATTGCGCCGGAGTCGAGCCGACCTGAAAGATCCGCGCCGGCCAATCGGATCGTTTATTTTCCTCGGTCCGACCGGTGTTGGAAAAACGTTTCTTGCCCAAAAACTTGCCGAATTCATGTTCGGCGATCGGGACGCGCTGATTCAGATCGACATGTCGGAGTACATGGAAAAATTCACGGCTTCGCGGTTGATCGGATCGCCCCCGGCTACGTCGGTTACGAGGAGGGCGGCCAGCTTTCCGAAGCGGTTCGCCGCCGCCCGTATGCGGTTGTGCTTTTCGACGAAATCGAAAAAGCGCATCCGGACGTGATGCATCTTCTGTTGCAGATCCTTGAAGAAGGCAAAATCACGGACTCGTTAGGCCGAAAGATTGATTTCCGGAACACGATCATCATCATGACGTCGAATGTCGGCGCTGAGTTGTTGAAGAAGCAGACCACGATGGGATTCGGCGCGCCTCGGGAAGGCCACGATTATGATTCGATGCGGGAAAAGATCCTGGATGAAACCAAGCGCGTCTTTAAACCGGAATTTCTCAATCGACTCGATGAGATCACGGTCTTCCACTCACTTCAGAAAGCCGACCTCTTGCAGATTGTTGATCTTGAAGTCGCGAAGGTAAAAGCGCGGTTGAAAGCCAAGGAAGTCGAAGTCGTTCTCGACAGCGCGGCCCACGAATTTGTGATCGAAAAAGGTTACGATCCGAATTACGGAGCCCGGCCGATGCGACGCGCGGTAGAGCGTTATCTCGAAGACCCGCTGGCGGAGGAAATTCTGCGCGGCAACGTAAAGGCCGGCAGTAAAGTCCAGGTTACGGCAACGGACGGCAAACTCGTGTTCACATCGGACACCAGCAAGGCCAAGCTCGCCGAACCGATCAGCTAACCGGTTTCACTCGGCGCGCCAGAAACAACCGGTTGCCGCGGCTTTAATATGAAGTTGTCGCGCCGAAACGCGTGGACAAGAAATCCGGCGAAGAGCGCTAAATTCACGATTGCGAAGACAATCGTGATATCGAGCCCGCCCAACACCGGATTTATCCGCTGACCGAAAACGCCGTAAAAGAGAAACAGATTGGCGTTCGCCGCGATGGAGAAATTGAGACAGCGCGTCAGTTCCGCTGGTTCGATCAAAACCAAAATCCAAGCGAGGCAGCAGACCAGAAACAGATGATTCTCGTGCACGCTCATGTTGAAGTTGAAATACGCGAGAAATCCGAGCATCGAGTAGATGACAAGACGCTGAAAGCTGTTGCTGCGTAAGACGAAGGCAAGCAGAACGGCCAGGTAGACCAGGTAAAACAGGATTTTGTTCGGCCAAATCAAAAAAGGGTCGCGGGTGATGAAAGCTTCGGCGGCGCCATTGATGAGCGCTCCGTACTTGTCCGGATTGCACAGATGAAGCGCCCAGGTCTCGATCCACTCGAGATTGAGGGCATAACCGGACAGAAATTTGTGATAGGTGAGCGCTCGTTTGAGAGAATCGAAAACGGCCGGCGCACCGAACACCAGAAATATTGGAACGGCCACCAGCAGCGCGCTGCCAATAAACGGGACGAATTGAACTTTGTTTCGGCGATTACCAGTTTGTGAATCTCTGGCTGACTGGAAAACGTACCAACTGACAAATGGCAGGATGATGAGGGGCTGCCATTTGATCGCGCAGCTGATCGCGTAACAAAGAAAACCAATATTCAGCCGGCCGCGCTGCAAAAGGAAGAATGCCGAGATCAGGAACGGGGCGAAGTAGATGTCGAGATAGCCGAGGGCAACGCTGTTTAGAATCAAGGACAGCTCGAGAGCCGCAGTGAGAATGAGGTTACGACTGAACCAATAAAAGCAACCTGCGGTCGCAAAAAGAAAAAGCAGGAGCGAACCTTTCAATACCAGCACCGGCGCCACACCAAGCGCAGTCGCGGTCTGAACGACCAGGCCAAGAATAACGAAGGCCAGCGGAGGATAATCGGTCCCGCTGTTTGAAAAACCGCCAAGCACGCCGCGGTTCGCAATTTCGGTCATCCATGTGTTCCAGATCGAAACGTCGCCAGTACCTGGAGAAAAGAAAAAGCTGACCGCGACCAAATTGACCAGGACCAGGAGGCTTATTCGTGGCCATTTGGAACCAACTGTGGGCACTTGCTCCATTTGAACGAGCTACTTGTTTAAGCGTTGGGCCGGCCGCTTTTTTTTGAGCGGACCATCTTCATTGCGTGCAAGATCACCCGCAAATAAGCGCCGCCGTGGCGAATTAAGTGGAACTTGGATTTTCCCATCTTGGGATCTCGATCCACCCAGACGACAGGAACCTCGATCACGTTGTAACCCGCCAGGACTGGAAGCAACCCGGTTTCCGCATTCATAGCGAAGCCCTCGCTCTGCCAGGGCATGGATTGTAAAATCTCCGCTCGATAGAGTTTGAAATTGTTAGTCAGGTCGTGCTGCTTCACTCCGAAAACGAGTTTAACAGTGGCATGAAACAACCGGTTCATGACTCGTTTCATAAACGGATACCGCACAATCTTTCCGCCTCGAACGAAGCGCGACCCGATTACACCGTCACAATCGTTATTTTCGATCGCATCGATAAGCGCTCTCACCTGGCCGACGTTCTCAACGAAATCGCTGTCCATGGTCAGGACGTACTTCGCTCTTGAGCTCACATTGGCAAAGCCCGTCTTGAGCGCCCGGCCCACTCCGCACGGCGGAGTTCTTTGTATCAGTTTGATTTTCGGGTCCCGTAGCGCGAAGCGACTCACGATGTCGGCAGTTTGATCTGTCGACGCATCATCAACAACGATGATTTCCAACAACTCCTGATTGTAGCTCGCCAACAATCCTTCAAGCATCAGGCCAATCGCCGATTCTTCATTGTGCGCTATCAAAATGGTGGAGAGGACTTCTCTCATGCGAGCGGGAAGATTCTCAGAAGATCGCCATCTTGCAAAACCGGCAATATGCTTTTTTATTGCGCCCCTCGAATTGGACCGCGTAATTGCACTCGTTGCTTTTCAATTCTTCAATGTCGCGATCAGCCGATCACGATTACCTTGGGTGATCGATGCGTTCCCGTCGGAACTGGGTTTTTGCCCTTGTCCTGATCGTTGTCACGTTTCTGGTTTATAAGCCGGCTTGGAACGGTCAACCGATCTGGGACGACGAAATTCATCTTACCCCGCCTGGCCTGCGTTCACTGGCCGGTCTGGCCAGAATTTGGACTGATCCATCTGCGACGCCGCAATATTACCCAGTGCTTCATACCCTGTTCTGGATGGAGTCCAAACTTTGGGACGGTTCAGTCCTGCCTTACCATCTCGTCACAATTTTTTGTCACGCGTTGCTGGCCGTCTTGCTAGCTCTGATTCTGCGGCGGCTCGATTTACCAGGCGCCTGGCTCGCCGCCTTCATTTTCGCGCTCCATCCGGTCCAGGTCGAGTCCGTCGCCTGGTTTTCCGAAATCAAGAACACGCTTTCAGGCGTGTTCGCAGCTGCGGCCGTGCTGAGCTATCTAAAGTACGATCGAGATCGACGTTACGCCGCCTATGTTGCGGCACTGGTGTTTTTTGTCCTCGGCCTGCTCACCAAGACTGCCATCGTCGGATTGCCCGTTGTTCTTGTGATCCTTTCATGGTGGAAACGCGGTTCGGTCAAGATGAAGCGTGATTTCCTGCCCCTGGTTCCATTTTTCGCGATCGCTTTCGTCGCCGGCATAATCACGATTTGGGTCGAGCGAAAATTTTGCGCAGAGAATGGCGAGACCTTTAATTTTTCGTTGGTGGATCGGTTCCTCATCGCCGGCCGGCTTTTTTGGTTTTACCTCGGCAAGTTATTCTGGCCGCAAAATCTCACGCTCATTTATCCATCATGGCACATCGACCAATCTGCATGGTGGCAATATCTATTTCCGGCAGCAGCATTGATTCTGGTGACGGTGCTTTGGAGTATCCGTAAAAGATGGCGCGGCCCGTTTGCGGCGGCACTTTCTTTTCTAGTGCTGCTTTTTCCGGTGCTCGGGTTTTTCGATTTGTCGTTCTTTATGTCGACTCCCGCGTCCGATCACCACGCCGCAATTTTCCGAGCTGACCATTTTCAATATCTCGCGATGATTGCCGTCATTGTGCCGGTAGCGGTGGGCTTGACGCAGATCGTTGCGTTTGCGGGCACGACGTTTCCGGCCGGTTATGGCAGTGGCTGGTGCGGGATTCCTTCTTCTTCTGGCGACGTTAAGCTACGCTCACGCTCGAACGTTTCGAGACAGCGAAAGTTGTTTTCGTGCCGTGCTTGCCAACAATCCGAATTCGGTGACGGCGCTCAGCAACTTAGGAAACGTGTTACGAGATCGAGGCGACCTCGATGGAGCCATCGCTCAGTTTCGGCGCTCAGTTGAGATCGATCCCGACTACAAATTCGGCCGCTACAATCTCGGAGCAGTTCTGCTTGAAAAAGGCGAGGTTCCGGAAGCGGTCTCTGCAATTGCGTGCCGTTCTGAAGGTCGATCCGAATTATGCGAAGGCGTATTACACTTTGGCAAATGCGCTCGCGAAACAAGGCGATCGCAGCGAAGCAATCGCCTCCTACGGCCGTGCCCTTAAGTTGTTGCCTGATTTTCCCGACGCCCACACAAATCTGGCGAACCTCATGCTCGAAACAGGGAACACCGCCGGTGCCCTGGAGCATTATCGCCAGGCATTGCAGCTTCAACCGAACAACCCACAGACTCATTACAATCTGGCCGTTGGGCTGATCCGCGGTGGTGATTCCGAAGCGGCAATTCCCGAATTGCAGAAAACCCTCGAATTGGATCCGAAATATCCCGACGCGGGACCATTGCTGCGCGATCTGCTAGCGAAACGGCAACAGCCGTAGTTTCGGCTCAGGCGCGCGGATGCGCTTCGGCGTAGGCCTTCTTCAGACGCTCAACCGTCACGTGAGTGTAAATCTGCGTGGTCGATAAACTTGCGTGTCCGAGCAGCGCCTGCACGCTGCGCAGATCCGCGCCGCGATCGAGCATGTGGGTGGCAAAACTGTGTCGAAGTTTGTGCGGGCTGATCGAAATCGGAATCGACGTGTGTCGCAGATATCGTTTGAGGATCAGCCAAATCGACCGTGATGAAATTCTGCCTCGCCGGCTGTTGATAAACAGCGGTCCGGTATGCACGCCCGCAGCGGAACGGTATTTCTGGATCGCGTCCAGCGCCGGGGCGCCAATCGGGCAAACTCTTTCCTTTCTCCCTTTACCCAAAACGCGGACCGACTCGGTGTAGAGATCAACGTCGTCCACATCCAGCGCTTCCAGTTCGCTCAAGCGCAAACCGCTACTGTAAAAAAGTTCCATCGCAGCGACGTCGCGCAGCGGCATCCACTTCGGCGCGGCGCGTTCCTTCGGGCATTTCAACGGTGCCGCGAGCAGTTCGTCGATTTGTTGCCGGGTCAGAACGAGCGGGAGTTTCTTTTCCAACTTTGGAAGCTGCAGTTGTTTCAATGGATCAATCCGCAATTTTTTTCGATTGGTCAGGAATTTGTAGAACGCGCGCAAAGCCGAAAACTGCAGACGGACATACGATCGCGCCTGGCCGCGCTTCATTACCGCGAACAGGTAATCGCGAAAATCGTCGGTGTCGCACTGCTTCCAGGGTTTTGAATTGTGGATTCGAAATGCCGACAACGCCGCCCGATACGCTTTCAGCGTGCGCGGTGACGCGTTTTGTTCAACCGCGAGATGACGGAAGAAATCCTCGGCGAGAGCAATCTTTATTTCCTGCGCCGCGCTTGTCTGTCATTCCGAGCGAAGTCGAGGAATCTCTAATATTGTCTGGCCGTGGTTTGATAGGAAATATCTAGAGATGTCTCCACTTCGGTCGACATGACAAAGGTTAGAGCTCAGGATCTGGCTTCTCGATCACGTAACGGGTCTGGGCCGCATCGGCCTTGCCGCTCATCTGGCTTTTGAAGATCGCCGGCGGATTTGTCGAGATCACTTCGAAGCTTTTGACCACGAATTCCGGATACATTCGGTTGCTGGCCGGCTCGTAAACTTTGTCGCCGCTGAAAGAGCCGGTGAGCTTGTATTCGTAATTGTTGTCCGATCCGAATTTCAGCGCCGCTCGGTCAGGCGCCAGCTTTCCTTTTTCGTTCAGCATCACGAGCTGCGACGTGCTCCAGGGCTGGCCGGGTTTGCGGATGTATCCCCAGAACTTGAAATCCGGTTTGAAATAACGCCGGCCGACGTAGTAGTCACCCGGTGGCTCGGCCGCGATTCGCTGCGCCATTTGGATCTTGGCGCTTTGGCTCGCCGTTGGCTCGGTTTGGCATCCGGCGAAAATTATGAGCGCAAACGGAAGCAACACCGCGCCTGTCAGGCCTGGTCTGAAGATCGACATCTTTCAGGTTCGACTTCTACTCAACTCTCTCGTTTGCGCAACCGGTGGGTTTCTTTTTGCATCGGGCCCACACCGTCCCTACAATTTTGCGTGCTAGAACTCGAAGTGTATGCTGCGGGGTTGCGCGATCTGGACAAAATCCTGGAACTGGATCATCAGCTTTCCTCGATTCCAGGGCTGCGTTACAAGGTGGATCGTAATCACGATCTGGTTTACTTGGAACTGGATGAACCGACGATAGGCTTTCGCGAGATCCGCGCGATATTCCGCAACCTGTCGCTCGATCCGCGCTTTATCGGCGCAATTCCACCCGAGCTGCGGCCGAAAACAAAAACGCAGCTCCTGGACGTCTAGCGGTTCAACCCATGTTTGTTCGATTTTTTAGCGCACTTGGCCGGCCGCTGATTCGGTTTGTTCAATATTTGGGCGAAGTTGTGATGCTCGGCGCGGACACATTTCGCTCGCTCTTCACCCATCGCTTGCGATGGAAACTGTTTCTCAACCAGGTCGTCGAGATCGGCCTTCTGTCCCAGCTCGTCGTCGTGATCACCGGAGGTTTTACCGGCGCGGTGTTTTCGGCGCAAACCTATTTCCAATTTCACAAAATCGGAATGGGATCGGCGGTCGGTGCGGTGGTATCGGTCGCGTTGATGCGCGAGCTCGGACCGGTGTTGACCGCTTTGATGGTGACTGGGCGGGTCGGCGCGGCCATGTCGGCCGAGATCGGCACCATGAAAGTGACCGAACAAATTGACGCACTTCGCGCGCTCGCCGTTTATCCGACCGATTATCTGGTCGTTCCACGCGCGCTCGCGATGATGGTTTCGATGCCGTTGTTAGTTGCTGAATGCATCGCTGTCGGAATCGGCGTCGGCTATCTGGTCGCGATCTTCTTATTGGAAGTGAACGGCACTTATTACATGGCCAACATGGTGAGATGGACGCGCAACCGCGATATCATCATGGGACTTTCAAAGGCGTTTTGCTTCGGCATTCTGATCGTCTTTATCAGTTGTCACAAAGGGTTGACCGCCCGCGAAGGCGCCGTCGGAGTCGGCCGGGCCACGACTGAGGCGGTGGTGAACGCCTCACTCGCGGTGTTGATCATCAATTTCTTTCTGACGATGACGCTCAACATCATTTACCCCGCGGGATATCAATGAAGTTGATAGCTGATAGTCGATAGTTGATCGGGGCAGCGCTGAATGGCTATCAACCATCAACAATCAACCAACAACTCCGCGATGATCCGCGTCGAAGGGTTGGTGAAAAATATCGGCTCTCAGGAAATCTTGCGTGGGATCGATCTCGAAGTTGAACCGGGGGAGACGCTGGCGATTATCGGTCGAAGCGGCGGGGGGAAAAGTGTCTTGCTCAAGCACTTGATCGGCTTGATGCGGCCAGACGCCGGTCAGATCTGGATCGAAGGCGAAAACATTACCGGAATGAACGAGCGCAGACTGGCGTCGATCCGTCAAAAAGTCGGCATCCTTTTCCAGGGCAGCGCCCTTTTTGATTCGATGACGGTGGCGGAAAACATTGCCTTTCCGTTGCGTGAAGCCGGCGAGCGTGATGCAAATGTCTTAAGACAACGGGTCAGCCAGATACTCGAAGTCATGGAGCTCGGCGGTCAGGAAGAGAAGATGCCGGTGAATTTGAGCGGCGGAATGAAAAAACGCGTTGGTCTTGCGCGATCAATCATTCGTCAGCCATCGTGTATCCTTTACGACGAACCGACATCCGGTCTCGACCCGGTGGTTTCGGATTCCATCAATCGTTTGATTCGACGATTGCAGCAGCGGTTTGGCGTGACCAGCATTGTTGTAACTCACGATATGAAGAACGCATTTCATGTGGCGGATCGAATCGCGTATCTGCACGAGGGTCGCATTTATTTTCATGGAACGCCCGACGAGCTGCGATTTTCGACAGACAAATTGATCCAGGATTTCATGCATGGACGTTCGGACGAGCAGTTGACCCCGGAAGCGTTTGGGGGTGAGAGTTAATCCAATGAGCCGAAGCGAGCGCGGTTTGGAATTCAAAGTCGGCGTTTTTGTCTTTCTCGGGATTGCCGCGATAGGGGGTCTGGTCGTGCAATTCGGAAGGCTCGGGGAAGGTTTCAAGACTTATTACCCGCTTACCATTCGATTCAGCGATGCCAGTGGATTGTTAAAAGGCTCCGACGTTCTCCTCGCCGGAGCGCGGATTGGAAAAGTCGCCGCCGGTCCGCGGCTGGTTACTGAAGGTAACGGCGTTCTGGTTCCGTTGAAAATCTACGATTACGTGAAGATCCCCGACACCAGCAAATTTACCGTCGGAAGTTCGGGATTACTCGGCGACCGCTTTGTTGCCGTGACCATGCCGACAGGGAAGCCCGGCAACTTTCTCGCCCCAAACTCCACGATCAATGGAGCGCGCGAAACCGGTATTGAAGATCTCACTCGCGAAGGCGGTGCGCTGGTCGGCGATCTGCGCGGCGTCGTGCAAAAAATCGATACCACAGTGACCCGATTGAACGACGAGATTCTGTCCAAGACAACGGCCGAGCATTTACAATCGACGGTTTCGCATTTGAACGAAGCATCGGCTTCGTTCGCGGAATCGGCGAAGAAACTTGGTCCGGTCGTGGACAAGGCCGACTCGGCGATGGATTCCACCAAAAAAGCAGCTGATGACTTGCAAAAAGTGCTCAGCTCTGCCACGCAGGGGAAAGGACTTCTGGCCACCTTGCTTACCAATCAGGAACTTGCGAACGATTTACGCGCTTTGGTGGGTAATCTTCGCGCCCACGGTGTTCTTTTTTATCGTGACAGCGCGGCGAAGGCGGAAGCCGGATCGCGCGAGTCGACGAAGCCTGCGCGGAATCAAAGCGGAGGCCGATAATGACGCCGGCGCTCACAATCAATCTGCTGCGGGTTTTGTTCGTCACGTTTTGCGCGGCAATTGGCGCTAATATTTCGTCGGCATTCATCGGCGATTCCTGGCTGGGTCTCGGCCTCGGCATTTTGCTCGGTTTAATTGTGGTCTTGATCGACCGCTTACTTAAGGGCGTGTCGTTGCGGCTGTTCTCGTCGGCGACGTTCGGTCTTCTTCTGGGCTGGATTTTCGCCAACCTGTTGATCGCGTCCGATATTTTGCATTACCAGAGCGAGACGGTGCAGTGGGCCACTCGTCTCCTCGTTTACGCCATCTTCGGATATCTTGGAATGATGCTGGCAATGCGAAGCAGCCGCGATGAATTCTCGCTGATTATTCCCTACGTCCGCTTCGCCCGGGAAGCGACTCAACACGAACCGCTGGTCGTCGACACAAACGTCATCATTGACGGACGTATCGCTGATCTCTGCGAGACAGGCTTTCTCAGCCGATCGCTGATTGTGCCACGATTCATTTTGGACGAACTGCAATTGCTGGCGGATTCCCGGGATCCATTGAAGCGGGAGCGCGGCCGACGCGGACTGGAGATTTTGAATCAACTGCGCCAGGCGCGAAACATCGAACTCACTGTTCACGAAGCAGTGCATGATGAGAGCGATGGCGGGACCGACGCGCGATTAGTGCGCGCGGCAAAAGTTCTGAAAGCCCGCCTGCTGACAAACGATCATGCGCTGGCCCAAATTGCGCGTTTGCAACAGGTGCCGGTGCTGAATCTGGCGGAGCTTACGCGCGCTTTGCGGCCTGCTTTGGTTACGGGCGACGAACTCGATTTACATTTGGTGAAGGAAGGACGCGAAGCCCATCAGGCAGTTGGGTATTTGCCTGATGGAACGATGATCGTCGTCAATCACGCGCGCAGTCACTTGGGCAAAACGCGAACCGTCGTCGTCGCCAGCGCGCTGCAAACCGCCGCCGGCCGGCTTATTTTTGCCGAGCTCAAGAACGGCGCGGCCCAGCCACCGGCTTGAAGCGTTTTCTAAAATTCATTTTGCCGAACGGCGTCGTCGATTTCATTCGAGACCGGCGCAAGCTGCGAGAAGCGGGCCGCAAAATTTCGACCGCGGAAATATTTTCGAGCCGCCGCCTCGCGATTGAGGCCGACATGTGCGGCCTGACTCTTTTCCCGCCAGGTCATGCCGAAAACCTGCGCTACGTGGTCGATGTCGGCGCGAATGTCGGCCAATGGTCGGGAATGCTGTTGAACTGCATTCGTCCCGAAAAACTGATCATCGTCGAACCGATCCCCGATGCATTTGCGGTTTTGCAGAAAATGTTTGGGAACAATCCTGCGGTCGACCTGCACAACAGCGCGATCGGCGAACGCGAGGGCGTGGCAAAGTTAAACGTCACCCGGCACACGACCGGGGCTTCCTTGCTTCAGCCGCGCGAAGAAATGCGGGCGCTGGTCGGTGAAAATTGGGAGGTAGCGGCCGAAGTTGAAGTGCAGATGACGACACTCGACCGGCTGCTCGCGTTCCTTCCCGAAGTGTCGTTATTGAAGATCGACGTTCAGGGTTACGAAAAATCGGTGCTGGCAGGCGCGAAACAAACGCTGATGAAAACGAAATTTGTCCTGATCGAACTGAACTTTATGCCGCAATACGACGGCGGTTCCTGGTTAGGCGACATTCACGAAACTTTGACTCGCGATTCCGGATTTTTTCTGGCCAACGCGACCGCGCCGCTGGTTCTCAATGGCCGCGCATCGATGTGCGATGGGCTTTACGTCAATCCGAATTTGGTTCAGGAATGGACCGACCATCGGTTCCCTACCACATGCAACCCACTGAAGCCCTGAGCACCAGCGCGCAGCTGGCCGTAACCCTCGCGGGATTTGCCGGCGTGGTGGTTGCATTTCGCAGCGGAGCAATTCACGAGTGGTCGAAGATGGACAAGTTTCGGTTGGGGATATTGCTCAGCAACTCCGGACTGCCCTTCGTCCTATCACTTGTCGCCATGATTCTCATGACAACGAGAGTCAGTGAACCGACCACATGGCGGTTGTGCAGCCTGATTGCATTCATCATTACAGCGGCCAGAGGCCAGGTTTTGTCTCGAACGTATCGGACGTTTTCCAAGGAAGAGCTTGCAACCTCAGGCAGCAAGCGATGGATTTTTTATACAAGTGCCGCTCTTGGAATCGCCGCGACGGTTTTACAAATTTACAACGTCATCACTGCCCAAACGTTCTGGCCTTTCTTCGCCATGATCGCGACCTTGCTTTGCCTGGCGATGGTCCAGTTTGTCCTCCTTGTGACCGCGCCGCCCGCGCCGAAAACGTAGAATGATTACGGTCCGCACTTTCTGGAGTTCGGCGGAGGCGGCTCTGGCGAAATCGCTCCTCGATAATTACGAAATTGAATCGGCGTTCCTGCAGGAAAACTCCAGTATTTACATGGAGGGCGGGCAGGTCTTTGCGCCTATTCGCCTGGTGGTGGACGAATCCGAAGCAATTCGTGCGGACCTGATCTTGAATGCGGATTTCGAAAAGGCCGGCGAATTAGAAGCGGGCCGAGGAGCCCGGCGAAGTCCTCGGGCAAGAGACAGCGCCTTGTGAACCCGCCGGCCGCAATCCGTGGGAGCTTTTGGTGATTGGGTTTTACTTTTTGTTGCCGGCAATTTGTCTGATCATCACAAAATTTCCGCAAGACATCCACGGGCGTGGGGCTCGTTATTTTATTGCCCGTGCAACAATCACTCATTTTCTTGCATGGGTCGGAGTCATTGTTGCCGCGTGTTTGGTGACGTTCTATTTTTGGATTCGCCGGTTGGCACGAACTTCCTCCTCGAAATAGGGTCGACGTTTTTCGAACAATTGCCGGAACGCGTTCGTTCCATGAAGCCTCGTCACGTTTGTCTTGTCCTCGCTGCGGTTGGTTTAGGGTCTTGCTAGGACTCGCGTTGCTTCTTTATCTCCGCGCACTCCAGATCGATCCCGCGAATTCGTGAATTTCGAACAGAGCGTTGCGCAGAAATTCGGCTCTCGGATTGAAATTGCTTGACCGGACGCAGCGAAAATCGTTTCACCCTCGCAACCAAAATGAAAAACCTTTGCCCGTCATTCATTTCCTTCGTCATCGTGCTGATCTTTCTCCTCAGTATTGTCGGCGTGTCGGCCAACAGCAGTTTAACCTGGAGCAGTTTTCTGGGAGGCGCGGGGAGCGATGAAATTTTCAGCACGACCGTGGATGCCGCCGGAAATATTTATGTCGCCGGATATAGCACCGCGAACTGGGGATCTCCCATCGGCGCCTATTCCGGAGGAGTGGATGGTTTTGTCGCGAAGCTGGATTCCAGCGGCAATATCATTTGGACAACTTTTCTTGGCGGCGCCGGAAATGACGAAGCTTTTGGCGTGAGCGTCGATTCGTTTGGAAATGTTTATGTGACCGGATTGAGCGACTCGACCTGGGGCACACCGGTGCGGCCGTTTGGCGCGGGAGAATTCGAAAACTTCACCGCAAAATTAGATCCGAACGGAAATTTGATCTGGAACACGTTTCTCGGAAGCGGTGACACGTTTCAAAATGTCAGTGGTCGCGCGGTGGCGGTCGATCTTGCGGGAAATGTTTATGTCACCGGCCGAAGTTCCAGTGATTGGGGCACGCCGATTCGACCATTTAGTGGAGGTTCTTTCGACGCCTACGCCGCGAAATTGAATTCGGACGGTTCACTGGCTTGGAATACTTTTCTCGGCGCTGGTGGAATTGACGAAGGAATGGGAATTGCCGTCGATGTCGGCGGGAATGCTTACGTTACGGGAGACAGTGACGCTGCTTGGGGCAGTCCGATCCTTGCCTATAGCGGAGGTGAGGATGGATTTTTGGCGAAGCTAGATACAAACGGAGCGCTTCTATGGAATACGTTCTTGGGCAGTAATGTCGGCGGAGAAGGGGCTGTAGGCGTTACGCTCGATGCCACCGGAAACGTCTACGTAGTAGGTGGCGCTTCTGCGAGCTGGGGAACCCCCGTGAGACCTTTTGTCAGTGGAGGAGATGTTTTCGCCGCAAAGTTAACCTCAAACGGCGCTCTGATTTGGAACACGTTCCTCGGCGGGAACGGAAGTGACGCGGGAATGAGCATAGCCGTCGACTTGAGCGGGAATGTTTACACCGCGGGTTTTAGCGATACGACCTGGGGTTCGCCGGACCGGCCGTTCAGCGGAGGTTTCGATGCTTTCGCCGCGAAAATGGACTCAAACGGCAACCTGCTTTGGAACACATTCCTCGGCGGCAATGCAAATGACTTCAGTTTCGGCGTTGGCGTCGACGCGACCGGTAATGTTTACGTTGCGGGTTACAGTCAGGCTGCGTGGGATTCGCCACTCCGGCCGTATACGGCCGCGGAAGATGGATTCGTCGCGAAACTTTCCCCGAACAGTGTTCCTAGTCCTACTCCGACGCCAACTCCCTCGCCGAGTGCTACGCCAACACCGACACCCACGCCGACTCCGACGCCAACAGCGACCCCAAATTGTCAGTTTACTACTTCGATCAGTGCGAATTTCAACGGCACAGCGATTCGCAACGGTTCATTCATCTGGTTCAACAGCGTTCTAAAGCCGACTGGACTCGGAGCCGCGCCGGTCACGTTTCTTTTCACACAGCAAACGATCACCAGTGCCGTGTTTAGTCTGACCGTGCCCGACGCGATGATTACGTTCGATCCAACGGCGACTTCTGCGACCACGACTTTCAGCGGGGGAATGTGGGTGACACGAGTGCCGGCGTCCGGTTTGGCCGGCAACACATTTCTCGCCGGCCTCGGTTTCCAGGTTCCGGCGAATATTCCCGCCGGCGTAAAGAATGTTACATGGACTGGAACAATCGTTTCGGACACACCGGGCACCAGTTTGCAATGGAAATGGGCCGCGTCCGTTTACACTTTGTTTAGTTCTGATTACAACCTGCTTGGGGTCAAGCCGGTCGACGACAACAAAGCCAGTGTTTTCAAGAACGCCGATCACGGCGGAACGCCGGAGAATTTCAAAACATTTGTGATTGGCGGCGGAACCGGCGGGGGCGGGACGAATTATACCGGCGGCTATAGCGGGACTGCTCAGGTTGGGCCTTGTCCGCATTAATTCGGCTGAAATTTCCCGAATCCAAGTTGGGCCCGGCGCGCATGGAACCGGCGTTTGATACAAACGCCCTACAAATTTTTCAGGTCAGCCCGACGGCCTTCCGCACCCGCGTCATCACCTGATCGGCAATTGCGTTGGCTCGCTTTGCGCCTTCGGCCAGAACATTATCGATATAGGACTTGTCGCGCTGAATTTCCTCGCGGCGTTTGCGCATTGGCGCGAAATACTCCCACAGCTTTTCAAAAAGCTGCTTTTTGAAATCCCCGTAACCGGTTCCACCTTTTTCGAATCGCTCCCGCATCTCCGCGAGTTCATCTTTGGATGCGAACAACGAGTAGAGCTGCACGATGGTCGATGTCATCGGGATTTTTCGGCGCATCGACCGCAGTCGAATCCGTCACAATGCTCATGACGCGCTTTCGCAGTTCTTTTTCCTCGCCAAAGATGTCGATGGTGTTGCCGTAGCTTTTGCTCATCTTTTGCCCGTCGAGTCCGGGCACAACTTCAGTTGTGGCCTGGGTCCGTCCCTCCGGGAGTTTGAAAACGTCCCCGTAAGTTTCGTTGATCCGGGTCGCGATATCGCGCGTGATCTCGATGTGTTGCTTTTGATCTTTGCCGACCGGCACCACGTCGCTGTCGTAAATCAAAATGTCGGCCGCCATCAGCACCGGATAAGTAAAGAGTCCGGCGTTCGCCGCCATTCCCCGCGCAACCTTATCTTTATAAGAGTGGGCCAGCTCGAGACGGGAAACGGGCGTAACTGTGGAAAGGATCCAGGTCAGTTCCGTCACCTGCGGAACGTCGGTTTGGAGGAAAAGGGCGGTTCGTTTCGGGTCCAACCCGCAGGCAAGAAAATCAAGCGCAACCCGGCGCACATTTTCCCGCAACAAAGCCGGATCGCGCAGACTGGTGAGGGCATGATAATTCGCGATGAAATAAAATGCTTCGCCTTCGTCCTGGAGTTGCAGTGCAGGCCGCATCATCCCGAAATAGTTGCCGATGTGCAGCACGCCGCTGGGTTGAATGCCGGAGAGAATGCGGAGCGTTCGCGATCTTTGAGGTTTGATGTCTGATGTTTGATTTGCCACAGATTGTTCGCGCGCAATTTAGAGTCCAAAATCCAAAATCCAAAACCCAAAATCGTCTGGCTAACTTGTTGCTCAGCGATTAGATAAAGCGCGACATGGCTGCCACGAAATCAAAGCCCGTTTCCGTCGTCACCGGCGGCGCTGGTTTTTTGGGTTCCCATCTCTCCGACCGCCTGCTCTCGGAGGGCCATCGGGTTATCGCGATCGACAATCTGATCACCGGTAACACCGCAAACATCGGCCATCTCGCCAACAATCCCGATTTTCATTTCATCAAGCACAACGTTTCCAATTTCATTTTTCTGCCAGAAGAAAAGATCGATTACGTTTTTCATTTCGCTTCGCCGGCCAGTCCGATCGATTACCTCGAGCTTCCGATCCCGACATTGAAAGTTGGCGCGCTCGGCACTCACAACACCCTCGGTCTGGCCAAGGACAAAAAGGCCACGTTCATACTCGCATCGACGTCGGAGTGTTACGGCGATCCGCTGGTTCATCCACAAAAGGAAGATTACTGGGGCAATGTGAACCCGATCGGGCCACGCGGGGTCTACGATGAAGCAAAGCGTTTCGCCGAGGCGATGACGATGGCTTACCATCGCTACCATAAGGTCGATACCCGAATCGTTCGCATCTTTAACACCTACGGCCCCCGGATGCGCTTGCGTGACGGTCGGGTTGTCCCGGCGTTTATTGGGCAAGCGCTCGCCGGAAAAGCGCTGAGCGTGTTTGGTGACGGATCGCAAACCCGCTCGTTTTGTTATGTGTCGGATCTGATCGACGGAATTTTCAAACTTTCGCAGTCAAGTTTTCACGAGCCGGTCAATATCGGCAATCCGCGCGAAATGACGATCAAGCAATTCGCGGAGGAAATTATCCGCATCATGGGCGCGAAATCGTCGATCGAGTACAAACCGCTGCCCGAGGACGATCCGAAAGTCCGTCAGCCTGATATTTCACGCGCCAGAAAGATTCTCGGTTGGCAGCCAAAGATTGAATTTGAAGAGGGAATCAAGAAGACGATTGAATATTTCCGGAACGCGTCAAAAACTGCGGGCTCGAATTAAACGAAGCCTGCCGTGACCACCCGAACCGTTTTTGTTTGCGCCGCCGCCATGATTCTTCTGGCGAATGGTGCGAGCGCCGCACGCTACCAGAACACGACCGATGGTAAGACCAAGGTTTGGAATAGCCTTCGCGGCGTAGCTCAGGAAGTCACTTGGAGCGGACTTCGTGACGTGAATGGATACGCGACCGGGCAGGGGACGTTGACCTGGTATCGGCTCGGCGGCGTGGTCAACAGTTACACCGGTAAAATGGTCCGCGGAAAATTTGAAGGACCGGTGATCAGACAACAGGGAAACACCAGATTGCAGGCGAATTTCGTGAATGGAGAAAAAGCCAGCGGCTGGTCCGAGCCAGGATCAACGCCGGCCGCCAGCGCGCCACCGGCTGAAGAGACCAGCGCATCACCGACGCCGAATCAGGAAATCGAAGAAGCTGAAAAGGAATTAACCGAGTCGCCGTCTCCATCTCCTTCTCCATCACCAACTGCAACGATCGAACTCCCGAGTCCGACACCTGCGGCTACGCTGGAGCAATTGCCAAGTCCGAGTCCGACCCCGCGTTTATTGCCATCACCAAGTCCTACGCCTACGCCGCGGTCGACCCCGACTTCGACGCCAACTCCAATCCCGTTACGAAGTCCCAGTCCGACGCCAACGCCGCACTGGTCACCGTTGCCAAGCCCGACATCGACCGTCGGTCCAACGGTTGAAGCTCCTGCCCATGCTCTGGAGTTGGCGACTGCGGCGCCTCAACAAACGATGGCCGAACCGCCGCGTAGCAATGTTGCGCCTGCGCCAGCTCCACCGGTTTCGGGCAGCGGGCGAAAGATTGATCCGGTCGTGAAGCGCCAGATTATCGCCGAGTTCCAAAAGCAGATCGCTTTCGTCCTGGGTGAGGTAAAAGCTGCGGCCGGCAATTTCCACGAGGTCGATCACCTCGATCAGGTCCGCGCTTTACCTTCGGGTGCGTCCTCGCACGTTACGTTGTTAGCTAATCAGGCACGGCTGTTCCGGGCACAGCTTGGAAATGAAGTGACGTTCTACGAATGCTTGAACGAAATTCAGGCGGTTGATTCTTTGGTCGTCCTTGATGAGGCGACCCGCGACATCGCCGCCAAAGACACGCCGACCGGGCGCAAGAATTTGGAGATTTTCCGGTCGCGTTACTCCGAACCGACCGCGGAAACGCAAAAACCTCTATGGCGTTATCTTATGTCGATCCTCGCGTTGTGCGATCGATTGAAAACTGAAGCCGAAGGACATTTAACTCGCGCTCATTCGTTCGAATCAGAGGGGAAGAAAGCCGAGGCGCTGAAGGAGTATCAGGAGATCTCGCGGATTTATCCGAACGCAGTCACCCTGGAAAAAATCCGGCAACTGCGAATTCGAACCCCGTAGTCGTGAAGATTTTGGTCTACGAGCATCGAAGTCACCCGTTGCTGTCCTGGCCGAAATTCCTGCGCCGGGTCGGCCACCACTTTATCGTGGCGCTGATTGTCATCGGGTTTGCGCTCGGCATCGGTGTGGCGGGATATCATTGGCTCGGAGGTCTCGGCTGGATCGATTCCCTGTTGAATGCTTCCATGATTCTTGGAGGAATGGGACCGGTTGATCCGCTGAAATCGGACACCGCCAAGATTTTTGCTTCCCTCTACGCCTTGTTTTCCGGTCTGGCCTTCATTGGAATTTCCGGACTGATGCTCGCCCCGTTTGCCCACCGTTTGCTCCACCGGGTGCATTTGGAACAAAAGTGAAGCCGACCACAACTTTCAGCGGGCTAGGAAGTTAAATCGCCAGCATGAAAAATTTAGCTGGCGGCGACATCGTTTTAGTTGTCAATTTCCAGCTGATGAAGCGCGCAATCGCGTTTAGCTGTCTGGCTCTCGCTGGAATTTTTGCAGCCCCGAATCTTCGCGCCGGCGATTTCGATCCGATCTTCGGATTTTATCGGCCCGAGCTTTTTGCCAGTGTCGACACCGCGGCGCTGCTTCGAGATTTGCCGATGACCGAATATTTGGCCGATCGTCTTCCCGGCTCGACTACCCTCGGGCGAATGGGCACCGCGAAGATCGCTAATTTCCCAACCGCGCTTGTCACCGCAGAACCGCATCAAAAAAACAATAAAGTGGCATCCGGGCCGGTGATCGATCCGAAGGACGGAAAAGATTATTCATCCGTTGAATCAATGGCGGCGGAAAAAGCCGCTCTCACCTGGACCGGCGGCGAGGTCGGATTCATCTACGGCCACTCCAGCGGAAAATTCGGCGGCGACGAATTCACCAGCTATATTATGGGCAGCGTCGGCAACGATCATTTGCAGATCAACGTCGGCGCGGGATACGAAGAGACGCATTTCTCGCGGTCCCATCGTTGAATCCCGAGCGCGTCTCCGATCCGACAGTCACAAACGCCGACGTCGTCCCCGCGAAACAATCGGACACGATCAATTGCCCGGTTTGCGGATCAATGGTCGTGCCGGAAAAGTGCAAACTCGTTTGTCACAGTGAGATCTGTCGCGGCCGCATCGTGATGAACTGCTCAGAGTTTTGACGAAATAACGCTGACGGTTTGATCAACGTTGGCGACAAGCGGTTGTTGGCTCAAATTCCGGCGACTTCCTGCGGTAACGGGAGTTCTCGTCCTAAGCGAACCGAGCTTGTACTTGAATTATTCGTTGATACAGCCGCTTTGATGTTTCAAACGATTTGACCGGTAGAGCTCTATGAAAAAATCACGTACCGGTCTCTCCGGCTTCTTCCAATTCCGGGTCCTGGCGGCGCTGTTTCTTTGCGCCATCGGCATTTGCCTGGCTAAGTTCAGTTTCTCGCCAGCCCAGTTCGCCAAAACCATCCGCGCACACGGCGACGTCGATCGTCCACGATACATGCCCGTTCAGGGCGAGCGCGGCGAAGAACTAAACCGGATCGAAGAAGAGTGGTACAATCGCGTCACGTATCCGACGGGCGTGTTCGATCCAGCATGGGTTCGCCAGGCCGCAGTCCAGGATTCGGTGATTGAACGTGCCATTCCCGCGGGAATTCCATTCAAAGGTCCGGTCGGGATCGACAAAGCGGCGGGAGTTTCGCCATTGGCTCTGAGTTCGAGCGGATTCACCGCGCTTGGTCCGGCTCCGTTGCAAATGACTGGCTGCTCGGGCTGTTATGATTACTCGAAAACCGAAGGCCGGGTGAACAGCATCGCGGTGGACCCGACGACGACAACAAATGGCAGTATTGTCGCTTATCTCGGTTCCGACGGGGGCGGGGTTTGGAAAACGACGAACTGTTGCAGCAGTTCGACCACCTGGACTCCCACGACAGATGGTCCGCTTCTTTCGACGATCAGCATCGATTCGATCACGATTGATCCGAACAATCACAACACGGTCTACGCTGGGACCGGCGATTTGAATTACGGTTCGTTCTCGATGGGCAGTCAGGGAATTTTGAAATCCACCGACGCGGGCGCGCACTGGACGATGGTGGGCGCAAATGTTTTTGGAATGGCGTTCCCGGAAGCGGCCGGCCAATTCCCGCAATACAATGCCGTCGGAAAAGTTCGGGTCGATCCGAACAACAGCAATAACGTCGTCGCCGGAACCAAAACCGGCCTCTACTTCTCCTACGACGGCGGCAACAACTGGGCCGGACCGTGCACGCCGGATAATTTCAGCACTCAGCGGCATGACATAACCGGCCTCGAGCTCACCAACATCGGCGGCATCACGCGAATTCTCGCGGCTGTCGGCACCCGCGGCATTCGCCACGCGCGTGCAATACAATCTCAATCAGAACGGCGCGAACGGCATTTACAAAGGAACGATGCCGGCGAGCGGTTGCCCGACCGATTTCACGCCGATCACCACAAACGCGAATGGTTGGACTGGAACGAACGCAACCAGCGGTGCTGCATGCAACATGCCGATTGGCGGGAGCACTTGTGTCAACTCGAGTACCAACAAGTTAGGCCGAATCGACATGGCCGTCGCGCCGAGCAATCCGAATTACATTTACGCGCAGGTCCAGGCGATTGAAAGCCAGGCAAGTTGCGGTGGAACAGGCTGCGAACTCGCGGCCTGGCGCAGCACTGATGGCGGAACGACCTGGACCCAGATTCCCGGATCCACCGGAGCTTCGCTGACCGATTGCAACGCCAGCGCGGGCGATTACAACCAGAATTGGTACGATCAGGGCATCGCGATCGATCCGAACAATCCGGATCGCGCATTCTTCGACACGTTCGAAATTTGGTTTTGGCAAAATGGAAAGACTTCGTGGAGCGACACCACGTGCGGTTACAGCGGTGGCACCGAAGTCGTTCACGTTGATCAGCACGCGTTGGCGTTCCTGCCGGGCTCATCGAGCACTTTGCTGGCGGGCAGCGATGGCGGTGTTTACGCGACAACGAACGCCAACGTTGCGAACGGAACTACCAAGCCGACCTGGTTCAACATGGATAACGGTTTGAACACGATTGAATTTTATTCAGGCGACATCAGCGCGAATTTCGCGACATCGGCTGCGCCGCAGGCAAACGGGGGCGCACAGGACAACGGCGCGAGCTCGGTGACTTTCTCCGGCACACCGACCGGCCCGGTCCAGTGGCAGATGGGCATGGGCGGTGATGGTTTCTTTGGTCGCATCGATCCGGTTGGCGGACGTTTTTGGCAGGGCAACAACGGCGGCCAGCTAAATTATTGCGACAACACGTTAGGCGATTGCACGACACCGAACGCGAATTGGGTGCCTGACTCGAGTCCGTGGAGCAATCCGATTTCGCCAGACACGCAGTCGTTCGTCCTTCCTTACGAAATTTACAAAGGCACCCCGGGCAATCCCGTCACCGATTGTCCGCCGAGTGGTTGCGGACATTTGATTGTGGGCACGACACGCGTTTGGGAAACTCTTACGTCCGGCAACTCTTGGGCTCCCGTAAGCATGAGTCTGGTGAAGGGAACGCTTGCTGATCGCTCCTATATTAATCAGCTCGCGTTCGAACCGCTGGATCAAACGCGCGCGATGGTCGGAACGAACGACGGCAACGTTCAATACGGACACGGTTTGGCGGTTGGTGGATTGGCGACTTGGGTTGATCTCACAAATGCGAACGCAGTTCTTCCGAATCGGCCGATCCTCGATGTGGCGATGGATCCAACAACTACGACCGCGCCGATCGGTTACGCTTCAGTCGGCGGATTCAACGCCAACACGCCGACGACGCCGGGCACGTTTTCCGGGTGGTCTGCACCGCTGATTGCGCGACGTTCACTTGGACAGACAAAACCGGAAATCTCCCGGACATTCCGGTCGATTCGATCATCGCAAATCCGAAATTCCCGCAGCAGATCTTCGCCGGAACGGATTGGGGTCTTTATTATACTAACGACGTCACGGCAGCGTCGCCGACCTGGTATCGTTTCGACAACGGTTTGCCGCACGCGATGATTTGGGACATGCAGATCGATCGTGGCAACACCACGCTTTCGGTCTGGACCCGGAGTCGCGGAGCTTATGTTTGGCCGCTGCCGTCCGCGCCGTTGTTGAATCTGACGAATGCGGTCTCGCGCAAGACGCACGGATCGGCCGGCACGCTTCGATCTCGATATCACCAGCGGCAGCGCAATCGAATGTCGCAGCGGTGGAACGCAAGTAACTCCTACAAAATGGTGTTCACTTTCACCAACCCGATGACCAGTTGTGGCGTTCCAATATCGGCACTGGATTGCGCCGGACCGAACGCGAACCAATGTTCGGTGGAGTGAATGTTCCAACGGGTCAGCACGTAACCGTTTCGCTAACCGGGGTCACTGATTCGAACTCGAACGTTGGCACCTTCTCCGCAACGATGGGTGTGTTAGTCGGCGATACCAACGGCGACGGCTTTGTCGATGCGATCGACACCGCGCAAACCAAATCGGAATCAGGTCATCCCGTCACTCAGTCGAACTTCCGTGAAGACGTCAACGTTGACGGATTCATCGACGCGATCGATGTCGCGCTAGTGAAATCGAAATCGGGGACGGTATTGAGCTCGTCGTCGTCTCCTGCGAAACCGGCTTCGTCAGGGCCGAGACCGAAACCGCGCAAGCCGTCGCGAGGTCAATAAGGTTCGCTGCCTCCTACAAGTCGTTACCGTGTCGGAATTTATCCGCCACGAAAGGAAAAACTTCTTGCGAATCCGATGTTTTGTGGCGTAAAAATGAATTCCCTTTATGCGAGTTTCCCTCTCAGAAGTCTGGTTATTTCACGCCGCGGGCTCTCGTCGGCGCGATTCTTGTTATCACTTCAATTTCCCTCGCCGTTGCCGGTGTTAGCGGGACACCGAAGAGAAAAGCGCCACTGTCGCCCTCTCCCAAAACGAATTCTGGTCCCGGCTGGGCTGTCGTCCCTTCTCCCAACCTTAATGACGGCCCCGAGTTTAACGATTTAAACGCCGCGGCGTGCAATTCAAATATTGATTGCTGGGCAGTCGGGAACAGAGATTCAAGCAGCGGCACCATTCAAACGCTAATCGAACATTGGGATGGGAATTCATGGTCAGTAGTTTCGTCGCCGAACACGAAAAGCAGCCAACATAATTTGCTAGACGCCGCCGCGTGTAATTCGGCATCCGACTGTTGGGCGGTCGGATCTTACACGAATGATTCCAATGTTGGACAAACGTTGATCGAGCATTGGGATGGCACCGCTTGGCTCATTGTCGATTCACCCAACGCGAGCGCATCGGCAAATTCGCTCCAGGCCGTGACCTGTTCTTCGTTTTCCAACTGCTGGGCTGTCGGATACTACAATGATGGGACCTTGGATCGCGCGCTGATCGAAAAATGGGACGGAATCTCTTGGAAAGTTATTTCGTCGCCAGACTCGATATCCCCGACTTATAGCTACTTGTACGGAATAACGTGTTCTTCAGGTGTCCAATGTTGGGCTGTTGGTGACCAATATGGCACGTCGGGAATTTACCAAACGCTTATCGAACAATGGGATGGAAACTCTTGGACTATCGTAAACTCGCCGAATGCAGGTAATTCCGATAACTTCGTGCAGTCCGTAACATGCTCCTCTGGATCTGATTGTTGGGCGGTCGGAAGTTACATCAACGATCGATACCAGACCCTTATCGAGCACTGGGACGGAGTGACCTGGGCGATCACGCAGTCCCCGAATGTGAGTACGAATACGACATTAGACAATGTGCTATATGGCGTGACGTGTATTTCGAGTTCTGAATGCTGGGCCGTCGGGGCCTTTAATTACTCGGGCACACTTGCACAAAGATGGGATGGGACCAGCTGGTCAATCGTCACAACACCCAATGCGGGCGCACTCTTTAGTATCGCTTGCACGTTAACGACAGATTGCTGGGGGGTCGGGCATGGTTCTTTCGTTGGAGCTGATCAGACGTTGGCGGACCATTGGAATGGTGCGGCATGGTCGACTGTCAGTTCGCCTAACATTAATGATGGCCTTCGGGACAACCAGCTATCTGTCGTTACATGTTTGTCCGTATCGGACTGCTGGGCGGTAGGGTTTCATGATCACGAAGGCCCTAATGGCCACGGGGATCAAAACCTGGCTGAACATTGGGACGGAACGTCATGGTCGCTCGTTGATGCTCCGAATGTAACTCCTACATCCATCAACTATCTGCAAGGAATTGCATGCACATCTTCGTCCGATTGTTGGGCTGTCGGTTATTCCAGTGGCCAAGATGCACAAGCATTGATTGAACATTGGAACGGAGTTGTTTGGTCGATTGTTAGCTCTCCGGCGCCCACGGCCGCAGCTTACGCCAAGTTGGTAAGCGTTTCGTGCAACTCCGCGTCGGACTGTTGGGCAGGTGGTTATTATTACAACAATAATTTTAGCGCTGAGCGAACGCTCATCGAACACTTCGATGGTATCTCCTGGTCGATCGTTACCTCCCCTAATCCCAGCAATGGCATTGGCCAAAGCAGTAACCTTTACGGCCTGACGTGCAATTCATTCTCGGATTGCTGGACTGTCGGGCAAGGATACAATGGAGTGAGTAGTCATGTTCAGACATTGATTGAACACTGGAATGGCAGTGCTTGGTCTATAGTGACGTCTTCAAACACGAGCGCATCACAATCGAATTCCTTGAACTCCATAACGTGCCTTTCAGCATCGGACTGCTGGGCTGTCGGAAGTTTCACCGCTAGCGCGGCGCAAACGTTGACCGAACACTGGAACGGAACAGCGTGGCAAATTGTTGCCTCGCCAAACGCGGGCAACTCAAATAGTGGCCAACTCACCGCAGTGGCTTGTAAGTCGAGCTCGGATTGCTGGGCAACGGCATTGTACATTCCTGCCGTCGGTGGAACCCAGACGTTTATTCAACATTGGGATGGTAACTCATGGCAGATCAGTTCGCTCTATACCGAACCTCCATCTGAGAGGTTACTCTATGGAATCACGTGTATTCCAACATCGCAGTGCTGGACCGTCGGCAACTATCTGAGTTCGACCTTTCAAACTCTAATCGAAACTTTTTCGGCCACTGTTCCGCCGTTACTTGCGGCTAGCTCGCGCCTGACGCACGGATCGGCCGGAGCGTTCGATCTCAATCTGTCGTTGACCGGCACGCCGTCGATTGAATGTCGTCGGGGCGGCGCGAATGGGAGTTTTTCGATCGTATTTAGCTTCGCGAACGAAGTGAGCGGTTGCGGAACAGCTGCGACCGCTGGCGGTACGGTTGCCGCTGGTCCAAATACAAATCAGTGCACCCTGAATCTCACCGGCGTGCCTAACGGGCAAACGTTAAACGTCGAGCTCGATAATGTTGTCGACACTCTAAACAATAGTGGAAGCATTTCGGTTGCCGTTGGCTTCTTGATCGGCGACACGAACGCAGACGGCTTTGTCGACGCTATTGATGTGGCGCAGACCAAATCGCAGTCAGGACATACCGTGAGTCAATCGAATTTCCGCGAAGACGTAAACGCCGACGGATTTATCGATGCGATTGATGTCGCGCTAGTGAAATCGAAGTCCGGCACCGTTTTAACCACGCCGACGCCTTCACCAACACCAACACCAACACCAACACCAACACCTAATCAAGTCCAACACCAACACCAACACCAACGCCAACACCAACACCAACACCAACACCAACACCAACACCAACACCAACACCAACACCAACACCAACACCAACACCAACACCAACACCAACACCAACACCAACACCAACACCAACACCAACACCAACACCAACACCAACACCAACACCAACACCGACTCCAACACCAACTCCAACACCGACTCCAACACCCACGCCTTGTCCGCGCGGGTGTGGCTTGGCTCCGTCAAACCACGCAACTGAGGGCCGCAGTTAAAACTGCGGGAGCCGTCCGGTAAAGTATACGGCACCGGCCAACATTTTACGTCTCAGGCAGGAAATTATTTGACCGGCTGCCAGGGTCGCGTTAAGAACGCCAGTGCGTCGTTCTCCTCAGATCGCGTCTCTTCCATCCGGCATGCCCGGCGATTGCGATCCGGGAACGACTAGCAGTTGCCGCGGTCCACAATTTTGCCCTAAGATTTATGGCGTAACGGTAGCCGCTCACCGCTAATCTCAACCAATTCGCCCTAATTTATGCCTTTTCCTAAGTCTATGATCACTCGCCGGCTCTTCGCCCCGGCACTCGTCGCGGCAACGGTCATTCTCGGTGTCGCGGGTTTTGGCCAGCCGGCTACCAGCAACAACGGATTCACGCTTGGCACGCCCGTGAGCGGCAACAAAGGAGTTGATCGCACCGTCACGCAGATCATGACCGAGCAGGCGGCGAGGGGACCGAAGAAGAACACTTTCACGAAACGTGAGATTGTAATTCCGGGTCGCGCAAACCGTCCGCAAAATCCGGCGTCGAAATTTGATAGCCAATTTCCTCCGGCGACAAACAACGCGTCGAACTCGAGTGCCGGACCGGTCAGCAGTCCAAGTTTTTCTCAAACCATTGGTCTGCAATGGGACGCCGTAACGGGGCCCGTTGAAACGGCTGCATTCCCGCCCGATTCAATGGGCGCGGCCGGTCCATCGCAGTTCGTAATTCTCGTCAACGGTCGGCTTCGCACTTTCAACAAGACGACCGGTGTTGCCGATGGTGTTCTCAATGTTGATCCCGACGTTTTCTTCTCGTCCGTAATGACTCCAGTGTCGGGTAACCAGGTCAATACTACCAGCGATCCACAAATCCGCTACGACCGGCTATCGAAACGATGGATCCTGCAAATGATCGATCTTCCGGGTAGTGATGCCAGTCACTTCGGCAATATGCCGAACCGGGTTCTTCTCGCCGTCTCTGATGCTGCGAGCAACGGCGTGATTAGCAACAGCACTACTTGGACATTTTTCTTTATCCAGCAAAATACTGTTGGCGGCGGCGATACCGGCGAGGCCATTGACTACGATTCACTGGGGGTCGATGCCAACGCGCTCTACATCGGCGGCAACATGTTAACGGCTTCAACTGGAGCTTTCCTCAATACCGCAGCTTTTGTTGTTCAGAAGAGCTCGGTGCTTGGCGCCGGACCAATCGTAGTCACGGCATTTCGCGGCCTGATCAGCGGATCGCCGTCCGACGGACCTGATAGCCCGCGTGGCGTGGACAACTACGATCCCAATGCAACTGAAGGCTATTTCATCGGAGTAAGCGACAGCGCTTTTGGCGAGTTGGTTCTGCGACGCATCAGTAATCCGGGCGGCACCCCAGCCATTTCCGGTAATATCCTGATTACGGTAAACGCGACGCAGCTTCCAAATGATGTCCCCTCTGCCTGCAGCGGGTTTAATTGTCCTACGTCTACTAATCTGGATGCGTTGGACGACCGGCTTTTTGCCGCGCACATTCGCAACGGCCACTTGTGGACAGCGCATAATATTCTAGTTCAATCGAGCGGTATCGCAGATTCGTGCCCGAGTAATGTTTGCGACCCAAACAGCCGCGATGCCGCCCGGTGGTATGACCTGATTGTGCCGGCAAACACCGGAACGCCGACGGTGAATCAGTCCGGAACTATTTTCGATTCGACTGCTTCGGTTGCGGCGGCTCGGTGGTACTGGATTCCGTCTATTGTTGTCTCTGGACAGGGACACGCCGCGATTGGGTTTAGCACCGCAGGCTCCAATTTCAATGCGAATGCCGGATCAACCGGACGGCTCGTAACCGACCCACTCGGCTCATTGGACGCGCCGAATATTTTTACATCGAGCACTGACACCTACAATCCGGGCGACGGTAATAGTCCGCACCGATGGGGCGATTACTCTTTTACCAGTGTCGATCCGAGTGACGACATGACGATGTGGACAGTCCAGGAGTGGTGCGACGGAGGTAGCACGTATGGCGTTGAAGTTGTGAAGTTGCTGGCGCCGCCCCCGGCGCAACCAACCTCCGGCGGAACTCTGGCGGCCGGACAAGCCTCCGCCAATGTAAACATTACCGGCACTTCCTCGTCCGGTTCGGGATTCTTTGATCCGGGCAGCGGCTTTGCCAAGCGGATCGGTGCGAGTGTGAGCGGTAACGTTACCGTCAACTCGGTGACTTACACCGATCCGACCCATGTTACGCTCAATGTTAACACGGTAGGCGCGGCCAATGGAGCGCAAAACGTCACGATCACTAATCCTGACGGCCAATCGGCGACTGGCAATGGAATTTTGACGATAACTGGTGGAGCGAGCCC
This sequence comes from uncultured Verrucomicrobiae bacterium, assembly GCA_963800015.1. Lineage (GTDB taxonomy): Bacteria > Verrucomicrobiota > Verrucomicrobiia > Chthoniobacterales > UBA10450 > AV40. The sequence continues at coordinate 89,476 of CAWCZE010000002.1, read as the reverse complement.
AACTCCTACTCCTACGCCAACACCAACACCCACTCCAGCTCCTAGTCCGACACCTACGCCAACTCCGTCTGCCAGTCCTTGTGGAAGAAATTGTAGCCCAAGTCCTACTCCTACACCGACAGCGACACCAGTAGTTAGTCCTACACCTACACCAACTGCTACTTTCACACCTACTCCAACGCCAACCCCGACACCTACGCCCACTACGACTCCGGCGCTTAGTTCGGCCGTTTCACGTTTGGTTCATGGGGGCAATGGCACGTTCAATCTTAATCTTCCGCTAACTGGTAATCCTGCCGTGGAATCGCGCCGCGGCGTTCCAACCGGGCACTACTCAGTGGTCTTCACTTTCACAAACAATATTTCGAACTGTGGAACTACTCCGACGACCGGTGGCAGCGTTGTTGCCGGACCGAACGCGAATCAATGTACCGTGAACCTGACCGGAATCACGACTGCGCAAACTCTCAACGTCCAGCTCAATAACGTAATCGATACGTTTGGCGGCACTGGCAGCGTCTCCGTCGGAATGGGTGTTTTGGTGGGCGACACAAACGCGGACCGATTCGTTGATTCGATCGATACAGCGCAAACCAAATCGCAGGCCGGCCATACCCTGACGCAGTCAAACTTCCGTGAAGACGTTAATGTTGATGGATTCATCGACGCTATTGACGTCGCGCTGGTGAAATCGAAATCGGGCTCGGTGCTGCCTGGAGCGGCGCCGTCCCGCGCGAACGGCCACTGAAATGTGGGAGGGACCTCAGTGTCCCGATCTTTCGACTGCAATCGCGGCACTGAGGCCGCCCCCACATTATTCCCTAGGCCATAATTTCGGCTAAGGGTTTTGCGGTTTCGATTGTTTCGACGATGATGGCTTGGGTGAACTGGAACCCAAGACTGTCCCCGACTTCGATTTTACGAGGGCGGTATCGATCGCGTCGATGAAACCGTCGGCGTTGACATCTTCACGCGAATTCGAGTTGGTCACGGCGTGCCCCGCTTGCGATTTGGTCTGAGCCGTGTCGATCGCGTCCACAAAAGTGTCAGCGTTGGTGTCGCCAATCAAAACTCCCATCGGCACGAGGATATCGCCGGCATTGTTTTGGACGTCAATAGCACTCGTCAAGGTCACTGTAATTCGTTGTGCATTTTGGACACCGGTCAGATTAACTGTGTATTGGTTCGCGGCGGGACCAATCGTGCTCGAACTAACTGATCCGACGCCGCTGCTCACAGTCGCATTGCCGACGCTGACTAAGGTGTTCGCAAAACTAACCACCATGGTGTAATTACCTGAGCCTAACGAGTTGCTCGATCGACATTCGATTCCAGGCGAACCCGTTAGCGGCAGTGGCAGATCAAAGGTGCCTGCCTGATTAGTCATTCGAGACGCCGCGCTGGTGACGGGCGGTGGCGGCAAAACCGTGAGTACAAAATCCTGTCCGGTGGTGCCCCCGGAATAGGTTGCACGCAGCCCTCGAGACTCCCCGATTAGAACTGTGCCGTTCTCCGGAAAGCCCGTGAATTGACCCTGAATCGGTTGGCCAGAGGTATTGTGAATGATCGTAAATGCGGTGCCGGCGGCAGGCCCATAGGTCAGGATAACGTCTAGGTCTGGGGACCCGGTCAGGTCGACCGATCCGCCGACGGTCACGCGGTTAATGCTTTCCGCATCCGCGTTAAGCTCGACTCCAAGGGTTGCGCCAGAGGCCAGAATCCAGGGACCCGGCACTAACGGTCGCTGCTCCGATTACATTAAGAGTGCTGCCTGAATTGACAGTGAGATTGCCGCTCACGGAAAGCGTCGCGGTGCCACTGACCGTCAATGATGCTGCGCTAACTGTAGCCGATCCCGTCTTCAGACGACGCGAGATGCCGCCGCCTGTTGAACCGATGGTCAGGCTATTGCTGGAATAGTCGCCGTCACGGCCAACTAAATCGCCGGAAGCAATGTTCACATCCGCGTTCGGGTCAGACGCGGTGAAGGTTTGCACATTGCGCAAGTAACCAATAGGGAAATTGGCCACCCATCCCTGCTCCCGCGCGTTCGGATCAATCGCGGAGCCGAACAGAGTGTCGCCATTGTCGGAAATACCTAAGGGCGCAAATTCGGACCAACCGGAAATGTCCGGTCCGGCGCCGGCTGCCACCAAAAGATCATGTGCGTCGAAAGCTTCCTTCGTCGCAGTTTTAATAACAAAGAACGAATCCGGGTTGTGACCCGTGGAATCGGCGGCGATCGTCGCCAGTAACGCACCGTCGGCACTCATGCCTGCGAGATTTTCGAAGATATCATAACCGGCCGGCACGCCGAGCGCGGTCATGGTCGGGCTGCTCGTGGTCCACAAAAAAAGCTCGCCGTTGTAGTTCCAATTACCATTTACGTCGAAGGTAGCCGGAACATTACTCGAACTGCTCACGCCGAATACGGTCGACCCGTCAGCGGAGACTGCCTCCGCCGCGCTGCGCGTGCCGCCGGGCAGATAGCCTAACAATTGCAGCGGCGTGCTTGCGCTACTGCCGGTCCAGAAATACGCCTGAATATCGAGCTCGGCATCGGTGTTTGCGTCATAGGTCCCCATTTGCCCCACACTCACATTGCCGTTGCTCGAGCAACCGCGTCCAGTCGACTGGGTAATGTGATATTGATTCGCGGGATCAGCCAGCGGCGGTTCCGCGATTTGTTGCATTCCGGTCGCCTGCGTCCAACGAAACGCTTCCAGATTATCTGCGAAACCAAACACGATACTCCCATCATCGCTGATTTGATTCGCGCTCGAACCGACATTGGTCCCCAATCGTCCAAGCGGAATTACTTGGGAGAAATCGCTGTTGCAAATTACCGCTTCACGCCGCCCATTTCCGCCCGGCCGCGCGCGATAAGCGATCCAACTGCCAGTCGCTGTGATGTCGCTGGCGGTGATGAATGGCGTGCCGGTTTGGTGCGTGCCATCAGCTGCAATTGGCGGCAGTGCGACCAGGCCTCCGCCCGGCGTCCATTCTACGCCGATCCGCCCGGTGGTATTTATATTCGATGAGACAAAGCCGCTCGCGCCCACCGCGACCGAGCCATCGGCGTTCGTGGCCCGAACCTGTGAATCGTTATCGCCCGGCAGAAATCCGATGGGGTTGAAAGTAGCCGTCCCCGTCGCTTGTGAGGTTACGATCACGGCTTGGGTACGCGTCAATTGCTTGGGCGCGATCTTCGGGGTACGAGCAAAGATCGATAGACACGCGCCGCTCAAGCAGATGCACAAAATGATGGCAAGACGCAGATCGAGCAGGCCTGATTTAGAGTTCGTCTGGATAGTCGAATGTGAAGGCAGTTTTACGAGGTTTTTCATGGCGGGTTGAAGAGTTATGGAGTTCCACCGCGTACGTCCATTTGCGAACCGGGCGGAAACGGTCGCAATACTTTTGTTTTTACCAAAAGATGTCAAGATCATACATCGATAGCCGATATAGTTCGACAGCAATACTTTGCCGATCTTTCCGTCTTCCTGCAGATATCAGCGCGCGATATTCGGGTCGATTTCGGTCGCGCTCTTTAAATCCGCTTCCGCGCCCGCAACATCGCCTTTCGCCTTTTTGGCATCGCTCCGATTCTTGTAAATCAGCGCGATCTTCGGATTGATCTCGATCCCTTTGGTGAAATCCGAGATCGCGCCATCCAAATCACCCTTGGTTTTTTTCAGGTTACCGCGGTTGTTGTAGGTGTTTGCGTTCTTTGGATTAATTTCAATCGCCTTGTTGTAATCGGCGATCGCACCCTCTTTGTCGCCTTTTGAATTCTTCGCCAATGCGCGATTAAAGTAAGCGAACTCCGCATTCTTCGAGTCGAGCTCAATCGACTTCGTGTAATCGGCAATTGCACCGTCATTATCTCCTTTGCCGCGCCTGGCGATTCCACGTTCGTTGTAGAATTCGTGGTCGTTTGGTTTCAGCTCGATCGCGCGATTGAAGTCAGTCAGCGCGGCGTCGAAGTCACGCTTGTCCCGTTTCGCGAGGGCACGGTTGTAATAGGCGGTAGCCGATTTTGGATCGAGCTCGATAGCGCGTCCGAGATCGGCAATCGCGCCGTTCACGTCTCCATTGTGTGAGCGAGCTTCGGCGCGAGTTACGTAACCGTCGGCGTCTTTCGGACTCAGCCCGATCTTCGGCTCGATCAACGGCGCGTCTTTGGGTGATTCCAGATCTTCCCACGCGCGCTCCGACAACTCGAATTCGCCGCCGTTAACCGGAACGAGATAACCGAAGCTGAATTGCGCACGATTTGTCGCGGCTGCCGCAACGACTTTGTCGCCTTCCAATTTCATGGACGCATCAAAGCCGTGAAGCAAAACGCTTTCGTTTTTGTCGTAAAGCGGTTTCGCGAACCGCAATTTTGTCGGCGATCCTTTCGGATTCGCTGAGCGCACTTCAAACAGCCACTCTTCTCGGCCGTCCTCCTGCGATTTGTTCGCCAGCTTGATTCCGCTGGGTGCGGGATTGAATGCCGCGTCAATCAGCCTGACCCAGCCGTCCAGTCTCCGCGAAATTTCCTTGCCAGCCGGCTGACCGGATTCGCCCCAGTCGTTTGATTTCAACCACGGCTTTCCATGTTTGCGAGCAAAGGTTCCCTGGTCGCACCGAATCCGTTCGGGCCCGTTGTCGGGATAACGATCGTAGGCGAACGATGCGGGCAAGGTCACGATTGCGACGAAATGCACGCCTGCGTAAAACTCGCGGCTGTAGGCGAGATTGTCTGCAACAAGCGCGGCATCATCCTGGGCCCGCGCAATCGGCGCGGCGAAAGTGAGAAAGGCGACAGCAAAAACGGCGACAAAGTTCTTCGAATGCATAAAGATTTTCGTCGAAAACCCGGCCGACGTTGCCCGGTTGTCGATCTAAGTCCGGTATTTGGCGAATGAAAGCGAAATCTTTGTGCAGGTTGTGGGCAGTGAAATCAAACGAGAACCGAAAGCTTATTAGGTTCGTGAATTGTGCCTTTAAAGACTCATCATTTGGATCTAGTTCTCGTAAGCGATAATGCCCCGCCGAATGACCATTGTTCTTAAACAGCTATCCGAGTCCCCAGAGTACCTCGAAACTGTTGGGCGCTGGATTTACGAAGAATGGTGGAGCAAGCGATGCGACTCGCTCGAGCTTGTTCTCAGCTGGCTTCGAACTCACACGAAACTGGATGCTGTGCCATATAGCGTGATCGCTCTGGCCGAGGGCGAACCGGTTGGAAGTTGCTGCGTCATCGAAAACGATTGCATTCATCGACCCCAATATGCGCCCTGGGTGGCTGCAGTTTACGTCAGGCCGGACTTTCGTCGCCGAGGGATTGCCTCGATGATCCTCCATGAAGCCGCTTCGATCGCTGCGCGAGCAGGCATCAAAGGCCTTTTCATCGACTGCCTCGCTGTGACCGCTCCAGTTTATGAAAAGAACGGATGGGCGATATATGAGCGCGAGGTCGGCGATAAAGAATCCGTGGTCATGCTTCGGAAAATTGAATTCGCCTAACCAATCGATGCAGCGAACGTTTCAATGCGATTTCATGACAGATCAAAGCGCACCGGAAAATCGAGCTCCCCAAGCGATGGAAAGTAGTTCACTTCCTATCACGCTTCGAAATGTAGAACCGTCCGACATTTCAATTTTCTTCGAGCAACAGCTCGACCCGGACGCGCGTCGAATGGCTGCGTTCGTGCGAAAAGATCGACAGGACAGAGCTGCCTTTGAGGCACATTGGAATAAAATTCTAAATTCGTCAGAAAATATAACGAAAACGATTGTTGCACGGGGACAAGTCGTTGGCCACGTCGCCTGTTATCCGAATGGAACAAACATGGAAGTGACTTATTGGGTTGGAAGGGAGTTTTGGGGAAGGGAATTGGCGACTCAAGCGCTTAAGAGGATGCTCGAGCTTGTGGTCGATCGGCCGATTTTCGCCAGAACAGCAACCGACAACATAGGGTCGATAAGAGTGCTGCAAAAATGCGGTTTTAAAATCGCCGGACAAGACAAGGGTTTCGCTGAGGGCCGGGACGAAGAAACCGAAGAATACATTCTTCGCCTCGATCTGCCGAAACTGGAAAATGCCAAACAATAGCTCTCGCGTGACGATTCACATGGCCGCGAGCCTGGACGGCTTTGTCGCCCGCAAAGACGGGAGCGTCGACTGGATGGAAATCTCAGATGAATTCGCCAGCGGCGAAACTCTTGAGCCGAAATCCGTCGAGGAGTTTCTCAACACGATCGACTGTTATGTGATGGGATCGCGGACTTATGAGACGGCGTTGAATTTTGAGACCAAGGGATTCGGCTGGGCCTATGGCGACAAACCTGTCTTTGTTCTCACTCATCGCGATCTGCGGCGAAACCGGGAGACTGTTCAGTTCTACTCAGGCGATCTTGCCGCAATTGGTGAATGGCCGACTCCGAACAGCGTTCCGAAGCATCTGGTTTGTTGGCGGTGGTAAAGTTTCTGGCGATTGTCTCCGCCTCGGACTCGCTGACGAAGTCCGCTATTCCGTTCTGCCAGTTTTAATTGGTGATGGAATACAGTTCTTCGAGAAGCTTGATCGCGAAATTGCTCTTCATCTGATAGAGGTCAAAGCTTACAAGACCGGCACAGTGGCACTGCGTTATGAGGTCCGCAAAAGTAAGAAGTGACTCTTTCCGAACGAAGTCTTTGGAATCGGCACCAAAAGACCAACCTGATCGGGAGATCGCGGCCTAACGAAAGCTACGGTTTTGTTGTGGATGAGCTGGGAAATGCTTTCCAGCGATGTTCCAACGAGCCGTCCTCCGAGCTTCCTGCGATAACAGTGCTCCCTCCGGTTTGTGGCGCAGGCGCGGCGTTTTGAGTTTGTTCGGTCGGCGGCTGAGCGCGTCGTGCTTTTGGCGGTGGAGCACTGCTGGCTTGAAACGACGGAATAAAATCAACCGGGGAATATCCCATGTAGAAGGCGGCGGCCAGAGCGATCAGAAACAGGGCGAGTAATTTTTTCATCGCGACTGCTGTTAAAAAAGCACCAATCGCGCCAGAAGATGTTGAGACATTAGGAGTTGTTACGTCGCTACGAGCGTTGCGCGATTGGACTTCATTTCATGAAGTCAGCCCGGCGACAGTGACATAGGGCTTGCGTTTTTCAGCCGAACACGTGCAAAATAGATGCAAGCCGTGTTTTTCCCCAAACTGCTACAGGACGGGTGCGTCTTTTTTTGCGGACGCTTGGGCGGTCGTTCCAACGCGTTACCATGAATACTGCCGAATTTACGCCGCCGGCGTTAGTTCACAGCAGCTCCGCGAGGCATTTGCCGGTAAGATCGCGGAAAGAACTTTGGTCCGAGGTCGTCGCAATTATTCTGCTCCTGGCCGTGATCGCGACGAGTTGGTGTTACGCCAATTCGATGTGGACCCGAAGCGATTGGCAGCGGCCGACTACTTATGCAGGTCCTTATGCCGGAAGAGATCAATCCGACATTCTTGTTTATGCGGCTTTTGTGCGGGCAGCGAGGGACGGCCATTTCGCGCCGTTTACTTCGAAATTTGTTCCGGAGCTGGGCGCACCGTATGAGGCAGATTGGAATGACTGGCCTTATCTGGAGTATGTCCCGCTCTACCTGATCGGCTTGTTGGCTCGCGGCGTGGGAATTTTTACCGCGCTCAATCTATCCCTTCTCACCTGGCATCTGCTTTCCGGTCTCTCCTTCTATTGCGTCGCGCGATATCGGAAGATCGAGATTGTTTGGTCGTTTGCCGGCGCGCTCGCCTTTGGATTGGCCTCATTCATCTTTTCGCAATCACCGGACCACCCAATGGTCGCGTTGTGCTGGCACGTGCCGCTGTTTCTTGTCGTATGGAGTTGGCTGACCGACGAATCGGGAATTCCGTACAACTCGAAGCGTTTCTGGTTTGCCATCGGGCTCAGTTTTCTAACCGGCCTGCTGAATCCATATTATTCAGTCACTTTTTGTCAGATCGTTTTGTTCACGGCTGCCGCGATGTGGATTCGCACCGGCAAATTGAATCGATTGCTGTCCGGATTGTCACTGATTGGGAGCCGCCGTATCGGCTTTTGTTCTGATCAATCTTAATTCCTGGTTCTATCAACACCAGGCTGGCCGGAATCACGGCGCAATTGTCCGCCAGTTTCAATGGGTGGAACTGTACGCCCTCAAAGCACTCGATCTTTTTGTCCCGCCATTCGAACATCAATGGTCGCTGTTTCGGCAGTTCGCCCAATGGCGTTGGAGCGTTGCCATTCTCCATGACGAAGGTTCCTACCTTGGAATCATCGGGACGATATCGTTGGCGACTCTGGTTTTTAGCGCGTTGTATGCCGCGATCAAATCACGCCGCGTTCCTGTGGCGGCGCTGCAAGTGCTTTGGATCTTCATTTTCTTTTCAACTGGAGGCTTGAACGCGATCGGTGCCGCGATGGGTTTCACTTATCTGAGGGGCGGCTGCCGGCTAAGCATTGTCATTCTCGCTATCTCTCTGCTCTACGCTGTGGAGTTGTGTAGCCGGCGGTTTGGTAAACTGCCGTTCTCATTCCTCGCCGTGGCCACGTGCTGTGTGCTGATTTTCTTCGATCAAGTTCCACGGCCCGTGTCACACGATGAGAAGGCATTCGTCGCCCGCCAGATTGCGTCGGATCAGAAATTTGTCGCGGACATGGAAGCTGTTCTGCCGGATGGCGCAATGATTTTTCAATTGCCGGTCATGGACTTCCCGGAATCGCCGTTGCGGACCGAAACCAGCTACGATCATTTGCGGCCGTATCTGTATACGCGCCACCTGCGATTTTCGTTCGGTTCAATGAAAGGCCGACCCGGGAGCAATGGCAGCATCAACTGGAAAAACTCTCGCTGTCGGATGCAGTTGCAGAAATAAAAAATCGCGGCTTTGCAGGAATCTACGTGAGCCGGCCGGGTTATTCCGAAGGTCTGAGCGCTCTCGAACAAGGACTCCAAGGGCTGGGAACAGGGGATAAAATCGACAGCGCTGAGGGAGATCTGTTTTTTGTGCGGCTGAAGTAGCGCGTCGCGCCAGATCACTGCAACTCCTGCTAATCAGAAGTTTCCGAGCTGGCGAAACCAGCGCAACGCGAGCTGAACCTGGGCGGGCTCGACTGGTGACTGCCGGCAAACGATTCAAGTCGAACATGTTTGAACCCGGTGTTCACCAGTGAAGCGCGAACGTGCTCGTGTTTAAAAGGTGGCGCGATCGGATCGCTGATTCCGCTGCTCAGCCAGATCGGAATGTTCAAAAAATCTGGCGATGGATGATACGTTTGGTAAGCAACGCTGATCCGGTCATCGTTGATTCCCGCCAGAAAAAATCCGCAAATCTTGATTTTATTTGAGCTCTCTAACATCGCTGCGACGAAACCAGTTCGTTTCGCGCCGCCGGAAAGTCCGCCAAACGCGACCGGCCAGTGGGTCGACTGTGGCCAGTTTTTGTAGAGCAATTGAAGTGCGGCGGCGATCAGGGCCACTCTCCACGCTTCTGAATCGTCGTGAGGAACGATCGTCGCGTCCGCTGCGAGAACGATCCATCCTTCGCTGATTCCGGCCCGTTGATACGGCGGCGCGGACATCGCATTGGTCCAGTGATAGTCCGCCGTCGAAACAATAATCAGAATTGGCCACGCTCGCGCCGGATCGAAATTTTTCGGAAAACTAATCAGCGCGTGACCGGTGGTGGGTCGGGTATTGTTGCCGCTCGCGGCGTAATCCTGAAAATACTTGTCGAGTGGATAGCGAATATCGAGCGTTCCACCCGGCCGTACGGTTTGACCGGCTAGAGTTGCGCTGTTGCAAATCGTAATTCCAAGCCACCAAAACGAAATCGCGACGACCCCCAGCGGAACGGCGCGTTTCATTCGAACAATCAAAGAATGTCGAGCGGTTTGTCCAATCCCGATTCGAATCTATGAAGATTGCCGAGGTTGAGAGCGCGGCTGAATCACTCGACGACCAGGCGGCGCGGCCTCGGCAGTTGCAACAACGGCTTCTGCAGCGGCTTCGGCTTGACGGGCCAGCCGCTCGCTTATTGTTGGCGTCACTTGAAGCTTGAGCCCGGATTGTGGATCATCATCAGCCCGTCCGGTGCGTTTACTTAGCAAATCAAGCGCGCGCCTCATTTTGCCTCTGTCGGTGCAATAAAGTAGGGCCGTCTCGTGAGTGATCGCTCCCGTCTCGAGCGCGCTCAGCAGGCAATGGTCGAACGTATGCCAGCCGAAGGTTGTCGCCGCGTCGATAATGTCATTAAAAGTTTTTCCCTCACTTTCGCCGTAGCGAATTGTTTCTCGCGTTCTCAAGCTGCTCCCCAGCACTTCCGTGATCAGCATTCGGCCGGTGCCGCTGGATTGCGGAACCAATCGCTGGCTGATGATGTAACGAATCATGTCCGACAATCGGTAACGCAGTTGCTCTTCTTCATCTTTGCCGAAGAAGCCCAGAATGCGGTTGATCGTTTGGCCGGCATTGATTGTGTGCAGCGTGCTGAAAACAAGGTGTCCGGTTTCCGCCGCGGTGAGCGCGATCTCCATCGTTTCGCGATCGCGAATTTCACCAAGAAGAATCGCCTTTGGCGCTTGTCGCAACGCCGCCCGCAAACCTTGAGCAAAACTGAAGAAGTCTCGCCCGAGTTCGCGGTGGCTGATCGCCGCCTCAATCGGTGTATGCACGAATTCGATTGGATCTTCCAGGGTGACGATGTGAATGGGCTGAGTCTGGTTCAGTTCGTTAATCAGGGCGGCCAGGGTTGTTGATTTGCCGCTGCCGGTTCCGCCGGTGATGAGAACGATCCCATTTCTCTCCTTGACGATTTCCGGAAAAATTGGAGGCAAAGCCAGCGTAGTCAGTGACGGGATCTGGACCTGGAGTTTGCGCATGACGATGGCGCGGCGGTTGTTCTCCCGGTAAATATTTACTCGGAACCGGGCCACGCCTTCGGCCACATAACTGCAATCGCACGACCCGGTAGATTCATAATCGGACAACAACCGCGGGTCATTTCTGGTGATTTGTTCGGCCAGGGCGTCAATAAATCCCGTCGTGATCGGCGAATTCGTGCCGCTGATTGAAAACGGGATCAAATGGCCGTCCACCTCGATGAGAGCGGCTTTACCGGTGATGAAAAGAAGGTCCGATACCCGTCCGCCTGCTTCGAGCATGGCCCGGATCAGGGCGTCGACTTGTGCTTTGTCCATTGCGCTCCGGAGAGGTGAGCTAGGATTGTGCCCGAATGTGACTTGATTCCGGCGCGCTTGGCTTACGGTTTTTCCTCGATGTTCGATTGCGGACTGCGGCAAAATCAGCGCCGGCAATGACGAAGAAGGTTTGTTTTTTGATTGTGGGTCTTGCGGTCGTATCGCTCACGGCCAACAGCCAAGTCCGCGCCCCGGGTGGACGCGAATTTCAAATCACGAAAATCACCAGGAATATCGTTCCGACGCCCGATTATGGAATCGGGCAGTATCGTGGCGGAACAAATGATCGTTGGCTGGAAGTCGAAGTGGAGTTCAATGCGGCGCCGGAGTGGACCGATGAGCTCACTCTTAAATATTACATTTTGTTCAACGGGCGGCTCCTGACCGGCGAAGTAACTCATATTAATATAGTGAGCGGCCCCAATCGTTCCGTGATGTACGTCATTCCGGCGGCGGTCGCCCGGTTCGCCGGAAACCGGCCGATTTTGGCGAATGCGTTCCAAAATATCGCCGTCCAGATCATCCAGGGTGGCACAGTGAAGGATGAATCGAGTCTGGTGCGCGCGCCCGGACAATGGTTTGCAGCCTTGTCGCCGATCTCCGGATTTGTTTTGAATAAGAACGAAACGCCGTTCGCTCCGCTTTACTGGGATCGCTACGCGCAAATCAAAACGCCAAGTCACTGATTGCCGATCCAATGCCCAAGCCTTCGCGCATCGTAAGTTTGAACCTTGGGTCGCAGACGATCGCCTTGGCGGAATTTGAACCGCAGGCGCACGGCGGACTTGTTTTGTTGAATCATCGGTTGCGCGAAGTGGTGATCGACCCAGCGGCCGAAGGAATGCGTCACGCGCAGGTTTCTTCAATTCTCCGCGAGATGATGGCCGAAATGCAGATCCGCCACCATTCCGTCAACTACGCCGTGCCGGCACAATCGGTCTTCGCCCGCTTCGTGAAACTGCCCGCGGTCGAAGAGGAAAAGATTGAGCGGATAATCGATTCGAAGCGCAACAGAATGTCCCGTTTCCCATCGACGAAGTCGTGTGGGATTACCAGCTGATCGGCGGAGGCGGAGAAGAGCAAATCCAGGTCGTGCTCGTCGCGATAAAAGCAGACTTGTTGGATGAAATTAACGGCGCAGTCGAAGAGACCGGTTTGCGAACGGCCGTTGTCGACGTGGCGACCATGGCGCTCTACAACGCATTCCGTTACAACTACAGCGAGCTGACCGGGTTGCTCGTTGCTTGTTGATATCGGCGCCCGCACCACCAATTTGCTGTTCGTCGAGCCGCAAAAGATTTTCTCGCGAAGCATTCCAATTGGCGGCAGCTCGGTAACTGCGGCGATTGCGAAGGAATTTGGTGAACCATTCGCCGCGGCAGATTTTCGAAAGAAGCGCGACGGCTTTGTCAGTCTGGGCGGCGCGTACGCCGAGCCATCAGATCCCGAGGTAGCGCGGGTTTCCAAATTAATGCGCAGCACCATGACCAGGCTTCACGCGGAAGTGATGCGTTCGATCAGTCATTATCGAGCCCAGCAACAGGGAAGCGCGCCGGAGAGGCTGTTTCTTTGTGGCGGGACCGCAAGCACCCCTTACATGCGGGAATTTTTCCGCGAAAAATTACAGCTGCCAGTGGAGTATTTCAATCCGCTGCGAAACGTCGCAGTCGTGCCAACGGCGCCGGTGGAAGAGTTGACGCGTTCGGCGCATTTACTCGGCGAATTGGTCGGGCTGGCTTTGCGGACGGCCGGCGATTGCCCGATGTCACTGAATCTGCGTCCGGCAGTCGTCGCGCGCCGGCACGAACTCGAAAAACGCCGGCCGTTCTTTGTCATGGCCGCAGCCGCGGTTGTTCTCGCCCTTTTGGGTTGGGGTTTTTATTACGCCCGCGCGTCGCAGGTCACGCGCCGCCGCCGCGGAGAAAATCAAAAATATCAACGCGCCGATGCGCGCCGCTGAAACGAAGATCGACAAACTGCGGCAACAGGCAACCGCGCTCGATGCGGTAAGTATGCCGCTCGCAACCGCAATCAACGATCGATTTTTCTGGGTCCAGATTCTCGAGGACCTGAATTCTCGTCTGCCCAAGGAAGACATTTGGATTACCGAGCTCGTCCCAACTTCCGGCGGCAGGCCAGTCGGCTACGATCCAAAACCATCTGCGGAAGTCGCGCAGCCGATAGCGCCCGCGCCCCGACTAGCAGCGAAAGGCCCAAATGCCGGCCCGGCGATCGACGGCCTGCTGTTGCGCGGTCTCTATTTATATAATGCGAAACAGCAGGAGGTGGTGGTCGACTACTTCCGCAACCTGGTTGGCTCGCCATTTTTCAACGTCGACCCGAACAACCAGGCGCGCGCGATCAAGTCCACCATCCCGAACAACACCGAGTGGGCTTTTCCATACGAGCTTCATCTCGATCTCAAGAAACCGGTGCAACTGCCATGAATTGGTATCGGCGAAAATCGCTGGCTCGGTAATTTTTTGATCGCGTTCGGGGTGGGTCTCATCATCGCGGTTTGGTTTTTGTTTCATGCGCAGGGAAAATTTTCGGACACGGCTGCGCAGTTTAATGAGGTCGCAACCGAGCGCTCCCGGCTGGAACATTTGAATCCGTTTCCGAACGAGGAAAATTTTCGCAAGACCCAGGCTGCGCTCGAAACCTATGGCGCGACCTTGAACAAGACCAAAGAGGATTTGAAATCCCGCGTCGTCCCGTTGGCGCCGCTCGCCCCTAACGAGTTTCAAACTCATTTGCGCGAGGCGATTGCGAACGTCACCGAAAGAGCGCGAGCCAATAAAGTGAAGCTTCCGGAGAACTTTCATCTGGGATTCGATGAATTCACCGCGTCGTTACCAGACACCGCAGCTTCGCCGCTCCTGGGCCAGCAACTCGGCCAGGTCGAATTGCTCGCGAATATTTTGATCGATAACCACGTCGACGCGATCATTGATTTGAAACGGCCACCTCCACCCGCGTCGACGCAACCTGCCGGTCTGCCGGGCGCGGCCACCGCGCGTAAACCTGTGGCAGAGCCGGCCAAAGTAATCGAACGCGCAGTGATCGATATAGCATTCACAGCGTCTCCGACCGCGCTGCGCAAAGTTCTGAATCAAATCGCGAGCTTCGACCGCCAATTTTTTATTGTTCGCACCCTGCATGTTCGCAACGATCAGCCAAAGGGGCCGTCTCGCGAGCAAGCCGGCGCTGCGCCAACCAACAGTCCGGCACCGAATGCGGCAAGTTCGGCCAACGCGATAAAATTCATCATCGGCAACGAACATCTGGAAGCGGCGGCGAGCGTCGAACTCGTGCGGTTTACGTTTTGATATGAATAGACTGCGCGAACATTACGACCGGGTGCTGCTGATCGCGGCGGCGGTGTTGCTTTTTGTCTGCGCGATTTTTATTTGGAAAAACGCCGCAACTTTCGGTTCCCAATTGAGTGTGATGCCACCGTCGCGCACTCAAAAAACCACATCGCCGTTGGCCAAGGCGGAGGAGCTGGATGCTGCGATTGAAAAATTGCATCAACCACCGCAATGGACGTTCGGCGGACGTTCCGGACTGTTTGTCCCTGAAAAACATTTTATCGGAGCGAACGGTTTGCCGGCGACGCTCCAAACCACCGAGGTTCATCCTCCAGTTCCCAACGAATGGCTGGAACAATTTGGATTGCCGATCGCCGATGCCGACGTTCTCGACCAGGATCCGGACAACGACGGCTTCAATAATTTGGACGAATGGGCCGGCCACTCGAACCCGACCGACGGGAATTCGCATCCCGAGTATTACACCAAACTCAAACTGAAATCGGCCGCCGAAGAGCCTTTCCGTCTGGTCTTTTCATCGTGGGTTGGCGGCACCTTTGCCATCAATACGATCGATATGAAACAGCCGACCCAGTTTGTGAAAGTCGGCGACTCGATAAAAGGAACGCGTTTCAAAGTCGCGAAGTTCACCGAGAAATACGAAAAGAATAAATACGGCACCAACGTCGACGTGTCCGAACTCACCCTCGAGCAGATGGAAACCCATCAGCAGCTCACGTTGACGAAAGAAAAAGTCGCGATGTCGCCTGAATCGGTCGCCACCTTCGTTTACACCTGGGGCGGGCGTCAGGAATTTCAGGTGCGAAAAGATCAGGAATTTTCATTGAAACCGCAGGAGCAGATCAAATATAAACTGATAGACGTTGGACCGGCCAAGGCGGTGATCGTGAACTCGCAACGGGCAGACGAGCCGATCGAAATTGGACCGCTCCAACAATGACGCCAATTCGAATGTCGAATTCCGAAAAAAGTTCCAATCCCCAGACAAGCAGGAATACGGCTCCGTTTCGAGCATTTGGATTTCGAAATTCGAATTTGTTTCGGATTTCGGATTTCGGATTTCGAATTTTGTTACTCGCGTTGTTGTTTTTCTCTTCGACCGCATTTGCCCAAAACGTTGATCGTATCTCAAAAGAGGAAGTGGCTCGGCGTCAGGCCGGGTTGCCTCGTGGAGTGGCAGCAGTCGCGCGGGGGCAAGCGGCGATGCAGGCGAGAAATTATCGTCTGGCGCATGATGAATTTCGCACGGCGTTAAATTTTCTGCCCGATGCGGTCACTTCGGACAAAGCGCATGCGGATGCGATCACTGGTTTCTGCGACAGCGGCGTGCGAATCGCCGAGCAGGACGTTGCCGAGGGGAATTATCCTGAGGCCGAATCGGTTCTGCGCGAAGTGTTGCAGGATCGTTACGATCCAAATTGCCGCGCGGCGTTGGAGATGCTCGCACATTTGCAACAGCCCGGTTACTTCAATAAGACGAGCGGACCGAAGTTCATCGAGAAAGTCGAACAGGTGAAACAACTCCTCGCCGAGGCCCAGGGTTTTTACGACACCGGCCGTTTTGATCTTGCCTTCAAGAGGTACGAACAAGTCCTGGCGATCGATCCCTACAATAGCGCTGCGCGCCGGGGTGAGGAAAAAATCGATAACGCAAAATACAACTACGCAGAAGATGCTTATAACGAAACCCGCGCTCGCGCAGTTTGGCAGGTGGAGAAAGGTTGGGAAAATCCGGTCAAGCAGTACGGCAAGAACGTCGAGCCGCAGTCGGCGGATTTTCAACGCGACGTGACCGGCACTGCGCGAATCACCCAAAAATTAAATTCGATCATTATTCCGCGGGTCGAGTTTCGCGATGCGAGTGTTCGCGAAGCGATCGATTTTCTCCGCCAACAGGCTGCCGCCAACGATCCAAACCCGGATGAGAAGAAAGGCGTCGATATTGTTTTGAGAATCGCGCCGCTCGGCCAAATCGCTCCGCCCCCAATTCCAGTAGAGCCTGCGCAACCGAACGCCGGCGGTCCGGGAGCGCCAGCTGAAGCCGCGCCTCCCAGCGCGATGACCACTCCAGCGGTTGCGAAGCCGCTCATTGCTCCGGCGGTTGTCCCATCGTCGGCGATCTCGCCCGCGGACGCGCGAATCACGATCACGCTCAATCAAATTCCGTTGGGTGAAGCATTGCGCTACATCGCAAGTCAGGCCGGATTGAAAGTAAAAGTCGAGCCGTATGCGGTCTCGATCATTCCGATTAGCGAACAGAGCAACGATCTGATCACCAAAGAATATCGTGTTCCGCCCGGATTTATCAGCACGAGCGTCAACATTGGAGCGTCGGCATTGTCGCAAGGTGCATACAAAACGGGCGCGGCCACCGGGCCAGCTCCTGCAGCGGCCGGCACAGGAAAAGATACTGAGGAATCGACCGGTGGGCATCAGCTCGTAAATCGAGAGGGCGCCAAGGAATTTTTGGAGAGCCAGGGCGTGCCGTTTCCGCCCGGAGCCAGCGCTCATTTTCTTCCGCAAAGCAGCCGGCTGATCGTCCGCAACATCGCCGACAATCTTGAGCTGGTCGACGCCATCGTAGAACAAGCCAGTGTTTCCGGGCCGAAACAGGTCGAGATCGAAGCGAAATTTGTGGAGATCAATCAAAACAATTTGAAGGAGCTCGGCTTTGATTGGCTGCTCGGACAATTCAACATCGGAAATCACAAACTTTTTGGCGGTGGCGGAACGTCGGGCACGGGGACTCCGGTCAATGCCGCCGATTGGCCATTTGTTCCCCCGGGAAGCCAGACGCCCGTCGGACAATTCCCGGTCACGGCCGGCAACCGCACCGGTCAGTTTGCCCTCAGCGCAAATGCAATCGACGCGCTCTTATTTCCGTCCATGGGAGCCACATCAGTTGCGCCGGGAATTTTCGGATTGGCCGGGGTCTTTACCGATCCGCAATTCCAAGTCGTCGTTCGTGCGCTCAATCAAAAGAAAGCAATCGATCTCCTATCTGCGCCGAAGATCACAACAAAAAGCGGACAGCGTGCCGTCATCGAGATCGTTCGGGAATTTCGCTACCCGACGTCATTCACGGAACCGAAAGTGCCGGATATTCAAGGACGAGGCAGCAGCAGTTCGACGACAACGACTATTGCGTTGCCGGTGGTTGGGCCTTCGACTCCGTCAAATTTCGAAACGCGCAACACCGGGGTCACTTTGGAAGTCGAGCCCGTTATCGGTCCAGATGGTGTCACGATTGACCTGAACTTGGTGCCGCAGGTGGTCGAGTTTGAAGGCTTCATCAATTACGGCAGCCCGATCAGAACTGTGAACCCGGCTTTGCTCGGATTTTCACCGTCGACTTTGCTCGGAACAACCACCGAGGCGATCACGCTCACCGACAACGTCATCAACCAACCGATCTTCAGCACCCGCAAAGTCACGACGAGCGTCAGTGTCTGGGACGGACAGACCGTCGTTCTTGGGGGATTAATGCGCGAAGACGTTCAGAAAGTCGAAGATCGGACGCCGTTTATTGGCGACCTTCCATTGGTGGGCAGGCTTTTCCGGACAAATGTCGACCAGCACATCAAGCGGAACCTGATCATTTTCGTGACCGCGCGGCTCGTGAATCCGGCCGGCCAATTGATCAACCAGACGGAAGAAGAAGAGGAAGCAGTCGAGCCGCCGGTGTTGCAGGAAATTCCTGCTTACAAAAAATAATTGGTTCTGATTCACAGAATGTAACGAAGGCAGCGAAGTTTCGCTTTTTCTGAGCATCGGCTCTGGTCTTTGTTTTCTTCGTTTCCTTCTGTTTTAAGCTGTCCCTAATCATGCCCGCGATCGGGATCACAGGCGGAGTTTCCACAGGCAAAAGCACATTCTGCGATTGTCTCCGCCAACTTTTGCCCGGAGCGAAGTTCTTCGATGCCGACCGGGCGGCGCACGATCTGGCCAACGTGGAAGAAGTTAAGCAGGAGCTGACCCACGAGTTCGGGGCTGGCATTTTTTCTCCAGGTGGCGACTTGAATAGGGCCGCTCTTCGGGCGATAGTTTTCCAAGACGCCGCCAAAAAGCAGGCGCTCGAAAAGATTCTCCATCCACGGATTCGCCAGCAGTGGAGGATCGAAGCGGACAAGCACCGCCAATCTCTCGAATTTTTCTTTGCAGACATTCCTCTTCTTTATGAAACCGGTGGTGAAACCCTGTGCGACCGGGTGGTTGTGGTCGCCTGCTCGGCAGATATCCAGCTGGCGAATCTCATCCGCCGCATGGGAATCGAGCGCGATGCCGCCCAGGCGATGATCGATTCACAGATGTCTCTCGAAGAAAAAATCAAGCGGGCCGAGCACGTTGTCTGGAACAACGGGGACAAAACTGTGCTCGCGAATCAGGCCGCCGATCTGGTTGAACTTTGGCGTCGGCAAAAATGGACGAAGTAGAAAATGTAGAGGCGCCCGTGCCGGGCGCAGAAAAAAGTGCGGCCGACACGGCCGCCACTACAACAGCGCCTCAGGAACTGAGCATCAACGAGCTGGAAAAGCTCGATGATTTGTTGCCGATAGCGCGCGATTTCAATTTGCATCTTCATCCGGCGCGCACCCGGCATCATCATATTCTCGACATCGCCCGGGCCGCTCTTGGTCGAGGCGCGACCGTCACTGCTGACGGATTTCTCGATCAGGTTGGTGACTCGTTTGGGTTACTTCGTTATCCGGAGCTTAACTTTCTGCCCGTACCCGAAGACGCGTATGTTCCGCGCGCAGCGACGGAGCTCTATCGTCTGCGGCCCGGCCAAAAACTTTGCGGCAAACTGCGCCTCCCGCGGGACCGTGAGAAAGGGCTCGTTTTGGATGATGTTCTTACGATCGAAGGCGAGCCGGCGGAAAAATGGACCGAACCGACTGATTTCGAAAAATTGACTCCGCAATTTCCACAGGGCCGGATCATGCTCGAAAATCCGAAAACGAACTCGATTTGCGCCCGGGGCGTTGATCTTCTGGCGCCGCTTGGCCGGGGCCAGCGCGGGTTGATCGTGGCGCCGCCGCGAGTTGGTAAAACCATCTTGCTTAAAGAGATTGCCAAGGCGATTCGGGTAAATCACCCGGAGATTGTTTTGATTCTGCTGCTGGTTGACGAACGGCCAGAAGAAGTGACCGATCTCGAGCGAGAGATCGATTGTGACATTTATCATTCAAATTTTGACGAGAGCGTTCAGCGGCACGTGCAGGTTGCAGAATTGGTGCTGGAACGCGCAAAACGCCTGGTCGAGATGAAGAAGGACGTCGTGATTTTGCTCGATAGCCTGACCCGGCTCTCGCGCGGTTATAATAGTTTGCAGCCGGGCAAGGGACGCACCATGTCGGGCGGCGTCGAGGCCAAGGCCCTCACCAAACCGAAGAAATTTTTTGGAAGCGCCCGCAATGTCGAGGAAGGCGGCAGCCTCACGATTCTCGCGACCGCGCTGACTGAGACTGGCAGTCGTATGGACGAATTGATTTTCGAGGAATTCAAAGGCACCGGAAACATGGAACTTCATCTCGACCGTGCTTTGCAGGAAAAGCGGCTTTATCCGGCGATTCATCCGATGCTCTCGGCAACGCGACGTGAAGAGCTGCTTTATCACCCGGAAGAATGGGAGCGGGTGCAGTTGTTGCGGAAAGCGATGTCCGCACTCCCGCCGATTGAGGCGATGGAAAAATTGATCGACAACCTCAACGCAACCAAGACAAATGCGGAGCTTCTGCTCAGTGGACTCAGATGATCTCGCGCGAAAATCCGAAATCTGAATATCGAAATCCGGGTTTGGCTCGGTCTCGCCGGTGATTGCCACGGCATCACAGCTGCAAGAATTGATTGCAGCCCTCACTCCTCACGACCGTATTGCCATCGATACTGAGGCCGACAGCCTTCATTGTTATCGTGAAAAGCTTTGTTTGCTCCAAATCAGCGTGCCGGGGCATGACGCGATTGTCGATCCGCTGGCCAAGATCGATCTCGGGCCGCTTCGACACGCACTGACGAACAAGGAAATCGTGCTGCACGGCGCCGATTACGATCTGCGTTTACTTCGCCGCAATATGGAGTTTGTACCGAGCCGGATTTTCGACACGGTGATCGCGGCGCGCTTGATTGGAATTCGCGAGTTTAGTTTGGCCGCGCTGGTGAAACGTTATTTCGACATCGAACTGGCGAAAGGTTCCCAAAAGGCGAACTGGGCCCAGCGGCCGCTCTCGCCGAAAATGGCCGAATATGCAATCAACGACACGCGGTACCTTTTGCCCATGGCCGAGCAATTGGAGGCGGAGTTGAAATCGAAGGGTCGGATCGACTGGTTCCGTCAATCTTGCCAGCGCGCTCTTGATTTTGCTGCGACAGATCGCGAACGGGACCTCGATGCAGCGTGGAGAATTGCGGGCGCAGGGGCGTTGCGAGGCCTTGCGTCGGCTGTGTTGCGCGAACTGTGGAATTGGCGCGAACTTGAAGCCGAAGCTGTGGATCGGCCGCCGTTCCATATTTTGCAAAATCGTGAGCTGATTTATTCTGCCGAAGCGTTCGCCGCCGGAAATTCGCCTGATTACAAACATTTCTCAGATCGGCGACGACGGACTTTTCGAGAAGCAGGGGAGCGAGCGGCGAAATTGCCGGAAAGAGAATGGCCGAGTCGGCCAAAGCGATCGGGCTCGCGTCCAACTGCGGAAGTAGTGAAGCGCACTGAAAAACTTCGCCTCAATCGCGATCACGCGGCAAAAGAGCTTCACATCGAAGCATCGTTTATCGCGCCGCGCGCTGCGTTGGAAGCGGTCGCCGCTGAGCCCGCGCTCGCTGAATCGCTCCTCGCTCCGTGGCAACGCGAGCTGTTAAAATTGTAGACGCGATCGCAGGTCGTTCTTGAAGGTTATGGCGACAGAGGCGACCGCATCCAAACCGCATCTCGTCCGCGCGCTGAAACTTCGGGACCTTGTCCTGTTTAACCTCGTCGCCGTTCTCGGCCTCAGGCATCTGGGCACAACCGCGAAGTTCGGTCCCGGATCGTTGTTGATGTGGCTAATTGCCGCGATCTTCTTCTTCGTCCCACAGGGATTGGCGGTAACCGAGCTGTCGTCGCGATTTCCAAAAGAGGGCGGTGTCTATTTTTGGACAAAGCGCGCGCTCGGCGAAGGTCACGGGTTTCTGTGCGGCTGGTGTTACTGGGTCAACAACGTCCTCTATTACCCGAACCTGCTGATTTCAGCGGCGGTAATCTCGACTTTCATGTTTGGAAAGCACGGGGCGGCGCTCAGTGACAGTTGGGCTTACGCCCTTCCGGTGACGCTCGGCATTCTTTGGGTCGCGGTCTTAGTCAACATTGTCGGTCTGGGCGCAGGCAAATGGTTACAAAACGCCGGCGGCATCGGCACATACGTTCCCGGACTGATCCTGATTTTGCTCGGCATCTACGGCGCGACGACCGCTGCTCCGGCCAACGAACTCAGCGCCGCCACTTTGAAACCCGATCTTGGAAATTTCTCCGCGTTGAATCTGTTGGCATCAATCGCGTTTGCGTTCGCCGGGTTGGAGTTGGCTTCGATAATGGGAGACGAAGTCGAAAATCCGCGACGCAATCTGCCGCGATCCATTTTCATTTCGGCGCCGTTGATCGCCATTGCCTACATCGTCGGAACAGGCGCAGTGCTCTGGTGGATCCCGAACAAAGATCTGAATGTCGTTTCAGGATTTCTCCAGGCGATCAAGACCGGCGCTGATAAAATTTCACCGACCCTCTGGTGGATTGCTCCAGTCTGCGCTGCGCTGTATACGATTGGGAATCTCGGAAGCGTGGGTGCCTGGCTAATCGGCCCTGCGCGAATGGCATTCGTGATCGGGCTGGACCGTTATTTTCCGAAAGCATTCGGGGCGGTTCATCCGCGGTGGCGTACGCTGTACGTCGCGATTCTGGTTCAGGCGACGCTCGGCACAATATTTCTGCTCGTCTCGGTCCTGGGGAAGGGGACGAATATTGAGAACGTGTATCTGATCCTGCTCGACACTCAGATTCTGATTTATTTCATCCCGTACCTTTATCTGTTTATCGTCTTTTTGATTCATCGGCGCCACGATCAAAATCCCAGCGATGTCGTATTGGTGCCGGGCGGATCGATTGGTGCATGGTTCACCGGCCTGAGCGGTATCATCGTCACTTTGTTTGCGATAATCATTGCGACAATTCCTCCGCCGGACATGGGCAATGCCGCAATGTTTCGACTCAAAGTGATCGGCGGCGCGACCGGATTCGTCCTGATCGGCGGCCTGATCTACTGGCGCGCTCGTTTTAGAAAAGTCGATTGAGCTGAACTGAATTCCCGAGACGCTGGTTCCGGCCGCATTTCTCCGTCTCAGATTGCTCAGTCGACGTATTTTTGCGCGATTGGCATCCGGCGTCCTACACCAAATGCCCGGGATGTAACTTTTAATCCGGGAGCGGCCTGTTCGCGCTTGTATTCATTCAAATCCACCCGTCGCTGAACCCAGCGAACGGTTTTTTCGTCGAATCCACGGCCCATGATATCGCGCGCGCTGAGATTCTCTTCAACGTACATCCGCAGGAGCTCGTCGAGAATTTCGTAGGGCGGAAGTGTGTCCTGGTCTTTTTGATCCGGCTTCAGCTCCGCGCTCGGCGGTTTTTCAATCGTCGCGTTCGGGATAATTTCCTTTTCCCGGTTCATCCAGCGCGCGAGCTCGTAAATCATCGTCTTCGGAACGTCGCTGATGACAGCCAGGCCACCGGCCATGTCGCCGTATATTGTGCAATAACCCACAGCAAGCTCGCTCTTGTTGCCGGTCGAGAGCACCAGGTGACCGAACTTGTTCGACAACGCCATCAGCGTCATCGCTCGCAAACGCGGCTGCATATTTTCCTCGGTCTCGTTTTCAGGCAGGCCGGAGAAAATTTCCTTAAATTGACTCTTAAAGATCGCGAATGTCTCGGCGATTGGAATGTGGAGCAATTTAATTCCGAGATTTGCGGCAAGTTTGTTCGCGTCGTCGACACTGCCGCGTGACGAGTACTGACTGGGCATCGAAACGCCAACGACGTTTTCGGGACCGAGCGCGTGGGCCGCAATCGCCGCGACAACCGCCGAATCAACCCCGCCACTCAAACCAAGCACTGCGGATTTGAAATTACATTTTCGCATGTAATCGCGCAGACCGAGGGAAAGCGCGTGGAACAGCTGTTCGGGCGCCGGGGTTTCCCGAAATTCAATCGCAGCCCCGGAATCGGTCCCAACAATTTGTTCGTGCTCGCGAAACGCCGGCAATCGCGCGATAAGTCCGCCGTCAGGATTCACGGCGATCGAGTTGCCGTCGAAGATCAGCTGATCGTTGCCGCCCACCATGTTGCAGTAAAAAATCGGACGCTGGTATGTCCGGGCGAGGGTAGCGACCATTTCGTAGCGAATCGCCGGTTTCTGCAACGTGAACGGCGACGCGCTCAGATTGAGAATTATTTCTGCGCCCTGTTCGATCAAACGCCGCGTCGGCTCGCAATCGTAAAGCGGGCGGGGGAGATAATGTTCGGTCCAAATATCTTCACAAATCGTGACGCCGATCTTGGTTCCTCGACATTCGAAAGGCTGAACGTTGGAGGCCGGCTCAAAGTAACGGTCTTCATCAAAAACGTCGTAAGTTGGCAAAAGAGATTTGTGGGCGATCCGAATCGGTTTGCCACGCTCGAGTAAAGCGGCGGCGTTGTGAAACGGCCGTCCGCGTCCCTCATTGCGATCGACAAATCCCACCAGCAGTGCGGCGTTTCCGACTCGCGCGTGAAGCTGGTTCACGATTTCGAGGGTTTCAGGAACAAACCGCGATTTGAAAACGAGGTCCTGTGGAGGGTAACCCGTGACAGCAAGTTCGGGAGTGAGGACAAGGTCCGCGCCGGCGGCGGCAAGGCGTTCGTAGGAGCCAACGATCTTGTCGAAATTGCCCTGTAAATCGCCAACTGTCGGATTGAGTTGTGCAAAGCCAATTTTCACGCGCAGTTTTGCTTCCGGCAGAACTATGCGCGCCGGGGTGCGGCAGGCAATCCGTTTTGTGGCGCCGGGTTACGGCGAGGACATCACGGCGTGATGCTCGTATCCCTTGTTCAGGGCGTCGTCAGCGCCTTCGACAAAAACTTTCGCCCACTGAATGAGGGCGGCGGCCAGGAAACCGGCAAACGCGCAAATAATGACTTTTTGAAAGAAGGTGGCGTGCACCACCATTTTCACAGCAGTGAAGGTGCCAGATCACCGACTCATTGAGAGTAAGTTGCTGGTTCGGCACGGGAGTTGCGGTTTTCTTGCCAATGACCCACCCTGTTCAAGCTCAATCCCGCGACGCCGAAGAGGTTGCTCGGATACTCGAACTCGAGCTGAAACAAAAGAGGCTTGCCTGGCAACACGCAAAGCAACGCAAGAAATCGTACCGTTCACTGGCGATCCTCTTTGTATTCCTGATTTTCGCGGGTTGCTTGCTCGGATTCTTTTTCGCTTTCAACCGCGTCAGCGAAGAGCGGCAGAACCGGCCGGTGGCGGCGAGTTCCAATCGCTAGGCTTCACGGGTTAGATCACGATCATTCCGTGATCAATTGAACTTCGGGACCCTTGCTTTTCTTCGCTTCAGCCAAGCGAGTTTCATCCTTGCGGTCGTTGATTACGAAGTTGTTGTTGTTGCCCAATTTCGACCAGGGCCCGCGCGGCACGTCTTTGAATTCGACGAACTGCCAATCGGTCACGTCGGTTTCATTGAGACCAAGATAATCGCGAACCGCGGGTGAAACATCGAGCCCCGCTCCCTTGTTGAGGTTTGGCTTTGGACGTTCGTCACCGAAGACGTATTGCCAGTGATCCGTGCGGAACGGCCCCGCGTCTTCCCATTGCGCATAAGCGACCTTGTTCCCTTTTTTAATGGCAACCCATCGATCCTTGCACACCGAAACTCCGGGACCCTGGTAAGCCTCGTTGAACCACGGAACGACCTTCGGCGCTTCCGGACGGTGGCCGGTTGCCGCTTTGTCATTGTAAGGAAGCGCGCAATAAAACGGATTCTGGCGCGGCGTAAATTTCGCCGGAATGTAATCGCTTCGATGCGACCGGTCGGGATCATCGACGCCGCCGTAGCTTTTGGACCATTCTTTGTCCCACGAACTCGCGCGGTTCGGCACCGGGTTATTTTCGGTCGGCTTTTCGCCGATCCAGAAAACGGTGGTGACGATTTGGCGTTTCCATGGGAAGCCTTCACCCGGATGAGGCGACGCTGAGCGCAACTGATTTGGTGCGAACACCAATGAATTGATGCTGACGATCGGATCGCCCTCCGACCGCTGCGATTTTTTTGTCAGTTTTGATTTCGCAGGCTCTGCCTTTGAGACCGCGCCGTGAGCGAAAAGCGAGGTGAACGAAGACAGCAACGCTGCGATTGTGTGCGTAATCTTTCCGGGTTTCATGCAACAAGGACAGCGCCACGCGCTGTTTATTTTGACGCAGCGCCAGACAGAAAATTCGAAACAGATAGCGAATGGATCTGGTATTCGAATCAGCGCCGCAATCGCAAACTCCGCCCCGAATGGAGCTCAGTCAACGAATTTTCCCGGATTCAAAATGTTTTCCGGATCGAGGACGGCTTTTAATTTGTGATGCAGGTCACGAACCGAATCGGTGGTTGCTTCCGGCCACCAACGTTTTTTGGCGAGACCAATTCCGTGTTCACCTGTAATCACTCCGCCCCAGGCCAGGACCTGCGCAAAAAGTTCATCTAGTGCGAGCTCGACTTTTTCGCGGACCATCGCGTCCCGATTGTAACGGTCGGCCATAATGTTTACGTGCATGTTGCCGTCGCCGGCGTGACCGAAACAGGCGATCGGAAATCCCGATCTTGCACTCAGCTTTTCCGCAAACTCGACCAGATCGACAATGCGGCTGCGCGGCACGACGACATCTTCATTCAGTTTGGTCAGACCCGTTGCGCGCAGCGAGTTGCTGAATTGGCGGCGCAATGCCCAGAGCTTTTCGCATTCCTCCTCGCCTGTGGCCATTTCAACCGTGTTCGGCTTTTTGGAACCGAGCAAATTACGAATCGCTTCCGCTTCGGTCCGCACGCTCTCATGCTGTCCGTCCAAATCGACGAGCAAATGCGCGTTGCCCGGCGGGACAATCGCCTGTCCGAGATCTTTTCGAGCAGCTTCCAGGGTGAAACTATCTGCAATTTCCAGCGCGGACGGCAGAAATCCGTTCGCGAAGATTTCCTGCACGGCGGCAGCGGCCTCTGACATGTCTGGCGAAAGCAGCGGACAATGTTGCCCGAGCCGGCGGAAGGGGCAGCAATCGAAGTGTGATTTCGGTTACGACTCCAAGCATTCCCTCGGATCCAACAAACAGGCCGATCAAATCGAAACCGGTTTTGTTTTTATGGACGCGTCCGCCCGTCCGCACCACGTCCCCATTGGCGAGGACAACTTCGAGACCGATCACATAATTTCGAGTGACGCCGTACTTCAAACAACGCGGCCCACCGGCATTGGTCGCGACATTTCCGCCGATGCTGCAGTCGTTCATGCTCGCCGGGTCCGGCGGATAGAACAACTTCTGGGCACGGGCCGCCGCTTTTAGATCGGCGGTAATCACGCCGGGTTCGACCACCGCCACCGCGTCAGCGAAATTGATTTCTCTGATTCGGTTCATTTTGATCAGCGACAACGCAATTCCTTTTTTGACGGGAACGCATCCGCCGACATAACCGAATCCCGCGCCGCGCGCGGTCACTGGAATTTTCTTCGACGACGCAAATTTGAGGAGCGTGGAAACGTCAGATGTTGAGCTCAGGAAAACGACAGCTTCCGGTGCTTGAGACGCGAACCACTTGTCGCCGCTATGCGCCGCGAGGGTTTTGTCGTCATCGGCGACGGCGCCGTCGCCGAGCAACCGGCGCAGTTCGTCGGCCAGCGCCATCTAATTAATCGGAACGACTCGGTAGTGGTGCGATTTTTCGCTGTGGCGCTTCAACAGCTTCTTGCATTCCGGTGGAATCACCGGGATTTCGGGACGTTTTCCAGCGAAAGTCCGGACCGCATCGATATTTTCAAATCGCAACAACGTAATGAATTCTGTTTCGTCATTTTCAGCGTCGCGAATAAAAATCTCCGCGCCTTTGTAACCGGGAATGGAACGCTTCGCGATTTCGAGCAAAACTTCTTCGCGGAGGAGCTTTTCGTATTTCTCAGCGTTATCGCGAGTGGTCCAGCCGTACCAAATTCTAGCAATCATGTGTCCGGGGTTCGTTACCGAATAATTGCACACTACATTCCCATGATTTGATAGCCGCCGTCGACGTAAATTACCTGACCGGTAATCGCGGCCGCGCCGTCGCTGGCCAGAAAATACGCCGGTCGATCCGAGCTCAGCCGGGTCGCAACTGCGCTTCAGCGGGGCGCGTTCCTGATAATGCTTGAGCATCTGAGAGAAGCCGCTAATGCCCCGGGCGGCAAGGGTTTGGACTGGACCCGGCCGAAATGCAATTCACTCGAATTTTCTTCGGACCCAAATCGTATGCGAGGTAGCGGGTCGAAGCCTCCAGACTTGCCTTGGCCACGCCCATCACATTGTAATGCGGCACTACTTTTTCTGCGCCGTAATACGTCATTGCGACAATGCTGCCGCCATTGGTCATCATTGGAGCAACTTCCCGTGATAGAGCGACGAGTGAATACGCACTGACGTCGTGCGCCATCCGGAACGCTTCGCGCGTTGTGCTCACGAAATCGCCTTCCAACGCTTCCTTTGGCGCGAACGCAACCGAGTGCAGCAACAGATCGACACGATCAGTTTCGCCGCGAACTTTCTCGAAGAACGTTTTGATTTCGGCGTCGCTTGAAACGTCGCACGGAAAAAACGGCATTTTTTCTCCGAACGTGGCAGTAAGCTCCTCGACATTTTCTTTCAGTCGTTCGCCCTGGTAATTAAAAATCAAGCGCGCGCCGGCCGCCGCCCATGCCTGAGCGATCGCCCACGCTATGCTGCGTTTGTTTGCGACCCCAAAAACAACGCCAATCTTTCCTTCCAACACGGCCTGAGTCATAGATGCGGAGACGATACCTGCATTTTAACGCCCGCAAAGGCCACTGTAGCGGCGGTGTCTGCCGCCGAAATACAGGTCGACGATCGGAGATCGCCGCTACAAGGCGAATCGATGCGCTTGCCCTTCAGGCGCAAATCGCCATGGTTTCTTCTCCAGCCTATGACCACTCGAGTCGCCCTCATCTCCGCCCTCTTAATTTTGTACAGTTTGCCTCGCCCAGGAAGAATCACCGCCCGCCTCGTCACCGCCAACCTCGCGTCGTCCGCGTCGCCTGCGAGCACAACGCCGGCTTTGTCCGCGTCCGTCACGCCAGTGCCCTCCTCCGGCACGCCGCAACTCACCGATGTGCTCTTCAAAAATCTAAAAGCGCGTTCGATTGGGCCCGCTGTGATGGGTGGCCGCGTTTCGGACATTGCAATCGATCCTCGAAATCCGTTTGTCTTCTATGTTGGGCTCGGTCATGGCGGGATTTTCAAATCCGGAGACGACGGCGTCAGCTTCGATCCAATTTTTGACAAGCAATCCGACCTCTCGATCGGCGCAATTGCCGTTGCGCCATCGGATTCCGACGTGATCTGGGTTGGAACAGGGGAAGCGAACGATCGAAATTCGACGGACTGGGGCAACGGCGTTTATCGAACGCACCGATGGCGGCGAGCACTGGACGAATGTGGGGTTGAAAGACAGCCGCACAATTGCGCGGATCGTGGTCGATCCAAAGAATCCGGAAATCGCCTACGTCGCGGCGATGGGTCACTTGTGGGTGGATGGCGGAGAACGCGGTCTCTACAAAACCACTGATGGTGGCAAAAACTGGAAACTGGTTCTGCAAGCAGCAGCGCCGCATAACGCGCGCACGGGTTGTGGGGACGTAATGATTGATCCAAATAATCCACAAACTGTTTACGCCACTCTTTATGCGCGCCAGCGAACGCCCTGGAGTTTTACTTCGGGGCCGGCGGCGACAAATGGCGACGATGTCGGTGGCATTTTCAAGAGCACGAACGGTGGCGCCAGTTGGAAAAAATTAAGCGGCGGCCTTCCGGCGGAGACTGGACGGATCGGGCTCGCGATCGCTGCCAGTAAACCGAATGTCGTTATGGCAGTCGTTCAAAGTTACGAAGGCGGCTCCGGCACGCTGTCCGATTTGCGGAGCAAGAGCGGCGGAGTGTTTCGTTCGGAAGATGGAGGCGAACATTGGACGCGGATGAGCGCGATTGATCCGCGCCCGTTTTATTTCAGCCAGATCCGGATCGATCCCGTGAACGATCAGCGAGTTTATCTTTTGCAGTTCGCGTTGTTGGTGTCGGATGACGGCGGCAAGAATTTCCGGGAAGATCTGTCGGAGAAAGTGCATCCGGATTGTCATGCGTTCGCCATTCAACCGAACAGTGCGCCGCCGCCCAAACCACCGAAACCCGAGGACAAAAATAAGCCACCGAAACCGCCCATTTGCCTGCGAGTTCTTCTGGGGACCGACGGCGGGCTTTATCAAAGTTTTGCCGGCGGAAAAAATTGGGATCACCTGAACAAATTTCCCGGCGGGTGAGTTTTATCGGATCAGTCTCGACGATTCGAAGCCTTATTTCCGGATCGCGGGCGGGCTGCAGGACAATGAAAACTGGGTGGGACCGAGCGGCGTGCAAAGCAAAGAGCTGATTCGCAACGCCGATTGGACGGCGCTGGCTGGCGGTGACGGGTTCTACGTTCTTTTCGATCCCACCGATCACGACACGTTTTATGCGGAGAGTCAGGGCGGCGAAGTTCACCGCATTAATTTGCGCAATGGCGAGCTGCGACGGTTGCGGCCGGAGCCGTCGGAAGGCGCGGCGCGTTACCGGTTTCATTGGAACTCGCCCATGGTCATGAGCAAGCACAAGCCCGGCGTGATTTATCTCGGCGGCAATTGCGTGTTCAAACTCACCGACCGGATGGAGAAATACACGGTCATCAGCCCGGACCTGACGCATAACGATCCGAACAAGACGAACGCGGTTGGCAGCGGAGCGGAAAGTTACGGCGTCGTCTTCTCGCTCGCCGAATCGCCGAAGAAGCCGGGATTGCTCTGGGCCGGAACTGACGATGGCCGGCTTTGGATCACCGACAACGATGGCGGCAAATGGACTGAGTTGACGAACAATTTGCCCGAACCTGCGCGCGGCCAATGGATCGTGCGAATCGAGCCGTCAAATACCGATCCAAATGTTGCCTACGTTGCGACGAACGCGTATCGCGCCGGAGACGATCGGCCGACGATTTTGCGCACGAGCGATCTGGGCAAGACGTGGACATCCGTGAGCGGCGATTTGCCGGCGAACGCATCTGTGGAAGTGATCCGCGAAGATTTGGTGAATCCGAAGCTGCTTTATTGCGGTACGCATTTCGGGATTTTTGCGTCGTTCGATCAAGGAACCCACTGGGTGCGGATCGGCGATGTGCCGCCAGTGCGGGTCGACGACATTCAAATTCATCCCCGCACGAACGATCTTGCGATCGCCACCCATGGACGAAGCATTGCGATCCTCGATGACACAACGCCGTTTCGTGAATTCACTTCTGACGTTGCGGCAAAACCGGCGCATCTGTTTAGCGTGCGAAATGTAACCGGCTCGTATTTGCAGCCGGGGTTTGTCGATTCAAATGGCAAGGGCATTTACCGCGGCCAAAATCCGCCCGACGGCGCGATCTTCACGGTTTGGGTGAAAGAATTCACCGGTGACGAAATCAAGGTTTCGATCAGCAAGTCTTCGGGGCAACCGGTTGCCAATTTAAAAGCGCCGGGCACGCCCGGATTTACGCGATTAACCTGGGATTTGCGTCCCAGCAAAGACGTGAGCGTCGAGTACGGCGGCGACGATCCGAAACGATTGTTACCGGCGGGTGATTACAACGCTGAATTAACGTTCGGCCAGAACAAAGTGAAACAAACTTTCCACGTCGATCTGGCCGAAGGAATCACGCCGCGGTGATTGATTTGGAGGGACACGCGCCGTCGTGTCCCATTAATTTTGCTTACCACTCAAGAATGTTTAATTCGCCACGGAACGGCCATTCTTGGGAATTTTTGACCAATTTAGCTCGAACGGGATTTTCCAGAACGTAGTTCCCTTTCTCTTCGTAATTCTCTGTTCGCCGCAGTTGAGTGTCCCAAAAATCGCGTTGCCAAATTGGATGTTCGTTTGGTCTCGGCCAAGTCCTTGACGCAAGGCTCTTCCAGAAACGAACCCACTGTTCGAGAGATTCGGGCGGAATTACAGCCGGCGCGCAAAAGAGATGAATGTGATCGGGCATGAGCACATATTGTCCGACGAGCCAAGTCTTCGCGTCTGACCATGCGTTTTCGAGAACGATGCGAACGTCTTGTGACGCGAAGATTCGTTTCCGATCTTTGCTACAGACTGTGAGAAAAATGATAATCGGTTCATTGTGGCGTTCGGCAAACGGATGATGCGTCGGATGTTTGCGACCTGGCTCGTCCATGGGGGCAATCCAATTTGGGCGCCGACGGCGCGGCGCCCTCCATCAGCATGCGATGGCGTGCCTGCGGCAAACGCCGGACAGCATTTCCCAGAGCGCATCGAGCACGCGATTGACTGAGGCGCGGACGCTGCCGGAATTGTGATCGTTGACATACCCGCACAACAGTTCGCGCTCGGTCGCGGAATGCTCTTTGTCGGCCTCGATGTGCACCGAGAAATATTCATAACCTTTCGGGTCGCTAAAGCCGTAATGTTTTTTCAATCCATCGATCTTCGACTCGCAGATCGCCGGGATTTGAGATTCGTAAGCGTAAAGCGCGGCCAGACCTTCGGCGGTTGATTTGTCGCCGCAGACGGAACGAAAAGCATTGATCAGATTTTCGGTCTCGGGCTGTTTCTCGGCGTCGATCCGCTCAACTCCGAGGCTTTCAGAGAATTGTTTCCACAGCTCAGGATGGTTCGGCGAACCAGCTTCTTCGTCGATCAAGTTCGACAAAATTTGTTTGCGGGTCGGTTGATCGTCGCAATTTGCGTGGACTGCCGACAGATATGTCGGAAACGCGGCGACGTGATGATAATACTGCCTGGCGTAATCAGTCAGCGCGTCCCGGGTCAACTCTCCGCGCGCCCACGCGAGATAAAACGGATGCGTCAGGAGATGCTTCGCCGCGATGTCATTATCGATATTATCTAGATGTTGGTTCATAGATTTGCGTCCACAGATTACGCAGATTTGCACAGATTTAATCAATCTCCATTTCAAATCTGCGATAATCTGTGGAGTCTACCGACGATTGTTTACGCCGATTGCAAAATGTGTTTGATGCCGCGGATAGGGATCACGACCCAGTCCGGCCGATTGTTTAGCTCGTAGCCGACTTCGTAGACCGCTTTGTCGAGAAGGTAGGCTTCGAGAAGAACCTGGAAATCATCGAAGTTGTTGGGAACGAAATTCGCGCCTGAGGTCGTGTCCAAATAGTTCTGGAGAAAAACACTGCTCATGAGCCGATACCAAATGTCGGCCCATCGTTCCAGGAACGGGATGTCTTCGGTCCGCATGCCGGGTTGCCAAAGCGCGCTGTAAGCCGCGTATTGAAACGAACGCATCATTCCGGCGACATCGCGAAGGGCGGAGCGCTTCAGTTTGCGTTCACTCATCGGCCGCGCGGGTTCGCCTTCGAAATCGAGAATCACGAAATCTTTCCCGGTGTACAAAACCTGACCGAGATGGTAATCGCCGTGAATTCGGATTTTGGCGGCGTTGGTCTTGCGATCGAGCTGACGTTTTTCACGGGCGAGGATTTCCTTTTCGGTCCTGAGAATTTCTTCGGCTTCTCCGCGAAGATTCTCCGGCACATCTTTTATTTTCCTTTTCAGCGCCTCGAAATTGCGCCGCAGCAGTGTCCGCATGCTTTGATAAACCGACCGCTGCGCCATTGGATTGAACGGCTCGGGCGCGAAAAGGGGATCATCGCTGATCGACGCGAGCGCGAGATGCAGTTCCCCGGTGCGTTGAGCGAGGAGCTTGGTTTTTTCCGGATAAACGCCGCCGACCAAATCGTCGATCAATGCTGCCGCCGGCGTTGCTTCATTTTGTAATTCACTTTTCCGCGCCAGCACTCGTTCGTAGTAACGCCCGACTGCGTCGAGAGTGAGCGTCCAGGCGTCAGCTTCGGCCGACACCGCATTCTGCAATAAACAAACGACTGTGGGCTGAGCTTTTTCACGGCGATATTCAATCGCGCCGCTGAACGCCGGAACGTTGTCGAATCGCGCACGCTCGGTCAGAAACCGAGTGACTTCGACGTCCGGGTTCACGCCATCTTCGAGCTTCCGGTAAAGCTTGAGGAAAAATTTGTCGGCGTAGAGGACCGACGAATTACTTTGTTCCGCGTTGAGAACGTGCGAAGGCGGCACTTTGTCGATCGGCCCGATACGCGGACTGATCGCACCAACGAGTTTTCCGTTTTGGCCGTTCGGAGAATGTTGACCGAGCATGAGACGGAAAAGGCTTTCGCGGAATCCGCCGTCCCAGATCGCGTCGAACAAAATCGACCCGTCTGGAAAACGGGCGATGACGGCCTGAGGCGCGCTTTGCGAGATACTCTTGGCCTTGTCAGGCGGGGCGATCTTTACCGGCAGCGCATAATTTTCCGTCGGACCATCGAGGTAGGTGACTTCGAGGACCCAGAGGTCAGCGGCGTCCGGCGAAGATGAAACCGACGAACGCTCCACAATGCGCATCTGGCGCAACATTCGCGCTTTGGCGCCGAACCAACGGCAAGTCGGAACGTATTCCGGCAGGATTTTGTTCTCGATTTGCTCGCGTTGGCCGTTTGCAAGCAGGCTTTCCAGGTCAGGCTGAGCATGGATCGTCGGAATAATCCGTTTTTTCGCGGCCCGCTCGCGTTTGCTCTGTGGCTGCAGAAGAAACCAATAAGAGGAATGCCCGTTGAGGCTAAGAAAATACGGAGATTTTTTGATCGGTGGAAATGGAATGCGTCCAATGATTTCCATCGGCACAGAGCCCGCGAATTTGGACAAGTCGATCTCCGCGCACTGTGAGAAACGAGAAAGATTTACAACTCCGAGAACAACTTCGTCTTCGTAACGGCGCAGAAACGACAGCACCTTGGCGTTGTCCGGGAAGAGAAATTCAATCGACCCGCGCGAGAACGCTTTGAAACTTTTACGCATCGCAATCAGGCGGCGCGTCCACCACAGCAGCGACGACAGATTCTTCTGCTGAGTTTCTACATTGATCGCTTCGTAGTGATATTCCGGATCGATGATGACCGGCAAATGCAGTTGCTGCGGATTGGCATCTGAAAAGCCGGCGTTGCGGTCCGGACTCCATTGCATCGGCGTCCGACAACCGTTGCGATCGCCGAGATAAATATTATCGCCCATGCCGATCTCGTCTCCGTAATAGATTATGGGAGTGCCCGGCATGGAAAAGAGAAGCGCGTTAAGAAGCTCGATTTTGCGGCGGTTATTCACCAGCAAAGGGGCTAGCCGGCGGCGAATGCCCAGGTTGATGCGGGCATGCGGATCGTTCGCATAAACCCGCCACATGTAATCGCGCTCCTCGTCCGTCACCATTTCGAGCGTGAGCTCATCGTGATTCCGCAAAAACATCGCCCATTGGCAGCTCTCAGGAATCGGCGGCGTTTGATCGAGAATGTCGATGATCGGAAATCGATCCTCCATCTGGAGCGCCATGAACATCCGCGGCATAAGCGGGAAATGGAAATTCATGTGGGCTTCGTCACCGGTTCCGAAATAGGCCACGGCGTCTTCGGGCCATTGGTTCGCTTCGGCGAGCAACATGCGGCCGGGAAATTTCTGATCGACATGGGCCCGCAGTTTTTTCAGGTAAGCGTGGGTCTCGGGCAAATTTTCGCAATTGGTGCCTTCGCGTTCGTAAAGGTAAGGCACGGCGTCGAGTCGCACTCCATCGACGCCCATTTCGAGCCAGAAGTCGCAAACTTTTTCGACCGCTTCGTGGACTGCCGGATTATCGAAGTTCAAATCGGGCTGGTGAGAATAAAACCGGTGCCAGTAATAAGCCTTCGCGACGGGGTCCCATGACCAGTTCGATGTTTCAAAATCTTTAAAGATGATCCGCGCCTCGTTGTATTTTTCCGGGGTATCGCTCCAGACGTAGAAATCTTTGTAGGCGGCATCACCGCTGCGGGCTGCGGGTGTTGGTCCAGGGCGGCCGGCATCGGCATTGCCGGCTACAGAAGAAGCCACGGCGCGTCTCGATTTTTGAAACCAGGGATTTTGGTCGGACGTGTGATTGATTACTAACTCGGTGATGACACGCAGTTCTCGCCGATGCGCTTCGCTCAGAAACGAGCGAAAATCATTCAGCGTCCCGTAGTTCGGATTGACGTCGAAGTAATCGGCGATGTCGTAGCCGTCGTCTTTGAGAGGCGACGGATAAAACGGCAGCAGCCAGATCGCAGTAATCCCGAGTTCCTTCAGGTAATCGAGTTTCTCGATCAACCCGCGGAAGTCTCCAATGCCGTCGCCGTCGCTGTCGTGAAATGTTTTGACGTGCAGCTCGTAGATGATCGCATCTTTGTACCAAAGCGGATCCTGTTCTTCGCTCTGCGCCATGTTTTACCTTTGCCGCACCAGCCGTGCCGCGCAATTGGTGGTTTGAATTTTGTCCCGGCGAGGCAAAGTCGCCGTTTCAGGCAAAAAAAAGCGGCTCCGAGAACTTTCCCGGAGCCGCTTCGGAAAACTGACCAGGCTTGGTTAGCCTTTAATCTTGCTTACGTGCGACGCCACGCATTGCCACTTACCGCCGCGATTCATCCACGTGTCAGTGAACAGGAACGTGCGATCGAATGCTTTGCCGTCCTTGCCGGTTCCGACTTCGCGGGCGCGGCCGGTGACCACGGTGACGTTCGAACCATACATTTTAACGTTGAGCTTCTCATTCTTGGCTGACTTGTAAGTGTCTTTGTCGCGTTTGGCTTCTCCGGTCACGTCCGATCGACCGATGAACTTGTTTTTTGAAGAAACGCCAACAAAATCAGGAGCGACGAATGCATCGAGTGTCGCGTAATCATGTTTAGCCACTGCGGCCTCCCATGCGTTTTCCATGTCGGTGACGCTCATTTTTTTGCCGGCCATCGGCTTCGCTGTCGTTGCGGCCGCGGCTGGTTTCGCGGTGGTCGTGCTATCAGCAGCCGCGGAAGTTGTGGTTTCTTTCTTTGACGCTGCTGACTTAACGGTCGGGGCTGGGGCAGCCGCCATCGGTTCTTCTTTCTTTTGCGCCGGCGCGGGCGCTTGGACCGCTGGCGCCTCAGACGTGGTTTCGACGCTGGCCGATGGTTTTTCTTCGCTGGCCGGTGCCGTCGATTCCGCCGGTGCGGGTGATTCTTCCTGCGCGAAGCTCATGGCAGCGAGGAAAAGTGAGGCAAAGAGTGGGATGATAATTTTCATGGTGATTAAGTTGGTTTGGGCCAGCGTTTTACGAGGCTGGGTTGAGGGCGGATCGTATTCAGCCAGTCTGGCGATGGTCAAGGTTTATCGAGACGGGCAGGCGTGAAATCGGTGGACGCAAATCGCTGCGGGAACTAAAACTGGAGGATGTCGTCGACCATCGACCCAAGCCTGCGCGATGGTTCTGCCCAGGCACTCGAATCGGGGCCGGTCATCACCGCCGCAGAATCAATCCCCGCCGACGGGCCTTCCGACGTCGAGCTTATGATGGGGATTCAGGCAGGCGATCCGGATGCGCTGTCAAAACTTTACGATCGTTACAACGGCCTCGTGAAAGCGCTGGTCTTGCGGATCATTCATA
Source organism: uncultured Verrucomicrobiae bacterium (assembly GCA_963800015.1). GTDB lineage: Bacteria > Verrucomicrobiota > Verrucomicrobiia > Chthoniobacterales > UBA10450 > AV40. The sequence continues at coordinate 52,047 of CAWCZE010000002.1, read as the reverse complement.
ATGACACCGAAGCTGACGACTTGCTCCAGGAGGTTTTCCTCGAAATTTGGAACCAGGCGAAGAATTTTTCCGCCCAAAAGGGCAAGCCATTGGGTTGGATGGTTACGCTCGCTAGGCGGCGAGCCATTGACGCTCTGCGAAAAAAGCAGGCTTATGCCCGGGCGGAAGAGCGGCTCAAGGCCGAACCGGAGCGACAGCCTCTGGCTTGGGTGCAAAACACGACCGCTGAGGAGATTACATCAGGAGATACCCGGGCGTTGATGGGGAAAGTGATCAGTTCGCTGCCTGAGGCCCAGCAACAGGTCATCGACCTCGCATTTTTTCGGGGTATGAGCCAGCGCGAAATCGCGGCTCATACGAATATACCCTTAGGCACGGTAAAAACGCGGCTCGAATTAGGCTTGAAAAAGATCTACGACAGTTTGAAGGAGTTAAAAGATGAGCTTTGAGGAATTTCAAAATAGCGCCCGATTGTATGTGATTGGGGCGCTTGAGCCCGAAGAGCTCCAGGACTTCGAATCGGCGCGCAAAAATTATGGCGTGGCCGCGGAAGAGTTCATTAATCAATGTTACAGCCTGCATGAAGCCTTCGCACTCAGCCTCAAACCGGCCAAAGCGTCCGCGGCCATCAAGGATCGGTTGATGGCGATGGTCCGGGAACGCACCGAGCGACAATCGCCAACGCCGCCCAGCTCCTAACTGCTCTGCATTTCGCGCAGGATAAATTCCTGGATAAAGCCGTAGAAGTTGACCTGAAACAGTCCGAGATCGCGTCGGGACCCAATCGGCGAGCGATCGTGGTCGCTCAACTCTTCCTCAGAAAATTTGTATTTGGCGGCGATCACCAGTCGCGCCTGATTAAGCGCGTTTAACCAGGCGTCGGCATGTTCAAATGGGATTGCGAGGCTTCGATTGCGGAACGATTTCTCGTTCCCGTTCAATTGTTTCAGATCGTCGGCGACAGTTTCGGCCGCGCTGCGAAAAATCCGTCGCAACTCCGGTTCGACGTAACTTTTCCACTCACTGCAGAGCTCTTTTTCTTCTGAAGGGTGAGTAAACAGGCGAGCTTCCGCTCCGGGTTCGCCTGCTGGATTGGTGCTGTTGGGAATTTGCCGCAACAGCTCGGCCAGGAATGAATCAAGATCGGCAATCACCAGCGCATCGTCTTTTCGGCAAATCTCCATATCAGACGATTTTCTCGAGCGTCGCGAGAAGGAGATGACCGTGAAGCTGTTGAACGTAAAACTCGGCACGTTCTCGCACGCCGCACCACAAAATCGACCGGCCGTTGTGATGAACCTCCAGCATGTGTCGCTCTGCTTTTTCGCGCGGATAACCAAATACTCGCTGAAAAACCATAGTGACGTAGGTCATCAGGTTTACTGGGTCGTTATGCACCACGACCTGCCACGGAACGTCCAGCTCCTCTTTGTCCTTGGTCTCCGTGTCCTGGGTTGGAGCTTCGACGGTCGAAGTACTTCCGCGCTCGATCTCCATCGCAATCACCACGAAAAAATGCTATCACATGCGGCTTCTGGTTCAAAGCCCTGACGCGACGAGAATTTACAGCTCACTCAGGACGTGTTTTTCGGCCGTCCGCATCTGGCGAGCTTTTTTGGCGTCTCGATCGTCAAAACCGCGGAGGTGAAGCAATCCATGAACAATGTAGAGCCGCAGTTCATGGCGGACCGAAGTGTCGAAGCGTTTCGCGTTGGCCTGGGCGGTGTCGGCGCTGATGAAAATCTCGCCATGTTGGAAAGTTATCACGTCGGTTGGGCCCGGCTCGTTCATAAAGCGCAGGTGCAATTCGGCCATTCGGCGGTCTGACACGATCAAGATCGAAACCTCGTTCAGCGCGTTGAGACCGTTGGGGATCTTCTGTGGCAAACGCAGACAAGCCTCGGCAGCGGATTGCGAAAATTTCTGCAGTGCGTCGACGTTGACAGCAATCTTTCGTTGCAAATTGCGCACGCCGATTCGCGGACCATTCGGAATTTGTCGTTTCATCCTGCGCCGTTCCGGCGATCGCGATCAAGCTTGTTCAACAGCTCGTAGAGCATTTCGGTGCGCGGCATCCGTGCTCCGCAAGCCAACCCGCGCCGCAAAGGCTCGCCCCAAATTGCTTCGATCTCGAGCGGCTTCCCACGTTGCCAATCGGTTAACGTCGACGGCTTGAATCCGATCATCGAGTCTGTCCGTTTCATGTGCTCGCGCCAGGCGTCGGCCGGAAGCGCGTGACCGCATTTGTTCGCAGCCGCGATCACTTCATTCATCAAGTCGAGGGTGAGCTGCCTCAAGTCTTGATTGGCAACAATAGCGGCGGTGTCGATTCCTCCGGCGACGATCGACAAGCCGTTGAAGGGGATGTTCCAGATCAGTTTTCGCCATCGCTCTAGTGAAAGATCGTCTGTGATCGAACACTTCACCTTGCCCCGGGAAAATTCGGCGGCGATTTGGTGAGTGCGTTCTGTGGCAGGCCGGCCGGGTTCACCGAGAACGATCAAACCATAGTCGTAGCGCTCGACTTCTGCGCTGGAGTGCCGTTCCACCGCGATGAAGCAAAGACCACCGACAATTCGCTCCGCGCCGAAGTGTTTTGCAAGGAATTCTTCGCTCCCTAATCCGTTCTGGAGTGTGAGTAGAACCGTTCGTTCGTGGAGAAGAGGCGGAACCAGGTCGATGAGATCCGGATTTGAAGTCGCTTTTAACGCGATGATAACCAAATCGCACGGGCCGATTTCTTTGGTCGAATTGTAACAATTGACTTTCGGCACCCGAAAATTTTCGCCTTCGCCACGGACGAAAATTCCATTTCGCCGCACTTCGGTTAAATCACCGCGGATTAAGAAGTGCACGTCGCTGCCCGCATGGGCCAGCTTCGCTCCATAGTAAGTTCCGACCGCGCCCGAACCGACGATGGCGATTTTCAAACCCACTGGTTCACGCCGGAGGCCGTTGTTCCGACTGGAAGTTCCGCGTGATCAAGCGCGCGCCTTTGTTGAAGCTGAAGTAGGCCCAGGCCCACTGAAACATGACGATGAACCGATTTCGAAATCCTATCAGGAAAAAGACGTGAACAAACAACCAAGCCAGCCATGCCGGGAGGCCGGTGAGATGGACGAGCTTTAAATCGGCGACAGCTTTGTTGCGACCGATCGTCGCCATGCTGCCCTTGTCGAAATACCAAAAGCGTTGCGGCTCGTCGCCGTCAATCATCATCAAAACGTTACGCGCTGCGTGCCGGCCTTGTTGCATGGCTACTGGCGAAACTCCCGGCAACGGATGGCCGGTTTGATGTGGAAAATTCGACAGATCGCCGATGACCTGAACTTCCGGATGATCCGGGATCGTCAGATCTTTGTTGACCATGACGCGACCGACTCGATCGACCGGCATCCCCAATGATTTGCCAAGGAATGATGCGGTGTTGCCTGCCGCCCAAATTTTTACGCGACACGGAATGAATTCGTCACCGACCTGCAATCCTTGTTCGGAAAGATTCGTGGCATGAATGCCGGTGCGGACTTCCACTCCGAGATCGGCGAGTTGTTTCATTGCGCTGTCGCGCAAGTCTTCGGGATATGACGCGAGCACCTTCGGCTCGCCTTCGACCAGAATTACGCGCGCCTGCGACGGATCAATGCGACGAAAATCCTTCGCCAGCGTGTAACGCGCGATCTCAGCAATCGCACCGGCGATTTCAACTCCGGTTGGCCCGCCGCCGACGATCACGAAGGTCATGGCTGCCTTGCGCGCAGCTTCGTCCGTAGTTCTCTCGGCCAATTCGAACGCCATCAGGATTCGACGGCGAATTTCGACCGCGTCCTCCAGACTTTTCAATCCGGGCGCGAGTTTCTCCCACTCGGGATGACCAAAATACGAATGCCGGGCGCCGGTTGCGACGATCAGATAATCGTAATCGACCTCGCCGTCGGTCAGCTTCACTTTTTTAGCGTTCACGTCGATCGATGTGACTTCGGCGAGCATCACCTCAACGTTTTTGCACTTGCTCAATACGCCACGAATCGGCGCGGCAATGTCGGCCGGGGACAAGGCAGCGGTCGCCACCTGGTAGAGCAAAGGCTGGAACAAATGATAATTGGTCCGATCGATCACTGTCAGCCGGACATTTTCGCAGGCGAGCTTCTTTGCCGCCTCAAGGCCGCCGAAACCGCCGCCGATAATCACCACGCGGGGTTTGGTGTTTTGCGTCGTGTTCATTGCTTCGAGACAGGATTCACAGGATTAAACAACATTTCAACGGAAGGCAGGTAGATCGCGATTTGTTATTCCTGAATGTATCCTGAAAAATCGCGTTAATCCTGTCTAAAAGGGGTTGTCGCCTAAGGGAATTGGTCTATCTTTCGCGGCTCATGCCCAAGTCAATCTCTCGCAGTAAGACCCGAAAAGCCGTGGCCAAGCGGTTCAAAATCACCGCTCGCGGCAAGGTTTTGCGCGCGTGTTCGTCTCGCCGACACCTTCTTGGTCTGAAGCGGGCCAAGCGCAAGCGGCAGCTCGGCAAGATGCAGGTCCTCGACAAAACCGACGTAGCTCGCGTCAAAGCGAATCTGCCTTTCGGTTAACCGCGAAGCGGGAATGCGTTGTCCTGACGCGTTTGATTCTGCCGAATTCTCCTCTGGCGCCTTTTCCAATCGCCTTCGAATAGGCAGATCCAGCTGTTAACCGCGGAGCTGCGGTTTTGTTTCCGGAGTTGCTGGCGGGCCAGACGGCGATGGTTGGATCTCACCAGGCCAACCGTCTGGTGGATTATAGAGATCCCGCCGGTTGTAATGATCGTAAGGAGCGCTTTCGCACCCGCAGAGCAGCGCCAATAGCATGAACAGCGCGATCAGTTTCACGACGCGATCATAAAACGCGCAATTTCACCATGTCCATAGGCTATTGCTCGGCTCGGCTATTGCACCTAAGTTTCGTTTCCGTCAGGGGCTATGGATTGAGGGCTGACGAACCCCGCCAGGGCAGGAATGCAGCAACGGTAGTTTGATCCTCCTTGCCGTAGTTCTCTGGCGGACTTTTGTTGTTGAGATGTTGAGGAGTTGAGACGAACGCCGCAACTCTTCTCAACTTCTAAACCACTCAACTTCGGTGTGAAATTACTTACGACAAAAACGAAACGCTTCGCCGACGTCGTCGATGCAGGCGGCAAACCGGAAGTTTACACGCTTTGGCAAAAACCGGGACAGGACCGCCATCTGCAATCGCAAATTAAAAATCATCGGGTGATGACGATCCAGAAAAGCGAATCCGGTACCGAATTCGGCATGGTGGGATTTAAGGAGAGCAAAGCCGCGCAGTTATCTGGTTTTTCCTAAATCGCTGAAGCGATTCGAGAACAATCGGATTGTTGGAATCAAGTGGGATCTGGTCAAAACGCGATGAACGGGAGCCGAATGCGCACCGGTGATGCGGAAGCATCGATTCGGGTGATGTGTTAATTTCCGGCGAGGCATGACAAAGGACGAACAACTCCGTTACTCGCGGCATATGATCATGCCCGAGGTCGGGCCGGAGGGTCAGCGCCGACTGAATGCGGCGAAGGTTCTATGCATTGGCGCAGGCGGGCTCGGATCGCCGGCCGCGCTTTATCTCGCGGCCGCCGGCATCGGAAAACTCGGCCTGGTCGATTTTGACGAGGTCGATCTGAGCAATCTCCAACGGCAAATCTTGCACGGGACCAAGGATGTCGGGCGCAAAAAACTGGATTCAGCGCGCGACCGGCTGCGCGATGTGAATCCGGAAATCGAAATCGCAACGCACGAATGCCGGTTCACGAGCGAGAACGCGCTCGAAATTGTTTCGGGTTACGATGTGGTCGTCGACGGTTCGGATAATTTTCCGACGCGTTACCTTTCGAATGACGTTTGCGTGTTTGCCAAGAAGCCAAATGTGTACGGCTCCGTGTTTCGCTTTGATGGCCAAACGACTGTCTTCGCTCCGCATCTTGGCGGGCCGTGTTATCGCTGCCTGTTTCCTGAGCCGCCACCACCCGGCTCGGTTCCGAACTGCGCGCAGGCCGGCGTGCTTGGCGTGTTGCCTGGAATCGTCGGAACGATTCAAGCCAATGAAGCGATCAAAATCATTCTCGGAGTTGGTGAACCGCTGATCGGCAGACTTCTCTATTTCGATGCGTTGAAGATGAAGTTTCGAGAATTCAATCTCCGCCGGGATCCGCAATGCCCGGTCTGCGGCGATTCGCCAACAATCACAAAGCCGATTGACTACGAGCAATTTTGCGGGATCTCAAACAACGTGATCCCAACAGTTTCGGTACGCGAACTCAAACAGAAGCTCGATGCGCGTGAAAATTTTCAGCTGGTTGATGTTCGCGAGCCGTTGGAACACGAAATCGCCAGCATCGACGGCGCGCGATTGATTCCACTCGGCGAGTTACCGAATCGGCTAGGTGAGCTTGATCGCCAACAGCTGACCATAGTCCATTGCCATAGTGGGCAGCGAAGCGCGCAGGCCGTGCGTTTGCTGCAAGAGGCAGGGTTCGCCAGCGTCTTCAATCTCGAAGGAGGCATCGCCAAATGGTCGGACGAGATCGATTCGGACGTGCCGCAGTATTAGTTTTGTTTCAGGGCGACAGAAAGTTCGTCTGCTGACGGCACGTCGTTCCACTGTTTTAGAATTTCGCCGTTCTTTCCAAACACAAAGACCCGAAACAGCCCCGGGGCCGGTTCCGAGCCAAGTTGTTTTGCGATCGTACCATCGAAATCGGCGACTGCCGAAACATCCCGACGCGCGTCGCGCGCGATCTTAGCTTGATTGTAACGATTCTGGAGGCGGTGACCCTCGGAGTCGAGGCGGTGACGGATTATGGCACTGAGAATCGCGCGCGTTGGCTTGCTGTGGTTCTTCTCGAAAACGAGGACCGTGATCATTCGATATGCCGAATTGCCGAGACAAAAGTCCGGAATTCGATCGCCGACCGCGCGGGCCTTATCGACTTCGGACTGCGTCGTCAAAACGATGGTCGTGATGTGGCCGTCGCCGGTGGAGAACGTGTTTCCGTCTACGTCGACAAGATTGATCGGGTGAGCTTGTCCAACCGCTGCATCTGCGAATCCGGAGATCGTCAAAACCACGACCAAGAGAGAAAAGGATCGATACATTTAGCGAGTCGTTGATTTACTACCTTAGTGAAGGAATTTTATTTAACGATTTAGCGATTTAATGATTTAGCGATTGCAATATAGCTTCTTCACTTCTTCTGTTCGCTGAATCGCTAAATCGTTAAATGGTCCGACCCGCAATTCAATATTTTGTGCTTTGTCTCGTCGTTGCGTGGTCATTCGCAAGTTGCGAGCGCATGGTGTCTTCGCGCAACACGCAGCGGGTGAAAGAAGCTGATTGGAAGGCGGCGCAGGGCGATTATCTGTGGGCGATCAATCTTTATGAATCCGCTTTGGACGGGACGCCGCAATCGGCCGACGTCCATTACAAGCTCGCCCTGCTCTACGACGACAAGCTCAACGATCCGTTGCACGCGCTTCATCATTTTAAGCGTTACCTGGTGCTAAATCCCGAAGGGACACACGCCGCCGAGGTGAAAGATTTCATGAAACGCGATGAGGTCGCGCTCGGCACGAGCTTGTCGGGGGATTCAGTTGTGACGCGTGCGGAAGCCGCCCGGCTCAGGAACGAAAATCTCAATCTCCACCGGGAGATCGACGAGGGGCGGCCGCGCGCTACCGCCGGCGCAACCAAGTCGCCAGCCAAACACAAAGGAAAATCAGACGACTCGCAAACCTACACCGTGCAGGACGGCGATACTCTCGCTTCCATTTCGCGACGGTTTTACAAAACGTCCAAACGCTGGCGTCAAATTCGTGAGGCCAACGATAAAAAGGTGGACGATCCGGACAATTTGAAGGCGGGAACGAAACTCAAAATCCCGATGGACGAATGAGAATCGCTGTCGTGTCGGCCTAAGGATGCTTCCTTCGCAACAACTCGCCGTCCTCGGTTGGTAGAGGCACAGGCGGCGGCCGAGAGGCCTCGGGGTGGGCGTTAATACTTTGATCGGTCGCATCGTGGCCCGTCGGATCGACCAGCGGTGTTACTGGCGCGGAGCGTTGCGCGTTGCATTCCGCCATGAGCAACGGCCAGCTTGGAAGCTGATGCGCAAATCCGGTAATCAGCAATCCGCTGTTAATCGCCTTGCACACGTCGAAGTCCTGCGGCTGCGGCAGCACCGTCGCATTCGGCGGAAAAACAAGGATCTGTCGCGAATGCATGTGTCGCGGGTCGTTGGGATTTTTATTCAACCAGACGTCGCCGCTGCCTTCGAAGACAAGAACCTTGTACCAAAACTTATTGTGCGCTTCCCAGATGCCGGTGAATCCGCTGATCGCCGATGTCGCGACGCCCGCTGAAACTTTCACCGTTCCGCTCTCCTTTGGCGCGCTCAGCAAAATCGCACCGCTTCCGAGATCGTAGGCCCGGGCGGCAGCGCTGAAACTAAAAACCGTGTTTGCGCCGAGGCGGCTGATTGTTTGATCGGCAAAGGTCAATTCAGCTCGAGAATCTGCTCCGGTGCGAACCGCGGTGCCTTCGTTGACGGAATCATTCACGGCAGCGGGACGGGCTGCGGCCTGGCCGGCGAGCAGGTGAACGTCACGAATGACTTCGGTGACGCGGGCGTGCTTTCGTTCGGCAGCGAACATGGCGGTCACAATTAAAAAGAGAGAAAGGCCTGTCGCGACCAGGAGACTCGAAGATGCGATGCGTGTTTTCATTCAGATCGATGGTTGAATTTCATTTGTGCGACCTAAAATCTCACCGCGAGCTCAAGTGCGCCGCCAATGTTCCCCACATCATAATCAAACGCATCCTGATTCGAGTCGTTGTGGGCGTAAGAACCGATTGCGCTAATCGATAGCAAATTGTTCAGGCGATAGGTGGCGGCAGCTGAAACGATCTCGCTGATGTCGTTGCGCCCGTTTTGGTGATAATCGCGAACCACGAACCGGCCGACTGCCTGGACCGAAAACGATCGAGTCAGGCCCGCCGAATACGCGATATATTCCTCGTAATCGTTGCGCCGCGGGAATTGATGATCCGCGCCGACGCTCAGGTTCGCATCCGCGCCCACTGCGATTTGTTGGGCGCGCCCAAATCGGAACGGGATCTCGGCGTTGAGAATGATTCTGTGATCGGAAAAGAATTCGTCGCCGAGGCGATCGTCCAAAGTGAGGCGATTGAAATCATACCAGGCGCGCAGCACCACGTCGTGGAACTGGGGCAGAAAATAACTGAGGCCTGCTTCGCAATCGAGGCTACCGAAATTGAATGCCGAGTATTTGCCGTAGTAGAAGACCTGTTCACGCGCGCCCAAGTGGGCGTACAAATTCCGGGCGATCTGCGGATCATAAAAGAACGCCACCGCCGGCGCGAAAACGACGTCACCTTTTTCGTTGTGCGGCGTGAGCGCGACGTTCGAGGTGTAAAACACCGGCGTCACAATCGAAAATGAGAACGGCTGATATTGCGTTTCGGGTCTCACCAGTTCCTGCTGACCAATATCGGGATCATTTGGAGTTTCGACGGCGTGCCCGTCAACAAATCCGTCCGGTGAAGCGCCGGAGAACGGCTGAGTTTGTTGCTGAAGTATATCGGCGCGCTCAGGCGACGTGGATACGCTCTGAGCGAAAACAGGTGATGCGAAGGTTGACATCGCGATCGTGCAAATCAGGGCGCCCAACAATTTTAAGTGATTTTGTTCCAAAGCGATGCCGTCTCTCCTCAGCGGCTCCTCCTTTTGCCTCGTGATATTTCCGGCGTCAAGAAAGTTATTCTGGCTCAAAGTCCAATTTCCGGTTTGCGAGGTAACCCGTTTTATTGGATAGGAAATCCTGTAAACATGGGAGCGCGTCACGGAGGCCGTGCGTTCACGGGCACAATCGTGCTTGTCGGGATTTGCTTGGTTGCCGTCGCTTTGTGCGCGTTGCGGCCTGGTAACGGAATTGTTATTGCGGGCGCCTTTGATTCTTCGAGTTCGCCCTACGCTGCGGCCGCCGATTTCGCTCGCTACACAATGAAGTTGCACAACCAGGGGCTTTTGAGCGTCGCGCCGATCGTGCCGACTCCGATGAAGTTCCGGAACGCGTGGAAACGCAACATCGTGACCACGGTGTTCTGGGTTGGCGAAGCCGCCAGCGCAAACAACCCGGTCTCGAATCAGCAAAGTTCCTGGGATTTAACCTGGATGGCGAACTACGGAGGCTTCGATCCGCCGGAAACTTCGAATCGGCGCAATTACATTCCGGTCGGGTTCGTTCCGAAACAAAATCCATTCTATGTTGCTTTGCCTTACAACGACCTGGGGCACGACGGATTCAAACCGGAAGCGCCAATTGTCATTCCATGGTTCAGACGCGCCTACTCCGGGCCCGGGCAATCGGTTTGCAAACACCATTGGGTCGCCATTCGCAAAGGAAGCTTGATTTGCTATGCGCAATGGGAGGACCGCGGCCCGTTTCGGACTGACGATTTTGGCTACGTATTCGGCAACGAACGGCCAAAACCAAATCTGAACTTTGGAGCCGGTCTCGATGTTTCGCCGGCGGTCCGCGATTATCTTGGACTACGATCGACCGATGTCACTGACTGGCAGTTCGTGGAAGTGCCGGATGTTCCGCCAGGACCGTGGCGCAATTACGGCGGCAACAATCCGTTTGTGATGGCGAGTCAGACAAGCGGCGCTGCGTTGCTTCGCTAGAGACGCAACAGTTCAGGGGAACAAATTGTAACGCACAATGGCGTAGATGGCGTGAAAGCCGTCTTTCCAATTCACTTTTTTGCCTTCGCTGTAGGTGCGGCCGTTGTAAGAAATGCCGACTTCGTAAATGCGGCATTTCGTTTTTGCCAGCTTCGCCGTCACTTCCGGTTCAAATCCGAAACGATTTTCACGGAGATCGAGGCTTTTTATGATGTCGGCTCGGAATGCTTTGTAGCAGGTCTCGACGTCGGTGAGATTCAGATTCGTAAACATGTTCGACAACAAGGTCAGAAAGCGGTTGCCGACCATGTGCCAGAAATACAAGACGCGGTGCGGACGGCCGCCCATGAATCGAGAACCAAACACGGCGTCGGCCTTTCCGGTCACGATCGGTTCGAGCAGGGTAATGTAGTCGGCCGGATTGTATTCGAGGTCTGCGTCCTGGACCAAGACGACATCGCCGGTCGCGACTGCAAATCCCGCCCGCAACGCCGCCCCTTTGCCCATGTTGCGCGGCTGGTAGATGATCTGGTTCGCGAGAGAACCGACCTGGTCTTTTAGAATCTGTCGGGTGCCGTCGGTCGACCCGTCATCGACCACGATGATTTCAATGTCGCCGACCTCGGCCGCGCGGACGCCTTGTACGATCTGTTGAATCGTTGCGCGTTCGTTGAAAACCGGAATGACGACCGAAATCTTCATCGAGCGGAAACTAGACAGGATTCGCCAGATTTTGACGAGACCCGAAATCAAAAACCATCAGCGATTGGGGCGAATGAAAAACCAACGCCGACCAGCGCATCAGAGCCAGGCAGATTTTGAGAGGGATCGGGAAAATTCCCGAACCCGAGTAATCCGCTTAATCCTGTCGATTTACGGATTAAAGCGGAATTTCGTCCGGCCGCGCTTGGCGTTTGCCTTCATTTTGCGGCGATGCTTCTGCGAAGGGGTTTCGAAGGCGCGCAGACGGCGCACCTCTTCGAGGATCCCTTCGGCATCGAGCTTGTTTTTCAGCCGCTTTAGCGCGCGATCAACTGGCTCACCTTTGCGAACGAGTACTTCTGGCATTCTTAATCAACTCCTGGATCTGCAGATTTTGTGCCCCATGATTCGGCTGGGCCGGGAGCCCTGCTTGACGAGGCGAGGCCGACCTTAGGGTCGAACCCTATCGCTGTCAAACGGACCGCCTTTGCTGTCTAACTCGGCATCTGGCAGGCCGGATTGTACCGAAGGCTGGTCGAGTCCGAGCCAAATTTGGCTAACGGGCGATCGGATTTGCGCTGGTGGCGGCCTGGGTCACCTCGCGTCTGAGTGAAGCGGTGTCCTTGCCGCGGGCTCGCGTCCACCACAACACGATCGGTGAGGCGATGAAGATCGAGGAGTAGGTACCGACGATCACGCCGACGAGGAATGAGAACGCGAAATCATTGAGCACCGGCCCGCCGAAGAAATACAAGGCGAGCACAGTCAGCAGCACTGTGCCACCGGTAAGAATTGTTCGCGACAACGTGTCGTTGATCGAATGATTCATCACCTGGGCGACGCTCCCAGACAGGCGATCGCGTAAACCGCTCCGGATTCGATCGAACACGACGATTTTATCGTTAATCGAATAACCTGCGATGGTCAGGACCGCTGCGACCATGATCAGGGAGAGCTCGCGTCCGCTGAGCGCAAAAATCCCGAGAGTAATAATCAGGTCATGGGCCAGCGCGGCCAAAGAGCCGACGGCGAACGACGTTCCAAATCGCATGCTGACATAAAGGAAGATTCCGATGAGACCGAGAGTGAGAGCGAGCGAGCTCTTACTCGCCAGTTCCTTTCCGACCAGCGCACCAACGTGGTCGGTTTGTTCGAATTTCAAACCGGCATTGGGAAGCGCTTCCTGCAATCGGGCCCGAATTTTGTCCGCGGTTCCGGCATCCGACCGGATCCCGATGAGGTCACGATTCGCAACTTTCTCCGATTGGATCGTGCTGTTCTGAAATCCGGTATTGGCCAGGGCGGCGCGAACCTGGTCAGGAGTCAACTTTTGAGTCGCTGAGAGCACCATCAAGTCGCCACCTCTAAAATCGGCGCCGAGATTGCGCTGTCCGCGAACGAACAGCACCGCGACGCAAGCCAGGGTCGCGATTCCCGAGATCAGCATGAACTTCTTGGCGTTGCCGAGAAAGTCGAAATCCTTCGAGCGAATCAGGTGGAGCATTGTCACCTTTTTCAAAAGGTTGGCCGCGAAGGCCCACGAAAAACAGGTGTAGGTCACAAGCAGCGACGAAAACATCGAAGCCACGATGCCGATGGTCAGGGTGAGCGCGAAACCCTTCACCGGTCCGCTGGCCAGCCAAAACAAAATCACCGCGGTCAAAAATTGCGTGACGTGGGCGTCAAAGATCGCGCTGAAAGCTTTGGAATAGGAAGTGTCGATCGCGGTTCGCAAAGTTTTGCCCTGTTTAATTTCGTCCCGAAGACGTTCGTAAATCAGCACGTTGGCATCGACCGCGATGCCCAAGCTGAGAATTAATCCAGCGATACCGGGAAGCGTCAGCACGCTGTTAAACATGCCGAGCGCGCCGACCACCATGATGCAGTTGATGGCCAAAGCGATGTCGGCGATGAGACCGACCAGGCGGTAATAAATGATCATGAAGATCACGACCAACGCGAAGCCGGCGATACCGGAATAAATACCGCTCTTAATAGAATCACTGCCGAGACTGGCCGAGACCTGGCGCTCTTCCTCGATTTTTACCGGAGTTTGGAGTGGATTTTCGAGAACACTGGCCAGCCCACGCGCCTCGGTCTCGCCAAATTTTCCGCTAATGATCGCGTCGCCGCCGTAAATAGCGTCGCGAATTACCGGCGCCGATTGGATCGCTCCATCGAGCACAATCGCGAACCGGTAGCCTTTATTTGCCGCGGTGATCTCGCCAAATTTCTTCGCGCCTTCGCTGTCGAACTTCAATTGGACGGTCCACCCTTCATTCCCGTAATAGGCATGCGATTCGCGGACGCGGTCGCCGCCGAGATCGGCTTTCTTTTTTACGAGCAACCGTTCCTCGCGCGGCTTTTCGCCCTCATCACCGTGCATCGTGTAGGTCTCGATGCGGTAATCGGGTGGAATGACCTCTTTGCCCTCGTCGATTGCGTGAAGCCGCTCGCCATTGTCTTTAATAAACGAGCCGGAACTCGAGCTTGGCTACGCGCGAGAGTTGATCGCGCGCCTCCTGAATCTTCCCCGCATCAAGACCTGGGATTTGAACCAGGATTCGATCAGTTCCCTGCGGAGTAATGATTGGCTCGCTAACCCCGAATTGATCGACGCGTTTGCGAATCGCTTCGATCGCCTGGTCGACCATCGATTTTGTGATCGGGCGCTTTGTTCCTTCAGCGCTCATCGCCGGGTCGAGTCGAATCAAAAACGAAGTGCCACCTTGCAAATCGAGACCGAGATGGATTTTGCCGGGCTGAATGAGAGTTCCGTCCGGCCGCTTTTGGTCGAATGGCGGATAGGTCGATGCCAGACAGAGCGCGGTGATCGCCACGGTCAGGACGGTTCCGAGGATTCGGCGGATTTTCTCGCTATCGGTCGCGAAATACCACCCGAACAGGATCAAGAGGCCGATACCGGCGAAAAATGTGGCTGCAGGAGTCATTGGGGACGTTTAGGCGTTGAGTTGTTGAGGGGTTGAGTTCTCACGGTAGCGCCTTTTTGATCTTCATCTCAACTTCTAAACCGCTCAACTCCTCAACCTTCTTTTGAGACGTTCGCGATCGCCGATTTTTCCACTTCAATCTTCACGTTATCGGCAATCTTCAGCATCACCGTCGTCTCCTTAACATTCGCGATCAATCCATGAATTCCGGCGTTGGTGACGACTTTGTCGCCGGTCTTTAGGGCCGAAATCAATCGCTGCTGTTCCTGCTGCCGTTTCTTCTGCGGCCGAAACAGCACGAAGTACATTATAATAAAGATGAAAATGAACGGCACGAAAAAGCCGATACCGCCGGCGGGCCCTGCGGCCGGGGCTGCGGGTTGAGCTTGAGCCAAAATCGGAATCAGGATCGACATCGCGAAAAATTGAGCGAGCCGGACTTTAATGCTGAACGCTCAGGCTGCAATCGCGAATTGGTACGGACGCCGGCCGTCTCCCAAATATTTGAGGTGCGAACAGGGCGACGCGGGTCATATCAAGGTAGGGACATCGCGCTGCGATGTCCGCGGACGTCGCACCGCGGCGTCCCTACCGTTCCGCTTCGTTCCTTGCCCGATAGTGGGCCACAAAATTGTGGCGAAACTTGTCGAACACACCTTGGTCGATTTCTTCCCGCGCCTGGCGCATTAGATCTAAATAGAAGTGCAAATTGTGAATCGTGATTAGCCGCAGCCCAAGAATCTCTTCCGCTTTGATCAAGTGGCGGATGTAACCGCGACTGAATTCGGTGCAGGTCGAACAAGCACAATTTTTTTCGATCGGTCCTGCGTCCATGATGAACTCCGCGTTCTTCAGATTCAGTGTTCCGGTTGATGTGAACGCGGTCCCATTCCGCGCGAGCCGCGTTGGTAGCACGCAGTCGAACATGTCGACACCGCGCGCGATCATTTCGAGCAACTGCGGCGGCGTCCCGAGCCCCATCGCATAACGCGGCTTGTCGGCAGGCAAACTCGGTTCGCTCGATTCAACTGCTCGAAACATCTCTTCCTCCGGTTCGCCAACGCTGACCCCGCCGATCGCGTAACCGTCGAACCCGATATCGACAAGCGCTTGAGCCGACTCCTTTCGTAAATCCTCGAACGTCGCGCCTTGGACGATGCCGAAGAGAAGCTGGTTGATAGTTGATGGCTGATAGTTGATAGCCGCAGCCTCTGTAGTTGGAGATTCGGTGTTGGAGGTTGGGCGTTCGGCGTTTTCTGTTTTCCACTGCTTGCACCGCTTTGCCCATCGCTTTGTCATCTCCAAACTTTTCGCCGCATAATCGCGTTCGCAGGGCCAGGGCGGGCATTCGTCGAGCACCATCGCAATATCGCTGCCGAGCGCGGCTTGAATTTCCATCGCGATCTCAGGCGAAATAAACGCGGGGGTCCCGTCCACGTGATTTTGAAATCGCACGCCGTCCTCGGAGATTTTGCGCAATTTCGCCAGAGAGAAAATCTGGTAGCCGCCGCTATCGGTCAGGATCGGACCGGTCCAATTCATGAATCGATGCAGACCGCCAAAATGTTTGATCACCTCGATCCCCGGCCGGACGAACAGGTGATAAGTATTTCCGAGAATGATTTGCGCGTTCAATTCGCGCAGCTCGCGCGGACTTACTGCTTTGACCGATCCCTGAGTGCCGACCGGCATGAACGCGGGCGTTTCGATCGCGCCGTGACCGGTTGTAAGTCGCCCATGACGTGCTTTGGAGTGCTGATCTTGCGACACAAGCTCGAACATCGGAGCGTGATCTTCGCACATTGTCCGAGTAGCGCACGCGTCTCGCGTGTTGGTTTCTGCGTCCTCGCAGAAACGATCTTTCGTCCAATTTCCATGCGCCACAATCTGCGATTGCGAGACGCAATCGCCAACACGCGAGACGCGTGCGCTACCCGGAAATGCGACCAGTCGTCGATGGGGTTGCAAAACAAATTCGGACGCAAAATATTCTTTGCGGAGCAGAATTATCTCCTCTATAGTCGCCACTCACCGCATCAGGCGCGTGACAGTGTGTTAACGCGTGTGAGGCGGGTTTTTTGTCGGCCGGATTTTGACCCCGTTCGGGCGGCGCTTTGTTTGGATAAACCATGCCCACGATTAATCAGTTGATTCGAAAAGGACGCCGGAAGGTGTCGGTGAAATCAAAGTCACCGGCACTTGCGAATTGTCCTCAGCGTCGCGGCGTGTGCGTGCAAGTCATGACGCGCACTCCGAAGAAGCCGAATTCCGCCCTTCGCAAAGTGGCCAAGGTCCGCTTGACGAACGGCCAGGAAGTGATTGCCTACATTCCGGGCGAGGGACACAATTTGCAGGAGCACTCGATCGTGCTCGTGCGCGGGGGCCGAGTAAAAGATTTGCCGGGCGTGCGCTATCACATTGTGCGTGGCTCGCTCGACTAGTCTTGGCGTCGATGGGAGACGCCGAAGTCGTTCCAAGTATGGAGCGAAGCGCCCGAAAGGTGGCGCAGCTGGCGGAGGCGGTGCAGCGAAAGCAGCCCCGGCCGCGGAGAAGAAGTAAATTTTGAAACAAAAGACCGACAATGTCGCGACGGAAGAGAGTTTACAAAAAGGAAGAGCGCGTCGACTCCCGCTACGGGAGCCCGGCGGTCGCCCGGCTCATCTCCACGGTGATGAAGCGTGGCAAGAAATCGCTCGCCGAACGCATTGTCTACACCGCGATTGATAAATCGCGCGAAGGATCCGATTCGGTCGATCCGCTCGAGGTTTTAAACAAGGCGCTCGAAAACGTTCGCCCGCGCCTGGAAGTAAAATCACGCCGAGTTGGTGGCGCGACTTATCAAGTGCCCTTGGAAGTACCGCCAGCACGCCAGATGTCGCTCGCCATGCGCTGGATCGTGCAATACGCCGATACTCGCAAAGGCATGCCGATGGCGCAGGCGTTGGCCGCCGAGATCAAGGACGCAGCCGCTGGTCAGGGCAACGCAATCAAGAAGCGCGAAGACACTCACAAAATGGCGCAGGCAAACCGCGCGTTTGCGCATTTCCGCTGGTAATCGTTATGGCGACCGCGACAGCAGAGAAAAAAACAGCGGGCGCGAAAGGTCCGAATTCGCCGAATCGGAAGTTCCCGCTCGAGCGGACGCGCAACATCGGGATCGCGGCGCACATCGACGCCGGCAAAACGACGATCACCGAGCGCGTGCTGTTTTATACCGGCATGATCCACAAGATGGGCGAGGTGCACGAAGGCACCACCGTCACGGATTGGATGGAACAGGAACGCGAGCGCGGAATCACGATTACGTCCGCGGCGACAACGTGCAGTTGGTCGCAGAAAAAAGAAGAAGGCGTTTACAAAATTTTCGAAGGCATCAAGCAACGCATCAACATTATCGACACGCCGGGTCACGTGGATTTCACGGCGGAAGTCGAGCGTTCGTTGCGGGTGTTGGATGGCGCGATCGCGGTTTTCGACGGCGTGGCTGGAGTCCAGCCGCAATCGGAAACAGTTTGGCGTCAGGCGACGAAATACAACGTCCCGCGGCTCGCCTTTATTAATAAGATGGACCGCGTCGGCGCCGATTTCGCGATGTCGGTGGAGAGCATTCACAAGAAACTCGGCGCGAATGCCTGGCCGGTTGTGTTGCCACTTGGCCGCGAGGATCAACTCCGAGGCCAACTCGACGTTATTAATAAGAAGGCGATCATTTATTCCGGCAGCGACCAGCTTGGATCGACCTACGAGGTCACCGATGTTCCGGCAGAACATGTCGCCGCGGTTGATAAAGCTTATCAAGAGTTGGTCGAGCAAATTTCGAACATCGATGACGAGATCGCCGAAATTGTTCTCGAGGAAAAACCGATCACGCCGCAGCTTTTGAAGGCGGCGATTCGCCGGCAAACGATTGCGAACAAATTCGTGCCGGTTATCGGCGGGTCGGCGTTGAAGAACATCGGCGTTCAATACCTGGTCGACGCAGTCGTCGATTATTTGCCGAGCCCGCTCGATATTCCGCCGGCCAAAGGGATGGAGCCGGACACGCATGAGCCAATGGAAGCGCCGACGGACGATAACGGGAACTTCTGTTCCCTCGCGTTCAAACTTTGGAGCGATCCATTTGTCGGAAAACTTGTTTTCTTCCGTGTCTACTCGGGCACGCTTGAGTAAAGGCGACAACGTTTATAATCCGCGCACGAACAAGCGCGAACGCATCTCGCGTTTGATCCAGATCCAAGCAGACAAGCGCGAAGACATCGAGACCTGTTACTCAGGTGACATCGCCGCCATCGTCGGCATTAAGAACATCACCACCGGCGACACGCTTTGCGATGAGGACCATCCGATCCTTCTCGAGCCGCCGTCCTTCCCTGATCCCGTTATCTCAATGGCGATTGAGCCGAAGACGAAACTGGACCAGGAAAAGATGGGCGTCGCTTTGCAGCGGTTGTCCGAAGAGGATCCGACTTTCAAGGTTTATACCCACGAAGACACCGGCCAAACGATTATCGCCGGCATGGGTGAACTGCATTTGGAAATCATTCGCGACCGGATGTTCCGCGAATTCAAAGTGGACGCGAACGCCGGCAAACCGCAGATCGCCTATCGCGAAACGATCACGACCAATGCGCATGGCGTTGGCAAGTTGATCAAACAATCCGGCGGTCGCGGTCAATATGGCCACGTCGAAGTGGATCTTCGTCCGGCCGAGCGGGGCAAGGGCTTCGATGCTCGAAAACAAAATCGTCGGCGGAGTTATTCCGCGCGAATACATCCCGGCCTGCAAGAAAGGCATCGAGGAAGCGATGCTCGACGGCGTTCTCGGCGGTTATCCGGTCATCGATGTCGAGTGCGACATTGTTTTCGGAAGTTTCCACGAAGTCGATTCGAACGAGCTCGCGTTCAAAATGGCGGCGATCTTTGCGATGAAAGACGGATTCCGCGCAGCCAAGCCGATCCTGCTCGAGCCGATCATGAAGGTGGAAAACATTACGCCGGAAGAATATCAGGGCGATATTTGCGGCGACTTGAGCCGCCGTCGCGGAAGCATTCAGAGCATCGAATCGCGCGGCAATCTGGCGATCATTCACGCGCTGGTGCCGCTGGCGGAACTTTTCGGTTACGCGACCGCGATCCGCTCATTGTCAAAAGGCCGGTCGAGTTACTCGATGGAGCCGTCCCACTTTGAGCAGGTGCCCGCGAATTTGGTGGCCGCCATTCTCGATCAAAAGGAGAAGAAATAATGGCGGAAGGACAAAAAATTCGGATTCGGCTGAAAGCGTTCGATCATCGAATGCTGGATCAATCCGCGGTTGAAATCGTTGAGACCGCAAAGCGCACCGGAGCGCGTGTAGCCGGCCCGATTCCGCTTCCGACATTGATCGAGAAATTCACGGTGAACCGTTCACCTCACGTCGACAAGAAATCGATGGAACAATTTGAAATCCGCACCCATAAACGGTTGCTCGACATCATCGAGCCGACCGCGAAGACGGTGGACGAGTTGAAGAAACTGAACCTGCCCGCGGGCGTTGATATCACGATTAAGATTTAGCTGCTTGAGAATTTTCACACGTCGCCAACATGAGCATCGGTTTACTAGGACAAAAGATCGGCATGACCAGCGTCTACGACGCCAATGGCCGGCTCCATCCTGTGACCGTGATTGCCGCGGGCGATAACGTGCTGCTTGCGCCGCCTAACGAACGAAAATGACGGCTACTCGGCGGTGCAAGTCGGCTTCGGCCCGCAGAAAGAATCGCGGGTCACCCAGGCCGAGCTCGGCAATTTCAAGAAGGCGAACGTCGAGCCGCAACGTTTCGTTCGCGAATTTCGATTGAGGGCCGATCTGCCCGAAGGCGAAGTAAATTTGAGCGTCACCCAATTTCAGCCTGGCGATTTCGTGGACGTGATTGGCCAGTCGAAGGGCAAGGGCTTCCAAGGTGTGATGAAAAAGCACAATTTCGCCGGCCAGGGCGCGGCCCACGGTTCCAAAACCCATCGCCGAAACGGCGCAGTCGGAAATCGTTCAACGCCGGGACGGATTTGGAAAAACATGGGAATGCCCGGTCATATGGGCGACGAACGAGTGACCGTGCAAAATTTGCAGGTCATTCAGGTCCGCGAAGCCGAAAAAATAATTTTGATCAGTGGCGCAGTCCCCGGTTGTAATGGCAGCTACGTAGTCGTTAGGCCGGCGATCAAGAATCCAGGAGCACTGGTCGCAGCCCACCATGCTCACGCCGAAGCCGATGCAGCAGCGCTTGCCAAGAAACCGAAGAAAGCAGGGGAGTTGGCCCAGGAGAAAAAGGCAGCAGCCAAGGAAGCCGCCAGGAAATGAGCGCGAAAGTTTTAACTAAAGCCGCAGCCAAGGAAGCGAAGATCGAGATCATCGAGGATGGTCGCGGTTCGCAAGCTGTCCACGACGTCGTCGTCGCGATGCGCGCGGCGCGCCGGTCCGGAACAGCAAGCGTGAAAACCAAGGCGACCGTCGATCTGTCGGGCGCGAAGCCATGGCGGCAAAAAGGAACCGGCCGCGCGCGTGCCGGGTATGCTTCGTCGCCGGTTTGGCGTGGCGGCGGAGTCGTGTTCGGACCGCATCCGCGCGATTATTCCAAGAAAGTTTCCAAATCGGTTCGTCGTCTGGCGTTGCAAAAGGCATTGAGCGAGCGAATCAAGGCCGGCGACGTTCTGACGATCGACAAATTCGCAGTGTCGGAAATTAAGACCAAAGCGTTTGTCGATATGGTGCGCAAGCAAACGGACGCGGAAAAAGTTTTGATCGTTTCCGACGTGTTCGATGACAACACCCACAAATCGGCGCGCAACGTGAAGCTGGTGAAGCTCGCGACCGCAGCTGACGTGAACACCGAGCAGTTGCTCGCGTTCCAGAAAATTCTGGTGACCTCGAAGGCGCTCGAAAAACTGGCGGAGAGACTCTCCGTCTCCGCAAGCGAATCGACCCGCGGCGAAAAGGCAACCCACAAAGCTACAGCGGATAAACAATGAGAGAACCGCACGACATTATCGAGACCGCGTCATTGACCGAGAAATCGACGCTCCTGGGCGAAAAACAAAACAAATACGTTTTTCGAGTCAGTCCGCGCGCCAACAAAACTCAAATCAAAGACGCAGTGCAGCGTTTGTTCCAAAAGAAAGTGATCGATGTGAACACCTGCAACTACGCCGGAAAACAAAAGCGCGTCCGCGGTCCGCTTGGGACGTCGCCCGCACTGGAAAAAAGCGATCGTGACTTTGGCCGAAGGAGAAAAAATCGAGCTGGTGTAATCTATGGCCCTCAAGAATTATCGCCCCCTCACTCCAGTTCAGCGTTTTAAACAAACGCCGGCGTTTGACGAGATCACCAAGTCGTCGTCCGCATCGCGGTTTGCTCGAGCCGAAGAGAAAGTCTGGCGGCCGCAATAATCACGGCCGGTTGACTTCGCGCCACATTGGCGGCGGTCACAAACAGCATTATCGCAAAGTTGATTTCAAGCGCCGCAAGCATGGCGTTGCCGCGGAAGTGGTCGGAATCGAGTACGATCCAAATCGCTCCGCCCGAATCGCTCTTATTAAGTACAGCGACGGCGAAGCCGAGCTACATCCTCGCTCCAAACGGACTCCGGGTCGGCGCGAAAGTCAGCGCCGGAAACGATGCTGCGCCGGAGCTCGGCAATTCGTTGCCGCTACGCGCGATTCCGCTCGGAACCGGCATTCACAATATTGAGTTGAGCCCGGGCCGCGGTGGACAAGTTGCTCGCAGCGCCGGGCAGCAGGCAATTTTGAACAACCTCGAAGGCGGTTATGCGCTGGTGAAAATGCCGTCAGGCGAAGTGCGCCGGATCCACGAGAATTGTTTCGCCACGATCGGTCAGGTTGGAAATGTCGATCATATGAATGTTGCCAGCGGCAAAGCGGGCCGGACGCGCTGGCAGGGACGTCGTCCGCATGTCCGCGGCATGGTGATGAACCCGATCGATCACCCGATGGGCGGTGGCCAGGGTAAATCGAAAGGTGGCGGCGGACGGCATCATCCGGTCAGTCCGTGGGGACAATTGGCCAAAGGATTTAAGACCCGGGCGAAACGCAAACCGAGCGACCGGTTCATTATGGAACGCAAACGCGGCAAGAAGAAAATTTGATTTTTATGGGAAGATCACTAAAGAAAGGACCCTTCGTCGAATCGCATCTTTTGGAGAAGATCGACAAGATGAACGCCTCGGGCTCGAAAAAGGCGATCAAAACCTGGTCGCGGCGCTCGATGGTGACGCCGGATTTTGTCGGCCACACGTTTTTGGTGCACAACGGAAAGATTTTTAATTCCGTTTTCGTTACCGAGAACATGGTTGGACACAAACTCGGTGAGTTTTCGGCGACGCGAATCTTTAAGAAACACGGTTCGCACACGGCGAAGGTCGCGAAATAGTTGAGAGTTTTAGTTGAGTGTTGAGAGAGATCGGATTGGGAGGAAAAGAGCTGCGCAGATGTGGCTCTCAACTCTCGCCTATCTGCTCTCAACTTCTCTGCTCCTGGCAGCAGAGAACAGTTCTTTGACAGAATCCAAGATCGAAGACGCGGACACGAAAGTGACCGCGGAGTCGCTGCTTCGGCAGAACGAAGAATTGCGAAAGCAATTGTCGATTCAACAGGAGTCGCTTAAGACTTTGACGGCGAGTCTGGCGGAGTCGAATGCCGAGGCCGAACTGTTCCGGCGCAAATTCGCGGATTTGGAATCGCGAATGGAAGCGCTGGGACTGGCGTCGGCGAGCAAAGATCGGGCAAAGCTCGAGCAACGATTGCTCGCGGCAGTGAGCGATTTGCGGCTGGCGCAGAAAGAACGCGACGAGTTACGCGATCAACTGCTCGGTTTGAACGAAGCGTTGTTGCGATATTTGAAAACATCGCAAGGCGGCGACGCGACAGGCGCGAGCGGACGTGGAAACGCAATTGCGGAAAACCAGCGCGCTGGTGGGAAGATCGATATCTACCGGCGCGAAAGAACCGCAACCGGGTTTGATGGACGCGAGCGTTCTCAGCGTGAAGGACGAATGGTCGTTTGTCGTTGCGAACATTGGCGAGCAGCAGGGCGTGAAAATTGGGATGCCGCTGCGAGTGATGCGCGGCGAACAAAAGATCGCGACGTTGCGGGTGGTGGACGTGCGCCAGCGGATTTGCGGCGCGGTGATTGAGGATTCTGGGAAGGAAAAAATTAAAGTCGGGGATCGGCTCCAGGTCGACGCCTCGAAAGTGAGTTTGAAATGAAAAAGTGAAGCGAGAAACGAGGATCGTGAATCGGCAGAACGAATCACGAATTTCGATTCTCGAATTACGGGACGAAGTTAATGGAAGTTAGATCAATATATAAGTATGCGCGGATTTCGGCATTCAAGGTGCGGGAAGTCACGCGAGAGATCCAGGGTCTGCCGGTTTCGGCGGCGCTGGATGTTCTTGCCTTTACCCCCAAGAAGGCCGCGGTCCTGATCAACAAGACGCTCAAGAGCGCGATCGCGAACGCTGAGAACAACGCGAACTTGAAGGCCGACGGGCTGGTGGTGAAGGAAGCCGTGGTCGGTGAAGGTCCAACTATCAAAAGAATGACGAGTCGCGCCCGCGGAAGCGGTTCGCGAATTTTGAAGCGAACCAGTCATATCCGGATCGTTCTGACCGACGAGAAGCCGGAGAAACAACAAGCCGCGGGCGAGAAGGCCGAAGACAAATCGCGGCTGCGCCCGGCAAAAAATCGAAGAAGACAAAGAAAACCGCAAAGGCGGCGAAGAAATAATTTTATGGGACAAAAAGTTAATCCGATTGGATTCAGACTTGGCGTGAACCGCGACTGGCGATCGCGCTGGTACGCCTCCAGCCAGGAGCTGCCGGCCTTTTTGCACAGCGACCTGGAGATCCGCGCTTACGTGAAGAAGAAACTGCAGTTTGCGGCGGTTTCGAAAATCGTGATCGAGCGGGCTTGGAATTCAATCCGGGTGACAATTCATACCGCTCGGCCCGGAATCGTGATCGGCCGCAAAGGCGCCGAAATCGAGAAGATGACGGAAGAGATTTCGAAAATGGCGCAGGGCAAACAAATCAAGATCGACATTCAGGAAATCAAAACGCCCGAACTCGATGCTCAACTCGTCGCCGAAAACGTCTGCCTCCAGATCGAACGCCGAATTGCCTACCGCCGCGCAATGAAGAAGGCGGTGCAGGTGGCGATGGATTTTGGGGCGCAGGGAATCAAATTGCGCTCCTCGGGCCGGTTGAATGGCGCGGAAATCTCCCGTTCGGAATGGTATCGCGAAGGCAAAATTCCGCTGCACACCCTTCGCACGCCGATTGATTACGGATTTGCCGAAGCGAACACCGTTTACGGAAAAATCGGTGTGAAATGCTGGATTTGTAAGAAGGAAGAAGCGCCGGTTGAACAACAGGCGCCGCCGCCGCCACCGCCGATCGCGCCGGAGCCGGTTGCCACCTAGGAAAATTTTATGCCGTTGATGCCCAAACGAGTGAAGTACCGAAAGTCCCAGCGGGGAAGCCGCAAGGGGACTGCTTCGCGCAATCTTCGAATCAGCTTCGGCGAGTTTGGTCTGCAAACTCTCGAGCGGGCGTGGATCACCAACACTCAAATCGAAGCCGCGCGAGTGGCGTTGACTCGTAACATGAAGCGCAAAGGCAAGCTTTGGATTCGGATTTTTCCGGACAAATCCGTGACCGCGCGCCCACCGGAAACGCGAATGGGTAAGGGAAAAGGCCAGCCCGAGTTTTGGGTCGCCACGGTGAAGCCGGGAAACATTTTATTTGAGCTCGATGGTCTGACCGAATCGGTCGCGCGCGAATCGCTGCGACTCGCCGCCGACAAGTTGCCGGTGCGCACGAAATTCATCAGCCGCCACCACGTAGCCGTCGCCTAACCAATGAAAATCAAAGAAATAATCGAGATGAGTAATGACGAGTTGCTGACCAAGCGGCGCGATCTTCGTCAGGAGCGACTGCATTTGCGCTTGCAGCAGCAGAGCGGCCAGCTCGAGCAACCGAGCCGTTTACGTCTGATCCGTCGCGACGTGGCCCGAATCGAAACGATTCTTTCTCAACGATCGAACCAGCCGCAAACCATCCCGGCCGAACAACCAAAGGCGAAGGCGAAAAAGTAATTTATGGCCGAACAAGCGACATCAACATCAGTTCCGCCACCATTGCCGGTCCAATACAGTCGTTCCAATCGCAAGACGCGGGTCGGCGAGGTGATTTCGGATCGAATGAATAAAACCATCGTCGTCCAAACCACCACGCGCGTGCCGCATGCGAAGTTCGGCAAGATTGTGAAACAGATTCGCCGCTTTTACGCGCACGACGAAGAGAACAAGGCCAAGACCGGCGACAAAGTGCGAATCATGGAAACGCGGCCCCTGAGCAAATTAAAGCGCTGGCGGCTGGTGGAGGTCCTTCAGAAGTAATTTTATGGTGCAAATCCGATCCAGACTTGATGTAGCGGACAATACCGGCGCGCGAATGGCGACGATGATCGGCGTGATCGGTAAGGCCACGCTTTATGCCGGCATCGGCGACGTCATTACCGCGAACGTGAAAGAAGCGAGTGCGACGGGGACGGTGAAGAAAGGCGAAGTGGTGCGAGCAGTTTTGGTTCGGACCCGGCAGCCGATTCGCCGCGACGACGGCTCGTTGCTGCGATTCGACAACAACGCAATCGTGATCATCGATAAAGATCTCAATCCGCGGGGCACGCGCATCTTTGGTCCGGTAGCCCGCGAACTTCGCGAACGCAATTTCATGAAAATCGTTTCGCTGGCGCCGGAGGTGTTATGAGCCGGTTTAAGTTTCACGTTAAAAAAGGCGACAACGTCGAAGTGATTTCGGGAAACTTCCGGGGTTCTTCCGGGAAAGTGCTGGAGATTCTCCCGCGCAAACAGCAGGTCCTGGTCGAAGGCGTGCGGATCATTAAGAAACATCTGCGCAAATCGCAGGACAATCCGCAGGGGAAGATCGCGGAGCGCGAAGGCCCGATTCACATCTCGAATGTGAAATTGCTCGAGACCGAAAAGAAATCGGACAAGAAAACCAAGACGAAGCCGAAGAAAGAGGCTGAGAAGAAGGCGGCGTAATGGAAAACGAATTTTACCGTCATTATAAAGATCGGGTGGTGCCCGCTTTGAAGGAGCGCCACAAGTACAAAAACGTCCATCAGATCCCGCGGATCGAGAAGGTCGTGGTCAACACGTCGATCGGCTCGCAGCCGGACGTGAAACAGGCACTTGATGAAGCCAAAGCCGAGCTCGCGTTGATTACTGGCCAGCAGCCGAAAGAGACGCGCTCGAAAAAGAGCATCGCGAATTTCAAATTGCGGAAGGACCAATTGATCGGCGCCAAGGTCACCCTGCGGGGCGATCGGATGTACGAATTTCTCGAGCGCTTGATCAAGGCCGCGCTTCCGCGCATTCGTGACTTTCGCGGAGTTCCGCCACGTTCCTTTGATGGCAATGGCAACTACACTCTGGGCGTGCCCGACCAGACGATTTTTCCCGAGGTCGAGCTGGATAAAATCAAGCGCAACATCGGTTTTGATGTTACTATTGTGACCACCGCGCGGACGGACGAAGAGGCCAAATCGCTGTTGACCGAAATGGGAATGCCGTTCGCTGATCGCGCGAAGAAAACCGCCACCCCGGCTCCGTCCGGAGGCGGACCGGTTGAACAAGCCGCCTGAATTTCATGAGTACCGTTACAGATCCAATTGCAGATTTGCTCGCTCGAGTGCGCAACGGCGCGCGCGCGCAGAAGATGGAGATTTACGTACCGTATTCGAAGGTGAAAGCCGAAGTTATTCGGATTCTGAAGAGCGAAGGCTACATCACCGATTACGAAGTCGATACCAAAGCCGCTCATCCACGGATCAAGATCACCAACAAGCTTGTCGACCACACTTGCGCGATCACCGGTTTGAAACGCGTCAGCCGGCCGGGATTGCGGCGTTATGTTGGCGCGGACGAAATCCCAAGAGTTCTCGGCGGAATGGGCACGGCGATTTTATCAACATCGCGCGGCGTGATGTCGGGCCGCGAAGCGAAAAAACAGAAAGTCGGCGGCGAATTGCTCGCCTACGTTTGGTAATTTTATGTCGCGAATTGGAAATAAGCCCGTCGACATTCCTGACAAGGTCAAGGTGAACATCGCCAGTGACGGCGCTGTTTCGGTTGAAGGCCCGAAAGGAAAGCTGACCTGGCAGTTGCCGCGCCAGATCAAAGCCAGCGTGAAAGACAATCACGTTTCAGTTGCTCGCGAAGCGGAAACCCGCAGCGTGAAGGCTTTGCACGGTCTTTCTCGCGCACTGGTGCACAACATGATCGTGGGCGTGAGCGAAGGCTTTACCAAGAATCTCGAAATTGAGGGTGTCGGTTTCAAAGCCGCTGTCCAGGGCCAGAATTTGAATCTCAGTCTTGGCTTTTCACACCCGGTTGTGTTTTCGATTCCGAACGACATCAAAATTACCGTCACCGACAACACCAAGATCTCAGTCCAAGGCCCGGACAAGAAAGTGGTTGGCCAGGTTGCCGCCGATATTCGCCGTTACTACCCGCCGGAGCCGTACAAAGGCAAAGGTGTCCGGTACGCCGGCGAACAAATCCGCCGCAAGGAAGGCAAAACGGTCCAATAATTTATGGCGACGTTCAATCGAAAGACCGCCCGGCAACGATTGCACCAGCGGATCCGAAAGAAAGTTTCGGGAACTGCCATGCGCCCACGATTGGCGATCTTTTTTTCGGGCAAGCACGTCTATGCGCAGGTTATCGATGATGACGCCGGCAAAACATTGACCGCGGCGTCGACTGCGGAGAAAGCGGTGCTTGGCAAAACCAAACCCGGAGCCAATCGGGCCAGCGCCGAAGTTGTCGGCAAAACAATCGCCGAACGAGCTCGCGGCAAAAAAATCGAGAGCGTAGTGTTCGATCGCGGCGGATTTCAGTACCAAGGCAAAGTGAAAGCGCTGGCGGATGCGGCGCGAGAAGGCGGACTAAAGTTTTAATCTCATGGCAGCACCAGGCGGAAATAGAGGACGACAGGATCAACGCGGAGCAGACCGAACCCCGGCCCAACGAGGCGACACCACTGAAAAGGTAGTGTTCATCAATCGTTGCGCCAAAGTCGTGAAAGGCGGACGGCGTTTCAGCTTCAGCGCGTTGATCGTTGCTGGTGATCATGACGGCTCGGTCGGCGTCGGTTTCGGAAAAGCGAACGAAGTTTCGGAAGCGATCCGAAAAGCATCGGACGCTGCGAAGAAGTCGATGGAGAAAGTTTCGCTCCACGAGAACACGA
The DNA here is from genome assembly GCA_963800015.1 of uncultured Verrucomicrobiae bacterium. Lineage (GTDB taxonomy): Bacteria > Verrucomicrobiota > Verrucomicrobiia > Chthoniobacterales > UBA10450 > AV40. The sequence continues at coordinate 23,322 of CAWCZE010000002.1, read as the reverse complement.
TTCCGCACGAGACGATCGGCGAGTTCGGTGGCGGGCGGGTTTTGTTGCGACCGGCATCCCCGGGAACGGGCGTCATCGCAGGTGGCGGAGTGCGTGCGGTGGTGGAGGCGGCCGGAATTCGCGACGTGCTCGCGAAATCACTGGGCTCCAGCAATCACGCGAATGTTGTGAAAGCAACGATTGCCGCGCTGAAATCGTTGCGGCGCAAGGACGAGATTTTCAAAGTTCGTGGAATCAAAATCGGCGACGGAAAGGCGGCCGTAGTCCAGTCATGATGCGGTTACACAATTTGCGTCCGCGTCCCGGCGCCCGTCATCGGGTTAAGCGACTTGGTTGCGGCGAGAGTTCCGGACACGGAAAGACGAGCGGCAAAGGCCACAAAGGCCAGAAGGCGCGTTCAGGCGGCAGTCTCCGTCTCGGATTCGAAGGCGGACAAATGCCGCTGATCCGGCGGTTGCCGAAGCGCGGTTTCAATAACGCGGCCTTCCATCGGACCTACGCGGTCATCAATTTAAGCGAGCTCAACGATTTCAAGGCGGGAACAGTTGTGAATGAACAGCTGTTGCGCGAATCGAACCTGGTGCGCGGGGACGTTGCTGGAATCAAAATTTTGGGCGATGGCGAATTGAAACACGCTCTGAAAATCGAAGCGGATAAAGTGAGCGAATCGGCCAGGGCGAAGATCGAAAAGGCGGGCGGAACAGTTACGATGCGCGACCGCTCTCAGGAAAAGGCGGCTGCCAATTCGGAGAATACCGAAGAGGCCGCTAAGCCCAAAGCAGTGAAACCGAAGAAAAAATCGGCTTCTGCTTCCAAGGCGAAGAAAAAAACCTCCCGGAAATAATTTTCGGAAATGGTTTCGGCCTTTCTCAATACTCTCAAGATTCCGGAGCTGCGGCGCCGAATTCTTTTCACGCTCGCCGTTGTCGTTATCGTCCGCCTCGGCGCCGCGATCACCACGCCCGGCGTTAATCAGGCAGTTTTGCAGGAATGGTTCCGGACCGCGTTGAGCGACAAGCAGGGTCAGGTCGCGGCGCTGTTGAATTTGTTCAGCGGCGGCGCATTGGAAAACTGCGCGATTTTTTCGTTGGGCATCATGCCTTACATCAGCGCATCGATTATGATGCAGCTGTTATCGGCGGTCATTCCACAACTTGGAAGACTCGCTCGCGAAGACGGAGGCCGTCAGAAGATCATGCAATACACGCGGCTTATGACCGTCGGCCTTTGCATTTTCCAAGGCTACCTTCTCGCCATTTCATTTCAGCATCCTGAAGCGTATCGCGTCGCTTTGCCGGGAATTCCGGAGACCATCGCGAGATTGGGAATTCCGTTGGTGGATGATCCTGGATGGGTATTTCGAGTCGTAACGGTGCTTTCATTGACCACCGGCACGCTGCTGTTGATGTGGCTTGGTGATCAAATTACCGAGCGCGGAATCGGCAACGGTATCTCGCTGATCATTACGATCGGCATCGTCGCACGCTTGCCCGCGGCTTTGGCGCAAGCCTGGAAAACTTTCGTGCCGACCGCTGCGAATGGTGGCACCAGTCAGGTCAACCCGGCGATTCTGGTATTGATGGTGGCATTTTTGTTTCTCGTTATCGCGAGCGTGATCGCCATTACCCAAGCTGTGCGCAAGATTACCGTCCAGTACGCGAAACGCGTCGTCGGCCGGAAACAATATGGCGGCAACACCCAATACATGCCGTTGAAGGTGAATTATCCGGGCGTGATGCCGATCATTTTCGCCTGGGCGCTTCTGCTGTTCCCGAACCAGATTGTGAGCTGGGCTTTTCCGAATAGTCCGACCGCGCGGCAGATTTCGGAAATGCTTTCCAACGGCTGGCTCCATTATCTTGTCCTCGCCGCGATGATTTTCTTCTTCAGTTACTTCTGGGTTGCGACCCAATTCCAGCCTTCGCAAATCGCTGACGATCTCAAAAAATACGGCGGTTACATTCCTGGGGTTCGTCCAGGCAAACCGACCGCGGATTTCCTCGATTTCACGATGACCCGGTTGACCTTTGCCGGAGCAATTTTCCTGACCTTAATCGCAGTCCTTCCAAGTTTGCTCAGTCAGGGATTGCACGTGCCCACGGTGACGGCGCAGTTTTTCGGAGGCACCAGCTTGCTCATCATCGTCGGCGTCATTCTCGATACCATGCGTCAGGTGGAAACCCATTTGATTCAACGGCATTACGACGGCTTTCTGCGTAAAGGCCGCGTCCGCGGCGGATTTGGCGCGCGCGCCTATGGGGCCGCTGGTGGCGATCCCGCGGCTCAGCGCACGCTCATGTGGCTATATGTCGTCATCGCGATCCTAGTCATCGGCGGCGTCGCCGCATTTTTGGCGTCGAAGTGAAGCGACGACTTGTCTTATTAGGAGCTCCCGGTTCCGGCAAAGGAACTCAGGCCGAAATGATTACCCGCCAGTTCGGGATTCCGGTCACGTCGCCAGGCGCGATTTTGCGTCGCGAGAAAGATCTCGGCACGGCGCTTGGTTTGGAAACGGCGGAAATGTTGCAGCGCGGAGATTTGGTTGGGGACACTACAATCGTCAAGCTGATCGAAGATTGGCTGCATTTGCACGGTGGATATGGATTTGTGTTCGATGGTTTTCCGCGAACCCTCCCGCAGGCCGAGAGCCTGGCGTCAATTCTCACAGGTCTGAAGACGTCGCTCGATGCCGCGATTTGGCTGGATGTGTCTGAAGATACCGTGCGTGCGCGAATTTCCGGACGGCTTCAATGTCGGACCTGTGGTTTCACCACAAGCGTCGACAGCGCGCAGTTCGCCAACCGTCCGATTTGTCCGTATTGCGAAGGTCGTTTGGAGCGGCGTAACGATGACGATTTGGGCGTGTTGCAGACGCGACTGCGCGAATACAACACCAAGACGCAGCCGCTGGCCGAGTTTTACAGCAAAATGTCGATCTTGCGAAAAATTGACGGCAACCGCGACCGCGATGCGGTGTTTGCGGATATATCCCGGATAATTGAAGACAAAGTGCCGGCATGATTCCAATCAAGAACGCGAAGGAAATCGAAAAGATGCGGCAGTCGTGCCGCACGGCGAGCGAGATTCTTGATCGCGTAAGCGAACTGATTCGGCCGGGCGTCACGACCAAAGAAGTCGATGACGCTGCCGCGGAATTCATGAACGAGGCGAAAGTAAAAAGCGCGTTCCTCGGTTATCGATTGGGACACCGCGTCTTCCCCGGGAACATTTGCATTTCGCTCAATGACGAAGTTGTTCACGGAATTGGCAGTCAGCGCCGGATTCAATACGGTGACATCGTCAAGCTCGACATTGGCGTGATTCAGGACGGCTGGGTGGGCGACACAGCCCAGACAATTCCGGTGGGAGTTGTAGACGAACGCACCGATCAGCTTTTGCGCGTTACCGAAAAAGCATTGGAGCGCGCGATCACCGTCGCCGACGAAGGCGCTCGGCTCGGAGATATCTGCGCCGAAATCGAAGATGAGGCTTCGCAAAATCATTTTTCAGTCGTGCGCGAGTTTGTCGGCCACGGGGTTGGACGCAAATTGCATGAAGAGCCGCAAATCCCGAATTATGGCCGGCGCGGAAGCGGACCGAAATTGAAGGCAGGCATGACGTTGGCGATCGAGCCGATGGTCAACATCGGTGGCCCCGACGTTCGACTTCTGGAGGACGGCTGGACGGTCCGGACAGCTGACGGGACTCGGTCGGCCCATTTTGAGCACACAGTTCTGATCACTAAGGATGGCCCGGAAATCCTGACATGGCGCGGAAAGACTCAATTGAAGTAGAAGGCACTGTCGTTGAACTGCTTCCGAATACGCATGTTTCGGGTCGAGCTGCCTAATAAACACCAGGTTTTGGCCCATATTGCCGGCAAAATGCGGCTTCACTTCATTCGTATCTTGCCCGGCGACAAAGTTATGCTAGAGGTATCTCCCTACGATTTGTCGAAGGGGCGGATCACCTTCCGCCAGAAGTGACAACGCGGATATGGCTCCGCGTTTTTTGTTTCCCCAAACGATAAAATTTTATGAAAGTGCGACCGTCAGTGAGACGACTTTGCGAAGCTTGCAAGATAGTGAAGCGCAAGAACGTGGTGCGCGTGATTTGCAAAAATCCGCGGCACAAACAGCGCCAGGGCTAGAGCAGTGACAGGTGACGAGTGAGAAGAATTTAAATTAGATATGCCAAGATTACTCGGAGTTGAAATTCCAGCGGACAAACGCGTCGAAGCGTCGCTGACCTACATTTACGGAATCGGTCCGACAACATCGCGCCGAATTCTCGAACAGACGAATATCGATCCTAATCTGCGCGCCAACAAGCTTACGCCGCAACAGATCAACGAGATCATTCATGCGATCAGCAACAACAAGATTAAGGTCGAGGGTGATTTGCGCCGCGACATTCAGGGAAATTTGAAGCGACTCCAGGCGATTAATTGTTACCGCGGTCAGCGCCATCGCCGCGGATTGCCGGCGCGCGGCCAACGCACTTCCACCAACGCCCGTACTCGCAAAGGTCCGCGCAAGACCGTCGGCGTGATCCGGAATCCGGACGCTAAAGCAGGAAAAGTTTAATCATCATGGCTGACGAAAAGAAACCAGCGAAGGCGAACGACGAGAAGCCGAAAGCGGAGAAGGAAGAAGCGAAACCGGCCGCCGCGAACACCGATCAGCCGGAAGCGGCGAAATCACCGGCCACAGCCGAAGAGGCCAAGCCAAAGAAACAGCAGCCGGCAAAGGGAAAGAAAGAAGAAGGAGCCGCTAAGCCCGCAGCGCCTACGGAAAATCTTTCGCTAGATCCGGATTCAATTGAAGCGCCAAAGATCGTCAAAGCCAAAGGTGCCAAGAATATTCACAGTGGCATCGCGCATGTCTACGCGACGTTCAACAACACAATCTGCACGATCACCGATTTGACTGGCAACGTGATCGGCTGGTCGAGCGCCGGCAAAGTTGGATTCAAAGGCTCACGCAAAAGCACCGCCTACGCGGCGCAGATGGTCGCGCAGGATGCAGCTCGTCAGGCAATGGGCCACGGCCTCAAAGAAGTTCAGGTGTTGGTTAAAGGTCCCGGCGCTGGCCGCGAATCAGCGGTTCGCGCCCTTCAAGCGATCGGCCTCGATCTCACTTTGATTCGCGACGTCACGCCCGTTCCGCACAATGGTTGCCGCCCGCCAAAACAACGAAGGGTGTAACACCCATTTAACGATTTAATCATTTAGATATTTAAGGATTTAAAGAAGCCATGGGACGATATACCGGACCGAAAACCAGAGTCAGCCGCCGTTACGGCGTTCAGATTTTTGGACCATCGAAATCGCTGGAGCGCAAAAATTATCCGCCCGGGATGCACGGCCCAAAGGGCTCCCGCCGCAAGCAATCTGAATACGCGATCGCGCTCGGCGAAAAGCAAAAGCTTCGTTATCAATACGGCCTGCTCGAACGTCAGTTTCGCCGGATTTTCGAGCACGCGTTACGCAAGCGCGGCGTCACCGGTGAAACGTTGCTTCAACTTCTTGAGACCCGCCTCGACAATGTGATTTTTCGTCTCGGTTTCGCGAACACCCGCAACGCCGCCCGCCAGCTCGTGTCGCATGGTCACGTTCAGGTCAACGGCCGCAACGTGAACGTCGCTTCCTTCACTGTGAAGCCTGGCGATGAGGTCGCGATCAAGGACAAACCGAAATCGCGCCAGCTCGCAGTGCGCAATCTCGAGCTCACTCAAATTGTTCCGGTTCCGGATTGGCTGACTGTCGATCGCGACGGACTGAAAGGCAAAGTCGCCCACATTCCGTCCCGCGCAGAAATGCAACCGATCGTCAACGAACAGTTGATCGTCGAGTTGTACTCGCGCTAAGACGTGTTCGCCTAGGCGTGCGTTTGGCTTGAATCGCCTTCCTCTAAATGCTCGAGCGCTTTGTCGTAGCTTTTGCGCTGGAGAAAATGGGCGAGCTGTGGGTCGATCGGCTTCGGTAGGGCGGCCGCGAGACTGTCGATCTTTTCTGAGACTTCGCGCAAACGCGCCATGTGTTGCTCCGGATGGCGGCGGCTGCTTTCGTCGCCGATAATTGCCAAGCGTTCGCGCAGCGCGTTCACAAGATTGATGGGTGCGTTTTGCATCGTTCGTAAATTACCACCCGCTCGCTCCGCTCGCTAGAGGACACCGAGCGCAAAGGGCAATAAAACTTTAACGATTTGAACAAATCCTCCGTGACCTCCGTGTTCTCTGTGGTTAAAACGACGTAATGCCTGCGGAGCCAAAGCGGTTTCTCATGGTGGACGACGACGTCGCGTTGCTTCGTGTTGTCCGCGAAGCGCTGGTTGCGACTTTGCAATGCGAGGTCGATACCTCGCCGAAGCCGGAGTACGCGTTCGAGCTCGCAATCAAGAAAAGATACGATCTGTTCCTGTTCGATTTTCAAATGCCGATGATCGACGGAGCGATGCTGTTTTTTCTGATCGGCAAGGTTTACCAAAATATCCAGCCGATTAGAGATGTTCCGCCGCTGATTCTTGTTTCGGGCGAGGCCGACGAAAAACGCGCCCAGGAATTATTGAAGGAGCCAGGCGTGGCCGGATTAATCGCGAAGCCGTTCGCAATCAATCGGCTTCTCGAAAAAATTAAACAATGCGTGCCCGGGACAGAGTTTTCCATGCCACTGTGAGGTGGATCGCGCTGTCACGAGATCGGAGAGCGCGTTGGACCTTATTAGTTGCGCGTTTCGGCCAACAACTGGCGTTTGGCTTCCAGCCAATCGGAATTTGCGTCGCCGGGAAGATCGAATCGGCGGCGGCGTTCGGAAATGAAATAAGCCCGCATCTGGATTTGATCGATCGTCGGATCGAACCCAATGGCATGGCCCAGAGGCGCTCCGGGTCCGATTTTTTCAATCACCGCTTTCTTCTGACGCGCGGGTCTCTTGGCTTTTGCAGCTACCGGCTTTTCGGCCGCCTTCGGTTTGGCAGCTTTTCCAGGCGCAACGGCGCCTCCCTTACTTTTCTTTGCCACGACTAAAATTCCTCCCTGATTAACGATTTAGCGCGCTCGGCGAGAGATGCAACTTTCAGCGCATTTATTTGTGCAAAATTCATTCGTACATAATAGACTCGGCCCGTGCGCCACTTCGTCTTCCGCTGGTTCGTCACCGCCTTTGCCGTCTTCGTGGCGGCCAACGTCGTTGGCTTTAGTTACACCGGAATCGGGTGCATTTTGGGCGCGGCCTTATTGCTCGGAATCATCAACGCATTTATCCGGCCGATTCTGCTTTTCCTCAGTATTCCGTTTATTCTCGTAACACTCGGCCTGTTCATTTTGGTCATCAACGCGCTGATGCTGAAAGTGGCGAGTGAAATCGTGCCTTGCTTCCAGGTGCACGGTTTCTGGCGCGCGATTTTTGGCGCCATAATCGTTTCATTTATCAGCTGGCTCTTGAGCGCCTTCTTTCGCGGCAGTGACGGCCGTGTTCACATCCTGACCCATCATGCCCAGATCAAGCAGGTCCGGGGTCGCGTTATCGAGCCAGGCGAGTGAACTCGATGTTTGGTGGCAAGTTAAACACAGCCGGCGGCGTTTTCGTTAAGATCTGCGGGATAACCAACGAATCTGATGCCGTTGGTGCTATTGAAGCCGGAGCCGACGCGCTCGGTTTCAATGTCGTGCCGCGCAGCAAACGTTGGATCGACCTCGATGCCGCTGCCAGCTGGATCGCTAAACTCCCAAAGAATGTTTGGAAAGTGGCGGTGACGGCGGATCCCGACTGGGAAGATGCTTGCCGAATCGGCCAACTTAATTTTATCGACGCGTTGCAATTGCACGGCAACGAATCGGCCGAGTTTTGTCGACGCCTGCGCGGGGCCGGGATCGCGTTTGCCAAGGCGCTGCCGATGGGTCCATCGCACTCCCTTGGCGCGATCCCCGATTTCTTTACCGACACAATCATTTTGGATTCCGCTTCCTCAGCCGGTTTCGGGGGCAGCGGCAAAACGTTCCCTTGGAAATTCGCCTGGCAGTTTGCTCAGAAGCACCGGGAATTAAAGCTGATCTTGGCTGGCGGCTTAAACCCGGAGAACGTGGCCGAAGCGGTCAAGGCTGTTCGTCCACGCGGCGTTGACGTTACGACTGGTGTGGAAGAAAAGCCGGGTCAAAAGGATCAGCGGCTGGTCAAAGCGTTCGTTGAAGCAGCTCGAGCGGCTGCTCGGCCTTAAGTTTAGAAACTTCAATTCCGATCACCGGGTGGGTGGCCCCGGGGGAATCGTTTTAAGGCTGGTCTGCTTCCTGCTTTTATCGCGGCAGCACTTATCTCACTTCCACATATGGCTACTTCAATCAAGCTACGGGGATGCGTCGCAGCGGCGGCGTTTCTGTCCGTGCTTACCCTGTCCGAGGCGCAGACGAATCCAGCACCTGCCGGTGCTCCTCAAGCGCCTGATCCCACCAAGTCCGCTGATCAACCGCCGATGTTGGTAGTCCAGGCTCCGGTCCAAGCGGCCGCGACCCCGGCTGCCAAGGCCGGTGCCTCTTCGACGATGCAAGCGCCGGCTTTGACCGAAGCAGATGCGAACGTTGAAAGCGGCGGAGTGGGAGTTCGCGAATTTCAGGGCGATGACGTTGGTCAAGTGCTCCGGCTTCTCGCCCGTCAGGCTAAGGTCAACATGGTGGTCAGCGATTCGGTTCAAGGAAACGTCACCATGCGGTTGGAAGATGTGACTGCTCTGCAGGCCATCTCCATCATCGTGAAAGCCAAAGGGCTGTTCATGGATAAGATCGAAAGCGTTTATTATATTAAGACGGCTGCTGAAAAAACGGCCGAACCAACTGAAGCCGACAGCTATCAATTCAGCTACGCGCGCGCCAAAGATGTCTCGCCGTTGGTTGCCTCTCAGCTGCAAAGCAAAGCTCCGCCGCAAATCGATGAGCGGACCAACACCATGTTTTTCAGCGAGACGCGAAGCAATATCGACAATATCCGGAAAGTCTTACTCCAAATCGATAGGCCAACCCGTCAGGTCATGATCGAAGCGCGACTGGTTGAAGTCAGTGCTGATCCAATTCAGGCCTACGGTATCAATTGGGCGGGAACCGTCGGCAGCTTTACGGCTCCGAAGACATTTGCCTACGGCGGATACAACGGAACAGCAGCGACGGCCGGGGCAAACATTCCCACTAACGGCCTGGCATTGGGAAATGCGAATAGCTCGAATTTCTTCGGAAGTCTTTCTCAACTCGCCCACATCCCGCAAAGCATGTTCGCGATTTTGTCGGTCCCGCAATTTTCCGCAACGTTGCAGGCTTTGAATGAAGATAGCGACGCCGAATTTCTGGCGAACCCTCGAGTCGTAACCGCTGACAACCAGCAGGCGAAGATTGAAATCCTTCGCAATCAGCCGGTCCCGCAGCTGAATTTCAACGAACAGACTGCCACCGCGGTGTTCGGCGGATTCCAGGACAAGACCTTCGGCAACACCCTGGTCGTCAGGCCCGCGATCAACAAAGACAATTTTGTCACGCTTCAGGTCAAACCTGAGATCAGTAATAAAGTTGCCGATTTCCATTTCGCCTTTAATGGCGCGGATGTCACCAGTCCGATCATCGACAAGCGAACACTCGACTCGAGCGTGCTGATCAAGAGTGGCGACACGCTCGCGATCGGTGGATTAATTTCCGACCAAACGAGTAAGTCGAGAACCAAGGTGCCAATTCTCGGAGATATTCCGGGTCTCGGCTATGCATTTCAAAGTCACGGTAATGAGCGGCACAAGCGCAACCTGCTGATCTTCGTTACTCCGACGATTATCGACCAGCGTTACGGAACAGGTTTGGAGGATCAGGTCGCTGGATTGCGCCATGTTGGCGAAGAATACGCCGATCCAAACGGCTGGCGGAACAATGCCAAAGGCGCAGTGCGGTTGACCCCGACGGCACATCGGCAGTTGGCGGCGGATTATGCGAAACCGGGCGAACCGCCTGCAGTTGAGGAAGCGGCGCAAGTCCAGTTCCATAGCGACGTCAAGGACCGCAACGAATAAATTTCAGGGAATGTGGGGTTGAGAGGGGGCGGGTGCCCGCGCAGGGGCCCGCCCTCTTTGCGTACTCGAAAGGTCGTCACGAACTGTAGCGAGACAGACCGCGCGACAACTCTGATCGGCAAAATGTCCGATGGCACATGTGCTGCTAAATCGGCCGTATGAACCTACTCCTCCGCGGGATTGCTGCACTTGCCCTTGTTTTCTTTGCGAACTTTTCTCACGCAGCTTTGCCGCAGGGCTCCGGCGATGTCGTCGTTAGTATCGACAATAACCGTCTCGTTAAATTGAACGCGGCTGACGGAACAGTCCTCTGGTCGGTCGATCTGGCCAACTCTGATTCAGCGAAAATCGATGCGGCCGACTTGAGCATCTCGGTCGGCGATTTCGGAACTTCGTCCAAGATTACCGCGGACGGAGCGGTGAGCGCGGCTTCGAATTATCGCGGATTGATGGCAGGCGATTTGAGCGCTTATTCAACTTCGTCGGAAGCGTCCACGGCGGTGAATCCGGCCGACAGCATGATCTACCAAGCCACAGGGAACGGGCAGTCGACCGTGTATCAAATGAACCAATTCGGTGCGGCTGCGCCAAACTGGAGCCTGGATCTTTCCAGCTACGTCAAAAGTGTCGATGCATTGGCGGTTCAGCCTTGGAAGGGCGGATATGTTTACGCGGCGAGTGCTTCCTCGTCGAAAATCGTTGTGCTCGATTCTACAACGAAAAAGGTCGTCACCGTTTTTGATACCGCGATTCCTCCCCGGTTCATGGCTGTCAATCCAAACGGCGGCAACGTTTATGTCGCTGACGGTCAAAGTCAGTTTGTCATCGCTTACAGTCCGACCGGTAGTCTCGCATGGGTAAATCTGAATCTTGGTGGGGTCGTGTCGAAGATTGCCACGGCGAAAGAACTTGTGGGCTCAGCGGCGGCGGCGAGCTGCCCGGCGCCCACGATCCGAGTGACATCAACTGCCACGTCACTTCACAAGGGCCATACCGCCACCATTGACTTTACTTCGAGAAACGTCTGCGGCCCTGTCACCATTCAGTTCGCCATTGTTACACACGCTGTGGCAGGAACCGATTACTCGCTCGTCGATTCGCTCGGAAACGATGTGTCGGTCGGCGGTACGAGCTATGGCCCGCTCACCTTGACCGCCCTCTATAATTCCAGGCGGAAAATTTTGCCGATCAGCGTTCTGCTCCTGCCGGACCCCGCTTATTATCGCGCTAACCCGAAGGTGACTGTTCAACTGCTCGGTAACTAAGAAATCTCCGTTTCGATCCGCTCGGTTTAATCCTCCAGGTAACTTTTTAGCCGCTCGCGCAATTCCGTCCGCGCACGAAAAAGCAGGCTTTTCACTGCTGGAAGCGATAACTCCAAAATATCGGCGATTTCTTCGTAACTCAGCTCCTCGTATCGCCGCAAAACCAGCGCCATCCGTTGGCTTTCCGGGAGCTGCCCGATTGCATTTTCAATCGCTCGTTGCAACTCGCTTTGCAGCAAACTCGCGTCCGGAGTCTCAGTCGCTTCGTCCTTTAGCGGCAACTCTTCAGCTTCGGGACCAATTTGAAGTGGAAGGTGGGGGTGACGTTTGACCCGTCGCATCTCGTTGAACACAAGATTGCGCGTAATCTTGAGCAACCAGGTCGTGAATTTCGCGCGCGCTACATACCGCCCGGCGCTTTTCCAAACTCGAATGAAAACCTGTTGGGTAATGTCCTCGACATCGGCATTGCTGCCTAGCATTCGGGCCACCGTGCCGGCCACAAGCGACTGATGCCGTTCGACAAGCGATTCAAACGCCGCCATGTCCCCAGCTGCAACCGAGCGCATCAGGCGAACATCTTCCGCGTCGTCTCCGGAACGCGCCGGTGCATCTGGTTCAACCATTAATAAAGAGACGTAGCCAGGGGGTCCCCGATTCGATTGATCTCGACTCGCCAGGCGTCTCTAACCGTCAGATCCGGCCCAGTGCTTTTTGTTGCAACCGGCAGGGCGTCTGTGCATGGTAAAGCCATCATTTTCACCATCGGCTCGGGATGAATTACTCACTTATTCCAAAGGAACTTAGGCCGATCGCGGAGAAAATCGAGGCGGCCACCCGCATTTCGGAAAGCGAGGCCGTAACGCTTTATCGCGCGACCGATCTTAATGCTCTCGGCCTCATGGCCAATGTCGTTCGACAGCGAAAAAACGGCAATTTTGCCAGCTACATTCACAATCGATACATCAATTATTCGAACGTTTGCGTTCTGTCGTGCCAGTTCTGTGCGTTTGCCGCCAAAAAGCGCGACGCTCATGCCTTTGAACACGCCGTCGCCGAAATCATTCAATCAGTGGCCGACGCACTTCCGCTCGGAATCACTGAAGTCCACATGGTCGGCGGTCTGCATCCGAGCTTGAAAAAGCAGTGGTACTTGGACCTGTTGGACGGCCTGCGCGCGCTCGATCCGCAATTGCACATCAAAGCCTTCACCGCGATCGAGATTCGGCACCTCGCCGAGCGCATCTTCAAAATGCCGATTTCCGACACGTCTCGAATTACTCAGAGCGCACGGACTGGGATCGATCACTGGCGGCGGCGCGGAAATTTTCGATGCCACCGTGCGCGACCGAATTTGTCGCGGGAAAGAAACGGCCGAGGAGTGGCTCGACGTCCATCGCACCTGGCATCGAATGGGCGGCCGCAGCACTTGTACGATGCTTTACGGACACATCGAAACAATTGAGCAGCGAGTCGACCATTTGAGCCAACTTCGTCGACTTCAGGATGAAACTGCCGGCTTCAGCGGTTTTGTTCCGTTCGCGTTCGAGCCGCAAACCACCATTCTGGCCCACATCAAACGAGCGTCTGCCATCGAACAATTGCGCAACCTCGCAGTGAGCCGCGTTTTTCTCGATAACATCGATCATCTCACTGCCTACTGGGTGAGCACTGGCCTGCCTCTCGCGCAGATTTCCCTCAGTTACGGCGCCGACGACTTGCACGGCACAATCATGGAGGAAAAAATCTTCCACATGGCCGGCGCGACCACGCCGCAGCAACAAACCATCGCCGCACTCGAGCATGCCATTCGCGAGGCCGGCCGAATTCCCGTTCAACGCGACAGTTATTATCGTCATCTAAAAAACGGATCGGCTCCGCCGCCGACTGAAGCCGAACTGGCCTGCGCTTGAATTCGCTTCGAATCGGCTGCGTTAAATACCTCAACGCGCGTCCGCTCATTAAAGGTTGGGAAGGGGAGATCGTTCTCGATCATCCCTCGGCGCTTTGCGCTCAGCTCGCCCGCGGCGATCTGGATGTTGCGCTGGTCTCGAGTTTTGAGTTTTTGCGCAATCCAATTTACCGGATCGTTGACGGCGTTGCGATAGCCTCCGACGGGCCGGTTTACAGCGTCGTCGTCGCCTATCGCGGCAAATTCGCCGACGTAAAGGAGATTGCCCTCGATCCGGCCGCCCAAACGTCGGGTAACTTGTTGCGGTGCTTGCTCGGAGAATTGAATCTCAATCCGCGCGTCACCTCGACTGCTTCTGATGATTCGGCGCGTTTGATCATTGGCGACCAGGCGATTCGCTTCCGGAAGCAAGCATGGCGCTGATTACCAGTTTTGGGATCTGGGCGAACAATGGAAGAAACTGCTGCGCGTTCCGTTCGTGTATGCGCTGTGGCTCATCCGCCCGGAAGTCGAGAATTCAAAAGCCATTGCCGACCGCCTCCGCGCGTTGAGAGACGACAACCTGCGCAACATCGACCGCATAGTCGCCGGCGAAACAGAGTTTTCGCCCGAATTTTGTCGCCGCTATTACGCTGAGCATCTTCGATTCAGTTTTGGGGACGAAGAACAGCGCGGGCTAAGCATGTTTGCCGAGTTATGTCGAAAGCACGAGTTACTGCCAAAAGCCGATCTCGTCCTCGACCTGGTTTAACTGGTCACGAACTGCGCATCGGAATCTCGGGCTGGCGTTATGCCGGATGGCGCGGGAAATTTTATCCGAAAGATCTGCCGCAGCGGCAGGAACTGGAGTTCGCCGCCCGCGCATTTAACAGCATAGAAATTAACGGGTCGTTCTACTCACTTCAGCTTCCGTCCAGTTATCAATCCTGGCGCAACGCTACGCCGCCGGATTTTGTCTTCGCCGTGAAAGGTGGCCGGTTTATCACTCACATGAAAAAGTTGCGCGGAGTAGAAACGGCCCTCGGCCAATTTTTTTGCGTCCGGAGTTTTAGCCTTGCGCGACAAATTGGGTCCAATCCTTTGGCAACTGCCGCCCAATCTCGGATTCGATGCCGATCGATTGCGGGACTTCTTTTCTTTGCTTCCGCGGAACTTCGGCGAAGCCGCACGCCTGGCGAAAAAGCATGACGACAAATTGAAAGTCCGCGCGTTCGCCAGGATTGATCCCACCATGGGGCGAACCCGTCTGCGTCATGCCATGGAAGTCCGTCACCCAAGTTTCATGACCCCGGATTTCTTCCAATTGCTGCGTCAGCAAAACATCGGGTTCGTCATGGCCGATACCGCGGGAAAATTCCCCTACGCGGAAGATTTGACCGCCGACTTTGTCTACATCCGCTTGCACGGCGCGGAACAGCTCTACGTCAGTGGCTATGACGATCGCGCGCTGGATTGGTGGGCGAGCCGAATCAATCTCTGGCGCAAAGGCAGACAACCGTCCGACGCTAAACTAGTCGATCCGCAACAAACTGACGGCCGGCCGCGCGACGTATTCGTATATTTCGATAACGACGCAAAGGTCCACGCACCATTCGATGCGATCCGCCTGGCTGAGCGCCTGAATCTGCGCCGCTAAGGTCGCGTCGGCTTCGGTGCGCTCATATTCGGGCCGGTATCGCCCCCCATTGGGGTCCATTGGCCGACGACGTCGGCGCCAAATATCCAGTCGCCGTAGAGGGTTCCGTTTACCGAGATAACCTTCTCATAATACTTACGCAGATTGATCTGCTGTTTCTGAAATTCGCTTTCCTGACGTGCGCGGGTCAGCCGCATAACGGCGTCGTTCTTTAGAAGACGCAATCGATACGCGCCATCGTCGAGCACAACTTTGCCTGTAAAAACTTCAGTCTTGCGTTCGAGCTTTTCCGAAGGCTTTTGGTACGTGCCATTTGGCTGTTCCAACATTTTTCTCCCGAGCGCGCATCCGGACAGCGCAAACAGACAACCGCATAGCAAAGTCGCGACTATTTTCACGGACACCTGTCTATTGGAGCCCACCGCCCGGAGTCAACTGATTAAGACGACGGGCCGGCAGTTGTCAGGAATTGTCCGGCGGATAAAATAGTCGGTGCGGAGTCGCTGGATTATTATTCCCCCTGAACAACTCGACGGCGGTTCGATCTTGTGGAGCGAGATTTGCGGCTGCGAATGCATTGCCCGTTTGTTGTCGCGTAAGGGCTTTGCCAGCGCGGATGACGTCCAGGCCTTTCTTCGCCCACGCCTCAAGACCTTGAGCGACCCGTTTCTGTTGCCAAACATGGAGCCGGCGCCGTGTCGCGAATTCTGGCCGCGCTCGACCGAAACGAACGGATCGTCCTCTTCGGCGATTACGACGTCGACGGAATAACCTCGCTCGCGTTGCTTGCAGAAACGCTCCGTGCTTACGGCGCCGCGCCGAATTTGTTTCTGCCATTGCGAATGGAGGAGGGCTACGGCCTGAGCCGGGAGAGCGTTGAACGCTGTTTTGATCAGCATCACCCGCAACTTCTTATCGCGCTCGATTGCGGGACTTCCTCGCTTGCTGAAATCGCGGATCTTGGCCGGCGCGGCGTGGAGGTGATCGTTGTCGATCACCACGAACCGAAGTCGAATTTGCCGGAATGCGTTGCGGTGGTGAATCCAAAGGCCGATCCGAATTGCTCGTTTCATTATCTCTGCACCGCCGGAATTGTTTTCAAACTGTGTCACGCACTGTTGAAAACGAGGCCGATCGATTTCGATCTGAAATCACGGCTCGACCTGGTCGCACTTGGAACCGTCGCCGACATTGTCCCTCTTCGTGGAGAAAATCGTACCCTGGTTCAGCGCGGCGCGGTCGAAATCGCGCGATCTCCGCGACCGGGACTGAAAAAGTTGATCCAGGTAAGCGGCGTAAAACCGCCCATCTTCACGGAAGACATCGGATATCGGCTCGGACCACGATTGAACGCCGCCGGCCGTCTAAGCACTGCCGAGAAATCGCTTCAACTGCTCTTGACCAACAACGAGAGCGAAGCGGCTGAGTTCGCCGAATTTTTGGACAAACAAAATCGCGAACGGCAGCAGGTTGAGAAACAAATTTTTGCCGCCGTCGAAGAGAAAATCTCCAAAGAATTCGATCCGGCGCGCGACGCGGCGATTGTCGTTTGGTCTCGCGGCTGGCACGCCGGCGTTCTTGGAATTGTGGCGTCGCGAGTCGCTCACAAATACCATCGGCCCACGATCGTCATCGGCATTGACGAGAACGGAGTCGGAAAAGGAAGTGGGCGTAGCATCGAGGGTTTTCATCTGGTTGAGGCGATGAATTCCTGCCGGGACAAACTGGAAAAGTACGGCGGACACGAAATGGCTGCCGGTTTGACCGTTCAGGAAAAAGACGTTGATGTTTTCGCAGAAAGCTTTCGGCGAGTGGCTCGCGAATTATTGTCCGATGACAATTTGCAACCGCGCCTGCGACTCGATCACGAAATTACGTTCCGGGAATTGGACAACGATTTTCTCGGCTGGCACGAAATGCTTCAACCGTTTGGTAACGGCAATTCGCAGCCACTTTTTTTTGCGCGCGGGATCGAACCGGTCGTCGCCCCAAGACTTGTCGGCGAAAACCATCTCTCGCTGGTGTTGCGGCAACAAACTTATCAGCGGCGCGCAATTTTCTTCGGCGCCGCAGCCAATCCGCTGCCGCCCCATCCCTGGGACGTTGCGTTTCGCGTTCGGCCTGACGAATACGAAGGCCGGACCCGTGTGGAGATTCGCGTGGAGGCGGTCAGAGAGTCCACCCCGAACGGCTAATGGAAATCTCGCAACCGCTGGAAGAACTCGAGTGGATTCCGCGTCCGAAATTTCTCGCGCTCCGGCGCCTCGGCATCACAACCGTGGAAGATTTGCTGACTCACTTTCCGCGACGCCACGAAGACCGCCATCAGTTCCCGGAATTTCCCCGCGAGGAAACCGACAAACCGATGTGTCTCTCCGGTCAGGTGATCAAAACTTCTTTCCGGCGATTTGGCGGCCGAAGAATTTTTGAAGCGACGTTGCAGGAGCCGAATGCGAACGCTCTCAGCCAGGAGTTGGTCCTTCGCTGGTTCAATTTGCATTACATCCAGAAAATGATTGCGGCCGATCAGCAACTGGTCGTGTTCGGCAAACCAAAACTGCGCGGAAAACGGCTTTGCATGGATCATCCCGAGTTCGAAGTAATCGAAGACGATGCGGACAGATCGATTCATTTGCGCCGGATCACGCCGATTTATCCCGCGACGGAAGGTCTCTCCCAGCGCGTGTTGCGCAGCATCATTTATCGGCTGCTTCAGGAGCTCGACACCACGCCGATGGAGCCGCTTTTGCCGAAGAATTTGAAAAATGGCGACCGCGCCGAGGCGATTCGCGGGATCCATTTCCCCGAAACCTGGGATTCGCTAAGGATCGCGCGCGATCATCTCGTGCTGTCCGAATTTTTCGCCATGCAGATGTTGATCGCTTCTCGGCGCACTGAGGCTCACACCCGGGTGAGTGCGATTCACAGTGGGCGAGGGGAGCTGATGGAGAAATTTGTCCGCTCGTTGCCGTTCGAACTCACCGCCGCTCAGCAGAAAGTGATCGCGGAGATCCGTCGCGATATGGAATCGAAGTTTCCGATGAATCGCCTGTTGCAGGGCGACGTCGGTTCCGGAAAAACCGTCGTCGCGATCGCATCGATCCTTCTCGCCGTCGAAGCCGGTTTTCAAGCCGCGTTCATGGCGCCAACCCAAATTCTCGCGGAACAGCATTACGCAGTTCTGCGGCGCTGGCTCGAACCGCTAGGCGTGAAATTGTCAATCCGCACCGCCTCCCGCCAGGAAGAAACCGGCCCCTTGCCCTTGTTTGAGGCTGCGCGCGCGTCTCTCCTGGATTGGGGAGCGCAGGCGGCCCGCCTGCATCATTCGGCGGCTCGCCGAATGAACCCGGACCGCGCTACAGCAAACGCAATTTACCGCATTTCGAACGCCCGTGGGAGAAGTACGCAATCACTTTTGCAACCCGGAAACACCGCGTGTTGTCGCCGGAGGCGCGCGACATCGTCTTGGATTGTATTCTTCATTGGCACGAGCACCGCTACGAACTCTTTGCTGCATGCGTGATGCCGGACCACGTGCACATGCTCATCGAGCCGGCGATCAAGGACGCTGGCGAGAAAGGCGACGCGATCTTTTATTCGCTTACAGAGATTCTTCACACGATCAAATCGTTCACTGCGCATGAAATCTCCAAGCTCGAGAAAACTAAAGGATCGGTCTGGGAAAACGAGTCGTTCGATCGAATGATCAGATCGGAGCGCGATCTCCAGGAAAAGTTTGACTACGTTATTCAGAATCCTTGGACTGCGGGTGTTGCGGACGCGGACTATCAGTGGATCTGGTACGCTGGAATCGAAAACACCAAGGAATTCGCGGCGAGCCGCCGCGAACAACAGGCCAGCGGCCTGTGCTCCCCGGAAAACCGCGAGCCGCAAGTCGTGATCGGCACGCACGCATTGCTTTACGAAAAAGTTTCGTTCTCCAACCTCGGCCTCGTGGTCATTGACGAGCAACACAAATTCGGCGTGGCTCAGCGAGCCGCCCTAACCAGTCGCGAACCCGCACCCGATGTGCTGGTGATGACCGCAACTCCGATTCCGCGAACAATCACCATGACTGTTTACGGCGATCTTGATGTTTCCACATTGGACGAAATGCCTCGCGGTCGTGGCAAAATCATCACCGCCGTTCGGGATACCAACAAACTCGGCGACGTCTTGAGTTTTTTGAGAAAGCAACTCGAAGCCGGTCGCCAGGCTTACGTGGTTTATCCGCTGATCGAAGAAAGCGAAAAGCTCGAAGCGAAAGCGGCGGCGGCGGAGTTCGAACGCTGGCGGGAGCGGCTTCATCCTTATGCCTGCGAATTGCTCCACGGCCGAATTCCCGGACCGGAAAAGCAGTCGATCATGGAGCGATTTCGTCGCGGTGAAGTCAAAGCGCTCATCAGCACGACCGTCATCGAAGTGGGCGTCGATGTTGCAAACGCCACCGTGATGTTGATTGAAAATGCGGAACGGTTCGGCCTCGCCCAGCTTCATCAGCTGCGCGGAAGGATTGGACGCGGCGAACACAAATCGTATTGCATCCTGCTTACGACCGAACCTTCATCCGAGGCGGCCCAAAAGCTCGCCGTCCTCGAAAAAACCGTCGACGGCTTCGAAGTGGCGGAGGCGGATTGGGAATTGCGCGGCCCTGGCGATTTGTTAGGCACGGCCCAGAGCGGCCTGCCCGCGTTGAAGATCGGCGATTTACGCAGAGACGCGCAGTTAATGAAGCGGGCGCGAACCAGTGCGATGTCGATCTTCGAGATGGATCCGCAGCTGGAATGGCCGGAAAATCAACGTTTCCGGCAGTTGATTGTCGAACAACAGGGACGAACCTTTTCCAACGTTAGCTAATGAAGAACCTGTTGAAATTTTTCCTGTTTGTTGCGCTTTTAAGCCTCCTGATTTCGGCCCTTTACGATTATCGGCTGAAAAACGGAAGCCTCCGCACCTCGGGCCGAGCGCCGGAAAAATATACCCTCGCCCAATCCCCAAACGTCGACCCGAAACAAGTAGCTTCCCTGGAGGCGCTCAACCAGGAGCGCCGCGCCCTGGTCAGGAGCGTCATTCCTTCAGTCGTGGCGGTGAAGACGTCGAAGAAGATCGGCATCCGTCGGCAGGGTATGGATCCCGTTCGAATTTTTCTTCGGTAACTCGCGCCGGCAATATCGCGGCCGCGACGAAGCAGTGGTCCAAAATTCCCTCGGCTCGGGCGTCATCGTCACAAACGAAGGCCACATCATCACCAACAATCACGTCGTTGCCCAGGTCGACGAAATCGAAGTCCAGTTGAGCGATGGCCGCACCGAAAAAGCGCAACTGATCGGGGCCGATGCCCAGATGGACATCGCCGTGCTTAAGATCGACAACCCTTCGATCAAGCCACTGGTGTTGGCCGATTCCGACCAGGTGCAAGTCGGCGATTTCGTTCTCGCGATCGGTAATCCTTTCGGCTTCGAAGAAACCGTCACCGACGGAATCATCAGTTACAAAGGTCGCGCCGACTGAAGTTGGGGATTTATTGCAAACCAATGCCGCGATTAACCCCGGCAACAGCGGTGGCCCGTTGATCAATCTCCGCGGCGAAGTCATCGGGATAAATACCGCGATCATATCCACCAGCGGCACGTCTGCCGGGGTGGGATTCGCAATTCCTTCCAACGCCGTGCGGTCGGCTCTGGAAAGTTTGCTGAAACAAGGCCGCATCATTCGCGGCTATCTCGGAGTGCAAATGAAAGTGACTCAACAGGGCCAGCCCGCCTCTTCCACCGACGGCGTGATCGTCGATGAAATCGTTCCGGGCTCTCCTGCGGAAGACGCGCATCTTCAAAAAGGCGATGTGATTCGCAAGTTCGATGGCCACGACGTCAAAAATTTTAACGAGTTGCGCAGATTCGTTTCTCAAGCCGACCTGAACAAGAAAGTCGATCTGGAAATCGAACGCGGCGGAAAACCGATGACGGTCTCGACCCACATCAAAGAACAACCGGCCGGATATCAGACCGGCCAGCTCGGGCCGCAGCGACAGGTCCAGCCGCCGGTTCAACAAAATCCCGATCAAGGAGACGAGGATGAAGGCTCGGCCGGTTTGGGTGGAATTCAGGTTGGCGAACTCACACCGGCACTCGCTCGCCAACTCGATCTTCCAAACGGAGTCCACGGAGTCGTCGTAACCAATGTCGATCCGTCGTTTGGCGGCGCCGATTTGCAAAAGGGCGACGTGATCGAACAAGTCAATCAGCAACCGGTCAACTCCGTCGCCGATTACACCAAACTCATCGGCTCGCTCGATTCCAACCAGCCCCAGGTGCTTTCAGTCTGCCGGCATCGGGCCAGGTCGTTTGTCGTCTTGCGCCCGCGCTGAACTGGTGGATCGGCCGCTCCGCGGGCGATAATGATAAGGTGGATCGAGCGCTCCGTCGCTCGATGTTCGCTTAACGAACCCCGCTGAATAAAGTCACACCCGCCAAAGTCCAAACTCCGAACATTTCACCCAACATGAAAAGATTACTTTTCGTTTTTGCGATCACCGCTGTCCTGCTCGCCGCCGCGACCCGCGGGCAAAGCCAGGATGTTAGCGTCGATCTTTTTTACGACGGTCTCGATGGCGGGAACTGGTTTGAAGTTGGCGATTACGGCTATTGCTGGCAGCCCGACGTAGCCGCGAACGATCCCACCTGGCGGCCTTATGCAGACGGCTATTGGGCCTACACCGATGAGGGCTGGACCTGGATATCTTACGAGGATTTCGGATGGGCGACTTACCATTATGGGCGCTGGGTGAAACTGGCCGAATACGGTTGGGTCTGGAAACCGGGTCACGAATGGGGACCCGCGTGGGTCTCCTGGCGGACCGGCGGAAATTACATCGGCTGGGCGCCGTTACCGCCGGAAACAGAAAATGTTTATGAGAGCCGGCCGCTTTCGGGTCATCTCGATGTCGAATTCGATATCGGCCCTGCTTATTACAACTTCTGCGACGTTCGTTACATCGGCGAACCGGTTCTTCGTTCCCGCCTCATTCCTTATCAGCAGAACGTGACCTATGTCACCCAAACCGTGAACGTGACCAACATCACTTATAAGAACAAGACCGTTTACAATTACGGCCCGGACATCAACGTTCTCAATCAATACTCCAGCCGCCCAATTCAGAGACTAAAACTCGAGCGACAGACCAACGTCGACAACGCCACCGCCGCAAAGGGTGGCGGCCGGACGAAAGTCCAGGGCAATGCACTGATCGTTGCTGCGCCAACGGTAATCACCGAGCCGGCGAAACAAATCGCTCCGCCACGAGTTAAAACCAAAGTTGCGCAACCAAAAATCGAGAAAGGCTGGGCCGTTGCCGGCGATCCAAATGCCGAAGGCCGATTAAAAGACAAAATCAAAGCCGAGGATTTGAAGAGCATTCCGCCGCCCACATTGGGAATGCCGCCAAATGCGAAGGCGTCTCTACCTCCAGGTGCCGCTAACGCTTCGCCTGGTCAAGACGCTGCCCAGACCGAAAAAGAAAAACGAAAAAACAAAAAGGCCGCGATGCAAAATGCCGGACCGGAGCGGGCGCCGCAAATTCACCGTTAACAACTTCAGAATTTCCGGAGCGCGGAAACAAGAAACATAAAAACGCGCAACAGATGCAGCAGCCGACATCAACGAATGCACCTGTCACCAGCGCCCCGGAGAAACGTCGGGCACTGAGATACCAGATTCTGGCAAACCTAACAAACCGAACAAAGTCCGTCGCGCCGATAAGTTCGGCGAAGCACCTTCGGCAACGGCACCGGTTAACAGTCCGGATGCGAGTTCCGCCGCGGAAGCCAAAGCCGAGCGAAAAAGACTTAAGCGACAGAATATGCTTCCGAGCCCAACCGGGGCGGCGACCGCAGCCGAAAATCCCAACGATCTCCGCGGCCGAACTCGAAAATTCCCGGAACCACAGCCGACCACGCCGCAGTCTGGCCAATCCGGCGCGCCGGCGCCTTCTGGTGGCGCGATGCAGCAAGGAATTTCGGACCAGCCGGATAATGGGATGAAAAACAAGAGGATCGATCGGCCGCAGAAGGTTGGCCCACCGGCGTCCAGTCAGGTTGGTGCACCGGGATCTCTCTTTAAATGAAACCACAGCGCCACAAGGCGGCGCAGTCGGGAAGAACGACCCGGCAAAAATAAACCTGAGTTGGTTAATCCTAGTCAGTCCGGCGGCGAAGCTCAAAAGCTCGCCCAACCGCCGAAACACGAAGGAAAGAAAAACAGTGCCGAATCCCCCGCGCCAACTCCGCAATAAACCGAACCCAAATCTGCGAAAATCCGCGGAATCTGTGGACCGACTTTGCCTGCTTGGTGCGCTCCGTGTCCTTCGTGGTGAAATTTTAGTCGGCCGGAATCGGACCGCACCAAATCTGCGAAAATCCTTGGCAGGCCGTAGCTCTGCGGAGGCTGCTGCGAAATCTGTGGACCAGACTTTTG
>CAWCZE010000001.1:0-76410 GCA_963800015.1 uncultured Verrucomicrobiae bacterium | reverse complement strand
TCGATCCGGCAGCCGGACAAATTTTGGGCGCGCGAAGCGAACGAACTGGTCTGGCAAAAGCGCTGGAAAAAAGTTGTGGAATGGAAGGCGCCGTTCGCGAAATGGTTCGTCGGCGGAAAACTGAATCTTTCCGAAAATTGTCTCGATCGGCATCTTAACGACGCAGCCGCCGCAACAAGGCCGCGATTATTTGGGAAGGCGAGCCGGGCGAGAAACGCACGCTCACTTATCAGCAACTGCATCGCGAGGTTTGCCGTTTCGCGAATGTGCTGAAGCGAAACAAAATCGGCAAAGGCGATCGCGTCATCATTTACATGCCGACGATTCCGGAAGCGGCGATCGCCATGCTGGCCTGCGCGCGCATCGGCGCGGTGCATTCGGTCGTCTTCGGCGGATTTAGCGCGGATAGCATTCGCGATCGCATCGCAGACAGCGGCGCGACGGCGGTGATCACGGCGGATGGCAGTTATCGGCGCGGCGGCGATTGTGCCGTTGAAAAAAAATGTCGATGACGCGTTGCGCGGCGGGACCTCGATCAAGCGCGTGATTGTTTTTCAACGCGCCGGACAATGACATTCACATCGAAGAAGGCCGCGACGTCTGGTGGCATCGCGAACTGGAATATGTCGATGCCAATTGTCCGCCGGCTCGCACTCGACAGCGAGCATCCGCTTTACATTCTTTACACCAGCGGCTCGACCGGAAAACCGAAAGGAATCCTGCACACGACCGGCGGCTATCTGGTCGGGATTTATTCGACGACGAAATATGTCTTCGATCTGCGCGACGAGGACATTTACTGGTGCACGGCCGATGTCGGCTGGGTCACCGGCCACAGCTATGTCGTTTACGGACCGCTCGCGAACGGCGCGACGACTTTGATGTATGAAGGCGCGCCGAACTGGCCGGAGCCGGATCGTTTCTGGCGCATCATCGAGAGAACATCAGATCAACATTCTTTACACCGCGCCGACTGCGATCCGCGCCTTCATTCGCTGGGGCGATCAATGGGTGAAGAAGCACGATCTGTCTTCGCTGCGTTTGCTCGGCACGGTCGGCGAGCCGATCAATCCCGAAGCCTGGATGTGGTATCACAAAACGATCGGCGGCGGACGTTGTCCGATCGTCGACACCTGGTGGCAAACCGAAACCGGCGCGATCATGATCACGCCGTTGCCGGGCGCGATTCCGACCAAACCGGGCAGCGCGACGCTGCCGTTCTTCGGCGTCGATGCGGCGATTGTCGATGAAAAAGGAAAAGAAGTCGGCCCGAATGTCGGCGGGAAATTGATCATTCGCCGGCCGTGGCCGTCGATGCTGCGCACGATTTACGGCGACAAGGAGCGCTACAAAAAACAATATTGGAGCGAATTCAAGGGAATTATCTCACCGGCGACGGCGCGCGGCGCGACGAGGACGGCTATTTCTGGATCGTCGGACGGATCGACGACGTGCTGAATGTCGCCGGACATCGGCTCGGCACATCGGAAATCGAAAGCGCGCTGGTCAGTCACGCGCGCGTCGCGGAAGCGGCGGTGGTCGGCCGGCCGGACGAATTGAAAGGACAGGGCGTGGTCGCGTTCGTGACCTTGAAGACGGGTGTCGAAGCGTCCAACGACTTAAAAAGCGAATTGCGCGAACACGTCGGCACACATATCGGCGCGATCGCCAAGCCGGACGAAGTGCGGTTTGCCGAAGCTCTGCCGAAAACGCGCAGCGGAAAAATCATGCGGCGGCTGTTGAAGGAAATCGCCAGCGGCGCAACAGTCACCGGCGACACCACGACGCTGGAAGATTTCAGCGTGCTGGCGAAACTGGCGCAGACGACGGAAGAGATAGACGTTCGTGAGTTTCATTCGCACAGGATTGCGCGAGCTCGGATCTGAAAGTTCGCCGGCAACGGACGCGCATGGTCCTTGCGGCACGAGAAGCGGTTGCTTCAAAAGAGCGAAATCAACGCTCGGGCGCGAAGGCACGTCGCAGGCCGCGAACTTTCCCGAGCTGCGCAACGAAATCGTCGCGCTTAAGAAACTCGAGCAGGAACAAAAAGAAGTCGCGCTGCGGATCGCGCAAATCGAGGAAGGCATTAAGAAAATCGAAGCAGCAGCGGCAGCGAACGCAAGGAACAAAACGAAGCGATGGCGAAACTCGAGGCGGAGAAAAAGCCGATCCTTCAGCGGCGCAACGAAGCGAAAGAACGCGGCCGACCTTTGCGATCGCGAACTGACCGGCGTGGAACGCCGCATCAGGAAAACGACGCGGCCGATCGGGATCTGCTGAAGAAATTGTCCGCACTGCAGGCGTCAAGCTCCGCCGCCGGCCGATTTGGAAACGCAAATCGCGCAGCTATCGGCGCGCGGCGCGCGCGCTTGCCGGATGAACGCGCCGAACTCGTTCGCGCGCGACTGGGCAGCGCGGAAGCCTGCCGGCTGGCGAAGGAAAAACTGCCGCGGCCGAAGCCGAACTGGCCGCCATCGAAAAAAATATCGCGAAAGTGCGCGGCGAATACGAAGCGCGCGACCAGCATTTGAACGAAAAGCATTCGCACGCAGCAGGAAGCGTTCGCGAAGCGCGCGCACATCATCAAACCGTCGAGGAACGAAAAAACCCGGCTTATCTGAACATCGGCCGGCATCTCGCCTCGCAGGGAATCGCGCCGCCGAACGCGCCGCATTTGCTCGAACGAAGTGCAGAAGTCATCGCGCGGCGGTCGATCGACATCGCAACACACCGCCGAGCTGGCGCGTTCTTTCCAGCCAGATCGATAAACAGGAGCTGCGGAAATTTTATTTCAGCGTCGTTTCGGTGGTCGTTCTGCTGGCGATTATTTTGCCGCTGGTTTTCCAAGTCGCCGCGCAACGCGAATGGTTGCCGCAGGAAACCGAAGCGATTCTGTCGATCAACATCGATCAGTTCGAGCGCGATGATTTGCCGAAACGCTGGCGGAAAGATCAAGCCGACGTTTAGCCAACTGTCTGGAATGGATTGGTCGGCCCGGCGCGCGCGCGCGCCGGTCCTGAATTTGTCGCGCGACGCAGTCCGCATCACGCGCGCGACCACGACTCGACAAGGCGGAGCGATCCGCGAATTCATCCTGATGGAAATCGGACGCGACGTGTCCAGCGTGATTCGCGCCGTCGCACACGACAAGGATTTCGAGCGGCGAGACCATCAGCGGACTGCCGGTGTGGGAGAAACCGGATCTTGCGCTCGCGCGGGTTGGTCCGAACACGCTCGCGGTCGGAGCGTGCGCCGAAGTGGATCGAGCTGGTGCGGGTCCGTCTCGGCATCGATCGTCGATCTGAAGATCACCGGACAACTCTTCGACCGGTTTCAAGCGCTCGATCGGGAAAGCGCCCTGCGTTTGATCTCGCGCAATCCGCCGGATTTGCCGCGAATGTTTCATCCGATTTTCGCTCCGGAACTGCTTGAGAGCACTCAACTTCTCGGACTTGCCCTGACTCTGAAAACTCCGATGAAGGCGCGGCTGCTTCTGAAACTGAAATCGCCGGAGAGTGCGTCGGAGCTCGCGCGCACATTGCACAACGAACCGCAGACGCTGGCTGCGGTTGCAGGATTCCGATCTGACTGCTCTACACGCAGCCGCCGGATGTTTCGCGGCAGGGCGCGAATCTCGAAGTGCGCTTCAACGTGCCTGAGAAACCGCTCAGCTTCTTGCTGCAACGGATTGCCAAAACCGACGTGCCGGAGCTGTGGCCGGTGGCAATTGATCCTCAGGCGGTTTGCGCTTATAATTGCCGCCTCATGTCTCGACGTCGCCCATTTCTTATTGCTGCTCGGCGCGATGATGTCGATCTTGCGGCCGGCGTCTGGACCGACAACCCCAGCTGGTCGACATCGCGATCGGTCGATCCGACGATCGTGATCGATCTGCGTTACGCCACGGATCAAAACGTGACCGGCCACGCGCTTTATCCGCGCGGCACGCGCGCGATGGTTCTGCCGAGCGTTGCCCAACAGCTCGCCGGCGCGCAGACCTTGCTTAAGCAATTCAATTACCGGCTTAAAATCTGGGACGCTTACCGGCCCGAAGGAAGCGCAGGAGTTGCTTTGGAAATATGCGGCACAAGGACGATTACGTCGCGAATCCCGAGAACAGGTTTCGGTTCGATGCATTCCTGGGGCGTGTCGGTCGACGCCACCCTGGTCGACGATTGGAGTCAGGACGTGACGATGCCGACCGAAGTTCGACGAGTTCACGCCCGCAGGCGATGATGGATTACGTTGGCCGCGATCCGCCGGTGAAAGCAGCATTTGACCCTTTTGCAAATGGCGATGGCGCACAACAATTTCTACGGCCTGCGCGTCGAGTGGTGGCATTTCACCACCGCGGATTGGAAAAAATACGTGCCGTATTGGGAAGATCCAACGATGTCGCAAGCGGACAAGCCGCCGCGCGGACGAAGGGCTGACCGTCTGCGAAGTCTTCGATTAAATGATCGACGCCATTCTGCGCGATCTGCGTCAGCCGGAATATATCCACGTTCTGATCAATCCGTTGCCGGTCTACGGACTGGCGATGGGATTGCTTGGATTGATCGTCGCGTTCTTTCTGCGCAGCCGCCCGGCCCAAATCGTCGACCCTGATCATTGTTTTGATCAGCGCCGCGTCGGCCTGGCCGGTCTATGAGTTTGGCGAACAAGCTTACGACCGCGTTCTTTCGATGGCGGACGAGACTGGGCGGCGCCTGGCTCGAGGAACACGAAGATCGCGCGCGAAGATTTCATCTGGTTTTTCTATGCGCTCGCCGTCTTGAGCGCGGCCGCGCTCGTTGCTCCCGAAAAATGGCCGCGCTCTGCAACGCCGCTCGTCGCTCGTGGTGATTCTTGCTCGGCGTCGGACGCTTGGGCGCGGGCGGTTACATCGCGCTATGCCGGCGGCAAAATTCGGCACCGCGAATTTCGCAACGTGCCGCCGCCGCAGCAGTGCAAGAAGAGCGGATCGACGTCGCGACTTAGACGCATCGACACGCCGCGTTCGAAACGATTTGTCGTGACTGACCGACCTGGAGCGCGCCGAGCACAATGTCGAAACGCACAGCGAATCGCTCAAGAAGCCGCTCGGTCTGCGCGATCTCGTTCTCACCCAAATTCTCTTTGTCGTCGGTTCCAGCTGGGTCGGCACCGCCGCCAAACTCGGCCAGGCGCATCTGTTCTTCTGGCTGCTCGCCATTTTGCTTTTCTACATTCCGCAGGCTGCGGTTGTCATTTATTTGACAACGCCTCATGCCGCTCGAAGGCGGCATTTATCAATGGGCCAAATTCGGCTTTAACGAGTTCGCCGGATTCATCGTCGCGTGGAATCTCTGGCTGCTTTCCATCACCGTCATCGCGCTGGGCGGAATGTTTGTCACCACCAATATCTCCTACGCGATCGGCGAACCGCGCCTGGATGCCGGACAGCAAATGGTGCGTCTCGCTCGATCAGCTCCGCGCTCGTTGTCGGCCTGGGCTGGACTGGCGTTCGCGGGCTTGTCGTTAGGCAAATGGGTCCACAACGTCGGCGGCGTTCGCCATGTTCCTGGTTTATGGCGCGCTCATTGTTCTTGCCGTTTGCTCGGTCTTGCGCGCGGCGAACTGAAACAATATCACCCGCTCGCCGCTCGCCGCTGCCGACGATGTCGATCTTTTATTGCTTCAACATTTTCAGCAAACTCGCCGTCGGCGCGCTGAGCGGATTTGAATACGTCGCCATTCTCGCCGGCGAAACGCGCTCGCCGGCGCGCGACATCGGCCGCTCCGTCCTGATCGCGTCGCCGGTCATCGCGCTGATGTTCATTCTCGGCACCAGCTCGGTTCTCGCCTTCGTCGGGAACAATCCGATCGATCTGATCGGTCCGGTGCCGCAAACGTTGCGACTCGGACTGCGCTCCTTTCCGATCGCCGGCGCGATCGCTTCGGTTGGAATTATGTTGATGACGGTGCGCACGATTTCTTCGACCAGCGTTCATGTCACCGGCAGCTCGCGCTTACCGATGGTCGCGGGCTGGGACCAATCTTCTGCCCGTGTGGTTTTCGCGCTTGCATCCGCGGTACAAGACGCCGATCAACTCGATCATCTTTGTCGGCACCATCACGCTCGTCATCGCGATCGCGAGTCAGATCGGCGCCGGAATCCAGGAAGCGTTTCAACTCGTCGACAACGCCGCCAATGTTTTCTACGGGATCGTTTACTTCATGATGTTCGCCATCCCAATTTTCGGCGCGGCCACGATTCGTGCCGGCGCGCCTATCTGGCTGCGGTTCGCCGCGGTCTGCGGGCTCGTCGTTTCGCTCTCTGGCGATTTTCTTCACGGTTTATCCGATCATCGACGTGCCGAGTCCGCTGATTTTCGGGGCGAAAATCGTCGGCGTCACCGTGATCGCCAACGCCATCGGCGTGGCGATTTTCTGTCGGTAAGCGGCGCCGTAACGCCGCAGAACTTGACGCTAGAGCTTCAAGCAGGGAATTTTCGGTCACCCAGCGCAGGTATTCCGGCAGTCCGTTCGAGATTCGGAACGAAATGATTTCGGGACTTCGTACGGATGAAGCGAGCGCAATTTTTCCTGGAAGCCTATTGTCGATCTTCGTGACAGCTTGAAAAAAACGAGCGTTTCGTTGCCGTTTCGATTTTCCCTTTCCACCGATAGATCGATTCGATCGCCGGGCAGAATTTTGCGCAGGCGGCCAGTTTTTCGTCGACGAGCTGTTGCGACAATTCGTTGCGCGGTCTCGGCGTCCGGAAACGTGCTTAGGGCCAGGACGAATCTTCGCTCCGGCATCACGGTCGGGAATCAGGATCTTCGAGAACCGCTTGGCCGGCTCGGCTGCCGGCAAATCCATCCACCCGCCGCAACACGACGTCGCCATCGTAAAAGACGGCCGCCTGACCGGGAGTGACCGCTCGTTGCGGCTCGTGCAATCGAATCACGCGCGCGACCGTTCTCCAAGCGGCGTCACCGTCGCCGCCGTCCCCGGATGGCTGTAGCGAATCTTGACCGTACTCTCGACAGTCTTCGTCGGCACGATCGCGCGGCATCCAATTGCGCGATCGATTTCGAATTCGTCGCAAGTCAGATCTTCCACGTCTCCGACGATGACGCGGTTCGTTTCCGGATCGAGATCGACCACATAGCGTGGCCGGGGCGAACCGCCGGGCAATCCCTTTGCGCTGGCCGATCGTGAACATCTCGATGCCTTCGTGGTCGGCCGACAAAATTTCCATTCGACATCGTAAATTTCGCCGCGATGAAATTCGTTCGTCGCCCAGGTGCGAGCGCAGGAACGCCTTGTAATCGTTGCCCGGGACGAAACAGATTTCCTGGCTATCGACTTTGTCGGCCACCTTCAGGCCTAACGAGTGCGCGATCTCGCGGATCTCCGGCTTTTGCATCGCGCCCGAGCGGGGTCAGGGCGCGCCGCAATTGCGGCTGGCGCAGACTGAATAGGAAATACGACTGATCTTTGCGCGGATCGACGCCCTTGCGCAAAACGGCGTCGGTCTGCCTCGATGCTCGATGATCGCGTAATGGCCGGTCGCGATGTAATCGCACCCCAGCGCTTCCGCTTTCCCCAGAGATTGCCGAACTTGAGCTTCTCATTGCACATCACGCACGGGTTCGGCGTCCGTCCGGCCTGGTATTCGCTCGCGAAATAATTGATGACGGTCTGTTCGAATTGGTCCGCTTCATCGACCACGTAATGTGGAATGCCTAACGAATGGGCGACGGCCCGCGCGTCCGCCACCGCCTGTGGTCCGCAGCATTTGTCTTCCGCGCGCGAAATACAGTCCTGCGGCCAGACTTTCATGGTCACGCCGATGACGTCGTAGCCTTGTTCGCGCAGGAAATAGCCGGCGACGCTGGAGTCCACTCCACCGCTCATGCCGAGCAGCACGCGTTGTTTTTCAGTCTCATTCGAAGCACGAATCGTCACGATCACTTCCGGCTGCGCCGAGTCAATCGAGGCGCTCGGTCATCACCATTTCGACTGCGACGGCTCACGAATGGGCTGTCCGCGCAAAGTGAATCGCCACGGAAGATGCGCCGACCGCGTGATCCCAATCCGCGCGTCCGCCACCACATCGGCCCTTCGTCGCTCGCTACGAAGCAATGCGCGCGGATCGCCGCACAAATCCATCTCGTGATGCCGACCGGTAATGTCCAACGCCTGCGTCAATTTTCCCGGCCCCGAGCAAAGCTTGCTGTTCGTCATCGACACCGCGGCGCTTTTTCATCAATGCGATGCCGTGCTTCGGTTGCAACGGCGCGGAATAACACGAAACCGTTCGCCTCGCCTTTCACCAGCACATTCAACATCCAGTGCGCGCCGTAGCTGAAATAAACGTAGGCGGCGCCGGCTTGTTGCGCTCGACGAACGCGCGCGCGCTCGGCCGGAAAAAGTGTGAGAGGCTTCGTCGTTCTCCGCGCAGATACGCCTCCGTCTCCACGATGCGTCCCGGCGCAGCTTCCCCAGATCAGCTCGGCGCCGATGAGCTCGCGCGCGCAAGTCAGCGGATCACGACGAAAAAATTCCGGGAATGATTCGGCCGTTTATCACGGACAGCTTTAGCTGGCGATTGAGCCGCGACATTAGAAGCCCTCATGGTGTTGAAATAAACCGGCATCTTCACGTCGCAGGCGACAGGTTTGCCGTCGCGAAACGCCGGAATGAATTTCGCCTTGCCCAAGTCCTCGAAGGCGGTGTCGCCGAAACCGAGGAAAGGCGGCTCCTCGCTAACGATGCTGATTTTCTTAACAGATCCCCTGTCGCGTCGATCTTCTGCCTCCAATTCGGCCGACGCCGTCCACTTGGACTGGCGCAGTCATTCTTGCTCGGGTAATGCGAAGCCGTTAAATTTCGATTCGCCTCCCCAAAAAGGCTGCGGACCGACGAAGTCGCTTTCCTTTTTCAATTCCTCCGTTCCTGGTTGGAAAAAATCCGCAGCCGCGGTTTCCCGTCCACCACCCTGAACGTGACCGTGCCGTAGATAGATCGCGTCAACCGGCAAATGGTTGTAAACCGCCGGGAAAAACTTCGGATTCGCCGCCACCGACAGTCTCTTGATCACTTCCTGCTCGAGCAATTTTGAATCTGGCGTGCCGCGATAGGTGGAAACTCGAAATGACCGCGCCCGTCCTTCTTGCACCGAGCAGGAGAACATGACCGCCGCGTCTTTTTGTCCTTTCCTGCGCCAAATCGGCGCGTGTCGATGCGATTGATCAACGCAGTCGGCCCAGTGCCGAGCAGAATCGGGCGATACATTGGCAGCTGCGCCGCTTTGCGACGATCCGACGTCAACTTGTGACCGACCCAGGATCGACAGATCGCAGAAAAAGAGCTAAAATTGCGCAGAACGCGCATGGGGCAGATACGCAACCGGAAGCGCTGGGAATTTTCAACCGCAATTTGGCTGCTAAGTTACGCCGCCGCCGGCATGAGCGCTCGCGAGCGACTTTGTGGACGATGCCGTGGCGACGGAAATAATCGATCAACGCGTCCCGGGTCTAGAACCGATGAAACGTGCAATTGGTCGCCGGCTCTTTCGAACAACGCCCGCAATTTCATAAAACGATGGCCGGCGCTGCGGGAATCGAAGCTGTTAAAGGCGATGAAATAGCGTCTGTCGCGTTCGAGCGGACGCCCATCTGTCCAAGTCGCATCGAGCTGAATCGCGCTGGCAACCCGCTTC
Source organism: uncultured Verrucomicrobiae bacterium (assembly GCA_963800015.1). Lineage (GTDB taxonomy): Bacteria > Verrucomicrobiota > Verrucomicrobiia > Chthoniobacterales > UBA10450 > AV40. Next base: position 66,718 of record CAWCZE010000001.1, on the reverse strand, counting down.
CCTCACGGTTTCGAATTTCGAACCCGAGCAGATTCCGCGGCTCGCGGCTGGCGTAAATTTCTTCCATCACCGCTTTTGATCTCTTCCGGCAGTCAGCGCAGCTGTGACCAGATAGTTCTCGAACGGAATTATTTTCCAGATGTCGTTCACCGTTTTCGGACCGGCTTCGAAATCATTTCGTTCGTCGAACACGCCGTGCATCGCGCCGTCAACCTGCGACGTCGCGCTCGTCGCAGTTGTTCGAAAATTGCTGCGCCGATCAACTTCTTCGACGTCGCTCGGCTCGCCGGGTCGGCCGCGAGCATGCAGCGTGTCCGGCCAACATTCCGATCGGTTCGTGCGAGCGCGGCCGCCGATTCGGCGAGCAGCGGTTTCGGCGCGAGAATCACGCGCTGATCGAGCCGAATCCGGCTGTTCATCAATTCACAATCGCGCTTCCCGACGCAGCAATCTCTTCGAGCGCCGATCGAAGGCGAGATCGACTCGGCCGACGTGAATTCCGAAATGATCGGCCTGGGTGAACAGAACGCTGTTGGTCAGCCGGCTGGTGATCGGTTGATGGGTATGTCCGGCAATGAACACCGCGACTTCTGGAAATTCGGAGGTCAGCGCGATCACATTGTTGGCGAAATCGTCTCCGCCGCCGCGCGACTTCAATCCCATGTGGCCCGGCGAGCACGATTGCCTTCGCACCTTCGCGGCTTTGCGCCGGCGACCGCGCGCCGCACCGCTTCAACCGAATGCTCGAATTCGAAGCCGCGGATGAATTCGGGCCGAAACCAAAATGGCATTCCGGGCGTGGTCACTCCGACGATCGCGATTTTGATTCCTTCGAATTCTTTCAAAATGTACGGGCGCAACTTCGCGAAGGGATTTCGTGGATCGTCCGCTTGAGATTTCCCTGGATCGAGCATGTTCGCAGCCAGGACCGGCATGGCGGACTTGGCCAGCGCATTCGTGAAAGGTTCAACACCCCAGTCGAATTCGTGATTGCCGACGACCCAGGCGTCGAACTTCAGATGATTGAAGAGATCGATCATGAGTGCGCCCTTTGTCACGCAGGCTGACCTCGGTGCCCTGATAAACATCACCGACGTCGATCACGATTGAATTTCGATTTTGCCGGCGCCAACGCCGGATCTGCGTCGCGCATCGCGCCAAACCGCCGAGATCGGCATTACCAGCGTAATCGATTGTCGGCAAGATGTGTCCGTGCAGATCGGTCGTGTGAAGAATCGAAATTTGGACGGTGTCGCTTGCGAACTCCGAAGTCGCGCGAAGAATTTCCGGCGTTGCGCAATACAAGCCGGCGCCGCTGATGGTTTGAAGAAATGCGCGGCGAGTGGGGGGACTCACGGCTTCGAGATATCAACAATCAGACAGGATTAACAGGATTTTTGTCCGAGGTGGACGGCCGCTCCGCGGGCGATGGGAGACTGACAGGATTGACGAATTCTTCGACGATTTGTATTTGAATCCAATTTAATCCTGTAAATCCTGTCTAATTCCTATGGAGCTTGAAGGAATCGATCATGTCGCGATCAGCGTGCGCGATATCGAGCGTTCCGCGAATTGGTACATCGACGTGCTCGGCTTCAAACGTCTTCACGAAGGGGCATGGGGCGGCGTTCCCACCTTCATCGGCAAAGGCACCACCGCGCTCGCATTGTTTCCTGCCAAATCAGACGAACCCGCTCGCGGCGGCATCCGAATGCTGCATCTGGCGTTTCGCGCGACGCGACAGAATTTCCTCGCCGCTCAGGAAGAACTAAAACAACGCGGCATCAAATTCGAATTCGAGGACCACGAAATCTCGCACTCGATTTACTTTCACGATCCTGACGGTCACATCCTCGAAATCACCACTTACGACTTGTAAGCCAGCTCCTGGCCGTGTCTCGTGTGTTGTTAGTCTGCTCTTTTCGCCCGGCAGTTCTAGTTCTAAGGTTTTCGTTAGCTATGAAGTCTTCGTTCCTCCTGATGGCTGCCTCGCTGTCGGTCTTTCGGGCTGGTCCACTACGGCGTTCCGCCGAAGACCATTTCAACAAAGAACCAGCTTCGAGCGACCGAGCGGGACGCCCTTCTTGGCGATAACGTCTCCGCGAGACGCATGGCAATTACTATTACTCCGCCCGGAACGATCGAGGGCTTTCTGTTTGGTGGCTCAAATTGGCGGCGTCGCGCGGTGACTCCGCCGCCAGAGAGAACCTGAGAGGCCTCGAGCGAGAGTAACTCGTTAGGCCTTCGCCTGGTCAGCTCTGGACGGAACCAAAATTGCGTCCCGCATGCCGTGGACGAATTTTTTGTCGGCGGGAACAATCGTAGCGAGCGCGCCGCGGAGCTGCACTTTGTTTGATTCGACAAAGTAGTACGGGCACAGCCGCACCCTGCCCTTCATTATTTTTAGTTCGCCCGAATCCGAATCCCAATAGCGATGTTCGATCAGTCGACCTTTATGAAACCGTTGCAGGATCGTCGGCGCTGAATCGAAAGTAGTCAGCGCGTTTTCGATCCGTTTTTCCCATTCGGCATGGGCGAGATCGGAGCCGAGCGAAATTCCACGGCTGCCCCACCCAAGTGGCGAAAATCCGCTGATTTTTAAGAGCAGATCGCGATCTTTCTGGCTGAACCTGGCCGCTTCGCGCCAATCGTGAATTTCCAGACGGGGAATGACCGCGTGTTGCGGCAACGGGGTGGGATCAAGCAGCCACGAATAGGGGATCACTTTTTGGAGCTGCAGGAAATATTTCTCGCCGAGTTCGCGTCGCCAGAATTCCTGGAGCGGTTTCAACCAGAAAAGAGCGAACCACATTTTCTCTTCCAGAAACGGTTTGATCGGAGGCGTGATTGTCACGCGGCCGTCAGCGTTCGCGCGCAAAAGATTTTCGATCTTTGGAATGTTCGGCAGATCGAATAGTTCGAAGAAGCGGTAAACCGCAACGCCGTCGCGCGGCTCGTAGTTTTCGGCCGCAACTGTCCGCCACGATGCTGGATTCTGGATACTGGATGCTGGATTCTGGACGCGTGGTCTTCTCTTGATCGAGTATCGAGGATCCAGAATCGAGTATCTTCTGATTAAGTCGCGCGGCGACCCATTCCATCTCCGGCCGGTAAGTCGCGGCCTCCTGTGAAATCACGATATCGCCGCCATTCGGCAGCACGCTTTGAAATCCTGCGAGCATGCCGTCTGCGCCGCCAATAATTTCGCTGTCGAAGCTTGAGTAAGTTTGATTGAGCCAGCCGGTGAGCCCGATTCCACCGGGCACCGAGTCGATTTCCGCAATGATATAACCGTCATCGGTCAGGATCAGGTCGGGACGAATGACGCGGGGCAGATCGTCGCGAATTTCTTTGCGCTGCGAAAATTCGATCAACTCTTTAGGTTTGCCGGCGTCGAGATAACGCGCGACCCAGGCGGGCTGTTTTCCTTTGACGCTTAGCTGGTAAAGCTGATTGCAGGCGCGCTGAAAAACCAACAGGCGATGACCGAGCTGCTCGAGTTCGGTCTGAAACTTCTTTTCGATCGGAAACGCGTCCGGCGAAAGCAGCCAATCCTTTTCGGCGAAGAGGCCTTCTTTGGGGAAGGAACCGCGGATTGCGGCCAGTTTGTCGTCTTTAACCAACATCGGGGAAAACGTCGAACGCCGAACGCCCAACGTCCAATGCTGAATGCAGCCGTCTGAATTGGACATTGGGCGTTGGATGCTGCGCGTTGGGTGTTTGCTTATAGGTAAATAGCAGGGGAAAACGCCGAACGCCCAACGCCGAACGTCCAATGCTGAATCGCAGACCTCTGAATTCGAGATTCGGCGTTCAGCGTTGGGCGTTTGCTTATTTTGCCTTCGCGTTCGCTTATCTTCCCGAAGCGATGCGTTTCAGCGCGAGTTTCACCAGTTCTTCAGCCGATTTCGCCTGGCCTTGCAAATCTCGGACCGCTTTGTGCGCGTCGACCTGTTTGTAACCGAGCGCGATCAGCGCCAAAATTGCTTCGTTCGCTTGTTCCGCTTCGGGGGTTGGCGCGTGAGCCGCGCTCGCGGCTTCCCATGCAGCCGCGACTCCAAGTTTATCTTTCAATTCCAGGACGATTCGCTCGGCCGTTTTCTTGCCGAGTCCGCTGATTTTCGAAATCGCGCCGATGTCGGAATTCACGACCGCGGTTTTGAAATTCGTCACACTCATCCCGCTTAGCACGGCCAGCGCGAGCTTTGGACCGATTCCGCTGACGTTGTTTACGAGTAACCGAAACAAATCGCGCTCCGGCGCACTCATGAATCCGTAAAGAATGTGAGCGTCTTCGCGGACAGCAAGGTGGGTGAGAATCCGGATCGGCTGGCCTGCCGCCGGAAGCTTATCGTAGCTCGAAAGCGGAATCAGAACTTCGTAGCCGACCCCGTTCACGTCGACCGTCGCTTGGGTTGGCAATGCGGTCACAAGTTTGCCGTCCAGGAACGTGATCATTTCAGTTTGTCATTTACCACAGAGGCCACGGAGATCGCAGAGAATATTTAAAGGGATTGTTACTCCGTGGTCTCCGTGTGCTCTGTGGTTAATTATTCCGGTTTTAAGAGCAGAGTGAGATCAACTTTCTTGCCTTTGGCGATGTTGAAGCCGGTTGTGGTGAACGTTTTCCAAGTCGCCGGTGAATTTGGGAACGCGTCCTCACCCATCTCAGTTGGCAAAATGACAAAACGCGGCCCACTTCTTTGCATGAATTCGGTCGCGTTTTTTCCCTTTAACGGAACCATCCAGCCTTTCGCGCGCGATCGAAAATACCAAACGAGACTCGGTTCCTGGAACTCGATCGCGCCAAATTCCATCTCCGGTTTGAGATCGGCTCGCGCTTGTCGATAAAGTTCCGCTGCCGGAAAGAATCGGGCAACGAAGGGCGCGGCGAATAGCGCGACCGCGAGATAGATGACAGCCGACCGCGATTGCGGCAGTTTTAACAAAACGTTCCGTGGAAACGTGTCGCGCGACCAGCAACGCCAGCAACGGAAACGCGGGCAGGGTGTAATGCGGCAGCTTGGTTTTGATGAGCGTGAAGATGACAAAAATAATTGCGACGCCGCTCAGCAGATAAAGGTCCGTCTGGTCCCGTTCGCGCCAGAGTTTTTTTGTCAGCGCCGGCAGTTTGAGCGACCACGGAAAAAAACTGGCGAAGACGGTCACGAAATAAAACGGCAGCAACAGGAGATAAGTGCCTAACGAATTTGAGCCGTGGCCTTCCATCGCACCGATCGAGCGGCCGATCACGTGACGGCCGATGCCGATGCGCAGAAATTCCCCGTGGGTCTGGATTAAGGCCGGAATTCCCCAGAGCGCGACGATTGCAAGCATCAACAAAATTCCGCGGACGAACTTGAAGCGCCGCGCCAACTCAACATCAAGCGCCAAAAATTTCATCACCGCAACAGTCAACAACGGCGTCCAGGCAATCGGGCCTTTGGCCAGAAAACCCAACGCAAGAGAAAGGTAAAAGATCCACCAACCGCCATTGTGGTTCGCCATTTCGCAGTTCGCGTTTCGCGTTTCGCGATCAATTCCCATCCCGCCCAGTGCGCTGTCGTCATAAACAAAACCAGCCACATGTCTGCGACTGCGGCTTTGGCGTGAACAAACGTCTGCAGCGAGAGCGTGAAAATAATCGCCGCCCACCAGGCCGCCCGATCGCCGCCGATCTGCCGGCCCCATGCCAAAATCGTTATCGCAACCAGCGCCGCGGCGACCGCGGAAGGAAAGCGCGCCGCGAAATCATTCTCCCCAAAAATCTTGTAGCTGGCGACCTGGGCCCAATAGGTGAGCGGCGGTTTATCCAAACGAAGCTGATTATTGAAATGCGGAACGATGTAATCACCGCGCTCGATCATTTCCCGCGACGCTTCAGCGAATCGCGGCTCGTCGCGATCGATCAACGGAACGCTCCACGTGCCAATGACGTGAAAAGCCACGCAAACAAAAAATAAGATGGCGTAGTTTCCAGCGGCTGAGTTTATCCTGCTCATGCTCTTACTCGTGCTCTTACTCGATTTCGGTCGATTAAGAGTAAGAGAATGAGCAAGAGTAAGAGTTCAAACCACTGACGGGAACTTATTTGTGAAGCAACGCCCGGTTTTCTGGATCATCGCCATTCTGATCGCTGCGGTCGTAATTGCAGTCGGCATTCTATTTCGACAACGCGGTTCGGGATTTTATGGCGCAACACCAAAACCGAAGTGTTTACCACTTGATGCGAAACGTGAGCCGGTTTGGTGATTGGCCCGAGCATTTTCTAGTTGGGCTGGGTTGTGTCGGCGTTGCGTGGGCGCGCGGAAGCAAAAAGTGGATGCGAATTTTTCTGGCGATGCTGATCGCGTTGGCGATCGCCGGCCTCGTTGGTCGCGCGATCAAAGTTACGAGCGGGCGGGCGCGGCCGTCAGTCAAATCGGAGCAAATGTGGAATGGTCCGCGATGGAGTGATTCGAAGTATCACTCATTTCCGTCCGGACATGTTGACGCCTCGCTCGGATTTTTTGCCGTCTTGTTGCTGGCGAATTGGCGGATCGGACTGCCGTGCCTTGCGATTCCAATCCTGATTGGATTTTCGCGGATTTATCTCGGCGCGCACTGGTTATCTGACGTGGTTTGCGCCGCGGTGCTGGGAATTTTATCGGCTTACGTCGTTTGGCGCTGGCTATTGCCGAAACCGAAGATCGAGCATCAAACGTCAAACCGTTGATGGCGGAGGGGGTGGGATTCGAACCCACGAAGGCTTGCGCCTTGCCGGTTTTCAAGACCGGAGCCATAAACCGCTCGACCACCCCTCCAAAAAGTGAGCAGTGACCTGTGACGAGTGACAAGTGTGCCACTGGTTCATAGTTCAGCAAGCTGGCCGCCAAACGGATCAAGAATCGGCTGGACAAATCACTATGTTCAGATGAACATTCAAGTATGGCGAAGGCGAAATTCAGCCCGGTAGATCAAGGAAACGCCCCAAAGTCGCGAGGCGATTCACGGGCGCGGCGCATCCTGGAGTCCGGCTAATCGCTTCGAAAAACTTCACGTTGATCTGACCGACATCGATGTGGTCGATGACGATCCTGATGCGGAAGAAAAGCCCAAACGTCCCGACTCAGTATTTTCGGGACGCGACCAAAACAATCGTGGCGCGCAATCAAAGCCCCGATGTCGGATTTGAAACCAGCGTGAATCCGTATCGTGGTTGCGAACACGGATGCATTTATTGTTTCGCGCGACCGACGCATGAGTATCTCGGCTTTTCCGCCGGACTTGATTTTGAATCGCGGATCATGGTCAAGGCCGATGCGCCCCGATTGCTGGAAGCCGAAATGTCCTCGCCGAAATGGAAACCGCAGCTGTTGATGATGAGCGGAGTGACCGATTGTTATCAGCCGATCGAACGCAAACTGAAAATCACCCGCGGTTGTCTCGAAGTTCTCGCGAAATTCCGCAACCCAGTCGGCATTCTGACGAAGAACCGGCTTGTTACGCGCGACATCGACCTTCTTTCGGATCTCGCGCGTGATCGTTGCGCGGTAGTAAATCTTTCAGTGACATCACTCGATCCGAAGCTCCAACAAATTCTCGAGCCGCGAACATCTGCACCGGCTGCGCGACTGGAAGCGGTTGCGCAATTGCGAGCCGCAGGAATTCCTGTCGGCGTAATGGTCGCTCCGGTAATTCCTGGGATTAACGATCACGAAATTCCGGCGATTGTTGCCGCATGCGCAAAAGCAGGCGCGCAATTTGCCGGTCATGTTCTGTTGCGATTGCCGTGGGCAGTTGCGCCATTGTTCGAACGTTGGCTGGACGAACATTTTCCGGAACGAAAAGAGAAGGTCCTCAATCAGGTGCGCGGTTTTCGCGGCGGAAAACTTTATGATTCGCGATGGCGGAAGCGCCAGATTGGCGAAGGAGCTTTCGCCGAACAAATCGGAAACATGTTCGAAATTGCCTGTCGCCGGGCTGGGATGGGCGAACGGCCGACGCTTTCGACGGCAGCGTTTCGAAGATCGCAACAGCAGCTGGAAATGTTGTAGAGGTGCTTGTTCTCAAGCACCTATTCATCTGATTCGGCGTTTGAGAACAAACGCCGCTACAACCGTCTCTCGGCTTGGCCAGGCTCACTTTTCCTAAGATCGACAGCATCAGCGCGCCTCCTATCAAGCCGAATGGCGCCATGAAATAGAAATACCAGCCCCAACTAAGATCGAGAAGTTTGCCGAGAAAATAACCGGCGAGACTGCCGCCGAAGTATTGGAAAGAATCGATCAGGCCGGACGCAAAACCCGCCATCTTAGCGCCGCCAATATCCATCGCCGCGGCCGTGCCGAGAATCGAGTGAGTGGAGTTCGCCGTCAGCGAAATCAAAACCAGGAAAATGATTGCCGCGTTCACCGAATGGAACTGCGCCGCAGCGAGAATGATTAGCGTCTCGACCAAATACAGTGCCGATGCAACCGGCGCTCGCCGACCTCGAAAAACTTTGTCCGAGATAATACCCGAAACAAGCGAGCCGGCGGAGGCAACGATGGGTATGGCCGCCCCGAGTAATTGGAATTGCGCGGATTTGAAATCGACATGATGCACTTCCAGCATGAAGCGCGGAAACCATTGGTCGATGCCCTGTCGCACCGCTCCGGTGCATGCGTAGGCGCACGCGATAATCCAGACCACCGGGTTTGTTACGATAATTTTGAAAACATCCCAGACCCGGGCCCGAACCTCGCCGCCGGTTTCCTCTTGCGGATTCACTGAAGGAAATCCGGCGTCTTCCGGCGCGTCCTTGACGATCAGCGCCATGAGCGTGCCGACAATCAGGGCAATTCCAGCGGGGACCCAAAATAGCCAGCGCCAGTGCAATGGCGGGATCCGGATCATTCCCAAAAACAAAAAGCCACCCAGCAAAGCGGCGCCGAGATTGTTAATCCCGAAGCGACCGAGGTTGATCATAAAACCAAAGATGCCGGCGAAGCTTCCGCGCTCGGTCGGGCGGAACCACGCGGCATTGATCTTCACCATTCCGGGCGCGCCGAATGCCTGCATGTAGCCGTCGATTCCCCGAATGACGACGAAAAGCCAAAGCAAACCCCAGAAGGAAGCGGCTCCGAAGACAACGTTCATCACAATCGTGCCCGCGGCGCCGATCAGCATCGCGCGTTTGCCTCCGAGGCGGTCGGTCAAAAGTCCGTTAATGATCTGGCCGAAGGCGTAGGCGAGCAGCGCGGTGGTAATGATATTTCCCATCTGCGCTTTGTTGAACCCGAACTCGCTACTGATCGCGCTATTTGCCAGCGGCAAGTTGTAGCGACACATGTAAAACGACGTGTAAAGCAGACCGACGAAGGCCCAGTTCAATCCGCGCCGCGGTCGAAAGCCGGGCGGATGTTTAACGAAAACGGAATCGTCTGCCACGGTTTGAGATTGCGCAGAAATCACGGGGCGCGCACGCTCAAAAAGCACAATGCGCGGTGCAGGGTTCGAACCTGCGACTTCTTGCGTGTGAAGCAAGCGCTCTACCACTGAGCTAACCGCGCCTGAAGAAGTGAACAGTGATCAGTGAGCAGTGACCAGTCAAGCGGAGCGCTTGCCCTACAACAGATGCCATTCTATCTAGAAGGTATGTCCGAGCACAAAATGACCCTCACCTGGAAGCGCGGTGACGCGCCGTTCGAGTATCAGAAATATCCGCGCAATCACTCGTGGAAATTTGATGGCGGCCACGAAATGACCGGCACGGCAGCGCCGGCCTATCTCGGCGATCCGAAAAATGTCGATCCGGAAGAAGCGTTTGTTGCCTCGTTGTCCGCCTGTCACATGCTCACGTTTCTGGCGATCGCGTGTAAGCAGAAGTTTGTTCTCGACGAATACGTCGACGACGCAGTTGGTCACATGGAAAAGAACGCCGAAGGCAGGCTGGCGATCACGAAAGTGACGTTGAAGCCGAAGCTGAAATGGGGCGGCGACAAAACGCCCAGCGCCGAAGAGCTCGACAAAATGCATCATCTGGCCCACGAGCAGTGCTTTATCGCCAACTCGGTGAAGACCGAAGTCACGGTGGAGAAATAAGAGATTCATTTATCCACAGATTGACGCAGATTTCGCCGATTAGGAAAACAGACACAGAAATTTCTCGGGTGTTGGAAAATCTGCGCTAATCTGCGAAATCTGTGGACCGTTTCTGCTTTTTATGAGCGACAAGCCAGACGCTCAACGCATGGAGAGAATCGTCAGCTTGTGCAAGCGGCGCGGTTTCATTTTCCAATCCAGCGAGATCTACGGTGGACTGAACGGTTCGTGGGATTACGGCCCGCTCGGCGTCGAACTGAAGCGCAACCTGAAGAATTATTGGTGGCGCGTGATGGTCCACGAGCGGGATGACGTTGTCGGCATGGACGGTTCAATTTTGATGAACCGTTCAGTTTGGAAAGCAAGCGGACACGAGGACACGTTCAGTGATCCGATGGTTGATTGTCGGACCTGCAAAGCCCGGCTTCGCGCTGATCAAATTGTCGACAACGGCAAAGGCAAGCAGTGTCCAAATTGCGGCGGCAAAGATCTGACTGAGCCGCGCTCGTTCAATTTGATGTTCAAGACTTATGTCGGCGCGACTGAGGACGAGTCGAGTGTGACTTATCTTCGACCGGAGACGGCGCAGGCAATGTTCGTGCAATTCAAGAACGTGCTGGACGTTTCGCGGAAGAAATTGCCTTTCGGCATCGCCCAGATCGGAAAGGCGTTTCGCAACGAGATTAATCCGCGAAACTTTACGTTTCGCTCCCGCGAGTTCGAACAGATGGAGCTCGAGTATTTTTGCCGGCCGGATGAGGGGATGAAGCTGCTGGAGTATTGGAAGGACCAGCGTCTCAAATTTTATGAGGAGATCGGAATTCCGAAGGAAAAATTGCACGTTTTGAATGTGCCGGATGAGGAACGCGCGTTTTATTCCAAGGGGACTTACGACATCGAGTACGAATTCCCGTTCGGCCGGCAGGAACTCGAAGGCGTCGCTTATCGGACTGATTACGATTTGTCGCAGCACCAAAAGGCCAGTGGCAAATCGCTCGAGTATTTCGACGAGGAGACAAAACAAAAATTTATTCCGCACGTGGTCGAGCCAAGCGCGGGAGTCGATCGGACCGTGCTCGCGCTAATCTGCGAAGCTTACACTGAAGATGAGGCGCCAGATGACAAAGGAAAAATGGAAACTCGCACCGTTCTTCGATTTCATCCACGCATCGCGCCGATCAAGTGCGCGGTGTTCCCGTTGTTGAAAAATAAAGAACCCCTCGTCGCTAAAGCGAAGGAGATCGTCAAACTTTTGCGGCCGCACATGTTTGTTTTTTATGATGAAGCCGGGGCGATCGGCCGGCGTTATCGACGCCAGGATGAAGTTGGAACGCCGTTCGGCGTTACCGTTGATTTCGAAACGCTCGGTGAGAACGATGGCGCATCGAGAGATACCGTGACGCTCCGCGATCGCGATTCGATGAAACAGGAACGAGTCGCGATTAAGGATTTGGCGGCGCTATTAACCGAGCGCGTCAGCTGATTTTTTGTAGCGGCGGTCTCTGACCGCCGACAGGTTATTTCGACAGTCAGAGACTGCCGCTACAAAGATGAACATCGAAGAATTTCGCGAATACTGCCTGAGCAAACCGCACGCGACTGAAGGCACGCCGTTCGGGCCGGACACGTCTCGTGTTCAAGGTTGCCGGAAAAATATTCGCGATCACTGCGCTCGACGAAATTCCTGCGCGGGCGAACCTGAAATGCGATCCCGGACCTCGCGCTCGAATTACGCGACCGCTACGAGCAAGTGCGACCCGGGTTATCACATGAACAAGAAACATTGGAACACGGTCGATATCGAAGCCGGAATTCCGGACGCCGAAATTCGGAAAATGATCGATCATTCTTATGAGCTTGATTGCGAAACGTGCAGGTAGCGGCGGGTCACCGACCCGCCAGAAACGCATCGAGGCGAAAACAGACGGTCGATTGAGGTCAATCGCCGCTACCAGTTTTATTCTGCGGCCATTCATTTCCCTTCATTGCGCGCCACCAACCGAGGGCATGCAACTGCCGGTAATGCAGGGCGAGGCTTGCTCCGTCAACGCCCGCCGCTGGTTGTCCATGCAGATCTTCCACATGCGCCGGATCGTTGATCTTCAAAACGAAATCTGGACCAATCACCGCATTGCATCCGTAACCGGCCTGCAGTTGCGATTGATCAAACAGATCGCGACCGAAAGCATGATATTCAAAATCCGCGAGGCGCGACGAGGTTGATAAACGTTGGCACAATGTCGAGATGACTGCCCGCAATCGCCGCCGGCCGCTCAAAGCTGTGTTCGAGCGCTTTGGGCCCGTGAATCACCAGCGGAACGGCGAGGCTTTCGTACAAAGTGTGAGTTGGCCGCGCTGAAACATATTGCTTCCGCGAATAATGATCGCCAGTGATCGCAAAAATCGGGCGTTGCAGTTTCGATTCCACTTGGGAGACAAAGTCGCCGACGCATTTGTCCGAATACCAAAGATGACCGAGGACGCGAATCTGCTCGTCCGAAAGTTTCTTGCCGAGCGAATCCGATTTCATGACGTTCGGATCGAAACCTTTCGTCTCCAGATTCACGCTGTAAGGCGGATGATATGAAGTGGTCATGATCAGATTAAAGGTTGGCTCGGCGCCGGTGTGCTCGACCACGTATCGAAACAAGCTCTCATCGTCCACGCCCCATTCTTTTTGGCGCGAATGCGGAACCATCTGATCTCCGCCGTAAACTTCTTCAAACCCCTGCTCACGGCAGAATTCGCCGATGCGTTGCCAACTCAAATAACCGCCGTAGAAAAAACGCGGCTTGTATCCGAGTTGTTTGAAAATCGGCGCAGCCGCCGTCGGCAATCCGCGGCGCACGATCGGTTGAAAATTAACAAACGCCCGCGCGAACGGGAGGCCGGTGATGATTACGCCAAGGCTTTCGATTGTGCTGATTCCCGATGAAACGAAACCTTGAGCGCGAATTCCTGAATCGCCGAGCTGCTTTAATCGATCAGTGAGATGAAGGCCCGCATATTCGGGCTGCATCGCCCATGCGTCGTAACTCTCCATCACAACGATAAAGATGTGATCCGGCTTCGCTCCCGAGATGCCGGGCGCGCTTCGTTTCAGACAATCGTCGAGATTGGCCGAATTTTGCTGTAGCCGGGATAAATCGCGGCCGCTGCGCCTCGAATGTTGCCGTCGGGCAAAATCGTCCGCAGACCGGCGGATTTTTGCATCGTGTGCTCCTGCCACATCGCATATCGCAACGCGAAAAATGGATTGAGCACGATCTTGTTGAGGAAAACGTCGCCGGTTGATTCGGCATTTTTTAGGCCGGCCAAATTTCTGCCAAGCCAGACTCGCGTCCCGACGAACGCCCAGATCAACAATCACAACCACCGTGATAACGCGGGCTGTTTTTGTTCCCAGAAAACCTGGCGAATGGCCAGTCTCAGCTTTGCCGCACAACTTGTTCAGGAGCCAGCTCCCAATGGTGACGCCGGCAAGCATCAAAGCCGACGAGCAGGACGAGGTGATAGCTTTTCCAAATCGTCTCCCAAATCGCCGCCCGATCGTCGTAAACAAGGCCAAAGATCCAATGATCGAACTGGTTGTCGTACTCGGCGAAATATCCGACATCCGCGACGAAAATGATTCCGCACAGCAGCAGCGCGATCGCGGTGGTGAATTGGCGGACACGCCGGTGCCAGATCCCAACGGACAAATAATCCGACAATCGTCAGGCGCCAGCGACGGGAGAATTGCCCAAGTCGCGGCGGTGGCATCCGAACGCAAACCCGTGTTCAAACAGCGAACAAACGCGTGCAGGCTGGGGAGTTCCGATAGTTCACCGCGAAAAACTGCGAATAGCGTGATGCGAAACGTTAGAAATAAAAGGAGCAGCGCCAGCCACAGGATCATGTCGGCGACGAATTGCTGAAACGGTTGGGTCGACCGCGACTGCGGACTTGTCATTCCGCTGGCTCTAACCGCGGTTTCGACCTCGCGCGAGTCCTGTGAAGGCGGATGTCGACAGTGATCTTCGACCGGCTGTCACGACAAAGCGCGGATTTCGATTTCGCCAAATTGCAATTGCAACGCGTCGCGGGCGACGTTGAGGAAATTATCGGCCGCATCGGTGAGCGCGACCCGCAATTCACCATTGTTCATGGGCGCAGCACGAAGTGATTGTTCATCGAGCATAATCTCGGTCGCGCGCGCGCAATTCTGGGCGGAATCTACCACCATGATTTGGCGTTTTAGCACGCGGCCAATTGCGCCGGCCAGCAACGGATAGTGAGTGCAACCCAGAACAAGCGTGTCGATGTCGGCCTTAAGTAACGGTTCCAGATATCGCAAAATCATTCGATCGGTGATTTCGTCATTGAGCAGTCCTTCCTCAATCAATGGAACGAGCAACGGACAAGCTTGACTGCTAACCCGCACGTTGCCGTTGACCGCGCGCAACGCTTTTTCGTAGGCGCCGCTCCGAATCGTTCCGCGAGTTCCGATGACGCCGACGTGCAGATTTCGCGTCGCCGAGACCGCGGCGCTGCGCCCCGGGCTCGATCACCCCGATCACCGGCACTGGAAACTTTTTTGTTAATGTTGGAAGAGCGACTGACGAAACGGTGTTACAGGCCACGATCAGTGCCTTTGCGTTGTCTTTCATCAACATCTCGCCGAGCTCGATCGCGTAACGCTGGACAGTTTCGGCGACTCTTCGGGCCGTAAGGCACACGCGCGGTGTCGCCCAGGTAGGAGATGTTCTCGTTCGGCAGCAAATCGCGCAGAGCCTTGACCACGGTCAATCCGCCGATGCCAGAATCGAAAACACCGATCGGGCGTGTGTTGCTCATGCAGCGGCAAGAATCACCGTGCTAGGCATTTGTCGCAAGTCGTCAGGTAACGGCATTTGCAAACGCGCTGTGGCTGTCGATGATTGAAACCGAAAATGGCCGAGCTTTCCAAAACCTACGATCCAAAAACCGTTGAGCCGAAATGGTATCAGCGTTGGATCGATAACCGCGACTTCGAGGCCGATGCGAATTCGAAAAAGAAGCCGTTCTCGATTGTGATGCCGCCGCCGAACATCACCGGTGTTCTCACGCTCGGCCACGTGTTAAACGATTCGATTCAGGATATCCTGGCGCGGCGCGCGCGGATGCAGGGCTTTGAAGTGCTTTGGCTTCCGGGGATGGATCACGCCGGAATCGGAACGCAGACCGCGGTCGAAAAATGGCTGCGCAAAAATGAGGGCGTGACGCGACACGATCTCGGCCGTGAAAAGTTCCTCCAGCGCGTGCTCGAATGGCAGGACAAACACGGCGGCATCATCATTCAGCAACTGAAACGGCTCGGCTGCTCGTGCGATTGGTCGCGCCAGCGATACACGATGGATGAGATCGTACGTGCGCGCAGTGCTCGAAGTCTTTGTCGATCTCTACAAAAAAGGCCTGATCTATCGCGGACGCCGGATGATTAACTGGGATCCGGCGGCCCAAACGGCGTTGTCGGACGAGGAAGTCATCAACAAACCGCAACGCGGCAATCTGTATTACGTTCGCTACGAAATTGTCGATCAGCCCGGGAAATTTTTGGAAGTCGCGACGACGCGGCCGGAAACGATCATGGCCGACACCGGCGTTGCAGTTCATCCGAACGACAAGCGGTACGCCGAACTTGTCGGCAAAGAGGTTTGGCGTCCGATTGCCGCGCGAAAAAATTCCGGTTGTTGCGGACGATGCGATCGATCCCGAATTCGGCACCGGCATTCTGAAAGTCACGCCGGCGCACGACAAAGTCGATTTCGAGATTGGTCAGCGGCACAAATTGCCGATGATCGATGTTCTAACCGCGGACGGAAAAATCGATTGCCCGGCCGTTCCGGAATTGCACGGCCTCGATCGCTTTGAGGCGCGCAAACGAGCGGCGGAATTATTGGAGGCGAGGGGACTGCTGGCAAAAACCGAGCCGCACGAAAACAATGTCGGCTTCAGCGATCGCAGCGATGTGCCGATCGAGCCGCGGCTAAGCGAACAATGGTTTTTGAAATATCCGAAGACCAAAGAAGCGCTCGCGGTGGTGAAGAAACATCTCATCCGTTTCTATCCCAACCATTGGGAGAAAGTTTACGAGCAGTGGATCAAGAATATTCAGGACTGGTGCATCAGCCGCCAGGTTTGGTGGGGACACCGGATTCCGGCGTGGTACCGGAACGGAAAAATCCGAAATCCGAAATCCGAAATCCGAAATTTATGTCGGTTTGAAACCGCCGAAGGATCCGGAGAATTGGATCCAGGATAACGACACGCTCGACACCTGGTTTTCGTCGTGGCTGTGGGCCTATGAAACGATGGATCCAAAAACGCGAAAGAAATTTTATCCGACGACCACCCTCGTTACCGGGCCGGACATTATTTTCTTCTGGGTCGCCCGAATGATTTTTGCCGGGCTCGAGTTCAAGCCCGGCCAAACCACAAAGACCGAGGACAATATTCCGTTTCACGACGTTTTCTTCACCAGCATCATTCGCGACAAGCAGGGCCGGAAAATGTCGAAGTCGTTAGGCAATTCACCCGATCCGCTGGATTTAATTGATAAATACGGCGCGGACGGTTTGCGATTCGGTCTGATGCGAATCGCGCCGAGCGGCCAGGACATTCGATTCGACGACAAGCAAATCGAAGAAGGCCGCAACTTCGCGACCAAGCTTTGGAACGTCGCGCGTTTTCGCCAAATGCACGGCCCGAGTGATGGCTGAACCGAAACTCGAGAAGACTTATCGATCTACGCGATCGAACTTTTGGCGCGGCTGAACGAGACCATCGACGCGGTCGAGAAAGGCTATCGCGATTACGAATTCAATAACATCGCGCAGCGGCTCTACGATTTTATCTGGAGCGATTACTGCGACTGGTTCGTTGAAGCGGCGAAGACCGAGATTTTTGGCGAAGACGAATCAAGGAAGAAATCCGCACTCGCGGTGATGGATTACGTCCTGTCCGCAATCGTGCGTTTGTTGCATCCGTTCATGCCGCACATCACCGAGGAGCTTTGGTCCCTGCTCGGTTTGGGAACGGGATCGATTCAGTTCGCACCTTTGCCGAAGAAGTTCCCTCTGAAAGATGCGGATCTGGAGAAACGGAAACTGGTCGCTGCGATTTACGAAACCGTTCAGGCAGGCCGCAATTTGCGCGCGCAGGCGCACATTCCTTCGAATCAGAAAGCAAAGTTCGCTTTGCGGTCGAAGGAATTCGAATTGACCGACGAGCAGGGAACAGTCGCGCGTTTGCTCAACGCGTCCGAATTGAAGGTGGATCCGGGTTTTAGCGCCGACGCGGGTGTGCCGATTGCCACAACTGCTCTTGGTGAAATTCTTGCTTATCGTAGATGTCGACGCCTCCGCGGAGAGCGCGCGGCTGGATAAGGAAATCGCAAAAATTGAAGCCGATCTGCGCATTGTAGAATCGAAGCTGAACAACAAATCGTTTGTCGATCGCGCGCCGAGGGACGTGGTAGAACTGAATCGCCAGCGCCAGACGAATTATCTGGACCAGCTGAGGTTGTTGAAGCAGGCGAGGGAGAAACTCTAGAGCTGTAGCGGCGGTCTATGACCGCCGGATTAATTCGTTCGACGCTCAGAGAGCGCCGCTACAGTCGCGCGGATTGCAAATGACGCGCTCATTGCCGATCATTAACAGACGAAATGCCTCTCTGGAAAAAACTGTTGTGGATTGCAGTGACATTGCTTGGTTTGGGCTCGGTCGCGGTGCTGGCGGTGTCCCGCGGCGAACAAATAAGCGCGCTTTGGATTGTGACCGCCGGATTTTGC
The DNA here is from genome assembly GCA_963800015.1 of uncultured Verrucomicrobiae bacterium. GTDB lineage: Bacteria > Verrucomicrobiota > Verrucomicrobiia > Chthoniobacterales > UBA10450 > AV40. The sequence continues at coordinate 48,842 of CAWCZE010000001.1, read as the reverse complement.
GCCGCTGCGATCAGTTACCGGTTTTACAGCAAATGGATTGCGGCGAAAATTCTCGTGCTCAACGACGAACGAGCGACGCCGGCAATGGTGAAAAATGACGGCAAAGATTTCGTGCCGACGAATCGCTGGATGGTATTCGGCCATCATTTCGCGGCGATCGCTGGGCCCGGGCCGCTGGTGGGTCCCGTGCTCGCGGCGCAGTTTGGGTTTTTGCCGGGAACGCTTTGGATTTTGATCGGCGCAACGCTCGGGGGCGCGGTGCACGACATGATTGTCCTTTTCGCATCGGTACGACGCGGCGGAAAAACGCTCGGCATGATGGTGAAGGAAGAAATCGGGCCCGGCGTGGGGGTCCTGGCATTGATCAGTGTGCTCGCGATCATGATCATCTTGCTGGCTGTGCTTGCGCTGGTCGTCGTTCAAGCGCTGGCGAAAAGTCCGTGGGGAATGTTTACGATCGCAATGACGATTCCGACCGCGCTGATCATGGGTTTTGGTTTGCGCAGTGGAAAAGTAAATGTAACCGCGATCACGATCTTCGGTCTGCTCGGTCTGGGGTTTGGAGTTTGGGGCGGACAATTCCTGGCGCATTTCCCAACGATCGAGTCGTGGTTTCGCCATGACGCGACCTGGATCGCGTGGGCGATCATGATTTACGGATTGGCTGCGTCGATCCTTCCGGTTTGGATGCTGCTCACGCCGCGCGATTATCTCAGCACGTTTTTGAAACTCGGAACCGTGGCTGCGTTGGCGATTGCAGTGATTCTCATCCATCCGACGCTGCAAATGCCGGCGTTGACAAAATTCATCGACGGGAGCGGTTTGGTTTTTGCCGGACCGGTGTTCCCATTCGTTTGTATCACGATCGCGTGTGGCGCGGTTTCAGGATTTCATTCGCTGATCGCCTCCGGGACAACGCCGAAGATGTTGCCGCGTGAATCGCGGATTCGCGACATTGGCTACGGCGCGATGATTACTGAGATGATGGTCGCTTTGATGGCGTTGATTGCCGCGTGTGTTCTGCAACCAGGTGAATACTTCGCAATCAATATGAAAGGCGCGCCGACCGAGATCGTGCAGAAAGTTTCGGCGCAAGGGTTTCCGGTTACCGAAGACGATATGGCGGGTCTGGCGAAGCAGCTCGGCGAACAAACCATGTACAATCGTGCCGGCGGCGCGCCGACATTTGCGGTCGGCATGGCGCATATGTTCGCGAGGGTCACATCTAGTCCGACGGCGCTCGCACTTTGGTATCACTTTGCGATCATGTTCGAGGCATTGTTTATTTTGACGACGATCGATGCCGGCACGCGAGTGGGACGATTTTTGTTGCAAGACTTGTTAGGCAACGTGTGGCGACCACTGGGCAATACCCGATCGTGGGCCGCAAATTTTGTGACCAGTATGCTTTTGGTTGCGGCCTGGGGCTGGTTTTTGTATCAAGGCGTTATCGATCCACTCGGCGGCGTAAACACACTCTGGCCGCTGTTCGGTCTGGCCAACCAACTCCTTTCCGTGATCGCGCTTTGTTTGTGCACCACGATCCTGATCAAGATGCAAAAGACGCGGTATTTGTTCATTACCCTCGCGCCGCTCTGTTTCATGTGCGCAGTCACATTCTCGGCCGGTTATCTGAAAATTTTTTCAGCCGACCCGAAACTTGGATTTCTTAGCGGCGCGCAATTGCTCGCAGCTCAGGCGGGCAGCAATTCAGCGAAAGCAGCCGAGTTGTCGCGACAAGCATGGGTTTGGCAATTCGATGCAATCGTTGCCGGATTTTTCATGCTGTTCGTGTTTCTGATCGTGCTTGGCTCAGCCTGGCAGTGGTGGAATTTGATTCGCGGGACTAAGCCAGCCGTGCTGAAAGAGAGCGAGTTTGTGCCGGTAACTTCGATTCAGACAGTGAACGTCTAGATCTAGAGCTGCCCGGCTGTGGGCCCGCAAAAGGGACGGCCGGTCGTATTTATTTCGGCGACGGAGAAGCGGAGCGGGTAGCGCCCTCGGGAGGATGCTCGGACGCTTCTTTTCGTCGCAGTGGAACGGCGATTTCCTCATCGTGACGGCCAATAATGACGCGACCGTCTTCGATTCGTTTCACCGTCACCTGGTAAATTTGAGTCCCAACTTGTAATCCGAACTGCTGACCTTCCCCCATGGTTTTGCCGTTGATGATCGCGAAATGGGTCGCTCCGTCGAGCGTGATACTCGTAACCAAAAACGCGCCTGGTGGAACTTCGCCCTGATCTGATCCGCCGCCGGCGCCGCCTCCAGCCACGCGACCGGTCGGTTTCCAACCAATCGGCCAAAATGGATTGCGTGCTGCGGCATCCGCCTGGAAAGACGACTTGTTCTTAACCGTGATCGTGCCGGCGTCGGGAGCTGGCTTGGTGTTGGAATCGGCGGGCGCGGGAGATTCGCTAGGTTTAGGGGCGGTATCGGTCGGGCCAGGGCGATGGCCCGCGGCAAACGACAATCCAGCCAGCGAAATCGACAAACAAACCGGCAATAGAAACGTCTTCATCGTTTTTCGATTACGGTAGTGGCAGCGATGCCGACCTGTTGGAACTGCGATTCAGTAGGCAGCACATGAATGTTCAGCTTGGTGATGCAAAGCAGTGGTTCGGCATTTTCGAGATCGGCAATGGATTTGCCGAGCGCGACGAAATCGGCTTGGGGCAACTCGATTATCCAGTTGTATTTACTCCATCTGGACAATTCGGTTTGTTTGAAACTGGTACTGCTTTCGAGCCGGGCAGAGGCCTTGTCGATTTGGTCGCTAGCAAAAAATGTCTTCATCCGCGGCGGGAACCACGCGATCGGCGCTCCGTCTGGAATCAGCCCTTTGAGCGCGGCAAAGCGCGCTGTCGCATCCTTCGCTTGACGCTCAAGATTGGCCGCTTTCGACATTTCGCCTTTTGAGCCGTCGATTTTCTTCTGGATTTCGTCAATCTGGGTAAACGTGGTGTCCCGAGACTTTTGGAGAGGCCCGAGAAAAAAAGTGAAATAGACGTACAGCAGGACAACGAATCCCATCGCGCTGAGGACCAATTTTTTAATCTGGTCGGAAGAAAGTTTAGGAATTTTCATCACTGCCTCGTTTTTTGCCGCGGGCGGGCGCAGGAGTAGCGGCGGGTTTTGGTTCGGACGAATTAAATGTTATCGCCCATGATAAAGTGCGACATTGGAACGCTCGTGCCGCCGACGTTGGCGACTGTTTCCATGTCCTCAAGCGTTTTGAATTCGACTTTGACGTCAAAATACGTTTTGCCGAGTTGTTCGAGCAACATTTGACGCAGATCTTCGGCAGCTGACCGCGGCTCGCGCGCGGCGGTGCTGCCATCGACGGTGACAGAGATTCCACCGCCTTTGTCGTCGTCCAGCACCACCCCTTCAAGGTTGGTCAGTTGCGCATTTGGTGGGACGCAATGCGGACAGTTTTTCGAGAAATGGTCCCCAGAAAAAGCGGCTGTCGATGTAATCATCAAGAACTCGAGTGGCGTTGATGATGTTGGTCAGGTCCGCGGCGCGTTTCTGCGCCTTGGTGACTTCCGGCTCGATTTTCTTCCACTCAGCGGTGACGTGGCTAAGCCGCGCCTTGATTTCGAGTGTGCGGTAGGCGTTCCAGGCGTAATAGAGAAAAAGTATCGCTCCGCAACCAGCGAGCACGAGCATGCCAATCTTCAGCGGATCGCGCTGACGCTGGCGCTGTTCGAGGATTTCTTCGTGAAGGAGATTGAGTTGCAGGGCCATGGGTGCGCGTTATTTCTTCAGATATTCGAAGGCCGCTCCACAGGCGACGTTGAGTGACACAAATTCGTTCGGCAAACTCTGACGCTTGGCCGCGGGCAGCGTGACTTCGCAGGTCTCGAGCGGATCCCAAATTTCGCAGGGCAAACTCAGTTCGTCGCTGAGAGTTTGCAAAACAGTTTCGGCGCGAGCCAATCCGCCGGAAACAAAAATTCGGTGGATGCTTTCTTCGTGCTGGCCTTCAAAAAACCCGATGGAATTGCGCACTTCCATGGCCAACCGCGCGAGCGAATTTCGGCAAATTTCAGTCATGCCTTCGTCGCCTTGTTGAATCATCAACCACGCAGCATCGCCATCCAGAGCATCTTCGGCGGTCAGCGCCTGCATCAAAGCTTTGCCGCCGTAATCGATGCTGCGCACCAGAACGAGTTCGCTTCGGCTTCCGATCAACACCGTGCTTTGGAGATGACCCATGTCGAGCAGCAGAAATGGTTCGTTGGCGAAAACATCGGGGTAGGCGAATTCAAACGCGTTGAACGAGCAAACCGGAGCGACTTGGATCAGTTCAGGCGAAACGCGGATCTTCGCGGCGGCGGCGACGATTTGTTTCACATGGCTCCGCAAGGTTCCGCCGACCAGATATTTGGTTTGAGTAAGGACGCCGGCGTGCACGGCAACGTTTCCGCCGCCTGACTTGTCATCAGGCAAATTTCCATTGCGCGGTGTGACCGGAGCAACGTCGAGGACGAAGTCCTTGCATTCCTGGTTCAAGACCGCCAGACCATTCAAGCGGAGAGCGTTTCGCAACAAATGGACAGGCGTGTCCGGTTGCTCAATGATTCGAAGGATTGTGCCGGGATCCGAAATCGCAAAGGCACAGGTTTTGGCGCCGCCGAGCTCTTTCACCAACTGTTTTAGTTCGCGGGCAAGATCGTCAGGCGATGCAAATTCTTCGGGCACAGGCCGGGAAGCGAAGCTCGTGAGAACAAAGCGATTATCGCTCTTTCGGCGAAGAGCAACGCCTTTGAGCGTGTGTTTGCCTAAGTCGATGCCAATAACAGAATCTGCGCGTCGGGCCATGATGCTGCTGTACTCCCTGTAGCGGGAAACGTGCCTCGTGGAGACGGTTTCTACTAAGTAACTTACGCACCCAGCCTGGTGCCGTTTCGGCGATTTTTCGCGGTCAGGCCGCAACCGCTGCGTGATAGCCGAAAAATTCGCGTTCTTTGATGATTTGCGCGACCTCGGGCGGCACCATTTCCTCCCAAGTCTCGTCGCCGGCTTTCAATTTTGCCAATACTGCAGCCGGGTAAATACGCAGGAAATCCCGTTCGTAATCGGCAATTTCCGCGATGTAACGATTATCGATGAGGTATTGAAACAGCGATCGCAGGTTTGGCGCGACCTGGGTTTGATTTGCAGTCACGATTTTGCCGCTCTTTTCGTCGATCATCGGATAAACGTAAAGTTTCAGGCCGTGTTTAAACATTCGACCGAGCGCTTCCAAAATTCCGCCTTCGAGATTGAGATAATATTTCTCGTCGAAAATTTCGTGCAAAGTCGGCACGCCCATTACCAGCCCGATCTTTTTCGTCGTGTAACGGGATAGGTAAGCGGCCAGACGGTAGTATTCGCCGAATTTTGAAATTAAAACCGTGCGGCCGAGCGCGCCCAGAATGTCGACTCGCTGCAAAAAATCCGCGTGGTTCAATTGACCTTCGGCAAGCAAATTCTCCAGCGTCATTTCCATGAGCACGACCAGATCTTCTTCGGAGCCACCGGTCTCCTTCAGAAACTGGCGCCGAGCGCCTTCCAGCATGTCGTTGGTTGCGTAGGTCACCGGCCGAAAGCTGCCGCGCTCGATCAGAATCGCCTTCTTGTGCAGGATTTCCGACGCCTGCACCATTTCGCCGTCGGCCTTGAACATGACTGCATCGGTGAGGCCCTGACTAACCAATTGCAGATTCATCAACCGATTATCAATCGCGGCAAATGCCGGACCGGAGAATTTGATCAGGTCGACTTGAATCCGGCCGGGCGCGAGATTTTCATGGAGGCTCGATATCAATCGCTCGGGTTGGGTTTGATAAAACGCGCCATGAAGCAGGTTCACTCCAATGACGCCGAGCGCCTCCTGTTGATCGGCATTTCCCTCATCGAGCATTCGAACGTGAATAATGATCTGGCTCGGTTCGCCGCGCGGCTGAGTTTGGAATCGAACGCCGAGCCAGCCGTGGGATTCGTTATGCTGTTTGAAGCTGCGCGCGGCAACGGTGTCTGCGAAAACAAAAAATGTCGCGCTCGCTTCCCGATTTTTTGTCGAGCCGTTCCACAAGCAAATCGTATTCGTGATCGAGCATCGTGTTCAGGCGCACCCGGCTGACATAACGATCGGCAGGACCGTAAATCGCATCGCTGAACGTCATGTCGTAGGCGGACATCGTTTTAGCGACCGTCCCCGCCGCGCCGCCAACAAGGAAAAACCGGCGCGCTACTTCCTGGCCGGCGCCGATTTCGGCAAAAGTCCCGTACTTTGTGCGCGTCGAGATTGATCTGGAACGCTTTTCGGTTCGTCTCGATATCCATCTCCGCTTTCATAAAAATCTTCCTCTTACTGTTGCTCTTGCTTGAGGTGTTCTCAAACAGCAGATCGCGAGCAGTAGGGCCCTTGCCCTAGTTCCTACCGTTGCCGGCAGGTCGTGCAACTCCTGCCGATGCAAAGGTCGGCAGCTACATCTTACATTCGGACGAGCTCGGTGCTTTTGGCTGGCACCCAACCGCGCAAGTTGTTCGGTAAAATGGCGTAAACCCAATCAGCGCGCGGAGTTATGACCTGAACTTCGCTTCCTGCGGGCAGAGTCAGGACGCGATTGGCAGTATCCGCCGTCGCCAGCCGCGCGTCGGCGCTTTGCGCGATGATGATCGCCAAACCGTCGCCATGTTTTCCATGTTCAGTTTGCCAGGCCGCGAAGATTCCAATCGCGACAATCGCCAGCGAAATTACGGCCAAGACGACCCGGCGTCCTCGGTGAGCGCGCATTAAAAATCAGCGCGACCACGCTAAATGCGCACACCCAAAAGGCGATCGCTGCGGTGATTGCGTATTCATTTGGCGTCGCCATTGCGAGCACTCGCTCCCACTTTGTCGGAACCAGCTCCAAGGCTCGCGCTTCGTCGCGCGCAATTCGAAGATTGGCTTGCGCTTCGGGATGACGACGGTCAAGCGCCAGCGCGCGTTCGTAATTCAAAATCGCGTGACCGAAATCTTTTTTCCGGAAATAAGCGTTTCCGAGATTGTAGAACACGTTTGGAATGTCCTGGCCGGACCGGATCAACTCTTCGTAGTCCCTGACTGCACTGTCGAAATCTCCAGCGGCATATTCCTGGTTGGCTTTGTCGAACTGTGTCGCGGATTGAGCCGGCGCAACCGAAGCGGCAACGAGAAAGACGAACAAGCTGAGTATTCGAATGCCGACCTTCATGCGTGCAAACTTTCGAGCAATTCCAAAACTTTCTCGCGATCCTGATCCGGGACTTTGTTGTCGCCATTGCCGCTCCCGCTGTAACGCAACTCGTCAGTCCGCTCGAATAACGTCCGGAGCCGGGTTCGGTCGGTCTCGTTCAGATCAAAAGTTTTCTCGATCGTTGTCGCGTCGACCGCGTTCGGGTCGAGATTCTTCGCCAGCGCCGTCTTGACGCGGGCCACCCGCGACGCATTTGAGAAATATTCCTGTGGCGAGAGGCGATCGCGGCGCAGTTTACGCAACAGCTCCGCGGACTCGTGTTGCAATGCCGCGATTCTCATCGCCTCGCGGTTGCCCATTCTTGCCTTACGAATTTTCCAGCCGGCAAAAAGTAAAAGCCCAATGAGGGGAGCGAGCTGCGAAATCCAAAATACGGGTCGCATGTAAAGCGGAACAAACGAGCGAGCCGATCCAAGATCAGTAAGCTGATACAAGATGTCGGCCGGTTTTGCCGCGGGCGCGGGAGTCGGAGCCGCGCTCGCCGTCGTTTTTGCTGACGCGGCAGGGGCGGCAGCCGTTGGAGCGGCCGCAGCGCCTCCTTCAACCTCGATGGGAATCGCGTCGCTTCGCAATGTGACGTAGTTTTCTTTGATCGGATCGAAATAAGCGAATGCCAGCGGCGGCAGCGCCGTCTTCTTCTCGTTAGGCGCGATGACCGTCTCGAAAGTTTTCTCGCCGCTAAATCCAACATCGTCGTCCTGTTTAAATTTCGACGACGGGGGATATTTGTGCCAGCCGTGTTCGTCCGTCAGGACCGGTGCGTTCATTCGATCGAAATTGCCGCGTCCCGAAATTGTCGCGGTCACAGTGATTGGGTCGCCCGCCTGCACCTTTTTCGGTTTCGCATCGACAGTCATGGTGAAGCTGCCGATTGCTCCCGAGAACTCTGGAGGCGCGTTGGGAGGCAACGGTTTGACGTCCAGCATCACCGATTCGCTTTTGATCGGTAACTCCGTTCGCTCGCCCATGCTGCCAAAAGGGTCGGCGAAAAATGGATCGGAGAATGGATCGTCTAAATTAAAGAGGTCGAATGGCGAACGCGGCCGGGTGGTGCGCGGCGCGCTTGGCCGTCTCGGCAGCAGCAGCATTGCTTTGGCTTTCACCGGTCCGATCTCGAATTTTCCGGCTCGCGCGGGCGAGATCGCCGTTTTGAACGTATAAACTTTACAAGGCCGGCCCCCGATTGTTTCCAAAGTTTCGTTCGGTTGCTGCAATTTTTGAGTCGTAAAACCTTGACCGGAAAGTTCCGGTCCTTCCTGGAGCTGTCCACGGGCCCGAGCGTCAAACCCCAGCCGAATCACGGCTGGTATCATTTCGCCGACATATGCGTCCTTTTTTGGGATCACCAATTCAGCGAACGCAAGTTTGCTAACGTTGGTGGCCGATTGATTGGTTCGAGGCGCTCCAGCCGAGTTGCTCGAGCCACCTGCTACATTGAGTGCGAGTTCCGGGGTGTGCAGCGATTCGCTTCCAATCCGAATGGTTTGAGCTGGAATTTTAAATCGTCCGGCGCGTAACGGCAGAATTGTGTAGTTGTAATTGACGCTGCTTTTCACATCGAAATTGTGCATTTCGAATTGGCGCGACGTCCCGGTCTGATGAATTTCCAGGCCGTCGATCGATATCTCCTGCGGCACATTGGCGCTTTGAGCGCCGGTGACTTTGATCTCGAGCTGCACGGTTTCGCCGACTTGAGGCTCCGAATTGCTCAGCACGGCGGTCACGCTCGGCGATGCTCCGTTCGCAGCCGAAGTGGCCGCGAACAATGCGAAGACCGTTACCAAGATTTTCAAATCGCGCATGTGCATCGGCGTTCTATCAACTCTCAACCATCAACCCTCAAATTTCCGGGTCACCAGTCATTATAGACACGGCGTCTGACCCTCCGTTCATCAAGCTGAACCCGCGCTTCTTCGTCTTTCATCGACTGTAATAACAGCTCCGCCTGCTTTTCAGTCATTTGGCCGTTTTTCTCCTGATCAGCTTCAGCGAACGCAGCGCCTTGTTGAGGTGGCTGTGGCTGATTCTCGCCGTTCGCGCCTTTGATCTCGCCCGCTAATTTTTTTTCCGGCGAACCGGCCACCGTCGGTGAAGGCGATGCGTTTTGCTCGTTTCCTTCGCCTTCACCCGGCGCCGGTGTCGGCGCCTGGTCTCCAATTCCAGGGGTTGGCGATTCTTCAGGCTGCTCCTGTTTGCCTGATGACTGACGATCTTGCGCTGATTTGTTCTCTCCCTTTCCGGGAGACGGCGACGATGAGGATTGGCCGGACTGCTGTTGGTCCTCATTTTGATTCTCTCCGGGACTCGGACTTTCGCCGGGTTTCGGTTGCTGCTGATTTTTTTGCGAGTCGTTCTTGGCCATCTGTTGCTGCTTCGATTGTTCCGCGGATTTTTGGTCCTGATTTTGACTCGATTGATTCTGTGATTGCGCCTGCTGACTTTGTTGTTGTTGGTTTTGCTGCTGCTGCTGTTGATTCTGGTTTTGATCCTTGTTGTCGGAATTGTTTTGGGATTGAGATTGCTGTTGGTCCTGGTCCTGACTTTGGCCGCCGCCCTGTTGCTGATCTTTTTTCTTTTGCTGTTGTTGCGGCGGTGGAGTGGGAGTCGGCTTGTTCTTCGGATGTTGTTTCAGCCGCTCGATTTTCTTTCTGACTTCTTCAAGGTTCGCCCGAGCTGCTTCATTCTTCGGATTGAGCTGGAGGGTGGCCTCATAATGCGAGGCTGCATCAGTCAGGTCCTTTAATGTCGTATCGTTGGCCTTATCGAGATCGGCCCGTTCCTCCAACGTGCGGCCCAGATTAAAATGACTGTTCTCTTGAAGCCGTTGGTCCGGTGAAAGCAGCGCATCGCTGAAGGATTGAAGCGCTTTGTTGTAATCGTTCATTTTGAACGCAGCGGTTCCGGCGTCGAATTCGATCTTCTCCTTTTCCGACGAGTCCGGATGCGACTTGAGATCCTCCTGAAACTTCTGGTACGCGTCTCGATATTTCCCGTCTTGGTAGAGATTCAGACCGGGCGCACTCGCGAATGCCGGCCCTATCAAAACAAAGAATACGGCCGAAGCCGGCACCGCGACTCTTGTCCACCGTGGCAGTCGGGAGCGGGCCCGCACTTTTTTGCGTTCGCCTATTAAGATTGAAATGGTCAGCGCGATCACGGCTGCGGCCAGCGGCCATTCGTAGCGTTCGATCGGTCGCCGCGACAAGCGGGCGTCGATGTCCGCTGCTTTCATTTTCGCGAGACCCTGCTGATACAACTGCGCCATTGTTTGTGGTCCGTCACCCAGGTGAAGGTAAAAACCGCCGGTTGCTTCGGCGATTTCGGTCAATCGTTTTTCGTCGAGCTTCGATTTTACAACTTGTCCGGCAGAATCTTTTACAAACGCGGTGCCTCCGTCGTCGGAATTAATCGGAATCAACGAACCTTGCGGAGTGCCTACTCCAATTGTGAAAATCTTCACGCCGGCATCGGCGGCGGCCTTGGCGATTTTGACAGCGTCGCCGCTCAATTCTTCGCCGTCCGTGAAAATGATTAAGGCGCGATTTCCGGCTGCGCTTTTGCCGAATGTCTGGATGGCGAGATTGATCGATTCGGAAATATTGGTTCCGCCTTCAGGGATTGTTTTAGTGTCCAAGTCGTTGATCGATTCGACCGCGGCTTCGTAGTCAATTGTTAGGGGCGCCTGCAAAAACGCGCGCCCGGCAAAAGCGATGAGACCGACCCGATCGCCTTGCAGCTGATTGACGAGATCCTGGGCCGCCAGCTTGACGCGCTCGAGGCGGTTCGGCTGCACATCGTTTGAAAGCATGCTTCGCGATGTGTCGACCGCGAAAAGCAAATCGAGGCCCTTGCGTTTCACGTCTTCGTAAATGTAACCCCATCGTGGCTGAGCCAGACTAACGATCGCGAAGGCAAGACCGAGCATGACAAATCCAAAGCGCACCATCCGCCGACTGCGGTTCACCGTTGCGGACAATTGAGGAAGCAATCGCGGGGAAACGAATTCACGCAATCGCACCGCCGCCCGTCGTTCCGATCGCCCAAACAAAAGAGCGAGGACGGGAATCGCGAGCAGCCCCCAAAACCAAACTGGCGCGCCGAACGTCATGGCAATTTTTTCCACACGGTTTGCGACAACAGAAGCTGCGCGACCAGCAAACCGCATCCACTCATGATGCAAATCGGGAACAGATCGCGATACTCCTGATATTTTTTGATTGCGACCGTTGATTTTTCGAGCTTGTCGATATCGCTGTAGATTTGTTCCAGCGATTTTGTGTCCGTTGCCCGATAGAATTTGCCGTCGGCGATTTGCGCTACTTCTTTCAACCCGGTCTCGTTGAATTCTACCCGCTGGTTTTGATAATAAATGTTCCCCAACGCATCCGTCATCGGTCCACGGGAAGTGTAGATTGGCGCCGGTGCGACACCGTTAATCCCGGCGCCAATCGCGTAAAAATGGATTTTGAGGGCTTTTACTGCTTCGGCTGCGGTGTTCGGTGAAATTTTCCCAGCGTTATTTTCTCCGTCCGTCAATAACACCAGGACCCGGCTCTTCGATTGTTTGTCATTCAGTCGGTTGGCCGCCGCGGCCATTGCCGATCCAATTGCCGTCCCGTCTTCGACCAGGCCAATCCGCACGCGCTCGAGATTTTGGGTTAACCAATCGTGATCGAGAGTCATTGGACTGACCACGTAGGGTCGCCCGGCAAACGCGATTATTCCGATGCGATCGTTAGGGCGGCCATCGATAAACTTGCGTGTAACCTCACGAATCGCGTCAAGCCGCGTCGCTTCGTCGCCCCCAATCGTGAAGTCTTTTGTCAGCATCGATCCCGAAACGTCGAGAACGAGCATGATGTCGATTCCGCTGGCTTCTACTTGAGTGAGGCTTTTGCCGAGCTGGGGACGGGAGAGTCCAACGATAAAAATTGCGAGCGTCGCAAAAATCATGGCCCGCAAAATTTTGCCCACGCGCGCGGCGCTTTGTTTACCAATCGCGCGCAACGCTGATGTCGACGAAAATGTCAGCGCAGCGGCCGGGCCGCGTTTCCCGCGCAAATAAGCGAGCAACGGGATTGCGACCAAGAGCAGCAAAAGCCACGGACGCGCGAAGGTCAGCGCAGTGTTTGCCGGCCACCAGTCAAGCAAGCGCAAGTTGTTCTCCTTTCACAAACCGCAGCGCCTCTTCCAGGAGAAGCCGGCTGTCCGCGGATGTTGCTTCGTATCGCGCGAACTTGATCAAATCGCATCGATTCAAAAAATCTTCGAGCAGCGACTTCTCGTTAGGCGAGAACGAGGACGCTTTGGCCAGAGCGGTGAGAAATTCGACCGAGGTCTGGCGGGTAACCGGTAGCGCGTATTGATTCGTGACATAACGTCGCAAAATATCTGAGACGCGAATGCTGAACTGATACGGGTTCATCGTCTCGATTTCACCGCTGATCGAGTCGAGTTCTTCCAGGGCGATGTCGCGCGGCAATCTCGGGGGCAACGCAGGTTCGGTTTTCGCATAAACAACCAAACGACCAAACCGATGAGTGAAATTACGACGAAACTTCCCACAAAAATCAGCCACGTGGGAACGAAAGAGTAATCCACCGGCGGCGCGATCTCGTGAAAATTCTGGGCGGCGAGGAAGCTCATGATGCTATCGGAGCGCAACCCGGCGTTCGCGACTCTTGAAGAACGCGCGCAACGCCGGCAAATAATCTTCGCTCGTTCGCAGCGTGATTGTGTCGACGTTGTTACGCCGCAGTGTTCGGGTCAGCTCGCGCGCATTCTGGTCGGCCAAATCGCTGAACTGCGTGCGAATGTTCCGGTCCGCGGTGTTGATTTCGATTTGCTCGCCGGTTTCCGCGTCTTCGAGCGTGATGATGCCGACATTCGGCAACACGGTTTCGCGTTCGTCCTGAACACGGACGGCAATGAAATCGTGGCGGCGTCCGCTCACGGCAAGCGCGTGCGAGAAATCGGGTGCTTGAAAATCGGAAATGAAAAACACCACCGCGCGCCGAGTGACGATCCGGTTCAGATAATCGAGCGCCAATGCCGGGTCCGTTCCGCGCCCGGCCGGTTCGAAAAATAGAATCTCGCGAATCAGCCGCAACGTGTGCGAACGGCCCTTCTTGGGCGGAATGAAAAGTTCGACCCGATCTGTGAACAGAAGGAGACCGACTTTGTCGTTGTTTCGAATGGCGCTGAACGCGAGCAGGCAGGCGACTTCCGCGGCCAACTCGCGTTTGGATTGAGTCGCGCTCCCGAAGCTTCCGGACGCGCTGACGTCCACGATCAACATGACCGTTAGTTCGCGCTCCTCGGTAAACTTTTTCACGAACGCAGTTCCAAGCCGCGCGGTCACGTTCCAATCAATCGCCCGAATCTCGTCGCCCGGTTGATATTCGCGGACGTCTTCGAAATTCATTCCGCGTCCCTTGAAGACACTGTGGTAATTGCCCGCGAAAACTGTGTCGACCAGACCGCGGGTCTTAATTTCGAGCGTACAGGATCTTCTTGAGAATTTCCGCCGTCTTTTCCTGCAAACCGTTCATCGTTACGGAACGGGAAGGCCCGCAAAAATGCGGTCGATGATGGTTTCGCTGGTGACCTCTTCAGCTTCCGCTTCGTAACTAACGATGATGCGATGGCGCAATACGTCGGGACCGATGCTTTTGACGTCCTGCGGAGTAACATAACCGCGTCCGTTGAGAAAAGCGTGAGCGCGGGCGCCAAGAGCCAGATAAATCGTGGCCCGCGGCGATGCGCCATAACGGATCAAACCTTCGAGCTCGAGATTGTAGGTCGCCGGTTCGCGAGTTGCCCAGACAACATCGACGATGTAATCCTTCACTCGATCGTCGATGTAGATTTGATTCACGACATCACGCGCCGCGATGATCTGTTTCGGATCGACAATTCCCTGGACGCGTAAATCCGGCGCGGACGTGGCCATCAAATCCAGAATTGTGCGTTCCTCGGATTTTTGCGGATAACCAACGTTCAATTTGAACATGAACCGATCGAGTTGCGCTTCCGGAAGCTGATACGTTCCCTCCTGTTCAATCGGGTTCTGGGTCGCAAGAACCAGAAACGGATCGGCGAGGGGATAAGTTTGTTCACCAATAGTGACCTGGCGTTCCTGCATTGCTTCGAGCAATGCGCTTTGAACTTTGGCCGGCGCGCGATTGATTTCGTCGGCCAGAATTAAGTTCGAGAAAATCGGCCCAAGTTTCGTTGAAAATTCGCCGGTGCGCGGATTGTAAATCAGAGTGCCTATCAAGTCGGCGGGCAAGAGGTCGGGCGTGAATTGCAGTCGTTGAAAGCCCGTCTGGATCGTTGACGCCATCGTCTTGACGGTGAGCGTTTTGGCCAAACCGGGAACGCCTTCGAGCAAAATGTGACCGTTGGCGAGAAGGCCGAGCAACAGCCGGTCGACGAGATATTTCTGGCCGACGACCACATGCGAGACTTGTTCGCGAAGCGCCGGAATCCAGCGACCGAGTTCCTGGACCTCCTGAGTGATTTCCTGGGTAGATTTCATGTATTTTTTACAGACAAATTATGACAGATACGGCCGCGAAATGTTCGATTCCGTGTAGCCGCGCGCTCTTTAGCGCATCCCAAGCCCCCATAGGCGGCATGCTTACTGTTATTTTTGGCTACGTGGCCGCAAAGTCAAAATGATCGGCACCCCAGGATAGGGCATGCAGTCTCGAATTTGCGCTTCCAGGTAACGCGCGTAAGTGCGCCCAAGCAGGCGAGGATCGTTAACAAATAACACGATTTCGACCGGCTGAAGCCGCCTGGTCTTTGATCCGCTCGATTGAGCAGCATAAAAAAGTTTCAATCGTTTCCCCTTCACCATCGGCGGCGGATTCGCGGCGAACGCCGCTCGCATCAGGCGATTGAGGACTCCGGTGCCGATCCGTGCTTTCGACGCGAGCTCGATCTTGTCGATCATCCCGAAGATACGGTCAACGTTTTCGCCGGTTGCGGCAGATGCGATGACGACCGGCGCATAATCGAGAAAGAAAATCCGTTCCCGGGCGTCATCCGCCAGTTCCCGGATCGTCTGACTCTTGCCGCGTTGCGGTTTCACGAGGTCCCATTTATTCAACACGATCAATCCGCCTTTGCGCGCTTCCTGAATCAAACCGGCGATGCGTTTGTCTTGCGCTGTCACGCCGCTCGTTAGGTCCACGATCAACACGCAAAGGTCCGCCCGTTGAATGCTTTTCTCGGCCCGCATCACGCTGAAAACTTCCACCGAGCTGGAAACTTTGCCGCGGCGGCGCATGCCCGCGGTGTCGATGAACCGAAACTGATGGCCATCGCGTTCATAGGCGATATCGACGGAATCACGGGTTGTTCCAGGCAATTCACTAACGATCGCGCGCTCGCTCTTAACGATCGCATTAATCAGCGAGGATTTTCCAACGTTAGGGCGCCCAATGATTGCGATCGCAAGCGGTTGAGAGTTGAGGGTTGAGAGTTGAGCGACCGGAGTCGTCGTCTCATCTCCGACGTCTGACGTCTGACCGCTCACGTCTGACCTGTGACCTCCGACGTCCGGCAGCAGTTTATCGATCTGTTCGAGCAGGTCCACAATCCCGCGATTGTGTTCGGCGCTGATCGAAACAGATGTTCCGAAACCTAACGAATCGAAATCGCCCGAAAGCGGCTCATGTTTATCATGGTCGATCTTGTTGACTACCAGCAGCACTGGCTTCCGCGATCTGCGCAGCATGCGGGCGAGCTCTTCGTCCACCGGCGTGAGACCGTCCTTGGCGTCGACAACAAACAGAGCCAAATCGCTCTCGCGTAAAGCCTGATCGACTGCGCCTCGCACCTGACTGGTCAATTCCGCTTCGCCTCGGCCGAAAATGCCGCCGGTATCCCAAACCGTGAACGGTCGCGCTCCGCGTTCGCAGACAGCAGAGATTCTGTCGCGGGTAATCCCCGGTTGGTCGTGAACGATCGCGATCTTCCTTCCGGCGAGGCGATTGAACAGCGCCGACTTGCCTACGTTAGGCCGCCCTATGATTGCGACGGAGTTCATCCACAGATTTCGCCGATTTCACAGATTTCCAGACACAGCAGCTTTGTTCAAAATAATCTGTGAAAATCTGTGCAATCTGTGGATCGAATTTAATCGGCGCGTGCGTGGGCGTGACCCTCGGCTTGCAATTGGCGGACCCCTGCCAGGACGTAAATAATCCCGGAGACGAGCGTGAACAGTCCGGCAACTATGACGACGGCAGTTAGCGGCAGAAAACGAAGCTGCAACATGACCCACGCAATCGCGCACATCTGGCAAACCGTCGCGACTTTTCCCGTCCAGCTCGGCTTCACTTTCATTTTGTTGCCGATCAAATAATGCAGCATTATCGCGCCGACCAGAATCACCGCGTCGCGCGTAATGACGAGGACCGGAAACCAGATCGGAAATTTTCCGTAATCCGGGTCGCTTTCGCTCCAATTGCTGATGCTCAGCGTGATGATGCCGCTCAAAAGCAAACCTTTGTCTGCGATCGGATCAAGAATCACGCCTAACGAGCTGCGTTGTTTGTAACGGCGTGCTACGTAACCGTCCAGCCCGTCGCTCACCGCCGCCACAAGGAAGATGATAATTGCGGCGAAGCGCATCCACTCCTGCGGCTCGTGACGCTGAATGCTTTCACCATAATAGATCGCCATGGTCACAAACGCCGGGATCATCAGGATCCGCGTGATGGTGATTTTATTGGCGGTAGTCATTGATGATTATTGTAGCGGCGCTCTCTGAGCGCCGAAACCATTTAAATCGACGGCGAGACGCCGCCGCTACAATGCCGCCTATGTCTCTAACGCTGCCGCCATTGCCTTGGTCTGCGCGTGTTTTCCTTCGCAGAATTCCTCGATCATCTTTCTGTTGAACGCCGGAATGTCGTCAGGTTTGCGACTGGTCACGAGTCCGTTATCAACCACGACTTCCTCGTTCACCCAGTTGCCGCCGGCATTTCGCACATCGGTTTTAATGTTCGGCCACGAGGTCAGGGTTCGCCCCCGGACGAGACCGGCATCGATCAGCACCCAGGGACCATGACAAATCACGGCCGCCGGTTTGCCTTCTTCGAAGAAGTGTCTCACAAAGTCCAGCGCTTCCGGAGTTCCGCGAAGTTCGTCCGGATTCATCAGACCGCCCGGAATCATGATCGCGTCGAATTCCTCCGGTCGCGCTTCGTCCAGCGTGAGATCGACATCAAACTTGTCGCCTTTGTCCGCGTGATGCATTCCCTGGATTTGTCCCGATTTCGGCGAAACAATTTTTGTTTCCGCACCGGCTTCATCCAGCGCTTCGCGGGGTTTCGTCATTTCGACTTGTTCAAAACCATTAGCCACCAAGATGGCCACCTTCTTGCCTTCCAACTTCCGAGCCATAACTCCTCCTCTTTTGAATTTTGATAGATCAGGTAGCGGCGATTGACCCCAATCGCCATCGCCCTGGTCGGGGGAAGCGGATGCTCCCGCCGGACGACCTCATCTATATAAGTACTACGCGCCGCGTGGCGGCCGCTTGGATGTGACCGATTTTTCCGCGATCGAACGCAATCGTTCGACCGTCGCGGGATCGTGCTGCTGGTAGCGGCGACTGACCCCAGTCGCCATTCTTCGCCATCCGCAGCCGTGAAAGCAAAGAAGCGGCGCAATAAACTGCGCCGCTCCGAAGCGGGGAAAACAGCCGCGGCTTGCCTGCAGAGCCGTCTTGTGGCGCCGAAGCCCCTGAAGCGTGGGCGCCACTGCGGCACAGGCTGGTTTTCGCTCCACAAATCAATCCGGTTTTGGCGAATCGAGGTTTGCTTTTTTCACCTCCGGCCACGAAAATATTATCTGTCGCTCCGCACCGGCCGGACACGGTAAGTGGAGCCTTATTTCATTTTCGAGGTTCTGTGGCTACCTTCCCACGGTAAATCCGCCGATGTGGCGAAATGGCAGACGCAACGGACTTAAAATCCGTTGGGCTTAAACGCCCGTGTGGGTTCGAGTCCCGCCATCGGCATTTCTGAAAAGCTGAAAACTGAAATCTGAAAAACTGAAATGGCTGAACGCCCACTTTTTATTCCGCTGATTCTTGGGACCGCTCGTCAGGGCCGCGAAAGCGAGCACGCGGCGAAATTTGTGTTCGAACGAATCAAAGCGCGTGCCGGTGTGGAAACTGAATTCATCGATGTTCGCACTCTGCCGATGAAGCTCGATGATGCCGGCGAACAAATGAAAGATCCGAAATTCGCGGCGACGATCGATCGTTGCGACGGACTGATCATTGTGACGCCGGAATACAACCACAGTTTTCCCGGCCTTCTGAAACATGCGCTGGATATGAATCTGAAGGAATACATTCATAAAGCGGTCGGGATTTGCGGCGTGTCAGCCGGCATTATCGGAGGCGCGCGGGTAATCGAAAGTTTGTTGCCGGTGATGCGCGAGCTCGGGCTGGTCACGATCTTCGAAGACGTGAACTTCGGTCGGGTCGGCAGCTTATTCGACGAACGCGGAGAACTTCTCGACCAAAACTTCATTCGTCGAGTCGACGGATTTCTCAACGAACTGATCTGGATGTGCCGTGTGTTGAAATACGGCCGTGAAAACATCCCTCCGGTCTGATTGCTTCTTTGCCGCCAGACGTCTCGCCGGCAATTTCTTTGACTTATCAAGTTCCTCGCCCGCCGGAGCATCCCTGATGGCCGGATCAACTGCCTGAATCGATGAACACCGATCTAAGCGGCCAAATGTTGAATGTTTAGGTACAGACCCCGTTAGTTGGGGCCGGTTTACACCGCGAGTTCCGATGGTAGATTCCTGCCGCGCTTGAGCCTTGAACGCCGGCGCTCTGCGCTGGTCAAACCATGACCGCCACGTTAAGCCTGCCAATGGAGCAAAACCCACCGCCACCGACGTTTCCTTCACCCGAGGAACTGAAGACGAAGATCACCGAGTTCATGAAACAGAACTTCGGCGATCACGTTTCGGTTGCGGCATTTCCGGCCCCGGAACCGGCCGAAGCCGAAACGGAAGAAAAGCCCGAGCCGGCGGCGAAGGCGCACGATTTCGAATTCAACTTTCTCCCGCGTGACATCAAAGCGCATCTGGACCGGTTCGTGATCAAACAGGACGAAGCCAAGAAGGTTCTCTCAATCGCAGTCTGCGATCATTATAACCACGCGAAATATTTGCATCAGCTTGAGCAGGAAAATCCGAAGGCGGCCGAGCAACTCGAGTACGCAAAGCAGAATGTGATTCTGGTCGGACCAACCGGTGTTGGAAAAACTTACCTCATCAAACACATCGCGGATTTGATCAAAGTTCCGTTCGTGAAAGCGGACGCGACGAAGTTCAGCGAAACCGGTTACGTCGGCGGCGATGTGGAAGATTTGGTGCGCGAGCTCGTTCACAAAGCCAACGGCGATCTGAATCTCGCGCAGTTCGGGATCATTTACATCGACGAGATCGACAAAATCGCGTCCGCTGGAAATCTGATTGGCCGGGACGTGAGCGGCCGCGGAGTGCAAACGACGCTGCTCAAGTTGATGGAGGAGACGGAAGTGCCGGTGCGCAGCATGAACGATTTGCAGGCGCAGTTGCAGGCGGCGTTCGAATTCCAGCGCAAAGGCAAAGCAAAGCGCGAAACCATTAACACGCGGCACATTTTGTTTGTGGTCAGTGGCGCGTTCGAAAAGTTGAAGGAGCAAGTGGCCGCGGCGAATTCGTCAGGGACAAATCGGTTTTCGAGCGGAACCGGTTCAGGTGATGGATAACGAATTGTTTCAGCAGGTCACGACGCAGGATTTTGTCGGGTACGGCTTCGAACCGGAATTCATTGGGCGTTTGCCGGTGCGGGTGGTCTGTCTGGATCTCGATCGCTGACGATCTGTTTCAAGATCATGAAATTTTCGGAAGGCAGCCTGTTGCGCCAGTACGAACGCGCTTTCAGGGCCTACGGGATCGAGATTAGTTTTGACGATGAAGCGCTCCGTCTGATCGCGGAAGCGGCAGCCTCGGAAAAAACGGGCGCGCGCGGTTTGCTGACAGTGTTTGAAAAACTCTTCCGCGATTACAAATATCACCTGGCAGGCTCAGGTTTGAGTCAATTGCGGGTGACGGCAGAGCTGGTGCGGGAGCCGAAGCGCGTGCTCGATCGATTGATGGCGGAAGGCGAAAAGCACGAGGCCAGGATACTGGAGGATGCGGCCCGACAATGGGCGGCGGGATTCGGCAGGGCGCACGGGATCGAAATTGTTTTTGACGATGCGCGCCGTCCGGCGTTTGGTGGAACGCGCCCATAGCGAGCGAATGAACATGACCGATCTCTGCGCCCACCTGTTCAAAGATTATCAGTTTGGTTTGAACCTGGTGAAAAAGAACACCGGCCGCTCCAATTTCGTCCTCGGGGCGCGACGCAGTGGACGGGCCAGACAGATGCTTGAGTGAACTCGTCGTGCAGTCGTACTATCCAGGTTCGCCGTCGATGGCAAAACCCTGATCCCCTGTCCATGAAACGCTCCGCTGATAGCGACTTTGATTATTGGTATTTTCACCGTGGTGGCTGGTGAGCGCCTGCAGCTTGTCCCTCAGGTCAGGGAATTCGAATCGCGGGCCGCCGATTACATTGCAGACTCCGGATCGACCACTCGCAATCTCGCCGACGCAACTCCAATACGTGTTCATGTCGGTCCTCGCGTTTGGCGTGGCGGCGCTGACGGCGACGAGTTCGCGACGCGGTCGGATCGGGCTGCTTGGTGATCGGGTTGCTGTCGAGCTCGCAGCCGTCGCGTGGATCTGTGGGTTATATCAAATTTTTTTTCCAACCTTTGCCGTCGATGTTTGCGCACCGTTCTCGGGTTCGTCGCGGCCGATCGTTACACCGCGATCGCTCATCGCGGGCGCTCGGTCACGGCGCGCGCGTTTTTCAGCGATCGACTATCAAGTGATCAGTTTCAACGCGTTATCGTCTGGCGACATTCCATTCGATCCCGACGCGAAGACTTACGAAACGACCGTGGTAGTTTGCGATGTCGCGAACAAATACGATCTGGCGGACGAATGCGAGCCGCCGGAGTTCGGCAAATATCACCGAAGATTTTATCCGTCGCGCGACGGATCATTTTC
This sequence comes from uncultured Verrucomicrobiae bacterium, assembly GCA_963800015.1. GTDB lineage: Bacteria > Verrucomicrobiota > Verrucomicrobiia > Chthoniobacterales > UBA10450 > AV40. The sequence goes on along the minus strand of CAWCZE010000001.1, from coordinate 27,426 downwards.
ATGAGTGCGGGCGGTTACATTCAAACCGCTGATGCGCGAGGGCGTAGTCGCGCTGTTTGGTTTTCCGGAAGTCGACGCGCATCATGGAGACAAAGCGGTGCGGGTTGCGCTCGATGTGGTCGATCAATTTCGACGATGCGCGTCGTGGCAAACGGAGACGCGAAATCCGATGTTCATGTCGGAGTCAGCTCGGGAACGATGGTGGTCGCGCCGCTTCAAAATGGCGATCGTCCGGGTCTGATCACGAGCGGCGAACCGGTCGAGCTTGCTCGGCGATTTTGTGTGGCGAACCGATTCTATGGATCTCGTGTTTTGATTGGGCCTCGCACGTTCGAGCTTGGCCAGCCGATACATTGTCGCGCGGCCGATTGATTTTCTCAGCGGCGTAAATATCGCGCGAGCGTCACGAGATTTACGAACCTCTCTGGCCGGCCGCGGAAGCAAAACCGGAACAACTCGCCCGGCGCGATTGTTTTTGGAACGGCGTTGTGTTTTATCGCGAGAAACGCTGGGCCGAAGCGTATTCGGAATTTCAAAAAGCGCGCGGGCCTAACGAGGAAGAAGACGCGCCGCTGCAATTGTATCTGCGCCGGCTCGAGCCGCTCGCGCTTCATCTTGCCGAAGTGCCGATGCGGCCGATGTAGAAGCGGCGGGGATCCGTGGAGCCGCGCTCGAGTAAACGCTCATGAAGAAAACGGAATATCCATCCGCGCTTCGGGACTTGGTCGCGCAACTTCGTCACATGCCCGGCGTTGGCCCACGCTCGGCCGAACGGATTGCGCTCTGGATCGTCCAGGCGCGCGGCGATCAACCGGAGCAGATCGCGCGGGCCATCTCGGAGACGCGCCGTGGAATTCATCCCTGCAAACTCTGCGGCTATTTCACGACCAACGAACTTTGCGACATTTGCTCGGATCCGTCGCGCGCGATGGAACTTCTTTGCGTGGTCGAGCAGCCGACCGATATCCTGCCGTTGGAAAAAACCGGCGCCTTCCGCGGACGGTACCATTCGTTAGGCGGCCGGATTTCGCCGCTGGATCACATCGGTCCGGAAGATTTGCGAATCAAAGAATTGTTGGACCGCATCGGAAACAGAAAAGTTCAGCGAGATCATTTTCGCGCTGGCGGCCGATGTGGAGGGCGAAGCGACCACGAATTATCTGGTCGATCTCTTGAAGAACAAAGGCATCGCGTTGACGCGGATCGCCCGGGGTCTGCCGGCGGGAGCGGCCTTGGAATCAGCCGACGATCTGACCTTGCAGCAGGCGATGTCGGGACGGACCAATTATAGCTGGTTAGCGTGCGTCGCCTTTCGGGAACATGACCTTTCCCGGAGCAGTATTGAGGGCGGCGAGCAGCTTCGGAATCAATCTCGATTTGATCGGCCCGGCTTCGCGAGGCGGAACCAAGTAACGCACGATCGCGTCGATCCAGGTGACTTCGTCCACCCTAAAGATGACGCGGGGATGTTCGCGGACTTGCAGTTCATCTACCGGCGTCTTGGCCAGGAGCTCGTCGGTAAACTTCGACCCGGTCACTCATGTCTTTGCCGATTTCTTCCGCCACTACGCGCTGCATAGTTTCGCTGACAAATTGCAAATCGCTTTGATAGGCGATCTGGAATTTGATTTCGTTCCAGATGTAAGGAAAAAGCGGCCAGGAATAATTCCAGATAATTTCGTCGAGGACTTTTTCGTTCGGAAAACGAATAACTCGTCCGCTTGGATGGTCTCCCGAGATGTAGCTGCCGCCGAACTCCCAAAGCGTGGTATCGAGATAGCTGACATCGATTACATCGCCGGTGGCATCGCCGATTTTTATGCGATCTCCAACCCTGAATGGTTGTCGCACCAAAATGTAAATCCAGGCGATAAAACTTTTGGCCGGCGTCTGCACCGCAAGACCGAGGATGATTGAGCCGACCCCAAGTGCGGTGAGTGCGCCGTACCAATTGACGAAAACAACCGAGACCGCAATGACGGCGATCATTGCTCCCGCGATCAAAAGGACAATGCGCCGAAGAGTAAACCGGGTCGCGGTATCCTCGATTCGACCGATGGCGTAAACTCGGACCGCTTTGGCAGCAGCGAGGATGATGATGACCAAGGCTGCGCCTCGGATGAAACGAAAAGCCAATCCCACCTGAATTTGGGTGAGAGGTATGGCTTTCGATTCGATCAGGTAGTAGCCAACCGCGCAGCCAACGAGAAGAAGCGCATGAGTGACAAACCAAAATTTATCGGTGACGGCTGCTTTAACTTGCTTGCCGGGTTGTTTGTTACCGGTCGTCCGGCTGAGTTCTTTTTTGACCTCCGGCCGCTGTTCGACTTCGTGTGCGATTTCTGCTTCGGGCATCAAAACTAAATCGCAGGCGGACACAGCTTTGCGCGTCAAACGCAGCTCTTAATTGTAGCCGCTTCGCCTGCGAGCGGATGCGTCGTCGATAAGGCAAATCGTTAGGCCGTCTCGACCCAGGCCCGCAATACTTCGGCAATGCTCCACGCCTGAGCGATGCAACCGCCGGCATGATGCGGCTCCCGGGCATCGAATACTTCGCTGATCGTGCCCACGCCGTTGTCGCTCAGATGTTCGGGGAAGCATTCGAGAAATTTGCGGGCGGACGACCGATCGTGCGGGTGAACTTTCAGCCACGCGTCCACAAATGGGCCGATCAGCCACGCCCAGACCGTTCCCTGATGATACGCGCCGTCACGCGAACGCAGGTCGCCGGCATAAATCGGTTTGTAATTTGGATCGTCGGGTGACAGTGAACGCAGCCCAACTGGCGTCACTAATTTTTTTTCTGCGACCTCGACGACGGCGGCCCAACGCTCTGGATTCAGCACCGGATAATCCAGAGAGACGGCGAAGAGTTGATTTGGCCGGCAGGCCGGATCGCGATCAGTCCCGCCGTCCACGTCAACGACGTCGTAAAGATAGCGACCGTCAGCGAACCAAAACTTTTCGTTGAAGGATGCAAAGGCCTGTTCGGCACGATCGTCGTAGCGATTCGCCAATGTCGAGTCGCCACATTCGCGCGACCATTCGGCGATCAAACGCAGCGCGTTGTACCACAGTGCATTGATTTCGACGGCTTTTCCGCGCCGCGGAGTAACAACCCAATCGCCCATCTTCGCGTCCATCCAGGTGAGCTGATAACCAGTTTCGCCCTGCGCGAGCAGTCCATCTGTGGGATCGACATGGATATTGAATTTTGTGCCGCGCAAATGGTGATCAACAATATTCGACCAGCGTCGGCAGAAGAAACTTCAACGTGTTGAAGTCCTTGGTGCGTTGGACGTAGCGGCCGATTGCGTGAAAAAACCAAAGTGTCGCATCGGCGGTGTTATATTTGCCTTCCTTGGCTCCGTCCGGAAACATGTTTGGGATCAAGCCATCGCGAACGTAATAGGCGAACGTGCGCAAAATGTAACCGGCCTCGAGCCAGCGTCCCGTCAGCAGGGTGAGACCTTCCAGGCTGATCATCGTATCGCGACCCCAGTCAGTGAACCAATGGTAACCGGCGATGATTGTTCGCACCTCGTCGCCAGCCGCGTGAGCGCGGGCAGCTTCTTCAAAGCGGCCGGCCGGCGTAATCACAAACTGGTCCGCCGCAAAAATTAGTTCCGCCGGGAAATCGTGACGCGCTTTCGGGAGCGCATCCTGGAGCAAACGCGCGCGACGTTCACGCTCCGCCGCGTGTGCCTGGTCCGGGCTCAGAACTTCGATGATGTTCCATTCTTCGGTCGATCCGATCAGGGTCGACGGAGTTTTCTTTGGCAAGATCGACCTGGAAAAATCCAGGACTCCACAAGTCGCCTTCGAAGGTATAACCCCGGCTTTGCTCGATCCGATACAAAACTTGAGTGAGATGCTTAGGCGCGACGTGGAAATCAGACTGGCACTGGCAGATTTTCATTCGCACCGGCGGCAATTCGCCATGTTCGGGCTGCGATCTCGTAACGGTCGTCTATCGAAGTAATCTTGTATGGCCCGGCCTGCCCTTCGTTCACCGGAGTTTCGTGATGACGAAAATGAAATGCCGGCCGCAATTCCAACCGCGGCGGCTGGAACCAGCCACGATTCGATAGCTGACATGCACCGTGTTCTGGAGGTGCGGCATCGTGACGCGCTTTTCGAATACGAGATCGCGAACGTGATAAATCCAAACCGGCATTCCGTCCTCCAGTCGAAACTCGCGAAGATAATCCGCGCCCTTCGAAGATCGAGTTGTCCGCCGGCATCGTTCTTCGCCGCCTAAGCGAAACGACTTCGTCGTTGTCGAAACGGAGAAACTCCGAGACATGACTCCACATCACGACGCGACCGAACGGCGCCGGCAACGCGGCGATTAACACGCCATGGTAACGGCGGGTGATCGCGCCGGAAACTGTGCCGGAAGCATAACCGCCGAGGCCGTTCGTCACGAGCCATTCGCGTTCCAACAGAATTTCGCGCGAGAACGTTCGCGGGTCCCAATGCAATGTGCGGACACGTTGTCGGCTGATCTTCTTGCATGAGGTGCAGATCTTAGCGTGCTTCGGAGTTTTGCGCGGTTTGTTAGTGGCAACCGCGCGCAACGCGACCGTTTCCTCCGCAAATAACGTCCAGCCACTGTCATGAACAATCGGTCGCGGACCGAGCCCGCCGTACTTCGCGGCTTCGCTTGTCCAGATCGTTTGCCATTCGTGACGGTCCGGTGGCGCGAGGAGCGGTTCCGGCGCGGGACTGAACGATTGCAATCCGCCGAAATTGACCACGAGCAATCGCTCCTCATGCGGGGCGTCGGCAAAATATCGCAGGACGAACGAATCCGCGCCCAGAACCGCCCCGTCGACGCCGTGCGGTTTCAATTCGCGAAAACCGGACGTCGTTTGCCGAAGTCGAATGAGATCGCGATGCAAATGCCAAACTTGCGGGTTTCTGTTCGCGATCGTCCCAGTCGAGCTTCGAGCCTTCGAAAGTGCTGCGGTGATGCGGCACCGGCAGACGTTCCTGCACTTCGGGCGAAGCAACCGACGGAAATTGCGAGAGAAATTCGAAGCGGCCTTTGCGGACAGCCTCCTTCAGTTGATCGTCGCCGACGTCGCTGAAATATCGAAACGCCGCGGTCGCGCCAAATTCCTGCCCTTGAAAAAGCAGTGGCGTCCACGGGCCCAACAACAACAACGCCGATGATCGCGCGATAACGCGCCAGGCGAGGTGAGAAAACGGACCCGTTCGCCAAACGCGGTGTTCGCAACCTGGTCATGATTCTCAATGAAGGAAACGAACGCTTCCGGTCTCACCCCGAACGACGGATAACCGCGCTCCGCTTCCTGCCAGACGTAAGGCTGGCCTTGAAAGAGAAAGCCATATTTCGCGGCCGAAACGAATTCCTGCGGTGTACCGCAATAATCGGTGTAATACGCTTCGCGGATCGCCGGTCAGCGCCACCATCGCGGTGTGGTGCCAGTCGTCATTCCACATTCCGTCGAGATCGTCGCCGCCTTCGGCGCGCGGTCGGATCATCTTTGTTTCCTGGCGCTCGTTTTCCGCGACTAGAACTATTGCGCGTTCACCGGCAGCTGCCCGTGCAGCGCGGCCGATCGCGCCCACAATGTATTCGTCCGACTTATCGTGAATCCCCTGGGTCGCGTCGAAGCGAAAACCGTCGAAATGGAATTCTTCGATCCAGTATCGCCCGTTGGTGATGAAGAACTCGCGCACCGGTCCGGAATTTTCGCCATCAAAATTAATGCATTCGCCCCATTCATTTTTCTCTTTCGACGTGGAGTAATCGTGAAAAAACGCCGAGATAATTTCCATCGGGACCGAAATGGTTATAGACGACATCGAGAATGACGCCCAAGCCGAGCGAGTGCGCGCGATCAATGAAGAATCGAAGATCGTCGGGCTCGCCGTAGAGGCGACAGGGCGCAAACAGGTCCACGCCGTCATAACCCCAGCCGAAACTGCCGGGAAAATCCGCGATCGGCATCATCTCGAGCAAAGTGATGCCGTCCTCTTTGAGCAGCGGCAATTTTTCCGCGGCTGCGCGCCACGTCCCTTCGGGCGTAAACGTGCCGATGTGAAATTCGTAAATGATCTGCCCGGTCAGCTTGAGCCCGCGCCAATTCTGATCGGTCCACTGGAAAGCAGTGGGGTCAATCACACAAGACGGGCCGTGTGGTCCATCGGGTTGATAACGCGACGCTGAATCGGGATAACAATGAGCGTCATCATTGTTGATCCGAAACCGATAACAAGCGCCCGCGCCAACGTCCACGGATCCCGGAGAAATAACCGTCGACTTCGCGGTTGAGCGGGTGAAACGAGCGTTTGGAATTGTTTCCATCGGCATCTTCGATAACGACGTCAAGGCTCTGGGCTTTTGGCGCCCAAACCCGAAAGTTGGTTTTGTTTGACGAAATCAATTCCGCGCCAATCGGATAGCGCCGCGATGTTGTTCGCTCCATGGTTGAATTCTTTCGCTAGCCGGCGCGATTCTGGCCGTCACTTCCGGTGGCCAATTTCTTCAGCGCCGAGGCAATTCACCCTACACAAAACCGGCGATTCGCAGTAGAAGCTTGATCAATAGGTCGCCAACGGGTGAAATCGCCAGCATGAATGGCGACGGTCCAAACATCGAGACGATCAGGCCGTTTAACGAGGCATTCGAACTGATGAAACAGATTCTGTTTCGTCCTTTCCAATTGAAAAAATGGTTCGTGATTGGGTTCGCAGCATGGCTTTCGAATCTGGGCAACGGGAATTACAACTTCAATATGCGAGGGAACGATTGGAAAAATGTTCCGGGCGCGCAGGAACTTCGCGACACCGTCAGCCAGGTTCCGCACTGGATTTTAATCTATGGCATCATCGGGTTCATCGCCTTGCTGGTCGCTCTAATCATCCTCGTCGCCTGGTTGCGATCGCGCGGGCGTTTTATTTTCGTTGATTGCATCGCGAAAAATCGAGGTGCAATCGCGGAGCCGTGGCGCGAATTTCGAGAGCAGGGGAACAGTTATTTCCTGTTCTCGCTGGTAGTCGGAGTGATTCGTGTGATCGTCTTGCTCGCGACTGGTTTGCCTTTCCTTATCCCAATCATCCGCGGACGTGGAGCGCTTCCGCATCTTGAAAACGTTTACATGCTTTGCGTCATCGCGTTGTGGGTCGCAGTTGCAGCAGTGCTGGTCATTGCCTGGGCGTTGATCGGCCATTTTATGATCGCGATAATGTATCGCCGCCGGTGTTTGGCGCGCTGAAGGATTTCGAGCTTCGGTCGCGCTCATTGCAGCTTATCCGGGCGAGATCACCCTCTACTGTTTGTTTTGGATCGCGCTGACGATCGGAACAGTTGTCGTGTCGTGCATTGTGATTTTGGCGACATGTTGCATCGCGCTGCTTCCCTACATCGGCACGGTCATCACTGTTGCCGATTTATGTTGTCCTGCGCGGGTTTGGCCTTCGGTTCATTCGGCAATTCGGACCGGACTACGATGTCTGGGCGGGAATGTTGCAACCCCGCCTGTTCCACCGCCAATTCCTCCGCCGTTGCCGAGTTAGTAATTAGAGCTGAGTCGCGGCCCAGAATTTTCGGAATGCGCTCGGCCAGGTGCGATTGATTACGCTTTCGCGCGCGTGATTGCCCATTCGCTTGCGCCGATCTGAATCCAGAACGAGCTCGCGAATCGCCCGAGTCAGATCATCGGCGTCGTGAGACTTTGTGATCAAACCGTTTTGGTTCTCCTCAACAAGCTCTTTCGGTCCGCCGGAATCCGAAACGATTACGGGAACGCCAGATGCCTGCGCTTCAATGATCACGTTGCCGAACGTGTCGGTTGTGCTCGGGAAAACAAAAATGTCAGCCGACGCATAAGCCGCCGCCAGTTCTTTGCCGCTGAGGTAGCCGGTAAAATACGCTTCCGGCAATGATTCGGGCAGTGTCTCGGAGTACGGACCGTGGCCGACGATGAAAAGCTGGATCGAGAGTCCCTCGGTTCGCAGACGGCGGTAAGCTTCCACCAACAGATCGAGATCCTTTTCTCGCGACACGCGCCCGACATAAAGCAATCTGACCTGCCCGTTGGTCGCGCCGAATTTTTCGAAGAATGCCGGATCGCGACGCGACTGGATGAAATAATTCGGTGTCGAGTCCGCGCGGAAGAATTTTTAATTTTCCGGGATCGAGGCCGCGTTTGATCCAGCTTTGGCGATATTCTTCCGAATTGACGAACACGGTATCGAGTTGTCCGTAAAACCAATGCATGTAACGCCAGGTCACGCTTTCGAGAAAACTGTCTTCGGTCAGGATGCGGACGTATTGCGGAAAATCGGTGTGATAAATGCCGCTGGTTTGGAGGTTGAGCATTTTGGCGGCGAGCAACGCGGTTAGTCCGATCGGCCCCGGCGTACTGATGATGACTTCGCTGAATCGCTCGCGCTGAATGTAATCGAGCATTTGCAGAATCGGCGGGAAGCTCAACTTCTGCAGTTCGTACTCGGGCAATTCGAATTCGCCGATCGGCTTGAAATTCTTGATCGGAATGTCGTCGACCGTGAGCTCGGTGCGGGAAGTGACTACGATCAGTTCTTTGCCAGCGGCAGCTCCCGCGGCTGTCATTTTGCGAATCGTGGTGGCGACGCCGTTCACATCCTCGAGGGTGTCGGTAAACCAGGCCCGTTTGTTGTTCTGCAATTCTTTCGGAATCGCTCCGGTCAGTTCGCGAAAAATGCCGCGCAACCATTTTCGCGACGGCGCCTGGCTGTGAAATCCGTAGATGTAAGGCGCCAACACGACCAGAATCGGCGCGATTGCGCTCAACGCCTGCATGCTTTCGAGCATGTTTCCGGCGGTGAGTTGCTGGACAAATTTTTGGAAAAATCGAAATGCCAGCTGCTCGGTGACCATGTTCGCCATCATGAACGTGCGGCGCTCCGGCTCGGCAACAGAGTCCAGCTCGGTGGCCATTTTCGCTTTTATTTCAGGCTGCGCGAAATAACCGGAGAGCTCTTTCCAGAGCGACATGTTCGCCGGTTTGGCGAGCTCGAAGATTTTCCCTGACATCACGCCTTGCGCGATGAAGCTCACCTTCTCCGCCAGCGTGAATTCAGTCGGATCGCGACCTTCCATGAATCGCGAGAACATTTGCTCCACCAGTGTCGCGCTCGGGCCGAGTTTTTCGTGGAACCGGTCCTGAATGAAACAGCCGAGGGTGTTGTAAAAGCCGTGCGAAAGGGCGAGGGGAGTTCCGCCGTGACCGTGCGTCTTGCAATTCCCGGTCCGAATGTGTTCGAGAAATGCCGCGGTTGATTTTGCTGCTGGGCGTTTCGGTGTAAGCCGAAGCGATAAATTTCCCGCCATGATCGTCCGAGCCGCCGACGAAAATCTTTTGCCACGGTTCAGGATGGGTCGGCGCGAGGTTATGGCGAGCGGCCAGTTCCTCGATCTTTTTGCGGCGTTAACGAACCAAACAGCTGTTGGGCGAGCTCGCTCAGAAGCGCGTCGCGCAATCCGTTGATCCCCTCGAAATGTTTAAAGAATAAGATGAGTCGCTCGACGTGAGTGGCCTCAAGTTTTCCATTGATGCTGTAGAGCGGGTGAGCGACCGCGTGTGCGATGTTGGCGCCCGCCAGATATCGTTGCAGCGCGAAGATATTGTCGCGAACGATGGTGATGTCTGCGTGCTGCTTGTTCGGTAATTCCCCAAACCAGGATGTGAATCTTGCATGGGTCCTGCGGGAAATAGGTGGTGACTTGCTCGCTGATAAAGGTATTCGGCAAATCGCCAATCTGCAGACAGCCATCGATCGTGTCGTGGTCGGTGATCGTGACGAAATCCATCCCGCGCTCGATAAGTTGTCGATGGAGCTCCCGCGGATCGGAGTAACTATCCGGAAAATCGAGCCGCCGAAACAGCCATTCCTCCGACCTCGCGCTGAAACGGGAGTGAATGTGGAGGTCACATTTGCTCATATATATTTAGAGCGCCCGGCTTGATGCGCTGCTCGGCGATCCAGTCCTGATAAGTGATCGGCGTTCGAATACGAGCCATTTCACTAACAAGATCGACGATCTGCCGCCAAATGGCCGGATGCGAATAATCCGGCGGATGAATGCTTACACGGACCAGCGCATTGTTTTTCAACACCCGACCGAGGACTGCGTTCCAAGCGAGGCTGGTTGCTCGACGCCAACCGTTTCGAACGCTGTAAACCAGCGAACGCGCCGGAAAGACGTGGCCGGAGCGCAGATCGACGACGTTTCGCAGATGAGTGGTGTATTCCATTTCTGCGTCGCGGGCGGCGCGCCTGCCCTCGGCGCTCAACAGCCACGCCGGCGCGATAAAGCCTCGCGGTTTCAATCCTGCGGCGACAAATTCGTCGCGAGCCGCAGTGATTCGGCGAAAAGCTTCGTCATAGCTGAGATCGTAAAACTCGCCTTCGCCTTGCGTGTAAAAACGAGTGACGATCGCATCGAAAAATCCTTCGCTGTTGGCGCCTTGGTCGCTCGTGGAAGTAACCGTGAATGACGATCTCATGTCCCGCGGCCTCGAGTTGGCGCAGCCAGGAAACGAAACTCTGATCCGCCGTCGACGCTCCTTGATGGTGATAATTCGGCACGACCAAAAGCGACGTGTGATGAACTCCGCGCTGAGCGAGCTCGGCGATGATTTCGCTGACGATCGCCTGCGTCGCGGGCGCGACATCGTGAATCGAAACCACCAGAAAATCTTTGGTCGCGCTGGGTGTCGCGACGACTGGCAGGAATTGCGTGGCCGCAACCGAGGTCATTTCGGCGAATTTTCGACCCCGTTCTCCCTGCGAACAAGGTCAATTATTTCGCCATTTTCACGATATAATCGAAGTCTTTGGCGGTTAGCGGCATTACCGACAACCGGGACTGACGGACAAGCGCGATATTCTTGAGCCGAGGTCTGGCTTTGATCTCAGCCAGGGTGACCGGTCGGGCCAGGGGTTTGACCGGAGCGAGCTCGACCGCGCTCCAATCTTCATCTTTGGCGGTTGGATCCTTGTAAGCGGTGCGAATCACTGTGGCGATTCCAATCACGGCCTTATCTTCGCCGCTATGATAAAAAAGGACCTGATCGGCTTTCGACATTCGGCGGAGATTGTTTCGCGCGGCAAAATTGCGCACGCCGGTCCAGCTGGTGCCGCCGTCCTTAACAAAGTCATCCCACGAGTAACCGGACGGTTCCTGCTTCACGAGCCAGTGATTCTTCATAAATCCCAAATCGGAAGCTTGGGCGTGGGCAAACGAAAGCTTATTTAATGTCCTATCGCGCTGAGAATCACGGCAGTCCCCAATTTTTCGTCATCGATTTTGCGGATGAGTTGGCGAACAATAGCGTGAAAGCCTCATGAGGGGGCGGGAGGACCCCGAGGGTAACTTTGTAAACATTCGCAACGCCGTTGAGACCTTCGAGTGACACGGGTGTCATGTCGACGTTTAGCATTGGGTTAGCCGAGCCCCCCTGGATTATGCCTTTAAGATCTGTGGGGTGAGAAGGGTAAGCCGCTTCATACCAGGCCTTGGTCTCCTGATCGTAATTGCAAATCCACCACGCAATCGAATCGACTCTGGTAGTTGTAAGAGCGGAGCTCGTGACTGCTTTGATCAACATCGCGTTCTCTTTCGACACATAGAACTCAATGGCGATTGGATCGCCGACGCCTCCAGGCCACGAAAATTTTTCGACAATACCAATCACACTCGTGACGGTTCGACCATTAACCGCCTGGAAAGCGTTAAACTGCCGATAGGCTGGCTTAAGCGGCAGACTCACTTGAAGGTCTCTTTTTAGTGTCGCGCCACCGGCATCGAAGTCGGTAATGTATCCAAGCTGCTTGTGCTTGTTCGGGTCCGGCAAAAATCCGCCTTCCTTCGAGCACTCAAACGAAAATGGGATCGATGCAGCCCATACACCGGCCAACGCAATGAGCAGCAAACTACTAGGTAGCAGAGAGCTTTCATGACAGATTATTGCAGGAAACATAACCCACTGCGCAACCAAGTTTTTCGAGTAAGATCGGGCGTCGCATAGCGGAGTGTGCGCACTGATCCTGTTTTCCCCTCGGAGCTCAACGTCCGGCGCCCAACTAAAGGAAATTTCCAGTGCCCATGGACGAGTCGTGACATCGGGATTTGGTGCTTGAAAACAGTGATTTCTGCGGACAAGTGAGACCATGCCGCGGTTGCCATTCATCACCTTTGAAGGCTCGGAAGGCTGTGGGAAATCGACTCAGGTGCGAAGGCTGACCGCGCGACTCGAAAAGGCGGGCGTTCCGTTTTTGATTACCCGCGAACCTGGCGGCACCGCCGATTGGGGAATCAATTCGCGACCTTTTGCAATTTGCGCCTGAGAGCGGCAGCATGACGCCTGAGACCGAATTGCTTCTTTTCGAAGCCAGCCGAGCTCAACTTGTTCGGGAAGTAATCAAGCCGGCACTAAAAGATGGAAATTGCATTATTGCCGATCGCTTCTTCGATTCGACAGCCGTTTATCAAGGAGTCGCCCGCAAACTGGACGTAAAACTGTGTCCGAACTGAACGCTTTCGCCGTTGGCGATTGCATCCCTGACATCACTTTTGTCCTCGATGTCGATTTGAAGACTGCCCGGGCAGGATGAAAGGCCCGCGGCGTCCGGACCGGATGGAGATGCAACCGGACGATTTCTACGAAAGCGTGATCGAAGGTTATCGAAAGCTCGCGGCAAGCGAACCGAAACGGTTCATGCTAATCGACGGCTCCGATCCCGCGGACGAAATCGAAAGCCGAAATTTGGGGAATTTTAATCAGGGGATTTCCCGAAGCTCGCGCGACATTCGAACATCGAACCTCGAACATCAAACATCTGAAATGGCTTTCTCGAAAAAAACTGCGATCGGACTCCTGCGGCGTGCCCACGAAAATAATCGGCTCGGCCACGCCTATTTGATTTCCGGTCCGGTTGGAAGCGGCAAACGCGAAGTCGCGGCGAATCTTGCCAGTGTTGTGAACGGAACCGAAGCCGCGACGTATTTTCCTCCAAGGCCCGCGAAATTTTCGTCGCCGAGCCCGAATCGAAGTCGCGCCGAATATTGATCGAGCAAATCCGCGAGCTCGAACACGGATTGCAAATGCGCTCGCAGGAAGGACAGCGCAAGGTGGCAATCATTGCCGAAGCCGATCGTTTGCAACCCCAGGCCGCAAACGCGTTTCTCAAAACCCTGGAGGAGCCGCCAAGCAATTCGCTGCTGCTGTTGTTGAGCTCTTTACCTGAAGCGTTGCCGGACACAATCGTGTCGCGTTGTATTTGCATTCCCCTGACGCCGAATGGAGAAGAGATTGAAATTCCGGAACGAAGCGAGCTGGTCGAGCTCCTTCGCGGCGCTGCCCGCGACAAGAGTTGGGGACTTCAGCAGGCTTATCGATTGCAACAGGGAATGCAGAGCTTGCTGAATCGTATTAAGCAAAAGATCAAAGCCGAAAACGATCAGGCTTTGGAAAATGAAGAAGCACGATATCGCAATGCGACCGACGGCGCATGGCTGGAAGACCGGAGGGAATATTACAAGGCGCTGACGGAAAGTCTCTACATCCAACGCCGCGCGATGCTGATTGAAGTTCTTGTCGAATTTTGGTCGGACGTTCTTCGCGCTGCACCGGAGTCCAGAACACAATCTGCCGATGGCGAAAAAAGAAACCGCGACACTTGCCGAACGTTTTGGTGTTCCGGCTGTATTGCGGCGAATTCAGCGGCTGGAGGAACTGCGCGACAATCTTGGCCGCAATATTCAGGAAGCGCTCGCCTTCGAAGTCGCCTTTCTCGAAGTCTTCGGCGCCTAATCGCCTTTTATGTTCAGCAATCCCTCGGCTCGGATTGTCGTTCCGACGACCGCAAATGATCAGCGTTTCCCTTATCAGTGCCACGGACGCGAGCGACAAGCGGATGGTGCCCGCTTGCCTTGCAGCTTGGATCGCCTCTCCTTGTGGTTTTTATGGCCCGCTATTTTTGCGCCGTTTGCGTGCTCGATCACATAGTGATCAATGGCGTCATGCTCATGTCGGACGGTGGGCTTTGGTTCAATGTAAGCGTCTGCCATTTGGATGTCCTTCCTCGCTGTTGTGATGTTAAGCTAAACGCATGTCGCTGCGGAAGCGTGACAGTTTATGGTTCGGGCCGTCGTGCATCGTATTGGCAATCAGCGTCTGATCGTTCGGCTACGTCCGAGCAATCCATTCCTCTTCGTGCGGACGCCCGGAGTCATCACCGACACTGGCCCCGGCGTTCCCGCTGGTGAGTCGAGCGCGGATTCGATACGCGTGGCTTACAGGTATTCCGTCGCCGGCGTCGAATATGCCGGCACTGGCATCGGTCGCATGTGGGGCGTTCCTGGAGTTCCTTCTCGCCAGATCGGCGGCGCTATTCCCGTGTATTACGACAACAGTTCTCCCTCTCGCAGTTTTCCGTTTTCAGCGCCGCAACCCTGGGCGTGGCTCGGCGGGATGATCGTGTTTACGGGCTTGGGTCTAGTTGCTATTATCGCGGGATGGCCCCACTGACGCCTAACCATGCGATGGAGCCAACGGCCAGCCGTGCGTGTTCACATTTCAGATGATTAAATCACTTTCATTTGAGCCATCCTCGCTTTCGGTGGCCGTCGCTCATCGTGGTCTCGTTAGGCTCAAAACAATAGCGCGGGGGCTCTCTTTTACTTACATTCTCGAAATGAAACACGACCCAACTGTGGCAGCTTTACTGTCGCGATGGTTCCGCTTCTCGCATCCGCTCAAAATGCGGAGCCCAAAATAGAAGGGAGCACAGCGCGGAGGACGTGGCTGCGATTCAGAAAGTGGTGACGGACGCCGTGGACGAGGGCTGGGGCAAGTTCGATGTGGCACACACGATGGCGGATACACCCCTGGCGCCTATTGGATCAATGCGTATGGAATCGAAAAGGAGGGAAAGGAAGAAAATCGAGAAATTTGTGACCCGCATTTTTGCTGCGCCCGGGGGGGATGCGACACCGAAAACAGCTTCCCTTGCTCTTTCGGTTGATCAGGTTCATTCGTCCGGACATAGCGTTAGTTCACACGCGGCAAGACACCATCGATCAGCTCAAGGCCGACGGGACGCCTGAGGGCAACCGGGTATCACACGTCTTTCGACTCATGCTGAAGCGAGACGGCAAATGGCTGACCGACAGCTTTCAAGTGATGGACGAGAGGCCGTCACTACGGCCTGCGCAAACAGCCGCTGGCCAATGAGTCTGACCAGGCGATGCAGCGAACGGCTGGCCGCAGACGAATGAGCAGATGGAAGATAGAAGATTGAAGTTCTTAGCAGAGCCCGCTTGGGTCGGGGCGGCCCAGCTTGTTCTCGTTAGATGCTAAGACTTACCACATTGTTGATCCTGCTTGTCGTCACCACGGTTGTTACGGCGACGGTGCTTGCGGCTGATAACTCACGGGATGAGCAAGAGATTCTTCGGCTACACCACGCGATGATCGAAGCGTGGCAGAAGAATGACATTGTAACGTTGAACGCGATCATCGGAGACGATTTTCAGTTTTGGTCATTCAAGGGTGAGCGTCGAAATAATACCGATTTGCTCAAGCTGTGGCCCTGAGTCAAGTCAGCGGAGACATTGACACGCACACGCAAATCGAGGATCCGGTAATACGCATCTACGGCGATGCCGCTGTGTTACGTGTCGCATCATCGACACGGGCAAGCATGCGGATGGCAAGCCTTTCATAGGCAAGACGGCCGATACTCACGTTTATGTCCGCCGGAGCGACAAATGGGTCTTAGTCGCGGAGCAGGAGACTTTGCTTCAACCAATTCAATAGCAATTCGACCGCATCTAACCAAGCGCTGGAGCGAACCGCTGACCGGCAGAAAATTTACTTTTGATGACTTCGATACTGAAACTTAATGCACCGCACGCTACCGCTTGGATTCCATCCAAGTCCCCGGCTTCCCTAGTGCGATTCGCGTCTTCGGCGCCACGCACTCCGGCCGTGATGTCTTCGATGGTAGCGGTCGCTCAGCTTGTTTTCGTTAGGTCTATGCTGTACGCCTCGCCATCAACTGAATCGTCAGGTCGAAGGTATCAACCGAACCGGAGCATTTCATGTTAAGGTGAATCATTCAAAAGAAGGCAACCTAATTTTATGAAACATCGATCTATACTCATCCTTTTCCTGACTGTCGTTTTGTGCGTCATTGCCATAATTGCTATCAATGCCAATGGCGCCGCTTTTCAAGCTGTTTGTAGCTGCGGTTGGAAAGGATCGAAGTTCAGTGCTAACGACCCTCAAGCGGTGATGAAGGCGCAGCAACAAGGGAATGAGCATGCTAGGAGGGTAGGAAACCACCCAACGTGGGTGATCAGTGTCCGGCAATAGTCACGATGTCATAATCGCGTCCCCAGAGTCTTGCGTTGGACAAACGAATTAGAGACAAAACGGTTGTCTGCCTCCGCCGCCGCCAAAGATCTAACCAAACCATGAAGCCAACTCGCGAAAGCTTTCGGAGTGGCTTATCTTGTTCTCGTTAGACCCAAGAATATCGTTGACAGCGCAGAGTAAGTTTGGGGCAGCAAAGCGGGGTCAGAGCTCACTATCGACACCAGAACAGCCGGCGACCAGGCGAGTTCGAAGATGATTTCAATCGCACGACTTTCGATCTTGGAATAAGCGTTGCGACGTGAATCGCATTTGTTTCGGCGATAACTTCAAATGTTCATGAAAAAACTCTACATCCGCGCCACCTCCGCATGCGTATCAAGTTCACCGAACTCGCGCCGCCAAAGGGCCGCGCAACTGGAGGAAAAAGATAATCGCGCGCCACGGCGTGTTCCCTGGATATGAATTCGTTAGCACCTAAAGCACTCCAATGAACGATCAGTTCCAGCATGTGATGGTGCTTACGTCGATCATTATCGGTCTTGGCATCACCTATATCCTCATCGGGGTAGGCTCGGCCATCGAGCGCATTACCGGACATGGAGCGCGCCTGCGCCTGAGCTGGCCGCACGCTACCTGGCTACTAATCCTGTTTATTTGGATGGTATCTTTCTGGGGGTGGGAATTTCGACTTCTGGCGCTCCTGAAGAGCTGGACTCTGCTGCATTATTTTTTCATCATTAGTTATGCCGTTATTCTCTTTCTCCTCGCCGTGCTCCTGCTTCCGCGCGAATGGGCTACGATCGAGGACTTGGATGAGATACTTTTTGTCCAAGCGACAATGGTTCTATCCTCTCTATTTGATCGCGACGTTCGCGGACATTGTCGACGCGTGGCTGAAGGGAGGCTGGCCATATATCCAGGGCAACGGTATCGGGGCATTCATATATGGGGCCCCGGCGATACCGGCCTGCCTGATCGGTATCCGGTCCGTAAACATCCGCATCCATACTTTTATGGCGATCATCATTCTTGTTGTGCAGGTAATCGCGGTGTTCGAAGTGTTTCCGAAACTTGGGTTTTAACTGTGAGAGGCCTAAGCATGCGATGGAGCGAACCGCTGACCGGCGATAAATTTACTTTCGATGACTTCAATACTTAAACGCAAAACACGGCTCGCTCTCGTCAGCGGTCGCTCAGCTTATTTTCGTTAGATGGCAGAAACGCTACACGGCTCCAGAATGAAATTGTTGGTATCTCTGTTACTACTTGCGTTGTCGACGGTTATCATCGCGCGATCCGAAGAGCCTGGTACGATCACCACAGTTAGTGGGGAGCGTTTTGACGAGGCAACTGTGACGGGTGCATCAGTTTACGGACTCTCGATTACTCACCGGGGTGGAGTCAGTTTTGTCCGATCGTATCGGTCAGATGTTTACGTAAGCAATATGGCTACGATTCCGCTAGGATCGCAGCCGCTTACGCAGGGCTGACCGAGTTTGAAATTACCGTGAAGGATATTCCGGCCGTTTTTACTCGTGCAAAAGCACAGGCAAAGACAATAGCTTCGCAGCTTTGTCTTTACACCTGCCGGAGTTCCACTCACTGACGATAACGCGGTCAACGTCCAATTTTCCGTTGAACATGGGCGCATTGGCCTTGATTGGGTTCTGCTAGGAGGTCCAAACGTCAAAGGGCGGGAGCAATTTGAACGGCTTGCAGGGTCACTCGACTACAAGATTGTGGTGAGGAACGTGATGGAGTAGGTTGCGCATCGAGAACGGCGATCTTCCTGCGCTTTGTGAGAAAGCGATTTGCGATTTATATTTCTTGCGAGCTGAGTCTAATATTCTGGCCTTCTCGTGCACGGGATGTCATGGCCTTAACCTTTAACCAATCGATATAACCAACGGCCCATTGCGAAAAACTTCAGCGTCTTTGCTAGTGACCCCGCCCGCGGCTTATCTCCATCTTTTACATGGTGACACGCCTTCTCATCGCTTCCGATTTCACTTGAGCTTCCAGCGTTGCCAGCTGACCGGGTACCACAACCTCGCTCATCAGCAGCGTTCGCCGAAGACGCAAAGATTCGGCGAGCAGACGTTGAGACGATCACCGGCTGGTCGATTAGCGTTCACCGGCATCGATTGTATATATGCTAAGGCCTCCGGTGAGGTAGAGGCCTACACATAAAAACCTCGAATTGAGTATCGGATCCGATTAGGCTGCCCAAGTTTCAGCGCATCTTCGGGCCGGCGAAAGTTCTGAGGGACTGCGGTTCGTTGCGACGCCCTAACGCGATCTCAACTATTCACCAGCCGACTGACACGGGATCGGCCGCATATGTCTCCAAACTCTGCTAGCGCACCGCAACCTGACAAAGTAGGTCCACTACCTCCTCTAACAGAGCTAAAGCCCGTGTAATGCAGTTCCAGAAACGCTCTGCTTGGCGCGCCGCGATCCAGGTCGCTAATAGTATGGCGATGTATGTGTTGTTATGGGGCGCCATTTATTGGAGTGGAGATTTTCGTACGTCTAGCTCTTTGTCTTACACTTCTTGCCGGTCTTTGGGTCATTCGTGTCTTCATTATTATGCATGACTGCGGTCATGGATCTTTCACACAATCCAAAGTTGCGAACGACATTATCGGCACCGTTGCGGGCCTGATGGTTTTCATGCCCTTCTACCATTGGCGGTGGGAACATGCCGTCCACCACAACACTTCAGGGGACCTCGGTCGGCGTGGGATTGGCGATGTTTGGACGATGACAGTCGAGGAATATTTAAGTTCACCGCGGTGGCGCCGTTGTGTGTACGCGATTACACGCAATCCGGTCGTTCTGTTCTCGATTGCCCCTTTATTCGTTTTTCTTTGTTTACACCGCGTCCCAGGCCGCACCGCTCCTCGCCGGTCGGTCTGGTCGGTCTGGATGACAAACCTTTGGGTATTGGGCCTATGGGTGACACTGAGTGTGGTTTTCGGATGGCGAGAATTTCTAATTACCCAACTGCTGATTACCATAGTCGGGGGCGGCATTGGAATCTGGTTGTTCTATATCCAGCATCAATTTGAGAACGCTTATTGGACACCGTCGGAGGAGTGGAGCTATTGCGCGGCAGCGCTCCACGGAAGTTCGTTTTATCGACTACCGAAAATACTGCAGTGGTTTTCAGGTAGTATTGGCTTCCATCACATCCATCATCTTAGCCCTGGAATTCCCAATTATAATTTGGAGCTCTGCCATGCTGCCCATCCTGCGTTTGCCAAGGCGCCGACAATCACCCTCAGGACGAGTCTTGCTTGCGCGAAGCTGAAACTTTGGGATCAAACGACGCGCCAACTCGTCAGCTTTGAGCATTTGAAATCCTGCACTAACGCGAACGGGCTAGCTGACGAATACACGTCCAGTTAATCACGGTCCCAATGAGGGCGGATTTTCAGCCGAGCGCAGAACCTCAACCAACAAGCGTGACGAAATTATGCCTCAAATAAGTTGGATTGCCGTTATTGTCTCGACTGTTACGGCCTTCATCCTCGGCGGCCTTTGGTACGGTCCACTGTTCAGTAAACCGTGGATGCGCGAAATGGGAGTCGGCCGCGACTTCAAACCACGGGTTGCGCGGTCAACGCTATTTGGACTGGCGATCACCCTGACTTAGTAGCGGCTGTGGTATTCGGCGCGTTTGTGGGTCCGAGGCCGGGTCTTCGCGCAGCGCTTGGCACAGGCGCGGCCATCGGTCTGGCTTGGGTTACTCCATCCATGTTATCGCCTATCTGTTCGCCGGGCGCACTCTGACGCTAGCAGCGATCGACGCTGGATACGTGGTCGTTCAATTCATTCTGTTCGGCGCCATCTTCTCTTGGCTGGCTCAGCGATATGTGTTGTAACTCGCGCCGTTGCTGATGTTGTATCTCGTTAGCGGCGAATGTTCAAACCACATGAAAACGAACTTACAAAGCAACATCAAAGACGGTGCCAAGTGCAAAGTCACGGGCGGCACTCATACCGGAAAATCGGGTATCGTCAGCGATACGAAGATTAGCAAGACTGGTCATGTGACGATTACCGTGACGCAGAGAGATGGACTGAGATTCAAGACGCTAGCCAAGAATATCGTGCGTGCGAGGTAAAGCGCCTGACCATGCGATGGAGCGAACGAGGTGCCGGCGTATGCTTCGGTTTTGAACATAGTTTCCACATTTCTACTTCGATCGACGCATGCGCTCGACCGCCCTCGCTCATCTCTGTTCTCGTTAGCCCGAAGATTATGGCCTTTCCAGTGAATGGCTAGTGTCGCCTAAATCGATGCGCTCGAGAATTTCTCCATTCACGTGGGTGGGTCTTTTTATCGCCCTTTTCGGGTTCCTCGTTCTGCGATTCGGGTCCCGCGCCCTTCGTGTGCCAGATACAACTTCAGCTAATGCCTGGAGAGAAGTCGCCCGTATCACTCCATGGCTGCTTGCTGATCGTGGTGATTCGTTTCGGCGAACGGCTGCCATTAAGCTCGATTCGTCTCGGCGTCGTGCCGTGGCGCCAATCCCTTCGGTATGGAATGCATTCTCGCCGGCGTTTGTAAAGTCGCTGCTCATGATGGTATCCAGTTCACCGGATACGGTCGTGGCCCTGGCTCAGCCAGTTCAACAAAATTCCGATATGGCTCAAAACCCTGATGGTCATTCGAGCGGGGATCATGTCGAGGAACTATTTTTCCGCGGTTACGCGATCGAACGGCTCGAGGCAATTGGTTGTGGCCGCGTTGTTTCTGCGGCAATTCCGCTCGCGATTTTTGCTGGCATCCATTGGACTGGCGGTGTCCCGAATATCATCATTGCGTTGGTGCTTGGGACGATCGCGACAGTATTCTATGTTTGGCGTCGCGATCTTGTGGCAAACATGATCGGCCACGGCCTTAGCGATTTTCTTGGTGTGGTATTACCACGTTTCTTTCGTTGACCCCGCCGGCGCAACACAAGCGTCTTCTCGCCTGCTTTTCATTTTTCTTTTCTAACCACACCTGAGACTGATTCCGTTCCTCGAATCAGAATTTTGCTGACGTCGCAGGTTTGAACGCTCGTCAGGGGTCCGGAGTCACAACTTATATCTCAAGAGTTGAGAAACGGTCGCGTATCAGCCGGACAACTACGAACCAAAACAATAACAAGAAGGAACACAACATGATGAAGGGGAAAACAATCTTAGCTGTAATTTTGGCAGCAGGTTTGGCGCTCCCGACCCTCGCGTTCGCCCAGGCGCGAACTGAGACGGGAACCGGCGGCGGGAGTAACCAGAGGGACAATTCAACCTCTGTTTCGGCGACGAACGACACCAACGCGAATAACGACATCGCCACGTCGGCCAAGACGAAGAAGAAAACCACTCAGAATCAAAGTCATAAGAACCGCGGCGAAATGACCGGAACTGAACCGGCCAAGGGAACCGGCCAAAAAGACCACTATGGCGCCGGGTTCAAGCTACGAACGGAGCGACCACCAATATAGCCGACAACCCGCGAGCCTGGAACATCACGCAAGTCGATGAATTCGCTAGGCAAAAAAGATGATCTGCTTAACGATACCGGAAACGACCACGAATAATGGCGGCCGGTAATTGATCGATTCCTACCGAAAGCTTTTGCGGCAGTCCCAACGGGCTGCCGCAAATTTTTTTGGTTTGCGAACTTGCGAGCGGTCCGAGATTTGGACGGTTGCGAACGCGTTCCCACTTGCATAAAGGGTATTCATCGCGTGGAATAGTCTGCGATGCGATTTGAGAATCAAAATGCGATTGTCACCGGTGCGGGGCGGGGGATCGGACATGCGATCGCGCTGCGGCTTGCAGCCGAAGGCGCGCGGGTCGCGTGCGTGAGTCGGAGCGAAGGAAATGCGAAGCGCACCGCCGACGAAATAAATTTGTCAGTGCGCTCCTGACAGCCGATTCGGCCAAGCATTACGCCGTGGATGTGGCGGATCATGCTGCGGTCCAGAAAACCGGCGAGCAAATCCTCAAGATTTCACCAAGATCGACATCCTGGTCAACAACGCCGGAGTGACGCGCGACGGACTCGCGATGCGGATGTCGATCGAAGATTGGGACACCGTGATCAACACGAACTTGCGCGGCGCGTTCAATTTCACCCAGTCGATCTTGCGGGGATGATCAAGCAACGCAGCGGCCGAATCATTAATATCACGTCGGTCATTGGCCTGATCGGTAACGCCGGGCAAACCAATTACGCCGCCAGCAAGGCCGGATTGATCGGCTTTACCAAATCGCTCGCCCGCGAGTTAGCCAGTCGCAATATTACCGTTAACGCGATCGCGCCCGGATTCATCACCACCGATATGACCGCCGGGTTGTCCGACGAAATCAAAAAGACAATTCAGTCCCATATTCCTCTCGGCAAAACCGGAACATCGGAAGATGTTGCGAACGCAGTCGCGTTTCTGGCCTCAGCGGAAGCGAGTTACATCACCGGCCAGGTCGTCTGCGTCGATGGCGGAATGGTGATGTAAGATTTTGTAGCGGCGGTCTCCGACCGCCGATCTTCTAACAACGGCGTCAGAGTCGCCGCTACAGCTCCGGCGGATCGTGATCGTCGCGCGAGCAGTTGATCGAACCGCGGATCGCTTCGCAATGGATCCCATTCCGGATGTAATTTGAACAATCCGTAACTGAGATTGCTTGGAACCGAACAAGGTTGTGCAGCTGCTCGAAGGCGCGGTCCTTTTCACCAGCCCCAAGTATTAATCAAAGCAAGGTTTATAGTTAATTCCGCGCCGTCCATGACATCTTTCTGCATCGGCATTAATTCACATGCCCGTTCACCTTCTCGAATCGCTTCATGTTTTTGGCCAAGTGCAGCGTCGATCAAGCCGAGAACGCCGAGGCCCGCGGCATAGTCCGGTTGATGCCGTGCAATCTTTTTCTGTTCCACGCGGGCGCGAGTAAAGGCCGATTTCGCGCCGCGTTTCGTCGCCAAAGCAGCGAGCAATAAATCCCTCTACGAACCCAGGCGGAGTTCGAAATAAGAAAATTTTTCGTTGGTTGTGATTGTTAATTGCGCGCTCGGCCGGCGCTTTTTCGGTCGCGGTCACATAATGTTTGCTCAAGCAGACCCGCTGGGAATTCGTCGGCCGCCTTTGCATCGGTCTGGATCGATCTGGTCACAACCTCGCGCAATTGGGCCCGTATCAGCGCGCGCGTCCAAATCGATATGAGCGCGCGACACCGCGATGCTCTTATCGTCCGGAAAGAATCACCAGCGCACGATTGTAAACTTGCTCCTCATCCGTATAACGCCGCAGCACGTGATAACTGAGCGCCAGCTGCTGCAAATGAAACACAGTTGCGCGGATCCAGCTACGACCGCGCGCTTCAATTCTTCGGGGTCGATTGGTCCCATCGTCCCTGACGTCGATCAATTGCGCCGGCCAGACTAAAAATCTCGGGATTGTTAGGCATTGAGCGTTGCGCAAGTTTGAGTTCAGCGCGCGCCTGGTCGTAATCGCGGAGGCCCTGAAAGAAGGTACCAACCGCGGGCGAAATGGACATCATCCGAATCCGGTTGAACAGACTGCGCTTTGTTGAGCAAACCCTCATCAGCAAGGGCCAGGCGTTGAGGAGTGTGGTCGATCTCTAACCAGTAAAAGCGTAGCGTGCGCCCTGGCTGGCGCGGCAGTAGGCGAGAACGAAAATTCGGATCGCGCGCGATTGCCTTCCCAAATAAATCGAGGGCATCGGCCAATATCTCCTTTGGCATGACTGTAGTCTGCTAAAACCTTTGATAAAGCAGCTGGTTTCCCCGCAAATAAAAATCGTGCGCCTCGGAATCCCGAGTAGAAGGGCGAGTAGCTGATCGCGGCTTGTTCCGCTGGAGAAAGGCGAATCCGAAGTTGATCGGCAATAGTTTGTGCGATTTGATGTCTGAATGCCGAAGACGTCACTGAGGTCGCCATCGTAATGTTCTGCCCAAACATGCGCATCGTTGCGCGCGTCGATTAGCTGAGCCCGTCACCCGAACCTTGTTGCCGGTTCGCTGGACACTGCCCTCCAGCACGTCGATCGACCCCCCCCGATTTGTTGCGCAATTTCGCGAACATTGCGCGCGGGGCGTGTTGGCGCGATATTGCTGCACACTGGTGCGACTGATCACCTTCAGATCAGCGATCTTCGCCAAGTCACTAAGAATTTCATCCTGAATTCCATCGGCGAAAAACGCGTTCGCGTGTTCTTCGCTCAAGTTTGACGAATGGTAGGACGGCGATGCTCCTTTCAGAAGTTTATCGACGTTTCCGCAGAACGTGGCGCAGAGGGGCGCGGCCGGATGATAGAAAGAGAAGAAAAGCAATGGCGACTCACGAGCGCGGGTAGTAAAGCGGTCGCACCAATAATTAAATCGTCGACGGTGTGAGTCGCCGCCCCCACGGACCACCTGCAACGAGAGTGAACGTTCCTGTCTCCAGCCGACCAGCAGAGCGAGGCGACGAAATCCGAACAGAACCGCAAGGTCAGCAATCTTCATGATCCAATGCGGCGCCTCCAGAGCGGAAAGAAGAAGCGATAGCTACTTGAAGAGTGAGCCAGGCGCCGACTGCGTATCCGACAGCAGCTCGATACCAGCGTCACGGTCCTTGAATTCCTTGGGCGGAAACTGCATTCGCGAGGGTGCCAGCCGAGGTTTAATTCCTAGCCAGTTACTGGCGCAAGCTCAATAGCGCCTTGCCAGCTACTGGGGGATACTTGGCCGAACTCACAAGCCGTTTTTTTTAGGCAGCGGCTTCCGCCCTGTTGCTGTTTGCTTTAACCGCCTTTCTTGTCGCTGATAAGCCGAATCGCTCGCTGTATTCGGCAAAACTGTTGGTTCTCTTCAACTGAAAGTAAGCCGCATTGTAATGGTGAGCGGCATTTGTTCGCGAGTTTTGCTCGGCCAGAGCACACCCCGCATTTTCCGTTCTAACTTGAGTATCGAAGCGCCCAGCCGAAATGACCGGTAAACCTGACGCGGCGGCGGCGATGGGATCGCGACGAACGTCGTCGTAATGTAAGATCGCAAATGCGGTTCGGTGGTAATTGGTCGCGCACCCGCATAAATGTTTCTAATGCCTCCGACCAGTAAACCATCGCGTCGCGCCCGATCTGAACGGGATCGACCGAATCACTGAAAACACGTCGCAGAATTGTGAGCAAACTCGAAACCGAGGCGACTGCTTCGATGGGATCGCGGTGGAGCTGCACGAACCTGGCGTCCGGATAGATCGACAGAGGCAGGGCGAAAAACATGTGGGCCGGCGCCTTTAGGGTCCATCGCTCGGCTGATCGTCGAAACTGGAAGATGTTGCAGGAAGCGCCGGTGAAATTCGTAGGCCGGCCGAAGGTCCTGACCGAAAAACCACGCCGATAGGACGGAACGATTGTACATCGTATCGAACTGGTCGCTCAGGAACGTCGGACTCATCAGCGAAACGCATTCCTGCGGCAGGTCGGCGCCGGTCGCGTGAACGCGTTCGAAAAGTCGGCGCCAGCCAGCGCAACATCGCGAGATCGCGGCTGGCGTAGCGAACGCGTTGTTCGTCGGTCTTTGTTGTCCGGCGGCGAAGGCGACATCACTTCCCATGTCAGCGGTACCCGATGGTCGGATCGGTCGCCAAGCAAAGTGTGCAAGAAAGTTGTTCCACTGCGCGGAAGCCCAACGATAAAAACCGGCCCCCGGATTTCCTGGTCGGCTGATCTCGGGATAGAGAAGGCGATCCCGTTCGAAATGCAGCCGGTTACACAAAATTGCGGGCCACATCGGTGCGGACCGCCAGCTTTCCGACCACGTTGAGCCGCGCCTCACGAGGACATGATTCCAATAATCGGGACACCGGCTCGAAAAATTCGGGCCCTCCGAAGTCGTCTAGATCCGGATCGGCTCTTTGCTCTTCTCGATTATTTGGGCGGCGGCCAATGGCCCGATCTCACTCCGGCTTTTGAAGGGCGGCGCCGGCTTTATTTAGGAACCGGACAGCCAAGGCGCACAGGTCACCACGGTGGTCACAGGCGCAAGTATACTCCCGACATCTTGTTTGCCGCGCCCCGGCAAAGGCAAGTGCAAGGGTGGTTGCGCCTGCCGGCACTCATCCGATCATCTGAGATGGCGACGGAGAAAGCGACGTTTGGCGCGGGTTGTTTTTGGGGAGTGGAAGAGATTTTTCGAAAACTGAAAGGCGTGACTTCTACCGCAGTCGGTTACGCCGGCGGAAGGAAGGAAAATCCCAGCTACGAGGACGTTTGTAGCGACAGAACCGGACACGCCGAAGTCGTGGAGTGGAATCGATCCCTCGGAGATTAGCTACGACCAATTTTTGGACGTTTTTTGGTCGAATCACAACCCGACGACGTTGAACCGTCAGGGACCGGATGTCGGAACGCAATATCGCTCTGTGATTTTTTATGACGCGCCCGAGCAAAAGGGGGCCGCGGAAGCGTCGCAAAACGAAAATTGACCAAGCGGCGGGGTTTCGATCGCCCGATCGTTACTTCAATCGAGCCGGCGCCCGAAATTTTGGCGGGCCGAGGAATTTATCAGCGCTATCTGGAAAAGCGCGGACAGTCGCACTGCGCGATCTAAATTTTAGCTTGATTTTTCAATGCCCTGTTTTCAGACGCACCATTTTTTTAAATTTTTTTTTTTTTTTTTTTTTTTTTTTTTTTTTAAATCGTCCGAACGAAGAACTTTGTCGCCAGACGCGGCCAACTTCATTGTCGATCTTGCCCACAAGGCGTTGGCGGAGCGGAACGAACGCATCGCCCTCTCGGGCCCAATTACACCGCGCCCCGTTTATCCCGAGGTCGCGCGCATCGGGCGCCGACCTGCCTTGGGATCGCATGCTCATCTCTTTCGGGGACGAGGGCATGCATACCGCCGGACGACGAACCGAGCAATTTTCGGATGGCGCGCGAGGCACTGTTCTTTTCCCGCAAGCGATTGCCGCAGAAATCGATTTTGCGGATGCGCGGCGAGATCGAACCCCCAAGTCGCGGCGCA